>NZ_JBNNUC010000005.1:0-382314 GCF_050279365.1 Peribacillus sp. NPDC094092 | reverse complement strand
AGCGAAGAGGTCACACCCGTTCCCATTCCGAACACGGCAGTTAAGCTCTTCAGCGCCGATGGTAGTTGGGGGTTTCCCCCTGTGAGAGTAGGACGCCGCCAAGCCATTCAAAAAGATCAGCCATCCGGCTGGTCTTTTTTTGTATAGATATATTCAGCTTTCAGGGAGATTTGAGGTAGATTAACATCTAGTTCGGCCTGTAGACTAATCTTGTCAACCTGAAACGAAATAGTTAAACGCTATTAATTCCGGGCCAAGATTGGAAAATCGACCTGCATCCTATTAAATTTGACTCTTCGTCAACGCTTGAATTGTAATAATTCATGAGAGCAAGATACGAATATGTACCGATCATGGAGCAATGGTCAATTTCATGAATCAGGCTATAGTAATTCAGAGGGGGAAAAGGGTAGGATAATGAAGGGGATGCATAATTTATAAGCGTGGGGCTTTAACGGAAGACAGGGAGATCTTAATCCGAGGCATCATGGAATTGCTTTTATGGTTAAATCGGTTTTATTGAAATGTATTCTTGTCTTTACTTGTTCTTTTCATTATACTAGGAAGAATTTATTGTTGATGAAGAACTTATTATTGATAATAATGCAGGTTAAATGCTAAGGAAGAACACAGACAAAATATAATTATGGAAGGGATCGGTATTGTGAGTAAGAAGAGTAAGGAAAAGTTTGAAGTCATCGAGGGCGAGACGATCGATGCATGTTTAGATCGAATTAAAGCGGCAGGATACTTTCCTGTAAGGCGAACGGAGGAACCTATCTTTGCCGAGACAATTGAGGATGGCAAAGTCCAATATGTGCCAGTTGATCGAAAAATTGTATTCGAAGCAAAACTAATTGAGTAAAACACGAACGATTAATTAATATCATGTAAAAATATTCGATTTTAACTTGACATTAAAATGGCCGGAAGGTAAGATGAAGTTACATTAATACATCTCATATAATCATGGGGATATGGCCCAAAAGTTTCTACCTGATGACCGTAAATCATCGGACTATGAGAAAAGCATCTGACTATTTCGGAAACTAGCCAAGTCTTTTTGCACTTTTCAAAAAGGCTTTCTTTTCCGGACAGGTTGCTTTCTCGATGAGGAAGTAACCTGTCCGGTTTTTTTATTTACATGCTATAGATAATGATAAGCGTCCGTCTACATACTCGGGACGCCATAATATGAGTGTTGGAGGGAAAGATGATATGAAACCGCAAGTTGGGGTTATTATGGGAAGTGTCTCGGATTGGGAAACGATGAAATACGCTTGTGAATCATTGGAACAGCTCGAGATTCCCTATGAAAAAAGAGTCGTTTCCGCCCACCGGACGCCGGATTTACTATTTGAATATGCAGAGAGTGCAAAAGAGAGAGATATTAAAGTGATTATTGCCGGAGCAGGCGGGGCTGCACATCTTCCGGGTATGACCGCCGCTAAAACGATTGTCCCTGTGATAGGCGTGCCCATCCAGTCGAAGGCATTAAATGGGATGGATTCGTTATTATCGATTGTTCAAATGCCTGGTGGCGTGCCGGTTGCAACGGTTGCGATCGGAAAAGCGGGCGCAGTCAATGCCGGCTTGTTTGCAGCTCAAATATTAGCAGCTTTTGATTCTGACATTGCTGATAGGTTAGAGGCTTTACGAAACGAAACCAGAGAAAAGGTGTTACAGAGCAGTGAACAACTTAAATAATACAGTCATTTTACCGGGACAGACCATTGGAATAATCGGCGGTGGGCAATTGGGCAGGATGATGGCCTTATCGGCCAAGGCATCGGGCTTTAAGATAGCGGTCCTTGAGCCGACTGCAGAAGGTCCATGTGCTCAAGTGGCGGATATTGAAATCACTGGTGCTTATGATGATATCGAAGCATTGAAAAGATTAGCTGAGGTCAGTGACGTCATAACATACGAGTTTGAAAATATCAGTTCAGAAGCCCTGGATTGGTTAAAACAACATGCATATCTTCCACAGGGTTCAGAATTATTAAAGCTGACACAGGATAGATTGACGGAGAAAAAAGCGATATCCGATGCAGGAGCTTCCGTTGCTCCATATCGGGAAATACAGGATATTTCAGAAATTCACCTTCATATAGAGAATTTAGGGTACCCTAGTGTGTTAAAAACGACGCGGGGCGGTTATGATGGAAAAGGGCAGTTGGTCATTAAGGAAGAAGCCGATATCAAAAAGGCTGAATCCCTGCTCAAAACAGGTAAATGTGTGCTGGAAGCCTGGATTCCTTTCGTAAAAGAAATCTCCATTATCGTGACGCGCAAGGCAAATGGTGAGGCAAGTCATTTTCCGATTGCGGAAAACATTCATATTGAAAACATTCTTCATAAAAGTATTGTTCCCGCCTGTATTAGTCAACAAGCTGAACGGAAAGCTATTAATGAAGCTTTGCAGCTTGCAGAGAAACTTGATTTGGTGGGAACATTGGCAGTCGAGATGTTTTTAACCGATAAGGATGAGATCATCATTAATGAATTAGCGCCAAGACCTCATAACTCAGGGCATTATACAATGGAGGCATGTGAGACTTCACAGTTCGAACAGCATATAAGGGCTGTCTGCAATTGGCCGCTCGGAAATACGGCTTTATTGAAGCCTGTGGTAATGATAAACATCCTTGGAGAGCATATCGGGCCCTTAATGGATGAAATTCCTACGCTTTCAGATTGGAAGGTTCACCTTTACGGTAAGAAAGAAGCCAAGATTAAGCGGAAAATGGGTCATGTGAATATTTTACGTCCAACGATTGAGGAAGCTCTTTTGGAAAGTGATCGAAGCAAAATATGGAATCAACAGGTTGAAACGGAGGAAGTAAAATGATTGAACGTTATACCCGCCCAGAGATGGGAAACATTTGGACAGAAAAGAACCGCTTTAATGCGTGGTTGGAAGTTGAAATTTTAGCTTGTGAAGCATGGTCTGAATTAGGTGTCATTCCAAAAGAAGATGTGAAGCTTCTTCGTGAAAAGGCTACATTCGATGTGGACCGTATCAATGAAATCGAAAAAGATACACGCCACGATGTTGTTGCCTTTACACGTGCTGTTTCTGAAACGTTGGGTGAAGAGCGAAAATGGGTCCATTACGGATTGACTTCCACAGATGTGGTGGATACAGCTCTTTCATATGTGATAAAGCAAGCGAATGAAATCCTTGCCAAGGATTTAAATAACTTCGTGGAAATCCTGAAAAATAAAGCGAAAGAACATAAATACACGGTTCAAATGGGGCGTACACATGGAGTTCATGCTGAGCCGACCACTTTTGGGTTGAAACTTGCTCTTTGGTATCAAGAAATGAAACGTAATGTCGAACGTTTTGAAGAAGCTAGAAAGAACATAGAGGTTGGGAAAATCTCTGGAGCTGTAGGAACATACGCAAACATCGACCCGTTTGTTGAAAAATTCGTTTGTGAAAAGCTTGGCCTTGAAGCAGCGCCAATTTCAACACAAACATTGCAGCGCGATCGCCATGCACATTATATGAGCACATTGGCTTTAATAGCGACATCGATTGAAAAATTCGCAGTGGAAATTCGCGGCTTGCAAAAAAGTGAAACACGCGAAGTGGAAGAATTTTTTGCAAAAGGACAAAAAGGATCTTCGGCAATGCCTCATAAACGGAATCCAATCGGTTCTGAAAATATGACGGGTATGGCTCGTGTAATCCGCGGTTATATGATGACAGCATATGAGAATGTGCCATTATGGCATGAACGTGACATTTCACATTCTTCTGCTGAGCGCATCATCTTGCCGGATGCAACGATCGCATTAAACTACATGCTGAACCGTTTCAGCAACATAGTGAAGAACTTGACCGTTTATCCAGAAAACATGAAACGCAATATGGACCGTACGCTTGGATTGATTTTCTCACAACGTGTACTGCTTTCCCTTATCGATAAAGGACTTGTCCGTGAAGAAGCTTATGATACGGTGCAGCCGAAAGCGATGGAAGCATGGGAGCTTCAGGTTCCATTCCGAAGCCTGATCGAAAAGGATGATAAAATCACAAGCTTGCTAACGAAAGAAGAACTTGATGATTGTTTCGATCCTACACATCACTTGAAAAATGTTGATGTAATCTTTGATCGTTTAGGTTTATAAAAAGTGAAGGCGGCAAACATGTCACCTCTAAAGGGTGATATGTTTGCCAAGCCTGATCAATGGCAGGAAGATTCATAATATTCACAATGTGGGGGTCTGGACAGATGGAAAAACGAGAATTGTTGTATGAAGGAAAAGCGAAACAGATTTTTGCAACGGACAACAGTGAAATAGTATGGGTGGAATACAAGGATTCGGCAACAGCGTTCAATGGTGAGAAGAAGTCAGAGATTGCCGGAAAAGGTAAGTTGAATAATCAAATTACTAGCTTACTATTTTCAAAGCTTGCCCAAGAAAATATCCCGTCCCATTTTATTGAAATGCTTTCCGACCGGGAGCAGTTAGTAAAGAGGGTATCCATCATTCCGCTTGAAGTCGTTGTCAGAAATACGGCTGCCGGCAGTTTTTCTAAAAGGACTGGCATTGAAGAAGGCCAGCCGCTAAAGAAAACGTTGATTGAGTTCTACTATAAAGACGACGAGCTCGGCGATCCTCTGTTAACGGAAGACCATATTGAAGAATTGGAACTTGCAAGCAAGGAAGATGTAGCGATTTTAAAAGAAAAAGCACAAGAAATCAGTATCGTCTTAACTTCCTTCTTTAAAGAGTTGGACATTAAATTGGTTGATTTTAAATTAGAGTTCGGCAAAACCCCGAATGGAGACATTTTGCTGGCAGATGAAATTTCACCTGATACCTGCCGATTATGGGATATTAACACGAACGAAAAGTTAGACAAAGATGTATTCCGCCGTGATTTAGGAAGTTTAACAGATGCTTACGAAAAAATACTAGCAAAGTTGGAGGGCACTCAACATGTATAAGGTTAAGGTATATATCACACTACGCGAAAGTGTACTAGATCCACAGGGAGCAGCAGTGCAACAATCACTTCATAGCTTGACATATAACGAAGTCAGTGATGTTCGGGTGGGGAAATACATTGAACTTACAATTAAGGATACGGATCGTGATTTAGATCAACTTGTGAAGGAAATGTGTGAAAAACTATTGGCCAATACGGTAATTGAAGCTTACCGTTATGATGTTGAGGAGGTTATCACCCAATGAAATTTGCTGTCATAGTTTTCCCTGGTTCCAATTGTGATGTCGATATGTACCATGCAATAAAGGATGCACTGGGGGAAGAAGTGGAGTATGTTTGGCACTCTACAGACAATCTAGATCAGTATGATGGGATTCTCCTTCCAGGAGGTTTCTCTTATGGAGACTATTTACGCTCTGGAGCAATTGCACGATTTTCGAATGTAATGGCTGAAGTCGTAAAAGCGGCACAAGCAGGTAAGCCTGTCTTGGGTGTCTGCAATGGTTTTCAGATTTTACTTGAAGCAGGACTATTACCTGGAGCGATGCGCCGTAACGAAGGTCTGAAATTCATTTGCCGCAATGTAGGACTGAAGGTTGAAAATAATCAATCGATGTTCACGACAGGATATGAATTAAATGAAACGATTACGATCCCGGTTGCCCATGGTGAAGGGAATTACTACTGCGATAATGAGACATTGGCTGAATTAAAACAAAATAACCGCATCTTGTTCACGTATGATGGTGAAAATCCAAACGGAAGCTTGGAACAGATAGCGGGAATTATAAATGAACAAGGAAATGTCCTCGGAATGATGCCTCATCCCGAACGTGCTGTTGATTCGCTGCTTGGCAGTAAAGACGGCTTAAAGATTTTTCAATCCATCGTAAAAAACTGGAGGGAATCACATGTTATTACAGCTTGAACCAAGTCCGGAAAAAATTAAATCGGATCGTTTGTACGCAACTATGGGACTATCCGATGATGAATTTGCAATGGTGGAGAAAATCTTAGGCAGACTGCCGAATTATACGGAAACTGGGTTGTTTTCGGTTATGTGGTCAGAGCATTGTTCCTACAAAAATTCAAAACCCATCTTAAGGAAGTTCCCGATTACAGGGGAAAAAGTGCTACAAGGTCCTGGTGAAGGAGCGGGTATCGTTGATATCGGTGACGATCAGGCGGTCGTTTTTAAAATTGAAAGTCATAACCACCCATCAGCAATAGAACCGTATCAAGGTGCTGCTACTGGTGTCGGCGGTATTATCCGTGATGTCTTCTCCATGGGTGCCCGTCCGATTGCGATGTTGAACTCGCTTCGTTTCGGTGAGTTAGACAATGATCGCGTGAAATATCTATTTAAAGAAGTGGTTGCCGGGATTGCAGGATACGGAAATTGTATCGGAATTCCAACTGTCGGCGGAGAAATTCAATTTGATCCATCGTATGAAGGGAATCCTCTAGTCAATGCCATGTGTGTAGGTCTGATCGATCATAAGGACATTAAAAAAGGCCAAGCGCATGGAGTGGGCAACACAGTGATGTATGTGGGTGCCAAAACTGGACGTGATGGAATCCACGGAGCAACATTTGCATCTGAAGAGCTATCAGAGTCTTCAGAAGAAAAACGGCCTGCCGTACAAGTAGGCGATCCTTTCATGGAAAAACTGCTTTTGGAAGCATGCCTTGAATTGATTCAAAATGATGCCCTTGTTGGGATACAGGATATGGGAGCAGCAGGCCTTACAAGCTCATCTGCCGAGATGGCGAGTAAAGCTGGCTCAGGGATAAAAATGAACCTTGATTTAGTACCGCAGCGTGAAACGGGAATGACAGCATATGAAATGATGCTTTCTGAATCACAAGAGCGGATGCTGATCGTTGTAACTAAAGGACGCGAACAGGAAATCGTTGACTTGTTCACGAAATATGACCTAGAAGCGGTTGCTGTTGGAGAAGTAACGGATGACAAAAATCTAACACTTTTCCATCAAGGTGAAATCGTTGCTGAGGTTCCGGTTGATGCATTGGCTGAAGAAGCTCCAATCTATCACAAGCCATCTGCAGAACCGCAATATTTCCGTGACTTCCAAAGCATGACGGCAGAAGTGCCAGTCATTGGAGATTATAAAGAAACATTGGTATCACTATTGAAGCAACCGACAATTTCGAGTAAGGAATGGGTCTACGACCAATATGATTACATGGTCCGTACGAATACAGTTGTATCACCTGGTTCGGATGCGGCGGTAGTGCGTGTACGGGGCACAAATAAAGCCCTTGCCATGACGACGGATTGCAACTCCCGCTTCATTTATCTAGATCCTGAAACAGGTGGAAAAATCGCAGTGGCTGAAGCTGCCCGTAACATCATTTGCTCGGGTGCAGAGCCTTTGGCGATTACGGATTGCTTGAATTTTGGGAATCCAGAAAAACCTGAAATCTTTTGGCAATTGGAAAAAGCGGCAGACGGAATGAGTGAAGCTTGCAGAAGCTTAAGTACTCCTGTAATTGGCGGAAATGTCTCCCTTTACAATGAAACGAATGGTGAAGCGATTTATCCGACCCCTGTAGTTGGGATGGTTGGACTTGTCAGTGACCTTCAGCACATCACTACACAAACATTTAAAAATGAATCCGATTTGATTTATGTGATCGGCGAAGCCAAAGTTGAATTTGGAGGCAGTGAATTACAGAAAATGCTTGAGGGTAAAATCTTTGGACGCGCGCCAGAACTTGATTTGGCCATTGAGCAAAAACGTCAGCAGCAAATTCTGACTGCAATCCAAAAAGGACTTGTTGCATCAGCTCATGACCTTTCGGAAGGCGGTTTGGCAGTGGCATTGGCTGAATCTTTATTCGGGGCTGGCAAACTTGGGGCAAAAGTGAATATATCCGGCGAAACGGTATCGGAATTATTCAGTGAAACGCAATCACGATTCTTATTGTCCATCAAACCTGAAAACAAAGCGGCATTTGAAGCACTTGTTGAAGATGCGATATGCATAGGTTCGGTAACGGCCGATAATAAATTAGTCGTGGAGACAAGCAATGATAGCAAAGTATTGGAAGCGGACGTTGAAGATTTACAAACAGCTTGGAAGGGAGCCATACCATGCTTGCTGAAATAAGAAGCCTAAACGAAGAGTGTGGTGTTGTAGGAGTTTGGGGTCATCCCGATGCTGCACAGCTTGCTTACTACGGTTTGCATAGCTTGCAACATCGTGGTCAAGAGGGAGCGGGCATCGTCGTGACGGATGGTGAGCAGATGTCCATCTCTAAGGGCGAAGGACTTGTCACGGAGATATTCACTGCCGAAAAAATGCAGGCACTTTCCGGTACCGGAAAAGCGGCGATCGGCCATGTCCGTTATACTACGGCAGGCGGCGGCGGGTATCAAAATGTTCAGCCTTTCCTGTTCAATTCGCATACAGGAGGGCTGGCACTTGCCCATAATGGGAATATCGTCAATGCCCACCAGTTAAAAGCTCAGCTTGAAGGTCAGGGAAGCATTTTTCAAACGACATCCGACACGGAAGTTCTGGCACATCTGATTAAACGCTCCGGTTACTCGGATGTAAGAGATTCCGTGAAAAATAGTTTAAGCATGCTGAAGGGGGCCTATGCCTTTGTCATCATGACCGAAAACCAAATGATCATGGCAAGAGATCCGCATGGCTTCCGTCCACTTTCCTTGGGGAAAATAGGCGATGCATATTTCGCTGCATCAGAAACATGTGCACTTGATATTGTAGGTGCAGAATTCATTCGTGATATTGAGCCCGGTGAACTCGTTGTCATTAATGATGAGGGAATCACATCCGAGTACTTTTCGCTTTCCAGTCAACAGGCAATGTGCACGATGGAGTATGTGTATTTCTCCCGTCCGGATAGCAATATTGATGGTATCAATGTCCATACGGCACGAAAAAACCTTGGCAAGCAAATGGCACTGGAAACCAAAATTGAAGCGGATGTAGTTACGGGTGTACCTGATTCCAGCATTTCCGCAGCGATTGGCTATGCTGAAGCTGCAGGCATTCCCTATGAAATGGGTTTAATAAAAAATCGGTATGTTGGAAGGACATTCATTCAGCCATCACAAAGTCTGCGTGAACAAGGCGTGAAGATGAAACTATCACCTGTAAGAGGGGTAGTGGAAGGTAAGCGGGTCATAATGGTTGATGATTCAATCGTCCGTGGGACAACGAGCAGAAGGATTGTCCGCATGTTAAAAGATGCTGGAGCGAAAGAAGTGCATGTAGTAATCAGCTCACCACCAATCAAGAATCCATGTTTTTATGGCATAGACACGTCTAAAAAGGAAGAACTGATTGCGAGCTCTAAATCGGTGGAGGAAATAAGGGAAATCATCGGTGCTGATTCCTTAACTTTTTTAAGTGTCGAAGGTATGGTCGAAGCAATTGGACGACCGTTTCCTGGAGAAACGCGCGGTTCATGCCTAGCTTGTTTCACCGGAAATTATCCGACTGAAATTTTTGAATACGAACGAGAAAAAACAAAATGTTAATCAAGTCGGCAATGATGATTGATTTTCGGAGGAGGATTTCAAATGGCTAATGCATATAAACAGGCTGGTGTGGATATTGAGGCTGGTTATGAAGCGGTAAATCGAATGAAAAAACATGTAAAGCGCACATTTCGTCCAGAAGTTATGAATGGTCTGGGCGGTTTTGGCGGCATGTTTGATTTATCTTCCTTGAACCTTAAAGAACCTGTGCTCATTTCAGGTACGGATGGAGTGGGTACAAAACTTTTGTTGGCGTTCATGATGGATAAACACGATACAATTGGAGTGGATTGTGTAGCTATGTGCGTCAATGATGTTGTCGTTCAAGGTGCTGCACCTTTATACTTTTTAGATTATATTGCCTGCGGTAAAGCGGATCCTGAACGAATTGAAATGATCGTCAAAGGAATTGCAGATGGCTGTGAGCAGGCGGGCTGTGCTTTAATCGGCGGAGAAACGGCTGAAATGCCTGGCATGTACGAGACGGAAGAATACGATGTGGCAGGTTTTACTGTAGGTGCCGTTGAAAAATCACGTCTAATTACTGGTGAAGCAATCTCGGCGGGCGATGTCGTCATTGGACTCGCTTCAAGCGGCATCCACAGTAATGGGTATTCCCTTGTTCGTAAAATCCTTCTTGAAGACTCAGGTATGGGGCTTCATGATTTCGTACCGGAACTGGATTGCAAGTTGGGAGAAGAATTATTAAAACCGACAAAAATCTATGTGAAGTCCATTTTATCGACATTGGAAAAATATGAGGTTAATGGTCTTGCCCATATCACTGGTGGGGGATTCATCGAGAATATTCCGCGTATTCTTCCTGAAGGATGCGGTGTTGAAATCGAGCTCGGAAGCTGGGAAATTCCAACTATATTCTCATTCCTTGAAGAAAAAGGGAACCTTGTAAAAGAGGAAATGTTCAATATCTTCAATATGGGAATCGGAATGACGGCCGTCGTGAAAAAAGAAGTGGCATCCGATGTGCTAGCCCACTTACGTTCTTGCGGTGAAGAAGCCTCAGTTATTGGAACGGTTGTAGATGGAAATGGAGTGTCGTTCAAATAATGAAACGCCTTGCTGTCTTTGCATCAGGTAACGGTAGTAATTTTCAATCAATTGCTGAAGCAATAAAAAGTGGAAAGATAGAGGCGGAAATCTGTCTTGTCGTTTGCGATCGTGAAGACGCATATGTGCTTGAGAGAGCTAAGCTTGAGAATATTGATTCTTTCTCCTTTTCAGCGAAGAATTACCCGAACAAGACTGAGTATGAATCGGAAATCCTCGAAAAACTTCGCCAGTATGAGATTGAATTTATCATTCTGGCTGGTTATATGCGCTTGATCGGTCCGACTTTATTACAAAAGTATTCACAAAGGATTGTGAATATCCACCCTTCACTTCTGCCTAGTTTTCCAGGCAAGGATGCAATTGGCCAGGCTTTTGACGCCGGAGTGAAGGAAACGGGGGTAACGGTTCATTATGTCGATGATGGAATGGACACAGGACCGGTCATTGCCCAAAAGGCAGTGCCAATTCTTGAGGGGGATACGAAAGACATCCTTCAGAAAAGGATTCAGGAAATGGAGCATGACTTGTATCCGTCAGTTTTGCAGGAGCTATGCCACAAGAAACTTACTTAATGGAGGGACCAACATAACATGAAGAAACGTGCATTAATTAGTGTATCGGATAAAACAGGTATCGTAGAATTTGCTCAAGGTTTGATTGAAGCAGGTTTTGAAATCATTTCTACAGGCGGTACCAAAAAAACGCTGCAGGATAATGGTATTGAGGTAATTGGAATCAGTGATGTCACCGGTTTCCCGGAAATATTGGATGGACGTGTTAAAACACTTCACCCGAATGTCCATGGAGCAGTGCTGGCTAAGCATGATGACAAAAATCACGCAGCACAGCTTGCTGAGCATAATATTGAACCCATTCAACTTGTCTGTGTGAACCTATATCCATTCCAAGCGACTATTTCCAAACCGGAAGTCACTGTGGAAGATGCTATTGAAAACATCGATATCGGTGGACCGACAATGCTTCGTTCTTCTGCTAAAAACCACGAATATGTGACTGTTATCGTTGATTCCAATGATTATCCTACCGTATTGGCTGAGCTGAAACAAAACGGCGGGGTATCAAAAACCACGAATCGCCGCCTGGCTGCAAAAGTTTTCCGACATACAGCAGCATATGATGCCGTTATTTCAGAGTATATGACAGAGCTTGCCGATGAAGAAAATCCTGAATCATTGACTGTTACCTATGAATTGAAACAGTCGCTTCGTTATGGGGAAAATCCGCATCAAAAAGCCGCATTCTATAAAAAACCGCTTGGTTCCGTTTTCTCAATTGCAGAAGCGAATCAACTACATGGAAAAGAACTTTCTTATAACAACATTAACGACGCTGATGCGGCACTTCAAATCGTTAAAGAATTCAATGAGCCGGCTGCAGTCGCAGTCAAACATATGAATCCATGCGGCGTCGGTGTCGGTGCTACCATTTTGGAAGCATATGAAAAAGCTTATGAGGCAGATGCCACTTCCATTTTTGGTGGGATCATCGCTTTGAACCGTGAAGTTGACAAGGCTACTGCCGAAAAGCTTCATGAAATTTTCCTTGAAATCATCATTGCCCCTGGGTTTACACAAGAGGCAGTGGAAGTATTGACAAGCAAGAAAAACCTTCGTTTATTAACGATCGATTTCGACGCGGTTAAAAAGCCTGAGCGTAAATTAACATCCATTGAAGGCGGATTACTTATTCAGGATCGGGATGCACATAGCTTAAAGGATGCAGAGATAAAAGTGGCAACAAAACGTGAGCCTACCCCTGAAGAGTGGAAAGCCATGGAACTTGGCTGGAAAATCGTGAAACATGTCAAGTCGAATGCAATAGTGGTTTGTAACGATCAAATGACATTGGGTGTTGGTGCAGGTCAAATGAACCGTGTGGGAGCTGCAAAAATTGCTCTGGAACAAGCTGGGGAAAGAGCGACAGGAAGTGCATTGGCATCAGATGCTTTCTTCCCGATGGATGATACTGTAGAAGCGGCAGCGAAAGCGGGCGTCACGGCAATCATTCAGCCTGGTGGATCTGTTAAGGATGAGGATTCAATCAAGAAAGCTGATGAATATGGGATTACGATGGTGTTTACAGGAATTCGTCACTTTAAACATTAATCATAAATGAGGTGCGGTAATGAATGTACTAGTAATTGGCCGGGGCGGCAGGGAGCATGCCATAGCCCGCAAACTATTCGAAAGTAAACGGGTTGGGACTGTTTTTGCAGCACCGGGAAATCCAGGGATGACCGATGTAGCGACTCTTGTTCCAATTGATGAAAACAATCACGGGGAATTAGTTGCCTTTGCCAAGCAGAATGCAGTTTCATTAACGGTGATCGGGCCCGAAACCCCATTGTTGAATGGACTTGCCGATGATTTTATGGAGGCAGGATTAAAGGTATTTGGCCCTAATGGACGTGCTGCAGTCATCGAGGGAAGTAAATCCTTTGCTAAAGATTTAATGAAGAACTACAGCATTCCGACAGCAGAATATGAAACATTTTCCGATTATGATTCGGCAAAGGCATATATTGAAAAAATGGGTGCCCCCATTGTCATAAAAGCGGATGGTTTGGCTGCAGGAAAAGGTGTCGTGGTTGCCATGACAATGGAAGAGGCGTTAGACGCCATCCATGATATGCTGGTCGGAGCAAAGTTCGGGGAAGCATCTGCCAAAGTCGTTATTGAGGAATTCCTTGATGGAGAGGAATTTTCATTGATGGCATTCGTTAATGGGGAAAAAGTATATCCGATGGTCATTGCTCAAGATCATAAACGGGTTTTTGATGGAGATCAGGGTCCGAACACAGGTGGAATGGGTGCATACTCACCAGTGCCTCAAATTTCCGATGAAATGATTCAGACCGCAGTCGAAACCATTCTTAAGCCCACGGTAAATGCGATGATTTCGGAGAATCGGAGATTTACAGGAATATTATATGCCGGGTTGATCGCTACCGAAAAAGGCACAAAAGTCATTGAGTTCAATGCCCGTTTCGGCGATCCGGAAACGCAAGTTGTTTTACCGCGCCTAAAAACGGATTTCGTAGATACACTTGAAGCGGTTCTTTCTGGAGAGGATTTAGAACTTGAGTGGCATGAAGAAGCTGTTCTTGGAGTGGTCGTCGCAGCTGATGGATATCCAGGGGAATATAAAAAGGGTTCAACCATTAATGGCTTGGAAAAGATTGATCAGAATGCCCATGTTTATCATGCTGGAACGGCCCTCGATAGTGAAGGGAATTTCATCGCGAATGGCGGACGTGTACTTCTGGTTGCTGCAAAAGGGAAAGATTTGGCCTCTGCCCAAGCTGAAGTATATAAAGAGTTGGGACATATTGAGA
The DNA here is from genome assembly GCF_050279365.1 of Peribacillus sp. NPDC094092. Classification (NCBI taxonomy): domain Bacteria; kingdom Bacillati; phylum Bacillota; class Bacilli; order Caryophanales; family Bacillaceae; genus Peribacillus; species Peribacillus sp. NPDC094092. The sequence continues at coordinate 368,388 of NZ_JBNNUC010000005.1, read as the reverse complement.
AAGACGGCTTATTCTGGCGAACGGATATTGGCTACCGTGCAATAAAATACAATTTTTCATCATAATATAAAGAAGCTGACTCTAAGCGGAGTCAGCTTCTTCTTTAGAAAAAACTTAATGGTGATCATATTGATTAGATTCATGTTCCTGTTTTGGTTCATTTGTCATTAAGTTTTGTCTGTTTTCCATCGCATCGACGACAGGGCAATAGCGGAGGATGCCTTCGCCTATTTTCATGGCAGAAAGCATGACCACGATTATATAAGATTGGTTTTTCCATGGTTTTTTCACCATTTTAGCCATAGCCCATGTTAAAAATGTAAAACCACAGGTAATTCGCATTAATGCATTTATTATACTGATATTTTGTTTAAACTTCATAAAAGTCCATCCCTTCACAAAAATTTAACAATATTCTGGATAACATTACTGTTCTATTGAGGCAAGTATGTTACTATGAAATAAAATTGGATTGAAAATGGTTTTTTTCATACATCTGTTTCTATAAAATTATGGGGGAATGTTTAATGCTTGAACAGCGCTATAGATGGAAAAATAAACATCTAAGAGAACATATAGATGTGCTGGATGGCAATAGGGCACCACACATTCTACTTAAAAATACGACTTATCTAAATCAGGCTTTACGAAAATGGGTAAAAGCGAATATATGGATATATGATGACCGCATCGTATATGTTGGCGATAAGCTTCCTGATAATATAGACCGCTGTGAACTGGTGGACTGTACAAACCAGTACTTAGTCCCGGGTTATATTGAGCCGCATTCACACCCTTCTCAATTATATAATCCCCTTTCTTTTTCACGTTATGCATCTCATTTCGGCACAACGACATTGATCAATGATAACTTGCCGTTTTTATTGCAGTTGGATAAAAAGAAAGCGTTTTCTCTTTTGAAAGAATTACGTAACATTCCTGTAACAATGTATTGGTGGAGCCGTTTTGACGGACAAACGGAATTGATTGATGAAGACATGGTCTTTTCCCATGGGGCCGTTAAATCATGGCTGGAGCATGATGCCGTATTACAGGGCGGGGAACTAACTGGATGGCCGAAGCTTCTTGATGGGGATGACATGATGTTGCATTGGATTCAGGAAGCGAAGCGAATGAGGAAGAAAATAGAAGGACACTTTCCAGGTGCTTCAGAGAAGACTTTAGCGAAAATGACCTTGTTCGGCGCGGATTGTGATCATGAGGCAATGACAGGTGATGAAGTCATGTCGCGCTTGCTGCAGGGCTATTATGTATCGTTAAGACATTCTTCGATCCGGCCCGATTTACCGAAGATGTTACAGGAAATCCATGAGCTGGGCATCGATCAATATGACAAATTCTTTTATACGACAGATGGATCGCCGCCATCCTTTTATGAAGGTGGTTTCATAGACTGCTTGATCAAAATAGCGATAGAAAATGGTGTTCCGGTCATCGATGCATACAATATGGCAACTATCAACATCGCCCGATATTATAACATTGAATACCTTCACGGCAATATTGCCACGGGAAGGGTAGCGAATATCAACTTCCTGACCGATGTAAAGGAACCCGCACCGGTTTCGGTAATGGCAAAAGGGAAATGGGTTAAAAGGGATGGCGAGATCATTCCGGATGAACAGGAAATCCAATGGGGTGAATTCGATTTTAAACCACTTGATCTTGATTGGGATCTTAGTTTAAAGGAAGATTTTGAATTTTCCATGCCGTTTGGGATTGAATTGGTCAATAATGTAATTACGAAACCGTACTCCCTTGCCAATGATGTTGGGTATGAAGAACTGAACTTTGAGGATGATGAATGCTTTTTCATGCTTATCGATCGGGAAGGGAAATGGCGCATCAATACGATATTAAAAGGGTTTGCGGACAAATTGTGTGGCTTTGCTGGCTCTTATACAAATACAGGTGATATCATACTAATCGGTAAAAGGAAAAAGGATATGCATTTGGCATTTAACCGGCTGAAGGAAATCGGCGGTGGAATCATTTTAACGGAACATGGCAAGGTGATCCATGAACTTCCTCTGAAATTAAAGGGAGTCATGTCCACCAAGGAGGTTCCTGAACTGATAGAAGAAGAAAATGAATTGAAGCATTTGCTCAGGGAGAGAGGTTATCGCTTCGCCGATCCAGTGTACACCCTTTCATTCTTTTCGACGACCCATCTGCCATATATAAGGTTAACCCAGCGCGGAGTATATGATGTAATGAATAAAACTATACTCTTTCCCACTATAATGCGTTAAAATATAAGAGAAGAAATGGCTAATAAATCAGAGGAGTGGAAAGATGAATTTTAAGAGAGTTCTTTTCATGGTTATTGCTATTTTACTGCTGGCAGGCTGTTCTACGAAAGAAAATCCTGCATCGGATGACAGTAAGCCGAAAGACCAAGCTGTCATCAAAAATACAGATGTGAAAAATGAACCTTCCAATGAGTTTCCACTTACAGGTATAGCCACCGACGCAGGCAGTGATCGAAGGGCTGCAGCAGTGATGATTAATAATCATCCGGAAGCACGCCCGCAATCGGGCCTCTCAGAAGCCGACATGGTCTACGAAATGCTTGCAGAAGGTGATATAACCAGATTTTTAGCTATCTTCCAAAGTGAAATGCCAAGCCAAATCGGTCCGATTCGGAGTGCAAGGGACTATTATATCGAATTGGCTAAAGGCCTTGATTGCATCTATGTCTGTCATGGGAATAGCCCCGAGGCAAAAACCATGCTGGACAAAGGGTATATTGATAACTTGAACGGATTATATTATGATGGTACTTTGTTTCAACGTTCGGCAGATCGAAAAGCACCGCATAATTCCTACACCACCTTTGAGGATATCCAAAAAGGTGCGAAGGAAAAGGGATATGAGTTGAATGGTGCACCGGAGCCTTATGTCTTCCTTACAAAGGAAGAAGCAGATGGCCTTCAAGGGGAACCGGCATTAAAAACCGAGGTTTCCTACGGATCAGACGAGTATGATGTTCAGTATGAATACGAAGCCACGGAAGAGAAATATAAACGTTTTTCGAATGGAGAGCAAACAGTCGAACATAAATCGAGTAAACCTATTTTACTGGATAATATATTGATCATTGAGGCTGCTCATCAAGTGATCGACGATAAAGGTCGTCGTAAAATCGACTTGAAAAGTGGCGGAAAAGGTTATTTACTTCAAAAAGGAAAAGCGAATGAAGTAGAATGGGTTAATAAGGATGGTCGGATTATACCAGTGAAAAACGATAAAGAAGTAGGGTTGATACCAGGAAAAACTTGGGTCAATATTATTCCGGATGAACCTGGTTTAGTAGGAGACGTCTCATTTTGATACCCATGAAATTGAGGGGGAGTAACATGCAAATTGATAAATTGAGAGGAAAAGAAACGGATCAGCTGTTTAAGTCGATTCTTTCCTTGCGTGATTTGGACGAATGCTATCGATTTTTTGATGATTTATGCACAGTTAATGAAATTTCATCACTGGCACAGCGTCTTGAAGTAGCCCGCATGCTTGAAGAAGGGAAAACCTATCATAAAATCGAAACGGAAACGGGTGCAAGCACGGCTACGATTTCCAGGGTCAAACGCTGCTTGAATTACGGAAATGACGCTTATTCAATGGCTCTTAACCGTATTAAGGATAACGTCGAGGAAACAACTGAATCTTAATTTCTTTCGATTATAATAAAAAGCCGGGGAATTCAATTCCCGGCTTTTTACTTTGCGTCCAGCACATTCTTTGCCGGCTGTCTTTCAGCTGTATCCATGTTATATTGGATTTTAGATTCAGAGGTTCCATTTGGTAATAACATTTTATCGATACTTCTCTTTTTTAATGAAAAATCTTAATGCTATAATGGTGTAATGGGAAGTGTGAATGGAGGATTATAATGTACGATTTTCGCGAGTGGAAACATGTTTTCAAACTCGATCCAAATAAAGAAATAAGTGATGAAGCCCTTGAAAAAGTTTGTGAATCAGGTACCGATGCAATAATGGTCGGGGGAACGGATGGAATCACGCTTGAGAATGTGCTTCATTTAATGGCACGTGTGAGACGATATACCGTTCCATGTGTGATGGAAATTTCTTCTGTTGAAACGGTGACGCCAGGTTTTGATTTATATTTCATTCCGAGTGTCCTGAATAGCACCAACCCGGATTGGATGATGAAACTGCATCAGCAAGCAGTCAAGGAATACGGATACCTTTTGAATTGGGATGAAATTTTCGTTGAAGGGTACTGTATCTTGAATCCTGAGTGCAAGGCGGCCCAATTGACGAAAGCCAATACCGATTTGGATATGGATGATGTGGGTGCATACGCAATGATGGCGGAAAAAATGTTCAACCTGCCGATCTTTTACTTGGAATACAGCGGTGATTACGGCGATGTCCAGATGGTGGAAGCGGCCAAAGAGAGTTTGGAGGATACCGTACTATTCTATGGCGGCGGGATAAAATCGGTTGAACAAGCCAAAGAGATGTCTAAGATTGCGGATGTCATCGTTGTCGGCAATGTGATTTATGAAGATTTGAAAGTGGCACTTGCAACAGTTTCGGCAGTTAAATGAAAACATATAATAAATATAGTATACTAAAACAGAAACGAATGTTCGTATAGGTGGTGTGATAATGCAATATTTAGCGGAAAAATTACTAATAGGTTTGAATGAACAGCAACAAAAAGCAGTGAAATCAACTGATGGCCCACTTTTAATCATGGCTGGGGCAGGAAGCGGAAAGACGCGTGTGCTGACTCACCGAATAGCTTACTTGATGGTCGAGAAGGAAATAGCGCCATGGAACATCCTTGCAATCACGTTCACCAACAAGGCGGCACGTGAGATGAAGGAGAGGATCCGTGCCATACTGGGCGGTGCTTCCGAAGATATCTGGATTTCGACTTTCCACTCGATGTGTGTCCGCATTTTAAGAAGAGATATCGACCGTATCGGATTTAATAGGAATTTCTCGATATTGGATACGACGGATCAGCAATCGGTCATTAAACAAATCATGAAAGATCGTAATATGGATACAAAGAAATATGATTACCGTGCCATTTTGGGCAGCATCAGTTCAGCGAAAAATGAATTGGTCGGGCCGGAAGAGTACTTGAAGACGGCGTCTGATTACTTCACTAAAGTAACTGCCGATGTATATACGGAATATCAAAAACGGCTGCGTAAAAATTCAGCGCTCGATTTCGATGATTTGATCATGATGACGATTCAATTGTTCCAGCTCGTACCTGAGGTGCTTGAATATTATCAGCGTAAATTTCAATACATTCATGTCGATGAGTACCAAGATACGAACAGGGCTCAATACATGCTTGTTAAATTATTGGCTTCACGCTTCCGTAATCTCTGTGTTGTCGGGGATTCCGATCAATCGATCTATCGTTGGCGCGGTGCGGATATTGCGAATATCCTTTCATTTGAAAAAGATTATCCGAATGCCAACATGATTTTCCTTGAACAAAATTATCGCTCGACGAAAAAGATTCTTGCAGCGGCGAATAAGGTCATCGATAACAATCAAAACCGGAAGCCGAAAAATCTTTGGACCGAGAATGCAGATGGCAATAAGATATTCTATTACCGCGCGGACAATGAGCAAGGGGAAGCGCAATTTGTAGCAGGTAAGATAAATGAGTTAGTTCAGGCCGGCAGCAGGAAATATTCAGACATAGCAATACTTTACAGGACAAATGCACAATCACGTGTCATGGAGGAAGTTTTGCTTAAATCCAATATAAATTATGCAATAGTCGGGGGAACCAAGTTCTATGACCGTAAAGAGATTAAGGATTTACTTGCCTATCTCCGCCTTATTGCGAATCCTGATGATGACATCAGTCTTCGCCGTGTAATCAATGTACCGAAACGCGGAATTGGTGCAACTTCAATGGACAAAGTGGCAGATTATGCAGATCAATTTGATGTTTCCATCTATAAAGCACTCGAATCCGTTGAAATGGTAGGGATAAGCGGGAAGGCTACCAAAGCGGCAAGGGAATTCCATACGCTGATCACTAACTATACAAATCAGCAGGAGTACTTATCCGTGACGGAACTTGTGGAGGAAGTCATTAAGAAAACCGGTTACCGTGAGATGCTTCAGGCGGAAAAAACGATTGAATCACAAAGCCGGCTTGAAAATATAGATGAGTTTTTATCTGTTACGAAAGCGTTCGAAGATAACAGCGATGACAAATCATTGGTGGGCTTTTTGACTGACCTGGCGTTGGTTGCCGATATAGACCAACTTGATGAAAAATCAGAAGAAACTACAAATACGGTAACGTTGATGACACTGCATTCAGCGAAGGGACTGGAATACCCGGTGGTCTTTCTATTGGGTCTTGAAGAAGGGGTTTTCCCTCACAGCCGCTCGCTTATGGATGAAGAGGAGATGGAAGAAGAACGCCGTCTGGCTTATGTGGGAATTACAAGGGCTGAAAATGAGCTATTCATAAGCAATGCCCAAATGCGGACATTGTATGGACGGACGAGCATGAATCCTGTTTCACGTTTCATTAATGAAATACCAGAGGAACTACTTGAAGATTTAAAACCGAAACCGGCTCCTAGAGCAAGACAAACACCTTTCAGTTCTTCAAGAACCGGATCTCCTTCAACAGCTTCAACAAGGAAAGTGCCTGCCTTTGGAAAAGCTGTTTCTGCACCATCCGCAACGGGCGGTGAAGAAATCGGCTGGGCTGTCGGCGACCGTGCATCCCATAAAAAATGGGGGATAGGAACCGTGGTGAGCGTAAAAGGGGAAGGCGAAGGGAAGGAATTGGATATTGCCTTTCCAAGTCCAATTGGCATCAAACGCCTATTGGCGAAATTTGCACCAGTTGAAAAAGCATAAGCTATTAATATGCTTCTACTGGTAAAGAATAGGGATATCTGACTTTAGACACCGCTCTTCTATATGAAGTGCGGTGGAGTCTTCTTTAGAAAGGATTGAACGTATGGACATACAAGCTGCAGAGAAGAAAGTTTTAGAACTGCAAACGTTATTGAACCAATACAGCTATGAATATTATGTAATGGACCAGCCATCAGTACCTGATGCTGAATATGATCGGCTACTCCGTGAACTTATTGAATATGAGGAGCAATTTCCGGAACTGCAAACGGCGGATTCACCGACACAACGGGTCGGTGGCGCCATTTTGGATATGTTTGAAAAAGTGGAACATACCATACCGATGCTTAGTTTAGGCAATGCCTTCAATGAAAGTGACTTACGGGATTTTGACAGAAAGGTCAGACAATCTGTAGGTGAAAATTTTTCCTATGTATGTGAATTGAAAATTGATGGACTTGCCGTCACTCTTCAATATGAGAATGGATATTTCGCAAGAGGGGCGACTCGTGGTGATGGAACGATCGGTGAAGATATTACCGCTAATTTGAAAACGATCAAGTCGATTCCATTGAAGTTGCGGGAGCCGGTTACCATAGAAGTGCGCGGTGAGGCCTTCATGCCAAAAAAATCATTCGAATCATTGAACAAGGCAAAAGAGGAACGCGGTGAGGAACCATTTGCAAACCCACGAAATGCGGCTGCAGGTTCTTTAAGGCAGCTTGACCCGAAGCTCGCTGCAAAACGGAACCTGGATATTTTTCTTTATGCGATCGCCAATTTTGGGGAAACAGGGGTCCGTTCCCACAGTGAGGGTCTGGATTTATTGGATCGCCTCGGGTTTAAGACGAATCGGGAAAGAAAAACATGCTCCAATATAGAGGAAGTAATAGCTTATATAGTAGAATGGACGGAGCAACGTCCAAACTTAGCCTATGATATTGATGGAATTGTTGTTAAGGTGGATTCCCTTGAACAGCAGGATGAATTAGGTTTTACTGCAAAAAGTCCGCGATGGGCCATTGCTTATAAATTTCCAGCTGAAGAAGTCATTACAACCCTGAGGGATATCGAGCTGAATGTGGGCCGTACGGGTGTATTGACTCCGACCGCCGTTTTGGATCCCGTTCGGGTAGCAGGTACGACTGTACAGCGGGCTTCACTTCATAACGAAGACTTAATCCGTGAAAAGGACATCAGAATAGGAGATCAAGTGGTCGTGAAAAAAGCGGGTGATATCATTCCAGAGGTTGTCAATGTACTGGCAGAGCGCCGTACAGGGGAAGAAGTTGAGTTTAAGATGCCGACTGAGTGCCCGGAATGCAGCAGTGAACTTGTCCGGCTGGAGGGGGAGGTTGCTTTACGCTGCATCAACCCGAAGTGTCCTGCACAAATAAGGGAAGGCTTGATTCATTTTGTTTCCCGTACAGCAATGAATATAGACAGTCTTGGTGAAAAAGTGATTAGCTTGTTGTTTAAAGAACAACTCATACAAGATGTGGCTGATATTTATAAGCTTACATACGATCAACTGATTGCTTTGGAAAGGATGGGAGATAAATCCGTCAATAAACTTCTTCAAGCAATCGAAGCTTCGAAAACCAATTCGTTGGAAAAATTACTATTCGGGCTGGGCATTCGCCATGTTGGTTCAAAAGCGGCCAAGACACTGGCGCGGGAGTTCGGGACGATGGAAGCCTTAAGCAAGGCGAACCGTGAAGACCTAACAGCCATTAATGAAATAGGTGATAAGATGGCCGATTCCATCGTAGCCTATTTTGAAATGGAAGAAGTCCATGCGTTACTGAATGAATTGGAAGCGGCAGGCGTGAACCTTACTTTTAAAGGGCCAAGAGCTGTTGCTATTGAAGAAATCGATTCCGCTTTTGCCGGTAAAACAGTCGTCTTAACGGGTAAATTGCATCAGTTAACACGTAACGAAGCAAAAGAGAAATTAGAAGCACTAGGAGCTAACGTTGCTGGAAGTGTCAGCAAGAAAACCGATTTGGTCATAGCTGGCGAAGATGCCGGCTCCAAACTGGAAAAAGCGGAAAGCCTAGGCGTCCTGGTATGGGATGAAGAGAGACTGATTGAGGAACTAAATAAATAAGAGGTGTAGCTATGAGGAAACACTCAATTTTGGGGATGATTCTTATACTGCTTCTTGCTGGATGTGCGCCTAGTTTTGAGGATAAGCAAGAGGTAGTTCAAGACTCCAAAGACAAAAAAGAAACGGCAATCATTCCGAAGTATAAAATTTCGGAAGAATACTATCAAACAATCCTACCGTTTGAACCATCAAAAGCACGCGGTTTGGTCGTATCCAATCTAAATACCCGATATGACATTGAAGAATTCGAAAATGGATTGATGCGATTGGCCCAAACCCAATTCGACCCGGAAGATTACCTATTTCAAGAGGGGCAAATGCTGGATAGTTCCAAGATATCTTCCTGGCTGAACAGAAAATATACCGATAGTCAGTTGAAAGAAAAGAAGATGAAGGCCTCGGAGAACGTTGGCTTGAATCCGGTTGATCCAGGTAAAGGAGACATTGATAAACGGAATGAAGAAAATCCAATTTATCTTGCCCATATTTTAGAACATAATTACTTGGTCAAAACAAAGGATAATTCGGTGAGTCTTGGAGGGGTAGTAATAGGTCTTGCGTTGAATTCAGTGCATTACTATCAAAAAGAGGCATTCGGTGCCACCTATGAAAATAAAATCGATAGTAAAAAGCTAAAGCAAGAAGGGGAGAAAATTGCTGCAGAAGTCTTAAAAAGGCTGCGTAAAATGGACAAGCTGAAAAATGTTCCGATTACGATTGCTTTATTCGAGCAAAATGAAAAATCCTCGGTAGTCCCAGGGAATTTCATTTCCTATACAAATATCGATAAAAACTCTGACAATATTGGAAAATGGACGGACTTGAACGAAGAGTATTTCCTATTTCCTTCTGCTGGTGCCGAAAAAAAATATCGTGATGACGTCAATACTTTCACGAACTTTAAAGAAGATGTAGAAGAATACTTTCCTAACTTTAATGGAGTCATCGGCAGGGCGTTCTATATGGATGATCAATTGCAAAGTCTGAACATCGATATCCCCATTCAATTTTATGGGAACTCGGAAGCGATCGGCTTTACCCAATATGTTGCCGGGCTTGTAATGGAACGTTTCCCGAACTACATTGCCGTGCAGGTATCCATTACCTCTGTAAATGGACCTGAAGCGCTCATAGTCCGTGAAGCAAATCAAGACGAACCTACCGTGCATATATACGAATGAAAAAGGATGAAGCTTAACGGCTTCATCTTTTTTGCGATCCGCTTTAAAATTTGTGAATTTCAAAATAACCTTTAACCTGGAACAAAATATATTATAGGAAGTAAACCCTTCCATCTTAGGGAGCAAATGCATTATAAAGGGAACATTTGTCGAATTTTAAAGGTCTTATTGTCATTTCCCCGGAAATTCCGGCAACTTTCCCATATTTCCCGGAAAATATCTCTTTTTCCTTATGAAATAATTGATTTTCGACATTGTATCTCTTGTTGCTTTACTGTGCAATAGTTTGATATGATTTAAACGATGATTATATGGAGAAAAGCGACGAAATTCAGTCGATTTGGATATTTTTTCGGAGGTGAAGAGAATGTCACGTATTTCTATGGAACAAGTTAAACACGTTGCCCATTTGGCTCGTTTGGCCATTACGGAAGAAGAAGCACAACAGTTTCAGCATCAGCTTGACCAAATGATTTCATTCGCGGAGCAGTTGAATGAGCTTGATACGGATCAAGTAAAACCGACTTCTCACGTTTTGGATATGAAGAATGTTATGCGCGAAGATGTCGCAAAACCAGGATTGCCAGTAGAAGAAGTAGTTAAAAATGCACCGGATAGCAAAGAAGGATATATCCGTGTACCATCTATAATTGAATAAGGAGGGACAATGATGTCGTTGTTCGAACAAAAGGTTTCTGAGCTTCATGAACGCTTACATAAGAAAGAGATAAGTGTCACTGATCTTGTTAACGAATCATATAAGCGGATCGGACAGGTAGAGGACAAGGTGAAGGCATTTTTGACACTTGATGAAGAAAACGCCCGCAGTCAAGCAAAACGATTGGATGATCAATTGGTAAAAGGCGAGAACGAAGGCGCTTTATTTGGTATGCCAATCGGAGTGAAGGATAATATTGTCACTAAAAATTTGCGTACGACTTGTGCGAGCAAAATTTTGGAGAACTTTGATCCAATCTATGATGCAACCGTTGTTCAAAAACTACAAAAAGCAGAAACGGTTACGATCGGAAAATTGAATATGGATGAGTTTGCGATGGGTTCCTCTAATGAGAACTCCGCATTTCAAGCAACACGCAACCCATGGAACACGGAATATGTGCCAGGCGGTTCTTCGGGTGGGTCAGCTGCATCTGTCGCTTCCGGTGAAGTCCTATTCTCATTAGGTTCCGATACGGGTGGTTCGATCCGCCAACCAGCTGCATATTGTGGAGTTGTTGGCTTAAAACCTACATATGGACGGGTTTCCCGATTCGGACTTGTAGCATTTGCGTCTTCATTGGACCAAATTGGGCCGGTTACAAGAACCGTTGAAGATAACGCTTATTTGCTTGAAGCAATTTCAGGTGTCGATCCAATGGATTCCACTTCTGCTAATGTTGACGTGCCGAATTTTGTGAATTCATTAACAGGCGATGTTCGAGGATTGAAAATAGCTGTGCCGAAAGAATACCTTGGTGAAGGCGTTGGCGAAGAAGCACGTAATTCCGTTCTTGAAGCGTTAAAAGTGTTAGAGGGGCTTGGAGCTGAATGGGAAGAGGTATCATTGCCGCATTCCAAATATGCTTTAGCTGCCTATTATCTGCTATCTTCATCGGAAGCTTCGGCTAACCTTTCACGTTTTGACGGTGTACGTTACGGACATCGTACAGATAATGCGGAAACTCTTATAGAAATGTATAAGCAAACCCGTGCAGAAGGATTCGGTGACGAGGTGAAACGCCGTATCATGCTTGGAACGTTCTCCTTAAGTTCCGGTTATTATGATGCTTATTATAAAAAGGCTCAAAAAGTACGTACGTTAATCAAGAAAGACTTTGAAGATGTTTTTGAAAAATACGATGTCATCGTTGGGCCGACTACACCTACGCCTGCATTTAAAATCGGTGAAAAAGTCGACGATCCATTAACGATGTATGCGAATGATATCTTGACGATTCCAGTCAATCTTGCTGGTGTACCAGGTATTTCCGTGCCATGTGGATTTGCAGCGAATGGGCTTCCGCTTGGTCTGCAAATGATTGGAAAGCATTTTGATGAAAGCACGATTTACCGCGCAGCTCACGCATTTGAGCAAGCAACAGATTTTCATAAACAATTTCCTAAGCTGTAAGGGGTGAAAATAATGGACTTTGAAACGGTGATTGGTCTAGAAGTACACGTAGAATTAAAAACGGATTCTAAAATTTTCTCAGCGAGCCCAAACCATTTTGGTGCCGCTCCAAATAGTAACACGACTGTAATCGACCTAGGCTACCCAGGTGTATTGCCTGTCGTCAATAAAAAGGCTGTTGATTTTGCAATGAAGGCTGCAATTGCCCTGAATTGCGAAGTGGCGGAAATTACGAAATTCGACCGGAAAAACTATTTTTACCCGGACAATCCTAAAGCATACCAAATTTCACAGTTCGATCAGCCAATCGGTGAGCATGGTTGGATTGAAATCGAAGTGGGCGGCAAGAAAAAGAAAATTGGCATTACCCGCATTCATATGGAAGAGGATGCAGGAAAGCTGACACATAAAGGGAACTATTCACTTTGTGATTATAACCGCCAAGGGACGCCACTTGTCGAAATCGTATCTGAACCGGATATCACTTCCCCGGAAGAAGCTTATGCTTATCTGGAAAAGTTGAAATCGATCATTCAATACACAGGCGTTTCCGATTGTAAAATGGAAGAAGGCTCACTTCGCTGTGATGCTAACATTTCCTTGAAACCTGTCGGGCAAAAGGAATTCGGTACGAAAACCGAATTGAAAAACTTGAACTCATTCAACTTCGTTCGCAAAGGGTTGGAGCATGAAGAAATTCGCCAAGCTGAAATCCTGAATGAAGGCGGCATAATCGAACAGGAAACTCGCCGGTTCGACGAAGCTACAGGCAGAACGGTTCTGATGCGAGTTAAGGAAGGATCCGATGATTACCGTTACTTCCCGGAACCGGACTTATTGACAATCCATATCGATGAAGAATGGAAAGCGCGTATTGCTGCCGAGATTCCGGAACTTCCGGATGCACGTAAAAAACGCTATGTCGAAGAATTCGGCTTACCGGAATATGATGCAGCCGTTTTGACGGTAACGAAGGAAAGTGCCGATTTCTTTGAAGCGACAGTCGCTTCAGGCGCGGATGCGAAACTAGCATCCAACTGGATCATGGGTGAGGTTTCCGCTTTCCTGAATGCAGAAGGTAAAGAGCTGCATGACGTCAAATTGACTGCTGAATCGTTGGCTGGAATGATCAAGCTGATTGAAGATGGCACGATTTCTTCTAAAATCGCTAAAAAAGTTTTCAAAGAATTGATTGAAAACGGCGGAGATGCTGAAACGATCGTCAAGGAGAAGGGACTAGTCCAAATTTCCGATGAAGGTGCATTGCGTACAGCCGTTGAAGAAGCATTGAATAATAACCCGCAATCTATTGAAGATTTTAAGGCCGGTAAACAAAAAGCAATCGGCTTCCTTGTCGGGCAGATCATGAAAGCGACAAAAGGACAAGCCAATCCACAGCTTGTTAATAAAATTTTGGTGGAAGAAATCAATAAACGTTAATATTGACCGTATCACTTTTAAAGTGGTACGGTTTTCTCTTGATTAAGAAACGGGTTCATTGTGAAAACCTTGAAAAAATATTTTTAATTTTTTTTGAGTTATCTGTAGGGTAACTCCTTTTTGTGTCGTCTATTACATGAATGTTTGACAGGAAAGGAGGAAGAGAAGTGACGGATGAGTTAGTTGAGAAGGTTAGGGCTGGGAATGATCATGCATTCCGATTGTTGATCGAAACTTATAAACAGACGGTTTATAGAACCGTCTATTCCGTTTTGCGGAATCAAAAGGATGCAGAAGATGTTACCCAGGAAGTCTTTATCAAAATCTACACTTCTCTTCCTCAATATAGGAACCAAGGTTTCAAAACTTGGATTACCCGAATTGCGATCAACCATGCAATCGATCTAAAAAGAAAGAGGGAACGCCAAAAGGAAGAATTGCAGGACGAACATTCACCGGAAGCGAATTTGGGCTTAACTGATGATGTCGAGGCAGTATTTTTTCGGAATGAAAGGCGAAAGCAAGTATTACGGAAGCTGAATGACCTTCCAGAGGGATATCGGGATGTTGTATATGGCTATTACATAAAGGAAAAGACCTTCAAGCAAATTGCAGAGGAACAGCAGATTCAAGTGAAATCTGTCGAGGTAAAGCTATATCGGGCAAGAAATTGGATGAGAAAACATTGGGAAGAGGAGGATTTTTCATGAATCATGTCCCTGAAGCAGAATGGGCTGCATATTTGGCAGATAAAATACCAGAGGCTCTAAAAATTGAATATGAAAATCATCTATACTCCTGTGACAAGTGTTTGTCCGCCTATATGGAAGCGATGGAAAAAGAAATGAGTCAGGACATTGAAGGATTTGATATTGATATTGCAGGTCCTGTCATGGACTCGATTGGCCGATTGAAAGGCGACTCTGTTAAAGGGGAAAAGCAACACCGGAAGGAGAAGTCACTTCGGACGATAACAAGACATTACCTGATTGCTGCCGGGTTTACGATCTTATTGATGGCAGGCGGAGTATTTCAATCATTGACAGAATACGTGGATTCTGTTGAATCAAGCAGTGAAAAGGAAACACAGTCCTTAACCGATGGACTTATTGATAAAACATTTAATTGGATGGAAAGTATCGAAAAGAAAAATAAGGAGGGCTTTAGAAATGAATAAAAATCCGGTTTTAGCTTTTTTATTATCCTTTCTGCCAGGTTTCGGACATTTTTACCTAGGGAGGAAATATAAAGGGTTATTTTATTTTCTTGTCACGGCCGGATTGGGGCTTGGTGGTCTTTTTCTTTCGTTGATCAGCCAATCGGATGCGTTTCTGGCTTTTTCCATTATTGGAATGGTGTTTTATTTCATCAGTATATTTGATTTGGTGGTCACCTCACTGAAGAATCCTAAAAGTGAAGAAGATGCAGGGGGGATGGCAGATCAGCCGGAAGCGGAAAGATTTTATGTAATCATCCTATCATTCGTTCCTGGATTAGGGCATTTTCAGCTGGGCCTCATGAACCGTGGACTTATTTTTCTCATTGGCTTTTTAGGCCTTGGCATCATGGTGATATTCATCAGTGTGATGACACAAATGGAAGGTCTATTAATATTCATGGCACTGTTGCCTGTTATCTGGATTTACAGCTTTTTTGATTCTGTTCAACAGCTGAATAAAAAGCAAAGAGGTGAGGAGCTTATCGATCGGACCGTTTTGGAAGATTTCGAGGAGAGGCGGGAATCCGGGAAGAAGAGTAAATCGGTCGCGACTTTATTGGCTATTTTCCCTGGTGCAGGTCATCTATATTTGGGACTGCAAAAACGTGGGATACAATTGATGGCCGGCTTTTTATTCGCCATTTATATACTGGATTTACTCCGGTTAGGTTTCTTCTTTTTCCTTATTCCGATTATCTGGTTTTATAGTTTTTTTGATGGATTGCAAAAAGCCTCGAAAATGGAAGAGGGTCCAGTAGAAGATACTCCCATCATTTCGGGAATGGTCAATCATCAAAAATGGGTAGGATTGGGGTTGGTGGGACTTGGAGTCTATTTCTTGGCCAGTAATATCATCGTCCCGGCCATTGCTCCTCATTTGGATGAATGGATAGGAAGAAACTTGGAATACTGGTTTAGAGATTATTTTCAAAAAGGTCTTGTATGCATCCTTCTAATAGGCGGGGGAATCAAATTGCTGTCGGGAAGTAAAAAAGAGAGAGCCAAGGAGGGGACAAAATGAGAACATGGAGAGTCGGAACGATTTCAATGGGGATCTCCCTGGTTGGTTTGGGTTTGGTTTTACTGGTTTCTCAAATTGCGGATATGAATTTGACGACGATTCTGCTATCATGGTGGCCGTTGCTGTTCATTATCTTGGGTGCAGAGATTCTCTTCTATATTTATTTTTCGAGAAAAGAAAGTTCTTTTGTAAAGTATGATATTCTTAGCATTCTTTTCGTGGGATTGCTTGGAACGACGGGAATAGTTTTAATTCTGCTAACATCAAGCGGATTGATTGATCAAGTTAGGGCTGCCGTGAATAGTGAAGAGAAAACGGTCAATTTGCCTGGTTTCAATCAAAAGGCAGGGAAAGGCATACAAAGAGTTGTCCTGGACTCTGGCCCATACCCATTGACTATTGAAAGTGGTAATGACGGGGAAGTTTCCGTTTTTGGAACATATGGTGAGCGGGTAATGGAAGATGCCGATTCGTTGTTGAAGAAGGCGGAAGATTATTTACTCGTTGAGAGAAATGGTGATACGCTTTATATAAGCTTCAAGGATTTGCCGATTCAAAATGGACTTTTGGAAAGTGGTGCAAGTGATCTTAAGGCAACTCTTATAATCCCTGCAGAGTTAGCGGTGGAGATAGACGGAAAAAGTACCGATCTTGTCTTGAAGCCTAGAAAACTCATGAATGACTGGACTGTGAAGGACAGCGGAAATCTGAGTGTATTCCTTCAGGATAATAGTGATATCAAGATAGATGCTAGGGGTGCCGAGGAACTTGAAGGCCCGAAGAATAGCTGGAAGATGACAGAAGTGAAAGAAGAAGCAAGTGAAGTAGGCATTGTAAAAAAGAATGGGATATTCACTATTGGCAAAGGGAAACATACTTTAACGGTTACCGATGCATTCAACGTGAATGTTCAATATCCATGATTGAAATCATTTACTAGAATAAAGTTGTAAAAAGCATTATAATTTCCCTGATACGATTTCTAGTCAAATGCAAAAGATATGGACCGAAATACGGTCCTCTTTTTTTCGAATATTGCTTTTCATGTAACGAAGGATTAAGATGTAAATTATGGAATCAATATGTATAAGGATGATGGGAAATGAAAAGAGCAAGGTTGATTTACAACCCGACTTCGGGCCGGGAAGCCATTAAGAAGAGCCTGCCAGGTGTGCTAGCAAAACTTGAAGAAGCTGGTTATGAAGCTTCTGCACATGCGACGACCGGTGCTGGGGATGCGACGAAAGCGGCTAAGATAGCGATTGAACGCGGCTATGAAATAGTTATTGCAGCAGGGGGCGACGGTACGATTTATGAGGTTGTTAATGGACTGGCCACAGCAGAGAAACGTCCGAAACTAGGAATCATTCCGACGGGAACGACTAATGATTTCGCGCGGGCGCTGCATTTACCGAAGACGATCGAAGGGGCAGCCGAAATAATTGCCGGTGGGCATACGATGCCAGTCGATATTGGGAAAATGAATGATAAGTATTTCATCAATATTGCTGGCGGAGGCAGGTTGACCGAATTGACCTACGACGTGCCGATCAAACTGAAAACCATGCTTGGTCAGCTAGCCTACTATATTAAAGGAATTGAAATGCTTCCTTCGATCAAGCCGACGGAAGTTTCTATTGAATATGATGGAAAGCTTTTTGAAGGAGAGATCATGCTTTTCTTGGTTGCTAACACGAATTCGGTCGGCGGCTTCGAGAAACTGGCTCCTGACGCCTCTTTGAATGATGGTATGTTCACGTTGCTTATCTTGAAAAAGGCAAACCTCGCTGATATTGTGCGTGTCGCGACATTAGCAATGCGCGGTGAGCATATCCATGATAAGAACGTCATTTATGAAAAAGCCAACCGAATTAAAGTACATGCCAAAAATGACATGATGCTTAATTTGGATGGGGAATTTGGCGGGATGGCCCCAGCTGAATTCGTAAATCAGTACCGCCATTTTGATGTATTCATCCCGCAAGGAATACTGCCGGACGATCCGGCAAATAAATAGGGTGAAAAGGCCACTGAATCTGGTGGCCTTTTCAGTTTAATGAAGCAAGGAGAATTGCAAACATGTATATCAGGAAAGCGACACCGGAAGATGCGGACAAGGCAGCTGTATTGACCCGGTTAGCGATTAAGGAAATTGCAGAGGTTTTGACAGGCGAAACGGAAGAAGGAAGAATACTTTCCGTTCTTGCCGATTTGTTCAGGAAAAGTGGAAATCGGATCAGCTATGAAAATACGCTTGTCAGCGAACATGATGGACAAGTATCTGGATTGATCATTGCTTACCATGGCAAGGATGCCGAAAGCTTGGATGAACCGATAGTGAAACAATTAAGGATGAAAATGAAAGACCCAAGCGTTACGCTCGATAAGGAAGCGGAAATGAGAGACTTTTATTTGGATACTGTGTCCGTTGACCCGAATTTTCAAGGAAAAGGAATTGGTAGTGCACTGATTCAATATGTAGAGGGGTACGCTAAACAGAAGGGATATCCAAGAATTTCTTTAGTCGTTGAAAATCAAAATGAAGCGGCGAATCGTCTCTATAGCAGATTAGGATATAGGGAAATGAAAACCATTTCGATTAGCGGCCATGAATTTCGCTATATGGTGAAGGCAATAGAAGAACCTCCTGTTTAACAGGGGGTCCTTTTTAGTCATTTGAAATTTGGCACTGTATGCGATTACATTTGCTGCCCGTTCATGGCTGCCCAATCAGAGTAAGCTCCGGTGCCATTACAGCCGGGACAGTCGTGTATATCGGAAAAATGATATTCCGTAGGTACGAAGGAGCTGTATCCACGTCCGTAACAATCCGGACAGAGGCCTTTTTCCTCCATACTTGCTCGGTGTTTTTCTAACCTTGTAGCATTCCAGGCTGATATAGAGTTAAATAAACCCATTTCCTCACCTCATCTGTTTTTCCTTATTTTTCATTTTTTATTGAACTTTTATTCATGGAACTATGAAAAATCCGTAATTCCTTCCACTATATTTTTATGAAAAACAGGGTAAATTGGTGAGTGGTTTTGTGGCAAGGCCTCTATTGTGGTAAAATACAGGCTAGCATAAAAAAGAAAAGAGAAGATGATATGAAAAAAACAGCACCAGTTGCTAAAAATGATATTATAGAGGTTTTATTTGAAGATTTAACACATGAAGGAGCTGGCGTCGCAAAAGTCGATGGCTACCCGATCTTTGTTCAGAGCGCCCTTCCAGGTGAAAAAGCAAAAATTAAAGTGATGAAGGCCAATAAAGGTTATGGCTTCGGACGCTTGATGGAGATTATCGAAAACAGTCCATACCGGGTTGAGGTCACGACTGAAGATTACCATAAATACGGTGGCTGCCAGCTGCAGCATATGAGCTATGAAGGACAGTTGAAATACAAGGAAAGACAAGTGCGTGAAGTGATGACGCGCATTGGGAAACTTGAGGATGTGAAGGTTCACCCGATCATCGGGATGGAGAATCCGACTCATTATCGTAATAAAGCGCAAGTGCCTGTTGGTGAAAAGGATGGCAAGCTAATAGCAGGGTTCTTCAAGCCGCGGACACATGAAATTGTTGAAACGAAAGAAAGCATTATCCAACATGAAGTGATCAATGAAGCTGTTCAAATTGTTAAAGAGATTTTCAGTAAACTTGGTGTCCCTGCTTACAATGAAGAGGCACATAAGGGTGTATTACGGCACATCATGGCCCGTTATGGCAAGCAAACAGATGAATTGATGATTGTTCTCGTAACAAGAACGAAAAGCATTCCTTTCATCGAAACAATCGTGAAGGAAATCGTTGAACGTCTTCCACAAGTGAAATCCATCGTTCAAAACGTTAATTCCAAGAAAACGAATGTTATCTTAGGCGATAAAATGACTGTACTATGGGGCGACGAAGTGATCCATGATATGATCGGTGATGTGAAATTTGCGATTTCAGCAAAGTCTTTCTACCAAATCAATCCGGGCCAAACGAAAGTCCTATATGATAAAGCACTTGACTATGCAGGGCTGACTGGTGAAGAAACAGTGATCGATGCCTATTGCGGCATTGGAACCATCTCTTTATTTTTAGCTAAGAAAGCGAAAAAAGTAATCGGTGTCGAAGTGGTCGAAGAAGCGATAGAAGACGCACGCCGCAACGCTGAATTGAATGATATCTCAAATGCAGAATTCATGGTTGGCGATGCAGGTAACGTAATTGCTGAATGGTATCAAAAGGGCAATACTGCGGATGTCATCGTTGTGGATCCTCCTCGCAAAGGTTGTGAAGAGTCCCTTCTGAATACGATCATCGAGATGAAGCCGAGCAAAGTCGTATACGTATCATGCAACCCAGGCACTCTGGCGCGTGATCTTCATCTCTTGGAAGAAGGCGGATATAAAGCAGTTGATATCCAGCCTGTCGATATGTTCCCTATGACGACACATGTTGAAAATGTAGTGTTATTAGAGTTGAAGTGATGGAATGGGGCCCGGTCTAAATGACCGGGCCCTTAGACTGTAGGCGAGCTCGATGAAAATTGCCTACAGTTTTTTTATGGCTTGTAACAATTTGGACTCCGCTTCAGGCACTCGCTTTCCGCGGGCAGGCAGGGAGCCTCCTCGGCATGCTGAGCAAAGGTCTCGTGCCCGCTCCAATCATCTTTGTTTTAACATTTAGTGGTGTTGCTTTGGTTCAGGTGATTAGGGAACATCATGTGATGAAAGAGATGTTTTCCGAACCTCTTTTACCCACAAGCTGTGGGAATCGGTCAATGACCGGGCCCGTGAAAGGAGGGGGATTTTTTTTTTTTGAATGGATATTCTTGATGCTCTGCCTTGGACATATAGTAAGGAATATATGAAATGTGAGGCAGGTGATGATTTTATTAATTTTCAAAAAGCGGTTGCTGTAATTGTTGGTAGCTTTTTGGTTGGTATTGGAATCAATGGGTTTTTAGTTCCGCACCATTTAATAGATGGCGGCGTTATTGGGATTGCACTCATCTTTCATTATTTCTTTGGTTTTCAAACAGGACTATCCATGTTGATCCTCAGCATTCCCCTATTTTTATATGCCTGGTACTATGAACGGCCTTTTTTCTATAGCAGTGTTCACGGGTTGCTTCTGACATCCCTTTTTATGGATTGGCTTAATCCGTTTAAAAAGGTCTTTTCCATGTCGATACTGACAAGCTCTTTGATTGGCGGTGCCATCATAGGGATGGGCATAGGTCTCATGCTTCGATATGAGACAAGCAGCGGAGGAACGGATATGTTAGCCAAAATCATCTCGAAGTCTACTTCCATGGATATTGCATTGGCGATTATCGTCATAGATACACTAATCATTTCAGCGGCAGCATTCACCTTAGGTATCGAAATTTTTCTTTTTTCATGTGTGACGATCGTCATCATTGGACTGATCACTTCGCTTATGAAAGTGAGGAAATGAATATATTATCAGTTCCTTAGGATATAGGCGACTTCATCTATTGCCTTTTGCAGCTTTTCGCTATTTTTGCTAAACATCTCTTTAGCTTCCTTTGATTCAGTTCCAAGTGCGAACAACTCTAAGTCCGCTTGGCATTTTTTCAAGGTCGCGAGCATAAGGGGTTTTTCTTGAGGAGAAGGAACTTTAAGTTTATCATCAAAAAGGTCCACGGTTAATTCCCCGTTGGAATTGGCTTGACCAAGAAAAACATTTTCAAGAATTACACCCAACTTATCCAGTTCAGTATGAAGCCAATTTCGGTTCAGTCCAATCGTGGAAAGCGGTTCATCAAGTATGTTGCCGTCCATAATGATGGTTTGTGGCTCCTTTACTGCAGCCACTGAAAGGTTAAGGTCCTTAGGTGTAATAGGTTGATTTTGCTTCTTTAACATTACGGAAAAATCCCCGTTGGCTTCCAATAAGGCAAACTCAACTTCAGAAATATCGAAGACATCCTTTTTCCGGAGCAATGCCAATAATTCATCGATGGTATACTTCTCTTTTTTTAAATTATCTTCCATGACCTTCCCATCTTTGATGAAAACCGATGCTTTTCCTTCCACAAGATCACGGAAAGTTTTACTTTTTAGGGATATTGATCCCGCAATGAAGGGTGCTATGGCAAAAACCAGAATCGACAGTACACCATGGATAACATTGCCCTCAACTTTCGTAGCTAATTCTGCCCCAACATTACCAATGGTTATACCCGTTACATATTCAAAAAAGGAGAGCTGTGACAATTGCTTTTTTCCTAACACTTTTGTAATCACAAAAAGAACAATTAAAAAGAATAATGAACGTAAAACAATTTCTATCCAATCCGGCATTACCAAACACCTCCTGCTTGATCATGGTATTTAAAAACCTTTATATTGTGGTTCTTCCCGTTCTAACTCTCCCACGCGTTTCTGTACATCCTTCATAACTTCATTCACCACCAGCATCGTTTCATGCAAGATGCGTTTAGATTCATCATCTTGAGTCCGGAGTGCTAAGCTGGATAAACCTGCTTCAACTCCTTTAAGACTAGAGACACATTGTTTTACATTAGAAGCTATCGTCATATAGCATCCTCCTTATCCTTTGGATCTAAATATAATGGCTTGTAACACTTCGATATTGTTTTTTCCTGGCACTGGTTAATTCAATCGTGCCAGTGACAACAATCGATCAATCCTTGCTTTTATGCATCCGCGAACTCTCCGAAAACAATGTACGCAGCCGTGAACAAGCAGGCACTTCAAACCTTATATGACCCGATTACATAAGAGAATCATGGTTCATTCGTATTCAATGGAAACGGCATGGGCAATGCATGGAATCGTCTCACTTTGTTGAAAGGATAGAGGAGATAGCAAAGCGCCGGTAGCCACGACGAGCAAACGTTTTATTTCTCCCTTTTTCATGCGATTCAATAAATGACCATAAACGACGGTTGCTGAGCATCCAGGGCCACTTGCCCCGGACAAGACCGGTTGACCATCCCTGTATATCATTAAACCGCAATCTTTATATTGCTCTTCTTTAATCGGCGTTCCATGTTTTTCAAATAATGCCAAAGAAACTTCATGTCCAATCTTTCCTAAATCCCCAGTCACTATTAAATCATAATAGGATGGGGCGAGGTTCCGTTCTCTTAAATGGGCTTCAATCGTATCTACAGCAGCTGGGGCCATGGCACCGCCCATATTGAAAGGATCAGTCAATCCCATGTCGATGACACGGCCTATCGTAGCTGAAGTCACCTTAGGGCCTTCCCCGGCACTACTCAATAAAGCCACTCCTGCCCCCGTAACGGTCCATTGGGCTGTTGGAGGTTTTTGCCCCCCGTATTCAGTTGGGTAGCGAAATTGCTTTTCCACTGCAGCGTTATGACTTGATGCTCCTGTCAATAAGTACTGTGCCCCTTTGGTATTGACAAGGTATGCACCAAGAGCCAGTCCCTCCATGGAGGTGGAGCAAGCACCAAATAAGCCAAGATAAGGTGTTCCCAGTGTACGACAGGCAAAACTCGTAGGGGTTATTTGATTGATAAGGTCGCCTCCAAGGAAAAATTGAATCTGTTCCTTCTGAAGACCCGCCTTTTCGATTGCTTTTGTACTCGCTTCTTCCAATAAGACTTTATGTGCCTTTTCATAGGTATCTTGATTTATCCATAAATCGGAATGGAGAAGATCGAAATCATCCGCAAGCAAACCTTCCGCTTCGAATGGACCGCCAACGGTTCCCGTGGAGACGATGACAGGTTTTTGATCAAACACCCATGTGCGATGTCCCGTAAGCATTATAAACCACCCCATTGTAGAGTATTGTCATTGATAAGATAAGATCTTGGAATAAACATAGATCCTTCAGCCAATTCCTTTTGAAATCCTTTTATTAAGGTCTTTTTAAGTTCATGCCATTCAAATTCTAAACGACCTGTTTACGAAAATTTTAAGCGTATGAATCAATAGCTTCAGCAACCTCGTCCTGTTTCAATAGCTTTGGGCTTGATTGTCCGTAGTTCAATCAATTGGATTGCTTGTATGTAACCCTATGGTAAATTCAGGCCAGGTCCTTTATGACAGGAAAAAGAATGAAAGGCTTCATTCTGCTTATGGAATTAAGATATAAAAAAGGCTGGTTGCTTTAACCAACCTTTTTTATATGAATGATTATTGTTTATATTGAGGTTCCTCGTTTTGAATCTCTTCAATGCGAGGCGTGATGCTGTCCACGATCGTTTGTGTTTGTTGGGCAGCTTGTTGGTATAGTTGTTTGGCTTGCTCATTATCTGTGGAAAGGGCGAAGGTTTCAAAGCTCGCTTGAGCACTTTTCAGCCCTGCAATAGTTGTCTTGACATCGTTTATTACTGTCATGTATGAACCTCCCTAGTTAGTAACTGCCTTATTAGAGTAAGGAAAAAATGAAGATCTATACCTTCCAAATTTCTCTAGGATTTACATTAATCAAACGTTTGATTAATGGAACAGGAACAGGCAGAAGCGCAGTTAATATTATTCTCCACCTATTTGTTACGCAAATCGTTTTATTGTTTAATTATTGACTGAATTCAGAATTCTTAATATAATTACAGAAAACATAACATGATTACGTGAGGTGATATGACATTTATATTCGGGATGATTTGTATGGTAGAGTTGCTTTTGAAATTTCATCTGAAGAATTGTTAAAAGGCCTGCTATTTTATAAAAGCAAACAGGAGTCGGAAATTGAAGCGATCAAAGGTAAAATACATAAATATGAGCAAAAACGAAGAGCTGAAGAAGCTTGGTATCAATCCCTATCACCATTTAAACGCTTTTTTACAGGGCGTGCCCCAAGTCATCACCAGGCCGTTGAGCATTTGGCGAATGTTAAAGATAGATATAAAAAAATTGAGATGATAAAACAGAAGGTTGCTCTTCTAAATCAGGTGATCGGTTTACTTGAAGCTGAAGTTGAAACGGAAATACGGGAAATGAATTTACCATCAGACATCATGAAAGAAATAATGGACTGGCAGAAAGCGGAGGGAACGCCAAGATGACTCTAGAAACGGTTAGCGCGGGATTGGATACGGTTTGGGTGGTTCTGACAGCAGCCATGATTCTATTAATGGAGGGCGGGTTTGCTTTATTGGAGGCGGGGTTCGTCCGTACGAAGAATAATGTGAATATCATCATGAAGGTTTTTGCCGATATTACGATCGGAACGCTTTGCTATTTCGTCGTTGGTTTTGGCTTAATGTATGGAACGGATGTATTTGGAACCATTGGGACAAGTGGCTTTCTGTTGAAAGGTGATTTGTCGCACATCGACCTTACGATTTCCATGGATGCATTTTGGTTATTTCAAGGCGCATTCGTCATCGCCGTTATTTCCATAGTTTCGGGAGCGGTTGCGGAAAGGATTAATTTTAGGGCGTATCTTATTTTTGTCGTAATGATGACGGCATTCATCTATCCGATTGCCGGTCACTGGGTATGGGGGGGTGGCTGGTTAAGCGGGTTGGGTATGCAGGACTTCGCAGGGTCTGCGGTCATACATGCATTAGGCGGTTTTTCTGCACTTGCCGCTGCCATTGTTATCGGTCCGAGAGCAGGTAAATTCACCTCACGGGGAACTAGCTCCATTTCGCTGCCGAGTAACCTTCCACTGGCATCTGTCGGAGCATTCCTTTTATGGTTTGGCTGGTTTGGGTTTAATGCAGGAAGTACCTTGCAGGCTACAGATATACGCATTGGACATATTGCCATTGTCACGATGCTCTCAGCAGCATCAGGGGGAGCGGTGACATTGATCTATACACTATTTAGATATGGACGGTCGGATGCACCTTCCGTCATAAATGGCTCACTTGCGGGTCTTGTCGGGATTACTGCTGGATGTGCATTCGTTAGTGATCTGGCAGCATTACTGATTGGAGCTGTTTCTGGAATGTTGATGTTAACTGCGACAAACTGGTTGGAAGCCCGAAAAATCGATGATCCGGTTGGTGCCTTTCCCGTTCATGCGGCATCAGGAATGTGGGGTACGATAGCAGTAGGGCTTTTTTCCACTGAAAACGGATTGTTTGCAGGTGGTGGATGGCATTTGCTCGGAGTTCAATCGGTAGGATTAGTGGTATTATGCATCTGGGGCTTTTCAGTGACATGGCTCGTTTTTAAAGTCATAAATGTTTGGCTGCCTATAAGATCCACTGAAGAAGAAGAAGAACTTGGGTTGGATATCAGTTATCATGGCATCATGGCCACGCATACCTCGCCTGAGTTCATCAAGGTAGAGGACTACTATAAGCAAGATGAAGAATTGACAAGGTAATGTCCATAATACAATGGTAGAATCAAGTAAGAGGTGAATTATAAATGGGTGCATGCAATCTTAATCATTCGCAACAAGATGTCAGGCTGAAGTTTGAGAGTCAAAAAGCATTTTTACCAACCGAATTGGGTCAAACATTAGATCGATATCTTGAAAAAGGGAATTCGCAAGAAACATTGAATGAACTTTTTCATCTATTGAAGAAGTATGACTTGTCTTCCCGGGGGGAACAGGAATCCAGAAACGAAAAGTTGAAACGAATGATGCTGTAAACGAGAAAGAACGAGAGTGCGAGTATACTCCCGTTCTTTTTTTGTTTTCTTCATTATGGGATATTTTGTTGAAATGATTTAAAGGTTTCCGCGGGAATGTGGAGGACTCCTATTTACTTTTTTCAGCGCTTCCGTAGTTGTAACTACTTGATTGTAATCATATTAATTTAATCAATCGTTTGATTAAACCTCATGCACTGGCTAACAGAGCCTTCAATAAAAGAATGGAGAAAATAAAAAAGCCGGAGCCCATAAGGAGCTCCGGCTATTTCTTTAAAAGCCATCATCTGTTGCGGTGAAGGGGATGTTAAGGCTTCGTTCAACGGCACGAAGTCTTTGATTTAATCGATTCAGCCTATTCGTTTGACGTTGATCATTTTGACTCAGTCTGGTTATTTCTTGGTTTATACGGTTCACTTCTCGATTTATCCTTGTAATTTCTTGGTTCAGCCGAGTGAGTTCTCTTGATTGACGCTCGTTTTGACGTTCAAGTTCCCGGACTCGTCTTTCAAGTTGTTGAGGCTGCCTTTCAACATCGTATTGGTCGGGCACCTGGCTATATGGATTTTCTTGTACCTGCTGAAGGTTCCAATCTTGCTGTGGCATGTAATCAAATCGTTCAGGCTGTTGGAAATATGGGTTATAATTGGGTTCAAAGTACTGGTGATTTCCATTTTGTTGTGGATAAGGATAAAATCCGTATGAATTCATGGTCAACTCTCCTTTTTTAAAATCAGGATGGATACGTTATAACTTATGTAAGTTCTGGTGAAGTGACTAGGCGTTAGCCCAGATGAGTGGGTGGAAGAGTAAATTTACAGAAAAAATTTCAATAAATTTGCAGAAACCATCCGGTTCCTATATCGTTTAGGATAGGAGAAATTCTTTTAATCCATCTTGAAACCAATCCATGGGATAATCCGTATATATAGAAAAGAGTGTAAGTCAGGAGTGTAATGATTATGAATCGATTTCTTGCTGATTTTGTTCCGATATTGATTGCATTTCCAATGGTTTTGCCGGTTTGGATGATTAGCTATTTTGCATTGGATCAACCGTTTGCCCTATCCGTTGTCATTTCTTTAGCAGGAGGGGTGCTTGCATACTGGCTAAGTTCTGTATATTTTTCATCAAGATACCTTAAAAAACATGAATTGACGAGAAAAGAATATCAATATATAAAGAAAAATTTAATTGAAGCAAAATCGAAGATATGGCGGGTTCAAAAAGCATTAATCTCGGTCAGGCATATCTCTTCTTTTAAACAGAGGAAGGATATGATTAAAATGATCAGAAAAATATATAGTCTGACAAAGAAAGAACCGAAGCGATTTTACCAGGCGGAACAATTTTATTACTCACATCTGGATTCCGCGATGGAGCTTGCGGAGAAATATGTTTTTTTAGCACAGCAGCCAAAAAAGAATAGGGAACTCGAACTTTCCTTAACAGAGACTCGCAAAACTTTAAAGGAACTAACAAATTCGATAGAAAAGGATTTATATAAAGTGATTGCCGATGATATTGATCACCTTAACTTCGAATTGGATGTTGCTAAGCAATCCATTAAAACTAGAAAAGAGTCAAAAGTAATTGATGAAAGCAGGAGGTTAAAATGAATAACAATGATCCAAACCTGTTGAATAAAACGAATAATGCCAGTTTGATCGATGATCTTTTAGCCAATCCATTTGATGGGATGCAGGAGCTGGAGAAAGTATCTTCCCAGGAAGCGAAACCGATTAAACTGATTGATGTCATTCCGGAAGAGAACAGGGCAAAGGCATATCAGCTTGCAGAACAAATCGACCCAACGAATCATCAGGCGATGATATCCTATGGTACACCCGCCCAATCAAAGCTTCTGACCTTTTCTAATTCCATGCTCGAGCATGTCCAGAAAAAAGATGTGGGTGAAGTTGGCAACATTATCAGTGATTTAATGAAAAAGTTAAACGAGCTGAGCCCGGATGAGCTAAAACCGGATAAGCCCTCTTTCTTTGCTCGTATGTTCGGGAAGCTCTCGGGATCTGTACAGGAAGTGCTATCCAAATATCAAAAAACTGGTGCCCAAATTGATCGAATCAGTGTGAAACTCGATCGGAGCAAGAATATCCTGCTATCGGATATTGTAATCCTTGAAAAGCTATATGAAACGAATAAGGATTACTTCCAGGCATTGAATGTCTATATTGCAGCCGGAGAAATCAAACTCGAAGAAATCCATGGGAAAACGATTCCGGAGTTAAGGAAGTCCGCTGAATCAAGCAATGATCAAATGAAGTTCCAGGAAGTCAATGATATGCTCCAATTTGCTGAACGGTTGGATAAAAGGCTTCATGATTTGAAATTGAGTCGTGAAATCACGATTCAAAGCGCACCGCAAATCAGGCTGATCCAAAACACGAATCAGGCACTAGTCGAGAAAATACAATCTTCGATCATGACAGCCATCCCCCTTTGGAAAAACCAGGTTGCGATTGCACTGACCTTAATCAGGCAAAGGCATGCTGTAGAAGCACAAAAGCAGGTTTCCAAGACTACAAATGACTTGTTATTGAAGAACTCTGAGATGCTGAAAACGAATACCATTGAAACGGCAAAGGAAAATGAACGCGGACTTGTCGATATCGAAACATTAAAGAATACTCAGGCTAACTTGATTTCCACGCTTGAGGAAACCATGCGGATTCAAGAAGAAGGAAGGCATAAACGCCGACAAGCTGAACAGGAATTGGCTTCAATGGAAAATGAACTGAAACAGAAACTATTAGAGATAAAGGGATAAGGGGAGATAACATGGAAACTATCGAGGCTATAAAAACGAGAAGAAGCATTGGAATCGTCAAGCAAGATCCGGTACCTAAGGAAATGATCGAGCAAATCATTGAAGCTGGAACATATGCCCCTAATCACCATCGAACGGAGCCTTGGCGCTTTTTTGTATTGACAGGAGAAGGAAGAAATAAACTTGGAGAGGTATTTGAAGAAATCACAAGAATTGAAAATGCTGATGATACCCCTGAAAGTTTAATCAGCAAGCTCGAAAGGCAAAAAAAGAATCCATTAAGGGCTCCAGTCATCATCGCAGTGGGCATAGAGCCTAGTGATAAGAATAATGTCCTCGTGGCAGAAGAATATGCGGCAGTGAACAGTGCCATTCAAAACATGCTTCTTGCAGCACATTCCCTAGGGCTGGGAGCAGTATGGAGAACGGGAAAAATAACTTATCATGAAAAGGTCCGTGAATTTTTCAATTTATCCTCAAAAGGTGAAGTATTGGCTTTCATATACTTGGGTTATCCCGATATGGAGCCAAAACCTGCCAAGAAAACACCGATTGATGAATTGACCACATGGATCGGATGAAGGGTTGAGGGGAAGCTGCATCAGTGTATACATACTGATGCAGCTTTTTTTTGCCTTCAATAGGCTTCCTGAAATTCTGGTTTTTTATGAAAGGGAATGGGATTTGTCAGGCTTCATTTCAAGTGACGATTGATGAATTAGGTTGTACAATACATAGTATGAATAAATTTTGATGAATTAGGATGTGTCTATAGATGAGAACGATTGATCCATTTGAGATACTTGATGGAAAAGCGATAAAATATTTGGATGTTTTCGGCATGGAGGATGGAATTGCTTTAAAGAGTAAGTACGAAGATAAAACGTATTGGATTTATGATTATTATTGCATGCACCAGACTTGTGATTGCCAGGAAGTATACCTTGAATTCGTTGAGGAGCTTAAAGGCAATAAACAGGCAGGACAGCATTTTGGAGTAAGGGTTTCTTTCGGGGACAACCAATTTGTCCTGGAGGATTATAATATTTCCAAGCAAAAGGCGATGGATATTGCGGAAGATACGTTAAAATACAGTAAAGAGGTAATGGAGTTATTTAAACAGCGGTATCAGCAAATGAAGGAAAAAGGCACGCAAATCATCATGGAAAGTGCGAAGGCAGCTAAAATGCCGCATGTTCATACAGAACCGGTCATTGGCAGGAATGAACCATGCCCATGTGGAAGCGGGAAAAAATACAAAAAATGCTGCGGCGCAGCTTAACATCTCATGGAAGCTGACCTGATTCGGGGTCGCTTCTTTTTTATTTGGGAAAAAATTGAGTAATGAATAAAAAAATATGGCATTCAACGAACGTTTGTTCTATAATAAGGGTACCAGATAATTACACAAAAAGAAATAAAAAGTAGTAATTTAGACGGAATTTTCCAAAAACTTCTTTTTTATTTTCGTAAATCTGGTATATATAAGAGAGAAGGTTTTTTTGATCTCATCTCTTTCAACGGTAGACGGCAACCAGACGGGATGAATATCCCCACACTGATGGCAGTTTAACTTATGAACGAAGGAAGGGGTAATCAAATGACAAGAGAAAAAAGATTAATACCTTACAAAGTTCTTGAAGTAATGGAAACGGTGAAAGAGAAGATTCCTGAGGGTGTCGAGCTTGTGAAGGCCCCGGAAATTTGGGAGAAAAGCAATTATGGTGAGGGCGTGGTAGTTGCCGTCATCGATACAGGCATTGACAAGGGACATCCAGACCTCAAGGAAAGAATCATTGGTGGGAAGGATTTTACCAATACTGGGGATTACCAAGATGATAATGGACATGGGACACATGTTAGCGGTACGATCGTCGCTGCCGTCAATAATGCTGGTGTAGTGGGAGTGGCTCCGAAAGCGAGCATATTAGCGTTAAAGGCGCTAAATGGTCAAGGGCAAGGTGATATAGATTGGATTAATGGAGCTCTAGAATATGCAATCAATTGGCGGGGACCTAATGAAGAAAAGGTTTCGGTTATTTCGCTTTCACTTGGAGGTCCTCCGGATGAGGCTGAACACAAACTCATTCAAAAAGCCCTTCAGAACGATATCCTTGTTGTTTGCGCAGCTGGAAATAGCGGTGATGGCCGTCATGAAACGGATGAATTGGATTATCCGGGGGCATATCCCGAGGTAGTGGAAGTCGGAGCTGTGGATTTAAGCAGAAATTTAGCGGATTTTTCGAATACAAATGATGAAATAGACTTGGTGGCGCCAGGTGTCGATATTCTTTCTACGTATCCAGGAAATAAATATGCCAGGTTAAGCGGAACGTCCATGGCTACGCCTCATGTGAGCGGTGCAGCAGCCCTCTTGAAAGTGATTTCTGAAAAGGAATTTGACCGCAATTTAACTGAAGCGGAATTATATGCACAGCTGGTAAAAAGTACGGAAGATTTGGGAATAAGCAAAAAAGCACAGGGAAATGGATTGCTTAACTTAACGATAGCTGACCAAAGAGCTGAAAAATCGATTAAGATTACCATAGAATCAGAAAACCTTAAATTACCGAGTAAATCGGTGGTCATGGAATAGAGAATAAAAGGTGCCTCAATAATTTTTGGGGCACCTTCCATAATGATTATTTTTTAGTTTTCCTTAGAGCAGCAAAAAGCGCTACAATGGACAGAATTAGTGAAATGACAGCCAGAGTGATGATCAGCGTTTGATTGCCATCACCTTCCGTTGCTGCTGAATCCTTTGAATTGTCAGTTACCGTGGAATCATTCGTGTCAGCTTCATCTTTGTGACCATGGTCCGCAGGTTCTGCATCAGCCTTTGGCGCAACCGTAATCTCCGTTACAGAATGCGGTAGGTCTGAGCCTTCATCACCGCTCCATTCAACAATTTCACCATCTTCGTAATATTGAAATGCATCCCAGGCAACTTTCGTTTCTTTTTTAGGGTTTTGTGCCACAAAAGAGAATTGCTGGAATTGTCCGGCAGCTATTCCTTCATCCGTTGCTGCCCAAGTCACTGTTTTTACATGCCCATCTTTGTCACCTTCTGTTGTTACTTTCCAACCCGGTACAGGCTGATAGCTTTCAAAAGTAACCCCTTCGGGTACTTTTAAAGATACCTTTGTAGTGGCAGTTTCTTTTTCTACAGGTACTTTGAGTGTATAAGTTTCCCACGCCTCAGGTGCAGATGAACTAGGCTTGACAGTAACGTGAGCATATGCTGAACCGGAAAAAATGAATAATGCGGCAAATGTGAAAATAAGTAGCTTTGAAATATTTTTCATTAGTCTAAACCTCCTGTTATGAATTCCCTATGAAAATTATAAAATCAGCATTAATTGAATCCAGGGTTTCGGTTAATCCATGAACATGGATATTCCACTTTCCTGGCATGGTTAATAAAGACTTTGATGTAAATGTACCTGTGTTTTTCTCCTTCATTTGCAGTTTTATTTCACCGCGTGGCGTATCTAATGGCTGCATAGTGATTGTAAGCTGCTCAATTTCAGCAATGGGCTTGCCATCATTGGAAATACTTACTTGAATCACGTTATCCCCGACTTCATTGGGGGTCAACATTAAAGTAACCTCATTGTTTTCTTCAGTCCGGAACGTCTTTTCAATGGGCCCGGGAGAAGACATGGCAGTTTGGACATTTGTCAATAGAGCTGCAACGAGAAGGATGACGATCCCTATACCAAACTCCATTCCCACACTATAACCCAGTTTTTTCGTTTGCTTTTTCCCTCTGAGAAAATGGAAGCCGCCTAAAACGATCATGACTAACATGAGACCGACTTTTGCCAGTAACAATTGTCCATATGTTGTGTTGAACAATGAATGGACAGTAGGAACATGCTGTATACTGCTATATATCCCGCTAACAATCAGTATGATTACAAACAGAAATGCCCATCGGGAAAACCTTTGAATGATTGACCAGTAAAATGTTTTCTTATCTTCTTGGACTGACTGCCGATCAGCTAGCCCAGGTAAAATCACCAATAAGGCCATAAGGCCGCCGAGCCATAATGCCATGGACACCAAATGAAGGAAATCCATCAACACGGCCAGAACCTGATTAGGAACAGCTGCTGTATGTCCAGTTAAAGCCTTACAAATCATCAAGCTGGCCATTATGATGAAAGAAAAGAAAGGCAATGATTTATTCAGGGAGTTCTCGAGCATGAAATAAATCACTAAAAATAGAAGCAGCAATAGTAGAACTTCAATGATAAAGACCGTTCCAAAGTTTGTAGCATTCAATACTTCTTTTATATAACTCAATTTAAATGCTTCTGTCCAACCTACACCAGCGTCAATCGTAACCTTTAAAGGCAGATTGAAGAAGATGGAAAATGCTAAACCGGCATATGAAACCCAAAGGTATAGACGTGTTCTTCTGCTTGCTTCAAAAAGTCGGGAATCTTTCATTAACGAAAGCCTGAAAAAAAGGATTCCAGTAAGTGCAGCGAAGCATATGTATTGAAGACTTTGAAGGATAACATTGATGGAATTCGGAAAACTTGCATTCACTTCGGGATTTTCTTGGTCTGAAAGGCCCGCTGAATCCCCGAATTGAAAGGGAATTGTTCCTTCAATGGGATGCCCATCACTTGAAACCACCCTCCATTTAACGTAATAAATCCCTTCGTCGATAGTGCCCTTCCACTTAGCTTCCAGTATTTTTTCACTTTTTTCCGAGATTGTACTGTCTTGAATTTGAATTTTGTCCCCATCTTGGCTGAATACCTCAAGCGAATGGAAAGATGGTTGAATATTCTCGCTGAATTGAATGCTTATCTTTTCAGGGAGGGTATCCATCGTTTCATTAGGGCTTGGATTAGAGCTTATTACCGTAGCATGACCAAAAGCCATTGCCGGGTATAAAAGCAAACTGAAGAGGCTGACTACCAGCCATAAATATTTTTTCATCTTGGTGTGCCATCATCCTTTCATCAGATCATGTAAGCTCATTATAAAAGGAAAATGTGAAAAAACAGTGAAAATAAAATAGTTATCTAAAGGCAGTTTGAAAGGTTGGCAAGAAAAGTGATAACAATAAGTTTAGATTTGCCTTCCTACCTCCATTATAGCCATAAATATTGGTTTGGAACTCCGCTTCGCAAAACATTATTAGGTATCCCGTTGCCATAAACTCCATTAAGAAATAATTAAGGTTCCTTTGATAACCTGAGCCTATCATGTTTGCAGAATCATAGGAGGGATAGGCTTTGCTAAAGAAGGGATTAAAAGAAAAAAGTGTGAAGGTGATTTTGGTTGGTTCCCTTGTGGGGATGGGAACATCCACTTATATGCCGGTGGCAGGGGCTGCGGAAGGCCCTTCCGTCATTCAAAGAGAGGAACAAACGGTAAATAGTCTTTCAAGGCTGGAAATAGAGGGTATGGCACTTGATCAAAAATTTTCAGAAGATGTACTCGACTATAGTTCGGC
Source organism: Peribacillus sp. NPDC094092 (assembly GCF_050279365.1). Classification (NCBI taxonomy): domain Bacteria; kingdom Bacillati; phylum Bacillota; class Bacilli; order Caryophanales; family Bacillaceae; genus Peribacillus; species Peribacillus sp. NPDC094092. The sequence continues at coordinate 333,543 of NZ_JBNNUC010000005.1, read as the reverse complement.
AGTGGGGAATGATGTGGAAAAGATCAACTTGCTTGCAGCAAGTACTAACGAGAATGCAGCCATATACGTGAATGGTGTCAAAATGACAGAGGGGAAGGCAAAGGACATACCGCTTCAAACTGGCATGAATACATTTGAAATCACCGTCAGAGATGGGGAAAATGAAATGGTTGCCTATACGCTCAAGGTCGAAAAACTTGAAAGTGATGATAACCTTTTAACATCGATTGGATTATCAAAAGGCTCATTAACATTCGATTCTAAAGTGACAGCTTATCATGCTTCTGTTGAAAATGAAGTCCAGTCCATTACAGTCACTCCGACATTAAGTGACGGTACCGCAATTGCAAAGGTGAATGGAATGGATGCAAGCGATGCAGGTGTAAAGGTTACCCTTCCAATAGGTAAGACAACGGTGAAGATTATCGTTACAGCAGAAAATGGAGATGAAAAAACCTATACGCTTACGATTACACGGGCGGCAGCCGAGGAAAAAGAAGAATCGAAAACTGCACCTAAAGCGGGAGAAGTTCAACAGGAGCCCACAACAGGAAAGAGTAAAACTCAACCTTCCACGGCTAAGGGGAATAAATCATCATCTATAACTCCAATGGAATCCACGGCTAAGGGGAATAAATCATCATCTGTAACACCAACGGAATCCACCGATAATCTAAAACCAAACAGTGGTGTCAGCCAAATAACGAAAACACAGCAACTTGGAAGCGTTTCGACACAAAAAGCGAAAACGGATTCTATGGAGAAGGTAGCGCCAGCAGATTCCTTAGGTGATGAGGAAAATAATGCACCAGTATTGAACAACCTGACTGTATCATCAGGAGTATGGAACAAATCTTTTAATTCTAATGAGCATACCTATCATATCGAGGTCGATAATGATATTTCTTCAGTCGAAATGAATGCAACGACAAATGCAAGCGGAGCAATGATTGAATATGACGGTGAGAGCAGTAAAAAAGTGAAGATCAAGGATAAAGCAAAAACGGCCATTTCCGTTACCGTTTCAAAGGATGGGGAGCGCCGTACTTACGTCCTTGTTTTCGAAAAGGATATGGATGTGGAAATGGATGAGGAAGAAACCGTGGATGACGTCAAAACAAAAAAGGTGGGAGTTGGGGCAACGCAAATGAGTACAGCCGGCAAGTCGGAGAGCAGTGCATCCAATAATAATACCGGAGGCCAGGTTTATCGCAAACAACCTGTTGAGACCGAGTCATTCTTTGGGAATATAAAGGATTTCTTCACCTCCCTGATTAAATAGGGATGGTTCCGAATCCAGCAAAAAAAGGACAAGGTGTAGGCTTGTCCTCGGATTTATATTTTTATGGGCAAAATGATTTGGACCTCGGTTCCATGATTTAGTTCGCTGTTAAAGTGCACCTTTCCCCGATGCGCCTCAATGATTCGGCAACTGACTGTCAGTCCTAATCCGGTTCCTTTTTCTTTAGAAGAATAGAAAGGCTCGCCAAGATGCTTTATCCGGTTTTTTTCAATGCCGCTCCCATTATCTTTGATGGTAATGGAAAGGTTATTGTCGATGCGTTCGAAATCAATCCAAATGTGATCGGCGGATGCCTCCATTGAATTCTTGAGCATGTTTATGAATACTTGTTTCAGTTGGTTTCCCTCACATAATAGAAGCGGTATTTCGTTTTTAACAGATATTGATATTTGGGTGGGGTACGAGTCCGCCTCTGGTTTCAACAAGGTTTTGACATCATTCATCAGGTCGATGATTTGATGTTTGCTGAATGGAAGTTCCTGTGGTTTTGCCAGAACGAGTAACTCGCTTACAATAAGATTGATCCGGTCCAATTCACTTAACATGATCGTGTAGTATTGTTCATAGGGATGGTCGCTCTTTTTAAGCAGCTGGACGAAACCTTTTAAAGAAGTCAGAGGGTTTCGTACCTCATGGGCCACACTTGCTGCAAGTTCGCCGACTATCGATAATTTTTCAGTTCTTCTTAAGCGTGCTTCGGTTTCCCGAATTTGAGTGACTTCTTTAGCATAAGTAATGATTCCGACTAAATCCTCTCCAACCATCATCGGGACAAACGTACAGGAAAGTAAGATGGGCTTCCCGTATTTCGTCAGGAATTCTATATCTCTCCCTTTCTTTATCCCCTTTTGGTTTTCGATGACATATTGGCAAGATGTACGGATCAACTCCGCGTCTTCTGCTGAGAAGTCCAAATTGATGAATGAGGCTCCATGTATTTCTTCCTGTTGAAAGCCTGTTACCGTTTCAAATCGAGGATTAACGGTCGTGATCATTCCATTTAAATCAAGCATCAGCATCGGATAAGGGTTGTGTTCAAACAATGATTTATAGCGTTGTTCACTATCGAATAATTGATTCTCCGCGACGACTCTTTCAGAAATATCCCTGCCGATGACGACTAAGCCTTTTCGTGAACCATCCTCATTGAACAGGGGGACTTTGATCGTATCAAAGGTCTTGTGATTGCCATCGGGTAGAGGGACGATTTCCTCACACCTTGTAATTTCCCCTTTTACCCACGTTTCCTCATCGGACACTTCACAGTAAATCAACGACTCTTTATAAAATTCGGAGTATTCTGCGAGCTCACTGTCTCTTTTTCCTTTATAGTCCACATGCTCCAATTGAAATAATTGCAGGCCGAAGGTATTGGATTCAAGCCATCGGCCATCACCATCCTTGAAGTTAACGAAATCCACCATTGAATTGATGAGTGTACGCCGACGTTGTTCCGCTTCTTTTAATTGCTTGAATTCTTCCCTTTTCGCTAAATAAAGATATAAAACCAAGCCTATTGATAAAAGGAAAACAAATCCTTCCGCTCTTTGAAGTTGAATGAAGACCTCTTTGTTTTGGATATTTGTAGTTAAAAAATAGTCGAACACGACTAGTGTAAGAATCCCGGATAGGATATAGATTGCTAAGATGGAGCGTTTGGACATGGAGATTCTCCCTGATTTTAAGACATTCTAAGGTAAAATTACATACACATTTTAACAAACTATCGAAAAAAAATATATGCAGAATCCTAAATAAAAAAACAGGGGCCAAAGTGGTCACCTGTTTTTTCTGAAGAAGGTTTGTTTCTTTTTCTTTTTTGCACGCTTATAGATAATGAAAAATAGTAAGAAGATGAGTGCGAGTGCTGCTAATGTATATTGGTTCATTTCAACAGATAGCAGTCCATATGGAATGAGCGAAAGGAAGAAAAAGTATATAAGGTTGCCAAGTGCCGTCGCTAATAAAAAATCCTTGAAAGTGACGGTGCTGACTCCAGCTACCAAGTTAATTAAGCTTGTTGGAATCAGAGGGAAAATCCTGCCTGTAAAAACGTACATGAAGCCATGCTCCACAACAGTTTCTTGCCATTTTTCTCCAATCTTATTTAAGAGAAGCTCCTGAAACCAGTTTCTTGCTGCATAAAAAATGAAACCTGAGGCAACAACGCTTGTAAACCAACTCCATAGATATCCATATACGAATCCGAATATCGTGACATTGATAGTCAGGAGCAAAATTAAGGGAATGATTGTAAAAGAATTTTGTACAAACATCAATACGAATGTCACAATAAATGTAAGCAAAAGGTTTTCCTTCAAAATGCCAATAACAGAATCCAGATCACTTTTCCAAACCAAAGTGAATAACTCTGCATTAGAAAAAATAAATATTGCGATTACCAATAGACCGATTATGGTCAGGACTTTTTTCAAAGGGCCACCACCATTCTTACTAGTAGTTTATCATTTTCGAGTTCATTGGTGAAAAAAAAGAGCTGCCGCATCATGCAGACAGCTCTTTTCCATTATAGTGGGTTTGCGGCGCGAAGATTCCATTAAAGCCACTTTTCAAACTGAATTCTTTTGTTCATTCCATAAATGATTGGCGCTCCAATCAAGAGGACAACGAATTCACCGACAGCCGTGGTCATCCAGCTTAACCAGAAAGGGAAACCCAGGGCAAGGTTCAGTTCAATTGCAATTAAAAACATTGTGAACGTGAAAAAGATAATCGTAGCGATCATCCGTCCTTTAATGCCTTTTATGAACCGAGAAACAAAAATGACAAGCAATAAGGCGAGCAGAGATTGCCCTACCCCGAAAATCAAGTCATATGGCACCATCGGCGAAAAGAGCAGATTCGATATGAAGACTCCACCGACGATACCGTAGATATACTTTTTATTGAATACAATCAGATGATTCAGTATTTCCGGTACACGAAATTGGAACATCTGAAATGATATTGGTTGGAACACCAATGAGACCGCCACATACAAGGCAGCCAATAACCCGCTTATCACGAGCGTACGAACATTCATTTTACTCTCTCCCTAGTTTTTTATCGTGGGATGGTTACGAACCACGTTTAGGCGTTTGCCCGATGTTTAATAGTATCCCATGTAAGCTTATTTCGTCAATTTGTAAAGAATGGTTTTTATTTATATTTCCAAGCCGCGGAAGTAGCTCGATTGGATTTTGATTTATTGCAATGAAGGATGATATTATTTCAATATGTACTTCAAAGGAGTGAATATGGAATGTCGATCGAGAGTGTCAAAAGCCATTTTAAAAAATGGGATCGGGAAGGCGATGTAATGGAGTTCGAAACATCGAGTGCTACGGTGATTGAAGCAGCGGAAACCATCGGTGTTATTCCAGCGCGGATTGCTAAGACTCTTTCCTTTAAGGGGGAAGGTGAAAAAGCCATTTTGGTTGTTGCTGCTGGGGACGCGAAAGTGGATAATAAGAAATTTCGTCAGACGTTCGGTTTCAAGGCACGAATGCTTTCACCTGAAGAAGTCCTTGCACAGACCAGCCATGCTATCGGAGGCGTTTGCCCGTTTGGTCTGGCAAATGATCTAGCTGTTTTTCTTGATGTATCGCTGAAACGCTTTGAGTCATTGTTCCCGGCATGCGGCAGTGCGAACTCTGCAATAGAACTTAAGCTCGCTGAGTTGTTCGAATATTCAGGCGCTGAGGATTGGGTGGATGTTTGCAAAGGTTGGGAAGAGAAGGGGAACGAGGAAGCAGCAGTAGGCATAGGCAATGCAATTGATGGCATTTGATGGTTTCAAAAAATCCACATGAATGGAAGTCCACTATTGTGGACTTTATTTTAGTGGCGGCCCAATTTTCTATGTTTTAAGCGGAAAATCGGGCAGAAAGTGTTCCTGAGCGGAGGTTGAAAGATGTTAAATGAAAGCAAAAGAAAAAGCAAAAGCAAAAGCAATAACAGCTATCTTAGTCTTAAAACTCTTTATGAAGAGAATATAACGGTTAAGAGCATTGCCCAGGAACTTGAGTTTTGCCATAAAAACGATCTGGCGGTGGATATCCAGAAAGCATTGGAAAAAAAGAATTTTGATATATTGGCAGTGCAAGATCAGGGGGAAATCATCGGGTATATCGAAAGGGAAGAACTCGGTGAAGGAAGGATCTCTGAATATTTGAGAAACTTTTCACCAAGGGAAATGGTTTCGGATTCAACCCCTTTGATCCAGCTTCTCCAGATTTTCAAGAATAAAACAAGGGTATTCGTATTAGAGAATAATTCAATTAAAAAGTTGATTACCCATGCCGACCTTCAAAAGCCTCCGATCAGGATGCTGATATTCGGATACATTACGTTATTGGAAATGAGGATGAGTGATATCATCCAGGATAGATTTGGCGATGGCAGCTGGTATCCAATGATCAGCGAAGACCGTTTTGAAAAGGCCACCGAATTATATAGAAGGAGAATCGATAAAAACGAGGATATAAATATCATAGAGTGCCTGCAAATCAGTGATAAATTCGATATCATACATAAAGATAAAGAATTGAGGCGCTTCTTCCAAATCCCTTCGAAAAGTAAAGGGAAGAAGGATGCGAATTCCATCCGGAAATTACGGGATAAGATTTCCCATGCTAATGAATTGGGTCTGGACATGTCATGGATGGAAATCATCGAGGTTGTCGAGTCCTGTGGCCGACTGCTCGAAATCTCTGAATCTTATCAGTATGAAAAATAAGGATCCGGCTAATCATGCTGGTTCCTTTTTAGTGCATCCAAATAGAAAAAACTGCCCATATCAGGCAGTTTCCCCCTCAAAACTCCGGCAGTTGATCCAGGTTATTTTCTTTTATCCCATCGGGCTCACTCCGCAATATGTCACGTCCATATTTATGAAAGACGTCAACATTGGCCAGGTTGCCTGCTTTGGCTTCCGAAAGGGCTGTGGGGTAGTCGAGTTCGCGGCCGGAGTTCGTCTTGATGGCGATAATATTGTCCTCTTCATTTTTCCTTACAGCGATGATTTCTTCTTTTCCCGCTGAATCAGCTTGGTTTGCTTGCGGTGTTCCCTGCTGTTTATATGATTCATAGGCTTTTTCAAATTGGTCCATGTTTTAGACACCTCCTATTTATAGGGTGAGCCATTTTTTCTGCAATATACAAACCGGATTTCGTCCAACTTGAGCCATTAATTCGACCAAACGGGCCGATTTTTCGGCATTTTTTTAAAGTGAATGCTATGATATTTGCCTTTTTGCAGTGGCATGGGATTTGCATCTTTTGTAAGTAGTAGGTGTAAGTAGCAGCAAAAAAATAAAAACAACTGGATTAAGGGAGGAAAATGAATCATGAATGTAAAACAAGGGGCAAGCACTGTAAATGCAAAGCAAAATGTCAAGACAATGAAAGCGGCGGTCGTCAATGAATTTAACCAAAAACTTGAGATTAAAGAAGTTCCCATCCCAGAGTTGGAATATGGAGAGATATTAGTGAAAATTAAAGCCTGTGGCGTGTGTCATACAGATTTGCATGCGGTACATGGTGATTGGCCGGTAAAACCTAAGCTTCCGCTTATCCCCGGACATGAGGGTGTGGGCATTATAGAGAAGGTGGCAGAAGGGGTAACTTCCTTGAAAGTAGGTGACCGTGTTGGAATCCCATGGCTTTATTCGGCCTGTGGCGATTGTGAATATTGTCTGACCGGAAGGGAAACGCTTTGCTTGGATCAATTGAATGCAGGCTATTCGGTGGACGGAGGGTATGCGGAATATTGTAAAGCACCCGCCAAATATGTGGTGAAGGTTCCTGAAGGGCTTGACTTTGCGGAGGTTTCTCCAATTTTCTGTGCAGGTGTAACGACTTATAAAGCGCTTAAGGTGTCAGAAGCAAAACCTGGTGATTGGGTAGCGGTTTATGGAATTGGCGGATTGGGACATGTTGCCCTGCAATACGCGAAAGCGATGGGCTTTAATGTGATTGCTGTTGATATTCAAGATGATAAGCTTGATCTGGCAACGGAACTTGGAGCGGATTACACGATTAATGGACTGAAGACCGATCCTGTACAGGCTATAAAGGATAAGGTTGGCGGTGTGCAGGCATCCATCTCTGTAGCGGTTACGAAAAAAGCTTTCGAACAGGCTTACAGTTCAGTCAAGAGGGGCGGAACAGTTGTCGTAGTCGGATTGCCGAATGATGAACTTCCAATCCCGATTTTTGATACAGTGCTAAATGGGGTAACTGTAAAAGGGTCAATCGTCGGCACGAGAAAAGATTTACAGGAAGCTGTTCAATTTGCGGCAGAGGGTAAAGTCAGAACGAATATAGAGACGAGGAAACTTGATGAAATAAATGATGTGTTTTCAATGATGGAAAAGGGGGAAATCAACGGACGCATCGTATTGACGCTGGAATAGGAACAGAGGAGGAAGCCTTGGAACGGGGCATCCTCCTTTTTATCATGTCTGGTTCTTCTCATTTAATATATAACGTAATTTCCTTATGGATATTTGCAAGCGTTTGGCAGCTTCATTCCGGTTGCCGTAGGTTTTTTGCAGTGCCTGCATGACGAGCTCCTTTCCGATTGTGGATTGAAGCTGTTTGATTTCGGTAAGGATTTCATCAAGCATCAGTTCATCCTTCTCATTAAAGTCAGCCACTAGCCTTTTTCGCCATTCTTCAAGGAGGTTATCAGTTGGCATAATCCCATAAGTGGACACGTTTTTGTCTGGGATGATCTGGCTGTTAGTGAGAGAGATATCATTGGCGGATATTACCGACTTATGGTCTGCGAGAGTTAATGTGCGCATGACCACATTAGATAGTTCACGTATGTTGCCTGGCCAATTGTATTGCTGTAATTTTTCAATGGCTTCATTGGAAAAGGAGATATTTCCATGACCATTCCTCTCAATCAAGTGACGGACAAGCAAGGGAATATCCTCTTTTCGGTTCCTTAATGGCGGGATATCGAGAGTCACGACGTTCAGCCGGTAAAATAGGTCTTCCCGGAATTTATTATTGTCCACTGCCTGCTGCAGATTTTCATTGGAGGCGGCCACTAACCGGGCGTTCGTCCGTAATGTCCCGCTGCTGCCAACCCGCATGAATTCCCGCGTTTCCAAAACACGAAGCAATTTGACCTGGATTGCGGGACTCGCATCCGCAATTTCATCGAGAAAAAGCGTCCCGTTCCCGGCAATTTCGAAAAAACCCTTTCGCAGCTGGGTCGCACCGGTGAAAGCACCCTTTTCATGACCGAATAATTCGCTTTCAAGCAGGGATTCTGAGATCGCTCCACAATTGATGCCGATAAAAGGTTCATGGTTTCTGGGGCTGGCAATGTGAATGAAGCGTGAAAGCACTTCTTTACCGCTTCCGGTTTCTCCCTCGATTAATACATTGACGGATTTTTGGGCTACCTTGAAAGCCGTTTCAATCAAACTTTTCATTAATGGACTCTCACCGACAATGAGTCCTGAATCCTCGGCCAGTTTATGGATGAAATGCTGATTCAAAGCTTCATTTTCATTCAAAAGGTTGTCAATCTGCCTTTCCAGTACTTCAATATCCACAAAGGGTTTTTCCATATAATCACTCGCGCCAAGTTTCATTGCATCAACAGCGGTCTTGACGGTGCTATACCCGGTCATGATCAGTACCTTGCAACGCGGCTGCAGCTGTTTTAGATGCTGCAGGAGGGAAAGTCCATCACAATCCGGAAGCTTCAGGTCTATCATTGCGACATCAAAACGCTGCTGATTCCAATCGATTTCATGAAAATCCTTCCCGCTATTCACAACTTGTACGAGATAACCTTTCATCGTAAAAAGACGGGAAAGAAAAGTCCCAACCTCTTTCTCATCGTCTACCACAAGTAAATGAACCATATTATCAACCCCTTTCCTCTTCTGCTTGTAAGGGAAGCCTCAGGAAAAAAGTGCTTCCTTGTCCTGGTGTGCTCAAAACGTCGATCTTCCCACCATGGTCATTGGCGATGCCAAGGCTTACAGACAGCCCCAAACCCGTACCTTTTTCACGGTCTTTAGTCGTATGGAAGGGATGGAATATGAAGGGCAGGCGTTCTTTTTCAATCCCCGTTCCGTTATCAGTCACCTGAACCACCATGAACTTGTTTTCTGTATAGGTAGTGATCGCAATCGATTTTTCCGTTTGGGAGGACTCATCCAATGCGTCCTTGGCATTCAATAGCAAGTTGATGATGATCTGTTCTATCTGAGGCTGGCTGCCCTTTATGTAAGGAAGGTCTTCCTGAAGGGTAAGATGGAGGGATATCCGCTTCTTCCCAAGTTGGAACTTCAAAAGGTTCAGGACCTGATGAATGGCTTCGTTAATAGAGTAATAGTGGAATCTATACTCGTCCTGCCTTGAAAAGGTAAGCAGGCTTTTCACTATTTGCCTGCATCGATCCCCGCAAATCCTAATATCGTTTAACAGCATATGATCCAGATTGTCCTGTGGGGTTTTACGTAATAAAATTTGCGAGTTACCAAGAATGGCCGTTAATGGGCTATTCAATTCATGGGCAATCCCAGCTGCCATTTCACCGATCGCCCCAAGTTTACCGGCATGCAATAGCTGGACTTCCATCTGTCTTCTTTCGGTGACATTTTTATAATAAGCAATGACCCCATATACTTGATGCTCCTTATTCTGAATCGGGTACGCATGCATTTCCAGGATGGTATCATGCTGAAGGAGAATTTCCTGTAACCCTGGCTTATTACATGAAAAGGTATCTTGGATCAGAGATTGGGATTTTTCAATTAAAGCAACCAGGTCGGAAAATTCCCTTGCTGAATCATTGGATTGATAGACCGTTCCTTTGTGATCAAAGACGATGATCATATCTTCAACTGCCTTGAATGTATCCTCCCATTCCTGTTTGGAATGAAGAACTTCCTTATAAAGCTGGGCATTCTCCAAAGTTAAGGCGAGCTGGTTGGATAGTTGCTCAAGAAATTCAAGTTCATCTTCAAGCCATGTTTTCTTTTTCTTCCTGCCGAAAGTCCAGATTCCGATTTTTTTACTTTTTCCGTATAAAGGGACCAATAGAAGCGATTCGATTTCAAGGGATAATAAACGTTCCTTTTCTGAGAATTCCGGTAGCGGTTTAATTTCCACCTGAATCGGCTGTTTATCCTTCAAGGCGGACGAGAAATCCTGAAAAGGGTGTAACAAGTTTTTGGAATCCATTTCAAGTTCGCAGTGACCATTAGGGCAGATGTGAAGCAGGGCAGGTTCTTCCTCATACAAGATGACAAAATGACTGTCATCGAATGTAATGAGCTGCTTAAGTTTTGCAATAACATTTCGGAGAATCTCTTGGATGTCGATGTCCATATTCATATTTTTAGTGATGTCATTCATGATTTCAAGCTGCATATTCTTCTTCTTCAGCTGATCCACGGTTTTCTTAAGTTCCGTGTAATACGTTTTCTTTGAAGATTTAACACCTGTCATTAAATCTATCAATTCAAGTTTGTTCATGCTTTTCACCTCTTAAAGGGCTGTAAGAAGCAGCTGATTAATCTGTTCTAATGACATATCACGAGGATTTGTGATCATGCACGCATCCTCAAGAGCGGTCATCCCTATGGGGTCTATCATTTCTCTCGTAATGCCGACATCACTTAAACTATTGGGAGCCCCTATATCCTGGGATAATTCCCTTACGAAGTGTATGGCTGCCATTCCTGCTTCCTGCTCGGTCAATGCCCGTGTATCGATGCCCATGATACCTGCAATCTCACTGAATCGCCTTGGTGAGGCAATTCGATTGAAGTCCATGACATGTGGAAGGAGTATCGAATTGATTTCACCATGCGGAAGGAGGTACTTGCCGCCTATGGCATGTGAAATGGCATGGGCGGCTCCCAAAATGGCATTGGAAAAAGCCAGACCAGCCTGCAGGCTCGCCATCGCCATCGCTTTTTTTGCTTCCTCATTATGCCTGGAAGCGACAGAGGGGCGTAAGTGGCGGGAAACGATGGAAAGTGCGTTTTTGGCTTGTACATCTGTCAAAGGTGTCGCAGCGAGTGAGACATAGGATTCAATGGCGTGTGTTAAAACATCCATTCCCGTGGCTGCGGTCAAATCCGGTCCCAAGGTGGTTAAGGTACCAGGGTCGACTATTGCAATATCGGGGACGAGTGATTTTGAAATGATTGTCATTTTTTTCTCGCGGAATGAATCGACGATCACCGAAAACTGTGATACTTCCGATCCCGATCCTGCAGTGGTCATGATCATCACCATGGGCGGGAGGGGAGAGTGGACTTTATCCACACCTTCATAATCACTGATGATGCCGCCATTCGTTACTAAAAGGGCAACCCCTTTGGCGACATCCAAAGCACTGCCTCCACCCAAACCGATGATTGCATCACATTCTTGTTCTTTAAATGTCAAACAGCCGGCTTCAATCTCCCTGTCCTTCGGATTGGTCGTCATTTCAATGAAGGTAGCAAAAGCAAGGCCTGCATCTTGGCAGGATTTTATGACTATTTCTAACCAGCCGGCATTGGCGACCCCTGAATCACTTACTATCAGCGCCTTTTTGGCACCCAGCCGCAAGCATGCCTCGCCAGCCTGTTCAATCGAACCTTTTCCAAAAATCACTTCCGGCATCACGAATTTAGTTATCGACATCTTTGCGCCTTCTCCCTGTAGAAATTCTATCTCTTCTGTATTATTTTCCCGAAAAAGAGCGGAAATCCTGTTTGGATTACAGGTATTTTTATATAATCTGACAAAATATCATATGACAGAGAACTTTCGGCATGAGTCAAACCTCCAGCCGATTTCTTTAATTTGTAAATTCGTTACTTTAGGCCTGTGCGAATAGGGATAAACATACCTAGTTAGTATTTTCTATATATTGTAAAATTAGGGTGGAATCTATTAAACTGGGAGGCAATCTATGAAAAAACAATTACTATCAGTAACTTTAATCGCAGCATTGACACTCGGAACAGCTGGGACAACCACCGCTTTAGCAGCGCCACATTCTTCGCCGGTGCTATCTGCACCATCCACGGACAAGCAAGTCATTAAAAGAATCGATGCCGATCGAATCTACAAGAATATTGAATACCTCTCACAAACACCTCGGGTGGCCGGTACCGATTCTGAATATAAAGCCGTCCAATTCATCAAAAAGCAATTCCAATCTTATGGCTATAAAGCCGATATCGAAGAGTTCAATTTTTTATCTTATACAGACCCAAATCTGGTCGAGCTGTCCGTTGCCGGATTTGATGGGGAAATCCAAGCGAACCATTTAACCTATTCAGTTAATGGGGACCTATCCGGCGACGTTGTATATGCCGGTCTAGGAACCAAAGAAGAGCTGAAGGAAACCGATGTTGCAGGGAAGATTGCCCTTATACAAAGAGGAAGCCTCACTTTTGCAGAGAAAGTATTGAATGCAGCAGAAAAAGGGGCAGCAGGTGTCATCCTATTCAATAATGCAGATGGGGAATTGAACGGGACACTCGGAGAAGATAATGATAAGTATGTTCCATCTGTCACGATAACCAAGAGTGATGGAGAAGCCCTGCTGGAAAAATTGAATGCCGGGGTCAAATTGACAGCATCATTAAAAATCGAAGGAGCTCATTCCGGAGAAAAAACCTCTTATAATGTAGTGGCAACGAAAAAAGCAACAAAGAACAATAAAGCGACAAAGAGCGATATCATTTATATTACTGGGCATCATGATTCGGTTGCGGGGGCACCCGGAGCGAATGATGATGCATCAGGAACATCCGTCACCCTTGAACTGGCACGTGTTCTGAAGAATCTTCCTACAGATACGGAAATTCGCTTCGTCACCTTTGGGGCAGAGGAAAATGGATTGCTAGGTTCGCGGCATTATGTGAGCAATCTACCTGATGATGATATCAAGCGGACCATTGCCAATTTCAATCTCGATATGGTGGGAAGCAGGGATGCCGGTGATTTGGTCATTTTGACTAATGATGGAGAAATGAACCTTGTAACCGAGCTGGCCCAGGCATCAAGTACAAGACTGAATGGAGAGCCGACCCCATATGGACAAGGCGGGAGAAGTGACCATGTATCTTTTGCTGAGGCAGGAATACCCGCTGCGTTATTCATCCACAGTCCATCAGAACCTTGGTATCATACTCCTGATGATACCATTGATAAAATCTCAAAAGAAAAGCTTCAAGATGTTGCTGAAATTGTCGGCACCGCCGTCTATGACCAAGCTAAAATCGAAGCTAAAAAACCTCTCAATCATAAAAAAGGGAAAAAGGTGAAAGTTCCGCATTTATTTGGCGAAAAGGAATTCAGATAATGCAGTAAATATTTAGAGGGTGCAGCCTGCACCCTCTTTTTATGTTTAAAAATGGAAAGTGAGGGGTAATAAGTCTAATCCGGAATTGATGACTATGGGAAGGATTCCCTAAATACCTAGCATAAATAGCTTATTTATCCCTATTTAACTCTAAGACTATAATCCTTATAATAAAAATTATGAAAAAAATGACAGTCTACATAATGAGAAAAGGTATGTTTGAGGTGATTTTTTAAGTGTATGCAAATTCATTGAGTGAAATTCACTCTGCCCTCTCCAGTAAAATGTCCGATGTGAATGAAAAAATCAATCGTTTGGAGCAGGCAAAAAGACAAATCAAAGACGAACAGAATGCTTGTCTGGGGGAAATTGTTAAAATTAAAAATCCGGACTTGGGTAAAAGCTGGACGGGAAACTGTGCTGAAGACTTTCAAGATGCACGCAGTGATGCATATAAGGCAATGTCAACGATCATCCATGATGATTATGACGACTATCAAGAGAAAATCGACGGTAAAATCATGATACTTAATATAGAAAAAAAGGCTCTGAGTGCAGCAGGAACCATTGCACATGAAGCGGATGTTCTTTTAGGTAAAGGGGAAGCCGTCATAGATCAATTGGAAAGTAAAATATCATATTTAAAAGGGTGGTTGTTTTAATGACGACAATCAAACTGAATCATCCTGCCGTAATGAAGCAAGTCGATCAGGTGAAGACGGCACTTGGTACAGTCACGCTTGGAAATTTGCCGGCAGGCGAACTTGGCAGCAATAAATTGGAATTCACCTCGAAATGGATCGACCGGGAAACGAACCTGGAGAAGGTCTTCGAGCAATATATTAAAATCGTCCAGAAAAATGTGGAAGATACCCGTGCCAACATTGACTTATTAAAAGAACAGGATGAAGCCATCGCCCATACGTCTTCACATGGGTATCCTACGCGATGAAAATATATGAAGCCAAGACATTGACGGCCGCAACCAAGTCGCGCGCCAAGCAATATGAAGAACTAAAGAAGGAAGTCACAGCCCTGAAGAAAGAATTTCAGGGCATCGTCGGCCTGGATAACGAGTTTCAAGGGGCCGGTGCCGCCGCCATCAAAAGCTTTTATGAAGCACAAATCGAGGTGGCGGACGCCTGGATGGAACTTTTCACGACCCAAATCAGTTTTTTGGAAGGCATTCCAGCCAGTCTGGAAGAGGCGGACCTCTCCGGAAATACGGTGGTAGAGGTTCCCTTTTTAGATGGCGAAGTCTCGAACGGCATCAACCAAGCGAAGTCGCTTGTCGATGAACAAGCAAACGATCTTCAAAGGATCCTCGACAGCATTGACGATATCCTGCCTCTTGATATGTTCGACCAAAAAGACTTTAATGAAAAAATCACGCTGGCCGGACAAAGGCTGGATGACACCGTGACAAAGGTCGAGAATGTCGACCGGCAATTGGTCGAGGAATATGATGTGTCCGTCGGGCAGGAAAATGTGGCCGTTGGCCTCTTCCGCGCCTTGCTTGATGCCACCAAACAGGACGGCAACGTTTCGCCGATGACGTTCAACCAATCGGCCTTCAAGAAAAGTGACGTCTATCAAGTGAAGGATGAAGTCGCCGGTCAGATGAAAGACTATCAGACCTTCAAAAAGCAGCAAGCGGAAGCCCGGAAAATCGAACAAGAAATGGAAGAACTCGAAAACCGCCCATGGTACGAAAAAGCTTGGGATACGACAAAAACCTTTACAGGTGAATTCACGGGATATTATGATTCAATCAGGGCCTCAACCGGAGTCGATCCAGTAACCGGCCGCAAGCTGTCCGATGCCGAAAGAATCGCCGCCGGCGCCATGGCCGCCGCTGGATTCATTCCCGTCGTCGGCTGGGCTGGCCGTGCCATCAAAGGCGGCAGCGCCATCTACAAAACGGCCAAAGGACTCAACGCAGCGAACCACGCGCTCGATGCCTATAAAACGACAAAAGGCTTTAGTCTCCTCCAGAAAACCGAATACGGCATATACGGACTCCTCGCAGCCAACGGCCTCGGAGAAGCGGTCACCGGCAAGGACATGTTCGGCAACCAGCTAACCGAGGAACAGCGCCAGAACGGCCTGTTGATGGCACTCGGAATCGGCGGTGTGGCAGGTGCGGCTAAAATCGCTGATAAAGTAGCGAGTGGTACAAAGTTCATTCCTTACAGTAAGGAATTTGTGCAAAAGCAGGTTCAGAAGGTTCAAGCTACAATAACAGACATAGCGCGATCTGGAAAAACCACGTTAAAAAATATAGGTGAAGAACTAAGTAAAAAAGAAATTCCTAAACGTATAAGTATGGAACAAGTATCCCTCGCAGGAGGACCAACTCTTCGCCAAGTTATGATGGAAAAGCAGACAATTAAGGAAGCCTATCAGAAATTCACGGTGAAGGATAGCAAAGTAGAGGGTGTTTCAGGGGAGAGTATTCCTAAGGGGACGGGTAAAGTTGAAACCTTTGGTAAATATTCAACGAAAATTGATGAAAAGGTGAAAGTAATTGAAAAAGTAGATTTACCTGATTGGATAAGTGAATCATTTACTGATGGTATTTATAGAACTGTAATTACTAAAGAAAGTATTACATTTTATAGAACTTATGGTGGTGGAGCAAAAGTTAATGGAGCATTTGTCACTACTAGCCCAGCTGGAAATAGAATAAATGCAAAAATAAATACTGCATTAGTACCTGATTGGAAAAATTCTAGACAATATGAAGCTGTTATAGAAGTACCAAAGGGACAAGTTTTAAATATAGGTAGAGTTGAAAAGCAATATACAAAATCAGGAGCATTACTAGAAGGTGATGGAGATCAAATACTATTACCCCAAGGATGGTCTTCAGAATGGATAAAGGAAATTAGAGGGGTTCCAAGTAGATAGGGGGATAAAATGGATAAGAAAAATCAGTTAATTAACCAAATAAAAGTTGTAATAAATAATCTTGAAAATGATTATTATAATGAAATTACTAGTGGTGTTTTACAACTTATATATATAAGATATAAGAATGCATTGACAATATTGGAGAATAATAAAGATATAAGAGAATTAAATATAATTGGTGGCATAAGGGCTTATATGGATAGTTATAGTGACTATCAAAATCCATTATTAGGAGAGTTACATAAAGCTGAAAAATTAAATAAAGAATTATTATAAAAATAGTTGTTACAAAATTAACTAGAGTTAGCTTTATGACTTAACTTAGACCTTGATTGGATATATATATGCCTTTCAAGGTTTTTTAATGAAATTGACAGTATAAATTTTGAGGAATATGGTAAGCAGGTAATTTGGAAATACGAACTGATTTTGCTCTTGTGATTAAATGGAAAAATATTATAGTGGTTGTAGTATAGGTATTAGTGTATATAAAACCAAAGTGTTACCTTAATCAATCCGTAGCACCTTGAAATTAATCAAGGAGTACTGAAGATGACAAAATAGTACTTTTAAAAAAAGTAGGTGTAAGGAATGACAGGCAGAAGAATGGTAGACAGATGGGAAGACGATAGTAAAAGTTTTTTGAGATTTAATCTAAAACAAAGAATGTTACCAAGTCTGTATGGCGGTATTATTGGCGACATGCTTGGTGTCCCAGTTGAATTTAAAAAAAGAGGGACTTTTACTATTAATGATATAACTGGATATGGAACCTATAATCAGCCGCCAGGTACCTGGTCGGATGATACTTCATTAACTTTATGTTTAATTGAAAACTTAATTGAAAAAGGCGATTCAGCGGAGCTAATGCAAAAATTCGTTCAGTATATGGAATCTGGTTATTGGACACCACATCATGAAATGTTCGATATTGGCAGAACGACCAGTGAAGCCATAATCAAGTTTAAAAGTGGAACGCCAGCAAAAGAATGTGGCGGAGATGCAATGTTTGATAATGGGAATGGGGCGTTAATGAGGATCGCCCCAGTGGCATTTATCCTTTTTAATAGCTTTAATTTCATTGAAAAAATCCAAACCATTAAAAAATATACGGAAGTTACCCATGCACATCCGCGTTCTGTGGTAGGTTCCATTATTTATGTCGAGTTTTTACTTAGACTTTATTATAATAATTCTCTTGAAGTTTCAAAACGAGAAATAAAAGAACTTTTTGATGAGAATTTTGATAAAGATCATATATACCAAAAAGAGCTGCAATCTTATTCAAGAATTTTTGAGGAAGGTTTCTTTTCATTACCACAAGAAGAAATTCAGTCAGATGGTTATGTCGTTCATACGTTGGAAGCAGCCATTTGGTGTTTAGGAAATTCAGATTCATTTAGCGAAGCCGTTTTAAAAGCAGTGAATCTAGGGGATGATACGGATACAGTAGGAGCCATTACAGGCACAATGGCAGGTATGTATTATAAAATGAACGACATTCATAAAGAATGGCTTGAGAAAATCAAAAGAAAAGAAGATATCGATGAATTAATTAATCAATTCCATAGTTTTTGTGCAGATAAAGCAATTAAAGAAGAGTATGGAGCTTGATGCAAATCACCCATGTAAAAACCCCCTATAAAAGTCCTTTATAGGGGGTTTTTATGTCCAGAGTCCAGTCTATGTTATGTAAAACGGGTAGCGAAAAAGCAGTTTGAATTTGGGTGATGGAGAATGGAGTGAGTGGAAAAAATGATAAGAAAAGGTGAGTATACGATCTATAACGGGAAAGAGTATATGGCGAGGATAGAAAAATTCTTCTATCAACTCCTCATTTAAAACTCGCGGAAAAGTATGGCTTTGAGCGGAACAGATAAATATCTTTATTCTAAAAATGTTAATTTAGATGAAGTTGAAATAATGGAAGAATGAAAACTGTTTTCGTAAGATTAAATATATATCGTAACAATCAGTAGGACTTTCGTAGAGATACAGGATACAAGTGTTAACAAAATGAAAAATTCAAATTAAAAAGGTTACAGATTAAAAAGTTGTGAATTTTTTTTGAAGGAAACGGAAGGGGATTAAGTGATGAGTAATCTGAAAAAGGGAGAGTTAGAAATAGATGGTGGTTTTATTTTTCCAACTGTAAATTAGATGAAAGATGTGACTAAAGAAGAAGTTGATTTAGTTTATGAACAAAAGTTTATGGTAGCATACAAAGGTAAAGAGTTTGAGCCATATTCATTGGGCAGGCATATCTTGGATGAGAATGTGATTTCGTTATTTAGTATGGATAGTAATGATGTAGACTGCTATGGATTCGAAAAGCAAGAGCAATTTGTTTTTAAAAAGGACGTACCGCTAGGTGACATAGAATCGATTATTGCGGTGAAAAAACCAATATTAATATTTGAAGATTTACCTGAAAGCAGGAAGGTTATACCAAGGGGGAAAATTAGAGATTATTTAAGTAAACTGGTTTAAGTGATTAGTTTAAATAGATTGGGAAATGGATATTTTGAATTGAAATGTGCATATCTTGGTATACTGATTAGTGAGAAAATCCGTTAAGGACTCATAACAAACATGAAAAATAATAGGGGGGAACCTTGAAGTAGGAGGTAAAGATTATTAACATTCTTACGTTCGTTATTCAAGGATATTTATCAAAAAATTCGATATTGCTGAACTCTCCTAATAGCGTCCGAGGACGCTTTTTTATTGTATATATACGAATGTTTCAACCAATTCTTTAATGAAGCAATAAAGCGATTATTCGTTCATAAAGCGGGTATTAAGGTATTAAGCGGTCTTTCATTTAATATCTAGCACTAAGTTTTCTTTATGTGGAATAAGGAGAATTTGGTGGGAGGTGATTAAATGAGGAAAGCCTATGGTATAAAAAGGTTAATAATTTACCTTGAGTCGGTAAATTATCCGATTACCGAAGAGGAAATCAATGATCTAATAGTAAATAAAAAGATACCCCACCTCAGACCGATCGATAATTTGCTGATTTTTAATTTAGATCATATTGATGGCTGGCTTAGTGATCAGCAATTCAAACCTTAGTTAATTGAAGCCCTGCTTTAAGTGGGGCTTCAATTAATTGTAGTACAAAAGGAAAAACTAGCCAGGGTATTTCTTGAAAAACTTGACTAGCTTTTTGTTTATCTCTTCATTTTCGAATAAAAAAGAGGACCCTGCATATTGGCGGCAAACTAATTGCAAGGGATTTAATGGAAACGAATCAGCCCCAGATGATTTAGTACTGACAGTATTCTTCCGGTACAATATCGGCCGTCGGTGCCTGAATTATAACAGCTTAAGTAGTGCCTGTGCACCTGTTAGGATGAGCCCTATTATGAAACCACAGACCGCTCCGTTTACACGAATCCATTGTAAGTCTTTTCCTACACCATTTTCCATCATATCAATCAGTGTTTCATTGTCTAGCTTATCTAAATTTTCCTGTACAAGGTTCCCGATCTGCGTATGGTTTTTTTCAATGAGAACAGTAATTTGTTTCTGTATCCAATGATCGATGTGCGTGCTATTTTCTTTAATGTTGTCCAGTACGTGCTGAATCAGTGGAGTCAGGTAAGTATCCATGAAATGTTCTTCTTCGATGAAATTCAATGCATCTTGTTGAATTTGTTGTAGACTTCCCTTTATTGTCGCCTCAGGCTCCCATTTTGTCAGAAGTTGATTTTTCCATTTTTCAACTCCTTCCAACAGTTCCCGGTTATGGTTAATGCCTTGTATCTCATTTCGGATATATAGGATTAAAGCCTCTCTATTTGGTTCTTTCTCGTTTTGTAAATTATTTACGACACTTAATAAAAGGTTTTGTATGATATTCCCAAGTTTTTCTTCGTTAAGTAGACTTTGAATGGATTTGACGGCAAACTGAAGCATGCCATCCAGTTCGATCTTGCTTAGTACATCCATGGAAACAGTGCCAAGTCGGCGGCTGGTTTGTTTTTTTCTTAACCAATCTTCCGCTTTTTTCAAAACATGATCCAAAGCCTTCTTATCAAACTGTTCATTAAGTAACTCTGAACTTACTAAATGAAGAATCTTGCCCATGTCTATGTTAGAAAGTGATGCTTCAATTTTTTTTGCAACGAAAGGTGTAATCTTTTCTATATCTATATAACCAATCATTTGCTTGATCAGTTTAATCAGGACTTTTCTAAAAGTATCACTTTGTACCTCTTTTACTAAAATAGGGATCAATTTTTCTGTAAAAGGAATATGTTTTACTTTGTCCTGAATACTTTCCTTAGAAAGCCAATCGTTTTTTAGCATCGAAACAAGTGCATTCGTCATTCTTTTACGATTGTTGGGCAAAAGTGCTGTATGGGGGATCGGTAATCCAAGCGGGTGCCTGAATAATGCAGTGACTGCAAACCAATCGGCCAAACCACCAACTAATCCTGCCTCAAACCCTCCATGTAATAAATCCAGCGGCAATGTACCTTGAAATGGAGTGGTTGCAATATAACCCGCTCCCATGATCATTAGTGAATATTTAGCAATTTTTCTTGACGATTTTATTTTTGGTGACATTATATTCCTCATCCTTAAAATGATATCAATTACTATAACCCGAATCATTAGCAAATTCCATAACTTACTTTTATCTAGTAGTATAGCAGGTAGTTCAAAAAAATACTCCCACAAGGGCAGTCAGTTCATTTATTGGGGGATGGGAAAATCACATATTAAGAATCACTGATATTTTCCTTTGAATATCAAAGAAGGGGATGGTTGATTCACAATAAAAAAAGCCGATTTTCTCGATCGGCTTTTTTTATTCTTCCAACAATATTATGATATATCTGTTTTTATCGAAGTATTTGTCCCTGCATTTTTTTTATCTTTCATGCGGCTGAAAATAAAGGCTAGAACGGAACCTGATATATTATGCCAAACACTGAAAATGGCACTAGGTACAGCGGCCAAAGGCGAGAAGTGGGCTGTTGCTATCGCTACACCTAAACCAGAGTTCTGCATACCAACCTCCATGGCGACAGCTTTCTGTTTAGCTAAATCCATCCCGCATAAACGAGCAAAGAAAAAGCCGAGAAGAAAACCAAGAACATTATGAAGAACGACGACTGCAAAAATAAGCAAACCTGTTTTAGCCAGCTGATCTTGGCTGCCTGCCACTACGGCAGATACGATCAGAACGATGGAAATGACAGATACTAGAGGCAGAGCCTTTGCACCGGCCTCTGCCTGTTTACCGAAAAACTTTTTAACGATGAATCCAAGCATCAGTGGGATGATCACCACTTGAATGATGGAAATGAATAGTGATCCAATACTGATATCAACCCATTTGCTTGCCAAGAGCAAAATAAGCAGGGGGGTTACGATAGGCGCCAGAATAGTGGAAACAGAAGCAATGGCAACTGCAAGCGCAACATTTCCTCTCGCAAGAAACACCATGACATTTGATGCTGTTCCACTAGGGCAGCATCCAACCAAAATAACCCCAACAGCGACTTCTTTCGGTAAATCGAACCCTATCGCTAATACGAATGCCAATAAGGGCATAATGATAAAGTGCCCTGCTACCCCTAGTGCCACTTCTTTCGGTCGCCGGAAAACTTCTTTAAAATCCGCAGCTGATAATGTAAGTCCCATGCCAAACATGACAATTCCTAATAATGGAACAATATAGGCTCCAATCCATATAAAATGATCAGGCAAGATATAAGCGATAATGGCAAATATAATGACCCAAATGGTAAACGTCTTACCAGCAAATGTGCTGATTTTCTCTACTACTCCCATAGTGACCCTCCTAGATGTTTTAAAATAAATCAATTATAGTTTATATTCTGAATATTTAAAACCCTTTTGGGCCAGAAAAAAATTTAGGTAGTTTCACTATGATAGTCATATTGAAAGTGATTTTTTGAATGGTAAATTCCCTAGCGCTGATATTGCATGAAAATGAAGATTAACAAAGAAGAAAGCGGAAAGGTTTTTGGAAATCCGTTATCTTTTTTATGAAAAATAAGAGGGGTCTGCAACTATAAAATAACCATCTGTTTCTAGAGCAAGAATTAGTATTTGTTGTTTTAAAGGATAAATTATTGCTATTGTAAGTTTAGCTAGGGCTATAAAAGAAGTGGAGATGTGGTTTCTTTGATACATATATTAATTGCGGATGATGATCGGCATATTCGGGAGTTGCTTAAATTTCACTTGGAAAAGGAAGGGTACATGGTATCGGAAGCGAAGGATGGGAATGAGGCTTCCTTGATGCTGGAGAAGGAACGGGTCCATCTGGCGGTTGTCGATATTATGATGCCGTTTAAAAACGGACTGGATCTTTGTAAGGAAATCCGGGATCAATATGATCTGCCGGTCATTTTATTGACTGCTAAAGATCAACTAATCGATAAGGAAAAGGGGTATTTTGCGGGTACGGATGATTACCTCGTGAAGCCATTCGAACCACGGGAACTTTTATTCCGGATAAAAGCGCTATTGCGAAGGTACCGTATGGTGAATTCTGAATCCATCTCATTGAATCAAACGGTCATTGACCGTAAAAGTTATGAGGTTCGAATAATGGGGAATACGCTGCTCCTGCCGCTTAAGGAATTCGAGCTGCTGGCACAGCTGGGGAGTTTTCCTGATCAAGTCTTTACGCGTGAACAGCTTATTGAATTGGTATGGGGTGCTGATTTTGAAGGGGATGATCGGACGGTCGATGTCCATATTAAACGGTTAAGGGAACGTTTTGCCGGACGGACTGATGATTTTGTTATAACGACTGTCCGTGGCTTAGGTTATAAACTGGAGGTCAACAAGAAGTGAAAACACTCTATTTCAGGATAGTCATTCAAACCATTTTGATCATGGTGCTTGCCAGTGTCATCGCTTTTTTAATTTCCAATGTTTATTATCATCAGGTTCAAAAACCCAACAATGGTGAGAAGATAAAGAAAGTCGCAAGTGAAATCGTCTCTTTATATGAGGAAAATCCTGATCAGGACATTGATGCGTATTTAAATCATATTGCAGGATTGCACTATCAAATGTATCTATTTAATGAGCAGGGTGAAGGAACTTTATATGGTGAACCGTTTCGTGAAACGTCATTGGACACGGATACGATTTCTGCAGTTTTGAACGGGAAGACCTATCAAGGGATCGCCCATTATAATAATGGGCTATTTATTACCGGATTTTTTGAAGATGTATTGATTAATAGCATTGGGGTCCCGTTGAACGTCAATGGCGAAAAGCATGCATTGTTTGTAAGACCGAATATAGAGCTGCAGTTTGGTGAGTTCCGCTTTTTCCTTGCAGTTTTACTCGTACTCACGCTCCTGCTCAGTTTTTTATTTGTGATCATTAACACGCGTTTCATCGTGAAGCCGATTACGAAATTAACGGAAGCTACAAAAAGAATCGCCAATGGGGATTATAGT
Source organism: Peribacillus sp. NPDC094092 (assembly GCF_050279365.1). Classification (NCBI taxonomy): domain Bacteria; kingdom Bacillati; phylum Bacillota; class Bacilli; order Caryophanales; family Bacillaceae; genus Peribacillus; species Peribacillus sp. NPDC094092. Next base: position 309,521 of record NZ_JBNNUC010000005.1, on the reverse strand, counting down.
AGTGAATTGAATGTCACCCGGAGCGATGAAATAGGGGATTTGGCGCAGCATTTCTCGAAAATGACCCATAGTATCCAACGGTTGGATGAAATGAGACAGGAGTTCGTATCGAATGTATCCCATGAAATTCAATCTCCGCTTGCATCCATCCAAGGTTTTTCCCAAACCCTCCAATCGGAGGAATTAACAAAAGAACAAAGAAATCAGTACTTGTCCATTATTGAAAAAGAAAGCAGGCGGATGTCGTTGTTAAGCAAGCAGCTGCTCATGCTTGCTTCGTTAGATAAAGTGGATGATCCGCTGCAACGGTCCCGATTCGATTTAGCGCAACAAATACGGCAAGTGCTGTTCATGCTGGAGTGGAATTGGCGGGAAAAAGATATGGTGATCGAAATGGACTTGCCTACAACCATCATTTCTGCGGATGAGCAGCTTTTAAATCAAGTATGGACGAATTTGATAACCAATAGTATTAAATACTCGGAATCCGGCAGTTCGATCAATATTCGGATTAAAAAAATAGGCAGTGCTGTTGAGGTGATGATCGCGGATACGGGCATGGGAATTCCAGAAGAAGACCTTCCTTATATCTTTGATCGCTTTTATAAAGTCGACAAAGTGAGGAACAGGAGTGAAACAGGCAGCGGATTAGGACTTTCGATTACGAAGAAGACAGTCGAACTTCATGGGGGAACGATCGAAGTTTCAAGCGAACTCGGTAAAGGAACCACTTTTTATATACGGTTGCCCCTTATGTAATCAGTTGTTCATCTTCCATTCATATTGATTGTTTACAATCGGTTCATACCGAATTAAGTAGGACTTGAGCGGTAAACAAAAGGAATGGGAGATGAAATAATGTTTTTGGCAATACGTGAACTAAAGCATTCAAAGTTACGTTATCTGCTGATTGGACTGATCATGGTATTGGTCGCTTTGCTTGTCTTTATCATTTCAGGATTAGCTAATGGACTTTCTTCAGATAATGCTTCATCCATACAAAACATGAAGGCCGACTATTTCGTAATGGAGCATGACTCCAAAAATAAATTGAACCGATCGATCATATCCGTGGAGAAGCTGGATGAAATCCGGGCTTCAGCCGATGTTAAAGCAGCCGAAGGTTTGGGGCAAATGATGATCACATTGAATAAAGTCGGCTCATCAGAGAAAACGGATGTCACCATTTTTGCGACCGATGCCAGCGGTATTTTAGCACCGAAGGTCATTGAAGGAAAGAACTATGACAATGAGAGACAAGGTGAAGTCGTAGCAGATCGTTCCTTAAAAGAAGTGGGTTATAAATTGGGTGATTCACTTAAAGATGGCCTATCAGGCAAAGTTTTCACCATTGTTGGTTTTACGGAAAAGCAGTCTTACAGCCACTCACCGGTAGTTTACATGAACGTTAAGGGATGGCAGGAGATTAATCCTGCATTGAAAAATCAAGATACGGATTCAATCAGTACGATAGCCGTGCAAATGGATTCGAAGTCAGAAGAAAAAGTACGTGAATCATTGCCTGAAGGACTAACGCTCATTTCGAAAGATGAATCACTTCAGAGCATACCAGGGTTCAAAGAGGAACAGGGTACGTTGACGATGATGATTGCCTTCTTGTTTGTCATTGCAGCTTTCGTTTTGGCTGTATTCTTTTATGTGATTACCCTGCAGAAGACGAATCAATTTGGAGTCCTTAAAGCACTTGGGGCCAATACGGGCTACTTGGCAAAAAGTATCGTTGGCCAAGTAATGCTGCTTGCCGTGACATGCATAGCCATCAGTGTTGCCCTGACATATGTCGTCACGTTAATCATGCCAGAAGGAATGCCATTTGAATTGAGTAGCGATTTGGTCATTAAATATTCCGTGTTACTTTTGGTTGTATCCGTATTGGGTTCGCTGCTATCACTATACCGAGTTGCGAAGATAGATGCGATCGAAGCAATTGGGAGGGTATCATGATGGGGGATAAACTATTATTTGAAAACATCAGCAAGATTTATGGGGAAGGCGATATTAAGGTGACAGCCCTTGATAATATTTCCCTGAATGTGAGGGCGGGGGAATTCATTGCCATCGTGGGTCCTTCAGGTTCAGGAAAAAGTACTTTTCTTTCGATAGCAGGTGCGTTACTATCTCCGAGCAAAGGGCGCTTACTGCTGAATGATGAGGATATTACAACTCTATCTCCAAAGGAATTGACTAGAGTCCGCCTTGAAAAGATCGGGTTTGTATTCCAATCATCGAATCTTGTGCCATACCTCACTGTAAGGGATCAGCTTCTGCTACTTTCCGAACTGATTGGCAAGCGGGATAAAAAAACCATGAAAAAGGCGGACGAATTGATTAGCCACCTTGGACTCGGACATCGGGCAGATCACTTGCCGGAAGCTCTGTCGGGCGGTGAGCGGCAGCGTGTAGCCATCGCCCGTTCGCTGATGAATGATCCAGAAATCATTTTAGCGGATGAACCAACCGCAAGCCTTGATTCCAAAAGAGGCAGGGATGTTGTTGAAATGCTTGCACATGAGGTGAAGTCAAGAAATAAAGCGGCCATCATGGTAACGCACGATGAAAGAATGTTAGATTTATGTGATCGAGTGGTCAATATTACGGATGGTAAGGTTTTTGGATGAAGTCATACGAAAATACTTTCAATAAGCTGTAAATAGGCCGCCGTTTCTCCAAAGGAATGAGGGGAGGCGGCGGCATGAATCAAAACCTGGTTAATCAATCAGCATATACTTACTGGTCGTTACTTTATAGTAACGGCCTGCAATTATGTATAATACCTTGCTTGTAGCCCGGATTTTTCGGAATGATCATGTTTTTCTATCTTAAAGAACAAGCCGTGATAGGTTGCTTTCACACCTGATTCATTTCGATATTCTTTGTCGTATATGTTGATTAACTCTCGAAAAAGGGAAGGACGCTGGCAGTAGTTTTCTTTGTTGCTGTTAGCCGCACCAATCTTTTTAATTGAAGTGAAAAATTCACGTACTGTCTGAAAGTGCTCCAGTTCAAACTTTTCCATTTTTGTGATCTCGATTGGAACTGCTGATGAATAGGGGATTGCTGCTTCACAAATTCGGGATAGTTCTTCTAGATTGTAAAACATTTGGCCTGGTGAACTATCAATAGAAAGCTTAAGCTTTTCTTTCGCCTGTTCATATGACCTATGAAGCTCTTGAAAGGTATCTATTCCGAACGTTGAAAATATCAGGCTTCCTTCAGCCGTTAATCTTGTAAACAGTTTTTCAAGTGTTGCAGGAAGATCATTCAGCCATTGAAACGTTGCATTGGAAATAATCAAGTCGTAATTTTCAATATGCGCCATTTCCTCGATATCCGTACATAAAAATGTAACACGTTCTTTATCTGTCATTCCTTTTGCCACTTCGACCATTCCTGGTGCCAAATCAACAGCCGTAATAGCGGCATTGGGAAATGTTTTGACGAGTAACCTGGTTAAGTAACCAGTGCCGCAGCCGATTTCAAGAATATTGATTTTATGATTGGTGTTTTTTTGAGGAAGCAAATCCACTAATTGTTTTGCCATGCTTTTTTGGACATTGGCGTACGCATCATATGTTTTCGCGTGTTCACTGAACCGTTTGCTTAACAATCGTTTATCAATCATGATTGTACTCCTTTTGAACAAATGTTTTTATAAACTGGACACATTCCTGCGGATTTGTGAAAAATGGAATATGACCAGCGCCTTCGATAATATGAAACTCGGCTTTCCCACCTAGATTTTCTTTAATGAAGGAGGAGGCTTCAAGCGGACAAATGTTGTCTTCCCTCCCATGAAGCAATATACAGGGGGCCTCGATCCGGTCGAGTTTTGCTCTAGCATCTTTCTGAAGTAGATAATCCAAGCCAATAAGAAGCGAAAACACATCATCTCCATGAAACTCGCTTTGAATGGTCGAGATGAATTGATGATAAAAACCTGCTTCTTTTTCAGCTTCGGAAAACATCGCTTCATAGAAAGAAGTCAAAGTCTTTTCTTTATTCCGCTGCAGTTGTTTCTTCATGCGCTCGACCATTCGTGGATCCCAGCCAAATGGATAATGCTCTCCTGTTATAAACCGACTTGTTGCACCAAAAAAGATAAAACCTTTTATTTTTTCTCGATACGAACTTGCAAGTTCAAGTGATACTAGTGATCCCAATGACCAGCTCAGTAAATAAACAGGACCATCGATGGAAGTGATTGTGTCTATGACTTTTTCTTCAAAGTCATTTAATGCTTTCATAGCTCTCCATTCTATAAATGAAAGGTGAAATAATTCTGACAGCGGTTTGATTAACGGCTGAAACGCCTCTTTTTCCATTCCCCAGCCAGGAAGCACGACTAAATTCGGCTGTTTCATTCAATAACACCCATTTCTTTTCCTATGATGGATACCTTTTCAACTGCCCAATCAAGATCTTTTTTATCGTGGAGAGCTGTTACGGTAAACCGGATTCTCGCCTCTTTCTCTGGGACGGTCGGCGGCCTGACAGCAATAGCAGCAATTCCTTCTTTTTGCAAGCGTGCGGCAAATTTCATCGCTTTTTCGTTTTCCCCGATGACGATAGGAACAATTTGTGATCGGCTTCCGCAAATATTAAACCCGTAATATGTAAGTTCTTCTCTAAAGTGATTTGAGTGTGTTTGGAGCAGTGAGCGGCGTTCAGGTTCTTGCTGTACAAGCTCAATCGCTGTTTTTATGGCACCGAGTATGGTCGGTGGGAGTGCAGTTGAATAGATGAATCCGCGCATGCGATTTTTTAAATAGTCGATGAGCCATTTTTTCCCGACGACATAGGCACCGAATGAACCGAGCGCTTTACTGAATGTTCCCATTTGGATATCTATTTCATTTTGAAGTTGGAGATGACCGGCATAACCTTCACCGTTTTTCCCGTAGATGCCGCTTCCGTGTGCTTCATCTGTCATTAGCATTGCGTTATAACGTTCCTTTAACCGAACGAGTTCTTCGAGATAAGCAAAGTCACCGTCCATGCTGAAGACTGTATCCGTCACGATTAATTTACGTGCTTCAATTGGTGCTTTTTTCAAAAATGCTTCTAAATGATCTAAATCATTATGACGATAGCGTATATGCTTTGCACGGCTTAAAAGAGCTCCATCGACAATGCTTGCATGATTCAATTTATCGCTATAAATAATATCGTTTCGGGACAGCAAGGTGGATATAATTCCAAGGTTCGCGTTATATCCACTGTTGATAATGAGTCCTGCTTCGGCCTTCTTCCAATCGGCAAGAGCTTGTTCCGCTTGCTCGTAAAGTGGATGATTGCCAATGATCAAACGTGAAGCCGTTGCTCCTGCACCGTATGTATATACTGCATCCACCATCGCCTTTTTCAGCCGCTCATCCCCTGCATATCCTAAATAGTTATTAGAAGCTAGATTTAGCATCTTGCACCCATTGATCATCAGCCATGTCTGGTCGGCGAATGCTGTCGATACGAGTTCGCGTTTTTGCGATATCCCTTCTAAATAAGCCAGTTCTTTCTTTATTTTTTCTTCCCAACAAGGTAATTTTTTTTCACTGTGCATGCCCATTCTCCTTTTTATATGTTAACTAAAATGAATATAAGTTAACATATAAAATATTCTAATCATGACTCAATGAAACTGTCAAGCCTTGATAAGGGACTGAATAAATTAATCCGGGGATATTAAAGGTCGAAAAAAGACACTTATGAAAAGCGTGCTGTTTGGTTATGTGAACCAAGTTAAGGAGCATGAAACTAATATAAAAATAAGTTTGGGGAGAAGGAGGCTAGGCATCGGCTTTGTTAAGCTAATGTATAAAAGAGCTTGGTGAAAATTAGTGCCTTTGTATGTATTGAGCCCGTTCATTGAAGATAATCTAACTTTCAAGGTAGTCTTTTTGTTAAACCTTCAAATCTTTGAAGGATTAAATGGAATTCCATGTTACTATAGAGCAGTGAATTTAACCGAATTCACATTAACCATTACATAAAGGAAGGGTAATAAATATGAAAAAGATTTCTTTGGATGTTTTCTTTATATTAATAGGAGCTTTTATTTTCGCTTTGGCAATAAATCTTTTCGTCATTCCCAATGAACTTGGTGAGGGAGGAGTCACGGGGATAACCATCATTTTATTTTATCTTTTTGAATGGTCACCAGGGCTGTTAAGTTTGATCATTAACGCTTTCCTGCTAATCGTTGGTTATAAATATTTGTCGAAAATGACAACGGTATATACAATCATAGCCGTTGCATTTAATTCACTTTTCCTGCATTTAACCGAAAGCTGGACGATATCTTCAGATGAATTGGTCATCAATGCGATATTTGGCGGGGTTTTTGCCGGTGCAGGAATTGGCATGATCATCCGTGTTGGAGGCACTACTGCCGGTACGACGATCCTGGCCCGAATCACGAATAAGTATTTGGGATGGAGTTTAAGCTATGGACTTCTGTTTTTCGATTTAATCGTTGCGTTCTCATCTTATTTCATCATTGGTGCAAAAGGGCTGATGCTCACGATCCTTATGCTTTATATTGGAACAAAAACGATGGAATTCATCATTGAGGGATTGAACCCGAAAAAAGCGATTACCATCATTTCAAATGAAGCGGACCAGATTGCAAAACAAGTAACCGAATTGATGGACCGCGGGGTCACTGTTTTTAGCGGTCATGGATACTATACAAAAGCATCCAAGGATATTTTATATATCGTTATAAGTAAGCAAGAGGTACTAAAGTTAAAGAGAATAGTGCAGTCGACGGATAGCAACGCTTTTATAGCCATACATGATGTTAGGGACGTATTTGGTGAAGGATTCCTGGATATCTCAAAGTCCTGATGCGATTTGAGAGGCGGATTATATGCGAATGAAAAGGCCTAATAGGCTTTTTTATTTTGCAATGAAAAAAATCTGTAAATTCCAAATATTTTGTTATATTATGTAAATAAGAAAACACACCCTGAGGAGTGCAGCCATTAAATGTGGAGGTATCCAAGATGATTCTTTTAAAAGTGGATGACAGAAAGTTCGGGAAAAGCAATATCAAGTACAGTGTCGTTGATAAGGAAACGAATGAATTGATCATTAGCGGTGTGTTTAAAGAGTTTGGACAAGCAAGCGATAAATATTATGAATTGAAGGATGAATACGGTTCATCCAATGTGAAGATGATATTGAAGTGAAAAGAGGGGGACCGACGCGGGTTTCCCTTTTTTCGTAGCATTGCTAATATGAAAATAGCCCGTACAATAAATAATCGGATAAAGGAATATTCATGGGTTTCTGAATCATATAATTAGATTAAGAGAGTTCTTGACATCCTTTTTTTACAATATACTACAATTTTATTGTAAATTATGGCATTTGATGGTAATATAAAGCGCATAAATGTAAACGTTTGCAAAAAGTATTGTGAGGAGGTGATGTAAAAGAAGTACAATAGACCACGATTTTTATAGAATGAAAGGCTTTTATTTTACTATTTTATGCAAACGTTTTCTTAAAATTGCGTGAATCATATGAAAAAGGGGGAGTCGGTAGGCATGAAACGTAAAAAATGGTACGGGGGAATTCTTACTGTTTTATTAGTTTTTAGTGTGATTTTGGCTGGATGCACTTCTTCAACTGGTGGAAACGGAGACTCAAAGGATGTCGTGACGCTGGATATATTTCAATTCAAGGTAGAATTCAAGTCGCAATTCGAGGCATTGGCAAAACAATATGAAAAAGAGAATCCAGATGTAAAGATCAAGGTATCGACAGTTGGCGGCGGAAATGATTATAAATCAGCCATTACGGCAAAGTTCGCATCAGGAGAGGAGCCGGCGGTCTTTAACATTGGCGGACCGGTGGATGTCGAACAATATAAAGATAGATTAACAGATTTAAAGGATACGAAGGCTGCAGCAGCTGCACTTGAGGGCACTTTGGATGGCGTGGAAGAGGACGGGCAAGTCCTTGGACTTCCATTTAACCAGGAAGGATACGGCTTGATTTATAACAAACGGATATTTAAAGAGGCTGGAATTAATCCTGATGAAATTACAAGTTATGAAGCCTTAGAGGCGGCAGTCAAGAAAATGGATTCACAGAAAGACAAATTGAAAATCGATGCAGTTTTCGCTTATCCGGTCAAAGAGAAGTGGGTGACAGGAAACCATTTATCCAATGTTTTCTTAGCGCCGGAGTTTGATGGGAATGTGTTAGAGGCTAGCAAGGCTCCAACGGTTAAATTCACGGATGGTGACAAGTTCAAACAACTGGTCGATATTCAAAATAAATATTCCGTCCAGCCGACAGCAAGCCTCGATTACTCCCAACAAGTGGAAGAGCTGTTCTCACTTGAAAAGGTTGCTATCATTCAGCAAGGCAACTGGGTGTATAACACAGTATATGATATGGATCCTGAATTAGCTGAAAAGGGGATTGGCATCATCCCGATTCCAAATGGAGACTCTGCAGGCATGCCGGTCGGCGTACCGAACTATTGGGCAGTGAACAAGAAATCGGATGAAAAGGTACAAGAAGCAGCGAAGAAGTTCCTCGACTGGATGTATACATCCGAGGAAGGGAAAAAAGCCGTTTTGGAAGACTTTAAATTCATTCCTGCATATGAAGGATATGATGTAGAAAAAATTGCGGATCCAATTTCAAAAGAGATTTATAAATACTCCCAAGAAGGAAACACGATTGGCTGGGTGTTTAATGGATATCCGGTTGGTTGGAATGATGATCTTGGGGCAAGTGTCCAAAAATATGTAACCGGTAAATTGACTTGGGATGAACTTGTCCAACAGAACATTGAAAATTGGGAGAAGATTCATAGCAAATAAGTATTGGGATGCAAGTGACCGATCGGCATGAAAAGTGTGCCGATTGGTTGTTCCTTGTTATAGAAAAGTCGCTAAGGGAAATTGCCTCGACAAGGGATTCATCAATAACCCAGTCATGATCAAAAACCATTAACTATTAAATCATTTCAAGGAGGTCGGTTTCGTTGAGAAATCGGGATGCCGCATATTGGCTGTTTTTGACACCTGTTCTTGCTGCACTCATTTTGGTTGTTATCGTGCCACTCATCTACGGATTTTATTATTCCTTTACGAATTGGAACGGCTTGGGGACGCCGGATTTCATCGGTTTTAAGAATTATATAGACTTGTTTACGGATAAAGGGTTCCTTGATACATTTTGGTTCACCATTAAATTTTCCGTAGCGGCAATTGTGGTGATCAATATCATCGGATTAAGTTTGGCTCTCATCGTGACTTCGAAAATTAAATCAAGCAACATACTGCGGACGGTTTTCTTTATGCCCAATTTAATTGGCGGCTTGATTCTCGGCTTTATTTGGCAGTTCATTTTTATTAAGGTCTTCGGTGCGATCGGTGATTTGACCGGGATCGAAGCATTTAATGGATGGTTATCAACGACTGATACAGGTTTTTGGGGATTGATCATTTTAACATCATGGCAAATGGCCGGATATATCATGATCATTTATATTGCCTATCTGCAGGCCGTTCCTGAAGACTTGATCGAAGCGGCAAAAATTGATGGAGCTAACAGTTTCCATCGTTTTCGCCATATAACTTTTCCACTAGTGGCACCCGCTTTTACCGTCAGTTTGTTTTTGACTCTTTCCCACTCGTTCAAGATCTATGATCAAAATCTTTCTTTGACGAATGGAGCTCCCTACAATTCAACTGAAATGGTTGCGATGAACATTGTAAAATCGGCCTTCACTGAAAACGATATGGCATACGCCCAGGCAAAAGCCGTTATCTTTTTCGTGATTGTGGCGGTCGTTTCGCTGACACAAGTCTATTTCAATAAAAAACGGGAGGTTGAGCTGTGATGAGGGGAAAATGGAAATTGTGGCTAATTGGATTCATCGGATTCATTTTAGCCATATTATGGCTCACTCCGTTTTATTTAATGCTTGTAAATGCCTTTAAAATGAAACGGGATATATTTGCAGATACACTGGGACTGCCTGAAACCTGGACATTCGAAAACTTCGCTCAAGCTTTCGAGCAATTGGATTTCCTCCGGACTTTATTCAATTCTTTATTGATATCGGGCGTCAGTGTAGTCATCATCATCATTTTTTCTGCGATGGCAGCATACGCTCTTTCCCGAAACAAAAGTAAAATAAGTTCCCTGCTTTTCTTCGTGTTTGTAGCAGCCATGCTAATTCCGTTTCAGTCTGTGATGATACCGCTCGTTGCCCAATTCGGACAGCTTGGGATGTTGAACAAGGCCGGACTGATTTTCATGTATTTAGGTTTTGGCTGCAGCCTTTCCATATTCTTATATCATGGTACCTTAAAAGGGATTCCCATCTCACTTGATGAGGCAGCAAAGATTGATGGTGCTAACCGGTTTCAGGTATTTTGGTATATCATATTTCCATTATTAAAACCGATGTCGATTACAGTTGGCATCTTAAATGTCATTTGGATATGGAATGACTATTTGCTGCCATCCCTTGTTATTGGCGGGGCGGGATCGGAGACCATTCCGCTTAAATTATTCTTCTTTTTCGGTCAATATACGAAGCAATGGCATCTTGCCTTGGCTGGACTTACTTTATCCATCATTCCAGTCATCATTGCGTACTTTTTTGCTCAGAGGCAAATTATTAAAGGAATTGCAGATGGAGCCGTTAAATAACTATTTAAATATAGGGAATATTAAGCCATGTGCGGTGAACGGGGAGTGTTGATGAATTTGTCTGTTACTATAAAAGACGTTGCCAAAAAAGCGAATGTCGCTCCATCAACGGTGTCGCGTGTAATCCATAATAGCCCGACAATCAGTGAAAAGACAAAGAGGAAAGTACGCAAGGTATTAAAGGAAATGGGCTACCATATGAATGAAAATGCCCGGAACCTAGTCACGAAGTCAACCAAGGCCATAGGGATCGTCATGAAAAGTTCGGCAAGGGAATCACTTTATAATCCCTTTTTTCCAGAAGTGATCCGTGGCATCGGGGATTTCTGTAATAAAGAAGGGTACAGTCTTTCTCTAACAACCGGCGAAACGGAGGATGCCATCTTTGAGGATGTCGTGAAGATGGTTCAGGGCAGAAGAGTGGATGGCATGATTGTTTTGTACTCTAAAAAGGACGATAAAGTGGTGCCATATTTATTAAAGCAGGGCTTCCCGTTCGTTTTGATCGGGAAGCCAAGCACGAACATGAGCGGCATCACATTCATTGATAACGATAATGTTCAAGCGGCCAGGGAAGTATCGGAGTTTGTAATCGGCCTTGGACATGAGCGAATTGCCTTTTTAGGGGGCAGTCCCGAGTTTGAGGTGATCCAGGACCGTTTAACAGGCTTTCAACAAGCGATGGAACAGGCCGGGTTGGATGTACGACAGGAATATATCAAATTGATTCCTTTAAATCGGACGGATGGAATAAAGGCGATTGATGAATTGCTGGAATTGAAGGAGGCACCAACCGCATTTTTGGTTATGGATCTTTTATTGGGTGTTCTCTTGCTTGGAGTGTTGGCTGAAAAGAACTTGAAAGTGCCACGTCAAATAAGCGTCGTCTGTTTTAACCACTCAGAATTCATAGAATTTTTAAGTACGCCGCTGACAACGGTTGATATCCATACGTATCAGTTAGGATATGAGGCGGCAAAATGCGTGTTCGATCTAATTGCAAATCCGGAAATGATGGAAAAGAGCATCAGCATTCCTACCAAAATCATAAAGCGGGAGTCGCATTTTGATGCCAAAAAGGAAATTAAATGAAAAATGTAGAAATCTTTTACCAATTAATGCTTGATTTTTGCTAACATAAATTTACAATATAGATTATCACTATAATTTTTAAAAAATCATACTTTGAAGGCATAAAGTATGTTCTTATAATTCGATCTTCTCTAACGCAAACGTTTGCGTTATGAATAAAGAGGTAATAGTTAAACATGCAAAGCAAGTTACCGTGAATTGAATCTTGAATGGAGGAGGTTGTACATGAGAGTCCTGGTATGGAATGAGTTTCGCCACGAGAAAACAAAGCCTGAAGTAGCAAACGTATATCCGGATGGTATCCATGGTGCAATTGCCGGCTTTTTACAAAGTGGGCAGGTCGAGGTGAGAACCGCCACTCTTGATGAAGAAGAGCATGGATTGACCGAAGAGGCACTGAAACAAACCGATGTACTTCTGTGGTGGGGGCATGTTGCACACGATGAAGTTCAGGATGAAATCATTGCGAGGGTTCACAAGCGAGTACTCGAGGGAATGGGTCTCATCGTCCTCCATTCTGGTCATTTTTCAAAGATCTTCAAACGATTAATGGGCACGACTTGCGATTTGAAATGGCGGGTGGCGGATGAAAGGGAACGGCTATGGGTTGTCGATCCAAGCCATCCTATCGTTGATGGAATCGGAGAATATATAGAGCTTGAGAAGGAAGAGATGTACGGGGAACATTTTGATATTCCTGCACCAGATCAATTGCTATTCGTCAGTTGGTTTGAAGGCGGGGAGATATTCAGAAGCGGTTGCACGTATCAGCGGGGAAAAGGGAGGATTTTTTATTTCCGTCCAGGTCATGAAACATACCCTACCTACCATAATCCCGAGATTCAACGAGTGATTAAGAATGCCGTTAATTGGGTCAAGCCGGAAAATGGAATCGTAACGAACTACGGGAAAGCCGAACCGTTGGAATCCATCTCAGGCAAAGAGCTGAAGTGAAGGAGAGAACAATATGGGCAAAGTGAAGGTAGGAGTCATTGGATGCGGGAGTATTGCAAAAAACAGGCATTTTCCGGAGTATGATGCACATCAGGAAACGGACATCATTGCGGTTTGTGATATTGTACCGGACCGGGCGAATGCAGCAGCACAAAGGTATGGCGCACAAGCATATACTGATTATATAGAACTTTTGAAGAATGAGGAGATAGAAGCGATCAGTGTATGTACCCCGAATTACCTGCATGCACGCATCACAGTTGCGGCCTTGGAAGCTGGTAAGCATGTCCTTTGTGAGAAACCAATGGCTACTTCTTTAGTAGACGCTGAAAAAATGAATGCAGCAGCAGCGAAAAGCGGCAAAATACTAATGATCGGTCATAATCAGCGTTTTGTTCCCTCTCATCAAAAAGCGAAGCAGCTTATTGAGAGCGGGGAGGTAGGGAAGGTCTATAGCTTCCGGACGGCTTTTGGACATTCCGGGCCGGAAACCTGGAGCGTAGACGGACTGGAAAGCTGGTTTTTTAAAAAGGATCAGGCAGCCATTGGTGCAATGGGCGATTTAGGCGTTCATAAAGCTGATTTATTAAGGTATATCCTAGGAGAAGAATTTGTTGAAGTGGGAGCCTTTGTGGAAACGACTGCCAAGAAAAATACAGACGTTGATGACAGTGCGGCCTGTATCCTCCGGACGGAGAGCGGTATCATCGGAACGCTTACCGCCAGCTGGTCTTATGCAAAAGAAGACAATGCTACGGTCATTTATGCGGAAAAAGCGGTATTACGCCTTGAAGACGATCCGAAATACTCACTGATCATCCATCATGATAATGGAAAAACGGAAACCATCCAATTAGGAAGCATCCAGACTAATGACTCAGAAGGACAGCATGACTCCGAAGTGATCAGCCACTTTGTAAAATGTGTGGTGGACAATGTGGAGCCACTTGTCTCAGGAGTTGAAGGATTAAAATCATTAAAAGTCATTCTTGGCGCGATGGAATCAAATGCATCCCGAAAAATCATCCGCTTATAAAGGGGTTAAAAGTCATCATGTACAAATTAAAAATGGGTATTATCGGAGCTGGCGGAATTGCCCAAAAAAGGCATATTCCAGCTTTTCAAAAATTTCAAGATAAAGTGGTTTTATACGCCATTCATGACATAGATGAAATGAAGGCGCGAGAAGTTGCGCGTGAATTTCATATCGAAAAGGTTTTCACAAATTATGAAGAAATGTTTGCCGAAGTGGATGCTGTTACGATTGCAACACCAAATAAGTTCCATGCGGAGATTTCCATTGCTGCCCTGCAAGCGGGTGTACATGTGTTATGCGAGAAGCCAATGGCCATTACAACGGAGGAATGTTTAGCCATAACCGAGGCTGCAAACATATCGGGTAAAGTTTTATCGACCGCTTATCATTACCGCTTCATGAAGGAAGCCCAGGCTGCAAAGAAAATGATTCAGGCCGGTGAAATCGGTGAACCATATGTAGCGCGTGTACAGGCAATCAGAAGACGAAAAGTCCCTGGCTGGGGAGTGTTTACAAGCAAGGAATTGCAAGGCGGTGGAAGCGTGATCGATTATGGCTGCCATTTGCTTGATTTGGCTTTATGGCTGATGGACGACCCAGAACCGATTGAAATCGTAGGTTCGACATATAATTATGTCAGTAAGGGTGTCGATCAAGTCAATTTATGGGGGAATTTCGATGCCTCTGTATTTGAAGTGGATGATCATGCCACGGCATATATCAAATTTGCCAACGGAGCATCTTTATTATTCGAAACATCTTGGGCCGCGAATATCCGTGAAGAAGCAACTGTTTTAAGTTTATCCGGAACGCAGGGCGGACTTGATGTGTTCCCGCTGGTCTTGAATCAGGCTAAGCACGGCATGCTTTTAAATAGTGAGGCAGTATGGATGCCAGGGGAAGATACACCAGACCTGCAGCAGGCAGAGAATTTTATTAATAGCTGTCTGGGGTTGGCAGAACCATTGGTAAAACCATCGGAAGCCATGAAAGTTTCGAAAATAATCGAAGCCATTTATCAAAGCTCGGCAAGTGGGAAGGTCATGAGCATAAATTAATGAAAAGGTGAGGTGGGGCTTGTGAAATTAGGGATTTTTACAGTGCTATTTGCTCAAAAATCATTTGAGGATATGCTTGATTATGTCGCAGACTCAGGATTAAAAACAGTTGAAATCGGTACAGGCGGGTATCCAGGCAATATCCACTGTCCGCTCGATGAACTGCTGGAAAGCGAAGAAAAACGCCAAAAATACCTCGAAGCCATCCAAACAAGAGGATTAACAATCAGTGCATTCAGCTGCCACGGCAATCCAATATCTCCAGATGAAGCATTCGCCAAAGAAAGTGATGAAACACTGATTAAAACAATCAAGCTTGCATCCTTACTGAACGTCCCGGTAGTCAATACCTTTTCTGGTACAGCCGGTGATCACGAAGGAGCCAAATATCCAAACTGGCCTGTCGCCCCATGGCCGAATGAGTATACAGATGTACTGAAATGGCAATGGGAAGAAAAATTGATTCCCTATTGGAAAAAAGCAGCCGCCATTGCCGATGAGCACAATATAAAAATCGGACTTGAACTGCATGGGGGCTTTCTCGTCCACACACCCTACACCTTGTTAAAACTTCGGGAAGCAACATCTGATGCAATAGGCGCCAACCTTGATCCAAGCCATCTTTGGTGGCAGGGCATCGAACCAGTCGGGGCCATCAAAATCCTAGGGAAAGCGGGAGCAATCTACCACTTCCACGCTAAAGACACATACTTGGATCAGGATAACATCAATATGTATGGATTAACCGACATGCAGCCATATGGAAATATCCAGAGCCGTGCCTGGAATTTTCGCTCTGTAGGATGCGGCCACAGCCTCCAAGAATGGTCCGACATCATGAGCGCCCTTCGCACATACGGTTACGATTATGTCGTCAGCATCGAACATGAAGATCCGCTGATGTCAATTGAAGAAGGATTCCAACGGGCTGTTACCAATCTGAAAACTGTACTCATCAACGAAAGCCCAACAGATTTATGGTGGGTATAATTTACACCCCATAACGAGCAGCCTATTGCAGGTTGCTTTTTATTTTGGCCCTTACTCGTGAAAAAGTGGAATTCATAAGTAAAAGCGCAAAACTCACGAGTAAAAGCTGAATTAATAATACGTCAAAATTTCTTTTCCAATGTAGATAGCTGGCTAAAAAAAATTAATCAATTTGGCAGTCACACTACTATGTGTTACAGCATACCTTGTAGTAGTAACACTGTATACCAGCGGCACTTAATAGTGAAGTTGCAAAATATTTTTAATATAAAATTTGACACCTCTGCTACTCAGTGTTACAGTTTAGATGTAATAAGTAGTACTAAATAGTGTGAATTCCAAAAGCTATTCAGTAAAAATTCCCCTCGGAACTACGTTATACTTTATATGAGTCACAAAAAAGAGGAGGCTCTGAACATGGAAAATTTAACTGAAATGCTGAAGGGTTCGCTGGAAGGCTGCGTGCTGGAAATCATCAGCCGCCATGAAACATATGGCTACGAGATTACCCGCCGCCTGAACGAGCTTGGGTTTACTGAAGTCGTGGAAGGGACGGTCTACACGATCCTCGTGCGATTAGAAAAGAAAAAACTGGTGAACATAGAGAAGAAACCGTCAGATATGGGGCCGCCCCGCAAGTTTTACTCACTTAATGAGGCTGGCCGCCAGGAACTTGAATTGTTTTGGGAAAAATGGGATTTTGTATCATCGAAAATCAACGTCTTAAAGTCAAACTAGCTTCATAAGATATTCCGTACGATATTTTTGGAGAGACCTGTTCAGCCTTTATAAAAAAGGGAGGGAAAATAAATGATGGAATTGTTCAAAAAAATGATTGGTGATAAAAAAGAGTATAAAATGATGATGGCACGGGTTGAAGCCCTGCCAGAGGACTACCAGTTTGTATTTAAGAAAATTCAAAACTATATGTGGAATTTCTCAGCGGGTAACGGGATGGATATGCTGCACATGCAGTATGAATTAATCGAGTTGTTCGAAGCAGGTGCGGCGGAAGGCAGACAAGTGCTGGAAATCACTGGGGACGACGTGGCGTCATTTGCCGACGAACTAGTGGCAAATGCTAAAACCTATTTCGCCAAGTATCGTGAAGAATTGAATGACAGTATCATGAAGCAATTGGGGAAAAATAAATTCAATAAATAATTCCGACTGAATAGCTGGTTACAAATGCCACCTTCGCTATTCAGTTATATTTTAACCTGGTAGTAAGTCATACAGATTATTAGTCAGACTAAATAGTGGAGTATAGGCAATCTAGTTCGGCAAGGCGCTCGACCGGATAATGACGGACCTTACAAGCGGCTTTGCTGCGATATTATAAGGAGGAAAAAAGGTATGAATAATGCAGCGATTTCTATAAAAGGGTTAAAAAAATCATTTAAAGACAAGGAAGTCTTAAAGGGGGTGGACTTTGAGGTACGGCGTGGCGAAATTTTCGCACTGCTGGGCTCAAATGGAGCGGGCAAGACGACGACGGTCAACATCCTCTCGACTCTGATGAAGGCCGATGGCGGCGAAGTAGGCATTTGCGGCTTTGACGTCCAGCGTCAACCGGATCATGTTCGCCAGAGCATCAGCCTGACAGGGCAGTTCGCAGCTTTAGACGGAATGCTCACCGGTCGGGAAAACCTGCTGATGATCGCCAAGTTGCGGGGAGTTTCCAATCCCGCTCAAGTAGCCGACAATCTGCTTGCAAGATTCAGCCTGACCGATGCAGCCAACCGCCGGGCGGATAAATATTCCGGCGGGATGAAGCGCCGGCTTGACATTGCCATGAGCCTGATCGGGACGCCAGCAGTCATTTTTCTCGACGAACCGACGACAGGGCTTGACCCTGAAGCGCGAATTGAAGTCTGGGATACCGTCAAGGAGCTAGCCGGCGGTGGCACGACCATATTGCTGACGACCCAGTATCTGGAGGAAGCCGAACAACTGGCGGACCGAATCGCCATCCTGCATGGCGGAAAAATCATCTCGACCGGCACCCTTACCGAACTCAAGGAGATGTTCCCGCCAGCGAAAGTGGAGTACATCGAGAAGCAGCCGACATTGGAGGAAATTTTCCTTGCGATCATCGGCAAAAAGGAGGAGATATAAATGAAAAGAAAAACAGGGGTATTACTAGGGCGTTTAATGCACAACATCATGCGCAGCCCGGATACAATTATCACGGTGGCGATTACGCCGATTATGATGATGCTGCTGTTTGTTTACGTATTTGGCGGTGCCATAGAGGCAGGCACAGACAACTACGTCAATTATTTATTGCCGGGAATCTTGCTGATGGCTATCGCATCCGGTGTAGCTTACACTTCCTTGCGGCTGTTTACGGATGTAAAGAGCGGGCTGATGGCGCGTTTCATAACCATGCCCATCAAGCGTTCGTCGATATTGTGGGCTCACGTGTTAACCTCGCTTGTTTCCAATGCTCTTACTGTCGTGGTGGTTATCCTCATCGCGCTCTTGATGGGCTTCCGCTCCAGCGCTGATATCCTGGATTGGCTCACGGTAGCTGGGATACTCGGGCTGTTTACGCTGGCACTGACATGGTTGGCGGTCATTCCAGGGTTGACTGCGGGGTCAATGGAAGGGGCGACAGCCTACTCGTACCCGCTGATTTTCCTGCCGTTTATCAGTTCGGCCTTTGTCCCAACCGAAACCATGCCTAAAATTGTCCGTGCGTTCGCTGAGAACCAGCCAGTGACTTCAATCGTGAATGCGATTCGTGCCCTCTTGTATGAAGGGGCTGTTGGTAACGATATCTGGATCGCACTTGCCTGGTGCGTCGGCATCATGGTCATCGCTTACTTCTTCGCCAGTAAAGTATTTAAACACCAGTTAGGGTAAGTACACCATAGAGCAAACTATTGACGTAAATTCTCTGAAATTAAAAAAGCGATGCCCCCAGAAATCTGGGGGCATCTTCATTATCATCTTTGCCTTGGAGTATAATTCAATTCCTTAAATAGTTCCGTCAATTCATCCTCAGTTAGATCGCGCCATTGTCCGATCGCCAGTCCGTCCAGATGGATGTTCATGATACGGATTCGATGTAAATCACGGACTTCGTACCCGAGTGCGGAGCACATTCGGCGGATTTGTCTGTTCAGTCCTTGCATCAAAGTAATGTTAAATGTATATTTGGTCAACTGTTCGACCTTACATGGAAGTGTTTTCGTATCCAAAATCTCCACTCCGGATGACATATCTTTAATGAAGGAAGCGGTAAGTGGTTTATCTACGGTTACGATGTATTCTTTTTCATGTTTGTTTTCTGCACGAAGAATTTCATTCACGATGTCTCCATCATTTGTAAGAAGGATCAGACCGCTTGAGTCTTTGTCCAGCCGTCCGATATGAAAAATGCGAAGCGGATGATTGACAAAATCAACGATATTCCCTTTTATGTGTTTTTCAGTCGTACTTGTAATCCCTATCGGTTTATTCAGTGCAATATAGACATTTTGCTGTTCCACTTTTATCGGCTTGCCATCGACACGAACATCATCACCGGATTCAGCTTGACTGCCGAGCTCTGCTACAGTGCCATTAATCGTCACACGGCCTTCGGCTATCCATTTGTCTGCGCCCCGTCGGGAGGTAATTCCGGATTCACTGATATATTTATTGATCCTCAACTAAAGCACACCTTTTCATTCAGATTTTCTTCTTTAAAGGATAACGTAAATCATGGTGCATAGACAAGGGGAAAAGACAATTAAGCATAGTTGGTGAGAAGTACTGGATGTTCATTACATGTTCTTCGTGAGAGCTGCCGAATTTTCTTTTTTCTTTTTGCTTGTCAGGTAGACGCCAATGAAGACAAAAAGACCTCCCAGGATTTGGACAATGGTAATTGAATGACCTAAAATCAGGCTAAGAATGGCGGTAAATACAGCAATCAGATTGAGATAAATTCCAGCCTGGCTAGCATGGATATGACGAAGGGAAATATTCCAGAAAATAAAGGAACCGACAGATGGGAAGATTCCAATATATAAGAGACCCGTGACGGCTTGACTGCTTAAATCAAGGTTCATTCCCGAGCCAATGGCAAATGGAGCGACGAGAATCAATCCGAGAAATACGGAAACGGCAGTGGCTGAGATGATCGGAATGTTTTTCAGTTTTTTACCGATTATTGAATAGAAGGTCCAAACGAGAATTGCCAGAATCATCAATAAGTCGCCTTTATTGTAAGTGAGCTGGAAAATATCCAGAAGATGTCCTTTTGTCAAGACCAATAAAACGCCGAATAAAGATATGATTAGACCGAGTGCATGGGGGGCTGAAATTTTCTCCTTTAACAGCAAAGCCGAAAAAAGCACAATTAAAGCAGGGTTCATCGAATTGACAAGAGCCGCATTCATGGAAGTTGTATAGGTCAGGGCCCAATAAAGGAAAAAATTATAACTGATGATTCCGAGCACACCCATGACAAACAGTAATCTCCATTCTTTCCATACACTCTTCCAATTTGGTTTTTCAATCCATTGGGCTAAAGGAAACAATAAGAAAACGGCTATTAGCCATCGCGTAAATGTTAGTTGGATCGGGGAAAGTTCGGTCACAACGTATTTTCCGAAAATGTAGTTACCGGCCCAAAACAAATTTGCCAAGATAAGAAATAAAATAACAATAGATTTTTTCATCAGACTGCCTCTTCCTTAATTGGTGGAATATTCACTAAATATACCAAAGCAGGAGCCCCTAAGCAATATAGCAAGCCTACTAGCCAATTTTTGTAATAGATGGACCAAAGAGAAGGATAAATAGAAAAAAGGCCGTTCAACATGAGCTGAACAGCCTTTTTTCACATCTATATTAAGCGAAAATGGCACTGATTTCGGCGATTTCATCCATAGTTAGTTCGACATCCAATGCTTGTAAGTTGCGTGTGACCTGTTCAGGCTTTTTCGCTCCGGGAATCAGTACATCTATCGAGTGCCGGGTTAAATACCAAGCTAGTACGACATCGGCGACATCGGTTTGCTTCCTGTTGGCAATCGCCCGGAGCTCTTCCACTTTTTGAAGGTTGCTTACAAAGGCTTGTCCTTGGAAAAGCGGACTTTTTGCCCGGCCGTCCTCGAATGTTGATTCCTGATTATATTTGCCGCCGAGCAGACCGGAAGCAAGGGGGAAATAAGGAATGAAGGAAATATTATTTTCGGCTGTATATGGCAGCAGGTCTTGTTCTGCCTCCCGTTTGAATAGATTGTACTCGGATTGCAACACATCGACATAGCCGTCTTTATTCGCTTCCTTCAATTGTTCGAACGAAAAATTCGAGACGCCGATGGACTTGATTTTGCCTGCATCCTTCAATTCCTTTAAGGCACCTACCGCTTCATCTTTAGGTGTATCCTCGTCAGGGAAATGGATATAGAATAAGTCGATGTAGTCGGTTTGGAGCCTTTTTAGACTCGATTCCACAGCATTTTTCAGAAAAGCCGGAGAGTTATCAAAGACGATATTGCCATCGGCAAATTTATGTGCTCCTTTAGTGGCAAGGACTATGTCCTCGCGTTTGCGGCTCTCTTTAAGGATTTCACCGATAAGTTCTTCTGAACGCTCAGGACCGTAAATGTAAGCTGTATCCCAAAAGTTGATTCCCTCTTCCAATGCCGTCCTCAAAACATCCCTTCCTGTATCCTCACTTAGATTAGGGAAAAGGTTATGTCCGCCAATTGCATTCGTGCCAAGGCCAATCGGATTTACATACAGATTTGTTTTACCAATACGGGTTTGCTTAGACATATTACTTATCATCTCCTTTGACCCCATCATAACAAAAAGCGGATGTTGATTTCCAAAATAAAGCAGTCCGGACGTGTACAAAATAAGCAGATGATCCGTAAAATCACCTGCTTACTTCATTATTATAATGTTTCGATTTCCAGCTCTTCAGCTCGAGCCGTTTGTCCAAATTGACTGAGAAGCAGGCCGAAGGCTGTACCGACGATAGCAGGGATGATCCACTCCATGCCGTAGGCAGAAAGGGGAAGGACATCACTCAACGTTTGTACGGGTCCTAATTGTAAGCCGAAGGCATTCAGTCCGTCCATCAAGGCGAAAGCACCTGTGAAAATCATTGCACTGCGATAAACCTTCTTCGGGTTTTTGAAATGACGGCTGAAGAATGTCAGGACAATCAGGACGATCGTTAACGGATAAGCCATCACAAGGAATGGTACAGATACTTTCAAAATTTGATTCAGACCCATATTTGAAAGGATGAAGCCGACGATTGTTACAATCAGAATGACGGTTTTATAGTTCAGCTTGGGGAAAAGTTTCGAGAAATACTGTCCGCAAGCAGTCGTCAACCCGACGACGGTGGTGAAGCATGCTAAAGTGAAAATGATGCCAAGAAGGACCTTCCCGCCAGTTCCAAGTAAAAGGGTGGATGCGACAGTGAGGATATCCGTTCCGTTTTCGAATGCCCCATCGGCTGCCATGCGTGCTCCCATTACACCTAAGGAGATATAAACTAAAGAAAGTAAAACACCAGCGATGAGACCAGCCTTTACTGTATATCTCGTCAATTGTTTTCGTTCGGAAATCCCCCTTTGCTGGATTGAAGTCAGGATGACGATTCCAAAAGCCAAGGCAGCTAGTGCATCCATCGTGTTGTAACCTTCAATGAACCCTTTCGAAAATGCTCCTGCAGCATATGCTTTGGTTGGAGCTAGGAATGGAGCATCAAGCTTTACGAACCCAACGACACAGAGAATGACCATGGACAAAAGCAGAACGGGTGTAATCCAGCGTCCCATGAAGGTTTCCATTTTCTCTGGATTCAATGAAATGGCATAAGCTGTGATGAAAAATATGGTTGTGAAAATGAATAGGAATAATGATTGATTCATTGAGTCGCCCAAATACGGCTTGAATCCCATTTCATAGGCAACATTCGCGTTTCGCGGAATGGCCAGAAAAGGCCCGATGCTTAAATAGATGACCACCATGAACAATGTGCTGAATAGAGGATGTACACGGGCCCCGATGGTTTGTGCCCCGCCTTTAACAAGTGAGACTGCAAGAAGCACCAAAATTGGCAGGCCGACCCCGGTTACAACAAAACCGGCAATGGCTGGCCAGAAGGAAGTTCCTGAAGATGCTCCCAAAAATGGAGGGAATATGAGATTTCCCGCTCCGAAGAACATTGAGAAAAGCATAAGGCCGATAAATAATGTGTCTGTTTTTTTCATGGTGAATTCTCCTTTTTTTTATAATGGTTACTCTCGCCGACTGGCCTGAAAAAGGCTAATTAAAGTGTTTTGTGCAAATAAAAAACTCGTCCCTGAAAATCAGGGACGAGTTTGTGCTCGCGTTACCACCCATATTCCGCACTAAAAAAGCTGCGGCACTCAGTCAACGTACGTATTCATACGTGATCCATTGTAACGGCGGAAACCCGTCAAAGCCTACTGGATTTTCAGCTTTGCATCTCAGAGATGATTTTCGGATAGGCCTTGGACATCGACTTCCACCATATGTCGACTCTCTGTGGAACAGGGTTCTCATCTTACTCTTTCTCTTCATAGATTTTTTAATATAGAGATAATTTAGCAAATTCTGATTATGAAGTCAATATAATTTATCATTAATCCTTTTAAAGGAGCAGGAAATTAGTCCCTCGTTGGCGAAACTTCCTATATCCAGAGGATATTTTCAAGAAGAATAGGATATTACTCCCTATTATCTTTCTAATCGCAACTATATTATAATAGAAGGCAGAACACTAAAGGAGACAACAGTATGTCTGAAAATAAGAAATTAAGCCTGGCGGATGCAGTCAAACAAAAACTGGCTCAAAAGCAAGCGGGATCAAGTAAAGATAAATTGGAAACAGGCGTTGTGAAGAAAACGAAACAGCTTAAAAGCCAGTTGACCAAAAAGCCGAATAACCAACGTAAGCGTACAGGGGTATAATCCTAATTTGTCAAAGGACAACGACTGTTCGGAGCTTATCAGTGAGCAGTTACCTTTTATGAATGAGGGTGCTGCTTTTTTATATGAACGGAAAAATGGGGATTTAGTAATGGACGGGGCAGGGTGATCTTGCTTTTTACAGTAATAGGCAGTTGAAGGGCCGGGCTTCTGGTAATTTGGAGGTATAAAGTATGGTTCGCCCACCTCTATCTGGTATGTGGTGAAACTGAAAAAACATTTTTCCCCGAATATGGAAATGACATTTCTGTATCGCTTTATTAAAAACATTACAGTTCTATTTGTTTCTGTTTTAAAATTGTAAGAGTGGTGACATGTTGTTACCATATTGTTTTGCTAAAATAACATTTTAAGGTTTTGTAAATGATTTTTTAACTAAAGGAACCTATAGATTGAATTTAGGTCTACTAGAAGGTATATAGAATCAGTGATTATCCTTTAATTAAAAATATGAAATATATCGGGGGAATAAAGATGGACGAACGGCTGATCGGAAAAAAACATTATGAAACGATGATTGAGGATACAAGGAAGCACCCGATTCAAGCTTTGGGAGAAATGTTTCTCGTGGAACAAAAAAAGGAAAGAGCGGATTTAACCGCCATTCGCTTTGCTCAAGGAGAAGTATATTTTCAGCATCATGACTATGAAGCAGCCATTTTTAAATGGGAGAACATAGAAGGGGAACTTGGTTCATGGGCGAAGAAAAACATCGCTGATGCTTATTTTGAACTGGAAATGTATTCAACCGCAGAGGATATCTATAAGTCCGTCGATACGGATGAAGCGGTCTTGAAAACAGAGGTTCTTTTGCAACTGTTTTCCCTGTACATAGTGGAATCGAGAAATGACCTGGCTTCCAAAGTCGTGAAAGAAGCAGTCGAGTTCCAACCGGATTACCCGAATGTCACGGAAATCGCACGTGCCTTTTTTGAAGAACAAAAGGATTGGAACAGTGCGGTGGTATTAGCGGCTAATGAAAGTATCCGTACAGAATCAATGGGCTGGTTCGATGTGCTGAAGAAGTATATCCAGCAAGGTGTTGCCCAATCGATGGATCCGGATTATTTTTCAACTGTCCTTGGTTCGCTATACACACTTGACCAGGAACGTTTCGAAAAGGTGACGGTTGCCCTTTGGAAAAATTATAAATATACGGATTCTTATTTCGAATGGCTAAGAGTGATTAATAACTTGATAGATACCATCGAATTGAACCATGCTGATGTATGGGATGAGCTTTCAGTCTATTATAGGGATGCATATGCAGGTCTTTTAGAAGGAACGCACCTAATCAAGGATTTAAGTCCAGTCGTGCCAAGGCTGCTGGAAAACTGGCTCAAAATCGCAGATGGGGAGCTCTCGCTGTTTGCCGCGGCATCCGCGTTGTCCTGGAATGAAATCTTCCCGGATACGATCAATGCGCTGGTCATTCAGGATGCAGAAAGCCTGTTGGCGAAATCGCCTAAATTAGGAGGGGGACTTGAAGCGGGGGAGAAACTGTTCAATTCCATTATCCAGTGGGCTGAAGAAAATGATTTAATGGTTGGCAATAAGCTTAAATGGATGGTCGAGGGGCTTAAGGATACCGGGAATTTCAATCTTCTTCTTGTGGGAAGTACAGGAAATGGAAAGACATCCTTCATTCAGTCAATTGTTGGCGAGAGCATTGCCGCTGAAGATCATTCGTCTTTAGTCAGTGTTAAAGACGGGGATGATTTGGAAATCCTAGAAATTACCGATACAGATAGAAAGGTTGTCATGGAGCTAACTGAACTGGATGAAACGCGCCGTCAGCGCGGGACTATTGTTGATGTGACAATCATAAGTGACTACCTAAGAAATAATGGTCTGCGATTATTGGATACACCGGGGTTCAATGGGGAAAAAAGCGTGGAATCGGATTTCCAAGGCTATTTACATGGCAGTGATGGACTGATGTTCGTTCTTGACGCCCGGGCGCCTTTCACCGGCAGCGAACGGGATCTTTTATTGGAAATTCAAATGATGGCTCCGAAACTGCCGATTCATTTCTTATTAAATAAAATGGATACGATATACAGTGATCAGGTCGCAGTCCGGATGGAAGACGAAACATGGGATAAAGTGAATGCATATTTCCCGAATGCGAAAGTATTCGCTTTCTCCAAACTTTATGATAGCAAGCAGCAATTGAAAGACCTTTCAGCCTTCCTTCAATCGAATTACCAAGATGATAATTGGAAGGAAAGAAGATCTGAAAAAATCCTTGCATTCATTCGTAAAACTTTATCTTATCTGTTGGAAAAACGGGCAGCCAATGAGCGGAAATGCGAGCATTCCATCTCTTGGAATGAACAGATGGAAGTCAAACTGAATGGGGCGGTCAATCAACTGGCTGATTTGGAAAAAGAAAAAAGTGAAAATATCATCAGGTCGTATCGTCTGCTTAAGGATGAAGTGAAAAATCAGCTATTTTCTAAAATTCCTGAATTACTGAGGGATTGCTCTAAATCATTAACGGAAAGCAGTGATTTCAGTCAGGTCCATGTACAGTTAAATCAAGAAATGAATGAGCGGATTCAAAACTTCATTTCTGATAAGATCATGCCTCAATATTACCGTTCTCTTCAAGACTGGATTGCCAGTTCCCAAATGGAGTTCACACAAAGCCAGCAATTTATGGATGAGATGAGTGCCGGATTCAATGAATTATACAAAGAAGAACGGATTACGCTTGCAGGTGACTTCAGGGTATTGGATGACTGGCGCCGTGATGCCGATCGGATGACAAGCAGTATCCGCATCGAAAACGTTAATATCCTTTTGCGCAGGACTCCATCACAATTGCTGCTTAAAGGAGCAGGGAAGCTGTTTGGAGCCATACCGCAAAATAAAGCCAATATGTACAATCGTTATAAGAAGTATCTGGAAAGTGAAGATTACCTGGATGTTGCGGAAATGATCACGGAACGTTTCCTTACCCAATTTGGATTGTTTGAAAAATCTTTGGATCGGGACATCGCACTTTTCTATCGCAGTTCATTTGCGTTGCTTCAAAAAACGATTGAACAAACTCAGACCGAGATAAAAGACTACCAGGCTGCATTGGAGCACATGAAAGAAAATCCGGAAGTATACCGTGACCCGATCACTTTGTTCGAAGTGAAATTAAGGCAGTTGGAGAGGCTTGAAAAAATCGAGAAAAAGCGTCTAGCCCAGCTTCAAAGGAAATAAAAATGACGGGGAACATTTCAAATATTCAAAAATCTATTGACTTTACGACTATATCCCTATAAAGTGATAATTACGAAAACGTAACACAATATATCTCTTATCAAGAGTGGCGGAGGGACTGGCCCTAAGATGCCCAGCAACCGTTCCATTAGGAATTGGTGCTAAATCCTGCAAAACAGAAATGTTTTGACAGATAAGAGAGGGACAAGTCTGCAAAACAGCTGATTAAACCTCTCTATATTAGAGAGGTTTTTATTTTGGGATTTACACCAACTTGACTGATAAGACTAATTAGAAAACATGGAGGGAAAACAAGATGAGAAGGTCTATTAAAGGGATATTCATTTCAGCCATCGCTTCGGCTTTGCTTTTAACGGGGTGCTCCACTGGGCAGAGTTCCACAGAATCGAAGAAAGAAGAAAAAGTATCGTTTGAAAATGTGCCAAAAAGATTTGCAGATGGGGATGGAGCCAAGATCAAAGTGATCCGTAAAATTGGCGGTGATGATCATACGGCCCAATACCTGGCGGGTGCGAAGGAAGAAGGAGAAGCACTGGGATTTCAAGTGGATACATATACAGCCAATGGTGATACGGCTAAATTTCATGATGCGATAGCGCAGGCTTTGGAGGAAGATTACGACGGCTATATCATTTCCCATGGTGATGATGCAGCAACTGTGAATGACGTTCAAAAGTTGGTTGATGCAGGTAAAAGCGTTGTCACGTTCGATTCAATAAGCGATCTATCTAAAATAGATGGTGTGACATTAACCTCACAGGATGATGAAGCGTTGGCAACACTGGCTTTCGATAAACTGATAAAAGAGCAGAAAGGTGAAGCGGCAATTGCCTATCTTTGGGTGGATGGCTTCCCGCCAATGGTAAGAAGAAATGCAGTCTATCAGGAAAAACTAAAAGAAAATCCGGGTATTAAAGAAGTCGAAAGATTCGGAGTGGCAGCTGCTGATACTTCGGTTCAGACACAAAATGCTGTAGCCGCAATGCTGAATAAATACCCTAAAGGTAAATTGGATGCCATTTTCGCAACATGGGATGCCTTTGCCATCGGCGCAGCCCGGGCGATTAAAGAAGCGGGTCGCGATGAAGTGAAGATATATGGTATTGATGTATCTAATGCAGATCTCCAGGAAATCCAATCGGCTGACAGCTCATGGTCCTATACGGCAGCAGTCGATCCCAAGTTAATCGGTGCAGTGAATATGAGGATATTGGCTAAAAAATTAGCGGGCGAAGATACTCCGCAAACCTATGACTTAGAGGCTTCACTTATTTCACAAAAGCAAGTCCAAGCTTCAAAAGAAGCGGTAAACATGGCAAATCTGTCTGATATTGTCGATGGCTGGGGTGAATCTACGGAATTTGAAGAAGATTGGATGAAAGTTTTGAAAGATCATTATAAAAAGTAAAAAGAGACACTCTCTTACCAGTGAAGGGAGTGTCTGTTCAATAAGGGGGAATGGACATGGGCACGCAACTAGAAATGAAGAAGATTTCAATTGAATTTCCAGGGGTGAAGGCGCTGAGTGAAGTTGATTTTTCCGTACAATCAGGGGCTGCCCACGCATTGGTCGGTGCAAACGGAGCAGGGAAATCAACGTTAATGAAAGTTTTATCGGGAGCCCATGTTCATTATTCAGGTGACATTTTTATTGATGGGATGAAGCGGGATATCCGCTCGCCAAAAGCGGCTCAGGAACAAGGCATTCAAATTGTTTATCAGGAAGTGGATACAGCCCTCATCCCTTATTTAACGGTTGGGGAAAATGTAATGTTGAATGATATGGTCCAAAACATGGGGAAAAAACAGAGGGTCCAATGGAAAGAGCTGCACAAACAAGCCTCTCATATACTTGAGGATATGAAAATTCGTGTCCCTTCGAAAAAGCTGGTAAGGGACCTTACCTTGGCTGAAAAACAGATGGTCCTGATAGCAAGGGCCGTTTCGACAGAATGCAAATTCCTGATTCTCGACGAGCCAACTGCTCCGTTAAGTCATACGGAGACGACAGAACTTTTTCGAATTGTAAATGAATTAAAGCAAAAAGGCGTGGGAATCATTTTCATTTCACATCGTCTCCCTGAGATCTTTGAAATCTGTGAGGAAATTACGATCATGAGGAATGGGGAGCGTGTAACTTGTAGAAAGAAGGGGGACATAACCCGTAACGAAGTGGTGGAGAATATGCTTGGGAAAACCATGGATGAACAGTTTCCTGAGGTGAATGCTTCAATCGGGGACGTCATTCTTGAGGTGAACGGATTGTCAGATGCCGAGAAAGTCAAGAGTGTCAGTCTGAATATAAAAGCAGGCGAGATCATCGGCTTGGCAGGGTTAGTCGGGGCGGGAAAAACGGAGTTCTGTAAAACCCTTTTCGGTCATACTTCGATCACAGCGGGTGAAGTTTTCCTGAATGGTCGAAAACTTCCTTTGAAATCACCGCACGAAGCAGTAAAAAGCGGTCTGGCACTAGTACCTGAGGAACGCAGGAAAGAAGGGGTCCTCGTTCAGGAATCAGTCTCGGCGAACTTGACTGCAGCCAGTCTCGGGAAATTCTGCAAGACGTTCAGTTTCGTGGATCGTAAGGCGGAAAAGGAAAAGGCGAAGGAAATGATTGCAAGTCTCGGCATTAAAACTCCTTCAGGGGAAGCGAATGTCGAAAACCTTTCAGGCGGTAACCAGCAAAAAGTTGCCATCGGAAAATGGCTTATGGCCGATGCGGATGTATACATATTCGATGAACCAACGAAAGGGGTCGATGTCGGGGCCAAGAAGGATATATTCGAATTGATTGCAAAGCTTGCAAGGAATGGGAAAGCGATCATTTATGCATCATCCGAGCTTTCCGAAATCATTGGCATTACCAACCGGACATATGTGCTATATGACGGGAGCACTGTCATCGAATTAGAAACGAGCAAAACGAATGAAGAAGAACTACTATTCTATTCAACAGGAGGAAAATAGGATGAGCATACCCATTCCTGTTATACAGACAGCAAAAGCGAAGAAAAGGCCGGAACTATTCGACTTTTTCTATAAATACGGCACAATATTGACGATTATCATCCTGATTGGAATTTTTGCCGTGTCCAATCCAGCTTTCATTCAAACGAATAATCTGATCAACATCCTGCGTTCCATTTCAATCGTGACCATTATTGCGATCGGCATTACGATATCCTTGACGGTGGATGGCTTCGACCTTTCCGTCGGCTCCGTTGCATCATTGGCCAATGCCATCGTCATATCAATGTTCGTCTGGTTTTCGCAGGATACATTAATCGCCATATTAGCTGCAATCGGCGCCTCACTTGTCGTAGGGGCCTTGAATTCATTCATGATCGTTAAATTGAGAATTCCCGACATGCTGATGACATTGGCTACCATGTTCATTATCCAGGGAATTGCCCTTACTTATACAAAAGGGGCAACGGTTTCGCAAAATATGGTCATGCCCGACGGGACATTCGCAACAGGACTGATTAGCCCATTTTTTTCCAAAATCGGCCAGGTACCATGGATCATCCTGATCATGGCAGTCATTGTGATTGCGACCCATATCTTTTTGACTTATACGAAGCATGGTCGTTATATGTACATTATTGGGGGAAATAAGGAAGCGGCGAGACTTTCCGGGATATCGGTCAATAAATACAAAATCCTTGCCTATCTGCTTTCAGCTCTATTAGCTGCAATCGGGGGGATTGTCCTAGCCTCAAGGGTCATGACATCTGAAATCAACTCAGGTTCCCCCTATTTAATGGATGCCGTTGCGGCTGCCTTCATTGGTTCCTCCGTTTTAGGAGCGGGAAAACCGAATGCATTTGGAACCTTTGTCGGTGCAGTCCTGATCGGAATCCTTCAAAATGGCTTGATCATGATGTCCGTTCCGTATTATGCGATGGATATTGTCAAAGGAACAGTGCTGGCCCTTGCGCTCGCGGTAACCTATTACAAACAAAAACACTGAAATGAATCCGTTACGTTAAAACTACAAGAAACCTATCATTGGATTGTTGAATATTGAGAAAGGTCCTGTTGGATATGCAACAGGATTTTTCCTTTTAAAAAGGGGGGGCTATGGATATAAATTTTCGCTATTTTTCTTAATAATAATTATTTACACTAATATGGAGCAGCGCCACGATAGCGAAATTTTTAAAGGGACCTTATTTACCTTTTAATAAGATTGATAATGATCTATTGTAAAGTATGAACATTCATATCCTATACCTATCTAAAGGAGAGTGTAAACTTATGCGCGAAACCTGTGTTCCGACTGGCGTGAAACTAAATGACACTGGCTTTGGATATACGTTGTCTTTAATAGGCGGCAAATATAAAATGATCATAATGTATTGGCTGTCTGAAAATAAGGTTATGCGGCATAATCAGTTGAAGCGAAGTATCGGTACCATTTCCTTTAAAACGCTAAGCATCATGTTAAAAGAGTTGGAGGCTGACGGACTTATCATACGCAAGGAATTTCCCCAAATACCTCCAAAAGTAGAATATTCATTAACTGAACGTGGTCTATCTCTCATTCCATTGTTAAATATGATGTGCGAGTGGGGAGAGAAAAACAGTTTGCCAGCTCAAGAGACTGTACAGCCGAAGATGTAGCTATTTTGATTCATTCAAAAGAAGTATTTCCTTAACAAGGAAATACTTCTTTAATGATACCGCCTATTAAAGGGTGTCGACAAAAAACAAATAATCTTGTGCGCTTTTTTCCAATTCGCTTGCGGACGGCTCATTTTCAGCACCATAAAACGCAAAGAATGAACGATAATCTGCATTGCAGTATAGGAAAGTAGTTTCAAAGGGAGATAATAAATGTTCAAGTGTATAGCGATATCTTCCATCTTCACGATAATCCTCTTTGTTAATCCCGGCAGAGACAGCTAAAGCAGCTTTGCGATCCTTTAATTTATCGCCTCCATTTGTTCCATAAGCCCAACCATAAGTAAAAACATCGTCAAGCCACTTTTTTAGGAGAGGCGGACAATTAAACCAATAAAAAGGGAACTGTAAAACAAGATTACCATGCGATTCAATTAATTGCTGTTCTTTTTCGGCATTTATGTTTCCGTCAGGGTAAACCTTATTCAATTCGTGTACTGTATACTTTTCCGGATATTTCCTGAGTTCTTCTATCCATCGCTTATTGATGACGGATGATTCTAGACTTGGGTGTGATACGATAACAAGAGTCCTCAAAGATTTCGCCTCCTTAATTTTATTTATGTTAAGTATAAAGTCCACCCTGCAAGTATGTAAGTATGCACTTTTAGTATAGGTACTTACCTAAAGGAGAGTGTGAAGCAGGCATAAAACATCCAATCTATTGGGATATTTCCTATATTTTTTATTCGGAAAAAGAAACGGGTATTATGGTCAGCTGAATTTGTAGACAAAAGGAATCCATCTAAAAAAAGAAAAGAAGGTCGAGACTCCTCCGGGAAAAGCGAATGCCTGGAGAAGAAATCAATGATTTTTGCAAAACTCAATTAATATCGGGTTTATCCCCCCTTATGGTATCAACCGTCACTTCCAGAGTTTCTGCATTCAGCTCTTTTCCTTTGGGTCTAAAGTGACCGGTAGTTGCATAAGATTTTTTTTACTTTATAATTAGTACCAGGTATTAATATCAAGTTATAAAATTGGTGCAATTCATAACACGAGGTGGTTATTTTATGTTCAAATCCAAAGCACGTATTACTGCGATAGGTTCTTATGTTCCAGAAAAAAGATTAACGAATAAGGACTTAGAAAGAATGGTTGAAACCGATGATGAATGGATTATTAAACGTACTGGCATTAAAGAGCGAAGAATTGCACATGAAGAAGAGTTTACTAGTGATATAGGTTATAAAGCTGTAAAGGATTTAATGGAACGGTATGATAAATCAGTCGAAGATGTTGATATGATTATTGTCTGTACCTTTACACCTGATTTCAACACTCCGAGTGTAGCTTCTTTAGTCCAAGCAAAGCTAGCTATTAAGAATACTGGAGCTATTGATCTAAACGCAGCTTGTGCAGGCTTTACTTATGGGCTGCATGTAGCTAATGGTCTGGTAACATCTGGTTTAAACAAGAAAGTTCTAGTTATTGGTGCGGATACTTTATCAAAAATTATGGACTATGAAGATCGAGCCACCTGTATTTTATTTGGAGATGGTGGAGGAGCGGTTCTTGTAGAATATGATGAACAACAGCCAAGCTTCATTTCTTCACATTTATATTCGGAAGGAGAAGGGGGAAAATATTTATATAGTACAAACCTATCGACACGTATAAATGGTGAAGACTTGAATAATAGTGGTAATCTTGTTCAAAATGGACGTGAGGTTTATAAATGGGCTGTTACTACTGTTCCAAAAGGAATGCAAACGGTGATGGAAAATACTGATCTTCATTTGAATGATGTTGATTGGTTCGTTCCGCATAGTGCAAATTTAAGAATGATCGAGTCAATATGTGATAGAAGTGGTTTTCCGATTGAGCGTACTTTATATAGCTTAGTCGAGTATGGAAATACTTCCTCAGCAACCATACCATTAGCTTTAGATCAAGGAGTAAGTGAAGGAAAGCTCAATAATGGTGAGAAGATTTTATTATATGGTTTCGGTGGCGGGTTAGCGCAAGCAGGATTGCTTATCAATTGGACCTTATAAACCTTTTTTCTGCTACTGGTCAGCAGCTTTGTTCTTATTGATATAAGTGTGAACACCATCATATAAAATCATATGTAGTC
The DNA here is from genome assembly GCF_050279365.1 of Peribacillus sp. NPDC094092. Taxonomy (NCBI): domain Bacteria; kingdom Bacillati; phylum Bacillota; class Bacilli; order Caryophanales; family Bacillaceae; genus Peribacillus; species Peribacillus sp. NPDC094092. The sequence continues at coordinate 275,716 of NZ_JBNNUC010000005.1, read as the reverse complement.
TATGGTGCACCAACAGAAGCCGATCGAACCTCTGGACATTTTGATAAAGAAGGATATGTAGGTTTAGACTTCCTGCAATCTATCGTTCCATCAAAAGAAGCTAATTTTTATTTCTGCGGACCTATCCCTTTTATGGAAGCAATCAATGAGGCCCTGAATAAATGGAGTATATCGAAAGACCATATTCATTATGAAGTATTTAGTCCACTCGCTATTTTAGGAGAAAAATAAGTAAACTAAATTAGTGAATAAAAAGGATCTTTCACTGAGGTGAAACCAAAAAGTTAGGCAATTTATTTAACTATGCAGATTTGAAGGCATGAACCCGTAATCTACCGGGCTCATGCCTTTTAATTTTATCTTGATACGTTGAAAATTGCCGTATTGTTTGAAGTGCTCCATGCTTTCAAATTCAGAGGGAAGTGTAATATTTCATTAATCGTATAAAGTCAAAAAACTGCACCCAAAATTGTTGGCAGATTGGGGTGCAGTTCATTTGTTATCCGACACTTGATATTCATTTACTTAACTCTAGCGTCTGTATTCTCTATCGAACTCTTCTCTTGCTTTAATGCATTTTCAGCTATATTCAACTTTTTTCTCATTGGGAAGTAATACAAAACAGCTGGGACAACTAACCCAATAATCCAAGCGATATCTGCCCCATCAAAGGCCTTGGCTATCGGTCCTACATAGAATGATGTATTTATAAAAGGGATTTCCGCCAAGATTGATGCAAGAAAGGCCATACAGGTAATCCAATTTATTTTTCCATATTGACCGTTCACATCAAAAATATCTTTTACATTGTAACGGCCATGTCGCAGTAAATAATAATCAACAAGATTAATCGATGTCCAGGGAATTAAAAAATAACTAATGAAAAAAATGAAATTCAAGAAAAAGGATAGAAAATTACTCTGACCGAGTAAGCACAATACGGTTCCTGCAACTGTTACACAGAATATCATTCCTATTCTAACCTTCGGTGTGACCTTTAATTTAATAAACGGTTCAATTGTCGTTATCGTTGCCATGAATGCCCCATATAGGTTAAAGACATTAATAGCAAGCTGTCCGAAGATGATTATAAAGAACATGATTAAAGCAAAATTTCCAAACAGGCTGGCCAAATTACCGCCAGAGTGATCAAGGAAGTTAGGAATCGCTATGGTTAAGGTTGCGCCTAATGTCATCATCCAAATGGTCCCGATGACTGTGCCAGCGTAACTATACCAAAATGTATGGGCAGTGGGTGTGGTTATCGGTAGATAACGGGAATAGTCCGCAACGTAGGGGGCATATGCCAATTGCCATGTAGCAACCATGCTGACCGCCAACAAAAACACTGGTAAATCCAAATTTCCCAATGCCCAACTGCCTGCCGGAATTTGCAATTGGAAGACTATATATGTAGCTACAATATAAATACAGAGAGACGCCCAGGACAATAATTTTTGCATTTTATGAATTAAGTTATAGCCATAAATGGTGGCCACGAAACAAAGAACATTTAACAGTATTATGCTCCATGTTTGGTCGATCTTTGTTAAGCTGCTTAAGGTTTGCGCTGCAAGCAAACCGCTGCTGGCAAAGAAACCTAAATAGACGAACATAACGAGAAACAAGGGGAAAATGGCTCCGATTACACCAAATTGAGCCCGGCTTTGGATCATTTGCGGAATTCCGAGCTGAGGTCCTTGAGCTGAATGGGAGGCCATGAAAATGGCGCCTAATAAGGTACCGACAATGATTGCAGCCAGACTCCAAAATAAATTAAGACCTAATGTAATTGGCAATGCCCCAGTCACAAGGGTGGTAATATGCATGTTTGCCCCAAACCAAATTGGAAATAAATCACGGGCCTTACCATGTCGTTCATCTGCCGGAATATATTCTATACTGCGAGTTTCAACTTTCATCAATTTACCCCCTATCAAAATCGTTATACTACCATGTACCATGCAAGCTTATTTTATAGAATCACTATAATTGTAAGCGTATACAGATGTCAATATTTTCAGAAAAAATAATTTTTTAGGGAATTACCCTAAATGATCAGTTCATTCATCTAGTGAATTTCAATAAATCAAATTAATTATTAGAGTGAATGATTGAAAATATGAAACTCTTGTTTGAAAATTATGGAACAGAATATCTACGAATAAAAAAATAAATTTTGTATTTTTTGAATTGACAGTCTATTTATCATGACCTATAATTGCACTTATCAAGAGCTTGCATGGTACATGGTACAAACTTTTAAAAAAGGAGGGGCTTTTCATTACAGCTATCTTAACGCTGGGGATTACGGCTCAGGTTACGAACGCGATACGCGAATCAATAGTAACTGGAGAATATGAACCAGGACAAAAATTATCGGAAACTGTTTTATCTGAATATTACAAAGTTAGCAGAACCCCTATTAGGGAAGCATTTAAACAGCTAGAAAGAGAAGGGCTAGTCGAGATCATTCCAAGAGTTGGAACGTGTGTGACCAAACCAACTGAAAAGGAACTGAATGAGTTATTTACTTTAAAGGAAGTAATGGAAGGGCTTGCAGCGGGTTTGCTTGCAGAAAGCGGGAGTGCTGAAGACATTCATCAACTTAAGCAAGCGGTGTCCGACATGGAAATTGCAATACAAACCTCGGATAAAAAGCTATATGTCGAAGCAAATGATGTTTTTCATTCAGTCATTCAAGAAGGCGCCAATAACTCTAAATTAAGTTACATGCTAAATTTGCTGCTCAATCAAATACCTTATAGACAATATGTCTTTTTAACCATTGAAGATCCGGTTCGCCGTGAGAGATCACTAAAGGAACATCAGGCGGTCTTGATAGCCATAGAAAAAGGCAATCGGGAGGAAGCGGAGAAGGCCATGCGGGAGCATGTAAAAGCAAGTGGAATGCAGCTTAAGATGGACATAGCAAAAAAACTTGGTCAAAAAAAGTGATTTGAGGGGGAATGAGTTTTATGAAATTCGGAATCTTTGCAAATCTTGCAGGACAGGGAAGACATGATGAGTATTATAAAGTGTTGGATGAAGCCCGTGAGCAAGCCATTTACTGTGATGAAAATGGTTATGATTCGATTTGGTATACCGAACACCACTTTGGTCATGAAGGAAATGAATTGATTTCTAACCCGATCTTAATGGGTGCCGATATTGCTGCACGTACTAAGAACATTCGAATTGGCCAGGCTGCCAATGTTGCCACTTTCTGGCATCCACTGCGTTTGGCGGAAGACATAGCAATGCTTGATCAGTTAAGCAAAGGACGTGTGGAAGTTGGCCTGGCTCGAGGATTATACGGAAGGGAAGCAGCTAACCTAAACACATTGGCAGACCCGGCAAATCAAGAACAAAACAGGGCACTGTTTGAAGAAACATTGGAAATTTTAAAAAAGGCTTGGTCAAACCGTTTCTTCTCACATCAAGGTGATATCTATCAATTTCCTCCTAAAGGTTTAAAGTGGAGTCACCCTATGAGTCCATCAACTTCGGAATTCATGGATATGGAAAAAGGTGAAATTGATAAAATTTCCCTTATGCCTAGACCTTACCAGGAATCACTTCCACTGTGGCAAGTAATTGATTCACCGCGTTCTATTGAATTGGCTGCGGAGAACGATATACAAGGAATGTTTTGGATGCCTACCGTCAAAGAACTAAAAGGACGTTTTGAACTGTATCGTGAAAAGGCTTCCAAATCCAAAGGCTATGAAGTTCCACTTGGTCAGGGCATTGCCTTAGTACGTGATGTATATGTAGCGGAAACCATGGAACAAGCTCGGCAAGATGCTGCAGAAGCAGTTTTGAATAATTATCGCTGGATTTGTCACTGGAGAGGGCTAAGCAACCTTATGGATCCGGGCGAAACAGTAAAGGAAGGACAGGAATTGAACTATGAATTCCTACATCCAAGAAATTTATTGTTTGGTACACCTGAATATGTAACAGAGAAAATTCAAGAATTGAAGGAAGAGCTGAATTTAGAAACATTACTGCTTTGGGTGAACCATAATGGTTTGCCACATGAAAAAATGATGAAAAGTTTAAAATTGTTCACGGAAGAAGTTATGCCAAAATTCACAAAAACCAAGATGGGGGTAATGTAAATGTTAGATATTCGTAAAGTGTATACAGCTATTGAAGAAACACGTATTGAGGGCGGTAAAAAAGTAGAGAATCCCATCAAGATGATAATTACTATGGCTGTTATCAAAAACCCATGGGCTGGCAGAGGGTATGTTGATGATTTAAAACCGGAAATTGACGAATATGCACCGCAAATTGGCGAACTTTTAGTTGCTGAACTATTTAAGCACATTGATTCGGCTGATGATGTCGAAGCATTCGGCAAGGCAGCTGTCGTGGGAGTGGATGGGGAAGTTGAACATGCATCAGCTTTTATCCATACTTTGAAATTCGGCAACAAATTCCGGGACGCTGTGAAAGGAACGAGTATCTTGAGCTTTACTAATAAGCGTGGCGGTGCTGGAACTGCGGTGCTCATACCGATGGTACATAAGACAGATGATTCTGAGCGTTCTCATTTCATAACATTTGAAGCTTCTATACCTGATGCACCGAGGGCCGATGAGATCGTTGTCGCTATTGGGGTTTCTACAGGAGGACGTCCTCATCCAAGAACAGGAAACAGGCATCAAGATATGGTTGAAATGGGGCTGGTTTAATGCCAACTACATTGCATGGAAAAGATTCGCTTCATTATGAAGAGAAAGGGATTGGTCAATCGCTTATCTTTATTCATGGTGTTGGTCTTGATCTTACGATGTGGGAAGAACAAGTTGAAGATTTGTCGAAACATTTCCGTGTTATCACATATGACATGGTTGGGCACGGAGGATCTGAGCATCCTCCGGGTCCTTATTCCCTTTCACAGTTTGTTGAGCAGTTAGCAGAACTGATGAAACACTTACGAATTGAGAAAAGTCATTTGATTGGTTTTTCCATGGGTGGTATGGTCGCTCAGGCATTTGCATTAAAATATCCGGATAAAGTGAAAACGCTGACAATCATGAATGCAGTGGCCAACAGGACGAAAGAACAAAGGAAAGCCGTTTTAAATAGAGTGGAAGAAGTGAAAATAGCGGGACCTTTGGCAACAATTGAACCAGCCATTAAACGTTGGTTTAATCCAGAATTCTTAGACTTACAAGAAGAAACAGTCAGTAAGATCCGGAAAAGACTTCAGAAAAACGACGCTGATTCATATTTAGCTGCCTATACACTTTTTGCTACAGCGGATGAAGAGTTGTGGCCTCAGATTCACCAGATTAATATACCGACCCAAATTATAACAGGGGAACATGATGTAGGTTCAAATCCCGAAATGGCGAGACAAATGCATGAAAAGATTGTGCATTCAGAACTGATGATAGTACCTAATATGAGGCATATGCTGCCGATGGAAGGATCCAAAATAGTGAACGAAGCCATTAGGTCGTTTATTGAAAGGCAAAAGCAAAGGGGTGACTCAATGTGATAGAGCTGAAGAAATATCAGATGTATATAAACGGAGAATGGGTAGAATCATCAAGTGGTGAATATTTCGATAGTTATAACCCTGCAACTGAAGAAGCTTGGTGTCAAGTCGCTAAAGGGAATGCTGAAGATGTAAATCGTGCCGTTCAATCTGCGCATCATGCATTCTTGCATTCAGGCTGGACTGATATGACATTCACAGAGCGAGGGCGCCTGGTTAGAAAGCTTGGAGAGCTGATTGCTATTCACTCTGAAGAGCTTGCGAAAGTCGAATCACTGGATAATGGGAAATTAATACGTGAAATGCGTGGTCAGGTAAAATACTTACCTGAATTTTTCTATTACTATGCAGGGCTAGCAGATAAAATCCATGGCCAAACCTTACCGATTGATAAAAAAGATATGTTCGCTTTTACGTCCAAAGAGCCGCTTGGGGTAGTAGCCGCCATCACTCCTTGGAATTCCCCTCTTTATTTAACAACCTTGAAACTTGCGCCTGCACTTATAGCAGGAAATACTATAGTCATTAAACCTTCGGAAATGACTTCGGCATCTCTTTTGGAGCTGGTGAAACTGGTTGAAGAAGCTGGTTTTCCACCTGGTGTAGTCAATGTAGTCACCGGCTTTGGAATGCCTGTAGGCGATACACTCACCTCCCATCCTCTTGTAAGGCGCGTGGCCTTCACGGGAGGTTCGGAATCAGCACGGCATATTGTTCGTAATTCGGCTCAAAATTTTGCTCAGGTTTCACTTGAACTTGGAGGGAAATCACCGAATATCGTGTTTGAGGATGCTAATCCGGATAATGCCGCGATGGGAATAATAGCAGGTATATTTGGTGCTTCGGGACAGAGTTGTGTGGCTGGTTCACGTGCATTTTTACATGTCGACATTTACGATGAAGTGATGCAAAAACTCGTAGACCGTGTATCGAAAATTAAGATTGGTGATCCTTTTCAAGATGATACAGAAATGGGACCGCTGGCAACGCAAGCCCAATTGGAGCGTGTCCAAAAATACGTAGCTATCGGGTTAGATGAAGGTGGAAAACTTGTTTGTGGAGGTAAAAAGCCTGAATATTTAGATAAAGGATGGTATTTTGAGCCCACGATCTTCGAGCATCACGATAACGATTCCCGCATTACTAAAGAAGAAATATTTGGTCCTGTGTTAAGTGTCATCCCTTTTAAAGATGAAAAAGAAGTTATTCAATTGGCAAACAGTACTGATTACGGATTAGCGGCCGGAATTTGGGTAAGTGATATTGCAAAAGCCCATCGAGTCGCGAAAGCTATACGTGCTGGAATCGTTTGGGTGAATACCTATCGAAGTATTTCACCAATAGCAGCAATCGGCGGCTCTGGCCTAAGCGGTTATGGAAGAGAAGGCGGTTATGAAGCGATTCATGAATATATGCAAGATAAAGTGGTTTGGATCAATACATCATCTGAACCGATTCCTGACCCATTCATAATGAGGTAGTGAAAATCGAAGGGTAGAGCCTTTTTATCGAAGTGCATGAATAAGGAGGAAAAGTGAAATGAAATTACTGGGAATCTCAGGAACGATAATAGGAACAAAGACGAAAGTCGTTATAGAAAAAGTTTTAGAGGAAGTTAAGAATAATCATCCTGATATCGAAATCGAGCTGCTTGATTTGAAAGAGTATGATGTTCAATTTTGTGATGGCCGTAATCCGTCAACATACACTGGAGATACGAAAAAAGTAATTGATATCGTTACCTCAGCAGACTTTTACATTATAGGAACACCAATATTCCAAGGGTCGATCACGGGTGCTCTTAAAAACTTATTTGATTTAATACCCCCGAAGGATTTCCGTAATAAAGTAATGGGGCTTGTGGCTACTGGTGGAACCTACCAGCATTATTTAGTCATTGAAAATCAGCTGAAACCTATAGCCGGTTATTTCCGTGCCTTTGTTGCACCAGGCTCTGTTTATGCTCATAACGACCATTTCAATCCACAAAACGAACTGGTTGATGAGGAAGTTCTTGAACGTATATCAATGCTGAGTGAAGAAGTCGTTTTTATGCAAAAAGCATTGAAGAGTACAAAACCAGAGCACCAATTAAGCTAAAGATTAGTAGATTTAAATGAAAAAAACTCCAGCTGATAATTCGTTTTGGAATTGAGTGCATTTCAATTAGCAGAGCTAAGTAGCAAGGAGGGGACAAATTGCTATTAAATATAGATGAGATAATAAACTTAACTGATTTATCCTTCATTAAAGTCTGTAATGAACAGTATGGGATTAATAGAGGGGTTTATAATACCATTGATGCTTGGTTTTATAAGCAAGGAATTAGTAATATTCTAGAAAGACGAAATAGCATATTATATTTTCTTGAATTTAGTAAGCGAAGTTCCGGGAAAGAAAATAGCCACTGTAAATTTGGCCACGGTGGATTAACGACAAAATTAGAAGAATATTATTTTCCAAGAATGGGATCGACCGTTTCAAAAATTGCCTCTAATCTTTAGATGAAGCACATACAAAGAGTGAAGGGTGGCTGAGAATATGACAATCATAGATAGAGTGGAAAAAAAACATTTACTAATCAAAGGGGAATGGGTGGAGGCCAAGGAGTATAGTCAACTTCGATCTCCTTTTTCAGGAGAAGTCATAGCTGAAATCCCCCTGGCTACAGACGAAGAAACCGACCAAGCTATCGAAGCGGCGCAAAAGGCTGCAAAGGTGATGGCAAAAATGCCGGCCCACCAACGAGCGAAAATCCTTGAAACATTGGCACATCTTCTTGAGGAGCGCGCAGATGAAGCCGCTCAAATCATATCTATTGAGTCAGCAAAGCCGGTTACAACCGCGAAGGGAGAGGTGGCGCGAACAATTGAAACGTACAAGTTTGCCGCTGAAGAAGCGAAACGAATTCATGGAGAAACGATCGCTCTGGATGCCGCCCAAGGTGGCGAAAACCGACTTGGTTACACTGTACGTGAACCGATTGGAGTGATTGGGGCCATAACACCTTTCAATTTCCCCATGAATCTAGTCGCTCATAAAGTGGGTCCGGCCATCGCAGCAGGAAATACAATTGTATTAAAGCCAGCAAGCCAAACGCCTCTATCCTCTTTATTCCTTGGAGAACTATTACAGGAAGCGGGATTGCCTGCAGGAGCATTAAATGTGGTCACGGGTGGAGGAAGAGTGGTTGGAGACAAGTTGGTCACTGATTCTAGAGTAAGTATGATTACTTTTACCGGTAGCCCAGGAGTTGGAATTGGCATCCGCAACAAAGCTGGATTGAAACGAGTGACGCTGGAACTGGGATCCAATGCAGCAGTCATCATTGATAGTGGTGCGGATATCGAAAAGATTATTTCTCGTTGTGTGAATGGGGCATTTTCAAACCAGGGACAAGTATGCATTTCTTTGCAAAGGGTTTATGCTCATGAAGAAGTCTATGATCGGTTTGTTGAAAAGTTTATAGAAGCAACGAAACGATTAAAATTAGGTGATCCGCTTGATCCGGAAACGGATGTTTCCGCATTGATCTCCCCAAATGATGTTGAAAGAACCCTCAATTGGATTGAGGAGGCGAAACAAGGTGGAGCCAAGATTGCAACTGGTGGAATAGCGGAAGGCAATATCCTTCATCCAACCGTCATATTGAATGCTGATGCATACTCAAAGGTATCTTGTCATGAAGTGTTCGCCCCGATCGTTCTGATTAACAAGGTTCAATCAGTAGAACAAGCAATCGATTTGGTTAATGATTCCAATTATGGCCTGCAAGCAGGGATTTATACGAACGATGTTCGTACAGCACTGGATGCTGCAGAAAATTTACAAGTTGGTGGAGTCATGATCAACGACATTCCGACATTCCGAGTAGATAATATGCCGTACGGCGGAGTGAAGGAAAGCGGAACTGGCCGTGAAGGATTAAAATATGCAGTGGAAGAAATGACAGAAATGAAGCTGGTTGTCTGGAACCAAAATTAGGGAGTGGAAAAGCATGGCTTATTATGCAGCAATTTTACATATGATTGATGCTGAAAAAAATATAGAAGTGCGCCCACAGCATATCGAGTATTTAAACGAACTTGATCGCAAAGGGAAGGTTTTTGCAAGAGGGCCTTTTGCAGATGGCTCAGGCGGCTTGGTTGTCTATAATGCAGACACATTCGAAGAAGCACGCTCATTAGCGGAAAATGATCCCCATGTTGTACATAAAGTTCGTAGACTGGAATTAAAAGAGTGGAATATTTTATAACGAAACGTTATGAGTGCATGTCATTGCAATGAAATGATACCGGGAGCTTGAGACAGTTCCTTCATTATAGGGAGGGCTGCCGAGGCAGCCTTTTTTTTATGCATGTGCAGGTCAACTCCATAATGAAAAGATAAAGTTATACCAGAAGTGAGTAAAGATGTTAATTGGACCTTGCTTCCCTTTGATAACTGCCGGTTGTTAAACGTGAAAGTATGAGTGCAAAAAGGAGAGAAATATAAAAGAATGCTTCGTGAAGCTACACCGATATTACAATTTTAAAAAGCATGCCAGTTGTATCGAATCTTTAACCATTAGCTTTGATGGTTATTGGCGGTGTAGGTTCAGACTATTTGAAAGATATATATGTAGATTGAAAGGACCCTGCGTATAAAACTGTATAATGAATCACGAAATGGAATCTTTTTCGCTTGCATTTGGGGAAGGGAAAACTTTTTGATTGAATTTGATCATTAAGGAACAGAACCTTTGAATTTCAGGTTCTGTTCCTATTTGTTATTTGAACTTTTGTATTACTTCTTCTCCCTCGAATTTGTTATCTTTCAATATGCCGATTTCTTCAATATGGTTTCGTGCCGTTTCATCCCCTAACTTATAAATGAGGGCATACAGCCTTTTCATGGCAGCATCGTATTTATCATTTGCCCGGTCATGATGATAGAGAAGGTAGGGCACATGTGAACGGGCATATGCCTCCAGGTCATCAGTCCGGTGTTCCTCCAAGCATTGTTTCAATTCTGCAAGTTCCTCATCAGTTGCGTGTATAGTGAAGCTCGGATTCTCTTCAAGTTTTTGTCCGAGTACGTCGCCGCTTACCAAATCGACATAATAGGTCTGTTTTTCCTGAATCATTCTGCACATCATCCTTTCAAGCATTTATCTATTCTGTACCACTATTTGTAAAAAGTTAATCCTGAACGTAAACATTTCCTTAATGAAAAAGATAGGAAATAGAGGTATCGGATTTCTTATCAAATGGTTTAAGATGGATTTACAGAATATTATGAAAAAGTGAGGAGTGACATAGTGAAGAGGTCAATCATGGTTATTTTTCTTGTGTTGATTGCTTCAGGATGCGTAACAAGGAATTATGATTCCAATATGGATTTAGGGAAAAGTCAGTTGAATGAGGAAAATTATTTAGAAGCCCATGAGGCATTTGAATTAGCTTATAAAGAAGCAAAAACAACGGAAGCAAGGGAGTTAATGGATCTTTCAGGTTTTCTGGCAAGTGGGATGAAGAATTTCGACGATCAGGATTTTGGTTTGGCCAAAATCGATTTTGAAAAAGCAACCACATATAAAGCGAAATACAGGGTAGGTAAACAAATGGTTTTAAAGGCGGTGGAAATGCACTCCGTATCAGACTCCGCCACGATAGAAACAGTAGTGGGGAATGATGAACCGGTGAAGGAATCAACCGAGGATGGATCAAAAGCAGAAGATAAGGCGGCAACGGAAACAAACGGCAAAGGAAGCAAGGATTCAGTCAGTACATTAAGTAAATCCCAGGCTGAAATGCTTGTGAAAGATTATGTGGATATGGAAAATTTTCAGAATTTGCATATTGAATATGATCATGATTCCGAAAAGGGAGATTACATTTTTCATGTTTTCGAGGTGGATGAACTTAGTCAGAAAAATGGTCACAAAACCACTTGGGGCTGGTATGGCGTGAATAAGAAGACTAAAGAAGTTTATGAAGTCATGTAAGGATAACTGAATGGTCGGATTGAATGCCTTTTGAGGCCTTTTTATTTTGTGGCGCGGCAATGTGCAGGATTCGATAAAATGTCATGATTTTTGTAAAAAGGTCGCCTTATTCTTTATTTTCTTAAGAATTTTTTAATATTTACTGTTTATGATTGAACCAAGTAAAGGATAATCCTAGGAGGGATAATGATGGAGAATTATAATGGTGATGAGCAAGTCAGAGTCAAGGCAGAACGGAAAAAGGGTAAATCTCTTTGGATAACCAGTCTTGTTTCCGGAACGGTTGCTTCTATGGTTACATCATCTGTATTTCTATTTGGCGGGGATTTTATAGATCAAGGGAAAAGTTCAGTGAATGAGGCAACCGAAACGGCAGGAGTACAGCAAACGGAAAGTGTTGAAAAGGATAAAAGTGTCACGGCAGAAAAGTTATCGACAAGTACGGATTCCAATGATAGGGCAGTGATGGTCGAATCAGCATCCAAATCGATAGTGGGGGTCGTGAATTTACAGGAGATGCAAAACCAGAACCCGTACCAGCGGCAAAGCACGGAGAGCGAAACGGTTGAGAGCGGCACCGGCTCAGGGGTCATTTATAAAAAAGCGGATGGGAAAGCCTATATCATTACGAACAATCATGTTATTGAAGGAGCTAAGGAAGTCGAAATTTCATTGTATGATGGACAAAAGGCGACGGCAGCGGTTGTCGGCGCGGATGCTTTGACGGACTTAGCGGTTTTGACAATTGATGCCTCGAAAGCACCGGAGGGAATAAAATTCGGTAATTCTGATAACATGCGTCCAGGTGAAGAAGTATTGGCGATTGGCAACCCGCTTGGACTTGATTTTTCACGATCGGTTACACAAGGGATCGTCAGTGCGACCGGACGCTCCATTTCAGTTGATACCTCGGATGGGGAGTGGGAACTTGATGTCCTTCAAACAGATGCAGCGATCAACCCCGGCAATAGCGGAGGTGCATTGATCAACACCGCTGGGGAAGTGATCGGCATAAACAGCTTGAAGATTTCCGAAAACGGTGTGGAAGGTTTAGGGTTTGCCATACCAAGTAATGATGTGATCCCAATTGTTACGGAGCTGATTGAAAATGGAAAAATCACGCGCCCATATTTAGGAGTCAGCTTGGCCAGTATGGAAGAACTGCCGCAATATTACATTCAAAATGTTCCTGAAGCGGTAAAGACCGGTGTAATGGTGACGAGTATTGAAGCGGGTTCGGCTGCGGCGAATGGAGGGCTTAAGGAACAGGATATCATCGTGGAGATTGATGGAACGAAAATAAATACAGCTGCAGCATTAAGGAAGTACTTATATACAGATAAGAAAATCGGCGATAAAGTAAAGGTTAAAGTATATCGGGGGACGGAAGAGAAAACGGTAACGTTAACCTTACAAAAACCATAGAAATTGGTAGGCCCCTGATTTTTCATCAGGGGCCTCAGTTTGTAGACAAAAGGGGTTCGGAACAAAAAATCCGAACCCCATTTTCCCTTTAGGTGGTTTTGGGAACCTGCCATGTCCATTTGGCCAACTTATTTAAATTAAGAGAAAGTAATTATCGCCTGCATCGACCATTTTTTAAGTCCTCTTATAATAATCCGATATAAACCATATTTGTAACAAAAAGGATTTAGGCTAAGAGTTTTTATCTAAAAGTTAAAACAACGTTGATTGGCACGGAAGGTGCGAGACTCCTGCGGGGAAAGCACCTGGAGTGGAAAACATCGTTCAAATTGTACAAACCCCTATTTAATAGTATACAAAAGGTTAATATAGGAAAAATGGATAGTGTATTTGCACTATTTTGCAGATTTTTCCTATAGTCTTGAATGCCTAAAAGCGAATAGTGACGCGTTCTATTTGTCAAGGATTTCATTGTGGATATGTTAAAAAATAGAAAAGATTTGACAATTTTGTGAAATGTAATAAAATAGAAAGAAAGGGGATGAAATTATGGAAGCTAATCAGAAGATGTTAGATGCAGTGAAATGGGTATCGGGCACAGGTTGTGTAATCGGAATTATTATTTTTGCTTTAAGCTTCTTTGTAAGCGATTACAATAAAGATTATATATTTACTGCCGTTGGAATCGCCATCACACTAAGCGCAGCTGCAATTTTTCTAGTTGGTATATTTTTTGTCCTGACAGAAGAAATGGTAACGAAAACACATAAAGGTGAAAGAATCGTACCCGAAACGACTAAAATCATAAAAATGAAATCAAAGGCTAACACCCCAACAAAAAGAAGTACAGAATTCAGTAACTAAAACAAGGAATATAACATAATGAACGTGCATTCCATCATCAGATTTACCAACATGGATGAACGCCTGTCTAAAGAATTCGAGTCAACGTGATCCGAATGATTGAATGCGCTTTCATTTTGTGTAGGGCTTGGGGTAATTATCAGTTGGCTACATTTTAATTCAATACAATATACTGCACTCGTCATGTACCAAAAAAATATTTCAAGTAACCCTTTGTATTTGAAATACATAACGATGTGCTTGGACCACGAGAAAAGGACACTTTTAAAAAGTCCTTTTTTTGTGGTTTTTTTATGCTCTTTTCCTTGAAGATACAAAAGGGATGCCGTTGATTTTTGAGTAGTGAGTTTCCAAAAAAAACGGAGTTGATTGAACAACCAAATGTACGTTTTTGTGGAATGTTTTTTGTCCGGTCCTGCTGATATTGATTGATAAACAACTTGACTCGTTATAGCTAGTTATTGCGAGGAGAATAAAGCCATTTACATTTCACACCAGTTATTTCTTTATATATATATAATATTGACCAGTGTTGGATCATAGGGGTATTGAAGCATGGAAACAACATCGTGTACAATGCGGCCACCATTTACCAACTTCCATGGCCGAGTGAAAAAAATCCGCTATAAATCATGTTTTTCAATGATAGATACCTAATTAACAGGATAGGTAATATCATTCATAATCTTTACAAGTCTTAAGGCAATAAACGCAGTGAATATAATGTGAAAATTTCATTTCATTATATTAGAATAATATTAAACGGATAGTAACCGATACTGTCAGCAATTCTGTACGAATAAGTGAATTTTCATAGGTAATTTATTAAACAATTATTATATTTCATTTGCTGAAGATTTTCGAACATTTCTGCTCATTTACCATCTTCTTACTGCTCTTTATTGAACTTTATGTGACAGATGTCACTTTATATTGTCTTTTTTTACACTTGGGATTAATATTGGTATGTCGGGTTTGTGAACATGGTAACACTTTGTCCGAATAATTACCAATTGGAATTTTATTATGTAAGAAAGGGGTAGTACTATGAAAATAAAATGGGCTCTATTAACTATACTTTTTACAATTGCCACTGTGCTAACCGGTTGCGATAACCCATTAATGGTCTTGGACCCTAAAGGGCCAGTAGCTGCAACACAAGCAGATGTTATTATGATTTCGATTTGGACAATGGCCTTTGTCGTCCTTGTCGTTATGGTACTGTATATCTTCATGATAATGAAATATCGTGCTTCCAAACAACGTGATGATTATGAACCGCCTCATATAGAAGGAAGTAAGGTTCTTGAAATAATTTGGGTTGCGATCCCAATTTTAATCGTCGCTTTCCTATCTGTTGTTACTGTTAAAACAACAAATGAAGTTGAGGCAACACCTAAAGGGTACGGAGATCAAGAACCTTTAGTTATTTACGCTTCATCTTCCAACTGGAAATGGCATTTTAGTTATCCGGAAGAAGATATCGAAACAGTCAACTATCTGTTTATACCGACTAACCGACCAATCGAATTTAAACTTTACTCATTCGGTCCAATCTCAAGTTTCTGGATTCCGCAACTTGGAGGACAAAAATACGCGATGTCGGACATGGTTAATACGTTGCACTTAGCAGCTGATGTACCAGGTGAGTATATGGGTCGGAATTCGAACTTCAGTGGTGCAGGTTTTGCTCAACAAACGTTCAATGTTAATGCACTGACTGCAGAAGAATACGATAAGTGGGTAGATGAAATTAAAGCTACTGCTAAACCGATTACTGAGGAAAAATTCAATGAATTATTAAAACCTGGTCATGTGGGACAATCCACTTACACTGGAACTCACTTAGAGTTTTCACCAGCTCCTGAAGGGGAAAACGCTGGTCATGACCACGGATCATCTCATACTGAAGAAAATGATTCCAAGGATTCACACGAGGAACATTCAGAACACAGCAACATGAATCATGATCACTAAGAATTAATTTCGTTCGATAAAACAACCAGTTTTACAAGATAAGGAATATTTTCCTGAAAGGAGTCACAAAAGTATGGATTACTTTGATCGATTTGCCGTACCTCATCCAAGTCCTGCGATTTATGCATCCATGGTTGCCATTGGTTTAACCATGATTGCGGTTGTTGCCGGAATTACCTATTTTAAAAAATGGGGTTACTTATGGCGTGAGTGGTTAACAACGGTTGACCATAAACGTATTGGTATCATGTACATCTTGGCAGCACTGCTTATGCTCTTCCGCGGTGGCGTCGATGCTCTCATGATGCGTGCTCAAACGGCTATTCCAGATAACGGTCTTTTGGATGGACAGCATTATAATGAGGTATTTACAACACACGGGGTCGTCATGATCCTGTTCATGGCTATGCCATTCATCATTGGGTTAATGAACATTGTTACACCATTACAAGTTGGAGCGCGTGACGTAGCATTCCCACGTCTGAACGCAGTAAGCTTCTGGTTATTCTTCATGGGGGCAATGCTATTTAACATCTCTTTCGTAGTCGGTGGTTCTCCTGATGCAGGCTGGACATCTTACTTCCCGCTGGCAGGTAACGATTTCAGTGAATCAGTAGGTTCGAACTATTATGCGATTTCACTTCAAATAGCTGGTATCGGTACATTAATGACTGGTATCAACTTTATCGTAACCATCTTGAAAATGAGAGCACCTGGCATGACCTTAATGAAAATGCCAATGTTCACATGGTCTATCTTGATCACAAACTTCATCATCGTTTTCGCTTTCCCTGTATTGACAGTGGCACTTGCGTTGATGACAATGGATCGTCTATTCGGAACTCAGTTCTTTACGATGGCCAATGGCGGTAGCGATATGCTTTGGGCGAACTTGTTCTGGGTTTGGGGACATCCTGAAGTTTATATAGTTATTCTTCCGGCCTTTGGTATTTACAGTGAAATCATTTCAACATTCGCACGTCGTAACCTATACGGTTATAATTCGATGGTTATTTCCATGGTAGCTATTTCTACACTATCTTTCATTGTATGGGCTCACCATTTCTATACAATGGGTCACGGCGCAATGGTTAACGGTATCTTCTCGATTACCACGATGGCAATTGCCGTTCCGACCGGAGTTAAGATTTTCAACTGGTTGTTCACACTTTGGAAAGGTAAAATCGTATTTACCGTTCCGATGCTATACTCCTTGGCTTTCATTCCGATTTTCACGCTCGGCGGGGTAACAGGGGTTATGCTTGCCATGGCAAGTGCTGACTACCAATACCATAATACAATGTTCTTAGTAGCTCACTTCCACTACGTTTTAATCCCTGGTACTGTATTTGCCGTACTTGCCGGTTTCACGTACTGGTGGCCAAAAATGTTTGGTTTCATGTTGAACGAAAAAATTGGGAAATGGTCGTTCTGGTTCATTACAATCGGCTTTAATGTAACATTCTTCCCGATGTTCATCACTGGTTTAGATGGGCAAGCACGTCGTATGTATACGTACTCCGAATCAACAGGGTATGGTCCATTGAATATGCTCTCTTTCGTTGGAGCGATTGGCTTGGCAATAGGTTTTGCACTTATTGTGTACAATATCTATTGGAGCACTCGTTATGCATCAAGAAATATTTCGAATGATCCATGGGATGCACGTTCTTTAGAGTGGGCTACACATACACCAATCCCTGAATATAACTTTGCAGTTGTGCCAACAGTTGATTCTACAGAAGCATTCTGGGATTCAAAGAAAAAAGGCTTTAAATTATTTGGCGGTAAAGTAGAGAAGATCCATATGCCAAATAACAGTGGTGTGCCGTTTATCATGAGCTGTATCTTCTTCGTTTGGGGCTTTGCATTGGTATTCAGCATGTGGATCATTGCAATCATTGCAACGATCGGTATCTTTGCTTGTATGATTCACCGTTCATTCGAAAAAGATCACGGACGTTATATCTCTGTTGAAGAGATCGAAGAAACTGAAAATAAATTGCGAGGTGCTAAGTAATGAAAATAGATAACTCGCTGCCACTAGAATATAGCACGGAAGAAAATCGCTTAAAGATTTTTGGGTTCTGGATTTTCCTAGGAGCAGAAATTGCTCTTTTCGCTACACTGTTCGCCACTTATTTTGTCTTAGTTGATGGAACTGGAAATGGTCCAACAGGGGAACATCTTTTTAAAGTCCCAACACTAATGTTTCAAACCATCTTTCTTTTAACTAGTAGTTTTACCATAGGTCTTGGAATCAATGCAATGAGACTTGGCAGGCAGAAAGCAACGATTGGTTTCTTCATTATCACCCTTATTCTTGGTTTAGGCTTCTTGGGAGTCGAAATCTATGAATTCGTGGAGTATGTACATGAAGGAGCAACGATTCAAACAAGTGCTTTCTTATCTAGTTTGTTCACATTACTAGGTACGCATGGAGCTCACGTTACACTTGGTTTGTTCTGGGGAACCTTCATTATCATGCAGCTTAAAAAGCGCGGTATGACTCCACAAACAACCAACAAGGCTTTCATCTTTTCACTTTACTGGCATTTCTTGGACGTTGTCTGGATTTTCATCTTCAGTTTCGTCTACTTGAAAGGAATGATGTAATATGAAAGAATTATTCCCACGGGGCCAAGTTATGGGATTTGCTTTTTCACTAGTCCTGACTTTGGTCGCACTATCAGTTATTATGTTTGATCTCTCACTTAAAATGGCTATGATCATCCTACTTGTTACAGCCTTCATGCAAGCAGCACTTCAATTTGTTATGTTCATGCATGCAGGGGAGTCTGAAGATAAAGCATCGATTTACACAAACGTATATTACGGATTGTTCGTTGCATTGGTTACAATTTTCGGTACATTGCTAACAATGATTTGGGGATATCAATAATCCATTCCGGAAAAACTGGGCGTCTTGATGACGCCCAGTTTTTTGTATTTAATTAATAATATAGTGCTCTATCCACTTCATGCTTTTAGTGTGTGGAGAACCCGTTTTGTTTAGTATAACCCTTTCGGAACATTATATGTATAAACGAAAACTTTTCCCTTTCGAAGGCGCGGCCGTGTGTTCAAGTGAAATGTTTTACAAAAGGAAATCGTTAATAGAACGTACACATTTTCTAAGAAAAAACTGTCGGACCTTTTGATATAATAAGTGATATAAGCATTTATAAACGCAGCGGAGATGATGAAATTGACATTGCCGGTCTTGATTTTGACAATTATCTTAAGTTTGTTAAAAATATTGGTTTCCTGCCTTCCAACCGATGCAGTTAATTGGATTATCAGCAAATTTAAAATACACTCAGAAATTAGTGACGAGAATGCGATCGTAACCTTTGACGGAAAACGTTTAGAAGGGGAAGAAAAGATTCAAGTCATTAATTATTTTAATAACGCTAGGTTTTTGAAAAAAAATCATATATTCCCAGGGAACGAGAAATTGTTTTTACATCCAGAGAACAGTGGGACTCCATTGGTCATAGATACTAAAAGGAGCAAAAAGGACGTTAGGTTATTTGTGTATATTTACAATGACCACGTGGATGTCGTTAAACAGTACAAGAAGAAAGTTATTTCTTATAGTCTGCTTTCCGATAGCCTCCAAGAGCGTTCCGTGCCATTAATAAGAAATTTAGTTTAAAAGAACATTAAAAAGACTTATAAAAAAAGACCGTCTTTTTTTATAAGTCTTTTATAATTAATCCATTTCAATTTAGGTGCAATTCTAAATTACATGTTATTCGGATTAAGAGGTTAAGGTACATACTGAAGTCTCAATTTTAGTTTATTTTGGAAAATGCAATTAAAAGTGAGGGAATTGCTGTAAGAGGTTCTTTAATCGTTCATACTTAAATTATTTAAATGGTAATAAAAAGCAGGTATCTATTGCGATGCCTGCCTGTTTATGCTTTCCATTGTTTTTCAACTTGATGAAGAGCTTGTTGTAAAATTACTTCATGATCTGTATCCGGTTTAGTAAGGACGTTTGTTTGATAAGATTTTCCTTGAAAATCAACTGTTACCGTAACTTTTACCATTATGCATCTTTCCTTTCCTAATTCAGAATTAAATAAGGTGGTTGTACCTATTTCTTTAATACCCGTGGCAGAGGATTTTTCAAACATTTCAAAAGTAGTAAAACATAAAGAATTAATATTCAAAATTATCTGATATTTTATAAGAAGTGTCAACACTTTTTTTTGACGGCCCTATTTTCCGGTAAAATAAAAAAGCGACCTGGCTTGTACTCATGACAGTCAGGTCGGTTTTGTAAATGAACTATATTCATATTTTAGTCAAGATAATGCCGATTAGTGCTGCAAGTACGCCGGCAATTTGATAGTTTTTTAGTTTTTCTTTGAATAAATAGCATCCTGCGAAAACGACAACTAAACAATTCAGGCTGACGACAGGGAAGATGATGCTTGCGATGCCAGTGTTCAACGCAAAGAAATAACATCCATAGCCTATCGTGCTTAAAAGGCCTACCAAGGAACCGATTTTGACTTCATTTAGCTTGATTTTTTCCTTTTTAATGGCCAAAGCCGAAAGAAGGTAAAGAGTTCCGCCTCCATACATTGATACCAGGATATCAAGGGAATTTAAATGAAGACGTGTGGATGTCGTCATAAGAATGCCGAGCACACCAAAAGATAATATGGACAATAATGTGTGCATCATCCAAGGGACATATTGATGGTTACCTTTAGCATTAGGTGTATACTGAATGACTAATGTAGCGAGAAACATGCAGACAATACCAGCCCACTGCAAAGTAGATATATGTTCGTGAAAAATTAAAGCTGCACAGAGAATGGGGAATATTGCATTCGCTGCGATTAATGGAGATGTCAAACTTGCCGGCCCTTTTTCAAAGGCGCTTGCCATCTGGATATTACCATTAGCGTTCAGTACCCCAATGGCTCCGCCAAGCATGATGGACAGCCAGTCAAACTGTAAACCATCCACAAATACTCCATAAGATATGGCCAAAATGAAAGCTGAAAAATAAAAGAAAAATTGGATATGCACTTTTGAGTAACCCTTTCCGCTACTCCATTTAAAAATGCTGTTATTGATTCCAAAACATAAACTCGTGATGAGGGCTGCAAAAATCCACATTGACGTAATCTCTTCCTTCATGTAGGATAAACTTCTTCTACATTTTAAGCTGAATGCATGAAGGAATCAAACCAAATTTAAAAAGTATGATTGACAGATTAAATATTTTTTTCTATATTTACTATGACAATTTTAAAATATTTCCCGATAAACGGGAGAGGTTCATAGCATCACCCTCTTAAAAAAACTATGGCTTTGATATTTTTCGCGAATCAACCATATCTTTGAGGAGATATGGTTTTTGTTATATAGAGGCCCATTTTATGAATCTCCCTGAAATGTGGGATTAGGAGGACTTTTAATGTCTGGAAGAAAAGAAGAAGAATTAAAAAAAGATATCACACTGCTTGGGAATCAAGGAACAAAATATACATTCGACTATGCGCCTGAGATCCTTGAATCATTCGATAACAAGCATCCGAACCGGGATTATTTCGTCAAATTCAATTGCCCGGAATTCACTAGCCTATGTCCGATAACGGGTCAGCCGGACTTTGCGACCATTTACATCAGCTATATTCCTAGTGTGAAAATGGTGGAAAGCAAATCATTGAAACTTTATTTATTCAGCTTCCGCAATCACGGTGATTTCCATGAAGACTGCATGAACATCATCATGAATGATTTAATCGAATTGATGGATCCTAAATATATTGAAGTCTGGGGCAAGTTTACACCTAGGGGCGGAATATCCATCGACCCTTACACGAATTATGGGAAACCAGGAACGAAGTATGAGGAAATGGCGGATTACCGCTTGATGAACCATGACTTATACCCGGAAACCGTGGATAATCGCTAAAGAATAGTGGAGACAATGGGCAAATGCCTGTTGTCTTTTTTAGTTTTTTAGCCATTATCAATCCGTGTCTTAATATTTTGTCCTTTTTAAAAATACAATTGTCCTTCAGTAACGGAATTTCCACTTGATTGTTTCGAGAAAAAGCGTAATAATAGGGAGAGTTAATTTTGACAGAATATTTACGAAAATAGGGGATGTCGATATGAAAGTTGCAAAGTTTGGTGGAAGTTCACTTGCGTCAGGTGAACAGTTGAAAAAGGTATTCGAAATTGTAGTTTCTGATCCAGAGAGGAAGATTGTAGTCGTTTCGGCTCCAGGGAAACGCAATTCCGATGATATAAAGGTGACGGATTTATTGATTGCAGCTGCAGAACAGCAGCTGCGCGGGGATAACGGGGAGCATTTGATAGAAGATGTTGTATCCCGCTATGCGAGCATTGCTGAAGAACTGGAAATATCCGAGAGTGTCGTCACGGGAATCCAGGAAAATTTAATGGCACTGTTGCATGCAGACCAAACTAACCCGAAGCGTTATTTGGATACCTTGAAGGCCAGTGGAGAGGATAATAATGCGAAGCTGGTCGCAGGTTATTTCCAAAGCCTTGGAGTAGAGGCTCAGTATATAAATCCGAAGAAGGCTGGCCTGATCGTAACGGATGAGGGTGGATTCACCAAGGTTCTGCCAGAGTCTTATGACCGGCTATATTCTCTGCGTGATGAGCCTGGAATCATAGTATTTCCAGGGTTCTTCGGTTATACGTTAGATGGTGATGTTTTAACCTTCTCAAGAAGCGGTTCCGATATTACGGGTTCGATTCTTGCAAATGGTGTCAAAGCTGATTTGTATGAGAACTTTACGGACGTGGATGCGGTTTATGCGGTGAATCCAAATGTGGTTTCCAATCCCAAGGGAATCCGGGAATTAACTTATCGAGAAATGCGTGAGCTTTCTTACGCAGGTTTCTCGGTATTTCATGATGAGGCGCTGATTCCGGCATTCCGTGCGGGAATACCCGTACATATCCAGAATACGAACAATCCTGCGGCACAAGGGACCCGCATTGTAAGTACACGGGATAATACGAACGGGCCGGTCATTGGTATTGCAAGTGATAAAGGATTCTGCAGCATTTACATTAGCAAGTACTTGATGAACAGGGAAGTTGGTTTTGGCCGGAAACTGCTGCACATCCTCGAAGATTATGGAGTTTCATATGAGCATATTCCATCAGGCATCGATGATGTGACGCTTATTCTAAGGCAGGACCAGATGAAGGGCGAAGCCGAGAAGAAAATCATTTCACGAATCAAGAAAGAGCTTCATGCTGATGAAGTGAATGTGGAGCATGATCTTGCCTTGATCATGGTTGTAGGGGAAGGAATGCGCCATAATGTCGGTACGACGGCAAGAGCGTCAAAAGCCTTGGCCGAAGCAAAGGTGAATATTGAGATGATCAACCAAGGCTCTTCGGAGGTAAGTATGATGTTCGGTGTGAAAGGGCATAATGAAGAGACGGCAATTCAGGCATTATATCACGAGTTCTTTTGAGAATAATAGTACAGAGACCTCCTTTTAGAAGGGGGTTTTTTGTGTGTAATCTTTTAGTCACTATACAGACGCTGGATTTTTCATCGGGTTCTTTTTGATAGCGGCATTGACCGTTGTCCAATTGCAAAAGCCATAAAAAAACTGTAGACAAACTCGATTTGCATCGAGTTTGTCTACAGTCTGAGCCTCCAAATAGAAGATTGGAGGTTTTTCTTTTATATTAGTCCATAATGGTCAGTATTTGATCGATCTCTTTCCTTGGACGTGGAGTGGGGATCATGTCGGGATAGCCGACGTGAAGGCTGCCGACGATCTTCTCGCCTGGTTTCACGCCTAAAGCTTCACGAAACTCCGTGCTGTGTATCATGCCGTATGTTTCCCATATCATCCCGATTCCCTGTTCCCAGGCAAGCAGGCTGAAATTCTGGATCAAAGCACTTGTGGCCGCATAATCTTCTTCTCGTGTCATGGGATTCGGATTCTCTTCCATGATCACTGCGACAAACATCGGTACACCTATAAGTTTATTATATCCTCGCTGTCCGGCCGCTTTTTTCTTTTCAGGGTCCTTCTCTTTGCCTGCCATGAATGCACTTGTTGCTTCCGCGAGTTTTAAACGGCTCTCACCATGTACCACGACGAAGCGCCATGGTTGGGTCATTTTATGGTTCGGTGCCCATGTCGCAGTTTCCAATAATGATTGGATGGTATCAATGGGAACAGGAATGTCCTTAAATCGTTTGATGCTGCGCCGTTCTTTAATGATATCTTCTAGTTTCATGATCACCCTGCTCCTTTAATCATATATGTAAGTTTAATAGTTGAAAAAAAAATAATCCCCGGCTGCCTAATATGCTTCAACGTGAAAAAATTACTTGAATAAAGAGGGGGCAATATTCTAGTGACTTGCTTTCGCTAATGAGCATATAATTTTACTAGGCACAGAGAAGCCGGGGCGACATTGCAGCTATGTACAATATCAAAAGGGTACGATAAGAGAATATCGTAATTGCTTATCAAATTTCAGAGATCGATAATGAAATTGAAAATCATTATCAATTAGAATTTTCGCTTATTTTGTGTTATTTGTCAAGGGTATTTATTAAAAAAAATTCAATATATTTACCAATCCTTTATATTAGTTAAAATCTTTTAAAAAATCTGTATAAAAATGTATAATGAGAGGATGAAAAGATGCAATCTACATATGAAGAATCGAAGGGGGTCATAGATGAAAAATTTGTCCTCATTTCTTAAGCCATACTGGCTTTTGATCATTCTTGCTTTATCCTTAATGATTGTCGAGCTCGGGGTAGAGCTGTTGCAACCTCTATTTATAGCAAAAATAATTGATGATGGCATTTTGCAGAAAGATTTATCGGTGGTGATTAAATGGGGAAGTGTCATGGTTGGACTTTCCGTTTTTTCATTCCTTGGCGGGATCGTTAATTCCTTTACGGCATCACATGTAAGTCAAAGCTTTGGACATGATGTAAGGAAAAGCCTTTTTGGTAAAATACAGGCGTTTTCTTTTGCGAATTTGAATAATATCCCGACTTCCTCATTGATAACAAGGATGACGAATGATGTGACCCAACTTCAAAATACGGTTTTTATGGGCCTGCGTATCATGGCAAGGGCGCCATTGATCGTAATTGGCGGGGCGATAATGGCAATTACGGTCGATTTGAAACTATCCCTTGTTTTGATCATTTCTATTCCGGTTCTTGTCTTTTTCCTTAGATGGGTGATGAAACGAGCGGCCAAGCTGTTTAAGCTCGTGCAGGATAAACTTGATAATGTCAATGGAGTCATGAGGGAAAATCTGATAGGCATGCGCTTGATCAAAGCTTTTCTTCGTAAGGAGCATGAAATCGGCCGATTTGACGATGCAAATGAAGAGTTGAAAAGAAAGACCGTGACTTCCCTTCGTTTAATTGAAACGACGATGCCTGTGTTGATGCTTGTCATGAATGTGGCGATTCTGATCATTCTCTGGCTTGGAAGCGAATTTATAACTATGGGAGATATACAGGTAGGGGAGGTTGTGGCGATTGTCAACTATGCCACGAGGATTGCGGCATCCCTTTCCGTTTTTTCATGGCTGATCATGGTCATTTCCCGTGCGAAGGCTTCAGCGGAACGTGTGACGGAAATATTTGAAACCCCGATAGATATTGATGAAGGAAAGGCGGAAAGCGAGAGTGGGGCCATCGATGGGGGAGGCATCAAGTTTATGGATGTATCTTTCCGTTATCCTGGAACCGATACCCCGATATTGAAAAATTTGAGCTTCTCCATCGGTCCGGGTGAATCGCTTGCCATCATAGGAGCGACAGGATCAGGGAAAACATCGCTGTTTCAGCTGATTCCGAGATTATACGAAGTTGAAAGCGGCTCCATTCGAATCGATGACCAGGATGTGAAAGATATTCCCTTGAATTCGCTGCGGAAAAGGATTGGCTATGTACCGCAAGAGGCCCTGCTTTTTTCAGGAACCATAAAAAATAATGTCGCTTGGGGAAAAGAAAATGCCTCGATGGAGGAAATCGTGACAGCGGCCATGCATGCTCAGGTACATGAGACCGTAATGAAACTTCCGAAAAAATATGAAACCCATTTAGGACAAAAAGGTGTGAATCTGTCCGGGGGGCAAAAACAGCGCTTATCAATCGCAAGAGCATTGGTGCGCAGACCAAAGATTCTCCTTCTGGATGATAGTACTAGTGCGCTGGATTTGAAAACGGAAAGTAAATTGCTTGCCGCTTTAAAGGACTATACGTGCACAACGCTCATCATTACACAAAAAATCAGTACAGCCATGGAGGCGGATAAAATATTGTTGCTGGAAAGTGGTCAAGTGCTTGCGCTGGGGAAACATCAGGATTTGATGCAAACAAGCGATCTTTATCGAAAAATCGTTCACTCACAGTTTGGGGAGGAGGGGATTACTCTTGAGCCGAAGAATATCTCCCGATAAGGCAAGGGCTAAACCGGTCAACTCCTGGAATACGATAAAAAGGATCATTCCCTACTTAGCAACGAATAAAAGCCTGCTATTTTGTGTCCTTTTCATGGTACTGATAAGCTCGGTTTTGGGATTGCTTGGCCCTTTTCTTGTTGGGATGGCCATTGATGATTATATTGTCACAAGAGATAGCGGGGGGCTGATCAGCCTTCTTTTCGGACTTCTCGGGGTCTATATATTCTATTCCCTATCCATGTGGCTCCAGAATTATTGGATGATTGGAATCGCACAGGATACGGTTTATGCAATGCGCAATCAATTGTTCAAAAAGCTTCACCAGTTGTCCATTCCCTTTTTTGACCGGCGTCAGCATGGGGAATTGATGAGTAGGGTCACGAATGATATAGAAAATGTCAGTTCCACTTTGAATAGTTCTGTCATCCAGATTTTTTCCAGTGTGCTGACACTGGTCGGTACAATCGGAGTTATGGTGTATTTGAGCCCTTTATTAACTGTTCTAACATTATTGATCGTTCCTCTTATGTTCTTCGGGCTGAGGTGGATAACGAACCGGACGGGAAAGTTGTTTAAAGAACAGCAGAAGAATCTTGGGGAACTGAATGGTTTTATAGAAGAAACGATATCCGGACAACGGATCGTAAAGGCTTTTTCACAGGAAGATAAAGTGATTCGAGATTTTGTCATCCGAAGTGAAAACTTAAAGAAAGCTGGTTTCCTATCACAATCATACTCTGGGCTGATTCCGAAATTGATGAATTTACTGAACAACTTAAGCTTCACGGTAATAGCCGCTGTCGGCGGGTTTTTGGCGCTGAGTGGCATAGGGACGGTTTCCATCGGGGTCATTGTCATTTTCACCGAGTATGCAAGGCAATTCACCCGTCCCCTCAATGACCTGGCTAACCAATTCAATACACTTCTCTCAGCTGTTGCCGGTGCGGAACGGGTTTTCACCATACTTGATGAAAAAGAAGAGGAAGTGGATGAGAAACAGGCCTCTGAACTTCGTGATGTCCATGGTGAGGTGGAATTTGAGGGTGTTTCTTTTTCGTATAATAATGAGGAGCAAACGATATATGATGTTGATTTCCGTGCGGAAAAAGGGGAGACCATCGCGCTTGTAGGTCCCACTGGGGCGGGGAAGACTACGATCATTAATCTTCTAGCCCGTTTTTACGAGCCGAATAGCGGCCGGATATTGATTGATGGACAGGATATCCAACAGGTGACGAGATCCAGTCTCCGTAGGCATATGGGTTTCGTTTTACAGGATTCTTTTTTGTTCCAAGGTACGATTCGTGAAAATATCCGCTACGGTCGACTGGATGCCGAAGATGAAGAAGTGGTGAATGCAGCAAAGCTTGCCAATGCCCATTCCTTTATCATGAAACTGCCGGATCGGTATGATACCATCTTGAATCAGGATGGCAGTGGAATAAGCCAGGGACAGCGCCAGCTATTATCGATTGCCAGGGCTATCCTAGCCGATCCCGTTCTCTTGATTTTGGATGAAGCGACAAGTAGCATAGATACGATTACAGAGCTTAAAATCCAGGAGGCTTTACACCGTTTGATGGAGGGAAGGACAAGTTTTGTCATTGCCCACAGATTAAATACAATTCAGCAAAGCGACCAAATCCTTGTGCTTGATGAAGGAAGGATCATTGAAAAGGGATCCCATGAAGAATTATTGCGGCAGAGGGGTTTTTATTACGAACTGTTTCGCAGTTCATTAAGAGGAAACCAGATTGGATGAAGAAAGAATGTGTGCCGTCAGGGCGCACATTTTTTTGTGTTGGTCCGAATTTAGGACCTTAAACCTGTGGATTGCCTTCCGTTCATTTAAAAATGTGGATTTATCACCTAATACGTTTTTTATGATTCGTAAATCGCAAATTCCATATTGATGGGTAGAGAGGGAATTATCGACAAAATAATGGAAAATACTTTACAAATTGACCATTTTGCTATTGCTAAAAAACCTTATGGTAACATATAATTCAGAATATATATAAAATTCTTTAAATTTAATGGGTTAGGGCAGAAATATAGCCCTGGCCCCTTATAAATGAGGTTTTTTATAGTTGCAGCCAGTTCAATAGAGAGGAGATGGAAAAAATGAAAACGCTTAAATCAGTCATTCTTTGGGGGATCATATCTGCGTTGGGTGCGGTGAGTTTTGGTTTCGTCGCGCTAAACCGGGGGGAAAGTATCAATGCCATGTGGATTGTCACTGCAGCACTCTGTGTTTATTCAGTTGCATACCGCTTTTATAGTAAATTCATTGCACGGAAAGTGTTTGAACTAGATGACAATCGCCAGACTCCGTCGGAAGCGAATAATGATGGGAAAGATTATGTTCCCACAAACAAATGGGTGTTGTTTGGCCACCATTTTGCGGCGATTGCCGGAGCTGGCCCCCTCGTTGGTCCCATCCTTGCAGCGCAGATGGGATATCTGCCAGGGACACTATGGCTTGTAGTCGGGGTTGTATTGGCAGGTGCCGTACAGGATTTCATCATTCTCTTCGGTTCGATGCGCCGTAACGGCAAATCATTGGGAGAGATGATCAAGGAGGAAATTGGACCGATTACAGGCTTGATAGCAATGATCGGTATCCTGGGTATCATGATCATTTTATTGGCGGTACTTGCCCTGGTTGTCGTAAAGGCGCTCGTCGGAAGTCCGTGGGGGATGTTCACGATTGCCTCGACCATACCGATCGCCGTGCTTATGGGCATTTACATGCGCTATATAAGGCCAGGACGCGTTGGCGAAGGATCGATTATCGGAATCATACTATTGATGCTCGCGTTATATTTCGGCCGCTTTGTGTCCGAGAGCGCAACATTGGCGCCAATGTTCACCTTCAGCGGGGAAACGATTGCCATCATGTTGATTGTATATGGATTCGTTGCATCCGTTTTGCCTGTATGGATGTTATTGGCACCGCGTGATTACTTAAGCACATTCTTGAAAATCGGTACGATCATCGGACTTGCGCTGGGTATCTTTATTGTCATGCCGACCCTTGAAATGCCTGCCGTCACTCAATTCATCGATGGAACAGGACCCGTATTTTCCGGAAACTTATTCCCATTCCTGTTCATTACGATCGCTTGTGGGGCGGTATCAGGTTTCCATGCACTCGTTTCTTCAGGTACAACTCCTAAAATGATCGAACGCGAATCCCATTCGCGTCCAATCGGATACGGGGCGATGTTGACTGAATCCTTTGTTGCCATCATGGCGATGATAGCAGCCTGTGTGCTGACCCCTGGTATCTATTTTGCCATTAATAGCCCGGGTGCCGTTGTGGGAACGGAGCCAGCTCAGGTGGCCGCTACGATATCCGATTGGGGTTTCATATTGACACCTGAGATGATTACCGGCCTTGCCGACGATGTTGGGGAAGAGAGCATTATATCCCGTACTGGAGGAGCTCCAACCTTTGCTATCGGCATGGCCCATATCTTCTCGCAAGTGATTGGCGGAGCGTCCCTGATGGCATTCTGGTATCATTTCGCGATCCTTTTCGAGGCATTGTTCATATTGACCACCATTGATGCTGGAACCAGGGTTGGACGTTTTATGATACAGGATATCATCGGGACCTTTTACAAACCTTTTGCCGAAACGAATAAATGGCTGCCCAATATTATTGCGACTGCCATATGTGTAATCGGCTGGGGTTACTTCCTTTATCAAGGGGTCATTGATCCTCTTGGCGGAATCAACACCCTTTGGCCATTGTTTGGAATTGCGAATCAAATGCTTTCCGCCATTGCGTTACTGCTTGGGACGACGGTCCTTTTCAAAATGGGCAAGAAAGCGTACACATGGGTCACCCTTGTGCCTACTACATTCTTGTTGATAGTGACCATGACGGCAGGTTGGCAAAAGCTGTTCCACGAAAACCCGGCTATTGGCTTTTTAGCGCATAAGGATAAGTTTAAAGCGGCTTATGATCAAGGGGAAATTCTTGCTCCGGCGGCTAACCTTGCCGAGATGAAACGGGTTATCGTCAATGATTATGTGGATGCTGCCCTATGTGCCATCTTCATGATCGTGGTGATCACCGTCCTGATTTCAGCAATTAGGTTATGGATAAAAGTCTTGAAGAACCAGAAAATAGATTTACATGAAACACCTTATGTATCAAGGACTTCATAAGGGAGGGAAGGCGATGTTAAAAAGATTGATTAAAATTCTCAGCTACAGAAAGCAATTCGTCAGTTTGCTTGTCGGTGTGCCAAGTTATGATACTTATGTGGCGCATATGAAAATGCATCATCCTGAAGAACCTGTGAAAACCAGGAAAGAATTTTTCTGCGAAGCTCAGGATGAACGGTATAATGCAAAGGGTGGGAAGGTGTCCCGCTGCTGTTAACTGAATATCTTTTGGAGGGTCCTCAATAGGAGGGCCCTTTTTTTAATGGGATTTTTTTAGAACGGGACATAAGTAGAGGGGGAAAAGTAATGGGAGTGGGTGGAAAGTATTTTCGGAATGAACAAACCATTTTTTCTGATCCTTTTTTCACAGTGATGTTATATTACCTCACAAAAAAATGTTGAAAAATAAAAATTAAGTTGAATTTTTAGAAAATTAAGTATATGATAAAAAATATAACATAATAGTGTTAATAAACATAACATATATAAAAACAAGGGGGAAAAAACAGTATGCAAATGGCGGATTCGGTATTCATGTTTTTGGCGACGATGATGGTTTGGTTAATGACACCAGGGATTGCCCTATTTTATGGAGGGATGGTAAAAAGTAAAAATGTCCTGAATACGGCAATGCATAGTTACATGCCTCTGGCAGTCATTTCGATTCTTTGGGTGATGATTGGGTATTCATTATCATTTTCACCTGGTAATGCATTTCTGGGCGGTCTGGACTGGGTTGGTTTGAAGGGTGTTGGTTTTGCACCTGGACCATATAGCGATACGATTCCTCATAGTTTGTTCATGTTATTCCAAATGACTTTTGCCGTGTTAACAGTCGCGATCATTGCAGGAGGCATTGCCGAGCGGATGAAGTTTTCGGCATTCCTGATTTTTACGATTCTTTGGTCTTTATTCGTATACGCTCCCGTTGCACACTGGGTATGGGGAGGCGGCTGGTTAGCGGAACTGGGTGCACTTGACTTTGCTGGTGGCAACGTCGTTCATATTTCCTCAGGGGTTGCGGGTCTTGTTTTAGCGATCATGTTAGGCAAAAGGAAAGAGTCGGGTGACAGTGCTCCACATAATCTTCCTTTAACATTCCTTGGCGGTTCATTAATTTGGTTCGGGTGGTACGGTTTCAACGTCGGAAGCGCATTGACAATCAATGAAGTGGCAATGAATGTATTCGTTAATACAGCAGTTGCAGCAGCTGCTGGTATCATTGGCTGGCTGATCGTTGAGTATATGGCTAATAAAAAGGCAACATTGCTGGGTGCGGTATCGGGAGCTATTTCAGGATTGGTGGCCATTACACCTGCTTGTGGATTCGTAACCACTGCTTCTTCCATCATCATCGGTGTCGTCGGCGGTGCCGTATGTTTCTGGGGGGTTTTCTTCCTGAAGAATAAACTGGGTTACGACGATGCACTTGATGCTTTCGGATTACATGGGATCGGTGGGACATGGGGGGGCATCGCCACAGGTTTATTCGCGACAACTTCCGTAAATGAAAGCGGGGCAAATGGTTTATTCTATGGCGATTTCAACTTGTTATGGAAGCAGCTTGTAGCGATCGTCGCGACATATATTTTCGTTGCCGTGGTCACTTATTTCGTTGCGAAAGTCATTAACCTTTTCGTGCCGTTGCGAGTCAGTGAAGAAGATGAGTCAATGGGGCTTGATCTTACACTTCATGGCGAAAAGGCTTATCACGAATCCATTTAAAAGGGGGGGCTTTTATATGTCCGAGGTTTTAACGAAAATAGAAATCATTACACGTCCTATCAAGTTTGAACAATTCAAAGCCGAACTTGCAAAAATTGGGGTAAGCGGAATGACAGTTTCGGAAGTAAAAGGAACGGGTCTTCAGAAAAGTTATGTGGAAACATATAGAGGCAGAAATCGTGAAATGTCATTGCATGACCGAATGAAAATCGAAATCGTCGTGTGTGAGGTGCCGGTTCAGGATGTTGTGGATGTAGCAAGGAAATTCTTGAGTACGGGTAAGCCTGGGGACGGTAAAATCTTCATTTATGAATTGGCGAATGTTGTGAATATCCGGACCGGGAAAGAAGGTCATGATGCGTTAAAGAATGATATCTGATGCTGTGATTAATTCGGCCGCATGAGCCGGATACAGTAGATTAAGGAAAGGGAGCTGAAAATGGGGAGACTGGTCCGAATTGTTAATGCGAAAAAACAGAAGATCGTTAATACGCTCATTTCAGAGGATGTATATCAACCTGATGACCGACCCTTTTTATTGGAATTGCCACTGAAAAACTTAGAAGAAATATTTTCCCTTCGAATAAAATCCCCGATTCAAAATCCCCGTTTGAAAAAATAACCTTTCAGCCGTTACCCAATATGGGGAGAGCGGCTTTTTCATGCGTTGATGCCTAACTTCGGCTGTTGAGTTTATATGTTAGTTATAAGGAAGCTTTTTTCTAGAATCCCCCATGGAAATCGGGGAGCTTTCCAACTATAATGAATAAGGACATAAATTTAAATACAATTTTTTTGCTTTTTTTGACGCTTTTCGCTTAGTTACTTCCATTTTTCTTTATTTTACGAAACGCGAATTCAAAAAAATGTAAGTTTTCCAGAAAACTATGAATTATTTCATGTATGCCCTATTTAATAATAGGGAAATTATTAATATGTTCTTTTAAGAGGTGAAAGGAAATGGATCAATTTACGGTCGAATCCGTTTTGAATATCATCAGGGAGTTTGTACCGAAGGATGCTTCAATTTCTGTGGCTGATTCTGAAAAATACATTTATTATCAACCGAGCAAACAAGTTGACTTAAGAATAAAACCGGGTGATTTAATCAGTGAAAAAACGGCGACATATAAAGCGCTGAGTGTGCGTAAAAAAATAGGGGTGCAAGTTGAAAGTAATGTATTTGGCGTACCTTACTATGGGCTGAGTGTTCCGATCATGGACGAGGGCAATCCTTTAGGGGCGGTAACGGCCATCTTGCCGTCAAAGCCATTAATTTTACCGACATCATTCTTGACCATTAAAACGGATGATCGCTGGATACCGCTTCCATATGATGAAATTATGTATTTGGAAGCTCAAAATAGGAAAACTAAGATTCAGTCCGAACGTGTGAGTGGATTTCATAAAATGAACTTAAGTGAACTGGAATTCATTTTACCTAGTGATTTATTCATTCGCGTGCATCGTTCGTACATCGTCAATATCAATTATATACAAGAGATCCTTCCCGATTTTCATTCTACATTTTTACTGATAATGAAAGACAATTCAAAAATCCAGGTCAGTCAAACATATGCAAGTCAATTTAGAAGGGCTTTAGGGTTTTAACGATTCTCCTTTGTGTGAAAAAAATGCTGGCTTATGCTCTATTTAAGGCTTTTCATTCAGAATCGAATGTGATGATTACACAGGATTGATAAAATTAAGTGTAAGAAAAGCGAAAAATGGGGGTCTTTTGTATGAACGAAAGCGTTTTCAAAAAAATTCGCAACGAACAATTTAAGGGGAAAGTAGTTACAGCGGAAGAAGCAGCTTCATGGATTAAAGATGGGATGAAACTCGGTATGAGCGGATTTACCCGTGCTGGGGATGCTAAAGTTATACCGATGGCTCTAGTTGAAAGAGCAAAAACTGAAAAATTCAAAGTTGACGTATTTACAGGTGCTTCATTAGGACCGGAAGTCGACCAACATATGGCGGAAGCAGGCATCATAAATAAACGTTTGCCGTTCCAAGCGGATAAAGGTATTCGCAATAAAATCAATGCTGATGAAGTCACTTATGTGGATCAGCATTTATCTCATACAGCTGAACAAGTTCGTCAAGGCATTGTCGGACCTATAGATTTTGCAATCATCGAAGCATTGGCGATTACGGAAGATGGATTAATCATTCCGACAACTTCTGTAGGAAATTCAGCCATATTCGCTCAAGAAGCTAAACATGTAATCATTGAATTGAACGTGTCCCATCCAGAAGGATTGGAAGGGATGCATGATATATATACACCAGCTAAACAAGGGGAACGCGAACCGATTTCCATGACTAAAGCAAGTGATCGCCTTGGATCGATCGGTATTGCGGTTGATCCTGAAAAAGTAATGGGAATCGTCGTTTCCACAGATCTTGATGCACCTTCAACAATCGTGCCGCCGGATGAAGAAACTGCAACGATCGCCAACCACCTCATTAACTTCCTTCGTGAAGAAATCAAGGCTGGCCGTTTAACTGAAAGCCTTGCTCCGCTTCAGTCGGGTGTAGGTTCAGTTGCAAATGCAGTATTCGCTGGCTTCCTTGATTCTGAATTTAAAGATTTGGAAGTATATTCAGAAGTGCTGCAAGATGCGGTATTTGATTTAATCGATGCTGGAAAAGTTAAATTCGCTTCAGGGTGTTCGATTACATTAGCTGAAGAAAAAGGTAAGCAAGTTTACGGTGAGCTTGAAAAGTACCGTGATAAACTAGTTCTTCGTCCGCAAGAAATATCTAACCATCCTGAAATCATCCGTCGCCTTGGCTTGATTTCAATCAATACAGCGTTAGAGTGTGATATCTATGGTAACGTGAACTCGACACATGTTTCTGGGACAAGAATGATGAATGGAATCGGTGGATCGGGAGATTTTGCCCGTAACTCACGCCTAGGCATTTTCGTAACGAAATCATATGCAAAAGGCGGCAAAATTTCTAGTATCGTTCCTTTCGTTTCACATGTGGATCATACTGAACATGATGTGGATGTATTAGTGACAGAGCAAGGGATCGCTGATTTACGTGGTTTGGCACCAAAAGAGCGCGTAGAGTTAATCATAGAAAACTGTGCGCATCCTGACTACCGTCCACAGCTTCGTGCATACTTCACTGAAGCTGTTGCGCAAACTGGCGGGCATCAAACTCCACACATTCTTGAAAAAGCATTTTCATGGCATACAAACCTAGCTAAAAACGGTACGATGCTTGAAGCAGTACTTCAAGATCAAAAATAAGACAAAACACCACCCCGCCAATACGGCGGGGTTTTTTTGGGGGTCCGTGTCCCTTATTGGTGAATGAATCTTTCGACACCACTGGAAAGAGAATATTTTAAAATGAAGCTTAACCAATAAAAAGAAAGGGAACTGTATCTTTAGGCTTTTTCTTTTATTTTTGTATATAATTATTCATTCAAGTTATGGAAATATGGTAAACTGCTAACAATGAGAGATTATCATACATAGGATTTTTCGTATTTATGATGTTGTTTCCTTAGAAATAGGGAGTTAAATAGAATGGTTATAGTGGAGGAGATAATTTGTTCAAGACAAAATTACATTTTTGGACGTTAGAGTTATTACTATTGTCTTTACTTTTTTATGTTGGTACAAAGATTTCTTTTCTTTTTGAACCGATAGTCATCTTTACATCTACATTGTTCTTTCCAATCTTGATTTCAGGTTTTCTTTACTTTTTGTTCAACCCCACTGTTGATTTCCTGGTTAAAAGAAGGGTGCCTAGGGGATTGTCTATATTATTGCTATATGTATTTTTCCTGGGGTTGATTAGTTTGCTGGTCGGTCTGGTCGGCCCATCACTTTCTAAACAGGTTACGGATCTAGTCAATAACCTCCCGGATTATTTCAATCAAGTAAGGAAGTTCATTGAAGATTCAGCTGAGTCAAAATGGTTTTTGTGGACGATGGAACAAGACTATGTTTCCCTTAAAGAAGTGGGGGACTCGCTTCAAAAATATTTGACTGATTTACCTAGTAATATAACGAACAGTCTATCTTCCGTTTTCAGCGTAGTAACGAATATTACTTTAGTGGTCGTGACGGTTCCTTTCATTTTGTTTTATATGTTGAAGGATGGGGATAAGCTTCCGGCCGCCATTATGAAATTCGTTCCGGTTCGCTATAGAAAGCCAGCTTTAACAGTACTTCAGGAAACGGGAGAGACGCTTGCTACTTATATTCAAGGACAGATGCTAGTTTGCATGTTTGTCGGGATCGGAACGTTCATTGGATATTTGATCATTGGTTTGCCTTACGCATTCTTATTTGCGCTGATTGGTGCTGTAACCAATATCATCCCATATGTAGGTCCGTTTATCGGAGCGGCCCCTGCGGTCATTGTGGCGTTGATTCATTCACCGACAGAGGCATTATTGGTCATTCTGGTTGTAACGATCATTCAGCAACTGGATGGTAATGTCATTTCGCCGTTAGTCATCGGGAAAAAATTGAACACACATCCGCTTACCATCATCATCCTTTTGCTCGTCGCCGGAAACATTGCCGGTATCATCGGCATGATTTTGGCCGTTCCGACTTACTCCGTTGTTAAAACGATTGTATTGAATATCGCAAAATTCATCAGGATCCGAAAAGAGGAAAAGCTGGAAGAAGATATATTGGAATGAAGAAACGGGCCCGACTCAATTAAGTCGGGCCCGTTTTCAGTGCGCCTAAATAGCTTACAAACCTAAGGAAATGTATTTTACCTCCAGGAATTCTTCGATGCCTTGATGTCCACCTTCGCGGCCGAGCCCGCTTTGTTTGAATCCGCCAAATGGAGCTTGCGGAACGGAAGGAAGTCCATCGTTCAAGCCAACAATACCGAATTCAAGTGCCTCGGTGAATTTGATGCCCTTGGTGATGTTTTCAGTGAAGACATAAGCTGCCAAACCGAAGATGGAGTCATTCGCCCTATTGATTGCCTCTTCATCAGTCTTAAAGGAGGCGATAGGAGCTAGAGGACCAAATGTTTCTTCCTTCATGCAGAGCATGCTGTCATCAATGTTGGATAGTACGGTTGGTTCAAGAAAAAGGCCGCTAATTGATTTACCGCCAGCTTCGAGCTTGGCACCGCTGCTGATTGCTTCATCAATTTGTTTTTGAACCTTATCAACTGCATTTTGATCGATAAGCGGGCCGATATCGACGCCATCCTCCAGTCCATTTCCTACCTTTAGTTCTTT
Source organism: Peribacillus sp. NPDC094092 (assembly GCF_050279365.1). Classification (NCBI taxonomy): domain Bacteria; kingdom Bacillati; phylum Bacillota; class Bacilli; order Caryophanales; family Bacillaceae; genus Peribacillus; species Peribacillus sp. NPDC094092. The sequence goes on along the minus strand of NZ_JBNNUC010000005.1, from coordinate 238,333 downwards.
GACCTTGGCAACGAGCTTTTTGATGAAGGCTTCTTGAATGGCTTCGTGGACATAAATGCGATTTGAACAGACGCATGTTTGTCCTGCGTTGCGGAATTTTGAACTGATGATGCCATCAACCGCTTTATTAAGGTCGGCATCCTCAAGAACGATTGCAGGTGCGTGACCCCCGAGTTCAAGCGAGATTTTCTTTACCGTGTCAGCTGATCCCTTCATAAGGGTTTTACCGACTTCTGTAGAACCGGTGAACGTCAATTTACGAACCCTTGTATCTTGAAGCCAAGTTTCGCCGATTTCTGATGATTTTCCTGTCACGACATTGATGACACCTTTTGGAATGCCAGCTTCTTCAGCTAATTCAGCCATTTTTAGAGCTGTTATGGGAGTCAGGTTTGCCGGTTTAATGACGACTGTGCAGCCGACTGCAAGCGCCGGTGCAACTTTTCTCGTAATCATGGCTGCAGGAAAGTTCCAAGGCGTAATGACAGCTACAACTCCGACAGGCTGTTTTGTCACGAAAAGCCGCTTATTGGACACGGAAGCAGGAATCGTTTCGCCGTACACCCGTTTTCCTTCTTCGGCAAACCATGATAAAAAGCCATTTGCATAAGTCATTTCACCAAGAGCCTCTTTAAGGGGCTTGCCTTGCTCTTCAGTCATGATTTTGGCTAGTTCTTCTTTATTATCATCAATCAATCGATGCCATTTCCATATTAGTTCAGCACGTTCGTAGACTGAGCGTGCAGCCCAGTCCGTAAAGGCCTCATATGCAGCATCTGCAGCCTTCGCCGCTTCAGTTGCACCGCCTTTAGGAACGGTTGCAACTATTTCATCCGTTGCCGGGTTCCTCACCTCAATTTTATCCAATCCAAAATCCGACCACTCACCGTTAATAAATATTCCGTAATCTTTCATGATAAAACCTCCTAATTTGGTTAAATCCATCAAACTACTAAAACTTTTAACTATATACTTTTACCTGTTACATAAAAGTATAAACACTTTTCAATGATTCTGAAATTTATTTGATTGGCTATTTATAGAAAATCGGCAATTCATTGATAGAAAGGGAGCAAGACACAAAAAAAGAGGTGCAAGTTGCACACCTCTTCATTCAAGATTCGCTTATTTTTCCGATGAGACGGCCACTTCACTCATATCACCTGAGATGGCCTGGTTTGGATTGAATTCACCTTCTGATTTAGAAATGACAACTGTAGCAACACTGTTACCGATTAGATTGGTGATGGCACGTGCTTCAGACATGAAGCGGTCTACTCCCAGTAATAATGCCATTCCTTCAACTGGAATCATTGGGAAGGCAGCTAATGTTGCAGCAAGTGTAATGAAACCGGATCCCGTTACACCGGCAGCTCCTTTGGATGTTAACATCAAGATTCCTAGAAGGGTCAATTCCTGCCAGATGCTTAAATCGACACCATAGGCTTGGGCGATGAAAATCGCTGCCATGGATAAGTAGATGGATGTGCCATCAAGGTTGAAAGAATAACCCGTTGGGACAACCAACCCGACTACCGATTTTGAGCAACCGTATTTTTCGAGTTTTTTCATCACGCTTGGCAGAGCGGATTCCGACGAAGATGTTCCTAAAACTAAGAGGATCTCTTCTTTTATATAGGCTATGAACTTGAAAATATTAAAGCCGTAGATTTTTGCGATCGTTCCAAGGATAAAAATGATGAATAGTGCCATGGTGATATATACACTACCCATTAATTGTCCTAACGAGGTTAAAGAACCAAGGCCGAACTTACCGATTGTATAAGCCATTGCTCCAAAAGCCGCCAATGGAGATACTTTCATGATCATGCCGACGATGCCGAAGAATATATCGGCAATATGCTGAAAGAAAGATACGACTGGCTGCACTCTCGGTCCCATTGCCGCCATTGATAATCCGAATAATACGGCAAAGAATAGAATAGGGAGTAAGTCTCCGCCAGCGAGTGCTGCAACGGCATTATCAGGAATGATATTAGAAATGAAAGCAACGGCGCCATGTTCCGTTTCGGAAGCGGCTGTTGTATATTGTGATACATCTCCGCCCTCGACTGAATCGATGTTAAAGCCTTTACCAGGTCCCAGCAGATTGACCACGATGATTCCGATGGCAAGCGCGAAAGTGGTAACGATTTCAAAATAGAGCAGGGCCTTTCCGCCGATGCGGCCAACTTTTTTCATATCACCCATACCGCCAATTCCGATTACGACGGTTAAGAAGATGATTGGTGCAATGACCATTTTAATCATTTTAATAAATAAATCAGCTAATATCTTCAGCTGTTCACCGAAAGCAGGGAAGAAGAAACCGACTGTTATACCCAGAATGATACCGATGATGACCTGGACTGTTAGATTTTTTAATATTTTCAAGGTGCATTCTCCTTTGTTATATGATAGCGCTTTCTTAACTTGGTTATAGTGTAACAGAAGGAAGAGTCAGAATATTCTTTTGGTGATATTGTTTTCTTTTTGTTCTTTTTGGTCTTGGGGTTTTTAATGATTGAAGGGCGAAAGTGGAATTAAGGTGTCTATTAGTATTCATGATAGATTGATAACGCAATAAAAAAATACCGGTGGGGCACCGGTATTGGAGAAAATCAATTTTCGAAAGGTTTTATGAGTGCATAAAGGGTTCCAATCACAGGAAGTCTTAAACCGGCCTTGGCGGCAAGGCGCAGTGCACCGCCCTGTAAATGTTCCACTTCCAGGGTTAGGCCCTTCCGGCGGTCCTGGTGCATGGAAGAGGTGGATTCATCAGGTAAAGCTGCCATGTTTTCCAACGCCTGTGCAATATTCTCCACAGTGATTCCGACGCCATAGGCATTTGCGAGCTCCTTCATTTCAACAAGGACCTTTTCCAGCAATCCATTGGTTTCAGGGAATTTCCGAATCGTGCCGATAGGGAGATTGGAGGCAGTTGTCACACCGGAGAAAGCGGTGATGAACATGTATTTGATCCACATCCTGATCAATATGTTTTCCGTTCTGCCAGTCTTCATGATAGCTGATCCGGCTGCTTGTTCGAATTCATCACAAATCTTTTTTTGTGACGGATGAAGCGGGCCATAGATTAAATCGTGATTATCATTGGAGTGAATGACATGTCCTCTTTCATCAAGAGTGGCGATGATGAAGGCGCTTCCTCCCAAGACGGCTTCAACGCCCAGTTCGTCCTGTAAAATGGATACATGTTCCAATCCATTCAAAAGGGGGAGGACCTTTGCCCCTTTTTCGACAAGGGCCTTTAAATCTGTAAGGGTGCCTTGCAGATGCTGGCCTTTTACGGCGAGAACCACAAGGTCGACCTTTTCAATATCATTTACGTTCTCTGTAATATGAAGGTCGCTAAATTGATAGTTTCCATGTGGGCTGGTTATGCTGATGCCGTTTTCTTTCAACTGTTTGGCGCGGTTTTTACGGACAAGGTATTGAACATGCTGCCCCGCCTGCTGCAACCTGCCTCCAAAGTAGGAGCCGAGTGCCCCCGCCCCTATAATGACAATATTCAATGTGCACACCTCTCTTTTGATTAAGATGTACTAATCATAACATTGACTGAAATTTCAGTAAATATTTCCGTTTGAAGGGACACTGGTTGTTTAGGTGTTCGTGGTGAAAAACAAAAAACCAGCCTGAATTAGGTTTCAGGCTGGCACTTATCATTATTTATAGATTTTTACTTTAACGGTTTTTCTGCCCCAATTGATAGCTTTTGAGTGAGAAGAGTAGAAGACGTCAATTTTATTCCCTTTGATTGCGCCGCCTTTATCTGCCGCAATGGCATCCCCGTATCCTTCTACATGAACTTTTGTTCCTAGTGGAATGACCTTAGGGTCGACTGAGATGGCTTTTACGTTAGGGTTTTTCTTTAAGTTAAGACCTGATGCTGTAATACCGCTGCAACCTTTGCAGTTCGCAGTGTAAGCAGTTGCCTTCACCGTGATCGTTTTATATTTCTTGGATGATGATGTTTTAGCTTTTGGTTTAGCGGCGGTCGATGTTTTCTTGACCTTTAAAACTTGTTTTGGATGGATGTTATCTTTTTTCAGGTTGTTCCAACTTTTGAGTTGATTGACTGTTATATTATGTTTATTGGCGATACCCCATAGTGTGTCGCCGCTTTTAACTTTGTATGTAGTAGTAGCAGCCGATGAAACTCCGGAAAAACTAAATACCAAAAAGAAAGCAGTGAATAGTGGAAGTAGTATTTTTTTCAAAATGAATAGTCTCCTTTGTTTTAAATCGTAGACTTAGAATAACAGGTCTTTATGACAACAATGTTTCGCTGGAATAGTAATTGTGTTACAAAAAGGTTTCCTTTGATAAATAAATGTAATATAAACTAGGACAAAAGGACTTCTCTATTTAAAGTAAATATATTATTTTTTATGTCAGTATTAGTGAATTTTTGGTAAATAGTGTTGAGGGTATGGCATATCCTGTTTAATTAGATAAAAAATGGATGTGTGTTCCTTGGATTAAAAGTCCTGTATATTTTGTAAAAAAACAACGTGGTAATGAACAATTGTGTGCGGTTTATTTTAGTAGGAAAGGATATTCAGAGCATGAAAAAAGCCCGCATCCATGTGATGCCGGCTTTTTTCATGATTAGGATCAATGTAAAACAAATTCAGAAGCGAAATCGACCAGCATTTTTTGATAGATTGCCACTGATTCAAGGTTGACGCATTCCCTATCTCCATGCCAGTTCTCACCTTTTGGACCGAATTCAATGGCCGGGATATCATATGCCGCAAAAAACACGGTATCTGCGGAGCCGTGCTGTCCAAAGATGACAGCGTCCTGCTTGGTGTTTCTTTCGATAATAGGGCGGAGCAGGGTGATGAACGGGTCTGACTCTTCGGTTTTTACAGGTTTACTGTACATATTAAGGTGGACATTATTTCCTGTCACACTTTCGATCTGAGCAATGATATCTTCCATTGTTTGCGTGGGAAGGTAGCGTATATCAAGGCTTAGCAAACAGGCATCCGGTACCTTATTATAAACATCCCCGCCTTTAATTTTTGCTAGATTAAGTGAAGGGGAAGAGTAAAGGGGAGTGTGATCCCGGGTGAAAGGAAGTTCCTTTATTTTTTGATAAAGATCATAGGCCTTTTCAATTGCATTCACGCCTTCCCATGGACGGCTTCCATGTGCAGGTTTGCCGGATACTTCAATATCGAGACGAAGGGCACCCTTTGCCTGGAGTCCGATTCCCAACTGCGTAGGTTCAGCACAGATTACAAAGTCTCCTCTATAACCATGTTTCGCTAAATATCCTGAACAGTTTAACCCGCCAATCTCTTCATCCGATACGATCTGTAGCTGGATTTTCAACCCTAAGTCCTTATCTTTCAGTTCGGTGAATGCACACATCATCCCTGCAACTCCCGCTTTCATATCGGCTGTTCCGCGTCCATATAAATTTCCTTCACGAACCTCTGGGAAAAATTGATCCGGAGTTCCGCTGACAACATCGACATGGCCATTCCAAATTACGGTTTTATCTCCGCTGCCAATCTCGCTAACAAGCATTTTATAACCGTTATTTACGATCACATTCACAGTGATTCCTTGTTTTTTAAGCCAGTCCGCACAGTAATCCACGGCTTGGTTAGCTCCTTCTTTCGTTGAACTATCAATAGATACTAAATCTTTAAGTAATTCGATGAGCAAAAAGAAAACCTCCTAAAAATGTGCATACTACTATTATATATACCCTTTCTATGTAAAGGTTAACTCAAAAATATTTTCCTGTTAAATAACGTTTAGCTCTTTCATTCCCTGGGGTATGTAAAGGGGGAGCGACAATTTACATTCTTTAAGGAGGATGATAGATATGGATAAACGTATAATTGGTGTATATGAAACTGGAGAAGAAGCCATAAAGGCTGTTGAGTCATTACAGGCCCAAGGATATGATCGTGAAGATATTTCGGTGGTAGCTAAAGATAAAGAAGAATTAAACACAGTGAATGAAGAAACGGGTACAAAGGTAGAAGAGGGGCTCGCAGCCGGTGCGGCAACTGGAGGTATATTGGGCGGTACTGCCGGATTATTGGCTGGTGTGGGTGCATTGGCTATTCCGGGAATCGGACCAGTACTGGCAGCTGGACCGCTTGCTGCAACATTAGCCGGAGCAGCAGTAGGTGCTGGTACCGGAGGATTGGCCGGTACATTAATCGGAATGGGCATACCTGAAGACGAAGCTAATCGATATGAAGCGGATGTAAAGAGTGGCAAGCTGCTTGTGTTAGTCGATTCGGATGCGAGAAAATCCAGTTCTTCTTACTCAGGAATAACTGAAACCGATGAAACGCTAACGCATGGTAGAAGAACCCTGTAAATCGTAGGGTGAAAAAGGACGGACCCCTTTGGGAGGGCCCGTCCTTTTTTTGATTAGAATGTGAATTTCTTTATTTCTTTGTGCATTTCCTGGGATAAGGTATCCAATTCACTAGCAAGGGCATTTAATTGTTCCATGGAAGCATTCGTTTGTTCTACGGAAGCTGAAACTTCTTCAGTTCCTGCCGCAGTTTCCTGACTGATCGAATTTAATCTTTCTGCATTGCTTGCCACTCGTGTGACCTCGTTCACCATATCGTTCATCATCTTTTTTATTTCGTCGAAATTGCTGAATGTGTTCGCGATAATGGATGCAATGTGACTGAAGGCATTTTCCGTATCCGTTACAGAAGTATCCTGAAGATGGATTTTTTGATTGACTTGATCGATCAAATGAACGGTATTGGTTGTATCGGTTTGCATGGTTTGGATGATTTCAGAGATTTCTTTCAGAGAGTTTTCCGTCTGTTCGGCCAATTTCTTCACTTCATCGGCAACAACTGCAAACCCCTTCCCATGCTCACCAGCCCTCGCTGCTTCGATGGCGGCATTAAGAGCGAGTAAATTCGTTTGTCCTGCAATCCCGCTTATGGTCTTTACGATCGCACTGATATCATTGGAACTTGCATCCAATGATTTGACTGCCGAACTCATCTTACTGGAAATCAGGGACGTTTCATTGAATTGCTGTTTTAGGCCTTGCACTTGGATGATTCCGTTTTCGGAAGCCTTGAACATATTTTCGGATTCCGTGGCCATTTTGCTCGCTTGTCCTTCAAGATCATTGATTTTGTCAGCCAATAGCTTTACAGCCATTTCGTTATTCTGACCTAATTCAATTTGGTCTATGGCACCGCCCGCTATTTGTTCCATGGTCATGGCCACCTCGTTAGCCGCCGCTGAATTTTCATCGGCACTAGCCACTAGCGTCATGGATGATTCCGATACTTTATCGGAAAGGTTGTTGACAACTCCCAACATATGACTCATATTCCTGGTCATTAAGCTGGTGTCTTCTGCAAGTTGCCCGATTTCATCTTTCCTGGAAATGGAATTGTTGGGTGTGAAATCGCCTTCAGCCATTTTCCTTATGGATTCCTGCAGCTTTTTAATGGGATTCGTTAATGAACGGGTGATAAAGATGGCGGATAGTGCAGTGACAGTAAAAACGATCAACAGTGTGATGATATTATCGATTATCATCGGGCTTGCACGGACTTTCACTTCATTTTCATCCATCACCCCTGCTATTCTCCATCCAGTTGTCGGATTGGTGGCGTATCCGATGATCCTGCTTTGTCCTTCGTAATCCTCGATCATTGAACCGGATGCACTTTTCATTTTTCTGAACATATTTTCCTTTGATATATCCTGTTGGATTTTTTCCTTGTCTGGATGTGTAACGAATGACCCTTTCTTATCCAGCAAAACCGTATAGCCCGTTTCACCTAATTTCGTTTGATTGACCATCGCGATCAATGTATCGATCGAGATGTCGACACCGAGCACGCCTATTAATTCATCACGATCATCATATATGGCTTTTGCTGCCGTAATGACAAGTGCATTCGTCGCCTGATCCATATAAGGTTCCGTCCAAATCGTCTTGTTTTTTTGTTTCAATGCCGATTGATACCAATCCCTTTGTCTTGGATCAAAGTCAGCCGGCAATTCAGCTTTTGGGAATATCAATGTTGTTCCGTCTTTCTCTGTGCCAAGGTATAAACCATTTATTTCAGAACTGCTTGACTGTGTATGGGAAAACTCATCCACTATCGATTCGGAGTTCTTATCATAAGTACGCATGATAGGATACTTTCCAATCCTATCCAATTGGTTTTCCGTTTTTTGAAAGAAGATTTCGAAAGAATCATTCATTGACTTGACTTGTTCTTCCGTCGTTCCGGTAAGTTCCTGGGTCGTCAACTCGATACTATTTTTATAGCTCATGTAAGAGATGGCCATTCCACTTATCATGATCAAAGCTAAAAAAGGAATCAAGATTTGTTTTTTTAGCGAATTAAAATACCAGTCTGTCAGTCTTTTCATTTGGACAATTCTCCTTATATCCCTCAAATTAATTTAGGTTCTATAAGATATTTCGGACTGCTTTGACTTTTTTGAAGCTCCAAGTTAGAAAATTCCCAATATTAATTTTGATGTGGGTGGACTGGCATATATTCTAGGTGTGAGAGGGGGAAATGGAGAAAAAAGAGCTGACTGCCATGGTCAACTCTTTCATTCATTGATTGCTATTCGACTTGAATATTTTTTGTTCTGCCCATATACCATGTATAAAACTCGTCTGCATATTCAACGGATACATCTTGGAGCTTTGTATGGTGTACAGGCTTGGAGCGGTTGACCGTTTCAATTGTGGCAAGACCGAAAAGCTTTTGAGTGAATCTTTTCTTTTTATATGACTGTAAATTGGACAAGATAGAAGTGGTGAGCTTTTTAGAGTGGGAGTGATAGATTTGACATACAAAAGGAAGTGGAGTTTTATATTCTTCCTGTTTTTGATTTGTTTTGTTAATGGAGAATCGATGCAGGCTGCGAATGATGATGGAAACCTAGGGCAGGAAATTCAACAAATATTGGCTGAATCGCCGGGATTGGCTGGCGCGTTGACGGGAATTTCCATCCGTTCAGCTGAAACGGGGGAAATGATTTATGAACGGGGATCCCAAACGAGATTGCGTCCTGCTTCGAACCTAAAACTATTGACTGCAGCAGCTGCACTGGAAACTTTAGGGGAAGATCATGTTTTTCAAACGGAACTATACATAAAAGGAGTGCAAGTTGGCCATGTTCTGCAGGGCAATGTGTACCTGAAGGGAAAAGGGGATCCCACATTATTGGAACAGGATTTCGATGAGCTTGCAGCTTCACTGAAACGCAAACAAGTTAAGGTGGTTCATGGGAATCTTATAGGCGATGATTCTTGGTATGACGATGTTCGGCATTCCCAAGATTTAGTTTGGAGCGATGAACAGGAATATTACGGGGCGGCCGTTTCAGCTTTAACCGCTTCCCCGAATGAAGACTACGATACCGGTACCATCATCGTGGAGATATCCCCTGGGAAAAAGGCTGGTGAAAGGGCAACGGTTAAGCTGAAGCCTGAAACGGATTATGTGAAGGTCATCAACAAAGCAAAAACTGAATCGGAAGGTGGCAATAAGAAAATAGAAGTCGAAAGGTCTCATGGCACACAAGTCATTAAGGTGACCGGAACTATTCCGGAGCATGCCGGGGTGACCAAAGAGTGGATCTCGGTGAAAGATCCCACAAAATATGCCCTGAGCTTATTTGAAAACTCAATGAATAAACACGGAATTAAAGTGTTGGGAAAAAGGAAAAAAGGGAAAACGCCAGTAGGAGCGGACATGATTGCTACTCATCAGTCCATGCCGCTTTCACACCTGCTTATCCCTTTCATGAAATTGAGCAATAACAGCCATGCCGAGGTTTTGGTGAAAGAAATGGGCAAAGAGGCAGAAGGGGAGGGAAGCTGGAAGGATGGTTTGAAGGTTGCCCGAAATCAGCTGAAGAGTATGGGGCTCGATATGCAAACGATCATGATGCGTGATGGATCTGGAATTTCCCAAGTCAATATGGTTCCAGCGAATGAAATAACGAAGCTGCTGTATGCCGTACAGGAAAAAGCGTGGTTTCCAGCTTACTTGAACGCCCTGCCGATTGCAGGGAACGAAAATCGGATGGTAGGCGGTACGCTAAGAAAGAGGATGAAAGAGACATATGCAGCCGGGAATGTTCGCGCTAAAACAGGGACGATTTCAGGAACGAGCTCTTTATCTGGTTATGTTACGACCAAAGGAGGGGAAAAGGTCATATTTTCGATCATCTTGAATAATTTTGTAGAAGAAAAAGGCATTACGGCAATCCAGGATAAGATAGCCGTGATGCTCGCAGAAAAGGAAAACCGGTTGGGGAGTGGCCTTTAAGTCCATTTGGGAAACTGAATTTGAAGATCAGGGAAATCTGCCAATTCATTTTCTTCGGCAAATACGAATTGGGAGCATACAGCCAATGAGTCATATTATTTCCTGACTCGATGTCGGTTTCGATCGCAAATCCGAATGGCGTATTCAATTCGATGGTCATTCAACATTGCCAGCACCTTCTTCTAGTTTTTTTTCATTTTATCCGCTCAAGGAAGGAATTTGAGGGAGGATGAATAGAAATAAGTAGTATAGGAGGAATGCTCATGAATTTTCCACCACTTGATGGGCAGTATACGATTACCAGTCTTATAACTGAAATTCACGAATTTTCCAAAAAACGGTCTCCATATATATTGGCCATAGATGGCCGGGGCGGCTCTGGAAAAAGTACACTCGCTTCCCGTATCCAAACTGAGTGCCCGGGTAGCGCGGTCGTTCATATGGATGATTTTTATTTGCCATCAGCGGATAGGGTCCAACTGCCTCCATCCCAAAAGCAGATTGGTGCGGATTATGATTGGGAACGGGTATTTAACCAAGTTTTGAAACCGCTTGCAAGCGGTCGGGATGCCAGGTATCAAAGGTATGATTGGAAAACGGACACTATGGCGGAATGGCATGATGTTCCTGCTGAAGGGCTTGTTATTATAGAAGGAACATATTCCATCCGTAAAGAATTGGCAGGGTACCATGATTTCATGATTTGGGTGGAATGCCCCCGTGATCAGCGTTTGAAACGGGGGCTTGAGAGGGATGGTGAAGAAGCGCGGCAAATGTGGGAGGATAATTGGATGGTGCATGAAGATCTGTATGTAGGTGTGCAAAGGCCTCAAGAAAGAGCGGACCTTGTTGTGGACGGAACGAGCTGAATCCTTGGATTTTTGGAACTCGCTTTTAATTGTAAGGGTTTACCTATAAAATTGTATGTATGTTTAGATAAAGCCGGAAACTTGAGGGGGAACTATGTTTACTAATGAAGAACAAGCTGCCGTTTATAAAGCCATTTATAACCGAAGGGATATCAGGAGTTTTTTGCCTAAGCCCATTTCAAAGGATATACTCCGCAGAATTTTGGATGCTGCACATCATGCGCCATCTGTAGGATTCATGCAACCTTGGAGTTTCATCGTGATTTCATCTCAGGAAACCAAGAACAATTTGGCATGGGCAGCTGATAAAGAAAGAAGGGCACTCGCCATTCATTATGAAGGTGATAAAGAAAATAAGTTTCTTAGTTTGAAAGTGGAAGGATTAAAAGAAGCACCTTACACCATTTGTGTTACATGCGACCCGACACGGGGCGGCTCCCATGTTTTAGGGAGGAACTCCATTCCGGAAACGGATATCCTATCCACAGCCTGCGCGATACAAAATATGTGGCTGGCTGCCTGTGCGGAAGGATTGGCAATGGGATGGGTAAGCTTTTATAAGAAAAATGATATTCGTGATATTTTGGACATTCCGCCGCATATAGAACCCGTTGCACTCCTGTCGATTGGCTATACGGATCAATATCCGGATAAACCCATTCTTGAACTTGCTAATTGGGAAAAAAGAAGGCCGATGGATGAACTTATCTTCAAAGATAAATGGGGTAATAAATAAAACTATATAGTAATTCAATCCCCTGTTTCAGGGGTTTTTTGTTGAAAGAAATTGATTTTTTTACAAAAAAATGAAATGAAGCAGTGGGAAAATAGAAGACCCTTACGGTAGATACATCTTTTGTAAGAGTCCTTTAAAAATACGTATTCCGTAATATGGAAACAAAATTTGGTTTGATTTAAAATCTGCGCCGTTTTGAAGATCCCGGTATACCGAGATCTTCACGGTATTTTGCAATGGTGCGGCGGGAGATCTTCATCCCTTCATTTGCGAATATTTGACAAAGTTTCTGATCTGAAAAAGGCTTTATCTTATCTTCATCGGCAATCAAGACCTTTATTTTTTCTTTGATGGTGGCCGTTGATTCGGTTGTTTGGCTGTTCACTCGGTTTAATCCTCTAGTAAAGAAGTTCCTAAGTTTAAAGAGGCCATGCGGCGTCTGGATATATTTATTGCTTGTCGCCCTGCTGATTGTTGATTCATGAACATGAAGTTTCTCCGAAATGTCTTTCAGCGTCATTGGTTTTAATCCCGTAATTCCCTTCATGAAAAACTCTTGCTGCTCGTCAACTATTGTCGAGGCCACCTTGTAAAGTGTCATTTGCCTTTGTTCGAGCCCTTTTAAAAGTAATTGGGCATCATTTATGTGTCCTTTTATATAATCTTTAGCTGGATTGACAGGATTCAGAGCGATGTGGTCCTTGTAGAAAGGGCTGATGGAAAGTTTAGGTGTGCAGCTATCGTTGACCGTTATCAGAAAACCTTCTTTTTCTTTTTCCACGTAGACCTCCGGAATGATGTAATGAGTCAAATCATTGGAAAAGTGACTGACGGGACGCGGGTTTAACGTACGGATGAAATCTGCCGCGTCTTGTACTTCCTGAATGGTCACTTTGTAAAGGGCGGCAATTTTTCTGTAGCGTTTTTCCGCTAAGTCCGATAAGTGCTTTTTAACGATCTTAGACGCCAATTCATTGTGATTCTCATGCTCACGCAGCTGAATGAGTAAGCAATCGGTCAAATCTCTAGCCCCGACTCCAATCGGGTCAAGGGATTGCAAAACTTGAATCATTTTTTCTATTTCCCCGACGGATACGGAAAAATGAGAGGCAGTCCAATTGGTATCCAATTCAAGAAATCCATATTCATTTAAGTTCCCAATTAAAAATTTGAGAATCCTCCTTTCAATGGTTTTCAACGAACTTAGTAAACTTAATTGTTCCAGTAAATGGATTTCCAGTGTTTCTGTGTTGATTGAATAATTATTGATAGGGTTGTAATCATTGTCTCCGTTGAAACTGTTACTTTTAGAGGACCGTTTCAGAGAATTTATTCTAGGTGTACGAATGCTAGATTCAGTAAGTGATGAGAGGGGGTCTTTAAAGCTTATTTCGAGAACGGGATTTTCGTAAGCCTGTCGGTTTAGGAAACCTATTAGTTCATGGGTCGAATATTGAAGGATCTTGATCGATTGCTGTAATTCAGGGGTTAATGACAATTTCAAGGTTTGTTTTTGGTACAGTTCAAATCCTACCTGCATACTTATCAACTTCTTTCGTTTAGATTAACACGGCAGCTCAAGAGGGATGGAAAAATATTAACATGATAATAATACAAATCTTCCGAAAATTCAACATTGTGTGTCAGGTTTTGTAACATCAATAAGAAAATAAAGTGGGAGGTTTTGTAATGTAGTATTTATTCTAATGAAGGGGTATTGGGTGATTCAAATACGAATTGAATGATTTATATGTGAATCAACGCAAACTCCTAATGATTTATTTATGAATCATTTTAACTTGAATACCTTTCATATAAGGCACATATAATTTGGCATGCATCTTGCTATATCTAAATATATAAATAAAAAAATAAACTAGCTTGAAAAAAATCCACTACAAGAGAAGGGTGTTTTTTACATGATCAAAGAAACGACGGGTATTCAGGAATTAATCGATTTGGATAAAAAGCATTTTATTCATCCGACTACGGCAATCGAGCAACAGCAGGCAGATGGTCCAAGTTTCATCTTTAAGGAAGGGAAAGGAATATATCTTACGGATGTCACGGGAAGGACTGTTATTGATGGCATGGCTTCACTTTGGAATGTGAATATTGGACATGGACAAGAAGAGTTAGCTGAAGTTGCGAAGGAACAAATGACGAAGCTAGCTTTCACCTCAAGTTTTGCCACTTTTAGCAATGAGCCGGCAATCCGGTTGGCAGCCAAAATCGCTTCCATCGCTCCTGGGGATTTGAATGCAGTTTTCTTCACTTCAGGTGGATCGGAGTCGAATGATACGGCCATCAAACTTGCTCGTCATTACTGGCTTTTGAAAGGGCAGCCTAATCGTCAGAAAATCATTTCCCGCTCGAAATCCTATCATGGGGTGGCAATGGGAGCTACAAGTGCGACTGGCCTGAAGCCGTTCCGGGACTTCACGAATTCAATCGCACCGGATTTTTATCATGTGGACGGTTCCTCCATTGAGGAATTGCGTAAGGTCATAGAACAGGAAGGGCCGGAAACGATTGCGGCATTTATTGCTGAACCGATTCAAGGTGCTGGTGGAGTGAACCTTCCTCCTGAAGGCTATTTTAAGGAAGTAAGGGAAATTTGTAATGAATACGGCATTTTAATGGTGACGGATGAAGTCATTACAGGTTTCGGAAGAACAGGGACTTATTTTGGGATTGAACACTTTGGTGTCGTACCTGATATGATGTGCTTCGCAAAAGGTGTGACGAGCGGATATGCACAGTTAGGCGGGGTCGTCTTGAATGATAAGATGCACCAGGATTTCATTGCCCTTTCAAAAGGCACGCTTTTACATGGCTACACATACAGCGGCCATCCTATGGCATGTGCGGTTGCTTTGAAAAATATTGAAATAATTGAACGTGAAAACTTGATAGAAAACTCGAAACAGCGTGGTGAAGAGTTGCTTGCCGGCTTTAAGAAGCTTCAAAGCAAACACCCAATTATTGGTGATGTCAGGGCACTTGGATTAATTGGGGGCATCTCCATCGTAAAGGACAAACAAACAGGCGAAGGCTTTGAGACACAGCTTGCTCCAAAACTGGTTGCTGAAGCGGCGAAGAATGGTTTGATTTGCCGGTCTGTTACGTTTGACCAAGATACACTCGTATTTGCACCGCCTTTAATCATTACTAAATCGGAAGTCGAAAGAATAATTGAAATCCTTGATGAGACATTTACTGCAGTTGAAAAAGAAATTTTATAAGAGGTGAAAGTGATGGTCATGACGGAAACGCTGAAAAAGAAATTATTCATTAATGGTAAATGGCAAGAAGCTGAAAAGTTCACGACACTAAAGTCTCCCTATAGCGGGGAAGTTCTGGCGGAGATTCCTTCGGCAAGCCTCGAAGATGTAGAGTTGGCAATAGAGTCAGCCTATCAAGCTAGAAAAACAATGGCAGCTTTACCTAGTCATAAACGTGCTGCAATACTTGAAAAGCTTGCGAGTCTTTTGGAGAGCCGCAAAGATGAGGCAGCTGAAATTATTGCCAAAGAGGCAGCGAAACCGATCAAAACGGCAATGGTTGAAGTATCCCGGACGATTGCCACATATAAATTTGCAGCAGAGGAAGCAAAAAGGATTCATGGGGAAACATTGACGATGGATGCTACAGCTGACGGAGAAGGAAGGATAGGATACACAGTCCGTGAGCCTCTAGGCGTTGTGGGTGCGATTACCCCTTTTAATTTTCCGATGAACCTGGTTGCCCATAAAGTAGGCCCGGCCATTGCTGCTGGAAATACACTTGTCCTGAAACCTGCGAGCCAAACACCGCTATCTTCGCTATTTCTTGCTGAATTATTAGCCGAAACCGATTTACCGGCAGGTGCGTTTAATTTAGTTACTGGAAGCGGTTCGGTTATTGGTGATAAACTAGTCACCGATTCACGCGTGAAGAGCATTTCATTTACTGGAAGTCCGGCTGTTGGAATCGGGATCCGTAATAAGTCCGGATTAAAGAAAGTGAGTCTTGAACTAGGTTCGAATGCGGCTGTCATCGTTGATAAAGGGATCAATATCGATAAGATCATCCAACGCTGTGTATCGGCAGCATTCGCTTTTCAGGGGCAGGTCTGTATTTCCTTACAGCGTGCATATGTTCATGAAGAGGTATATGATGAATTCGTCAAAAAATTCATAGAAGCAACGAATGGCTTGAAACTGGGAGATTCTTTGGACCCTTCTGTGGACCTTTCGGCATTAATCAGTGCTGGTGATGTACAGCGAAGCCTGGATTGGATCGAGGAAGCTAAACAACACGGTGCGATCGTTGCAGCAGGAGGTAAATCTGAAGGGAATATCCTGCATCCGACTGTGTTGCTGGAAGTGGATGCAATGCTTAAGGTATCTTGTCAGGAAGTCTTCGCACCCATTGTTTTGATCAATAAGGTTTCTTCTGTTGAGGAAGCGATTGACTTGGTCAACGATTCCGAATTCGGATTGCAGGCAGGAATTTATACAGAAAATATCAACCTGGCTCTTTCTGCGGCAGAACAATTGGAAGTCGGCGGTGTTATCATTAATGATATCCCAACTTACCGTGTCGACAACATGCCATATGGCGGAGTCAAAAAAAGCGGGACGGGCCGCGAAGGGTTAAAATATGCGATTGAAGAAATGACGGAAATGAAACTGGTCATTATTAACCGAAATTAATCAGAAAAGAGATGAGCTGCTGCTCATCTCTTTTTCTATGAATCTTGAAAGTGTTTGGTCCATGAGTTATGCAAAAATGAATAGTTAATTCACGATTGAATTTAAATGAGACAGGAAAGGGCAAAAAAACGTGAGTTACCTAATATTTCAAACTGGCATGAATCTTGCTCCTATCTAATATATAGGTAGATAACTTAAAACCGAGGAGGAAATTACATGCAGGAAACTTTGCAAAATAATACGAAAAAAGAGGGTACGGGAGCACTGGACTTAAAGATGTTCATCAATGGGGAATGGGTGAATTCCACTTCAGGTGAAAAGAGGGATGTATTGAATCCGGCCACGGGAGAAGTTATTGCCAAAGCTGCGGAAGGAACACAGGAAGATGTGGATGCAGCGGTCGAGGCAGCAAAATACGCTTTCTATGAAGGTGGTTGGTGGGGAACTCCTGCAGTGGAAAGAGCTCGCATTTTATTCAAAATAGCAGATAAAATTGAAGAAAAAGCTGAAGAACTAGCGACGTTGGAAACATTGGATAATGGGAAACCATTGCGTGAGGCTCGTTATGATATAGCGGATTCAGCAGCCTGTTTTAGATATTATGCAGGATTGGCTACAAAACCGACAGGGCAAACTTTTGAAGTTCCTGACGGTCAGCAAGCGATGGTCGTAAGGGAACCGATCGGTGTGTGCGGGCAGATCGTTCCATGGAATTTTCCGTTAATGATGTCAGCATGGAAACTCGCCCCTGCGCTTGCTGCAGGAAATTCCGTTGTGTTCAAACCATCTGAAATCACCCCAGTGACAGCGGTCAAACTTTTCGAAATCATGGATGAAGTCGGATTGCCAAAAGGTGTCGCTAACCTTGTGTTGGGAGCGGGCCCAGTTGTCGGACAAGCTATTGCCGAACATGAGGAAATCGATAAAGTGGCATTTACAGGAGGAACGGCAACAGGGCGTAAGATCATGGAAGCTTCACTCGGTAACCTAAAGAAAGTGACATTGGAGCTCGGCGGGAAATCGCCTAATATCGTATTTGCGGACTCTGACTTTGAGACTGCCGTAGATTATGCTCTATACGGGATTTTCTGTAATCAAGGACAAGTGTGTTCAGCAGGTTCCCGTTTACTGTTGGAAGAGTCCATTTACGATCAGTTCATAGCAAGCCTTACAGCGAAGGCGAAAAAAATCAAAGTAGGTTCAGGATCTGATGAAAGCAGCCAGATGGGACCTATCGTTTCAGAAGCACATATGAACAAAATATTATCGTATATCCAAATCGGAAAAGAAGAAGGTGCCAAATTAATCGTCGGTGGAAATCGAATGAAAGAAGAAGGCTTGGATAAAGGTTACTTTGTCGAACCTACTATTTTTGTTGATACGACACCGGAAATGCGGATCGTCCAGGAAGAAATTTTTGGACCTGTGCTTGTCGTTCAAAAATTCAAAGATGAAGCGGAAGCTCTTCGACTGGCCAATGATACGAAATATGGGTTAGCGGGTGCGGTGTTCACGAATGATATCGCAAAAGCGTACCGTGTCATTAAAAAAGTGCGTGCCGGCATCACGTGGATTAACTCATATCATCCGACTTATAACGAGGCTCCTTGGGGAGGATTCAAGCAAAGCGGAAATGGACGTGAACTGGGAACTTTCGGTTACGAAGCTTACACTGAAGTGAAGCAAATCAATAACAACTTGGATATCCAGCCAACAGGCTGGTTTGATGAAGAATAAATAGCTTGACGAAAAGGCTGTTCCTTGTGGAACAGCCTTTTTTTGTGGAATCGCAGATATATTTCAATAATCGGAGATATAATCCGGAAAGTGCAGATAAAAAGCCGAAATCGGAGATATATTCAAAGATTGCTATACATTGATTTACTTTTGTTGGACTTTTTTAAGATCAACCCGTCCCGAAAAGAAAACGGCGCCATTGCCCATATCTGAGAGGCGATCCGGGGTAAGGGAATTGATGTGCTGTTTTGTTTCAGGTGTATTCTGCCACAAGCCTTGGCTGACAAGAACTCCGGGTAACACATTTTCACCGGGAGCAGCGGTAAGCAAACATTCACCGCGTTCGTTCCAGATCTTAACCATATCACCGGTGGATATTCCCATCTTTTCTGCATCAGCGGCATTCATGTGCAGTTTCGGTTCCTTTTCCATGGAGATATGTTTGGCATTATTTGAAAAAGTTGAATTCAAGAAATTGTGATTAGGTGCCGGAATGAATAAAAATGGCAGGTCGCTGTCTTTTATGATTGGCGTATATGTTGGCAAAGGCTCGTATCCATCCTGCTTCATCCGTTCGGAATAAAGTTCGATTTTACCGCTTGGTGTCGGGAGTTTTCCTGGGAACATCGGCTGCATCTTGGCTTTGACAAATTGATTCCTTGAAAGGGAGTCATAGGTGATGCCCTCTAAATGCGGATTATCGGGAAAATCCAGCGCCTGACGTATCATATCTTCCTCTGAATCTCTAAATGCTTGTTCCCCAAATCCCATTCCAGCAGCTAACAGTTTGAACAATTCAACATTCGATTTCGACTCGCCGTATTTTTCGACTACCGGTTTTTGTATTTGCACGTAATTATGCCAGTATGAATTATAAAAATCCTCCGTTTCATAAGATGATGCAGCAGGAAGGACGAGGTCGGCAAACATGGCCGTTTCGGTTAAGAATAGATCATGTACAACTGTGAATAGATCTTCCCGCATTAGACCTTCCTGCACTTTATTTGCATTCGGAGCGACAAGTGCTGGGTTGGAGCCGTATACGAACATGGAGCGGATCGGGTTTTCTTTTTCCAGAAGTGCTTGACCGATTTGGTTCATATTAATGGTCCGCGTCGCTCTATTATGCAAGAAATCAGGACGTCTTAAGGCATTTGTATTAAAAGCCAGATAGCCAGAATTCCCTTTGATGGCTCCGCCGCCTTCGATCATCCATTGGCCGGTAAGTGCAGGCAGGCAGGCAATGGTACGTACCGCCATGCCGCCGTTGTCATGGTGCTGCAGGCCATTGCCTATCCGAACGAATGATGGACTGGTGGTGCCATACATCCGGGCTAATTCATATAAGTCATCAATTGGGACGCCAGTGATCGCGGAGACGGTCGCAGGGTCATATTGGCGGACGTGTTCGCGCAATTCGGCAGCACCTACTGTATATTCATCGAGAAAGGGCTGGTCGACTAGATTCTCGGCGAAAAGTATATGCATTAATCCGAGAGCAAGCGCACTATCGGTACCAGGCAGGATCGGAATGAACCAATCCGCCCACTTGCCGGTTTGGTTTTTATGTACGTCAATGACGACTACTTTGGCCCCGTTTTTCCGGGCTTGCTGGGCAAGCGTTACTTGGTGCATATTTGTGCTCACCGCGTTAATGCCCCACATGATGAAAAGCTTTGTATGAATCGTTTCTTCTGGATCGATGCCGAATGAACCACCCATTGTATAGCTGTAACCGACTGAGCCGGCTGCGTTACAAATGGAACGCTCGAGCATGCTTGCACCGAGTTTGTGGAAAAAACGGCGATCCATTCCCTCAGCGCTGAGGTTGCCCATGTTTCCGTAAAAGCTGTAGGGAAGTATGCTTTCCGGTCCGTGCATTTCGATCAGTTCTTTCCATTTGGAAGTGATTGTGTCAATGGCCTCTTCCCAGCTGACTGGGGCAAAATTCCCTTCTCCTTTCGGACCGATGCGCTTTAATGGCTGTTTTAAGCGATTGGGGTCATATAGGCGGGCAGTCATGTTTCGGACTTTGTTGCAAATATTCCCTTTTGTGACTGGATGATCAGGGTCTCCTTGAACTTTAATGATTTTCCCGTCTTTTTTGTGCAGCAGTAAACCGCATTGATCAGGACAGTCAAGAGAGCAAACAGAGGGAAAGACTCCATCTGGCTGATTGATATAGGATTGCATGGCGTATTCCTCCTAATAATTTAAACTAATAAAATGAATTTTCTTAATTATATTGAAAGTGAAATCGTTGAAAGGTGCAAGAACTTCTTAACATATGTTTTTTTTTCTGATAAGCTTACAAGATGAAAATTAACCTATAAATAGGAGGATTCATTTTTGGATTATGGAATTATAATATCAATAGGGATATACATGGCAGGCATGCTGTTAATTGGTTATTTTGCCTATCGGAAAACGGCCGATTTAACCGATTACATGCTTGGCGGCCGGAACCTGGGCCCGGCTGTTACTGCATTGAGTGCAGGAGCTTCCGATATGAGCGGCTGGCTGTTGATGGGTCTTCCAGGTGCTATGTACATAAGCGGGTTAAGTGCTGGCTGGATTGTCGTCGGCCTTTGTGCAGGGTCTTATTTAAACTGGTTATTCGTGGCACCGAGACTTCGGACATACACGGAATTGGCCGGCAATTCGATTACGATTCCCGACTTTTTGGGGAATCGGTTTAAAGACAGCTCCAGGGTTTTAAAAGTGGTATCAGCATCGGTCATTTTAATTTTCTTCACCTTTTACACATCATCAGGCATGGTAGCAGGCGGTGAGCTTTTCCGCTCAGCTTTCAATATGGATTATCGGTGGGGCATCTGGCTGACGGCGAGCGTTGTTATTCTTTATACATTATTTGGCGGATTCCTGGCTGTTAGCTGGACCGACTTCGTACAAGGAACAATTATGTTCATTGCCTTAATTCTAGTACCAGTTGTCACGATTGTAAATATTGGTGGCTGGGATCCTACCTTCAATGAAATAAGATCGATCAACCCGAACTTATTGCATGCTTTTGAGGGGACATCAACGATTGGAATCATATCTCTTTTGGCATGGGGGCTTGGTTATTTCGGGCAGCCTCATATTATCGTTCGATTCATGGCGGTTTCATCTGTTAAAGAATTGAAAAGTGCACGCCGAATCGGTATGGGCTGGATGATTTTTGCTATCGTCGGAGCAATGTTTACCGGATTGGTGGGGATCGCTTATTTTAACCTGACAAACATTCCTTTAGGGGAAAAAAATGCTGAATCCGTCTTCATCATTTTATCTAAAGAGCTGTTTCCTTCTTTAATTACAGGCTTCTTGCTGGCTGCTATTTTAGCAGCAGTCATGAGTACGATTGCATCACAGCTGCTGGTATCGGCAAGTGCTCTGACCGATGATTTCTATAAGCAGTTCATTCGGCCGAATGCATCTGATAAGGAATTAGTGCTCGTAGGCCGGTTTGGTGTATTGGCGATATCTGCCATTGCCCTAATATTGGCTTTTAATCCCAGCGGTACGATCCTTAAATTGGTGGGGTATGCATGGGCTGGTTTTGGAGCGGCCTTCGGTCCTGTCATTCTGTTAAGCCTGTACTGGAAACGGATGACGAAATGGGGAGCCCTGGCGGGAATGATTGTCGGTACGGCAACCGTGATCGTCTGGGATATGATCGATCAGTTCGCTGAAGTATACGAAATCATTCCTGGTTTCATCGCTGGTTCAATAGCGGTAGTCGTTTTCAGTTTATTATCGGCAAAGCCTACAAAAGGTATAGAAGAAGAATTCAATCAAGCCATTAAAAACCTTTCTTGAGCATTTAAGGTCAAGGTAAAATGGTGCTGGATTTTTTAGCGATATAAAACAATGAATGTAATATATATGGTACAATATCCTAGAGTCCTTATGTTGAAAACATGAGGGCTTTTTTTGAGTGATTTGGGAATAATAAACCAAAAAACAATACAAAGGAAAAAATATGAACCAATCTCATAAAATTGCATGTAAAGTGGCTTTTATCTATATATTCATTGGGGTCCTGTGGATTATCGTTACGGATTACGTCTCTATGACACAGGCAAGGGCAGATGTTCAGATATATGCAATGTTTCAACATTCCAAAGGGTGGATGTTCATTTTCATCACCGGGCTCGTCCTTTACTTCATTATCAGGTATTGGACGGGGAAAATGTTGAGGTCCCAGCAGGAATTCATTCTGAAGGATGAACAGTATCGGTCGCTGTTCAAGCATAACCCGGATTGTGTGCTTGAACTGGATCTCGGGGGAAATGTCGTTGCGATAAACCCTGAAGCTGAAAAACTATTAGGTCATAACAGTGACAAATTGAAAGGCAAGAATGCGAATCATCTCCTTAACTGGAATGAAAGTGATAAAGTATCGGTATTTTTTAAACAGTCCCTTCAAGGGGAGGCTGTAAAATTCGAAACGACCATTCAGGATGGCAATGATGAAGAACGCATAATCCGTGTAACCTTTTTACCGATCATCGTTCACGCGGAAATGCTTGGAGTATATGCAATCGTTAGGGATATTACTGAATTGCGGCGCGAAGAGGAATTGATGATCATGTCTGAAAAGCTATCTGTAATCGGACATCTGGCTGCAGCGGTTGCACATGAGATAAGGAATCCGCTGACATCGTTAAAAGGGTTCGTACAGTTAATGGATATGACGCAGGAGGTAAACCCGCTGCATTCTGATATCATGTTGAAGGAAATTGACCGGATTAATATTATCTCAAGTGAACTTTTGATTCTTGGGAAGAAACAGGATGTAGCATTCCGCAGGCTCGATCTTGCCGACAGTTTACAACAGGTATTCACGCTGATGAAAGCGGAAACGAATCTAAATAATATCGAAATGGGGTTAAGGGTTAAAACCGCCGAACCGATTTATATTATGGCTGACCCAATTGAAATTAAACAGTTGATAATCAATATCGTCAAGAACAGCATTGAAGCGATTGAGGATAATGGGAAAATTGATATATCGCTGAAAATCATCGATGGACAAGCTGTAGTCAGCGTGAGTGATAATGGCATGGGGATGGTGCCCGAGCGCCTAGAACGGATTGGTGAACCTTTTTATTCGACGAAGGAAAAGGGCACAGGGATCGGACTCGCGATTTGCCGGAAAATCGTTCATCGACTTCAAGGGGAAATGCATTTTGAAAGTGAGATAAACAAAGGGACGACGGTTACAATTCGTATTCCGTTGGCTACTGGACAATAATAAATGGTACTATGAAAGATAGGAAAAGTTATATATTAAAGGAGAACGATATGAGCGAATTACCTGAATTAGTGAACGATAGAAAACCATATATACAAGAGGTCTGGAAAAAGTCTGGATTCGGACAACTTACCCCGATTCAAACGAAAGCGATTCCGGTGATTGTCGAGGGAAAAGACATCATGGCCGAATCACCGACGGGTACCGGAAAAACATTAGCGTATTTACTGCCATTGCTGGAAAAGATAGATCCTGAAAAGAAATCGCCCCAAGCATTGATTTTGGCATCATCACGAGAACTGGTCATGCAAATCAATGAAGAGGTCCGCATTTGGTCAGAGGGAAGCGGCATTACGGGTGCAGCATTCATCGGCGGTGCTAATGTGAAAAGGCAGTTGGACAAACTGAAGAAGCGTCCCCAGGTGATTGCTGGAACACCAGGGCGGATTTATGAATTGATTGCCCAAAAGAAATTGAAGATGCATGAAGTAAAGACGATAGTACTTGATGAAGGTGACCAATTGATCACTCCAGAGCATATGGGAACGATCAATAATATTATCAAAACAACGCTAAAAGACCGGCAAATCATGGTATTTTCAGCAACCTTGCCGGAGGAAACGGAAAAAGCCGCCAGGGGATTCATGAATGAACCCGAAATGATCAAGGTCGATAAGCATGAAAAAATGGAATCAAAGGTGGACCATCTTTACTTTGTTGTTGAGAGACGGGAAAAGTCCAAGATTCTCGAGAAAATCACAAGAATTAAAGATGTGAAGGCCCTTGCCTTCCTGAATGATATAGCAGAGCTGAGCGTCCTGCATGAAAAGCTGAGTTATAAAGGTATTGAAATGGGCGTACTTCACGGTGAATCCAACAAAGTCGACAGGGAGAAAGCGTTGCGCAAGCTTCGTTCCGGAAAATCCCCGATGCTGATAGCAACGGATGTAGCGGCAAGGGGGCTTGATATTAAAGGTCTTACTGCGGTCGTTCATATCGATATGGCTGACAACATCGAACAATATATCCATAGATCTGGGAGAACTGGGCGAGCAGGTGCTGATGGCACTGTCATTTCAATCGTAACGGAAAGAGAAGAGCGAGAGTTGAAAAAAATGGCCCGTGAACTGGAGATTCCATTAACGAGAGTGACCTTCTATGGTGGAAACATTGTAGTCGATGAATGATACGGAAAAAGGGACGGCCAGGCGGCTGTCTCTTTTTTTGCAAATGCCCGTTAAGAATTAAACTTAAAAATTTGCTCATTGTGCGGAATCCCACTACATGCCGTTTTCACTTTTCTGAATATGGCGGGATTCCCAGTAGAAATAGGAAAGTGCCCGTTGAATCAAATGGAACGCTGGCTGCCCAGCCACCAAAAAAATGATAATATCCCTGCAAAGCATTGGATGCTATCGATTGTGAAAAAAGCCTAAATTCAGGAGTTCATTAATGGGGGATGATCATGAATGAAAACGCTTCCTTTATATGGTTTTTTGACATATGATAGCAATAGACATAGGTTAGGAGGAGACGGTATGACAGGAAAGTATAATAAGTTTGAAACGGCAGTCATCCATGAAGGATATGACTCGAAGAAACATTTAGGAAGCTTGGCAACACCCTTATTCCAAACCTCAACATTCACTTTCGAAAATGCCGAGCAAGGTGAAAAGCGTTTTGCCGGTATGGAAGATGGATATATTTATTCTCGCCTAGGAAATCCAACAGTACAAGTGCTTGAAGAAAAGATTGCCGCTTTGGAAGGCGGGGAAGCTGGCCTGGCTTTCGGTTCAGGCATGGCTGCCGTTTCAGCAGTGCTTTTTGCGTTAACAAAAACAGATGACCACATCCTGTGCTCACAAGGGCTATATGGTTGTACATTTGGCCTACTGCAGCTAATGAAAAATAAATACCGCATCACACATGATTTTTGTGAAATGGATTCAGAAGAACAGGTAAGGAAAATGATCCGGCCGGAAACGACCTGCATATATGTAGAAACCCCTATAAATCCGACGATGAAAATGATTGATTTACAGATGGTGGTGAGAGTTGCGAAGGAATATAATGTGACGGTCGTGGTCGATAATACATTCTCGACTCCCTACCTACAGAGACCGCTCGAATATGGCTGTGATATCGTCCTTCATAGCGCTACGAAATATCTTTGCGGGCATGGTGATGTCGTTGCAGGCCTTGTCGTCGGTAAGAAGGAATTCATGAACCAGGTAGCCGGGACTACACAGAAGGATATCGGTGGAATCATTTCACCATTCGATGCCTGGTTACTATTACGGGGGCTAAAGACCTTGCCTGTCAGGATGGACCGTCATTCGGCCAACGCAATGGCAATTTTTCAAGAACTTAAGAAACATCCAAAGGTGAAAAAGGTATATTATCCAGGTGATGAAGCTTCAACGGATTATTATATTATGCAAAAACAAATGAAACATGGCGGCGGACTTATCTCTTTCGAACTGCATGGCACAAAACAGGATGCACAGGAATTCCTCGATAAATTGAAACTTATCAAAATAGCCGTAAGTCTAGGGGATGCCGAAACATTGATCCAGCATCCTGCTACGATGACGCACTCTGCCGTTCCTGAAGATTCACGGGAGCAAATGGGCATCAGTGACCAGCTTGTCCGTCTCTCAGTCGGCCTTGAGGCGTGGGAGGATATCTGGCAAGATCTTCAGCAAGCATTTTAATGTACCATATCCCTCATTTGTTCCTCTTATTTTTAATGAAGATGGTGATGGATACGATAAAAGTGATGGCAGCCAGGATAAAAGAAATGTCCGTGATTAACGGATAGGCGTCGCTATTTCGTATCCCGATGCCCATGAATGCCCAAACGAATACGAGAGGATAGCACCAATCCCGGTTTTTACCTGCAAAGACAAAGGCCAAGGCTATTGCTGCAATCAGCAGGACGATCGTCCAGATTATACTGGAAACCCCAAAACCGTCCCATTTAATATAGGTGAGGTAATAAGAAATGTCAGCTATTGTTGCAACACTTACCCATCCTGTATAAACGGAAAACGGAAATAGGTCGAAAGCATCATGCTCCACTTTTTTTACTCTTGTATAAATGACCATTAAAATAGTCAGCAGGGCAATGATAATGAATACGGATAATAAAAAGCGTTCATAGTGCCAGGCCAAAAGCCAAGCGCCATTCAGGACACAGCTTAAAGCGAACCAAGGGAAGGATGCCTTATAAGCAGGGCTGTTTTGATGTTTACTTAAGAACTGCCTGAATACCCAGATGGCGAGCAGGAAATAGATCAAGCCCCATATGGAAAATACATAACCGGCAGGAGTGAAATGGACATCCAGTTTATCGGAAATCTCTCCTGATGTTTGGCCGTTCAATGGCAGATAATTGGCTAAAAAATTCATCGTGACGACGAATAGATAGAGAATCAAATTAATGATGGAAAAAATCAATGGGCAACCTCCTTGTATGAATTATGATCTTTCTACCCTTATTCCACATATTTAGCCTGATTAACCTTTAGGAGCACATCGGGGTTGCTTGGGGGGCATTTTTCCATAAAGAGAGGAATTTCCTGTAACAATTGAACCATTTAAGGTTAGAAATTTTACATCTTCACTTTATGGTGATAAAATATTCAAAGATTCATATTATTTTAGTCCTTCGGGGTCGGGTGAAAATCCCAACCGGCGGTGATGAAGAAATTCTAAGCCCGCGAGCCTGATAAAGGCAGGATTTGGTGAGATTCCAAAGCCGACAGTACAGTCTGGATGGGAGAAGGACGTGTGGAACCCAAGTGTATACGTACGCCTAATTTTTCGAAAATGAAAACGTTAGGCTTTTTAGGTATACAATTTTTTTCACTCATTTCTCCTGCTAACTCCTTAGGCCATCCTAAGGGGTTTTTTATATTTTATAAAAGGGGGAAAAGCATGTTTACGGGAATCATTGAGGATATCGGTACCGTACATTCCTTGAAAAAAGGAAAGAGCAGTATGGAGTTATCGATCCGTTCTGAAAAAATCCTTGAAGATGTGCATCTTGGGGATAGCATTTCAGTCAACGGGGTCTGCTTAACGGTAACATCCTTCACGAAAAGTTTGTTTACGGTCGACGTTATGCCGGAAACGGTCAAAGCTTCCTCGATCCGGACGTTAAAATTGGGATCACCTGTTAATCTCGAACGAGCAATGAGTGCACAAGGAAGGTTTGGCGGTCATTTTGTTTCAGGTCATATCGACGGAACCGGAACGATCATTAAAAAAGAACGGAAAGAAAATGCCGTATATTATGTAATCCAATTGGAAGAAGGGCTTAGTAACTTCTGCATTCCAAAAGGTTCCGTGGCCATTGATGGAACGAGCTTGACGATATTTGGGATCGAAAGGAACCTTTTGACTGTATCACTGATTCCATTGACTCATCAGGACACCATATTGGGACAAAAAGCGGCTGGCGATATCGTTAACATTGAAAACGACATGATAGGGAAATATATAATACATCAAATGAAAAATGGCAATCCAAAACCAGGACTGAATTTAGAGTTTTTGGCAGAGCATGGATTCTAATAAAGGGGCGGTGTAATGATGTTCCATACAATAGAAGAAGCAATAGAAGATTTGAAGGCTGGCAAGGTAGTAATCGTATCCGATGATGAAGACCGTGAAAATGAAGGGGATTTTGTAGTGCTGGCCGAAAAGGCGACACCGGAAGCGATTAATTTCATGGCGACCCATGGGCGTGGTTTAATTTGTACAACCATCACTGAAGAACTCGCCGCGAAATTGAAACTGCATCCTATGGTAGGTGAAAATACCGATCATCATGGCACTGCTTTTACGGTAAGTGTCGATCATAAAAGCACCTCTACAGGAATCAGTGCTTTTGAACGGTCCTTGACCATCCTTGAACTTCTTAATGAAGATTCTGTAGCTGAAGATTTCCAAAGGCCTGGTCACACTTTTCCGATAGTCGCTAAAGAAGGCGGCGTATTGAGAAGGGCAGGCCATACGGAGGCATCGGTGGATTTGGCGAAGTTATGCGGTGCCGCTCCAGCTGGTGTCATTTGTGAAATCATGAATGAAGATGGGTCGATGGCCCGAGTAACCGATTTAGAAGTCATCGCTGATAAATTTAACCTGAAATTCATTACGATAGCCGATTTGATTCGGTATCTTGAACAAAATGATTCAATTGGGAAACAGGAACTTGAACTGAACATCCCGAAAGCTTGAAGCATTATTTAGGAATTAAATCTTAACGTGGAAAAAATGATATTGTTTTTTAAAATTAGGAGGAATTAGACATGGGGAAAACTATTGAAGCACAATTAATCGGATCAGGATTGAAAGTCGGTATCGTGGTAGGAAGATTCAATGAGTTTATCACAAGCAAGCTTTTAGGAGGGGCAATGGATGGCCTTAAGCGTCATGGCGTTGATGAGAATGATGTTGACATCGCATGGGTTCCGGGTGCTTTTGAACTTCCGTTAATTGCTAAGAAACTTGTGAATACAGGTAAATATGATGCTGTAATCGGTCTAGGAACGGTCATCAGGGGTGCCACTTCACATTATGATTATGTCTGCAATGAAGCAGCTAAAGGCATGGCTTCCGTTTCTTTGGAAACAGGTGTACCGGTTATCTTCGGTTTACTGACAACTGAGAATATTGAACAAGCCATTGAACGTGCAGGGACAAAATCAGGTAACAAAGGCTATGAAGCAGCAGTTAGTGCGATTGAAATGGCCAACCTTGGAAAATTAATAGAACAGTGATTTCACATAAGGAAGCCGCAGGGAATAACATTCCTGCGGCTTTTTTATTGTTGGATTGGAAATGCCCCGATTTCAAAGAATGTGCGGTTTCAGTAATAAATCATGGGAAATAATGAAATGTTAGGTAATTCAAAAAAAAAACGGACAAAAGCATCACGTAATGGAAGCATGATAAAATATGCGGATATGATTGTGCTACAATTGTAAAGATTGCAATTGAAATTCATGACTTTAGGGAAAAGTAATTTTATTAGTTATTAGGAGGGGTTTGTGTGTACCATCTCTTTACACATAATGATTTAGATGGAGTCGGCTGCGGCATTGTAGCTAAGCTGGCATTCGGAGAAGAAGTAGTGGTTAGTTATAATTCGATTGGCCGCCTCAATCAGAATGTAGGAGCATTTCTTGAGCAGGCCAAGATTGAAGATACTTTGATCGTTACCGATCTATCGGTTGATGAAGATAACGAAAAAATGATTACTCAGTTTGTGGAAGATGGAGGCAAGGCACTGCTGATTGATCATCATAAGTCAGCACTGCATTTGAATGAACATGATTGGGCATCTGTAACTGTCGAACAGGAAGATGGTAAACAGACGGCAGCGACATCATTATTCTATCAGTATGCAGTTGAAAATAATCTGCTGGAACCTTCAGGCATTGTCGCTGAATTCGTTGAATTGGTTCGTCAATACGATACCTGGGAATGGGAAGTCAATAAAAATACAACGGCAAAACGATTGAATGACCTGTTTTTCATGATTCCGATAGAGGAATTCGAAATGAAAATCGCAAATAAGCTGTCCACGGCTGAAAGTTTTACTTTTGACGAAGTGGAGCAAACTCTTCTGAATGTTGAAGAGAGTCGAGTAGAGCGGTACATAAACAGAAAAAAAAGAGAAGTATATCAGGCTACGGTTGGTCCCCATACAGCTGGTGTGGTCCATGCAGAGTCATACCACTCGGAATTGGGTAATGAACTGTCGAAAGAGTTCTCGCATCTGGATTATATAGCCATCCTGATGGTAGGAAGTAAAAGGATCAGCTTCCGGACAATCCATGATGATATAGATGTTTCTGAGGTTGCCGGCAAGTACGATGGGGGCGGTCACCAAAAAGCCGCCGGTTGCACCATGTCTGAAAAGGCATATAGCCAATATGTCGAAAAGACCTTCCATGCTGAGCCACTGAAACGAGACGCACATAAGAATCAATTGAATGTGAAAGAGTCCCCAGAGGGTTGCCTATATTCAACGAGAGACAAACAGGACATATTCATCTATGAAGATGAAGAAGAGGAATGGATTGTTGAAATCAACGGAAAACAACAGAAAAAAGTATTCGATACATTTGCGGAAGCGGAAAAATACATGAAGCGGAAATACGCTGCATGGCTGGCGCATGATGAAAGATATGAAGAATTTATCAATAAGGGATGAATAGGAAAGCGGCTGTCCGAATGGACAGCCGCTTTTCAATGTTCCGTTGTCATTCATGTTTTACCTTTTAAGCGGGACAGGATGAACGATTGTACGGGACTGTTTTTTCGGAATGGAATTTTGGCGATGGAGAATTGCATTGATTTCTCCCCCAATCACAAAAATCAGACCACTCAAATACAGCCATAGCATCAAGATGATCACGCCTCCTAAACTGCCGTAAGTGGAAGAGTAGTTGGCAAAGTTACTGACATAGAATGAAAATCCTAGTGATATTCCCAGCCAAAGCACAGTTGCGGTCACTGCCCCTGGGATGACATGTTTAATGGGAAAACTTTTATTCGGTGCAAAGCGATATAAAAAGGCCAAGACAAGTGAGATGACCACAACCGCGATAACCCACCGTAATAAGCTGAATAATATTTGCGTTTCTTCAGGGATCGGAATGACTTGCTGTAATAAATCGATGATCACTTTTCCAAAGACGGGGAGACCCAACATGACGATGAATGCTACAACCAGGCCTAATGTCAATAAAATGGAAATGAAGCGAGCTTTGATGAAATTCCTTGTTTCCTCTACATCATAGGCAATATTCATGGAATGGATGAACGCATTCATTCCGTTGGAAGCCGACCAAATGGTACCGAGGAAACCAAAAGTCAGTAAGCCGCCGTTCCGTTCAGATAATATGTTGACGATATTTTTCTCAACGACTTCCATCGTTTCCGCAGGCATGAAGGTTTTTATCGTATCAAGGGCTGTCTGAGTATCGATGTTCAGGTAAGGTAATATGGACAGAAGTAAAATGAGCAAAGGGAACAGTGCCAGTAAATAGTAATAAGCTTGTTCTGCCGCCAGCCCGGTTACACGATCTTCCTTTATTTCTTTAATCAGTTTCTTTGAAAATTTTATCGACTTATTCATCTGGGCATCACTCCTGAATAGTTACTTAGGTTATCTCTTCTTTTCCCTCTGGTCATGTAAGTTAATCCTCAAAAGAAAAGAAAGTGAAAGTTCTAATCGCGGGCTTGTAGGGGGATGGGCTAATAAAATAACCTCATAAAAACCAAAAACCAATTTGGAGGCGAGTCAAATCAGTTTTAAATGCTCCAGTAAATTACAATATCAGAATGATGGAGAGCTGAAGAAATGGCAAGCCGATTATGATCAACCTTAGCCTATATTTTTCGATACTCTTTTTATTGGAAGGCTTTGCAAGATAAAAAGGAGTTGATACTTCAAGTCTATGAATAATAAGGTCCAATACGACTAGTAATGATTTTATGCCTTCTTTATAAAAGGTTAATAATTATGATAGGTAAACAGAAAAAAAGGGCAGACAGCAATGTCTGGCCTTTTTTCTCTATTGCACTTCTTTTCCCTGTTCCTTTTGAACCTTCGGAGGGGACCATTTGAATACTTTATTTAGGATATTATAGATGTGTTTGGATTCTTTTGTAAGGATTGGCCCAAGAATCGCTAAGGTTAAAACATAAAGTGCCGCAAACGGGGTTAGTATAGGCATTAAACCGCCTGCAATGCCTAAGTTGGCTAAAATGATGGAGAATTCGCCGCGTGAAACGATCGTTAAACCGATGTTTGCGGAAGCTCTGTGAGATAAACCGGATTTGCGTCCGGCGATCATACCAGCTGCAAAGTTACCGATTATGGTGATGATGACTGCTCCAAGAACCATCCAGACTGCTCCCCCAAGGGTCGTCGGATCGATACTCAAGCCAAAGCTGAAGAAGAATATGGCCCCGAAGAAGTCTCTAAAGGGAATGACAAGTTTCTCAATCCTGTCGCTATGTTCCGTTTCAGAAAAGACTAGGCCGAGCAGTAATGCACCGATGGCTTCCGCAACATGAATCGTTTCCGAGAAACCGGCAATGAAGAATAGTAACGCGAACACGACGATGATAAAAATCTCATCGGAGGTTATATTGAATAATTTGTTAAGGACCCCAGATGCTTTCCTGGCGATAACGAAAAATATCAGCATATACCCAATCGCGATAAATGTAGAAAGTAATGTTCCCCAAACGGAACCAGAAGAGCTTAATACCAATCCGGAAACGACTGATAAATAAACGGCGAGGAAGATATCTTCAAACATGATGATGCCAAGGATTAGCTCCGTTTCATTGTTACCGGTCCTTTTAAGGTCCACAAGTACCTTAGCCACAATGGCACTTGAAGAAAAACTGATGATCCCGGTTAATATCAGAACCTCTTTCAATGGAAGGCCGAGCAGGAAACCATACAGCAAGGCCATTCCCACGTTGATTAAAATATAGTAGGTTCCGCCTGTCACGATATTTTTCCCGGACTTCATGAGCTTTTTAACGGAAAATTCAAGCCCTAGGTAAAACAGAAGGAATAAAATACCGACACGGCCGAGGAATGCAATGATTTCATCACTTTCAATGAAGCGCAAGTCAATTAATCCAAAGTGCGGGGCATGGGGGCCAACGAGCATCCCGATGATAATTAATAGTGGAACATTTGATATTTTGAATTTACCTGCTACGAGAGCGGCTAATGCCACTAGAAGTAGGGCAGTACCCACTTCAAAGACTAAATGGTCCATATGAGCTTAGTCACTCCTTTCGTCGGTCAATAACTCTCTTGTCAGGTTACGGATATCTTTTCTTTCACCGGATATCACAAGAGTGTCGCCTGTTTCGATGATGGAGTCAGGACCAGGATTATTCATTTGTTTTTTTCCTTTTTTAGAATGGGCGATGACGGTCACGTTATAATTGCTCCTGATATCAATCGAACCGATCGTTTGATTGATTGCTTTTGAACCTGGTTCGACTTTGAACCATTCAATCACCAAGTCACCCAATGACATTTCAATTGTTTCAAGTGCTTGTGGTTTATAAACCATGCCGCCAATGATGGAGGCCATTTGCCGGGATTCCTGATCGTTAAGGGTGATGCTCGATATGACGTCCTCATGTTCATTATCAAAATGGTATAATTCCCGACGGCCGTCATCGTGAATGACGATTACTAACTTTTCATCATTTCTGGTTATGATTTCGAATTTTTGGCCAATACCAGGAAGTTCGCTTTCTCTAATTCTCACTGGAATTCCTCCTTAAAATGTTGGTTGAAGTTAATGGAAGATAGCAGGATGTTCATAAGTTAACGTCAATATTCGTCTTGAATTTCTTCTCCTTGGATATGCCGATGTATTTTAATGTCTCCGATGGACTGGAATGATGGTAATGCTTCTGTATCAAGGCCAGTGAAACTCCTTGTTTATAGGCATGGTAGCCAAAAGTTTTACGCATCGAACTTGCTCCGAATTTGCCTGTCAGCCCTGCACCTTCCACAGCATCATGGATGATTCGGTGCGCCTGCTGACGTGTTATCGGCTTTTTTGTCTTAGGGGAAAGAAATAAAAATTGACCTTCGATAACCTTAGAGCCTTTAAGGTATTCTTGTAACGCGGTACGGACTTTCAAGTTCAAATAAATGAGATTGACTTCGTCATTTTCCGTCCGTTGTTCATAGAACTCCTTGATTTTTCCTGTTTCATCCAGAACGCTGGCCACGGTGATTTCAAGCATTTCATTTATCTTCATACCTGTATTGATGCCGAGTACAAACAATAAATAATCCCGACTGGAGTGAGCGCGCAGGTATGTTTTTATTTTGCTGATTTGATTGATATCCTTAAAGGCTTCTACATATTCCATAAATCTTCTCCTCTTGCTAATGTAACATAATTATATTATAACACAAGTTATGTAACATTGCATGCATTTAGTCCTGTAGGGGATTTCTATCCAAACAGTAATGCATGCTGTCGAACGTAAAAAATCATTTTCCTTATTCTCTGCTCAACCGAGGTAAATTATTTCAGATAATTATGTGGAGAATGCTGTTTGCATCAACGGGAATATCAGCCTGGAATGAAAAAAAAAGAAACCCCAAGTTGGGGTTTCCTCATCTTTTTAGTACACGGCTTTTTGTAGTTTGTGAATGACTTCAAGTGAAAGCCCGGTTCCGATGGCAACTGATTCAAGCGGGTTATCTGCAAGTTGGACTGGGACGACAATTTCATTCGTCAGCCAATCTTGTATCCCGTTGAGAAGTGCACCCCCGCCGGATAAGATGACACCTTGATCGACGATATCCCCGCTCAATTCAGGAGGACAATCTTCCAAAGTGGCCCTGATTGCTTCCAGTATATGAAGAAGCGATTCCTGAATGGCTTCCTGGACGTCAGTGGATGATATTGTAATCGGCTTCGGGAGACCCGTTACAAGATCGCGGCCCCTGACTTCCATGCTGATCACGGAATGTTCAACAAGTGCGTAGCCGATTTCTTTTTTTATTTCCTCGGCTGTTCTTTCACCAATCAGCACATTATGTTTTTTCCTGACATATTGGCTGATATCTTCATCCAATTGATCTCCGCCAATTCTGATTGAATTGCAAGAAACGACGCCGCCATAAGAGATGATTGCGACCTCAGTCGTTCCGCCGCCGATATCAACGATGACATTGGCAACGGGCTCTTCGACAGGCAGGCCTGCACCTATTGCTGCTGCTACTGGTTCCTCGATAAGGTGGACCTGTTTCGCTCCGCAGCTTTTAACTGCATCCTGAATGGCCCTTCTCTCAACTGATGTGGAACCTGATGGTGTACAGACCACTACACTAGGTTTGCGAATCGATAAACCTAGGGCCTTACTTGCTTTTTTCATGATTTCCCGAAGCATTTGCGCGGTTACATTAAAATCCGCAATGACACCATCCTTAAGCGGACGGATTGCCACGATATTTCCGGGAGTTTTCCCGATCATGTTTTTTGCATCCACACCGACTGCCAATACTTTATTAGTCTCTATATCAATGGCCACCACAGATGGCTCATTAAATACGATTCCTTTATTTTTACTGTAAACTAGCGTATTTGCAGTCCCTAAGTCAATGCCTATTTCTGTATTTGATAACATTTAGTCACCCCTCCATAAGAGTTTGACCCCCTATATACTCATTCTACCTTTTATTGCGGGTTTGTGGGGGTGGGAAATCTAGTAAATGGTGGAATTGCCATGCCGTTTCTTTTCATAGAGCGAAAACATGATGAAATATAAAAATGCATTGGCGATGGCAAGAGGGCGGATAACGACAAAAATGTCCAGTGTTATAGTATATTTCACACTGCCGCTCCTCGCCTCAGTCGAAAACAAGCGTGGATGGCTGCTTTGAATCAGTATATTTTATGTTAAGATAAAGATGAAAATCCGCTTAGATAAAGAAGGTAATTTTGTGAGTGCAAATTTATACGAGAGTAAGAGTTTTAGAGTCATCTTTACAGCTTTTCTAGCCTTCCTGGGTGGTTATGCGTTTGATAGCCTTGGAATTTACCTGCCATGGATGCTTGGGCCATTATTTGTCGTGATGATCGCGAAAGTGAAATTAAGGAAGTATTTGTTTTGGTCTAAAAACTTTAGAAGTACTGGATTGGTCATTCTAGGTTTGCAACTGGGCAGTTCATTCACGAAACAATCGTTAAATGAGATGATCGAATATCTGCCTGTAATGCTTTTTACGACAATCGCAATCATTTCATTTACAGTGTTGACTGGCTGGTTTGTCGGAAGACGAATGAACTTATCCTTGGGCACATCCATGCTTGGCAGTTTTCCGGGAGGTCTTTCCCAGATGGTCGTCTTAAGTGAGGAAATGAAGGATAGTGATGAAACGGTTGTAGGTTTCATGCAAACACTGCGGGTCATCCTGGTGATATCCATTGTTCCTTGGATCGTGACTCATGTAATGTCAGTTGAATCAGGTGTGGTAACGTCCGTAACGGAGCGACCTTTTTTCTTATTTGAATATGATGGGAAATTAGCCATCATGATGTTGATAACCCTGTTATTATTCATCTTCATCACAAAGAAAGCGAAATTTCCGCTGCCTTTTTTGCTAGGACCCCTCATGGCCGCAGCACTATTCAATTTGGCAGGACCAGGTGCCCAGCAGATTCCTGACTTTTGGTTGAACTTGTCGCAATTGTTGATCGGCGCTCATTTAGGCTACACACTGAAGGTTGATAATCCCCGACTTTTCAGAAAGATGTTCGGGGCCGTATTCGTCAGTAATGTCCTATTGATTGGATTTTGCTATTATCTTTCCATTCAGTTTGCCCCGATCCTATCTTTACAGGCGAACGAATTATTTTTGAGCATGGCGCCAGGCGGCGTCGCCGAAATGGCAGTCACAGCCATGTCAGTGCATGTGGATTTATCCGTTGTAACAAGCTTTCATTTATTCAGGATTCTATTCATTTTATTTTTCCTGTCACCCATCATAAAATGGCTGGTCGGAAGAAGCCAGGGAAAACAGGAACAGGGACAAAGCTGAAAGGCTTTGTCCTTTTTCTTTTCGGAAGTACTGAAGAGTGAAAAGAACAAATCAGGCGTTATGCGGGATTCACGAATAAACCGCTGAAACTCGCGAGTAAACCGCCAAAATTCCGAGTTAATGCGAATATTCCCATACATTATGGGAGAAAAGTACGAACGGAATATGCTTGAAATTCAATCTTCGGAAGGATATTGTACCCGAACAATGGATTGTGCTGTTGAATAAGCTCATGTAGGTGCCGAATCTGGTGGATTTTGTGATGATTTAATGAAAATTGAATTCGAATAGTAAAATAATCCTCACTTTTTTTGAACTTCATCCGATATAAGGAGAAGACGAGACTTTAAATGAATGGGTGAGTATTATGGATATAACATCAGTTTTGGGCGTAGTTCTTGGTATTGTGGCCATCTTAGTCGGAATGGTGTTGAAAGGCGTAAGTGTAACGGCGTTGATTAACCCTGCGGCTATTTTGATCATTATTGTAGGGACGATAGCTGCTGTCGTAACGGCTTTCCCTTTGTCGGAATTAAAAAGACTACCAAAAATATTCAAGATTTTATTCTTTGAACAAAAATTGACAAAGCCTGAAGAGTTAATAAAGACCTTCTCGGAATGGGCGGTCATTGCCAGGAAAGAAGGCTTATTGGCATTGGAAAGCATTTCGGATCAAATGGATAATACCTTTCTGAAAAATGGATTGAATCTAGCAGTGGAAGGTCAGAGTGCCGATTATATTCGTGATATTTTAGCAGAGGAAATAGACGCGATGGAAGAACGTCATTTAAGCGCGGCAGCGATTTTCAGTCAAGCCGGTACATATGCACCGACGCTTGGCGTATTGGGTGCGGTAATCGGACTTATTGCCGCATTGGGGAATATGGCTGACACAGAGGCATTGGGACATGCCATATCTGCCGCATTCGTTGCAACCTTGATGGGGATTTACACGGGGTATGTGTTATGGCATCCATTTGCAAATAAGCTCAAACGGAAATCGCAGCAGGAAGTCCGAATCAAAGAAATGATGATCGAAGGTATTTTATCGATCATCGAAGGGGAAGCTCCAAGAACGATTGAACAGAAATTAACATCCTATTTGCCTGCTGGAGAGCGTAAGAAGTGGTTGGAAGGCGATGTGAGAGAAGATGGCTAGGCGCAAAAAGAAACAAAGGCATGAGGAGCATATAGATGAGTCATGGCTGGTCCCCTACGCCGATATCTTAACATTGCTTCTCGCGCTTTTTATCGTCCTGTTCGCGTCAAGTTCGGTTGATGCAATAAGGTTCCAGCAGCTGTCCAATGTATTTAACCAGGTTTTTACAAGCGGAACGGGTTTTATGGAGTTCCCAAGTGATTCCCCCAGCAATGAGCCGACGTCACCGGAACAAAGAACAGGCGCAGAAGAACTTGAAAAGCTTGGGAAAAGCGAACAGGAAGAACTTATGGAAGTTCAGGAGCGTGTAAATGCCTACATCCAAAAGAATGATTTAACGGATAAATTGGGAACGAATCTTACGGATGAAGGGATGTTGATTTCAATCAGGGAAAACGTGCTGTTCGAATCGGGGGTTGCTGAGGTGAGACGTGAAAACCGAAAAATCGCTAAGGAAATCTCTGATTTACTGGTCATGGACTTACCAAGAAACATTATCGTAAGCGGACATACCGATAATATTCCGATTAAAAATTACCAATATGAATCCAACTGGGATCTGAGCGTGATGCGATCCGTGAATTTTATGAAACTTCTTCTGGAAAATAAAGAGCTGGATCCCGAAATGTTCAGTGCTAAAGGACATGGGGAATTCAAGCCGGTTGCTTCTAATGAAACAAAAAAAGGAAGGGCGAAAAACCGGAGGGTTGAAATCCTAATTGTTCCACGGACAGCGATAAATGAGTGAAAACCTGTCAGGAATGGACGGTTTTTTCTTTTTGAAGGAGAAGATATGGAAAGAGAATATACAAACGTGATGGAAGAAATCGTTGTGACATGGGTTCAGTTATTAATGTCAGGAATGGAATACCAAACATTTTGTTCGTGCCGGAAATGTAAAAATGACATTATTACATTATCATTGAATAACCTGCCTAATTACTATGTAACCACGGAAGAAGGGCGTAAAAGGATGTTTGGGAATTTGAATACAGAAGAAAACAGGAAATGGATCAATAAAAGAATCATCAATGCGATACACGTTGTTGGCCGGTATCCTAAACATTGATCAAAAGTTTGCCATTATCTTTTTTTCCGATATTAAAAAAGGTGGACAGCGACCGCCGAAGGGTTGGCGGAAATATAGCGGTATATTACTCATAAACAAAAGGGACAACATGAATTATGTGTTTTATTTATGGTGGCAGAGGGAACATAAATAATGTGCAAAGTAGGTTCATTCGATCAAAAATTGAGGAGATGAATGATTATGGGTAAAAATATCGCATGTGTTATAACGAATATGTTTGAGGACTCGGAGTATAGTGAACCGGCCAAAGCATTTGAAGAAGCCGGCCATACGGTAACGACGATTGAAATGGTAAAAGGGAAAACTGTCAAAGGGAAACAAGGGGAGGTAGAAGTCGAGATTGATGAAAGCATCGACTCGGTGAAACCGGAAAATTTCGATGCATTATTCATCCCCGGCGGGTTTTCCCCTGATCAACTGCGTGCTGACGAACGCTTCGTATCTTTCGCCAAATCGTTCATGGATGATAAAAAACCAGTATTTGCAATCTGCCATGGACCGCAGTTGCTGATTACGGCCAAAGCACTTGAAGGACGCCGTGCAACAGGATATACATCCATTAAAGTCGATATGGAGTATGCAGGTGCCACATATTTGGACAAAGAGGTTGTGGTTTGCGGCGACCAGCTTGTAACCAGCAGGACACCTGAAGACCTTCCGGCATTTAACCGTGAATCGCTCAATCTATTGAAATAATGAGAAATCCCGGCACATGCCGGGATTTTTCATTTTAAAGGATTCATATACTTCAATCTTTGCAGTAAAATAAAAGGAGAGACGAATTAAAAAGGAAGTGTCATGATTGATCGTATTAAAATCCGCACGTGAAATTCAAGCGATGCATGAATCGGGTAAAATTTTGGCAGCCTGTCATAGGGAGATTGCAAAGTTGATTGTTCCTGGGGTGACAACATGGGAAATTGAAGAATTTGTTGAAGGATTCTTAAAAAAACATGGTGCGAAGCCGGAACAAAAGGGTTACAAAGGGTATGAGTATGCGACATGTGCCAGCATTAATGAAGAAATTTGTCATGGTTTCCCTCGTAAGAACCCATTGAAAAACGGGGATATCGTAACGATTGATATGGTCGTCAATTATAACGGGGCCCTTGCTGACTCTGCCTGGACGTATACGGTCGGTAAGGTTTCAAAGGAAACCGAACATTTAGTGAATGTGACGAAGGAATCTTTATATAAGGCGATTGAAGTATGTGTGGAAGGCAATCGGATTGGAGATATAGGCCATGCCATACAAACATATGTCGAAGCGGAAGGCTTCTCTGTCGTTCGTGATTTCATCGGACACGGGATAGGAAACGTCATTCATGAAGAGCCGCAGGTTCCGCATTATGGACTGCCGAATAAAGGTCCGCGTCTTAAGGAAGGCATGGTATTCACCATCGAGCCAATGGTAAACGTAGGTACATATAAAGCAAGGCGGGATCCGAATGGATGGACGGCATCCACTGCAGATGGGAAATACTCGGCTCAATATGAGCATACGATTGCCATTACGAAAAACGGTCCGCTTATTTTGACTGAACAATGAACATGAAGGCGCTCGTCGTGCACCTTATTTCCCAAAACGTTAATATCTATAAATCAATGTTTACAGCCCTTTCTCGGATTACCGAGGAAGGGTTGTAATTTATACAAAAAAACCGTATGAATACCCCTTGAATCCCCTTCCTCAAAATCCATATAACTTTGAAATGAATTTGCTACTTTTTCTCTCACAGTATATGACACGTGAGAAGATATTCATTGTTGTTTGAATGTCTGTATGACCAAGTTTTCTTTAACATCCTTAATGAATGCTCCAGGCTTATCATTTAATCTAGATAAGCGGATGAAAAGCCTTTATACCAATGCAGAATTATCTAGCGAGATGCCTAAGGCAACTAAGCTTATAAAAATTATTAAGTTACCCGCATGACATTGAGATAGATGAAGAGTCATTAATTTCTCGCAAATGCTTTGATGACCAAAAGAAGTAACTTATTAATTTTTGACAGGCAGTCGCTTTAGTGATTGGATTGTTCGTGAAGAAAACCTTAAAAATAACTTCAAGTATTCTAGAATTCGTTTTCGGAAATAAGGTATCTTTCCACAAACTGCAATAAAGCATTAGCGCACGGTGAGAGATAACGTCCTTCAAAATAAAATACAGATACCCAACGGGATAGTGGTGGATCCAAGGGTAAAATGGATATTGATGGACCTGGAGACTCCGTCATTAAACGCGGGAGGACTGATACGCCTAGTCCCTCTGCTACCAATGTCCGTGGAGAGGCACACTCGTAGGCAATAAGTGGCTCGAAACCTTCTCTATTGCACGTCGCAAGTAGTTGGGAACGTATTCCAGATCCCTCTTTAAAAGATACGAATGATTCTTCCCTAAGTTCTTTGATGGAAATTTTCTTTCGCTTCTCCAGTGGATGTCTTTTGGCGATGATCAGCACAAGTTCATCTTCACATAGAGGTTTTGCGCGAAGCCCCTTTGGTGGAATTAGATCTATATTTGATGAGTAAATAACTTCCGAATGAGCCAGGGCGAGATCTAATTCTCCCTTTTTAAGAGCTTCCAACAATGGTTCAGTTGTATTCTCCCTTATAAATACTTTTATACCGGGGTACTTCTTACTAAATGATGTCAGCAAGCTCGGCAATCTAGTTTGTACCATGGACTCTAACGCTCCTACCATAACTTTGCCGTGCGGGGAGCTAATAAACCCCTTAACAGAGTCTTTCGCCATTTGTGCCTCTGCTAGGGTCTTTTCAGCACCAATTAAGAATTGTTCCCCTGCCCAAGTTAGTGTTACCCCCCTTCCTGTTCGCTTAAAGAGCTTAATGCCGAGTTCTTGTTCCAATTTTCTTATCTGCTGAGAAAGCGCGGGTTGAGCTATTCTTAGCCGTCCGGCTGCTTTTGTAAAATTATTTAGCCTTGCCACTTCGACAAAGTAAGCTAACTGTCTAAGCTCCATACATTCAATGACCACCTAATTTCATGATATAAGTAATTCTTATTGGCACAATAACATAAATATCTTTTTCTTATCAATTTAACAGGATTATAATTTAATTTAGAAGGGGGAAAGCAAGTAGATTTTTACGATCATGCATTCTTTTATCTCTGTTGTAGCTAGAGTTTCAATTGCTAGCATAAGAAAAACGGCATTTAACTATTTGAATTTAGGAGGTTTGGGCCAACTGGTGCTGTAATTCTCTTATTACTACCGATGTATACGATCCGTAAAGTTCCTGTGTTAGCTAAATACAAGGGGAAAATGAGCAATGTTTTTGTCACAATTATGGGCGTAATTACTGTCCTGGCTATTTTTAAATCATTATTCTCATTTTAAAAATGCTAGGTTTTATGAACCCCATACTTCGAATTGAAGTGGAAAGAGAAGGATTTCGATGTTTCATAAAATGATCTGAAATTACATCGATCAATTAAAATGAAAAAACAGCATCGATCATGATGCTGTTTTTTCATTTTACTCAATTGGACGTTCCAATGAATACAAATCTTCTTCTATATTTCCTAATCTGTCCTCAATTACTTTTTTAGCATCTTTGATACCTTCATTATAAATAAAGGGAGCAATATTTTCGAAAATGAACTGCAAATGATTTTCAGCAGCAATTTCACCGATTTCCTTGCCATGTTCCTGATACACATATTCTTGGATGCTTTCAATCATCTTGCGGCGTTTTTCTATGGGGAATTGTATGAACATTGTGCCCTCCTTCATATTTGTTCTAAAAACCATGTAATGAATTGATCCGAATCCAAAGGGAAGACGGGTACTGAAGCATGATTCCTGGTTCGTTCCAGACATTCGGGCCAAGCCACAGCTGCTTTGACATTAGTAAGCCGCTCCAATAAAAGGAGGTCACTTTCTTCTTTGATTAAAATCACCTTAGGAAAGTCCTCTTGCTTATAACCTTCAATTAAAATCACATCAGGGAGAAATAGACACAGTAATTGAATCAGCTCAGTGATAGGGGCTTTCCCCTTGAAATTGCCGAGCAGCTCGATTGTACCATCTCCTTCAACAAGTGATGCGGCCGCGCCTGCATGAAAGTGTTTATTGGAATCCTTTGTGCCTGTGACAGCTGGCTTTCCGCCATGTCCATGATGTTTTAAAACGGCTGTCTCTAACTTTGCTTCGCGAAGCTGTTGGATTATATTCGTTATGAAGGTCGTTTTTCCTCTATTTTGATAGCCAACGACCTGGAAAATAAAAGGTTTTACCAAGGCCAGTGGCATCCTTCTTGGTCATCGAGAAGCAGGATGTCCACAAAATCTCCAGTTTGGAAACCACGTGTCCCCCCAGGTAAGACTGTCAGTGAATTGGCACCTGCCAAGCTTGTTGTAATATTGGACTTATCCACACCGCTAGGAATTACCTTCAACTGACCGGACTCGTAAAATAATCGGGTCCTAAGCAGACGTGAAAATGGATTGGGTTTTAAGAAGTCTTCTGCCAATTGTGCCGACTCTTTTCGTAAATGCGGATGCTCCGAAAACAGCATGGTGCGGATGATCGGTCTAGCAAATAGTTCAAAGCCGACATAACTGGCGGATGGGTTGCCGGATAAACCGAATAAAAATTTGTTATTATATACGGCTACGGTCGTCACGCTGCCGGGGCGCATGGCCACTTTATTGAATAAGACATCAGCGCCCATTTTTTGATAAATATCCGGGAGAAGATCAAAATCACCGACAGAAACCCCTCCTGTCGTAATGAGCAGATCCACT
Source organism: Peribacillus sp. NPDC094092 (assembly GCF_050279365.1). NCBI lineage: Bacteria > Bacillati > Bacillota > Bacilli > Caryophanales > Bacillaceae > Peribacillus > Peribacillus sp. NPDC094092. Next base: position 194,059 of record NZ_JBNNUC010000005.1, on the reverse strand, counting down.
TCCTCCAAGGCAGTGGAAATGGCATCGTAGCTTAATTCGAATTCGTCCTTAAGCTTTCCATAGAAACGGACTTCTCCTCCGGCCCTCCTAATTTGGGCGGAGATGGCATGTGAATTGCTGTTGCGAATTTTGCCGGGCTGCAACGGTTCATTAACATCAAGAAGTTCAGACCCCGTAGCGAATAATCCGACGACAGGTTTAGTGGCCACTGGCACTTCGTAATAACCGAATGTTGCCAGCAATCCGATGATCCCTGGATTGATCACTGTTCCTTTTTTCACAAGAACATCGCCTTTTTTTGCATCTTCACCTTGAAAAGAAACGTTTTCGCCTTCCTTGAGCGAGCGTTTAAATGATATGTACTTCTTTCCGTCCTTTTCGAATTCCTTCGTAAGCTCGAGCATGATTACGGCATCACACTCAGCTGGCATTTGAGCTCCAGTCATGATTCTTGCCACTTGATTTTTTTGAACAGGAATATTCGATACCATACCCGCAGCCAACTCTTCAACCACTTCGAACTCGAGAGGGTTATTAATGGAACCTTCGGCCGTATCCTTGGATCTAAGGGCGAATCCATCATATGGAGAGCGGTTAAAATGCGGAACATCATTTGTAGCCACAATATCTTGAGCCAAAAAACGGTCATGGCTATCCTCGAGGGGGATCAGTTCCATATGTCCTGTTAATTTATGCTTCATCACTTTTTCCACTGCTTCTGGAATACTGATGGGCGTTCTTCTTTCTACCATGCTTACAACTCCTGTCGGTTTTTCATTTTCTATATTAAATGTAGCAGAACTTTTTAAAAAATGAAAAAAATCCTCACCGGTATGGGAGGATTTGAATGTTACTTATTACGCAGTCTTCCAAGTTCTTCAGCGATGGCTTCCATTTCACGAACACTGAAATTCGTTTTTTTCATCACCATAGTATAAATATCGTGCAGTTCTTCGTACATCTCGATATCAAAATGGCTCGATTTGATTGCACCGAAGTTCATGACTTTTAATTTATCCTTGATTGCTTCAATCATAAAATCGACACTTTCGGCTGTATTTTGCGTTAAATCCATTTCCCTCATCCTTTCATACGTTCCTAAATTATTTTCATCTTTGCATGATTACCCTGAGAAGTCAATGAATATTCGGGTGGAAAACGAAGCTTGATTCCCGATACACTTGGTCATCTCCACGTTTTAAAGTGAGAGAGTTTGGGAAAAGATAGGAAAAAAAATATTTAAACATTGTATAATGGAGATAGCTACCAATATACATCAACTAATATATGACGAGGAGGAGAATATATGAGCAACATTCGTGAAGAATATAGGTGTGCCAAGAAAAGCAAATTTATGCAAGCGGTCTTTATTGGGGCGTTGGCTGGGGCAGCGATAAGCCTTTTTGATAAGGATACGCGTCATTCTGTATTGGAAAACAGTAAAAGCTGCATGGGTAATATGAAAGAATTCATAAAGAACCCCAATGGGGTGCTTACACAAGTACGTGAAACATCATCTAAGGTCCGTTCCACTGTTGAAAAAATTTCTGACGATGTCTCCTTCATTTCCCAAAAGGTGGAGGAAATGAAAGATATTCCTTCGCAAGTTGCCCAAGTGGTGATGGAGACGAAGGAAGTTTTTGCTGCGGAGGAAGAAGAGCCAACTTCAGGTAACCATGAACGGATTTCCTTAAATTAGAAAATGGGGTGGAGGTATGGCCAATAAAAAAGAATGGCTGAAAGGCTCATTCTTCAAGACTTTCATAAAACGGTTACAGGTCGATGATGTGTCTGGTCTTGCCGCACAGCTGTCTTATTTCTTTTTACTATCCCTGTTTCCGTTACTTATTTTTTTATTCACTTTATTGGCCTATCTGCCATTTTCCCAAGAAGATATATTAAATACCGTCCGTACATATGCGCCTGAAGATTCGATGGAAATCATTGAGGCTAACCTATCGGAAGTGATGGAAGCGAATGGGACTTTATTGTCGTTTGGTGTCATTGGAACGATATGGTCGGCATCGAATGGGATGAATGCAATCATAAAAGCATTTAATCATGCATACGGTGTAAAAGAAAGTCGAACTTTCTTTATTTCCCGGGGAATGTCGATTCTTCTCACTTTAGCGATGATTTTTGTTTTTATTGTCGTTTTATTGCTTCCGGTATTCGGAAAACAAATCGGAGTGTTTTTATTTGCCGAAATTGGACAATCCGATGAATTTCTTACGATTTGGAACCAACTTCGCTGGGTGATCAGTACGCTTGTATTTTTAATTGTGTTCACCATTCTCTATTGGATTGCGCCCAACATAAAGCTGAAGTGCATAACCGTACTGCCTGGTGCTATCTTTGCAACGGCAGGATGGAGTCTCGCTTCCTTTTTGTTTTCATTTTATGTGGAGAACTTCGCTAATTATTCCGCAACATATGGAAGTCTTGGAGGAATAATCGTATTAATGGTCTGGTTTTATTTGTCGGGGCTCATAATCATAATGGGCGGGGAAATAAATGCGCTCATTAGTGAAAAGGAAAAACCGGAATGTGGTTGAGCTTCCTGGAGTTCCCGTAATAGCGGACTATCATGCTGCGGATACTATTCAAGAAATGAAAACTTTTGTAGAGGAGGAGTTCTTTCATGAGTAAAAAGGATGGCAGCACAAAGCAAAAAGGAAAAAATAAAGGTTCGAACCATAAAACATCAGGTTCTGCAAACGGTAAGAACGGATACCACTAAATGAAAAGATCATAAAAAAGGGAGCCCTCGAGGGCTCCTTTTTCATGATTAGTTTCTCAAAAGTCTTAAGCTGTTCAGTATAACGAGAATGGTGCTTCCTTCATGGCCGATCACGCCGTATGGAAGGTCCAGAAATTGAAGGAAATTGGATGCTATCAGGATCATGATGACTGAAATTGAAAAGATGACGTTTTGTTTGATGATCCGATTCATCTTCTTGGATAATTTGACTGCTTCCGCAATGCGGGGCAGGTCATTCTTCATCAGAACGACATCTGCCGTCTCCAAGGCAACATCCGTGCCTTCCCCCATGGCAATTCCAACAGACGCTGTTGCAAGTGCAGGTGCATCATTTATGCCATCCCCAACCATCGCTACAGTGCCAAAATGTTCTTTCAGTTTTTTCACTTCAGTCACTTTGGTTTCAGGCAGGCATTCGGCAATATATGCATCAATATGACTCTCCGAAGCGATCGCTTTAGCCGTTTTTTCCCCATCCCCAGTAAGCATGACGGTATGGATGCCCTCATTTTTCAAGGCTTTGATGGCTGTAACGGTTTCTTCACGCACGACATCTTTCAAAGTGAGTATTCCTGCAATTCCTTGATCATCTTTTGCATAAACGATTGTCTTGCCTTGTTCAGCCAATGTCAGAGCAATGCCGTTTTGGAATCGTTCCGCTTCACTGCGACCGACGAAATCAGCCTTTCCGACTTGCCAAAGCACGCCATTGATATAGGCTTGAACCCCATTACCTGAGATATCTTCCATGTTATCCGGTTTAATGATATCCTTTTGCAATTTCGATTTGGCATAACGAACGATCGATGTAGCCAAAGGGTGATTCGAATAATTTTCAACAGATGCAATATGAAATAAGAAATCATCTTCGTTTAAATCTTCACGGATTATGACATCCGTTACTTCTGGTTTTCCTTTTGTCAATGTACCGGTTTTATCTAAAGCGATTGCCTGCAGATTACCTAAATTCTCAAGATGGATGCCCCCTTTAAATAAAATGCCATGTCGGGCTCCATTTGAAATGGCAGAAAGTGTAGCTGGCATGATAGAAGCCACAAGGGCACATGGAGAAGCGACAACGAGCAGGATCATCGCTCTGTAGAATGTCTCGGTCCAGCTCCAGCCTAATAGGAAATGGGGTACGAACATCATTAGGGCGACAACCGTCAATACCACTTTTACATAAGTCCCTTCGAACCGTTCAATGAACAGCTGGGAAGGGGACTTTTCACTTTGTGCGGATTGAACGAGAGTGATTATTTTTTGAAATAATGTTTCACTTGCCGGTTTGGTGATTTCCACAGTAATCGTACCGCGGAGATTAACCGTTCCCGCAAAGACTACATCATCCAAAGATTTACTGACTGGTATGGATTCGCCAGTGATGGCGGCTTCATCGATATTGGTACGGCCGTCCGTGATTTTTCCATCTGAAGGAACTCTCTCTCCTGGTTTCACTAAAATCAAGTCCCCGACATGCAGCTGTGAAACGGATACGGTTTCTTCATATCCGTTCGTGATGCGCAGTGCTTCTTCGGGCTGTAAGTCCATTAGTGCCGAAATTTCTTTATGGCTTTTATTCATCGTGTATGTTTCAAGGGCACCGCTTAAAGCGAAGATGAAAATCAATATGGCACCTTCCGTCCAGTATCCGATGACGGCAGAACCGATTGCCGCAAAAATCATCAGCATCTCAACATTCAGTTCCCGGTCGGCAATCGTATCTTCTATGCCTTCTTTCGCCTTGGCATATCCGCCAATCAAGAAAGAGGCCAAGTATATGACTATGGAAGTGGTTTCCATTCCGTTCTTTGAAAGGGCCCAGCCCAATACTATAAGTAAACCGCTGAATAATGCAGCAATAAGTTCTAGATGAGGTTTGGCTTTTTCCAACCAAGTGGTTTTACATGCAGCCGGTTGGGTTAAATGTTTAGTATCTGTAGTCATAAGACTCCCTCCCACATTCTTCTCTATTTTGTGTAAATGATATGGATTATCATTTATGTTATATATAATTGAGAAAGATAATCAACGTCATTTCTCTGGATAAAATATGAAAGCTGCCACCGTAATTGCGATGACAGCAATGTTTTCAATGGTTTATAAATGTGATGTCCCTTTTGTTATTATTATAGTACCACATATCCTATTCAAAAATAAAGAAGAATGATTCTAATCTAGTAAAAAATATAAAGTATTTCCTAACCAATATTAAGTCTATGGATCATACCGTTCAAATTGAATAATAAAAGTAGCAGTCCAGATAAAAACTATACTACATAACTGAAGCAGGCATTTTTTCCTTAAACAAGGCCAATGATATGAAGACAAGGAAAAGCATGATGCTGATCATATAGAAAAAATTCCCTCCATCAATGTGTTCTATAACCAGGCCGCCAAAGAATGGACCGCCGATGCTGCCGAGACTAAAGAATATACTGCATAATAAATTCCCGGCAGGCAATAGGTTTCTAGGTAAAAGATCTGCCATATAACTGATTCCCAGCGAGAAAGTCGAACCAACCATCATTCCGCCAAACATAAAGCAGATGAATAGGCCAAGTACTGAATGGGAATAAATCCCTGCCAACGTGAATATGGCAAACCCCGATATAAGAATGGTCAGCAAGGTCTTTCTCCGTCCAAAACGGTCACTGACCATCCCCAAGGGAATCTGGGTAAGCAAGGTCCCAGCAGAAAATGCCGGTATGATGATGGAAACAGCGGTTAAATCGATTCCGGAGCGCAGGGCGAATACAGGAAAATTACTATTCAATGAGGCTTCAAGCACGCCAAATGTAAACGGAAGTAAAAAAGCGACCCAGGCTATGCGGCTAACTTTCGTAAACCTTTTGAGTGTGCCAAGGAATGAGGTGCTTTCAGAATCATCCTGTTCAGGAAGCTCATTTCTAATAAGGAAAACAGTGGACCAAGCCAGTAGGCTAAGTATGGATGTGATGATGAAAGGCAAAGACTGATCAATCTCGAGAAGCTTCGTCATCAACGGGCCAACCATGAAGCCAAGACTGAAGAAAAGTCCATAAATGGCAAGATTCCTTCCTCGCTTCGCTATTGGTGAAATGGCTGTGATCCATGTCTGTGTAGCAAAGTGAAGCGTATGATCGCCGATACCGATGAAGAAACGCAGTACGAACCAAAACCAGAATGATTTCCAGACAGGAAATAAGGCAAGTGATACAATGACCGTTATCCCGCCAAATAAGATCAATGGCTTAAAGCCGTATTTACGTAGTGGGGCTTCCATAAAAGGAGAAATCAATAGAATTCCAATATAAAGGGAGGCTGCATGAAACCCGTTTAGGGATGAGCTAATTCCTTCATTTTCAAAAATGATGGCAATGATCGGCAGAAGCATCCCTTGAGAAAACCCGGATATGCCGACAATTAAGATTAAAACGCTTAAAAGCAATTTATTATTCATAAAATCATGTCTCCTAAGAAATGTATACCTTCTTGATGTTACATCTTAGGAAGAGGATTAAGCAATAGAAATTTGGGTAAATATTGTCAAGAAGAGAGGCGATGATAAAATTTTCCTTTGTCATCACCCGAAGATTATGTATGATAGTTTTTGTTACATAAAAAGAACTATAGGATTGTGAGGAGAAGTATCGTGAATAAAATATTTTTGGGGCTTGTCCTGTTAGGCGTGCCTTTATCTGTCATTGGGTCATTATTGCATTGGCCGAGTGTAATCATGTTCATAGTATATTGCTTAACAATCGTGGCGCTTGCAGGCTTCATGGGCCGGGCAACTGAAAGCTTAGCGATCGTTATGGGACCAAGGATTGGCGGTCTCTTGAATGCAACCTTTGGTAATGCAGTGGAATTGATCATATCCATCTTTTCATTGAAGGCGGGGCTAGTGGGAGTCGTGCTGGCGTCTTTGACTGGTTCCGTTCTAGGAAATTTATTGTTGGTGGCAGGACTTTCATTTTTTGTCGGAGGGACTAAATACAAACGGCAGAAGTTTAATGTATTCGATGCGAGGCATAATGCAGGTCTATTGATTTTTGCAGTGATTGTTGCCTTCGTCATACCGGAAGTATTCACACAAAACATGGGTGAATCAAGTACGATGTCGTTAAGCGTCGGAATTTCCATTATATTGATCTTATTATATCTTGCTGCATTATTCTTTAAATTGGTTACTCACCGCGGGGTATATCAGCATACAGAGAAACTTGAGGAACATGAAGAGGAAGTACCGGAGTGGAGCAGGAAAAAGGCAATTATCATACTTGCTGCCGCTACATTGGCTGTTGCTTACGTCTCGGAAAAACTTGTTCATACGTTCAGCGAGGTGGGGGAAGCCTTCGGATGGTCGGAGTTATTCATCGGTGTCATTATCGTAGCGATCGTCGGTAACGCGGCAGAGCATGCTTCCGCCGTCATAATGGCCTATAAAAATAAAATGGATGTCGCTGTGGAGATTGCCGTTGGATCCACGCTTCAAGTAGCGATGTTCGTTGCTCCAGTACTCGTATTGATTTCGTTAATGTATCCAACGAGTATGCCGCTTGTTTTCACAATGCCTGAACTGATATCAATGGTTACAGCAGTCTTTCTGGTGATCATGATTTCTAATGACGGCGAAACGAACTGGTTTGAAGGCCTTACCTTATTGGCCGCTTACTTCATTATGGGAATTGGATTTTACTTATTATAAGAAGGAGGCCTTCCGATGTGGGGGGTCTTTTTTTTATAAAATTAGAAAATAAAAATGACTCTGCTCAGGTTAGATTTAGCAGAGTCATTTCTATGTTAGTAAATTACCATTCATAAGTTATTCCAAAATTTTTCATCATGCTTTTGTAAAAGTTGAGAAAATATTCTAGAGTGTCACACCATCCTTTTACATCAGATTTAAGTATAGGCGAATTCGTTTTCTGTCATCCTTTAAAAGGGTGTCATGGATTGTTCGATAAGCATACCTCCTGAAGGTTTAATAGGTATGAACGATTTCGCCTCCTTTTTATAATGTAAGATAAGTATAACTGATTTGAAGAGAAAAGTAAATATTCTGAACTTTACAAATTTATTACAAAGTTGAAATCTGAATGAAATGTATAGAATGTTGGCTAAAAACAAAATCTATACTTACTATGATTGAACCCCTCAAAAGGAGTGCGACAGCATGAAAAGAACTTTTATTATTATGATGATTGCCCTAATTGCCTTCATTCAGGCGAATGTAAGTTTTGCAGCTGATATACCGGAAGTCAAAGCAAATCCGAATAAGGTGAATATCCCACCTTCAGTTCTGAATATTGCAAAGGAGAATACGTATCCGAACCCGACCCAGGATCTTCCGATGCTGCAGCCGAGTAATCTTGCCAAACAATTGATCGATTCGGCGGATATCAAGATTGAAAACCCAGAACTCATACAAATGTTGAATGAATCCGCAATTGCAAAAGCCCCGCTTGCTTTTGGATACAGGGCGACGATTTACCTTGGCCATTGGGCCTTGAATTATGAGTCTTCGGAAACGGCACCAAACTGGGAATACCAAAAGATCAATACGAATTACTATGATAATCGCGGCGGTGAAGTTCCCTATAGGATCCGTTATGTCCAGGAAAGTCAGAAGGCAGTGAGTGGCGGTCTGACAGCAAAAATTCCTAAGGCTGAGGATGTTCAAAAGATGATGTTGCTAAAAGCCACTGAAAAAACGAATTTGCCATTGGCTTTTGAAACGATCATTGGAGCTGGTACGAAAAAAGATCAAGTATACAATGTTGCTTCAAATAGGATTGGTTACTTATCCAGTTTTGCTTCCGCCGTCAATGAAAAAGGCAAGGTGACATATGGGGAAGTATATTTGAACCTAAAAGGAAATAAAAGAACCATTACGATAAAGAACATCACATCACAAGGCATCGGTGCATGGATACCGGTTCAGGACCATGTTTCCTTCAGTTTTACAGTCTCGCAGCAACCAAGGTAAATTGAAAAACTCGCCGGATTGGCGAGTTTTTCTTCATATGGTTGACTTCCTGATCCTGAAGTCCTCCTTCGGGTAGTAGGCATTTTTGACGAGAACATTCGGGCCTAGACATTTGACTGCCGGGCAGTGACAGTTCAATTCATTGGCAAGTTTCGAATTCATCCATGTGTCATAGGAATCGGTCAAGGGCTGGTCTTGGATATTCCCTAATGTAGGCGCGTCCCCGAAATCGGTCACGATCACTTCCCCGGTGAAAATATTGATATTCAACCTGGAACGTCCATCAGGGTCATTCCGTACAGTCACTTTATGTGAACCATAAAGGCGTTGAAGCAGCTTTATATCCTCTTTATTGTTATTGCAAGGATAAAATGGAAGGGTACCGAAAAGCATCCAAACATTTTCATCACGGATATCAAGCAAATGATGAATCGCTTCACGCATTTTATCCAATGATAAAGTTTCAAGTGCCGAAGCGAAGTCGCTTGGATACATCGGATGTATTTCATGCCTTTGGCATCCCATTTCATCGACGATCTGTCTGTGAATATGCTCAAGATGGGGCAATGTCCGTTTATTAAGCATCGTTTCTGCAGATACAAGCACACCAGCTTTTGTCAGGGCACGGGAATTTTCAATCATTTTATCGAATAGTTTTTTTCGCTGTTCCCGAGATGGTTTTCGGTCCATCATGGCAAAGCCGATATCAATGAATTCATCGATCGTTCCCCAATTATGGGAAATGTGCAGCACATCCAAATAAGGAATGATTTCCTCATACCGTTCCAAGTCAAGGGTCAAATTGGAATTGATTTGTGTCCTTACTCCGCGGCTCCTGGCATATTTCAATAGAGGCAAAACATAATTCTTCACTTGTTTTCTTGAAAGCATCGGTTCCCCGCCAGTGATGCTGAGCGAGCGAAGCAAAGGGATCTCATCAAGGCGCTGAATCAGTAATTCCAGAGGCAGGGCATCCGGGTCCTTGGGCTGAAGAGTGTAACCGACGGCACAATGCTCACAACGCATATTGCAAAGGGTGGTGGTGGTGAACTCAACGTTGGTGAGGCTGAGTTTTCCATATTGTTCAACGTCCATATATGCTTCCCAAGGATCATACTTGGGTGTAATTGGTGTTAAAAGATCTTGCTTGATTATTGACATATTTAAGACTCCTTACGTAATAATGCACTAACCCATTATGAACAATGGGAACAAAAATTGTCAAATGGCGGAGAGCTGCATTTATAGCTTGCCATTGCACTTTCAAGCAGATTTCGTTACGATGAAAGAAGAACGGAAGGAGAGTGCCTCATGGGAAAATCCATTACAGGTAAAAACGAACAATTAACATACTTAAAAGAACGCCTCACGATGTTCATGGAAGTTCTTGATCATATCGAACCGGAAAATACGGAGTTGGAAGATATAGACCGTTTAATCGGCATGATAGATGATTTGGAAGGCAAAGTGGAACAATTCAAAACCAGGGAAGACTAATATCTGTTTCGATAGTATGATTTTTTCAATGTTAATATTCATGAAGGGATGACGGGAAACCTGCGTCATCCCTTTTTAATATCAAATCTTCTTGGAAATGATTGGTGATGAAATTTGTTTTATGGGCTATTTAAGACGCTTTGATCCTTCACTCCAAATTGCTGTTCATTAAGAAAAATAATTACTTGTTTTCGAAAGATTATGTTAGAGGTATAATAAAACGGGTGTTGAATCATTCGCTATTTATAGAGAAGCAGGGAAATGATTAAATCTAATCTAGGGGAAATAAGAGGGGGAAGAGAAATTTGGATATTCAAAAATTCCAAGAAAGTATGTACAGTCTTATCGTTGAAACTTCAACGAATCTTCCAAAGGATGTTCGTCGTGCGGTCAAAAGTGCAAAACAACGTGAAAATGCAGGTACTCGTTCTGCATTAAGCTTGGCCACCATCACGAATAATATTACAATGGCTGACGACAATGTATCACCGATTTGTCAGGATACTGGTCTGCCGACTTTCAAAATAAAAACTCCAGTTGGCGTGAACCAACTTGAAATAAAAAAAGCAATCCGAAATGCGATCATTTTAGCGACCAAAGGCGGAAAACTTCGTCCAAACGCAGTTGACTCCATATCGGGTGAAAATAGCGGGGATAACCTTGGGGAAGGTCTTCCTGTCATTAAATTCGATCAATGGGAAAAAGACTATATTGATGTTCGCCTTATCTTAAAAGGCGGCGGATGTGAAAATAAAAACATTCAATACAGCCTGCCTATGGAACTTGAAGGATTGGGCAAAGCGGGCCGTGATTTGGACGGAATCCGTAAATGTGTACTTCACTCTGTCTACCAAGCACAAGGACAAGGCTGCAGTGCGGGCTTCATCGGCGTTGGTATCGGAGGGGACCGCTCATCCGGATATGATCTGGCTAAGGCTCAACTTTTCCGCAGTAATGAAGATGTGAACCCGAATGAAGACCTTCGCAAACTTGAAGAATACATCATGAAAACAGCTAATGAATTGGGAATCGGCACGATGGGCTTTGGCGGCGAAACTACGCTGCTTGGATGTAAAATCGGTGTCATGCACCGTATTCCGGCAAGCTTTTTCGTATCCGTTGCTTACAACTGCTGGGCGTTCCGCCGTTTAGGAGTGAAAGTCAATCCTGAAACAGGTGAAATCAATGAGTGGTTGTATCAAGAAGGCGAGAAAATCGACTTTGCTTTAGAAGCAGAAAAAGCAGCGAAGGAAGAAGTGGCAGCCGCTGCTGAACCGGACGTTAAAGCTTCCCGTGAAATCACCTTGCAAGCACCAATCACGGAAGAACAAATCCGTGAATTAAAAGTTGGTGACGTAGTTCATATTAACGGCAGAATGTATACAGGCCGTGACGCCATCCACAAACATTTATCTGAAAACCCTGCACCAATCGACCTGGATGGACAAATCATCTATCATTGTGGTCCAGTTATGCTGAAGGATGAAGAAGGTAAATGGCATGTGAAGGCAGCGGGACCAACAACAAGTATTCGTGAAGAGCCATACCAAGGCGATATCATGAAACGCTTCGGCATCCGTGCAGTTATCGGTAAAGGCGGAATGGGACCCAAAACACTAGAGGCACTAAGTGAACATGGCGGCGTTTATCTAAATGCTATCGGCGGGGCTGCTCAATATTATGCAGACTGCATCAAATCCGTCGAAGGTGTTAACTTCACCGAATTTGGTATTCCAGAAGCGATGTGGCACCTGAATGTTGAAGGATTTACTGCGGTAGTTACCATGGATTCACATGGAAACAGCCTGCATAAAGATGTTCAGCAATCTTCATTGGAAAAATTGGCACAATTCAAAGAACCAGTATTTAAATAATTTTATGGAAAAAAGACGCTCACCAAACGGTTGAGCGTCTTTTGCATATTTTACTCTTCGATTTCCGGCAGTGGATCGATCCTTGATGCATCCTCTAAATTCAATCCACTTTTCACAAAATGAATAAACACTCCGCCACCTAAACCAAGACAACCAACAAAGCCTAATGTGATGACCCATTCCAGCATTTCATCCCCCCTTGCTAAATGTATATGAAAAAAAAGGCGATAATTAACTCAAAAAAGTACAATCTTTTAGAACGGTCGCACATACATTAGAAGAGAAAGGGGGGATTTTCATGCAGAACAACTACATCTTATTCTTTATCGCCATGTTATCTGGTTTTGCTTTCATCAAACTTCCTGTGGCAAATACGATTTTCTCCGGTCTTGAAACATTCCTTGACGTAGTCGGAATTGTAATCGTTCTCATTTTCGCTATCGCCATTATTTGGAAGGCGGCACAAGCGTTATTTAAAGGATAAACAAAGCAAGGAGGGCCAATCCTTTTCGGGGGATAGGCCTTTTTTTACGTGGATTAAGGTTTTGCGGGGGATACTTTAATAATTCGGCCCATTGCCCGAAATTTGGATCCTGGGCGTAGTGAATCCGACATTAACTATCATGCATATAAATCTCCATGTTCCAAACAATAAGAAAAAAGGATATGGGGGATATTCCAATGAAAAAAATGGTGATTTTATCCGCTTTTATATGCTTGATATGCTCTTTGGCAAGTCCGGCTTTTGCCGAATCCTATAACTGGGGTTTCAATAAAGGAAAAAATGGGACACCTGCAGATGCCGGTAAAAAATTCAATGAAATGCTGCCTGAATATGAAGCCATTTATAAAGGGGATACAAGGAAAAAAGTCGTTTATTTAACGTTTGATAACGGTTATGAAAATGGGTATACGGCCCAGATTTTAGATGTACTGAAGAAACACGGTGCTCCTGGAGCTTTTTTTGTCACGGGTCATTATTTAAAGACTGCACCTGAGCTTGTTGTCCGTATGGCTAATGAGGGGCATATCGTAGGAAACCATTCATGGAACCATCCAGATATGACCAGCGTGACGGACGATGTGATACGCAGGGAGCTTGAGCGGGTAAAAAATGCAACCGAAAAGTTAACGGGGCAAAAAGGAATGAATTACTTACGGCCGCCTCGAGGGGTATTTAATGAGAGAACAATGAGGATTGCAAAAAAAGAAGGGTATTACCATATCTTCTGGTCACTGGCATATAAAGACTGGATTGTTGATCAACAAAAGGGTGCCGCGTTCGCACACGATGAAGTGCTTAGGCAGATTCATCCCGGCGCGATTTTATTACTGCATACTGTATCGAAGGATAATGCGGAAGCATTGGACTCGATTCTGACGGATCTTGAAAAACAAGGGTACACTTTCAGTAGCCTTGATGATTTAATGATTGAGAAACAGTTGCCGAACCGAATGCTATATTAAAAATGAGAAGCGGGTCCTGTAGTGATAATCCAGGTCCCGCTTTTATCCATTCTCTTCAATTTCAAGTAATATTTCTGGAAACATGCTATAATACGTGGAAAACTGCTAAAGGATGGATCGCTTGTGTGGACAGAAAAATTACAGGTTCAAGGACCCTATAATTTCGATCTAGTTCTCGAACGATTATCGTTAGACCCACTTCAGGTAGTTGATTTTACTAACAGGACGGTAAAAGTTCCGCTATATATAGAAAAAGAACCAATCGTTTTGCAGGTTCAGGCAATAGGAAATATCGATGAACCATCTTTCATCATCAAAGGTCAATCAGAGGTATACAAGTCAAAAGCAATCGAACGGTTAAAAAAGGTTTTTCATTGGCATCAGCCATTAGAAGGCGTTTCCCGTCATTTCCGGGAATCAGATTTAAGGGAAATCTTCGAAGAGCACCGCGGTACTGCCATAGTCTTGGACTTCGATTACTACAGTTGCCTCGTCAAATGCATCATACATCAGCAATTGAACTTATCCTTTGCCCATACGCTCACGGAACGATTCGTTAAAACCTTCGGCTACCAGATGGAAGGTGCCTGGTTTTATCCGACACCGGAAACAACAGCCCAACTTCAAATCGAACAATTAAGAGCCATTCAATTCAGTGGCAGGAAAGCCGAATACGTCATCGGACTTTCCGAGCAGATCATTCAAGGCCATCTCACCCTTGATAGAATGGATAAGCTATCCGATCAAGAGGTTATGGATACACTAATAAAAATACGCGGTATCGGTAGATGGACGGCTGAAAACTTCCTGCTTTTTGGACTTGGCCGGCCGAACCTATTTCCTAAAGCCGATATTGGCATTCAAAATGCCTTGAAAATATTATATGGCTTACCGCAAAAGCCAACCCAAGAAGAAATGGAGTCCTATAGTGTGAAATGGGCCCCATATTTAAGCTACGCTTCCCTCTATTTGTGGAGAAGCATTGAAAAACGGAGTGAAAAGAAATGACAAACATTCAAGATACAAAACTGGAAGTGAATCAAACCCTTCCCCTTACGATTAAACGGCTTGGCATTAACGGGGAGGGAGTCGGTTATTTCAAAAAGAAAGTCGTCTTCGTCCCAGGTGCATTGCCAGGTGAAGAAATTGTAGCTTTGGTCACAAAGGTTCAGCCAAACTTCACCGAGGCGAAAATAAAAACCATCCGTAAAGAATCGCCGCATCGCATTGCAGCGCCATGTCCGGTTTACGCTGAATGCGGCGGATGTCAGTTACAGCATTTAAGCTATGCCCAGCAGCTTATTGAAAAACGCGATATCGTCATTCAAGCGATGGAACGCCATTCAAAATTCCCAGTTTCTTCATTAAATGTAAAAGAAACGATCGGCATGGAAGATCCATGGAATTACCGCAATAAAAGTCAGTACCAAGTAGGCCAAAAAGATGGCAAATTGATTGCTGGCCTTTACGGCTTGAATTCCCACACACTGATCGATATCCCGAATTGCCTTGTACAGCATAAGGCGACAAATAAGGTGACGCGTACAGTGAAAAAGATACTAAAGAACCTGAATATCTCGGTTTATAACGAAAGAAAAAGAAAAGGTGTTATCCGTACGGTCATTACACGGGTAGGCTTTGAAACAGGTGAAGTACAGGTTGTCCTCGTTACAGGTGCGGAGGAAATTCCACAAAAAGATCAGTTGCTTAAACAAATTCGTGACCAGCTGCCAGAAGTGAAATCGGTCGTTCAAAACATCAACAACCGGAACACATCACTTATTTTTGGCGAAAAAACGATTCACCTGGCAGGCGAAAAAGTCATCAACGAAACATTGGGTGACCTATCATATGAACTATCAGCCCGTACATTCTTCCAGCTTAACCCGGTCCAAACTGTTCGCTTATATGATGAAGTGAAAAAAGCGGCAGCCTTGACCGGCACGGAAAAAGTGGTTGACGCTTATTGCGGTGTTGGGACCATTGGCCTTTGGCTGTCCGAAAATGCCAAAGAAGTCAGAGGAATGGACGTCATTAAAGAATCCATTGAGGACGCCAAGAAAAATGCCAAAAAACATAAACGCAATAATGTATACTATGAAACAGGTAAAGCCGAGAATATCCTTCCACGCTGGACCAAAGAGGGCTGGAAACCGGATGTACTGGTCGTCGATCCCCCAAGATCCGGCTGTGATCAATCATTACTGCAGACAATCTTGAAAGTTAAACCAAAAACCATTGTGTACGTATCATGCAACCCGTCCACATTGGCGAAGGACTTACAAGAATTGGGTTCTTCTTATCGCGTGGAGACCATGCAGCCTGTGGACATGTTCCCGCAGACGAGCCATGTTGAAGTAGTAACCTCATTGAAGCTGATTAAAGAATAAGCAGAGTGATCCGGGAATCTGTAATAGGTTCTCGGATTTTAATCTGCGTTTATTTCCATCCATTTGTGAAATAATGAAAGTACTGTGCAATCGATAAATACATAGGAGGATTTTGGATGCATAATCATGATATATTAATTCGATTAAGATATGCGCTTGATATTAAGAATAAAGATATGGTGGAAATATTTAAACTCGGGGATATTGAAGTGACAAGAGAAGAAGTCATGCAGATGCTCACAAAACCAAAAGATGATTATTATGATGAATATGATGATGATATGGATGAAGTTGAAGATGGGGTAATATGCAATAACATGATGTTAGAGTCCTTCTTAAATGGTTTGATCATTTTTAAAAGAGGGAGACAAGAGCCAAAACCTGGTCAGCCTCAAAGTCAGGCACCGGCTGTAAAGAATAAGGAAAGTATGAATAATATCCTTCTGAAGAAACTGAAAATAGCATTGACCTTAACCAGCGAGGATATGATTGATATCTTAGACGAAGCAGGTGTCATGATTACTAAAGGGGAATTAAGCGCCATATTAAGAAAAGTGGGTCATAGGAATTATAAAGAGTGCGGGGATCGATACGCCAGGAATTTCCTAAAAGGATTAACTTTGAGATATAGGGGATAAGCGTTCAGTAACAGTTTTTATCATCATTAAAATTAGGCTTTGATTTCGTGAAAAGCACTTTTCCGATTTCATGGTCTTTTTTTTTCGGATGAACGTTAATGAAGACATTGGAAAATGCTGAACCGATAAAAAAACTGAAGGCACCCTTAAGGCACCTCCTGCACATCCATTACCCTCTTAAAAAGTCTGGCTTTGCGAAATTGGGGCTGGGGTATTTATAGAAGCCTTCTCCGGCTTCTCTACCGATTTTCCCTTTATCGATATACTCTGTTTTCAATAGGTTAGCCAGCTTTTCAACCATTGGATCACCTGTCGCTTTCGCTTTTGCAAGTGAAATATTATAAGCGGTATTGATTCCTACCACGTCTAATATGGCGAAAGGGCCAAGAGGCGCTCCAGTTGCGACCATCCACGTTTTATCGATGGTTTCCGTATCTGCCACTCCTTTTAATAAGAGCATTTGGGCAGCATCCAAAAGGGGAACCAATAAGGAATTCAAAATATAGCCTGGCTGCTCTTTATGTAAAGGCAGAGGAACCATTCCAATCGCTTTTGCAAAATCAATCACTTCATCGAACACTTCACTATCCGTTCCGGGATGTTTCATGATTTCTGCCGTATTGTTTTTCCAGATTTCATTAGCGAAGTGTAACGCCAGGAATTTTTTTGGACGGCCTGTTGCTTCGGCAAATTGGCTTGGTAATAATGTAGAAGAGTTCGTGGCGAAAATTGTTTTATCAGGAGCAACTTTTCCTAACTCCGTGTAAAAATCCGTTTTGATTTGAACCACTTCCGGAATCGCTTCGATCACAAGGTCAGCTTCGGCTACTGCCACAGATAAATCACTGTGGAAAGAAATGCGGGCATAAGCAGTATGGAGATCTTCCTCCGTTGAGCCCATGTCTTCTTTATAGTATGGCTTCAAATTATCGATCCTATTTTTTGCACGTTCCAATGCATCATCATTGATGTCATATACAGATACGTTGAATCCTTTGAAGGCGGTTTGAAATGCGATCTGGCTTCCTAAAACGCCGCTGCCGGCAATCGTGATATTTTTATAATTCACAGCCATTCTCCTTTATTTATTTGAATATCTCTTCTTGTTAATTATTTCACGTAACTTGAAAATAGATGCGGGAATTTGCTAGATATATGTTATTTTCCCTTTATGAAATCTGATAAAAGTATGTTAAGAAAGTAACAACCTTTTTCAGATGCAGGACATTCTTCATTACATTTGCTTTTACTTTGCATAGCTTGTATGAAAGGGAAGTTGCCTATTGCATTTCACCCGAAACGGACCATTGAGCTGTTAAAGGGTGAATAAGAGGTACGACCGCTTGGCTGTTACATTGTAGAAAATCAGAGGTGTGGATAAAGGAAGAGGGAAATAGAAAAAATCCACGTTTTTCAAAGTTTCCTCTTCCTCCTGATCATGCGCATAACTTTTTTGTTTTTTGATCAACTTGCACTTGAGCGTAGCTTCAATATCCTGAGCTGGTCAGCAGCAGCTCACTATTGTTGTATTTGACTTAAGCGTCCGTTAGTACAATGTAAAACAGGCAAAAAAGAGGATGATTAAATCCCCTTAGTTTACATGTCTTCATTTGTTTGTTCATCAGGTTTTTGGACGATTTCTTTTAATTCCCCAATGTCACCTTTTGCATTGATAATCTCAAAAATCTCATTTAGGCCTTCTGAGGTTTTTTCATCTTCTGTTTTCACTATATCCCTCCTTATTTGTGGTTATTTGTTAATGTCTCCGAAAAACGGAATAAAAAACATCGTTCACATTGAAAATTGATGATGATATTCTCTTCGTATTTCCGTTGATATACATGCATTTTAGGCGGATGCTTATTGTAAAACTACAAAAATTCCGATTTTTTTGTCCGCGCAATATGGACAACACGAAAATTATCTATTATTATGATTGTTATAACTCCTAGTATAAAGGGGTTTTAGTTGATTTAGTGTGTGTTTTTGGGGAAGACACATGTATTTTTAGAAAAAAGGAAATAAATACAATATTTTTGAAATAGGGTAAAACAATATAAAAAATCCTGCATTTATTCCAACCATCAATGAGGGGGTATATTAAATGTCAAGTGAAGTATTAAATCAATTTTTGAAAGAAAATTTGGAAGATTTAAAAGAAAAGGGACTATACAACGTTATTGATCCGGTGGAAGGTCCAAACGGTCCGGTAATCACCATTGCAGGCAGGGAGTTAATTAATTTATCATCAAATAACTATTTAGGTTTAGCAACAGATCGACGATTAATAGATGCTTGCATAGAAGCGACGAAAACATATGGTGTCGGGGCCGGTGCCGTTCGTACGATTAACGGAACCTTGGATATTCACGTCAAATTAGAAGAAAAGCTTGCAGAATTTAAACATACAGAAGCCGCCATTGCTTATCAATCTGGATTTAACTGTAATATGGCAGCGATTTCAGGAGTGATGGATAAACACGATGCCATTCTTTCAGATGAACTGAACCATGCTTCAATCATTGATGGATGCCGATTATCCAAGGCGAAAATCATTCCTTTCATCCATTCCGACATGGACGATTTACGGACAAAAGCGCGTCAAGCAAAGGAATCCGGCTTGTATAACAAAGTCATGATCATTACCGATGGAGTTTTCTCGATGGACGGGGATATTGCCAAGCTTCCAGAAATTGTAGAGATTGCAGAAGAGTTTGACTTAATTACTTATGTTGATGATGCACATGGATCGGGTGTATTGGGTAATGGTGCAGGAACGGTAAAACATTTTGGGTTATCGGATAAAGTGGATTTCCAAATTGGAACATTATCCAAAGCCATTGGTGTTGTTGGAGGCTATGTAGCAGGAAAGAAAGATTTGATTGATTGGTTAAAAGTGAGAAGCCGTCCATTTTTATTTTCAACGGCTGCTACACCGGGAGCAGTTGCGGCTAGTATAGAAGCCATCGATATTTTGATGAATAGCTCAGAACTTCAAAATAAGCTGTGGGAAAACAGCGATTACTTGAAAAAAGGCCTAAAAGAATTAGGATTTGATATCGGGGAGAGCGAAACGCCGATTACGCCTTGCATCATAGGGGATGAAACAAAAACGCAGCAATTCAGCAAGAGGCTGAATGAAGAAGGTGTGTATGCTAAATCCATCGTATTCCCTACCGTTCCAAAGGGTACAGGAAGAGTGCGGAATATGCCGACTGCTGCTCATACAAAAGAGATGCTGGACCGTGCAATTGCCATTTATGAAAAAGTAGGAAAAGAGATGTCGATCATATAAGAGATTGCTTGTTTCAGAGTTTAAAACATAGGGAGGGATTTTTGATGAAAAAGGTCTTAGTAACGGGGGCTTTAGGTCAAATTGGTTCAGAACTGACGCTGAAAATGAGAGAGGTCTATGGAGCTGACAATATCATTGCAACAGATATCCGGAAAACGGACAGCGATGTTGCCCAATCAGGTCCATTCGAGATTTTAGATGTCACAGATGAAAAAGCGATGTTTAACATGGCAAAAAAACATGAAGTGGATACAATTATACATTTAGCCGCATTATTGTCAGCAACGGCTGAAAAGAAACCACTTTTAGCTTGGCATTTAAACATGGGCGGATTGGTCAATGCTTTGGAATCGGCACGGGAACTTGATTGCCAATTATTCACACCTAGTTCGATTGGTGCATTTGGTCCAACAACTCCTAAAGATTGGACACCGCAAGACATCATTCAACGACCGAATACGATGTACGGAGTGAATAAAGTATCCGGAGAGTTATTATGTGATTATTATCATCATAAATTTGGGGTTGATACGAGGGGGCTTCGATTCCCGGGATTGATTTCGTATGTGACGCCTCCTGGCGGTGGAACTACCGACTATGCAGTTGAAATTTACTATGAAGCCATTAAAAACAAGCGATATACCTCATACATTGACAAGGGAACGTATATGGACATGATGTATATGCCTGATGCTTTAGCCGCCATCATTAATCTGATGGAGGCAGATGCCTCAAAATTAAAACATCGCAATTCTTTCAATGTGTCGGCCATGAGCTTTGATCCGGAGCAAATTGCAGCCGAGATTAAAAGGCATATTCCGGAATTTGTCATGAATTATGAGGTCGATCCTGTAAGACAATCCATTGCCGATAGTTGGCCAAATACTATAGATTCAACTTGTGCAAAGGAAGAGTGGGGATTCAAGGCGGAATATGATTTAGAGAAAATGACGAATGATATGTTGTTGAAGCTGAGATTGAAGTCCCTTTTAGTAACAGCATGAATGAACCTGACAGCCGAATAAAAGAGTTGCAATACTCTTTTATTCGGGTTACTTTATACAGAGGAATTTTAACGTTTAAGTAGTGGGCTGTTATAAACGATAAAAAGTAAGCGCTTTCTATGACACCTTGAACAGAATTAAGAGATACCATGAAATTTGATAGTAATCTTTCTGACTGTCAGGAATGCTTAAGAGTGAAGGATGATTTTATGAGGCAGCTTTTAGAAAGATTAAAAAAAGTGGAGCCTGCTATATCATTTCTATACTAAATAGGGAGTGTATTAAGCATCTTGCATTAAATTTCGACTATTAGTAGTGTAGGGGGAAATGGAATGGCAAACAAAGATTTGAATAGGGACTTGAAAGGTCGTCATATTCAGATGATCGCTTTGGGCGGAACTATTGGTGTCGGTTTATTCATGGGTTCTGCCAGCACGATTCAATGGACAGGTCCGTCGGTAATGTTAGCTTATGCGATCTCTGGGATTTTTATATTCTTAATCATGCGTGCAATGGGGGAAATGTTGTATTTAGAGCCAAGTACAGGTTCATTTGCAACATTTGGTTACAAGTACATTCATCCATTGGCAGGGTATATGACTGCATGGAGTAACTGGTTCCAGTGGGTTATTGTCGGGATGGCGGAAATTATTGCAGTTGGGACGTACATGCAGTATTGGTTCCCTGATCTCCCGGCTTGGATTCCGGGTCTAATCGCAATGGTGATTCTTGGAGCGGCGAACTTAATTTCCGTTAAATCCTTCGGGGAAATTGAATTTTGGTTTGCACTGATCAAAATCGTAACGATTATTTTAATGATCGTTGCAGGATTTGGACTTATTTTCTTTGGAATCGGTAATGGAGGGGAAGCCTTAGGATTATCGAATCTTTGGGAGCATGGTGGCTTATTTACAGGTGGTTGGAAGGGCTTCTTCTTTGCTCTCTCACTGGTGGTTGCCGCTTATCAAGGTGTAGAATTAATCGGGATTACGGCTGGTGAAGCTAAAGATCCTCAAGAAACGATAACCAAAGCGATTCAAAGTACCATTTGGCGTATTTTAATTTTCTATATCGGTGCGATTTTCATAATTGTAACCGTTTACCCTTGGGATCAATTAAGTGCGATTGGCAGTCCATTTGTTGCCACTTTTGCGAAAGTTGGTATCACGGCAGCAGCTGGAATCATTAATTTTGTCGTAATCACGGCTGCTATGTCTGGCTGCAATAGTGGAATTTACAGCGCAGGACGTATGCTGTACACATTAGGGATGAATGGCCAAGCGCCAAAATTCTTTGCGAAAGTATCTAATAGCGGTGTACCTCTATTCGGTACGTTCGGAGTGATAGTCGGGTTAGCAATTGGGGTTGTTTTAAGTTATATTGCACCAGAAAATTTATTTGTTCATGTATATAGTGCGAGTGTACTTCCTGGTATGATTCCGTGGTTTGTCATACTGATCAGCCAAATTAAATTCAGGAAAATTAAAAAAGCTGAAATGCACAATCATCCATTCAAAATGCCTTTTGCACCTGTTACAAATTACCTGACCATCGCTTTCTTGATCATGGTATTAATCGGTATGTGGTTTAATGATGACACACGCATATCATTAATGGTTGGAATAGGTTTTCTGGCTATCGTTGCCATTAGTTATTTCGCTTTTGGAATAGGGAAGCGTGTACAAGCCGAGGCTCAGACAATGGCTCGGAAGGAAGATAAAGTGGGTTAACCCATAATTCACTTGGTTTTGCAAAGGGGTGCTTCGGCAGCCCTTTTCCAATGTAAAAGGGTAGTTTAGTTTTCACAGGAGATGATAAAATGATAGTTGAAGTTGAAAGTTGTGCTATAGATATTGCTTGTTGGATATAAGAGGTGTATAGTGACCTTGGATATCCCGAGAGCAACTGAAAACAGTAAGTAAGGTTCTTGTTGAACTCCTTAGTTAATTAAAAGCTTTCTGGGCTATGATGAATGGGTTCAGGGCAATTTAGTTAATGACATCAGGATACGCTTCCGCCAAAGGTTAGTGTAAGTTAACTGCGATGTTATTACTTCTTAAGATGGAAAGTTAACAATCATAAGAAAAGGAGACATTGACATTGACAACTTCAAAGAAGAATTTGAGGACTTGCGAAAAGGGCCACAAATACCATAAATCCAGCGACTGTCCGACCTGCCCTGTATGTGAGCAAGAACGAAAACCTGACACCGGATTTCTTTCATTGCTTTCTGCACCAGCCAGACGGGCATTGGAAAACAATGGGATAAACTCTTTGCATCAGCTATCAACATATAGTGAAAAAGAAATCTTGAAGTTTCACGGTATGGGACCAGCTTCTTTACCTATACTTAGGGATGCTCTGGAGACAGGTGGGTTATCATTCAAGGATTAACCATTTAACCTTAACAGGAACGCCTTTTATGCCTGCTGGTTCCATACATTCAATTTCTTTCATCAAGTCATAGGGTCTTTATGTAAGGGATCGGGAACATCTTTTTTTATGGACATCATCCTTGTTAAACTGATAGTAACTCTAAAAAGTGAGGTAACGAAAAATCATGGGTTCCTATACTCCCTATCATGAATTCAATCGAAAAAAGTGGGCATCTTTGCGAAACCATACCCCTCTTCCTTTAACTGAAGAAGAATTGGATAACTTAAAAGGAATTAATGAAGAAATATCCATTGAGGAAGTAGAAGAGGTATACTTGCCCTTGACTCGTTTAATCAATTTATATGTTGAAGCATCTCAACAGCTTAATACAGCCACTTCTTCATTTCTAAAAACTACTGATAAAAAAGTACCTTATATCATTGGTATTGCCGGGAGTGTTGCTGTAGGAAAGAGTACGACAGCAAGGTTACTTCAGACCTTATTATCTAGATGGGATAATCATAGAAACGTAGGTCTTGTCACTACCGACGGTTTTTTGTACCCAAATGATCTTTTAGAAGAAAAAGGACTGATGAAAAGAAAAGGGTTTCCTGAAAGTTATGATACGCAAAAATTAATTAATCTTATCGGGGATGTAAAAGCAGGAAAAAATAAAGTGGAAGTTCCAATCTACTCACATTTGAAGTATGACGTTTTGCCAAATGAAGTGCAGACTATCTGTAATCCGGATATTTTAATAGTGGAAGGTATTAATGTTCTTCAAGTTGATAAGGAAAATCAAGTATTCGTCAGTGACCTTTTTGATTTCTCACTTTATGTAGATGCAGACGCAAATGATATAGAGCGGTGGTATGTTGAAAGGTTCCTTTTACTTCAAAAGACCGCATTTCAAAGTCCCGAATCCTATTTTCATCGTTATATTGACTTGTCTAAAGAACAAGCCATTAAACAAGCGACCCAAATTTGGGAAGAAATTAATTTGAAAAATTTACATGAAAATATACTGCCAACAAAAGGACGGGCAAAACTCGTTTTAAAAAAAGGATCGGATCACAAAGCCGAAAATATCTATTTGCGAAAATGATAACGTAAATAATGTTTTTTTATAATAATAATAAAGGGTAAAATTTCTTTTTAAGGGCCTATTCGATAAGTCTTAAAATTAAGAATATTTTCAATGTCCATACCTAATATTGGTTTAATTATCAGTAATTATTGGTATTGTTATAATATCTAATTATTGGGTGGAATTTATGATCCAAGTTAAAAAGGTAGTTGTTTAGCATTTTCAGGAAGGTCCATGTTTTTTCGGGAAATGGTTACAGAAACTTCTAATTCCACTTCCGATTTTGTCAATAAATGTGTATTTTCGTTGCTTTTTCTGATGTGTCAATATTATTTCGCTAACAGTTTCTTCCTTCAATAAGAGGGAGCTCCTGAAGAAATCTTACTCTTCGACCATCATGGCGGATAAGTTTAAGCTAAATTCTTAACAAAATCAATTTTTTAGCAAAAAAAGTAATAGTAGAATATTTTAATCTATGAAATAATAATAATAGATTATGATATAGTTATAAGGAGACAGAAAAGGTGTGTTCCTAGTTCGTGCCTGGCTTTTGGTGACACCTAAACAGGAGCGCCTACATCTTTTTTGCAAATATAGGGGATAAGGAAGGTTATAATGAGCAACATACAGAAACAAACAGACGTTATCTTAATTGGCGGCGGAGTCATGAGCGCGACTTTGGGATCATTACTGAAAGAGTTAGCACCGGAATGGGAAATCAAAGTATTTGAGAAGCTTGCAAACGCAGGAGAAGAAAGCTCTAACGAATGGAATAATGCGGGTACGGGACATTCTGCACTGTGCGAGCTTAACTATACATCCGAAAAATCTGACGGATCTATAGATATTAGCAAAGCAATTAAAATTAATGAACAGTTCCAAGTTTCATTGCAGTTTTGGTCGTATCTTGTAAACTGTAAGCTGATTGATAATCCACAAGACTTTATCATGCCATTGCCTCATATGAGTATGGTACAAGGGGATAAGAATGTAGCGTTCTTAAAGAAACGTTTTGAAGCGCTGTCAAAAAACCCTCTGTTCCAAGGTATGGAGTATTCCGATGACCCAGCAAAACTGATGGAATGGATTCCACTTATCATGCAAGACCGTCCATCGAATGATTCTATAGCGGCAACAAAAATTGATTACGGTACAGACGTTAACTTTGGTGCTTTAACACGCATGTTGTTTGACCATCTAAAGACTAAAAACGTCGATATCAAATATAAACATAGTGTTGATAATGTTAAACGGGCCAGCGATGGCTCATGGGAATTAAAAGTGCGTAATGTCGATACTGGCAGCGTGGAACGCCATAATGCTAAATTCGTCTTTATCGGAGGCGGGGGCGGAAGCTTGCATTTGCTGCAAAAATCCGGCATTCCTGAAGGGAAACATATCGGCGGATTCCCAGTAAGCGGATACTTCATGGTATGTAATAATCCTGAAGTTGTTGAGCAGCATCATGGAAAAGTATACGGAAAAGCTAAAGTTGGTGCTCCACCAATGTCTGTTCCGCATCTTGATACACGTTTTATCGACAATAAAAAATCGTTGCTATTTGGACCATTTGCGGGCTTCTCACCGAAGTTCCTAAAAACGGGTTCAATGTTCGATTTAATAACTTCCGTAAAACCGAATAATGTTTTAACTATGTTGGCGGCAGGTGCAAAAGAGATGCCATTGACAAAATACCTGATCCAGCAAGTTATGTTATCGAAAGAACAGCGCATGGAAGAGTTACGAGAGTTCATCCCGAACGCTAAGAGTGAGGATTGGGATTTAGTAGTAGCTGGCCAGCGTGTACAAGTCATTAAAGATACTGCAGAAGGCGGCAAAGGTACACTTCAATTTGGTACGGAAGTTGTCAGTGCATCCGATGGCTCGATTGCAGCATTGCTTGGTGCATCACCAGGTGCTTCTACTGCTGTTCACGTTATGCTTGAGGTAATTAATAAATGCTTCCCGCAACGTATGAAAGAGTGGGAACCAAAAATTAAAGAAATGATTCCTTCTTATGGGGAGTCACTAATGGAAAATTCAGAGCTTCTGCACGAAATTCAAACTTCTACTTCAGAGACGCTTGGTCTGAGCAAAAAAAAAGAGCTAGTTTATAGTTAATTTTTGGAAATGGAAGTAACGTTGAAATTAAAAACAACAGAACCTTTAATCAATCTTTGATTGAAGGTTCTTTTTTTGTTCGAAAAGGAAGGTTGCTGGGGCAGACTTTTTCTTATGACGAAAGGGCGGAGTATAGTTTAATAATGAAAAGGGATGCTAGTAGGCATCCCAAAAGATTCTAATGTGTATGTGAATTAATTTGGGAAATGGTCTCTTTATCGCAAATGACGAAAAGCTGTGCATCGTCAGGAATCCGTTCATCTAATTTTTGGTTTATGTTAAGATCGCCACGATCTGCTACCAGTGTGGCTCCTTTGTTAAGAAGATCTATGAACGCATCACGATAGGTTCGCCATTCATCTTGTTTAGAAATCTCATACATGGTTTCTTCATACTTTGTGCTCATAAGTTCAGAATACATATGAATGACTCCATGAGAAAATAATGATCGGACTGCAGCGTGGGAGATCATTTCTTGTGTAGGAATAAACTCATCCACCTTTACACGCTCGAATAAGCGAATATGCTTTTGATTGATCACTTCGGCGGTGACATGAATGGATGTACTCGTTTTTTCCTCAATGTCCGTTATGGCAGTGGCAACTAATAATGTCTTTCCATCGACAAGCAACGGGTCTTTCGTTGCATAATTATCTTGTGTTATTTGGTCAGCGAAAATGATAACGCCTTTTGCTCTAGGCAGATTTGCACGGAGTAATGTTTCTTCATCGGTAGCGTCCCCGCGAACATAAAACAGACGCTCCTCCAACATAGGAGCTTTTTCCAAGTTATCAATGATCACAAGATCAATGGTTTCATCGGATTTGAAAATTTCTTGGAGTGCCGATTTTGACTTATCACTCCATCCAATCAAAATGATATGATTTTTACCTGTATATTTCATTTTTCCACCAACTTTACGTTTTTCGATAAGATATACAGATTTAATGATTTTTCCAATGAAAAGACTAACAAGTCCAATACCCGTGATGTAAAGACCAATGGTAAATGCCTTTCCAAGGTCGGTGACCGGTGCATAGTCTCCAAAACCAACCGTAGCAAGGGTTGTAAGAACCCAGTAAACTGATGTTAAATATGATTCGAATGTCTGTGGCTCTATAGAATAAGCAATAAACGCAGCAATTAATATGTATAAAATGGCAAATGGTATAAAGATTCTACCTCTTACTTTAATCAGGTAATATATGATTTTTTTTACCGTAATTCTCATCATACCCATCCTAGTTTTCAAGTCATCATCGATTAAATTTATATTTCCCCAATTTAACAATTAATTAAACGTAAGTGCAAAAACTATTTTTTACCCAAGCAGGGAGCAAAAAGCATATAAAAGTGAGCCAAGTTCTTTAAAAATCTGTGATCAGCTCTTTTCTTATGCATAAAAAGGGCAGGAACGTTGAGAATTCCATTGAATCTTATTGCACCTATCGCAATATTGCTGCTTAAGCGACGAACCTTAATTCGATTCACAGGTGCGTTCGTATTCTTAAGGCCGAACAGTAAAATTACTGGCCGACCTTTTTTAATAGAATCTTTTATATCAGTAGCCAGGGCAGGACGAATGGGTGCGCTGGACTTTTGAAGGCTTGTTGGGACGTAGGATAAATTATTTGGGGTAGCATCTTCACAGAAAAGGATATTGAATTTATATGTTTCTAACAAAACAAATTTATATCTTTCGAGAATTTCGACATTATATTGACAATAATATAGTTACTCATTAGAATTGAAAATGATTCTCAATATGGTACTGGAGGCACCAATGTTATGTCAAAAAGAAGAAGCAGCAAACAAGTGTTATTTATATCCGCAATCGTTTTAATTTTATCAACGCTTTTACTTGGATGTACAAATGAATCAAAAGAAAATTCAACTTCAAATAAAGACAATAAAGACATGCTTACCTTTGCTTGGCCAAGGGATATAGGTGAAATGAATCCGCATGTCTATAATCCTTCTCAATTATTCGCTACATCAATGATATATGAACCATTGGTTAGCTACCAAGATGGGGGAGAACTGAAACCGCATTTAGCTGAATCTTGGGAAATTTCCAAGGATGGGAAGGAATATACGTTCAACCTGCGTCAAGATGTGAAATTCTCTGACGGTACAAGTTTTAATGCTGAAATTGTGAAAAAGAACTTTGATGCTATATTGAAAAATGTTGATTTACATAGTTGGTTGGGCTTTATTCCGAAAGTGGATCAAACGGAAGTGATTGACCAAAACACGTTTAAACTAACATTAAAAGAGCCATATTATCCTACTATTCAAGAGTTGGCCGTCGTTCGTCCAGTCCGTTTCTTAGGTGAGGCTGGATTCCCTAAAGATGGTGACACTTCTAAAGGTATTACAAAACCAGTCGGTACAGGTCCATGGATTTTGGAAGAATATAAAGCAGATGAATATGCTATTTTCAAACGTAATGAAAATTATTGGGGTGAACTCCCTAAAGTAAAGAAAATCAAAGTCAAGATCATTCCCGATGCTGAAACCCGAGTTCTTGCTTTTGAAAAGGGTGACCTAGACCTAATTTATGGTGAAGGCGTTATCAGTCTGGATGCTTTCAAACAATTAGAAACAACAGGTAACTATGAGACTAGTATTTCTGAGCCGGTTGCGACAAGACAACTAGTTATGAATACGAAGAAAGAGCAGCTTTCGGATTTACGTGTTCGTCAAGCGTTACAATATGGGTTTAATAAAAAAGCAATGGTTGAAGGAGTGACTTCTGGGTTGGAAGAGAAGGCAGATTTCATTTTACCGAAAAACTTCCCTTATACTTCAGACATTGATGTAAAAGCGATTGATTATAATGTCGAAAAAGCAAAAGCTTTATTAGATGAAGCAGGATGGAAGCTTCCAAAAGGAAAAAGCGTCCGTGAAAAAGACGGAAAACCACTTGAAATCGAGTTAATGTACGACTCTGCAGAATCGATTCAAAAAGCAATGGCAGAAACATTACAATCTGAGTGGGCGGCACTAGGAGTTAAATTAAATATCGTCGGAGTTGAGCTTACGGTACAAATTGAAAGATTTAAAGCTAATGATTTTGAATTGAATTTCTTTAGTAACTACGGAGCACCTTATGATCCACATACTTTCGT
Source organism: Peribacillus sp. NPDC094092 (assembly GCF_050279365.1). Lineage (NCBI taxonomy): Bacteria > Bacillati > Bacillota > Bacilli > Caryophanales > Bacillaceae > Peribacillus > Peribacillus sp. NPDC094092. The sequence goes on along the minus strand of NZ_JBNNUC010000005.1, from coordinate 164,447 downwards.
AAACATCGTTGGTTCGGAAGGATTTGGTTTTAACGAAGCCATTTCATCCTATCCGAACAGAGATAAGTTGTTGAAACAAATTGCAGATGTTCCTAGAACAACAGATGAAAAAGAACGTCAAGAACTTTACTCAACTATTTTGGTATCACTACAAGACCAAGGAGCGATTGTACCTATTTCTTATATTAAGAAAATAGCTGTTTACCAAAAAGATGTATCTAATTTTACATTCCCTGCTAACCGGGATGAACATCCATTCACAGGCATTAGCATCGAGAAGTAAGTTACAGGAGGGTTTTTCATGGGCACTTATATCTTGAAACGAATTATGGCCATAATTCCCATCTTTCTTTTGGCCACTCTTCTAACGTTTGGAATGATTCACCTTTCACCCGTGGACCCAGCTGAGGCATATTTAACTGCAGCACATATCCAATCCACAGATGAGATATTGGCTCAGAAAAGACATGAGTTTGGCTTAGATCAACCCCTCCATGTTCAATATGTAGACTCCATCATTAAGATATGCCAATTTGATTTTGGCATATCTTATGTTTCGAATAAACCTGTTTGGGACGAGGTTACATATCGAATGCCAGCGACCATTCAGTTAGCCATAGGTAGCATCATATTAGCTATCCTGGTCAGTGTCCCTCTTGGATTTTTGGCAGGCATAAAGAAAAACAGTGGTATTGACCATTTCAGTCGCCTTCTCTCTTTTTTCGGGGCATCCATCCCCTCTTTTTGGCTGGGTTATTTATTGATATTTTTCTTTTCTGTTAAACTCGACCTATTCCCTGTTGAAGGAATCGGGACTTGGCTACATCTAGTTCTTCCTTCCGTTACTTTAGCTTTGCCATTAATAGCTTTGTATACTCGACTATTACGTGCTAGCGTTCTTGAAAATTTACAGGAGCCTTATGTACTTTTTGCTCGCACAAGAGGAATTCATGAAAAAGTCATTATGGGAAAACATGTATTGAGAATAGCCATATCCCCAATGATCACTGGATTAGGGATGAATTTAGGAAAGCTGCTGACAGGAACCATTATCGTCGAAGCGGTCTTTTCCTGGCCAGGATTTGGCCGTTATTTTATTGAAGCTATTTTTAATCGGGATGTTCCTGTCATTCAATGCTATGTGCTTTTAGCAGCGGGACTATTCATTATCAGCAACTTGGTTGTTGACCTTATTCAAATGTGCATCGATCCACGCATCTCCAGAAAAGGGGGGCAACGTCAATGATAACAAGTATTCGCATTATGATAAGAAGTCAGAAAGTGTTTGTCCTTTGTTCAATAATACTGAGCTTCCTATTTATCATCACCATTTTGGCTCCTTGGATTGCACCTAATGATCCTATTGCTGTCAATTTAGCTAATAAACTACAGCCCTCTTCCTTTCAGTATCCATTGGGAACTGATCATTTAGGAAGATGCACGTTATCACGCATCTTATATGGAGCTCGCATTTCGTTAGGATTTGCCACATTAATCTTTATTTCATCTTTGGGCATCGGTTTGATTGTTGGAACCATTGCTGGTTATAAAGGTGGTTGGGTGGACCAGGTGCTAATGAGACTTTGTGATGGTGTGATGGCATTTCCGAATCTTTTGCTCATTCTTGGACTTGTTGGTATATTGGGACCTGGCCTTAAACAAGTCATCTTAGCTTTGATGCTTGTGCAATGGGTATATTACGCAAGGATCTTCCGAGGAATGGTACTTAGCCTGAGAGAACAAAACTATATAGCGGCAGCTAAAATAAGCGGTTCATCTCAATGGAAGATAATAAAGAAACATATTGTTCCAAATGTTCTCCCGCCGCTTGCTGTTATGGGTACATTGGAAATGGGCTGGGCGATCATGGATATATCCGCCATGTCGTTTCTAGGTTTAGGTGTGCAACCCCCTACACCAGAATGGGGGGCAATGATTCATGAAGGGAAATCTTATATTCGGACGAATCCAGAATTAATGCTATATCCAGGTTTGATGATCATGCTCGTTGTCATCACCTTCAATTTATTAGGTGAAGCGCTATCAGAACGTTTTGGAGTCAAACGTCGTTAATGAAAAAGGAATGAGAAGATTGAAAACAGAACGATCGAATGTATTAACAGTCAGCGATCTACATGTGCAAGTACAAACAAAAAAGGGTGCTTCCACCCTCGTTCAGGATATTAATTTTGAACTGGAAAAAGGGAAGGTGCTGGGGCTTGTTGGGGAAAGTGGGAGTGGCAAAACCGTTACGAGTATGTCCATACTACAGCTTCTTGATCGGAAAACAACGACGATTGAAGGCAGCATTACCCTCCAAGGACGTGAATTGAATGGGTTAGACCATAAAGAAATACGTGGAATCCGTGGCAAGGATATTGCCTTTATTATGCAAAATCCGATGAATTCATTTACGCCTGTTTTTACTATTGGCAATCAATTTATCGAAACGATCAGGTCTCATACCTCATTGAGTAAGCAAGAAGCAAAAGAGCTTGCCATCGATGCGATGCAAAATGTAAACCTGCCAGATCCCGCGAAACTATTAAAAAGCTATCCTTTTCAATTGAGTGGAGGTATGCTTCAACGCGTGATGATTGCAATGGCTGCATGTTTACATCCTTCCGTTATTATTGCTGATGAGCCGACAACTGCACTCGATGTTCATAACCAATTACAAGTACTTCGCCACTTGGATAAAATTCGTTCTGAATATGGAACATCCATTTTACTCATTTCTCATGATCTGGGAGTCATTTCTGAAATGGCAGATGATGTAGTCGTCATGCAACATGGCAGAATTGTAGAAACGGCAAATGTATTTGAACTATTCGATAATCCGCAGCATGAGTATACAAAGAAACTGCTAAATGCCCGACTTACCTTAAATCTTGAAGAACCTATCGCCCATATGTTGTGATATATAGTTAGCATTCTTTTGAGGGGTGAACAAATGAGTTTATTACAAGTAAAAGCAGTAACTCATAGCTATAATTCTCATACGTTTTTTAAATGGAAAGACCATTCTAAAAAAGTGCTCACTGACATTTCCCTCTCTATTGACGAAGGAACATGTTTAGGACTGCTTGGTACGAGTGGAGCTGGAAAAAGCACATTAGGTAAAGTGATTCTTGGCTTAGAACGTCCACAGCAAGGACAGGTTCTGTTTCAAGGGCATGATATCTATACTGCTGATAAGCTTATTCGGCAAAAGATACGCCGAGATCTACAGGTTGTTTTTCAAGATTCGCATTCATCTGTCAATCCACGAATGACGGCCGAACATATTATAGGCGAGCCATTAGAAAACTATGAAAAACTAACCGTAGCCGAACAAAAAAGAACGGTCATTGAGTTATTGGAAAGAGTGGGCCTAAGTGAGAAGGATTTAAAAAAATACCCACACCAATTTAGCGGTGGACAATTGCAAAGAATTAATATTGCCAGAGCTATTTCTCTTAAGCCGATGCTGATCGTCTTAGACGAATCCGTAAGCAGTTTAGATATGGTTAATCAAACACTAATTTTAGAATTATTAAGCGAGTTGAAAAAAGACTTCGGCTTATCTTATCTTTTTATTACCCATGATATTAAAGCGGCCTATTCAATCGCTGATACTTTGGGTGTACTGGAAAAAGGAGAATTAATCGAACTTTACGATTCTAAAAGTCAGTTTTTTTCGTCAGAACACCCTGTCATTAAACAGATGAGGGGCTCTATCCTTGCTGGGCATCCGCGTTTTCGTTCTCTGCCGACGAGGGCTAACAAGACCTAGTCTGGAATCTATATTTATTGATAAGAAGGCCTCGATTTCTGTTTCATAATCGAGGCTATTATTATTTTTTCTGAAGAACATATGGGAGGGAATTTGGATGAATCATCGAACATACCTTGCTTTAGCCATCCCCTTAACGATTTCAACGATGACAACCCCTTTATTAGGGGCTGTGGATACTGCAGTTGTTGGTCAGCTTCCAGATCCGGCGTATATTGGGGGAGTTGCAGTAGGTAGCGTTATTTTTAATACTTTATATTGGTTATTCGGATTTTTGCGAGTTAGCACTTCTGCGTTTACCGCTCAAGCTAATGGGGCAAACGATCAGGCTCAGGGAGCACTCGCTTTGTTTCGCCCTTTTTTATTAGCTGTCATTGTAGGTCTTGGTTTTATCCTCCTGCAATGGCCGATTGAATATGCGGCTTTAAAACTAATTGCTCCTGATTACATTGTTAGCAAATTTGCAGCGGAATATTTTCGAATTCGAATTTGGGGAGCGCCCTTCACTTTGATGAATTATGTCATTCTTGGTTGGTTGATGGGCATGTCGAAGATTAAAGCATCTTTATTCTTACAAGTGTTCATGAATGTTCTAAATATGGTTCTTGCCATTTTGTTTGTTCATGTATTTTCTTTGGCCGTAAAAGGGGTGGCTATGGCAACTTTAATCGCAGAAATCACAGCCTTCTTAATTGGCTTACTCCTTTTATTGAAGGCATCACCGATTCGATGGAAAATGCCAGCTGTGGGAACGCTTATAGATTCACATTCCATGAAAAAGATGTTTATCGTTAACCGGGATTTATTTATTCGAACGATTTGTTTATTAGCTGTTTTTAACTTGTTTACAGCAAAAGGTGCTACTTTTGGTACAGAACTATTGGCTGCCAATGCTGTATTGATTCAGATTCATTATATTATGGCTTATTTCTTTGATGGGTTTGCGAATGCATCTAGCATTTTAGTAGGTAAAGCGATTGGTTCAAATGATGAAAAATTATATAAAAAGACGCTCACCTTGTCCTGGCAATGGTCAATTCTATCCGCTTTCTTCATTGCATGTGCCTATGCGATATTTCAAGAACAGATTATTGGACTCTTCACGAATTTACCTAGAGTGATCGAGCTTTCGAATACATATGGAGCTTGGCTAATTATTTTCCCATTCACAGCCTGTTTCGGACTCGTCATTTACGGTGTCTTCACGGGAGCGACTGAAATTGTACCGGTCCGAAACTCTATGATTTTCGCGTTGATGGCGTATATTATTGTACAAGTCACTGCAACCCCGATCTGGGATAATCATGGCTTATGGCTCGCCTTCATCTTCTTTAGTTTGGGTAGATCTGGTTTTTTAGTTATGTATATCCCTAGACTGAACAAGAAAATTTTTCATGTTAAACAAGAATTGTGAATGCCCCTCCTTAATGAGGAAGGATAAAAGGTTTAGTTATTCTATTAACAGGGAGAAGAGTTCAATAAGAAAAGCTAACCATCCAGATTATAAGGCGTTGTTTTGTAATGGGATTGTTTTTTGAAAAAAGAGAAAGTACAAGAATCATTAATGCTTCCACTAACTTTTTTATTTGTTCAAGATTACTAATGTTTATCAGAAAAAGGGCTGCCCGGAAAGTCGTCGAATTCCTCCGACATTAGGACAGCCCTTTAACTGAGCCTCATCTTTCTTGTTGCAATTCTGCATGCTTCCAATGACCGTATTATAAAGGGGTATTTCCTATTACTGGTGGCATGATCGGCCATTTTATAGTGAAGGATTCCATATCCTTTTTGAATTTCCATCACTGAAACAATATTAGGAAAAACATCCATAAAAATTATTTGGAGAAAATATTATTTATTCTAAAAATTCATATAATAATACTTTATTCTTATGCTATATTATAGGGAGAATTATTTATTATCACGTATAATCTAAGAATTGGAGTGATTTGAATGAAGAAACTTGGTTTACTGAGTATGTTTTTGATTCTAACTATCTTTATCTCGGCTTGTGGAACCAATGAAGAAAAAAATGCAGGTGAGGAAAAGGAACCTGAAAAGGTATATAAAGTTGGTGTGGATACGACTTATCCTCCTTTTGAATTTAAAGAGGGGAATGAATATAAAGGCATTGATATTGAATTGATCAATGCAATTGCAAAAGACCAGGATTTTAAAATCAAATTGTCTCCAATGGATTTCGGCGGAATCATTCCGGCTATGCAAGCCAATCAGCTGGATGTGGCCATTGCGGGCATGAGTATTACAGAGGAAAGAAAAAAGGTAGTGGATTTCTCAACACCTTATTTTGATGCAGGATTAACAATAGTTGTTAAAAAAGATAATACAAGCACTAAAACGGTTAAAGATCTTAAAGGGAAAACCATTGCAGTCAAAAAAGGAACAACAGGTGCTAAATATGCTCAGGATAATGCTACGAAGCTAGGAATTAAAGTAGTTCAATTCAATGATAGTCCAGCGATGTTCCAGGAAGTGGCCAACGGTAATGCGGATGCTCTTATAGAAGATTACCCGGTTATCTCCTATGCGATCGCCCAAAAAGATCTTGGATTGAAAATCGTAGGTGACCGTTTGAATGGTGACCAATATGGAATTGCTGTATTAAAAGGACAAAACAAGGATTTATTGAAGAAAATAAATGATGGTCTTGCCAATCTGAAAAAAGATGGCACATATGATGAAATTATTAAAACGTATCTTGGTGAATAAACAATAGATTAAAGTTCGATAGGCGCGCTTATGGCGCGCTTTCTTTTTCAAAGGGGTGAAAGAAATGGATATAATTGTTGCGGCATTGCCTATTTTATTAAAAGGACTTCAGGTGACACTTTATATCTTTGTGATTGCCATTATCCTAGGGTTTTTGATTGGTTTACTGGTCGCTTTGCTGCGACTTGCCCCCATCAAGGTCTTGAACTGGATTGCAAAGGTTTATGTGGATGCGATACGAGGGACACCGTTCATCGTTCAGCTGTTTTTTATCTATTTTGGAGTGAATTCACTGAATTTGATTTCTTTGGACAGTACAACAGCTGGAATAATTACCGTTGCCATCAATGCAGGTGCATATTTTGCTGAAATAATAAGGGCGGGGATACAATCCATCGATAAAGGACAAACGGAAGCGGCAAGATCCATCGGGTTCACGGGTACTCAAACGATGAGGTATGTCGTGCTGCCGCAAGCCTTTAGAAGGATGCTCCCTACCATTACGAATCAATCGATCATCAGCTTGAAAGACACTTCGCTATTATCCGTCATTGGCATTGCCGATTTAACCCAGCAAGGTCAGATTCAAGCTTCGGCAACCTTTGAAGCATTCAAGATTTGGCTGGCAGTTGGTGTTATTTACTTTATCATCATCTATTTGTTAACCCTAATTGCTAATTTCATAGAAAGGAGGGTACAAGTTCGATGAGCATCATTACTGTAAAAAACCTGAGAAAATCATTTGGAGCTGTCGAGGTTTTAAAAGATATTAATGCAGAAGTGCAGGAAAAGGAAGTAATTTGCGTAATAGGCCCTTCTGGATCTGGAAAGAGTACATTTCTGCGTTGCCTGAATCTCCTAGAGGAAATTACGGGCGGTGAGGTGGTCATTAACGGACATGATATAACCGATCCTAAAAAGAAAATCAATATAAACAAAGTACGGCAAGAAGTTGGGATGGTTTTTCAACATTTCAATCTATTTCCTCATAAAACCGTCCTTGAGAACATAACATTGGGCCCTATTAAAATTCGTGCCACCGAGAAAGCGGAAGCAGGAAGGTTGGCGCTTGAATTATTGGATAAGGTTGGCCTTAAGGAAAAAGCAAATAGCTATCCGGGGGAACTTTCCGGGGGACAAAAACAGCGGGTCGCCATCGCAAGGGCATTAGCGATGAATCCGAAAATCATGCTATTTGATGAACCGACTTCTGCGCTTGATCCTGAGATGGTCGGCGATGTTTTGGAGGTAATGAAACAACTTGCCAAGGAAGGCATGACAATGGTCGTCGTTACACATGAAATGGGCTTTGCCCGGGAAGTCGGGGACCGGGTCATATTCATGGATGGAGGGTATATCGTGGAAGAAAATGAGCCGAATGAATTATTCGGCAACCCTCAGCACGAAAGAACGAAAGCCTTCTTGAGCAAAGTGCTTTAATGGGATGACTGTAGGGAGCGGGAGTCAGTCAGGCCCTGGTTATTAATATCATCGGGCAAGCACTAAAAAAACCTATGCATTCGCCATATGCATAGGTTTTTTTCTTATTTACTTGGCACCATAACTAATCAAGTTCGTCATGATTCGATATCCGCCTGGAACCTGGCCTTGAATTTGCCTGTATAGGACAAGGTTGGTGTAGAGGTAGGTGCCATTGCCGTATTTAGCCATGAGGATTCCGCCATCAAATGGTTCTTCATTTGGATCGGCCATGGAAATGAATGTTTCAAACCGTTCATCCCATTCCATTGGGAAATACAATCCTCTTTCTTGGACCCAATTGCTCCAGTCATCACTTGTTATTTTATTTGGATAGTTAAAGAGAGCCGATTCTGGTTTCAAGACGTTTACCGTGGCATTTTCATCGGTTACCCGCCAGCGAATGGAAGGATTCCCAAGGGTAAGGGGGTATGGGGCTGTCTTCAGGGCATCCCACCCATCACCCGGTTTATGGTACTGAACGACGAGATGACCGCCGTTTTCCACATATTCAAGTAAGCGCGCGTTATTTGCCTTTAAATCTTCCCTTGATAAATAAGCGCGGATGCCTGTAACGATCGTGTCATATTGACTTAAATCACCTTCAGCTAAATCAGCTGCAGTTAACTTCGTAATGTTCAGACCTGCATTGCTTAAATAATCTGCCACTTTATCGAATCCACTTTCAATGTACCCCACTTTTAATGAAGCTGGCTTCAAAAGCTCAAATGCAACGGTATTGATAGCTGCTGGGTATTGGTAATAGAATGTTCCGATATGGTCATAGGAAATCTCCTGAATGGTCGAATCAAAGGTTTTCCCATTGACAGTAGCAGCTGCCTTAACCTGATATTCACCATTTTGAATTGCTTTCGGCGGTCTGAGGGTGAATTTTACTTGTTTTTCTTCTGACTTTCCATTAAATGATACAGTGGCATTTTTGGGATGAACTCCCCAGTTTTCAGGGACTTTTAAAGCGACCTTTACTGATGTTTTTCCTTCTGTGTAGTTTTTCAAGGTTACGGTCACTGGGATTTCTTCTTTTACATCTGCTGTATTTACGACGGTATCTTCAGGAGATAGGGTAAGGCCAACGTCGGGAAGGACAGCGATCGTTCCATCCAATTCTTCCTGGATGGCGGTTTTTGTGCTGCCGTATTTATAAGAAATGCTCGTTGTAATGGTTGATTCATCGTAGGCATGGTAATAGGCTGCATTTTCAGGGACTTCAACCAGGTAAGTCATCGTCGCTGATTTATTTGGTGCCAGATTGACATCTTTAGCTTTTGTTTTGATCTTCCATCCTTTAGGCACGTTCAATGCAGCAGCTACTTTTTTCAATGTTTGTTTCCCGTTATTTTTCACTGTAACGGTTACATTCGTCCTTTGGCCTTTTGTAAGGATCTTTGAAGCCGCGTTAGCTTGAACTTCAAGTCCTGAAGAGACATAACTGACGTTTTGCAATTGCTCTTCTTTTAAAGAGAGTTTATGGAGCAAGTCGTTTTTAATGGCAAGGCTTAGCTTTGACTTTTTGACTTGCGCAGTAATTGAACGAACATTGGAGAGAGCTGTCTGGGATTTTGTAAAAACACGTTCTTCATTTGGATAAGCCGCAATAACAGCGTCCAAATTCCGTTGCAGGTATTTAAATCCATCTTTCAATTTTGAAGCTGAGTGAGGGAGTTTTTCAGCCCATTCAGTAAAATTGTAAGGCACACCTGCAAAAAGGTCCGACTGATTTTTTGTATCAACGGCGCTTTGCTTCAAATTAAGATGGATCTGGCGAGGTGCTGCAGGGATATCAGAACCCATGCCTTGGCTTTTATGCAAATAGCGAGATTGTTCTCCAAGCTGCGGGTAAGTCATATTGTATATTGGGTCAAATTTACCAATTTCAATCGAAGTGGTTGCTTGATCTGCCGAGGAAACGGGCAAATATAGCTTTTTCACTTGCCATACCGATAGACCTTGTTTCAATTGTTGTGGAAACACGGTTGGGTCGGCGGCATCCTTGAAGGCACGTTCACTTAAGATTGTCATTGTTCGGTGATGTCCATGCTGGGTATCATCATTTTGAAAGGAGGGCATCAATATATCCGGCTGATATGTTCGAATAAAGCGGATTAGCCTTTCATAGGTGAGTTCCTCGCCCCATTTTTCCAATGTTTCCTCTGGTGTTTTAGAGAAGCCGAAATCATAAATGGGATCTGAGGTCGTTTCACTTAAATGATAGGCCTTAACCCCGGTGATTTTTGCAGCTTCTATCATTTCCCTCGAACGGATGATTCCAAGAGCATTGTCCAGTTCATCCCCGATTTCATTTTGTCCGCCTTCACCACGGTTTGCAATCAGGCTGGATGTCTTAACCCCTAACCCTCTCGATAGATAAGCGAGAAAGTCACTGCGTTCATCATCCGGATGGGCACCGCTGTTCAAAAATGTTACGGTCGTCTCGAGCGGCTTGACCGAATTCCATAACTCAACGTTGGCTTCCTCAGGATTTGCAGCGCTACCTCCAAGCGGCAATAATGCAAGGACCAACAAAAGGGAAAGCAGCGATAACAAAGCTTTTTTCATTATTCTTTTAACCCCCTTCAATTTTATAAAACACCTAAAAAAATGTAGGTTAGTAATATTTTCTAACTAACCAGGCGAAAAAAACTTATCTAATAAATAGCACTATTGGGTATAAATGTAAATGATGCGAAGTAACTATTAAAAATTGAACATTTTAAAAGTTCAGAAAAATAACTTGTGTACAGGGTTTATTTAAGTTATATTTTTACTTAATTAGGAAGATTTACTAACTAAATAATGTAAGGCCGTGATGTGATGAGTTTTAAAAGACCACCCAGTCATCAAAAATATGTCAATAAGAAAAGAGTCATTCAATGCATCAAGGAATGTTCGCCCATTTCAAGAGCTGAAATCGCCGTTAAGCTTCAGCTAAGTAAACCAACTGTTTCTCTGGCTGTGGATGAACTTATACAGGAGAAATGGGTATTTGAGAAAGGAATAGGTGAATCCTCCTCTCAAGGCGGGAGAAGGCCTATCCAGCTCTTTTTTAATGAAAAGGCTGCCTATATCATTGGGGTCGATATAGGCGGGACGAAAGTGAAAATCATTTTAAGTGATTTAAGCGGCAACATTCTTGCCGACACTAGTTTTTCAACTAACACCTATTTACAATCAGGGCTTCTTAAACAAATGGCGGTTGAAACGGAACGGTTAATTGCAAAGAATCAGATTGCGAAAGACAGGATATTGGGAATGGGGGTCGGGATCCCTGGTATAACGCAAACGGCAAGCGGATTGGTAATAGAGGCACCGAGTTTAGGCTGGGTACAATATCCGTTCATAGCCGAAGCGAAACGGTATTTTGATTTCCCCATTTTTCTAGACAATGATGTAAACGCGGCTGCGCTAGGTGAACAGTGGCTGGGCAATGCACAAAATAAGCGGAATTTGCTGTTCATTGCGGTAGGCACGGGGATAGGAAGCGGCATTATCTTGAATAACCAGTTATACAGGGGGGCTTCAAGTGCAGCTGGGGAAATGGGATATATGGTAACGGACAAAGAGGATATAAAGCGGGAATTCAAACCGATTTTCCATAGATACGGCTATTTGGAAAGTGTCGCAGGAGGAAAGTCGATTGGCAGTCATTTTACAAGGGAGGTTCTCAAGGATCCCCATCATTCTTTATACGAACGGGCCAAATCTTCCGAACTATCGGGGGAGGATGCATTTTTGTCAGCAAAAAAAGGAGACACCACAGCCATGACCGTCATAAATGAAGCCATCGAGCATCTGGCCTGCGGCATTGTGAATGCGGCAAGTTTACTAAATCCAGAGGTGATCATTTTAGGAGGTGGTGTTTTAAATTCATCTGAATACATTTTACCTAGAATTCAGGAGATCGTTGATCGATATCTTCCTAGTTTAGTAGAAATGAAAACTTCACAACTTGGAGAAAACGCAGGAGTACTTGGAGCGGTATCCCTTTTCTTAAGGGAACACGATGGCATTTTGAATTTTCGTGATGAGGGGGAGTATTAATGAAAAATAGGAAAAAGTCGCTTGTTTCAGTATTGGCCTTATCGGCAGCGTTATTGATTTCGGGATGTAACGGTGCAGATACGAAAACGAATTCGGATGCTGGCGGTGCCAAGGGAAAAAAGGGTGAGCTGGAAGATAAGATCGTTGTTTATTCACCGCATGGCAAAGATATTTTATCAAAATTCGAAAAACAGTTCGAGGATAAGTATGGTATTGACGTTGAGTGGCTTGATATGGGGTCTCAGGAAATCCTTGACCGCGTTCGATCAGAGAAAAGTAATCCACAGGCAGACGTATGGTGGGGGGCACCTTCCACGAACTTCAATCAAGCAAAGAGTGATGGGCTGCTGGCTGCTTATAAGCCTAGCTATTCCAATAGTCTGGATGAAGGATTCCACGATCCGGAATGGTATTGGACTGGAACGAGCCAGACACCGGAAGTCATCATGTATAACAACAAAGAACTATCAAAAGACGAGGTACCGAAAGATTGGGATGAGCTGATTGATCCGAAGTGGAAAGACGAAATCATCATCCGTTATCCGTTAGCCTCCGGAACGATGAGGACAATTTTTTCTGCGATGATCTATCGTACGTATAAGGATACAAATGATCCAAAAGAAGGGTATGACTGGTTAAAGAAGCTAGACCAAAACACAAAGGAATATTCAGCAAACCCGGAAATGATGTATAACAAGGTGGCCAAAGGAGAGGGCTCACTTTCCGTTTGGGCAATGCCGGATGTTGTCATGCTTAAGGAAAATAAAAATTATCCATTCGAGTTCGTCATTCCAGAAAGCGGAACACCAGTATTGACAGAAGGTATCGCCATCGTTGAAGGTGCCAAGCATCCAAAAGCGGCAGAAGCCTTTTATGAGTTTGTGAATTCACCGGAAGCCGCAAAAACCTTGGCAGAAGAATTTTACAGGATTCCGACCAGAAATGATGTGAAGGATTTACCTGAATGGATCACGGAAACGGAAATTAAACCGATGGATATTGATTGGAATGCATTCGAGGAAAAAGGTGACGAGTGGATGAAATATTGGGACGAAAATATTAAAAGTGGAGATAAAGAAATTAAAGAATAAGGAAGTGTCGTTGGGATGGCGTCAATAAAAATAGAGAATGTCCAAAAAGCCTTCGGGAAAACGATAGCTGTCGACCATTTAAATCTGGAAATCAAAGAAGGGGAGTTTTTTACCTTTCTTGGACCGAGTGGCTGCGGTAAAACGACAACGCTTCGGATGATTGCCGGTTTTTATTATCCGACAAAAGGTGTCGTCCGATTTGGCGACAAAGATATGACGCGTGTACCTCCGGAGAAAAGAAATACTGGCATGGTTTTTCAAAACTATGCCCTCTTTCCCCACATGACTGTTTTTGAAAATGTAGCATTTGGCTTGCGTGTAAGAAAAGTTTCTTCTGCTGACTTAAAGAGGAGAGTGCTGGATGCCCTCCAAAAGGTCAGGCTGGAGAGCTACTCGAATCGTCAAGTTAGCCAGTTAAGCGGAGGACAGCAGCAGCGGGTGGCCCTTGCGAGAGCACTGGTCATTGAACCGGAAATATTACTGCTGGATGAACCATTAAGTAATCTTGACGCCAAGCTTCGTGATGAAATGAGGGTGGAAATCTTAAGGCTGCAGCGTGATTATAAGATTACCACCATTTATGTCACACATGATCAGGCCGAGGCATTATCGATGAGTGATCGAATCGCTGTGTTCAATTATGGTGTATGTCACCAGGTCGGGACGCCGGCAGAAATTTATAATCAGCCGACCAATGATTTTGTGGCGAGTTTTATAGGCGAGATTAATCTATTGCCCATTCAAGTCGAAAACGTTCAACAAGAGAAAATACTTGTTGCCCTTAAAAACAGTGAACAACCGATTAAATTGAATGTGGAAAACCAAGCTAGAGAAGGAATTTCAATTTTACAGACTGATGAGGACCTTGCTGTTTCGATTCGTCCTGAAGCAATCAGAATTCTGGATGTAGCCGAAGAAGGAATGAATATCTTTAAAGGTCAAATAAATTCCGTCCAATTCTTTGGATCTGTCGTGAATGTCATGGTGGATGTTCAAGGCGTGTTACTAAGGGTGGACGTATTCAACACTCAGGATTTTGGATACTTTCATCAAGGAAAGGAAGTGTATGTCCAGCTTCCTGAGAAACAGCTGCGTCTTATCCCTATCATAAGCGGTGATGCCCCATGATTAAAAATCGTGATACGAGATTGACGATTTTGCTCCTTATACCAGTTGTTATGGTGCTCGTTGCGTATGTTCTTTACCCATCGTTGAGGACCTTTATCGAAAGTCTGCAAAAAGACGGAACGATATCCCTTGGAAATTATCAGGACTTCTTCGTGCAGGAATCGAAAACGAACCTAGAGGCGCTATGGAATTCCGTTTATATATCCTTATTGAGTGTATTGGTCAGTGCCTTGATTGGCATTCCGCTCGCATTTATTTTTAACCGTTATGATTTTCCCGGCAGAAGCTTCTTTTCATCGGCAGCGATTTTGCCGATTGTCCTTCCATCATTGGTAGGGGTCATGGCTTTCATGTTTTTGTATGGAGAATCGGGATTGATTCCAAATGCCATCAAGGATCTGTTTGGACTCGATAAAGTTCCATTTAAAATTGGCGGGGTATCGGGAATCCTTATCGTGCATGCCTATACGATGTATGTCTATTTTTATATGACCGTATCCGCTGCAATCAATAAAATAGACCCATCCCTTGAAGAAGCTGCTTATAATTTAGGTGCAAATAAATTCAAGGTTTTTTGGAAGGTGACATTTCCATTGTTGACACCTGCCATCGTTGCCGCTTCTTTGCTTGTTTTCATGATATCAATGGCTTCATTCAGTGCCCCGTTTTTATTGGCTGGCGGATACAGGGTGTTGAGCCTGCAAATTTATTTTTCAAAAATAAATGGTGATATGGAAATTGCCGCTACACAATCCGTCATTCTATCCATCGTTTCGATTTCATTTCTATTATTCATGCGTTGGTATCAGAATAGGAAAGATTATCGAATGGCTTCGAAAGGGATTGGGGCACACAGGAGTGAAGTGAAGAACCCGATCATGAAATGGGTGATGGTCGTAACGGGCATCATTGGTGTAATTATTTTGCTATTACCGCACTTTACGATTCTTTTGCTTTCACTTGTGCCGGATGGAACCTGGACTTTTCAAACGTACCCAACAGTATTTAATGTGGAAAATTACAGGCTTTTGTTTGAAGATCCCAATATCTTCAAACCGTTACGAAATAGTTTATTGATGGCGGTTATTGCAACGTTGGCAAATCTGGTGTTCGGGGTCATAGCTTCCTATGTGCTTGTCAAACGGAAATTCGTCGGGAAAAGCTTTGTCGATATTCTTGTCATGATTCCTTGGGCGTTGCCTGCAACGGTCATAGGGATGAACTTGATATTCGCATTCAATGAACCTAGCGTTTTTTCTTTCGGTCAAATATTGGTAGGGACATTTTGGATTTTGCCTCTTGCCTATTTCGTCAGACATATTCCACTCGTTGTCCGCTCGACTAACGCCGTTCTGGAGCAGCTCGATGATTCGATTGAAGAAGCAGCCAGAAATTTGGGAGCGAAGTGGTTTTATACCTTCAGAAAGGTCATTTTTCCGATTATTATGCCAGGCGTTTTATCAGGTACATTATTGGCATTTATCGAATCCGTGGGTGAATTCCCGACATCGGTCCTGTTGTATACGATTTCAAACAGGCCCATATCCATTGAAATCATGAATCAGCTTCGAATGTTCAATATGGGGCAGGCAGCTGCCTATGGGATGATTCAAATCACGCTGATTGTAATCGTTCTCTTTATTTCAAACAAGTTTTTTGGAATCAAAGCGGAAAAAGCTTTATAATTTGGGGGTTTAAAGATGAGCAGGCTTGAAGAATTTATCAAAGATGAAGGTAGTGTCTTTCCAGGAAAAACATATGCTAGAGAGCTTCTGATGCCTGTTTTTAATGATCAAAGAGATTACTTATTTCATGCAATGTTCGATATTCATCGGGCGCATGTCATCATGCTTTCGGAACAAAAGATCATTAAAGAAGAAGAGGCGAAAACCATGCTTGATGGGATTCGGAAAGTGGCCAAAACAGATCTCAAGCAGTTAACCTATCAGCCCCAATTCGAAGACTTATTTTTCATGATGGAGGCAAAGATCGGTGAGGAAATCGGTCATGAACTTGCAGGGAAGATTCATATCGGCCGCAGTCGTAACGATATGGGAGTCGCGATGTACCGGCTTGTGTTGAGAGGTCATCTGCTCCAATTGATTGGCTATGCAAGCCATTTGAGTGAGGCATTCTTGGTGCAGGCTGAAAAACATACAGAAACCTATATAACTGGTTACACGCATACCCAACCGGCTCAGCCGACTACGATAGGGCATTACTTCTTAGCCATTTATGATGTGCTCCAACGGGATATTGGCCGGTTATGGGCAGCCTATGAAACGGTTAACCAATCTCCTTTGGGCGCTGCCGCGTTAACGACCACCGGTTTTCCGATCAGTAGGAACCGTACTGCGGAACTGCTTGGGTTTGATTCGGTGATCGAGAATTCCTATGACTCGATAGGCGGGGCGGATTATTTATTGGAAACCGCGACGGCCATCATGACGTGCATGGTCAATACAGGGAGATGGATTCAAGATTTCCTGCAGCATGTGACAAGGGAGTTTGGTACATTTCATGTGGCCGATCCTTATGTTCAAGTGAGCAGCATCATGCCGCAAAAAAGAAACCCAGTTTCCATTGAACATTCCCGTTCGATTGCTAGCAGTGCGTATGGTGATGCACTCGCTGCAATGAATATGATCCACAATACACCATTTGGTGATATCGTCGATACGGAAGATGATTTACAGCCGCATTTATATCGAGCTTTTTCGAATGCAGGACGTGTAATGAAACTAATGTATGCCGTCATATCGACGTTGAAAGTTAATGAAGAACATGCAAAGAAAATGGCTGCAAAATCAAGTATAACGGTTACTGAATTAGCGGATACCCTCTCAAGAGATTACGAAATATCATTTAGAAAAGCTCATGCCATCGCCAGTCATATTGCAAAACGGTCGATTGGTGAAGGGAAAGAGCTTTATGATTGGGATACACAAGACATCAACAAGATCATCAATGAATTCGTTGCAGTCAATTTAACTGAAGACGAATGGAAAAAGATCATCTCTCCCGAATACTTTGTGGAGATTAGAAGCGTTCAAGGCGGACCCAGCCCGAAAGAGGTTACGCGGATGATTGTAAATAGAAAACAAAAACTGGATCAACAGCTGCATGAATATAAGGGAATCGTTAAAGCGATGAATGACGGCAGGAAGGCTTTAGTGGATTACAAAAAATGAATTTTAACGGGCATGAAATTCACGAGTATTTGCTCCAAACCCATGAAGAAAAGAAAGGCTCAGTCTTTTGACTGAGCCTTTCGTTGTTCTTCTATTGTTTCATTAGCCAAAATAACCAGCATAAGAGAGTGTTTCATATATCGTTAACGGATTTAGGTTCCAAACGAACTGTGTGCTTTCTGAAAGCAAGACTTACCGTGATCATCACAATGAAATTGACCGCCAAGGCGATGATTCCCACATTCAAATCTTTCGCTGCTTGCGGGAAGGATGGAAACAAGGTTCCTATAGTTGAAGAGCTGAGTGTAATGCAGATTACAATGAATAATCCGGTGATGATGCCTGCGATTGCACCATATTTATTGATGGGATTATTCTTCTTCAGACTAAAGAGAAGGGACGGGAATAGCTGTGTGATGAGACTGTATCCCATAAGAATTAATGCTGACATCGTTTCGCCGCCGTTTAAGGTGAAGTAGACGGCTATAAGGGCAATGACCGGAACAAGGAACTTTGCCAATCGTACAACGTGGCGATCGGATACTGCAGGTGCAAATGCCTTATAGACGTTTTTCGCGAGCAGTGTAGCGACGCTCATCAATAGCATGGATCCCGGCACCAATGCGGTCAACAATCCAGCTCCGCCGATTATGCCTATAAACCATGGATCAAAGGTCTCGATCGAAAGGCGAAGCAATGAGAGGTCTGCATCTGCCCCCACGAGTCCTGGCACTTTCAATATAGCTGTAAACCCAACGAAAAAAACGAATAACAGCATGAGTGTATATAAAGGGCTAATGATGGCATTTTTACGAAATACCTTGCCGCTGCGTGCTGAATAGACTGCACTGAAAACTTGTGGCCACATATAGAAACCGAATACGAGCAATATTACGGTGGAGATGAACCATGATAAGCTAAGTCCCTGGTCAGGGAACTTTAGAAAACCAGGTTTGGCCGCATCAATCGCTTCAAACATCGGCTGAAATCCGCCAAAGTAATGGATCGGCAGATAAATCCCCAAAAATCCTATTATGGCGACCATCATGATATCTTTAATGACCGCTGTCCAAACTGAACCGTGTATACCGGAGATCATCACATATAAGGTAAGACCGATCGCCCCCATCCAAACTGCCTGGGACATTGAGATGGCACCATAGGATGCTTCTGAGACAATGATTCCCAACCCTTTCAGCTGCACGACGATCACTGGAATCATCGACACGACACCGACAAGTGCAGCCAAAATTCCTAAACTGGGACTCTTATATTTGCTCACAAAGAAATCGGATTGGGACATCAGTTTATTTTCTTTGGCATATTTCCATATTTCCGGAAGGAGCCAATAGGATAATACGTAAGACAAAGTAATGTAAATTAGAACATATAGAGCGGGTGCGCCCTTGCCATATGCCCAGCCGCTGCCGCCAAGGAAGGAGAAGGTCGTATAGATTTCCCCGGCCATCAGCAGAAAGACGAAAATCGCACCAAAGCCGCGTCCGCCCACCGTCCATTGTTCCAAGTCCATATCTTTTCCTTTTGAAGAGCGTATCCCTAAAAATATCGATAGAAGTAAAAATGCCAAAATGATTAAGAGAGCAATATTCATTCCTGGTCACCTTCCCGATTCCTGGGATCCAGCTTATACATGATGCCCAATATGGCAGAGGTAAGGACCACCCACATCGCCATCCAGAACATATTGAAAGGCATCCCTAATACATATGGTTCTATTTTATTAACAAAAGGTAGAAATCCTAGTATGCCTATAAAAGGAACTAGAGTAAGGATATATAAAATCTTCATTAAACAAACCCCTTCGTTTTAAATAAGTGAAACGTCCATCAATGGGGTTTATTCTTGAATGCCACTGATGGCTGGGTGAACCAAATCGGGAAGGGAAATTCATGCAAGACGGATTTTCCTTCTTTTGAAAAGGTCCGATGATATCTATTAGCTTACACTATTTTGATATAAAATTTAATGCAGATGGCTGATATATTTTAGCAAAAATGCGCCAATTGCCTATTCTTGATGTGTTTCATAGACGGATAAAGCCTTGAATCCGAATCGAATTCAAGGCTTTATTCCATTAGCTCTATTTTTTCCGATAGTTATATAGTATCACCAAGAGTATGAACCAGATCGGGGTCAAAAGCAGTGATAGTCGTGTAGCTTCGGCGAATAGCATGACTATAAGGATGAATAGGAATAATCCTAAAATGGCGTAATTGATAAAAGGTGTAAAAGGAGCCTTGAAAGTCGATTCGTCCCTTAGGTCAGGCCTAGTTTTCAAATATTTGATATGGGAAATCAAGATAATGCTCCATACCCAAATGAAACAGATGGCACTGATGGTCGTCACGACGGTAAATGCCTGTTCCGGTATCAGCTTGCTCAATAATGCCCCTATCGATACAACGATTGTGGATGTTAATAAGGCATTGCTTGGAACAGCCTGCTTGTTTAATTTTTCCAGTTTAGCAGGAGCTTCGCCATTCCTGCTTAACGTATAGAGTATTCGGCTTGTTGAAAATAAACCGCTGTTGCATGCAGAAGCAGCGGATGTCAAAACGACGAAGTTGATGATTCCTGCAGCGACAGGAATGCCGATTAACGCAAAGACCTCTACAAATGGGCTGCTCGTGGCATCAAGTTGTGTCCATGGGTTGACACAGAGAATGACGAATAGGGCACCAACATAGAAAAGTAAAATCCGGACAGGGATTTTATTGATGGCAGATGGAATGTTCTTTCTCGGGTTCGCCGTTTCCGCTGCGGAAACCCCGACCAATTCGACGCCGACAAATGAGAAGACGACCAACTGTAAAGATAATAGGAATCCGGACATGCCATTGGGGAACATGCCCCCATGATTCCATAGGTTCGTAACGGAAACCGTACCAGTATTGGTATTGAAGCCGATTATCAAAAGAATGATTCCTACGATGATCAAGACAATGATCGTGATTACTTTAATGATGGCAAACCAGAATTCCAATTCGCCAAATAACTTAACGGTCAATAGGTTCAATCCTAATAGGATGACTAGGCATACTAGAGCCGGAATCCATTGAGGAATATCGAACCAATATTGCATATAGACACCGACAGCTATGATATCGGCCATTGCTGTCATGATCCAACAGAACCAATATGTCCAACCTGTCACGAATCCAGCCCATGGACCGACATATTCGGTTGCAAATTCAGTGAACGATGCATAACCTGCATTGGATAATAGCAATTCGCCCAGCGCCCTCATCACAAAAAACAGGGCAATCCCTATTATCAGATAGGAGAAGATAATGGAAGGTCCAGCCAATTGAATGGCTTTTCCGGATCCTAAAAACAAACCGGTGCCAATGGTTCCTCCTATTGCAATCAGTTGTACATGTCGATTTTTTAAATCTCTTTTTAATTCCTGTTTAGCCAATTCTTACGCCCCCGTCTTTTATAGTCTTGTTAGTGAATGATTTCAACCGGCATGGTCTTGGAGTTAGGGACGTGATTTTTTGCCCTGCTTGCCTATTCCATTGGTTTTCAAGAGTGTAGTTTTAAAGTCCAATCATAAAATGGACAATAAAAAAAGAGATTGGATACTACCAATCTCTTAAAAGGTTCAGAATAACAATTCTATCATTCGTTACTCTTCTGTCCTTTTGCCTGAGATTGTGAATCCTTCGGCGCTGCATCTTGTACAGTCTCTCCAGAAGCTGCTCCTGCTATAGTGTCATCCATAGCATTCATCGCTTGCTTGTATGCGGTTGTAAGGAATGTCTGTCAGTGATAATCTCCCACTGTTGGATCATTCATTATGCTTATAAAATAATATTGGAATTCTATCATCTATTTTTTCGTAGGTCAACAATTTTTTTTGAAATAAAACAGGCATTATCCGCCGTTTAATTGTGGTCTGTATTTAACGTAAGGTTTAAGAAGAAGTTCTCTTTTTGAACGATCACTATTATAAAATACTGAATATCATTTTTTTAAAATGATATTCTTAGATTAGAAAAATCGACAAGATATTATTGGTAACTGTTTTTTTCAAAAATACAATTGTATTTTTACAGAATATTTACTATTATAAGATAAGAAAACATAATTAAAGTGTTATGTAATATTAATTACGATATAGCATTCCTAATGAAAAGAGAGTGTTCGTGGCAAGGATGGAAAAGCATTACCGATATTGCATCTGGGGGAGTTAATCATGTCGAACAAGGAATTAAAGAGAGGGCTGGAATCAAGACATATTCAAATGATAGCTTTGGGCGGAACCATAGGGGTCGGGTTATTCATGGGTTCTGCAAGCACTATCAAATGGACCGGGCCCTCTGTTATGCTTGCTTATGCAATCGCAGGTATTTTTATATTTTTCATCATGCGTTCCATGGGTGAGATGCTATATTTAGAACCGACTACAGGTTCTTTTGCAACCTTTGCAAGCAGCTATATACATCCATTGGCAGGTTATATGACTGCTTGGAGCAATTGGTTTCAATGGGTAATCGTCGGAATGTCCGAAATCATCGCTGTTGGGTTGTATATGCAATATTGGTTCCCGGAGTTACCTGCGTGGATACCAGGTGTGGTCGCCATGATCATCTTGGGGGCGGCAAACCTCATTTCCGTTAAATCCTTCGGTGAATTTGAATTTTGGTTTGCGCTTATAAAAATCATAACGATTATATTGATGATCATTGCCGGCCTTGGCCTTATCTTCTTTGGAATAGGGAATGGCGGGGATGCTATTGGATTATCGAATCTTTGGGCAAATGGCGGCTTCTTTACGGGAGGCTGGACGGGATTCTTCTTCGCTCTTTCCCTTGTCGTGGCTTCCTATCAAGGCGTTGAGCTTATCGGCATAACAGCCGGGGAAGCGAAAAACCCAACCAAGACCGTAACAAATGCGATCCAATCAATCATATGGCGCATTTTAATTTTCTACATTGGAGCGATATTCGTCATCGTGACAGTATTCCCTTGGGATCAACTGGATGACTTAGGCAGTCCGTTTGTTTCCACCTTTGCCAAAATAGGTATCACTGCAGCGGCAGGCATCATTAATTTTGTCGTAATCACTGCGGCAATGTCTGGATGCAACAGTGGGATTTTCAGTGCAGGACGCATGCTTTACACACTGGCATTGAATGGCCAAGCCCCGAAAGCCTTTGCTAAAGTATCTAAAAATGGAGTGCCGGCATATTGCACGATCGCCGTACTTTTAGGATTGGGCATCGGGGTTATCCTGAATTACCTTGCACCGCCGCAATTATTCCTTTACGTGTACAGTGCGAGTGTTTTGCCCGGGATGATTCCATGGTTTGTCTTACTTATCAGTGAGCTTAAATTCAGAAAGGTGAATGCTGCCGAAATGGAGAAACATCCGTTCAAAATGCCATTGGCCCCTTTCAGTAATTATGCGACAATTGCCTTTTTACTGATGGTGCTGGTCGGTATGTGGATCAATCCTAGCACAAGGATTTCCTTGATTGTCGGCATCGTTTTCCTAGCCTTGGTCGCAGCAAGTTATTACATGCTGAAAATGGATAAACGGACACCATTGGATGTTAAATCCGATGATGAGATTTCAGGATAAGGTAAAAAAAGCCCTTCTCTTAATTCGAGAAGGGCTTTTTTTGTCTTTTTGAATCAATTGTGGCATTCACGAGTAAATTCACAAAATTCACGAGTAAACCGGCAAAATTCACGAGTAAAGCTAATTTGACCCCATTACAAGGAAGGCCAGCAGGGGGAAGGTGTCTTCCTGCCAGGTTATTTCATAGGATGTAATATATTTACCCGAGGAAGGGGTTATCTTTTTGGAAAGAACAAAGCTTACCGGGCGTATCGTTACACCTAATGATGCTGAGTATGAGCATGCCAGGATAAATAATAACTTAAGTTTTGCTAAATTCCCCAAGGTTATTGTGTTTTGTCAAAATTCCAATGATGTGTTGAATTCATTGAAGTGGGCCCGGGAAAATCATGCACCTTTCCGGGTTAGGAGCGGCAGGCATAGCTATGAAAATTTTTCATTAGTGAATGGCGGTCTGGTCATTGATATTAGTGAAATGTACAATATCAAGGTCAACCGTGAAAAAATGATCGCCAAAATTGAAGCCGGAGCTGATTTAGGGCGAGTATATAATACGTTATGGAACTATGGCACGACGATTCCGGCAGGGACCGAAAGCAGTGTTGGTGTTGTAGGTCTTACGCTCGGCGGTGGAATAGGTATGTTAACTAGGCGCTTTGGACTTACTTGTGACAATCTACTTGAAATAGAAATGGTAAGGGCGTGGGGAAAGAGGGGCGCCAAACTCATTAAAGCAAATAGGAAAATCAATAGTGATTTATTTTGGGCCTGCTGCGGGGGAGGAGGGGGGAACTTTGGCATAGTCACTTCTCTTACTTTAAGGGTACACCCCGTATCAAGGGTATCCATTTTCTCCGTCACATGGGAATGGGAAGATTTCGAAGCGGTGTTTGAAGCCTGGCAGGATTGGGCGCCTCAAGCTGATGAATGCTTAACTTCAGAAATAGAATTCAAGGCAAAGGAAGCGAACGAAATTATTGCTAAAGGGGAATTTGTTGGAACGGCACATAGATTGAAGCAGCTATTAAAGCCTTTGACAAAAACTGGTTCACCAATAAATGTCATGATAAAGGAAGTGCCATACATTGAAGCAGTAAGGTTCTTTGATTATCCGGCTGGAAATCAACCGGCGTATCGAAAAAGGTCAGGATCTTTCATTGAAAAAGCTTTTCCACAGCAAGCCATCATGACCATGAAACATTTTTTAGAAAATGCCCCAAATGAAAATGCAGCCATTTGGCACCAATCCCTGGGAGGAGTTGCGGGCCTTAAAGATCCAAAGGAGACAGCTTTTTATTATCGTGATGCCATCATCGCCCAGGAGTATCAGGCTACATGGACCAATCCAGAGGAAGAGCGGCTAAACATTCGTTGGATCAAGGACCTGAGGCATGCCTTGTTGCCATTTACTATCGGTGACTACGTGAATTGGCCGGATACTCTCATCAAGGATTGGCCAACTGCGTATTATGGAGAAAATTTTGAACGGCTTCGGGAAGTGAAAACGAGGTATGATCCATGCAATGCGTTTAAGTTCCCTCAAAGCATACCGCCATTAAAGAAGTGGCGTTGAAAAGCTTGGATGCATCAAAAACATTCGTTATAAAGGCCTATTCCTAAATTTGGATATAGGCCTCTTTCTTCTTGTTTTCAATCAATTAATCGAGATAATACTCAAAATCATTCTGTTTGCTGAGCTTGTACTGTATTGTAAACCTGATTTACGGAAGATTGGGCTTGGGCGATTTCTTGAGCAGCTTGTTTAATGGCTTCTTGTGCCAAAGTTGGATCAGAGGAGGATTTTTCAATCGCTTGTGAAAGTAAGGTTTGCGTAAGGGTAACGTTTGCTTTTGCTTGATTTAATTGATTGATATCAATTTGTTGTTGAGGCATGTAGTTTCTCTCCTTATGTCATTATTGGAATTACTCCATTAGGATGACCTTTCTTTTCTTTTTTATAAGGAGAAAAAATTGATAATTTAGACAGGATGGGCAGCTTTGAAATGTTTTGAAATAGAAAAAAATCTAATTGAATAAACAACAAATTCGTAAAAAAGATACACCCTTAGGATTGAAATGGGGCAGAAAGAGAATGGAATTATTAGAATCCTTAAATTTTCATCGCATAATTAGTATTACGTTCCGGAATATCTTAATTATGAAAACGTAAAAATATATCATGACTTTTTGATTGTTCAGTTAAATAAATTATACTTTACTTATTGGTTTTATCAGATTAAAATCGGAGAAAGAATTATTATAAGAGGATGAGCTGATTAGACAACCGAAAGCTCCTGAACGCGATAAGCGAACAGGGGCTTTTTGCGTTCATTTCGGAAAAAGGAGTTGGCAAGATGAATATTGATCATATTGAAGCTTTTATGTATGTTGTTCACCTTAATAGTTTTCATAAAGCCGCAGAGGCAATGTTTTTATCACAGCCAACGGTTTCTGCAAGAATTAAGACGCTTGAGAGTGAACTCGATTCAGTACTATTTGAGAGGCAAGGGAGAGGGATTATTTTAACTGAAAAAGGGAAAGCCTTCATTCCATTTGCGGATCAAATTATTCGTACCTTTCACCAGGGGAAAAAGCAGTTGAAAACAGGAAGCGAACTGGAGGAAATCACGATAGGGGCTAATATCATTACATCGCAATACTTTATTCCATTTGCTCTTCCTCTATGGAAAAAGGAAAACCCCAATTTGCGCTTTAAATTTATTTCAGCAACAAATGATGCATTAATGGAAAAATTGCTTCAGAAACAGGTTGATTTAGCCTTTATGAAGGATATTACACATAGTGGTCTGCAAAATTACAAAACCCTGGATAATTCGATTCGTTTAGTCGTGTATCCAGAACATCCATTTCAACTTCATACTGAGCTAAAAGTTCAGGAATTAGCAATGGAGCCGTTGGTATTTTTTGAGTGTGGTGCGTTTGACTGGAACCACGTTCATAAAATTTTTGAAGTTTCTAATGTAGAGCCGCGCATTGAATTTCAGGTCGATCACCTGGAGGTGGCGAAATCGCTAATTCTTAGCAGAAGCTGTATCGGCTTTTTACCGTACTTATGTATTAAAAAGGAGTTAGAACAGGGAACTTTGGTTGAAGTGGATGTGTCACATTTAATCAAGATAAAGCAGCACATCTATCTGACGCATTTAAATCACGGGATGGAAACCCCTTTATTATGGAAAGACATTCTTTTATCAATTCGGGAATTTGAGAAAAGCCATCAGCAATTACAGATACTATCGAATTGATAGATATTTTCTATCAATACAATATTTTTTTCTATTAGTAAAACCATTGCCAATAGCATGTTTTAGGTGATAGGATATGTCAAAATATAATTATTCGCATAAGTAAACTTTGAATTAAAGCGGAGGAGAGAATATGAGTTATAAGCTTGGCATTTTAGATCAGAGTCCGATATTTCCAGGAACCTCAGCATTTGATGCACTACAGCAAACCATTAATCTGGCCAGACATGCAGAAGAGTGGGGGTATACCCGTTTTTGGGTATCGGAACATCATCATGCCGAACAGCTGGCGGGGTCCTCCCCGGAAGTATTGATTTCTTATTTATTAGCCCAGACAAAATCGATTCGGGTAGGGTCCGGAGGTGTTATGCTTCAGCATTATAGTCCATATAAAGTGGCGGAAAACTTTCATGTATTATCGAATCTTTCGCCAGGAAGGGTAGACCTTGGCATCGGAAAGGCACCAGGTGGGCTCCCCTTATCAACGAAGGCGCTACAGTTTGGAACTGTGAATGATGGAAAAGATTTCGAAGAGCGGTTATCTTTCCTGCAAGAAATAATCGAAAATTCAGTTAGTGAAACCCACCCGCTTGCAGGCATTCAAGCGACACCGCTACCTTCCAAAAAGCCTAAGATGTATCTGCTTGGTGCAAGTGCTGACAGTGCCAGGCTAGCAGCCGATCTTGGGATAGCTTATGTATTTGCTCGATTTA
This sequence comes from Peribacillus sp. NPDC094092, assembly GCF_050279365.1. Classification (NCBI taxonomy): domain Bacteria; kingdom Bacillati; phylum Bacillota; class Bacilli; order Caryophanales; family Bacillaceae; genus Peribacillus; species Peribacillus sp. NPDC094092. The sequence goes on along the minus strand of NZ_JBNNUC010000005.1, from coordinate 137,407 downwards.
TCAACAGTGATGAGACTGTATTTGAAGATGCTGCACGCATTTACCAAAGTATCCATCCAACTGGTAGCTTTAAGGTATCGGTTTCAGTGATTGCTGCTCCTTCACAACAAGAAGCGGAACAGTTAACAGGTGATCAGAAGATTGTGAAAGTGCATCTCAAAAGCGGTCGTTCTGTCACGCTCCAAACACTAGCGCAAGCAGAGTTATTTGGAAAGCAGTCTGGGGAGCCTTTCGAAATAGAAGAACAGGATTCCAATATTATCGCTGGAACTCCTTCTTATGTAAAAGAAGTCTTAGCAAATTTACATGAAAATTACGGGGTAGATGAGTTTATCCTGCATTCGCCAATTTTAAAGGAAACAGAAAGGTTCAGATCTTTTCGATTATTGAGTCCACTTCAATTAGCCTTATCTGAAGAGAAACACGTTACAAGCCAAAATTAAAAAGTCGATGAAGCTATAAACCGATTAAATAAAGGAGGAGTATTGATGACTGAGCAGAGAAAGTTGAAATTTGGAGTGCTTATTCATGGAGTTGGAGGGAGTATATCCGGTTGGAGACATCCAGACATTCAAGCAGATGCCAGTGTAAGTCTTGAATTTTATAAGGAGCAGGCCCAGAAGGCTGAAGAGGGTAAGTTCGATTTACTTTTCATTGCTGACGGATTGTTTATCAATGAGAAGTCAATTCCGCATTTTTTAAATCGATTTGAACCACTGACCATTTTATCCGCACTCGCTGCTTTCACATCAAGAATAGGGCTTGTCGGAACAGTTTCCACCTCATACAGTGAGCCATTTACAGTAGCTCGGCAATTTGCTTCACTTGATCACATCAGTCAAGGTCGTGGCGGATGGAACCTTGTTACTACCCCTCTTGAGAGTACGGCCTTGAACTATAACAAAACGATTGAAGAACACCCTGATCATGCCAAACGCTATCGGATAGCATCAGAATATATACAAGTCACAAAAGGACTTTGGGATTCATGGGAGGATGACGCGTTTACTCGGGATAAAGAGTCCGGTGAGTTTTTTGATCCTTCTAAAATGCATCGATTAAAGCATAAAGGAGAATTTTTCTCCGTGCAAGGACCACTCAACATTGCCAGATCCAAACAGGGGAGACCTGTCGTTTTTCAAGCTGGTTCATCAGAAGCTGGGAAAAATTTTGCGGCTAAAGAAGCGGATGCAATATTTACTGGTCAACCAACATTGGAAGATGCAAAGATTTTTTATCATGATGTAAAAAACAGGGCTATTGCATTCGGGAGAAATCCTGATGAAGTTGTTATTCTGCCAGGTATCGCGCCAATCATTGGTTCAACTGAGGAAGAGGCGGAACAAAAATATCAAGAACTAGCTAACCTTGTTTCTATAGATAAGGCGCTTGACTATTTGGGACGTTACTTCGATCATCATGATTTTTCCCAATATGAGCTGGATGCACCTTTCCCAAATCTCGGAAACATCGGAAAAAACAGTTTCCGAAGTACGACTGATCGAATTAAACAGGAAGCGAAGGAGAAAAAGTTAACGCTCCGACAAGTAGCACTTAAGGAGACAACACCCCGGACTTCTTTCATTGGAACTCCGGAGAAAGTGGCGCATTTGATTCAGCAATGGTTTGAAGAGAAGGGGGCGGACGGATTTATCTTTACTTCAAGTGTTCCAAATGCTTTAAGTGACTTTGTAGACTATGTGGTACCTATCCTTCAAAAAAGGGGAATATATCGTACAGAATATGAAGCAGAAACCTTAAGAGGCAACTTGGGGCTGCCATTCCCGGAAAATCGATATGCGAAAGAAAGCATTAATCAATGATTTTATAATCATTTAAAAATTGAAGGAGGAATAAGAAATGGGAGAGGCATTATCTGTCGTCGTTTGGTCAAAACAAGGATGTCACTATTGCGAAGAGGTTAAACAATACTTAAAAGAAAAGGAGATCGCTTATCAAACGGTGGATGTTACCAATCATGATGATCGGCGGGATATTTTAGAAATTAAATATGGTGTTCGGTATGTGCCCATTATTGAAATTGGTCGAGGTAGTGTATATGAGAGCGTTACGGAAATTGGAATTCCTCATCTTGAAAAAGTACTTAAACGTGTACAATAACAAAAAAACACGCGTTTAAATCTGATTCTCTAAGTATGACCGATTGAAAATAAGGAAAATTGCAGAAGTAAATCCGACTATTCTTGTGTAAATAATATGTTATAAAAACGGGGAGTCAATCATGACACAGTTAATCCGTCTTGCCACAGTAAAGGATGCTCGAGAAGTGCTAAACGTCACACTTCGGGCTTATGAACCAATCAGAGAATTGAATATCAACTTTCTTGCCGCGACAGCTGATTTGCAGCTAGTGACGAATAATATTAGGCGGAATCTCACTTATGTTTTAGAACAGGAGGGCCAAATTGTTTCCACTGTGACAGTTCGTCATCCTTGGAATGATCCTGATCATTTCAGTCCGTATCCATTCATTTGGTGGTTTGCAGTCGATCCCCTATACAAACAAAAAGGTTTTGGCTCGACTTTGTTAACCTGGGTGGAAGAAAATGTACTCCGGAAACAGGTGAAAGCGCCGGCTGTCTATTTGGCGACAGCCGATCGTCATCCTTGGCTTGTCTCCATTTATGAAAGAAGAGGTTATGAGATTTTTGCTGAACGAGACCATGATGGAGAGAAAATTGTGTATCTTCGCAAAATTCTAGATGAAACACTGTATCGCATTATTGAAAATAAAGAACCGATTGTCAGTAATTAAAAATGTACGGGGGAATTGAGATGAAAAAAACATTACTAATTGTTATGGCACTGCTACTAACTTTTTTAGGAGCTTGCTCTTCAAAAGAATCAACCAGTACTGCAAAATCTAGGGATTCAAAAGATAAAAAAGTTCAGAAAATCATTGTTGGAACTGGGACACAATTTCCTAACATTTGCTTCTTGGATAAGAATGGTAAGCTGACAGGGTATGATGTCGAGTTGGTTCGCCAAATCGATGAAAAGCTGCCTGAATATGAATTTGAATTTAAAACGATGGAATTTTCTAACCTATTATTAAGTTTAGAAACGAACAAAATAGATTTTGTTGCTCATCAAATGGAAGTGAATGATGAACGGAAAGAGAAGTTTCTATTTAATAAAGAACCATACAATGTCTTTCCGCTTCAAGTTACAGTTCATCAGGACAACAATGATATTCATTCCATTAAAGATCTAAAAGGAAAAAAAGCGATAGTGAGTGCAACGAGCAATTCTGCTGTTTTTCTTGAAAAGTATAATAAAGAAAATGATGCCGGTATTGAAATTGTCTATTCTGGCCAAGGCGCAGATGATACGAAGAATCAAATCAAAACTGGTCGGGCGGATGCTACGATTACTACACCATTTGCAGTCGACTTCTTAAATAAACAAGCAGATGCACAGCAAAAGGTTGTGGGTGAGCCGCTTCTTAATTCAAAAGTATACTTTTTGCTAAGAAAAAACGAAACGCCTTTACAGAAGAGAATTGATGAAGCACTTGTGGAACTGAAAGAAGAAGGGGTAGTTAGCGAACTAAGTAAAAAGTGGCTGGGCGCAGACTATTCAGTGGGATTTTAATTAGATAGCAGTAAGCGCGGAGGTGCTAAAGCATGGGGAAAGCATTCGATCCTTCATTAATCGTCGATTTCATTCCGACGTTACTATATTATCTTGGAGTAACATTGCAAATTCTGGCAGCATCCATTTTATTAGGAATGGTCATCGGGATAGCGGCAGCAATCCTGCGATTATTTCGTATCCCTGTTTTGAATCAATTTGTCATATTGTATATTTCATTCATTCGGGGAACGCCTATTTTAATACAATTATTTCTAGTTTTTTATGGACTGCCAGCAATCCTGTTATTCATTAATATTGATATTTCAAGAATGGATGCTGTGTATTTTGTCATTATTACGTATGCATTGAGTAATGGGGCCCATTTCGCTGAAATATTTAGAGGAGCGATTAAGGCTGTCGATTATGGGCAAACGGAAGCAGCCTATTCCGTAGGCATGAATAATAGTCAAAGTTTTTTTCGGATTGTGCTTCCTCAGGCAGTAAGGATTGCTTTTCCGAATATCGCAAACTCTATTATCGGATCCTTGAAGGATACCTCACTTGCCTTTACCATCGGCGTGATGGATATGATGGGTCGGGGAGAGACGCTGATTGCCGCAACTGCACATGCTCTCGAAGTCTACCTCTCATTAGCCGTTATCTATTATGCAGTCGTGCTATTGTTCGAGAAGATATTCAGGCTTTATGAAAACCGCATTAATCGGCATCAACCTGTTGATGTTTCTGTTACTGGATAACAAAGGGAGGAGGGAAGGACTTGTCGATTGATATATTATTCATTTGGACCGCTTTTAAGGAGATTATTAGAGCACTTCCGCTCACACTCATCTTAACGATTCTTCCTCTTCTTGCAGGTTTTATTATCGGTCTCACTGTTGCCTTGATTAGGATATATAAAGTGAAATTTCTAAGTAGAATGGCAAATGGCTATGTTTCATTCTTTAGAGGAACACCGATTATCATGCACATCATGCTCATTTATTTCGGTTTTCCATTATTAATCGATCAAATTTCTAAAAAGTTTGGTTTGGGTATTCAATCTAATTCCATTCCGATCATTTTATTTGTATTAGCCGCCTTATCGTTGAGTGCCGGTGCCTATTTATCGGAAATATTCAGATCGGGAATTATCAGTGTCTCCAATGGCCAAATGGAGGCAGCCTATTCCGTGGGAATGAATTCGTTTCAAGCCATGACGCGAATTGTTTTGCCACAGGCCATTGCTCAGTCCATCCCGAATTTCACGAATATTTTCATTGGATTCTTGCATACATCATCCATCGCTTTCATTGTATCGCAAAAAGAAATGACAGGAGCAGCCAATATAGTTGCATCCACGAATTTGAAGTTTTTGGAGTCTTTTATCGCAGCTGGTTTAATTTATTGGGGCCTCACAATCATTGCAGAGGGGCTTTCGTTTTTAATTGAGAAAAAGGCCACTGCCTATAATCGAGGAGGAGTACAATGATTCTTTTAAAAGATATAAAAAAATCATTTAACCGGCAGCCCGTCCTAAAAGGAATCAATTTAAAAATAGGCAAGGGAGAAGTAGTTACCATTCTTGGACCGAGTGGATCTGGGAAAACAACCTTGCTAAGGTGCTTGAACTTTCTGGAGAAACCAGATGAGGGAATTGTTCAAGTGGGAGATATAAAGGTGAAGTCCAAGAAGGCGACCAAAAGGGAAATCTTATCCCTTAGAAGACAATCGGCAATGGTTTTTCAGCATTATAATTTATTTGCTCATAAAACTGTTTTGGAGAATGTAATGGAAGGGTTAATTGTTACAAAAAAATATAAGAAAGCTGAAGCGAAACGGGAAAGTGAGCTGCTGTTGGAAAAGGTAGGTTTGGGAGATAAGCATGACCATTTTCCTTCGCAATTGTCAGGAGGGCAACAACAACGCGTTGGAATTGCCAGGGCACTTGCTTTAAATCCAGAGGTCATTCTATTTGACGAGCCGACGTCGGCACTCGACCCTGAGTTGGTTGGGGAGGTGCTTTCTGTCATAAAAGCAATTGCCCTGGAGGGCATCACGATGGTGATTGTGACCCATGAAATGAGTTTTGCTAAAGAGATATCGGATCGCGTTCTGTTCATGGATGGCGGAATCATTGTTGAAGAAGGGTCACCATTGGAGATTTTCCATGCTCCAAAGGAAGAGCGAACACGGCAATTTTTAAACCGGATATCAAGAGATTTTTCCGTACCGTTTTTAGAAGAAAAGGCCAATTAAGGAAGGGGCCAAGGGAGGACGTATGACCAATACAATCGTAGTCGATGAATTGATCGAAGAAGATAAAGAGACGGTGCGCCGCTTATTGGTAGAAAGTTATCAACAATATGAACATGAATATTCGAACCCGGAAGCTTGGGAAGGATATTTAAAAAATATTAAATCTTCCGTGGATAATCCACATGTTGATAAGGTGTTGGTTGCAAAGTGCAATCAGGATATCCTTGGTACATTACAGCTTTTCCAATCATCAGAAAAAGCATATGAAAAGCCGGAACTTGGGATTTTTTCACCAATCATTCGGTTGTTGGCCGTTCATCCCGAATCAAGGGGACGCGGTATCGCACAGGAATTATTAAAAGCTAGTGTCAATTATGCAAAATCGCAAGGTGCGTCCAGTTTGTATCTACATTCTACAGATAAGATGCATAAAGCCATTAAACTATATGAATGGTTTGGCTTTAAACGAGATCGAACGAAGGAATTTCAAAATCATGATATTTTAGTAAAATGCTATCGCTTAGATCTATAGAAGGAGGAGACTGTATGAGTCGGGAGCTTGAAAAGCGCTTAATATCGATACGGCGCCATTTACATCAATTTCCGGAATTATCAAATGAAGAATTTGAAACGACAAAATCTATACAAACGTGGCTCGAGGAAGAGGGCATTGAGATCCGTCATACAGGATTGAAAACAGGTGTTTTTGCAGATATAAACGGTGGCAAACCCGGACCTACAGTAGCCATAAGAGCGGATATCGATGCACTTCCGATTGAGGAACGAACCGGGCTGCCATTTGCTTCGAAAGTAAAAGGAGTGATGCATGCTTGCGGCCATGATTTTCATACGGCAGCAGCAATAGGTGCTGCTTACCTTTTAAAAGAATGTCAATCGGAGTTGTGCGGGACAGTGCGATTGCTTTTTCAACCCGCAGAAGAATTTGGAGGCGGAGCGGTGCATGTGATAAAAGATGGTCAAATTGACGATGTGGCGGCTGTGATTGGACTCCACAATAAACCCAATTTGCCTGTCGGCACCATTGGTATAAAAGATGGTCCATTAATGGCGGCAGTGGACCGTTTTCATATTGTTCTTCAAGGGAAGGCGAGTCACGCGGCCATCCCTCAACATGGAAAAGATCCAATAGCGGCAGCGGCTCAGCTTATTTCCGCTCTTCAAACTATCGTCAGCCGGAGTGTATCCCCATTAGATAGTGCTGTGGTGAGTGTTACGAGAGTAACAGGTGGAACCACCTGGAATGTTATTCCAGGTGACGTCACACTTGAAGGAACGATACGAACCTTTGAATCTACTATCAGGAAAGAATTAAAGAATAAGTTTTATTCGATTGTAAATCATATCGCTGCTGCCTTTTCACAGGAAGCTGCGATTGGTTGGTTTCCTGGACCACCCGCACTTCATAATCATCCAGCTGTCACAGAGATGGCGCGCAGGTCTGCATTGAAGCAATCATTAAACGTGATCAGCCCAGAACCTTCAATGGGTGGCGAAGATTTCGCTTATTACCTTCAACATATTCCCGGTACATTTGCCTTTTTTGGTACAAACGGAAATGAAGATTGGCATCATCCAGCTTTTACTGTTGATGAAAAATCCATTATTAAAGCAGCTCATTTTTTATCTGGAAGTGCAAAGGATTTATTATCTAACCATGGTAAGTGGTGAACATATTTGAATTAGGTGCCAGACACGATTTCGTGCCTAGTTCAAGTTCAGCCCTTTCCTGCTTGGAATCCTGGATATTTGGTCATTCCGCCATCAGCATATAAGGTCATTCCCGTTAAATAGCTAGATTCGGCGGATGCTAGCCAAGCGGCACAAGCGGCAATTTGTTTCGGTTTTCCGATATATCCCATCGGTATCAGGTCGATGACTTCTTGTTTAGCTTTTGGGTCATTGAATTTTTCGGCATTGATGGGTGTGTCGATTGCACCGGGTGAAATATTATTAATACGAATCCCTTTGGGAGCATATTCAAGTGCAAGGGTTTCAGTCATCATCTTCACTCCGCCCTTACTTGCTGCATAGTGGACAAAATGGGGCCAAGGTATCCGGTCATGAACGGATGACATGTTAATGATATTGCCCTTGATACCATGATCGAGCATGTAACTGATTGCTTCCCTGCTTGCGAGGAACATCCCCGTAAGGTTCACATCGATGACTTTCTGCCAATCTTCCAGTGTCAATTTTTCGCTGGGCACTTCGTTTTCAATACCAGCATTGTTGATCATGATGTCGATCGTACCAAAGATGTCCGCAGCGAATGAAAGCAATTTCTTCACATCCGCTTCCTTTGAAACGTCGCCTTGAATCGCTGCGGCTTTCCCGCCTGCAGCTTCGATCGTTTTGATGATTTCCTCATGGTCACCATTTTCAGTGTGATAATTCAATACGACATGTGCTTTTTCTTTACCGAACCTTTCGGCCATGGCTTTTCCCAACCCTTTTGCCGCCCCAGTAATGACTACCACTTTTTTCTCTAAATCTTCATACATCATTTATCGCTCCTTTTACTATTCTTTTGTAAAGCCGATCATTACTCCGCCAGCAATTACGAGTACACACCCGATGATGACGAAGGCCATTTGCTTTTTGGATTTTTTCTCTCCTAAAAGAAAGATGCCGCCTAAAGTGGAAATCACGATTCCCATTTGGGAAAATGAGAATGCGATGGCAACGCCCACTTTTGGGTTAGCGAGCAGGAGACCGATATTACCGACTGCCCACATCAATCCGGTTAAAATATTTCGCCTAGCATACTTATTAAACGGTTTATGTTTAATGGAAAGGAGCAGGGCAGCCAGGAACATGCCGATTGCTTGCGGCAGGATCGCCGACCATCCGTCAACTTCATTCCATCTGACAACAATGACATATGTAACATAACCCACCGTAGAAATGGCAAGGTAAAGAACCCCTTTTTTCATGCTTCCTGCTTTTTTGTTATCACCATCACCATAGCTCGTCAGCAAGACACCTGTAATCAAACAGATTATTGCAACAATTCCGATGATGATTGTAATCTTGTCATCCCATTCCTTGAAAATGATAACCGCAAAAAATGTATTTCCTAGAATTTGCAGTCCTGTTGAGATGGGAACGGTTTTCGATACACCGATTTCCTTGACGCTATTGAATTGAAATAACTGCCCGAATGCCCAGCCTATCCCGGAAATGATGCCGACAATCCACACTAGACTGCTCCATTCCGGCGGATTGATGAAAGACATCATGATGGCGAACAGTAATGAACCGATTGTAATGCCAAGTGTTTGATTATAAGAGTTGCCCCCGAGTTTTTCGGAAACAAGCACTAAGCTGCCCCATGTCAATGCAGGGAGTAGCGCAAAGAGAAAACCTTCCACAAAATTTCATCTCCTAAACTAAAAAACAATGTTTCATATAAAATAGGTAGTTAGCAAGCTATTGAATGTATTTAGAGTTTTCCCTTTACACGGAAAAGAAAAACATGGTTTTAATTTACCAATTTGTCATTTTATTTTTCAGTGTGGAAACAATGAAATAATAAGTTGTTTATGGTACTTTTAATTTAAAAATAGTTAGGAGAAATAGTATGACAACACTGAATGAATGGTTTGAAAAGGGGATTCCTGCTAAAGATTTTGTAACTTCGATGAAAGTTCATAAAGAAAACTTACAATCGATTCAGGAGAGTTTTTCCATTTCTGCAGAGGACCAAGGTTTTTTTGATGAATTAAAGACGAAGGAACTTCGAGCCATTGTCATTACTGAAGACTGGTGCGGAGACGCGATGATGAATATTCCTATATTGCTGAATATATCCGAAGCGGCAAATATTGAAACTCGCATGGTATTACGAGATCAAAATCTTGAACTGATGGATCAATACTTAACGAATGGAACAGCGCGTTCGATCCCCATTTTTATATTCATTGATAAAGATGGGGAAGAAAAAGCTGTTTGGGGACCTCGTGCACCAAAAGTACAAGAGTACGTAATGGAGTTGAGGTCTGACCTGCCGGCCAAGGATGATGAACGTTTCGAGGCAGAGCAAAAAGCAGTTATTAAAAAGATAACTGCGGCTTTTGCCGAAGAAAAACCCCTGTGGGACGAAGTATACACCAGTATCAAGGCAGCATTGGGGAACTGCTGACAGCGGGTATGGCACTTTTTGACCTGTCCAAAAAGGGTGGTAAGCCCATTTTAGAGTTTCTTCCATAGTGAATGGCTGTTTCAAAACGGAGACTGCAACCCTGAATGGTTGAATATATAGATACGTTTCCATCTATGGAATTCACCGTTCTAGAGTCCTTGGTTTTGGAACAGCCTTTTTATCTTTTATGATTCTGGAATAATTGTAACCCCGATTGTTCGAATTGGAGAGTCTTGTTTAGCACTTTGATTAGTAGCTTTGTAGTATTTTAACATTAAATCGTTCAATTCATTTTGGAAGTTAATAAAGCTTTCATCATCAAGCTTTAGTTCTAAAAGGGAAAAGGTTGAACCATCTTCCGCGCAGTCTCTTTCTTCTAATTTAGTAAGATAGTTTTGATATTGAGTCATAAGGGATAACTGATAATAAGAAAAATAGTTCACCTTCTTCTCATTAGAAGATTTTTTCCATTCTTCCCCGCTAAGTCGCGCTTCTTCTTCATTTAAAACATAGTATTTTTCGGAAACGGATCTCACTTTTTTCTCTTTTACAATGCGAATGACCCCTGAATCCAACAGAACCTGTATATGCCTATATAAGGTTGCTTGGGGTACATCTTTAATGATTTTTAACATTTCCAATGGTGTTAAGCCATTTTCCCTGTTTCTCATTAAAGCTTGGGTAATCTTTATTCTTACAGGATGCATTAAAATTTCAGCTTTATTAATCATCTAATTCTCCTCACATTGGAAATTATAACTGGATAATTTAAATCAATTTTAATGTTGGTCATGAATAATACGTTTAATTCTTCATATATTGTAATGTTTGAATCATTTTCATTTTAATAAAAATGACACGGTTCGAAAAATAATATTACCGAAATATTTTTTCGAAGTAAATAATAAGCCTTTTCAAATAAGTGTAAAAAAATAATGTCATCATGAAATGAAATTTAATAAATAACACTATATTTTTATTATTATTCATTGTGATAATATTATCATTATAAATAACAATAAAAACTAAAACAATATTTTATTAAAGAAAAAAATAGGTGCAAAATTCCATTTACTATGTTATCATTATCGATAATGATAATAATATTTCGTTTACAAAGGAGTGGTATATATGGAATTGCATTATGGCTGGAACGAATTGAAAGATATTGATTTCATGTCTATTCTGCCGATTGTTTTACCGGTAGTTGCTATTGGAATGATTTTAGTGCTTATAGCATTAATTGATTTATACAGAAATCGAAAGACGAGGAAAAATGTTTTATTGTGGACACTCATCATTATTTTTGCAAATACGATCGGTCCAATTCTGTACTTCGTTATTGGAAGAAAGGACAGTGAAAGAATATGAAATTAGAGATTAAAAATGTTACAAAAAAATTCAAAGAAAAAACAGCGGTCAATAATTTTTCAATGGAACTGCAATCAGGGGAATGTGTTGGTTTGATAGGGCCGAATGGGGCTGGTAAATCGACACTAATAAAAGTGATATCAGATATTATAGATCCAAGTATGGGAGAAGTATTGCTTGATGGCAAGAAAATTTCAAAAATGAAAAAGGAGATTGGTTATTTACCACAATACCCTAACTTCTTTCAATGGATGACTGCCAAAGAAACCCTTACTTTCATGGGCCAGCTCTCAGGTATCAAGAGGGAAGAATTATTAAGCGGCATTCCAGAGATATTGTCGAAAGTGGGGTTGAGCGGGGAAGAGAATTCCAAGGTGCGGACTTTTTCAGGAGGGATGAAACAAAGGCTTGGAATTGCACAGGCACTGTTACATAAACCGGCATTGATTGTCATGGATGAACCGGTCTCGGCATTGGATCCAATCGGCCGGAGAGAAGTGTTAAACATCATAAAAGAGATAAAGAAAGATACGACAATTTTATTATCGACGCATATATTAAGCGATGCAGAAGAAATATGTGAGAGGTTTGTCATTATAAAAAGTGGTGAAAAAATTGAGGACACAACAATGTCGGAATTATTAAACAGGAATAGCGGAAATAAAATCAATGTCGACATAACCTCTAAAAGTCAAAAATGGATTGAAAACGTTAAAAGCTTGAACTTTGTCAAAGGTGTAGAGGTAATGGGAAATAAATTGAAGATAGAAGTGGAAAATATTGAGTCGAACAAGAATATGTTACTGGCAAATGCTTTGGAGCATAATGTTGATCTTGTAAGGTTCGAAATAGATAACGATACATTGGAAGAGATATTCTTAAAATTGGTGGTGGAAAAATGAATAATTTTGCCGTTTTAGCTAAAAAGGAATTTGTTCAGATGTTACGTGAATATAAAGTGATTTGGCTGCCGCTTGTATTTATATTTTTAGGAATAACTCAACCAGTCGTAAGCTATTATTTACCTTCAATATTAGAGGCACTGGGCGGGGGCCAAGGGATCACCATTGATCCAAGCATGGCTGCCCAAAAAGGCGGCGAAGTCCTTGCTAGTACATTGGGGTCTCAATTCGATCAGCTAGGGGTCATGATCATCATCGTTTCCATGATGGGAGTCGTACAATCCGATAAAGCAAATGGAATGCTTGCTTTCATTCTTACAAGGCCGGTGACGGTTGGATCTTATATAAGCGGGAAGATCATTTCCAATTATCTTTTTGTTGCCTGCAGTGTAGCATTGGGATATTTGGTTTCATATCTGTATGTAGTTTTTTTGTTTACGAATGTTGATTTTGCGGATTTAGTAGTCGCTTTGCTGTTCTATCTGCTGTGGGTCCTATTTATCGTTTCATTCACGACGATGATCAGTACCATATTTAATAGTCAGGGGATCATTGCATTAATTTCGATAGTATTTCTCCTCGGTTGTAGAATCATAGTTGGGTTAAGTCCGGTTATAGACAATGTAAATCCGGCAAGCATGAGTAAACACGCCATGGAAGTACTGATTTTAGGCACAGTCAATTCACAGGCGATTTGGGGTGCAATAGCGGCACTTGCGTTAACGGCAATAACGATATTGGTAACGAACATATGGATCTCAAAAAAGAAATTCAATAACGAGTAAGTTAGGGAGGGAAATGTGTTAATCATGAAGTGATGGGAGGATGATAACTTTGTTAAGCATCACAGATTTAGAGAAAAGCTACTCGGCCAAGAAGATTTTGAATGGTGTAAATCTAGAAATCAAAAAAGGGGAAATCTTAGGTTTTATAGGAGCAAATGGTGCAGGGAAAACAACGACGCTGAACATTATTACGGGCATTTTAGATTCTGAAAATGGAAAGGTTGAAATAAATGGCCTGTCCAAAGAAGACGGCATAGAATATAAAAAACAATTTTTCTTCATCCCTGATACTATCAATGTTTTTAACAATGTTTCGGGATTTGATTGGATTCGTTTCTTGATGAACCTATATGGAAATGATGACAAAGATAGTTTAGGGAAATATATCAATCGGTTTGGGATGCAGGAGTCCATAAAAAAGCCAATGGGAAGTTATTCTTATGGAATGATGCATAAGGTATCCCTGATAGCGGCTTTTACCATTAATCCCCCGATCATCATTATGGATGAACCGTTAAATGGATTGGATCCCAACGCCGTTTTAGTTTTTAAGGGGTTAATCAAACAATATGTTGAAACGGGCGGTACAGTGTTTTTCTCGACGCATCTGCTGGATGTGGCAGAGAAAATTTGTAATACAGTGGCTATTTTAAAAGAGGGGAAAATCATCCTGCATGATGAAATACAAAATATAATAGGTGAAAATTCATTGGAATCTACCTTTATGGAGGCTCAGGTATATGAAGGAAAAACTTCAGTTAACTAGATTTTTCATTTCTTCCTTCTATAAAATGCCCAAGCAAACAATGTTGCAGGCTGTACTGATAATAGCCGTTTTCTATATGTTTTTGCAGCTGACTGTCGTAAACGCCTTTGTTTATTTTCTTGGAGATACCGAGGTCTTCCTGTTTTATAATGTAACGATTTCCAGCATTCTCGTCTTTGCATTGGTTTGCTATTTGTCCACATCACAAATATTTGCTTATTATGAATTTAAAGTATTGGCGCCTCTGCCACTCACCTATAAAGAAATATCAAGGGCTAAGGTGTTAAGTAGCTTATGGGTACCCATCATCTTATCAATGGTAATCCAGGTGCCAACAATAGGCTTCTTGATAGTCGATCTAAAGTTTATGGAAGCGTTTAAATTATTCATATTTTTACCGATTGTCAATGGTTTAACGGCCTTGCTCCTGCTTTTTATCTTATCGTGCATTAATAGGTATTATTATAGATTCAAAAATAAAGTAGCATACTTACTAGTGAACATTGCTGTCATTCTCATGCTTGCGATTATTTCCATTGTCTATTTTGCTGGAAAATCATCGATTGCCATATCAAAGGTCATCTCGGAAATAGATTTGAATTCTATTGAAGGGCTAAAAAACTCGTTGGAATTCATCATGAGACATATGTTTGAAACTGCAAATATGATTCCAGTGATTAAGTGGATACTGGGTGCTTTTGTATCAAATGAAATAACCGTTCAATTTATTATCATTTATATTGCGATACTAGTAATTGGTTTCCTATTGTATTCATTTATTATAGAAAACATTTCCGTTAATTATTTCAAAAATGGATTATTGGGAAATAACAAAGCGAATATGAAAAATTCAAAGGTTAATATATCAAAAAATCAATGGAGTAACTATTTACAAAGAGAGATATGGATCATTAAGTCTGAAGCATATTTTAAGATGCAAATCGCTTTAGGTCTTTTATTGCCGCCAGTCTTTTCACTTGTCATGTTATTGCTGATTCAGAATGAAGTCTTCCCGAATTATTTGAATATAACGAAAGAGGGAGTCTTTGATAAATATTTTTCATATTCGATCCTTTTCTTGTGTTGTATAAATAATATAAGCGGAACCCCATATTCAAGGGAAGGGAAATATCATTATTTACTGAAAAGTGCCCCTTTTGATGAAAAATATGTTTATTTTTCTAAAGTGATATTTTCATCAATAATAGGAATTATAGCCGTATTGATCAGCTTTATGATATTTGCACTTTTTGGCTATTGGGAAATGGAAAATGCAGTCATGTTATTAATTACTTCTAGTTTAGTGGTTTGCTATAATCTTTTAACACCATTATATGATATGAAAAATCCAAGTATAGAATGGGAGAACCCATCCGCTGCCATTAAATCAAACCCCAATGTATTAATAAGCCTGCTTTATGGATTGCCATTATTAATCATGGTTACGGCCATTCATTTTGGTTTGGTTTGGTTCAGTGTCCAACCCATGATGGGAGCTCTCATCATATTAATGATCGTAATAGCGATCAATTCCGTTTTGATTAATAGATTGAAATATAATTTATGAAAGACGTTATATTAGAAAAGTATATAAAGGATGTACAGAAAATCGGCACTAAATAAATTTAAAAAAGGAGTGTCTAATTATGGGGAAGCACCATGATAGAGATTTTAAAATTTATGCTGCTCGATTAGTATTGGAAGAAGGCAGAAAACCTAGGGAATTGGCTGAAGAACTTAATATCTCGACACCTACATTAAGAAATTGGGTCAATATCTATAAAGAAGCAAATGAAGAGGGCCAAGCGGACTCCAGTGTTGGTTTTTCAGGTCTCAGCCTTAAAGAGGAAAAGGATAAAATCATTAAAGATTTACAGGAAGAGAATGAGATATTAAAAAAGGCAATGCACATTTTTACGAAACAACCAAAATGATCGAACAGCAGTAAAGCCATATTTTATTTTTCACAAATTATAGTGAAAAATAAAATATGGCTTTTTTTAATTAGAATATTTTTCATTTCATGCACATTTTTTAAATTATTTCATACTAAATTCCCTATGAAAATACTACTAAAGAGGGAAAATAATGAAAAATGGTAAAGTTATTATGTAATGTAGATAATTTACAAATTTTTAATGGACTCGGTAAAATTGTTGTGATAAAGTGTTATCGATAATGATAATAGGTAATAATTAACCTAGAAAATGAAATAATTGTTTAAAAAAAGAAATTTTTTAGGAAAAAAATGGAGTAATATTGCAGGTTTTCAGAAAAAAGAGAGGAGGGAAATTATATTTGATTGAATATTTTATGAATAAGAAAAAAATTTATAAATCTTACATCAAGTTTTATGAAGCAGATTCAGTCAATTTGGACTATATTGATGATATTTTCAACGAAAAGGAATGGAAGTATCTTAATTTGCAAAATGGCAAAAGGAACATCGAAGCAAAGAAAAGTTTGTACTTTGGAAAAAAAGCAATTATGGAGTTTTTAGATATAGGATTGGATGAAATAAAGAATGTATCACTGTTGAAAGGAGTCCTTGGACAGCCGATTATTGTCAATAATCTGTTCTTATTAGTGAACATGAACATCGGTATATCCATCACTCATACGGATAAAACATTCGGAATATTGATTTTTGATCAACTGCATCCAATGGGAATCGATATTGAAACTAAAACGAAAACTGATTCTGCATTTTTAGAGACCTATTTAACGGAATCCGAGAAAAAAATGATTAAGGATAGTGAAGGGCTTTTAAGTAAAGAAATTTTCTTTAGTGCAAAAGAAAGTCTATCAAAAATACTAAAAACGGGATTGACCTCTCCACTGGAAATCTATGAGATTTCCAAGGTTGAAGTGGATCATGATAATATCTCACTTTTCTATAGGAATTTTTCCCAGTACAAATCAACGGTTGTACTCGTGGATGATGAAATAAGAAGCGTTACCTTTCCAATAAATTCTACGAAAATAATTGAGGGGGAATACCAATGGAGTTAAAAATGGAAGCAAATGCTGAATTTAAAAACAATAATAAATTAGTACAATATCTTTTTAAAAAAGAGGATAGAGTTCATAAGTTAATATTTTCGTTATTGATACTCAGTGTGATTGCAGGTATCGAAACGACGCTTTTGTTATATTCTGCGGATCAAAAAGGGATGAATGTATTAAATGGCATGTCCATTTCAGAAATCGGAGCCATGAGTTTTGCCATTAACACAATTGTAATGGGTGCCCTAGGATTATTGGTTACTTTCATCATTCAAATATTAATTGTGTGCCTATTATTTTTAATTTTAAAAGAAAGACCGGTAAATATTAAAGGAATTTGCCAAGCTGTCATAAATGCTGGGATATGCATCGTCATTGGATCTGGTGTTAATGCCATAATCGCTTTATTGGTTAAGAGCAAGGAAACGACATTTACTAGTTTATCCTTACTCGTGCATGATAAAAATTCCATCCTTCACACCTTCATGGCCGAGTTTGAATTATTTTACATTGTAAGTTTAATCTTATTCAGTTTTAGTCTGGAAAAGTTGGCACTCGTCAAAAGAAGAAATGCAATAATCATAACGATTGTAATAGCTTTAATTTCTTTAGCTTTTCATATGTTGACAGTCGCATCAGGCACATATTTAAAATAATGGGGGAAAATGATGAAGATGATTTCTTTAGCGAATCTATTTGAAGAAAGTGTTAGGGAATATGGGGACAATATTGCAGTTAGAAATAAGGATATGCAATTTACATATAAAGAAACGAATATCTTGGCAAATAAAATGGCGCTGTACATAAAGGACAAAGGGATAAATAAAGGAGATAACGTCGGAATCTATATTGAAAAGTCGGAGCATGTTTTATTTTTAATCATAGCACTCCTTAAATTGGGGGCTACCTATGTACCTATCGACCCTAAAAGTCCCGAGGAAAGAGTAAAGCATATAATAAAGAATTCAGAATTGAAGTTATTGATTGGGGATAAAGTCCGGATTAGCGGCATTGATTGCCATTATGTAACCCTCGATGAAGTGATAAAGAATTCAAAAGATATGGCAAGTGAGAATTTCCATACTTTGATTGATCCAAAGGATCCAGCCTATATCATATTCACATCGGGCTCTACAGGAAAGCCTAAAGGAGTTTGCGTTTCACATGAAAATGTCATGAACTTGTTTTTAGGGTGCGACGGTTTGTTCGAGTTTAATAATAAAGATAAATGGACATTTTTCCATTCCTACGCATTTGATTTCTCCGTCTGGGAGATGTGGGGGGCTTGGATATATGGCGGAGAAGTTGTAGTGGTTTCATTCGAGGAAAGCAGAAATCCAATATCCTTTGTGGATTTATTAATCAGTACACAAACAACCGTTTTCAATTGTACACCAAGCGCTTTCTTCGAGGTGATTGGTGAGCTCTTAAACCGACAAAATGAATTAAGTTTAAAATACATCATTTTTGGAGGGGAAGCATTAAACTTCAAGAAATTGACGCAGTGGTTTTCTCCCGAAAATGGCAGGCTTCCAAAGCTAATAAATATGTACGGAATAACTGAAACCACCGTTCATGTAACATACAAGGAAATCGCTAAGAGCGATGTGGAAAAAGGAATTACGAATATCGGAAAAGTCTTGCCCCACCTTGGGTTCAAGGTAATGAACCAAAATGGAGAAGAAGTAACTGGAGATGAAGAGGGCGAGTTATACGTTTCAGGAAAAGGTGTTTCGCTAGGCTACTATAAAAATACCATGATGAATCAGAAGAAATTCACGGATATTGATAATGTTCGCTACTATAAGTCAGGGGATGTAGTGAAAGTTTTGGATGATGGTGATCTGCAATATATCGCCAGGAATGATGAGCAAGTGCAGTTAAGAGGTTTTAGGATTGAATTAGGGGAAATAGAGAGCTCATATAATGATTTGAAAAACATCAAGAATGCAGTCGTTACGATGGATAAAGCGTTTAATGATGATATGCATCTATTCTTATACTATGTTGCTGATGAAGAATTAGCTGCCGATTATTTGAGGGAAAGTGTAAAAAGCTCATTGCCAGCCTATATGATACCAAGTTTTTTTATCAAGGTGGACAACATCCCCCTAACGGTAAATGGAAAACTGGATAAATCCTTATTACCCAAAATCGTCATGAAAGACAGTGGAACTCCAACGAATATCAAGAGTCCAGTGGATGAAGCAATCAGTGAAAAAGTAAGGGAATTGGTTGTTAGCATCATAGGCAATAGGGGTATAAAAAATAATCAGTCCTTACTTGAATATGGAATGAACTCATTATCGATAATGAGATTAATTGTCAAAATTAAAAATCAATTTCAAATTGAAATGGCTCCTTCAGTTTTATTGGAGAACGATACGATTATGAAATTATCCCGAGTCATAGAGATTCGCCAAAAAGAAGAGGTAAAGCAAGAGGATACACCGATCAATATTCATGGCAGAAATACATACCCTTTAACCTATGAACAAGAAAATTTGTGGTTCATTCACCAAACCAATGCAGACAAATCGTTATATAACATCGTTTTTTCATATGAAATATCAGGTGAAGTGAATGTAGGAAATCTGGAACTTTCTTTAGATAAACTAAGCAATAAACATCAAATTTTAAAAAGTGTCATTAGAGAAGATGCTGGAATGGGCATCCTGGCTTTCGATGGGTCGATTCATCATGATATTACCTATTTTAATGTTTCGGATAGTCCTTTAGACATGAAGGAAGAAAAAATAAATCGCTTGGTGAAGGAAGAAACGGAACGGCAATTTGATTTAGAAAATGGACCCCTCATATCAATTGCGCTAGTGAAGATAAATGAATGTGAATATCAATTACTATGTAACATCCACCATATTATTTTTGATGGTTGGTCGATTCCATTAATGATCAATGATTGGTTTGCCATTTATGAGGAAATCGAGAATGGCGAACGGAATGATAGAGAAAACCAATCAATCCAATATGGGGATTATGCTTTATGGCAAAAAAATTCGCCAAATTATGTAAGTAGTAAGGATGATGAGTTCTGGAGTAATGAAATAACTGCATTACGGCAAAAGTCCTTTTTACAATATGATCATCAAAAAAACGGAGAAGGTAAAAGCACTTCCGATATGATCAGCTTTTTGTTACCTAAAGAAATTCAAAGCAACCTGGAAATTCTACATAAAAAAACGAAATCGACTTTGTTCATGAGTTTACTTACCGCCTATCAAACCTTTTTATCGGTTTATTTTGATGAAGAGGAAATTGTCGTCGGAAGTCCTTTGGCAAAGAGAAACCATGTGGATACTGAACAATTGATAGGATATTTCGTCAATACTTTGCCCTTTAAATTGAATGTATCCCAAGAAGATTCATTTGAAGAAATTTTGCGGAAAAATACAAAAAATATTGCAGGTGTTTTTGACCATCAAAATTTACCTACTAAGGAAATTTTGAAATATTTATCAGCAGAAAGAACCATGGAAAATATGCCATTGTTCGATACAGTATTTGTCCTGCAAAATAACCAAAAAGAAAAGCTGGCATATAGAAATTTCACGTTAAAACCGAAAAAAATCAATACCTTTAAAGCAAAATTTGATTTAGTTGTTCAGGCAGAAGAAATGGATGGGGATGAATTATTCATTTCGTTTGAGTTCAACAAATCATTATTTAATAAAGCGACGATTCAAAGAATGGCTAGTAATTTTCAGTATTGGCTGCAAGAGATTACAACCGGGGAAAGCAAGAAGATAAAGGACATCACCTACTTAGAGCCTGCACAGTTACGTTCGATAATCGAAATGGGTACAGGCAATGTAAATCAAGAAGTGGAAGATCATCGGTTTGAAGATGTAATTGCTAGGTTTGAGAATAAAGTGAGTGCGAATTTCAATGATGTTGCCATTGTTCATGGTGATGACCATGTGACATATAGCGAGTTAAATGCCCGGGCAAACCAGGTTGCGCACCGATTATTCCGGAACCATATAAATGTAGAAGATAGAATTGGGATTTTTATGGATCGATCGATCCATATGGTCACGGCCATTTTAGCCATTATGAAAGTTGGGGCGGCATATGTCCCTTTGGACCCGTCACAACCAGAGTCACGGCTGAAACATATGATTGAGGATTCTCAAATCACATATTGTATAAGTAATGAATCGGGACTTTCAAAGTATCCCGGTGATGAAGGAAAACTAATATGTATTGAAGACATACTAAATGAACGGGAATTTGAATGCGAAGAATTCGTTTCAAGAAAGATATCGGAAAGTGACCTGGCCTATATCATCTACACCTCAGGAACAACGGGTAAACCTAAAGGGGTCATGATTGAACATGGAGGGTTGGCAAACCTCTGTAATTGGCATATCAATTATTATGCAGTCGACAAAAAAGATGCAGCAGTACTAGTTTCGAATACATCTTTTGACGCTTCCGTTTGGGAGATATTCCCTTACCTGACAAATGGGAATAAACTTCTGATATTGGATTACTATGATTTATTGGATGTAGAGATCCTTTCGGAGAAGTTAGAAAAGGAGAACGTCACACTTGCGTTTTTTTCAACGGGACTGCTCGAGCAATTATTTATCAACGATATGAAATTTCCGGAATCAATCAGAGCCATTTTGACAGGGGGAGATCGTTTAAAAACGATACCCGATCATTTGAATTTTGATTTATATAATAATTACGGGCCAACTGAGGGCACTGTCGTTTCGACAGCATATAAAGTACTTCCAAGTGATGATACGGTGATCCCGATCGGAATGCCGATCTTAAATGCAGAAGCATATGTGTTCAATTCCAGGATGAAACCCACTCCAAAGGGCCAAATAGGCGAGCTGTATATCGGCGGGAAAGGCATTGCAAGAGGATATATAAATAATCCGGAGAAAAACGTTGAAAGCTTCATCCCAAATCCGTTCAATCCTTCAAGGAAGCTATATAAAACTGGAGATTTAGTTAAGTATACCGAGGACGGAAATTTACTATTTGCAGGCAGAGCGGATGACCAAGTGAAAATCAGGGGATATCGTATCGAACTTGGCGAGATCAGTGCCGTTCTAAATAAATGCACAGGTATAAAGGATTGCTTTATAGCGATAAAAGATGAATCTAAGGCAAAGAAATTCATCATTGCTTATTATATCTCCGACAATGACCTGGAAGAAAATTATATACGGGATTATATGAAGAATCATCTTCCCCAATATATGATTCCTTCTTATTTCATTAAAATGGACTCATTTCCGCTTACCGTTAACGGCAAAGTCGACGTGAAGAGCCTGCCGGATACAAAAACGGTCACGGAAAGAACCAACAATAAAAGTGCCATTAATGGAACGGAACAAAAATTGTTAAAGATATGGAAAGAGGTGCTGAATAATCAGGAAATAACCATCTTCGATAACTTTTTCGAATGTGGAGGAGACTCCATCCTAAGCATTCAAATTTGTTCACTTGCCAAGAAAGAAAATCTTTTCATTACTTCAAAAAACATCTTTGAAAAACAAAGTATCGAAGAGCTGGCAAAGGTTGTGGAATTGACTGGCGATTTAACGATAAATCAGTCTGATGTTTTTGGAAAGGCGCCATTAACACCTATTCAAAGTTGGTTTTTCACTCAACAAATAAATAATTATAATCATTGGAATCAATCTGTAACGTTAAAGGGATACCCGAAATTGAATGATGAGCGGCTGCAAAAGATCTTGGCTCATATCGTTAGACATCATGATGGGCTGAGATCAAGGTTCAATAAAAATGAAGCATTTTCAAAAGTGGAAAAGCATATCGACCCGTCTGAAAATTGGACTATGAATTACGTAAATCTATCGGATATGAATAAAGATGAACAGGAACGTGAAATAGCCAGACTCGGAACCGGTGCACAGCAGGGCATGAACATTTCAAACGGACCACTGATGAAAATTGAATGCATCAATATTGGCCAAAATGAGCATGTAATCATTTGGATCATTCATCATTTACTTGTTGATGGGGTTTCCTGGAGAATCTTGATCGAAGATTTTGACCGGCTATATATTCAGGATATCAACGATCAAGAACTAAAACTGGAAAATAAAACGACATCATATAAGGAATGGGCGAATAATCTAATCCAATACAAAAATAGCATTCCATTAGGCATTAAAGAGTACTGGCAGAATGAACATGAGGCATTAAACAAAAACGCCCTTGTCAAAACAGGGAATGTTTACGATGGAAAATCATTTGAATTGAAGCTGAATAAAGAGATTACAAACAAAATCTATAATGAAATGACAAAAGCGTATAAAGCATCTATCGATGAAATATATCTATCAATTTTTGCAACGCTAATCGGGAAGTATTTTAATAAAAAGGATATTCATTTCACTTTGGAGGGACATGGCCGCGAAGAATTATTTGCAGGTGTCGATTTGTCCAGGACAGTAGGATGGTTTACGACCATGTGCCCGGTTTATATAGAAAATAAAGAAACCATTTCGAACACGATTCAAGGTACGAAGAAAAAGTTAAGGACACTGCCTAATAAAGGGATTGAGTATGGAATCCTGACCGAATTATGTGGCGAGACACATATGAAACAAAATAGGCCGATTATCAGTTTTAATAATTTGGGTAGATTTCACCAAAGCAATGAATTGGCTGCAAAAGAGGTTATCTTTTTTAGTGAACAAGATATTAAACATAATTCCTATACCGAGCATGAAGTCGATATTGAATTGCTTGTAGTGAACGAAGAGCAGACTATAAAAATTAACTATAACAGACATTTCGTAAGAGAAGATTTTGAGAGATATATGCAACGCAATTTGCCGGGATTGTTACGGACATTGGAAGAAGAAACAAAATTGGTAAAACAGATGTACCGTCCGGAAGACTTTCCATTGTTGGATATGCCTGAAGAAGAACTAAACCAACTGCTGCGCAAAGAAACAGGAATTGTTGATATTTATGAATTGACTGCTTTGCAAAAAGGGATGTTGTACCACAGCTTGTTTGATAGTGAGAGCAGCCAGTATAAAGTTCAGCTCATATTTGATATTAAAGGTCTTCTGGACGTCGAAAAATTAAAGAATGCCATTGTGACAACATCAAGGAAACATGACATTTTAAAAACGAAATTATATTCAAGTAAAAAAGGTTTATTCTACCAATTGTTAATGGGTTCCATGGATCCCGAGATTGAATATGAAGAAATAATCAATCAACAAGTAAAGCTGGAAAAGTTGTTAGCAGATCAATATAAGATGATAGATATCGAGAACAATAGGTTGAATCGCTTCATGATCGTTAAGCTTACGGACAATGAATACCAATTAATATGGACATTCCATCATATTATTATGGATGGCTGGAGTTATTCGATGGTTATTAATGACATCCTTAATTCTTATCATTCCATACCAACATCATCATCCGGCAGTGCTTCATTTAAAGAGTATGTTGAATATATGAAAGATTATACGAGTAATAAGGAGCTGCAGGAATATTGGGCAGGGAAATTGGAAGGTGCCCGAAATTCCGGATCCAGTATAACGGGAGTGCTGGAAGGCGAAGGATACATTGAAAATAGTTACTTGAAAGTACTGGATGAGGAATTGGTTGATACCATTCAACGATTCTGTCAGGAATACAAGATTACCATGAATACTTTCTTTCTAACTATATGGCTAGCCACATTAAAAGAAGTAAAAGGTACGGAAAATGTATGCTGCGGAGTAGTGACATCCGGCAGGAATATCCCAGTCCGGAATATTGAGGCCATGGTTGGTCCATTTATCAATACTGTGCCATTTATTAAGCATATCGGCCAAGAAAAGACTTTCATTGAACTCCTCGATGAAGTTCAAAAAGAGTTTTTGGAACTAAGTGCCTATGAGAATACACCATTATCAGAGATATATGAGTGGGCTAATTTGGAGAATCATTTGTTTGAATCATTATATGCTTTTGAAAACTATCCCATGTTACTAGCCAATAATGATGAAATCAATGTGAGTTTGAAAGAAGGACGGGAAACGACCCATTATCCAATCGTCATTATCATCAACCCTGGTTCAAGTGTTCAAATTAAATTTAATGAGGCAGCGGTCAATCCAAATCTTAGGTCATCAGTCATTTCTATATTTAATCGAATCTTAAGCGAAACGTTAGAAAAAATGAAAGTTAAGTGAGGGGGATATATATGGAAACAACTATTGCTGTGAAGGAAAGGGTAATTGAGGAAAAGCTCATAGGATTTTGGAAAGAGATTTTAGAACAAGAAACGATAGGTACAGATTCCAATTTCTTTGACTTAGGAGGGAATTCCCTTTTAGCCATGCAATTCATTCAAATGGTGAAGAATAACATGGGAGTGAGATTACCAATCAAAGTGATGTTCGAACAATCAACCATCCAGGAACTATCCGTACTCATCAAACAATTGGATGATATTAATAAGTTAGGTTGAATGGAAAAGAATTGAGGTGTTTTTCTATGAACAGGATAATCAGTGAAACGGAAGATAGGCTATTAAACTTGATTTCAATTGTTATCAAACCTTTTGAAATATCACTAATGGAGAACATGAATGAGTCACTAAGCACAAATGAAAAAAAAGGTGAGTTCTTGTCTTCGATAAAACGGGAGTTTGGCATTCAATTAACATCGGAAATCATTTCAAGTCAGTGGAATATAGAAAAGCTGGCAAGTTTTCTGGACATGCTTATCAGCATGAGGGAAGTCGAGGTAAATAAGCCTTATAAACGTGGGGAAAGTGAAGGGATTCTATCTCATAATCAAGATCGAATGTATCTTTTTGACAGCCTGAATGAAAGGAGAATGCTCCATAATATGCCATTTAAATTCATTTTAAATGGCGTAGTGGACATTGATGACCTGCAACAGGCATTAGATTTCATGATTGAACGCCATGAAACTTTGCGTACCAATTTCAAGGGTGAAGAGCATCAAATCCTTCAATTCTTATCAAAAAAAAGCAGAAACATAATTGCCTATGAAGACTGTGGGGAATTAGATCCCGAAGCCAGTAATATAATGGTCACCTCCCATCTTACTGAAGAAATGGATAGATGTTTCGACCTGGA
Organism: Peribacillus sp. NPDC094092; assembly: GCF_050279365.1. NCBI lineage: Bacteria > Bacillati > Bacillota > Bacilli > Caryophanales > Bacillaceae > Peribacillus > Peribacillus sp. NPDC094092. The sequence continues at coordinate 111,440 of NZ_JBNNUC010000005.1, read as the reverse complement.
AAATGATCATTTATTTAATATGAAACTATTTCGAATTGACGAAGAAAAGCATTATTTAGTATGCAATTTTCACCATATCATTTTTGATGGAGTATCGTTTGTCACCTTTTTCGAAGAGCTAATGGAGATTTATGAAAGAATTCAAACGGGCAGGGTTGAGGATATTCCTCCTCTGGACATGCAATATTTAGATTATGCTGTCTGGCATAAAGAATGGGTCAAGGATAATACGCCAAGCCAAAGGAGGTTTTGGGAAAGTTATTTAGATCAAGAGGAAGAAGCATTGGAACTTCCATTTGACTTTCAACGTCCCAAATCCCCTTCATACTCAGGTGGAAGATTGGAAATGGCGATAACGGACGAACTTCGTATACTGATAGACAGGATTTTAAAGGAGAAGGGCACGACTTTATATGCTTTTATGATGACAGCTTATCAAGTGTTCTTAAGTCAATATACCGGGAAGAATCAAATCATTGTCGGGAGTACCGTGGCAAACCGCGGCCAGGCGGAATTTGCCCGGACAGTTGGATGCTTTGTCAATACGCTGCCATTGAAGCTGACCGTGGATGCAGCAGAATCATTTCATGAAATATTGGACCGAAATCGTAAAGTGATTTTGGAAGTATTGGAACATCAGGCCTTTCCATTCGAAAAAATAGTTGAAATCATTAATCCGGACAGGGATCTCAGCCATTCCCCATTGTTTCAAACAGCATTGGCAATGGAAGAAAGCTTTGTTGGGAACTTTAGCAATTCATTCTTCACTCTTGATCAAGATAAATTCGAAATTCCTTATTCGAATTATGACCTGACCATAAAAGTAAAAGGTTCCCAGAACCTAATCCTGGAGTTTGAGTATTCCGATGAACTTTTCAGACGGGAAACAATTGAAAGACTCATGTTGAGTTTTGAAAAATGGTTATTCCAAATTTGCAGAAATACAAATAAACCTATATGTCATTTAGAGCATTTAGATGACAATCAAATGCATCAATTGTTATTTGAGTGGCAAGGTGAGGTTTCGGATGCACATCAAAATGAGACGATCACCTCCATATTCGAAAGAATCGTTAAGAAGCATCCAAACAAATTAGCCGTTGCTGATAATGGTAAGTCGATTACCTATTCGGAATTAGATCAACGATCAAAAGTGATTGCGAAATTGCTTAGGAATAAGATCGAAAATGGCTCCAATAAGGTAGGGCTGCATGTAAACAGATCGATTGATATGGTGATAGGCATGTTGGGAATCATTAAAGCCGGATGTGCATATGTCCCGCTTGATCCTATGCTGCCAGCCGAAAGATTGGAATATATCATTAATGATTCGAAAATGGATATATGCATTACGAATCAAGCTGAGGTTCCTGCCATAAAAAAAATAGCTAAAGTGATTAATCTTGAATCCGTCCATTACGTGGATACCGAGTGGTGTAACGAATCGATTGCACCTTCCGATCTGGCTTACATAATCTATACTTCGGGAACGACAGGAAAACCTAAAGGTGTCATGTTATCCCATAGAGGAGTAGTGAATTTAATAATAAGTCAAAACAAGTACTTACAACTTGATGAGACCTCTAGGGTATTACAATTTGCCACTTTTAATTTTGACGCCTCTATCTATGAGATTTTTGGAAGCTTATTAAATGGTGCAGAACTGCGCATCGGGAATAATAAGGAGGAAATGTTTGATTTATTCGCTTTGGAAAATCAAATCAAAAGTGAAAAGTTAACTCACCTAGTATTGCCGCCTGCAGTTTTACAAGAGCTCAATATAGAGGGATCTGATGTGAAATTCGTTGGTTCAGCCGGATCTGAATGTCCAATAGCTTTGCTGGACCGCTATCGAAATGTAAACTTTTATAATGCCTACGGCCCAACGGAATATTCTGTATGGACCACGATTGAAATGTTTAAAGCGTTAGAAAACAAGGAGACGGCTAATAATAAAGTATCGATAGGCCAACCTATCTTGAATACTGACGTCTATTTACTGAGTCCGGAGCAAAGACTTGTCCCGATAGGTGCCGCAGGGGAAATATATATTGGTGGCGAAGGGTTAGCTGTTGGCTATGTGAATAATGATCATTTAACAAAAGAAAAGTTCATTGATCATCCTTTTAAAGCTGGAAAGCGTTTATATCGCAGCGGCGACCTTGCAAAATTCACGAGCGATGGTGAGCTGATTTTTCTGGGGCGTAAAGATAATCAAGTTAAAATAAGAGGTTTCCGAGTGGAAGTTGATGAGATTTCGGTCAATCTCAATGCGTATCCGCAAGTTAGTGACTCATTCATTAAGATTCAGGATCAGCCAAACTTAAATAAACAAATAATCGCCTATTTCACATCCAAACAACAAGTTGATTATGACCACTTAAAGGCATTTTTAAAAGAGAGATTACCAAGTTACATGATTCCTTCATTCTTTATGCAAGTGGACAAATTTCCGTTAAATGCTAATGGGAAAATTGATTCGGCGCTTCTTCCGGTACCCATAACTAGAAGCAATGCTTTGGAAGAACCTGAGACGGTCAATGAAAAAGTGCTTCTTCAGATTTTTAAGACTGTCTTAGGGATGGATGACATAAGTATCCGGGATAACTTTTTTGAACTTGGCGGCGATTCCATTCAGAGCATTCAAATATGTTCTCTAGCAAGGCAGGAAAATATAATCATCAGTCCAAAATCCATTTTTGAAAATCAAACGGTAGCAGAGCTGGCAGCAATCGCGAAAACCGAAAATAAGGTCATGATCCAACCTATAGCCACTAGGGGGAATGTGGAACTGACCCCTATCCAAGAATGGTTCTTTGCAGAACACACGACTTCCATCAATCATTGGAACCAATCCATTGTTTTTAGTAAAGATTACTGTGCCCAAATGGAGGACATTGAAAAAATTCTATCTCAAATCGTGGAACACCATGATGGATTGTTAACCCTATTTAAAAAACATGAAAATAAATATATCGGAAATATAGACTCAAATCATAAAACATGGGAGTTAGTCTTTAAGGATATACATCATTTAGATGAGGAAATGCGAATAAGGATGAGAGATGAATGGGAAAGCAAGGCTCAACGTTCATTGGACATAAGTAATGGACCGATCATGAAAATGCTTGTTCTAAAAGAACAAGCAAATAAGTATCGCTTCTTTTGGGTAATCCATCATTTATTGATTGATGCAGTTTCCTGGAGAATTTTGCTTGAGGATTTCAATGCTCTCCATGATCAAGCATTAAACAATCAAACAGGGAAGCTTGCTTATAAAACTTCATCATTCAAAGACTGGTCAAACTTCTTGAAAAAATATAATGAATCGTTGATGGATCCTGATACACTCCGTTATTGGGAACAAAAAACAAAAAGTGAAATAACGGATTTTAAGATAACGGAAGACTTTATAGCTAAGGAAGAAAGAACGGTGGAGAAATCATTCAGTGAAGAAGATACTGAATTTTTGATCCAGGAATTATCAAGGCAATCAAAAGCGACTGTGGAAGAAGTATTGTTGTCATTAATTGCAAAGAGTTTGAAAAAATCTTTTGAAGTGAAGAACTTGTGGGTGGAAGTAGAAGGGCATGGCAGGGAAATGGCGGACGAAACAATGGATGTTACTCGGACCGTTGGCTGGTTTACTGCGATGTATCCGATATTGCTGCATTCAGGAGAGACGTTTGATGACACTTTAAAAAACACGAAGAATGCTATAAGGGAAGTTCCAAATAAAGGTTTTGATTATGGCGTTATCAAATATTTACGCCCTGAGGTCATTAAGGAGCCGGATATCCACGTTACTTTTAATTATTTAGGAAGATTGGATTCCCAATTTGAATCATCCAATAGCAGGGATTTTGGTGAGTTTGAAAATAAACCAAAACTCCATTTCCTGGCATTGATCCAGGACGGAAAACTATTCATAAAAATCATTTCAAAATTAGCTGAAGAAAAGATGAACTTAATAATAGAAGCTATTGGTAATGTCGTCATGGAAATCAAGGGAAGTGGATTTGACCAAGCTTCTTTAATAGAAAGTGATTTTCCAGATGCGATGCTTACTGAGGAAGATTTGTTTCATATATTGAATTCCAATAAATAAGGTGATGAAGGGTTTAATAGAAGGATTGCAGTCAGCAGGTATGACACGAAGAAAATGGAATCGGGAGGCGCAAAATTGGAGAAATCTATTCAGAATATCTACTCATTAACTCCGCTTCAAGAAGGAATCCTTTATGAACTGGAAATGAACAATACAGCAGAGAACCTTTACATTTCTCAAATGCGAATCAGGATAACGGGCGCTCTTGAAGTACCTGCATTATTCCAGGCGTGGAGCCAGGTTGTAGAACGTCATGAAGCATTAAGAATGAAGGTCATCTCTAAAAATGTCGAAAACAATGTTCAGGTTGTATTCAATGCAATGGATTATCAACCAGAAATAATCGATATGACAGAGATGAGTAAACATGAGCAATTACATGAAATTCAGAGAGTGACATCCGAATCCCAGGAGATGGATGTGAATAACTCCAATTTGATGAAACTCCAGTTAGTGAAAATTGAAGAAAATCAGTATATCTTGATTTGGACTCATCACCATATAATTCTGGATGGCTGGAGTACAAGCATAGTCATCGATGAACTCTTCGATATTTACAGCCGAATTGTAGGAAAGGGCTCCAAACGCCTTATTGAAAAACCGAAGCAATATGGAGATTTTATCCGGTATATGAATAAAATCAATGCGGAAGATCTAAACAGTTTTTGGAAAGAACTGGCGAAGGATATTGAGCATCCGACAATCACATTCCCCGTTCTGAAGCATGTGGAGGAAAACCAGCAGGAAAATGATCTATTTTGGGAGCTGGATAAAAAACAGAGTGAGCTTTTAAGGGAATTTGCCGCTAAAAACCATGTAACGATTAATATATTATTGCAGTTAATTTGGTCGATCGTCTTAAAGGAAATGTCCAATCAAAATCGAATAGTCTTTGGAGTCGTAAGCTCTGGCAGGTCGAATAACTTATTCAAATCCGAAGAAATTGTTGGGCTGCTCATTAATACGATCCCGATGATAGCTGAAATGAAGGATACAGATAGCATTACTGAATTACTGAAACGGTTCCAGGAAACATTAAACAATATGCTGGATTACTCACAAATTTCTTTAGTGGATATCAAAAGGCATACGAAATTAAAGAAGGAAGATCCAATTTTCGAAACTTTATTTGTTTATGAAAATTATCCGGAAGCGAAAAATGAAGGGTTTGATATTAACTGGGAAGTTGAAGGCGGAAAAGAGACACATAGCTTTCCATTATCATTACAAGCCCAGGATAATAAAGAAACGATTAAATGCAAATTGTATTTTAATCGCTGCTTCATAGAGCGTTCACTAGTAAATGATATCCAATCAGCCTTCATGCAGATCGCCCATCAAATTACAAAAGTTCAGCAAATTGACGAAATATATGTCGATGTTGATTTTTCAAAACTAAAAAATAATGTAAGCAAGAACCAACAACCAACAAGTGACTATAAGTTCACATCCACAACCATTAATGAAGAACTTAAAGAAATATGGCAAGAGTTTTTCTTGAACAGTGAGATTAATGAGAATTCTGATTTCTTTCAATTGGGCGGGCATTCGATAACAGCCATGAAATTGGTGTCTAAAATAAATAAAAGACTTGATGCGAATATGAAATTAGCCGATTTGTTTGAAAATCCTACATTGAAATTGTTAAGTCATAAGATCTTCCCAGAAGTGAATACGCCTCCGAAAGATGAAACGGAAGCAGTTTCATATTTTGTGCAAAAGACATTTTTGGAAGTCTTATCAACAAGTCAAATCGATAAAAATGCCGATTTTTTTGAAGTGGGCGGACACTCGATTTTAGCCATGAAGTTATTGACGAAATTAAACAAAGAATACAATCAAATTCTAACGTTGAAAAATATTTTTCAACATTCAACAGTCGATTCGTTGACGGCCTTCATCATCAATGAAATGTCAGATCATGGCATAGATCAAAGTGAAGCGCAACAAAAAGATCATGTTTTATCCAGTAACCAAGAGGCTTTGTGGTTCAACGAAAAACTCAATGGTAAGACAACCAATTATAATATCCCCCAGAAATATAAAATTACTGGTGCAGTGGACACTTCAATACTGGAAAAATCGGTAAATCATGTTGTTAATAGACATGAGATTTTAAGGACCACTGTCCGTGAAAATGCCGGGAAAGGCTACCAGGAAATCAAGGAAGATTTGTACATTAAAATAAATGAAATCGACCTTTCTGCGTTAAAGCCCGAACAGCAATCGACTCGTATACTGCAAATCGAAGAAGATGTCCAATCGGAAATCTTTGAAATTGAAAAAGGCCCTCTCATGACAGTGAAACTGGTCAGATTGAGCGAAAAAGAGTCTGTTTTATTTGTGAATCTCCACCATTTCATTTTTGACGGATGGTCAGTAAGTCTATTTATAGACGAATGGTTATCTTTTTATGACAGTGAAGTGAATGAAAAGGAACTGATCCTTGAAAACGACTTTAAGCAATATAAGGATTTTGCCTTTGAGCAAAAAAACTGGTTAGAACAGAATATTAAAGAAGAATCGCTATTTTGGAAAACAAACCTATCTGGGGAATTACCTAAATTGGAGCTTCCTTTAGATGCGATACGTACAAAAGAAAACCGCTCCGATGGCAGTAGTTTCATAGTGGAACTAACAAGTGAAGAGCTCCATGGTTTAAAGCGGATGTCCCTTGAACAAAACTCGACATTATTCATGACACTGCTAACGATGTATCAGTCTTTTCTAGCTAAATATACTGGTCAAAACGATATCATCGTTGGAAGTCCTTTGGCGAATAGAATGATAGAAGGAACAGAAAAATCAATCGGTTATTTTGTCAATACACTGCCCTTTAGATTAAAGCTGGGACTTGAGGAAACATTCGAAGAGATTCTTGAAAGAAATACAAACCATATCATCGACATCTATGATCATCAGCAAATGACTTTGGAGAAAATTGTTGAAGTCATTAATCCTGAAAGAAATTTAGCGAGCACTTCATTATTTCAAACCGTCTTCATTTTACAAAATAATGCCAAAGCTTCATTTGAAAGTGAATACATAAAAATAACGCCTGAACTAATAAAATCAAAGGCGGCAAAATTCGATTTGAGTTTAGCTGCAGAGGAATATGAGGATAAGCTTTTATTCGCTTTTGAGTATAATTCAGGGATCTTCAATGAACAAACGATTCAAATACTAGCTGAAAATTTCTTAGAGTGGGTCAGGAAAATTACCTATCAGCCTGAACGATCGATTGACAAGGTATCCGTCGTGAGTAAGAGGCAGGAAAAAGTATTATTGGAAGAATGGCAGGGAGAAACCATTCGCTTTGAGGGAATCAATGACTCCATCCCAGAAGCCTTCCATAAAATTGTTGAGCGGTTTCCTGATAAGATAGCCATTGTTGATGGTCCGAGAACCATTACATATCACGAATTGAATGTTAAAAGCAATCGCCTTGCACACTATTTATTAAGCAAAGGGATTTCCAAAGAAGAAAGAATCGGAATTTATGTGAATCGATCAATTGATATGGTGACAGGGATGCTGGCAGTAATTAAAGCTGGCGCAGCGTATGTGCCTTTGGATCCTCATTACCCTGATGAGCGATTAAGCTACATGGTTGAAGATTCGTCCATTTCCTATTGCTTGAGTCACAAAGGACTTGGGAAAAATGGTTTGATTGACTCATCCAAATTAATATATTTTGAAGATATTGAAGAAGAATCGGATCTGTTAATGGAAGCGAATCTTTACATTGCGGAACAGAGAGACTTAGCATATGTGATTTATACCTCGGGAACGACAGGCAGGCCAAAAGGGGTCATGTTGGAACATAGAGGAATCATTAACTTAGTTTATAACCAAAATGAAATGATGTGTTTGGACACGTCAGCTAAAGTGCTGCAATTCGCCACGTTTAATTTTGATTCATCCGTCATAGAGATATTCAGCACACTATTATTCGGTGCCGAGCTGCATATAAGCGTAGATAAAGAAAATCAATTTGACATGAATAAACTTGTTGAACAAATTAAGCGTGAAGGAATTTCTCATATCATTTTACCGCCGGCTGTGTTGAAGGAACTGCCAATCAATGAATTGAGCACGATAAAAGTATTGGGATCAGCAGGTTCAGAGTGTCCAGTTGAGCTCGTTTCAACGTTTAAGCATATATCGTTTTTCAATGGCTACGGGCCTACGGAATATTCGGTATGTACAAGTTTTAAAATGTTTCCCCCGAATGAGGACGTTACAGATGAATTCGCTGTATCGATCGGGAAGCCTTTGACCAACACGGTTGCACTTGTGCTGGATGAAAACCGGAAACTAGTTCCGGCAGGAGCGGTTGGTGAGCTTTACGTTGGAGGAATTGGGTTAGCAAGGGGATATTTGAATAATGAGAGCCTGACAAATGAAAAATTCATATCCAATCCATTCAACCCTAACGAAAAAGTATACAGAACTGGGGATTTAGTTAAGCATAACAAAGCTGGGGAATTAGTTTATATAGGCAGGGCGGACGATCAAGTGAAAATAAGGGGGTACCGTGTTGAACTATCGGAGGTTAATGTTTCATTACGAAAAATAGCAGAAATCAAGGATAGTTATGTAACGGTAATGGAAGATGGGAATAAAAGGCTAATTGCTTATTATACGGTGAATGATGAGGTTTCGGTGGATTCAATCAGAAGAAGACTGAAAGAAACACTGCCTGATTTCATGATTCCTGCTCATTTTATGCGATTGGATAAATTCCCTTTGACGCCGAATGGAAAAGTTGATCGGAAATCCCTGCCGAAATGGACGGAACAGGTGGATGAGAGGAAAGAAAAAGTGCTGGATGTGCAAGAATTGTCAAAAACTGAAACGGAACTTCTGACAATATGGAGAAATGTTTTAAACGATCCCACTATAGGACCGGAAGATAACTTTTTTGAATGTGGCGGTGATTCAATCATCAGTATTCAAATATGCTCTGCTGCAAAAGAAAAAGATTTATTTATAACTCCTAAAGATTTATTTGAGTACCAAACGGTCCGTGAGCTAGGGGATATTGTAAATGAGCTTGAGCAAAAACAAGTGGTTCAAGAAAAAATATCAGGTGATGTACCGCTGACGCCTATTCAATCTTGGTTTTTTAATGAGAATCATGCGAATATCCATCATTGGAATCAGTCAGTCGTTTTGATGAAGGATAATGCGTTGACGACTGAACAATATAAAAAAATCATCATGAAATTAATTGATCATCACGATGTTTTAAGGACGTTATTTAAAAAACATGGTAATTCATATATTGGAAATATTTCAAATGCTGATACGGCATGCGGTTTTCATGAGTATCATGTATCAAGTTTTAAAGATGAAAAAAGCTTGAAGCAAATTAATGAGCTGGAAGAAAACGCCCAACAAAGCTTGAATATACACAATGGCCCCTTGATGAAGTTCCTTTTATTCAGGGACCAAAGGGAGGTAAGGGTTTTTTGGGTGATTCATCACCTTGTGGTTGATGGTGTTTCGTGGAGGATACTTCTTGAACATTTCGAAAGATGCTATCAACAGATAAAGAATGAACAAGAACCATCACTGCCTTTAAAAACGACTTCTTATAAACAATGGGCCGAAAAACTAAATGAATACAAGAACACTGACCTACCGGAAGAGGCCGTTCAATATTGGGAAAAGGAAATGAATGTTCCAGTTTCTCCGCTTTCGGAAGACTTAGGTGAAACGTGTGATTTTGAAAACATGTATAAAATAGAAGTGGATGAGGTCCAAACACAAAACCTCATTAAAAATACTTTAAGAAAACATAAAACGACGATTGATGAAGTTTTATTATCCGTTATCGCACATGCACTTTCCAATCGAATGGGAATCGATGAATTTTGGCTCGATTTAGAAGGACATGGCAGAGAGGATATTGAGGATGGTATTGATTTATCAAGGACGGTAGGGTGGTTCACCTCCATTTACCCGGTAAGGATTAAAGGAATGGCGTCATTGGGCTCAACTTTGAGAAATACAAAAAACATATTAAGAAATGTGCCAAACAAAGGGTTTGACTTTGGAATACTAAAGTATATTTCCAATCGGAATCATAACTATCCAGATAGCCTTGTGAGTTACAACTATCTAGGTCAGTTTAATAACACTGGTGATATGGCACAAACCACTAGCAGCAATATCGATTTGAACTATCAATTTCCATATAAACTCAATTTTGTCGCCAGCATCGTAAACAATAGACTCCTGCTGAATATCATTGGCGATAGCAACAATGAGAACTTCCGAAAGATATGTAAAGAAGTTGAAGTACACTTAAACAAAATTTTAAGTGGGAGTGCAGATTTGAATGATTCCATTGTCGTAACGGATTTTGAAGCTGAGAAAGTGGTCGATGGAAGCACGATCACCCATTTCATTAATAAGTTTACTAACATTGAAGAGATTTACCCAGTGACATCACTTCAAGAAGGAATGTTATTCCATAGTGAAGTAACCCAAAGTCCTGAATATATTTCACAGCTATCCATTGATCTAGTAGGTGATCTGGACCTGGTCAAATTAGAAGAAGCCTGGAATGAAACCTGTAGAAAATATGACGTTCTAAGATCCGTATTCAGGCGCAATCAATGGGGGGACCGTTATCAGATCATACTTAATGACATTTATTATGTGTTTAATCATGTGGATTTAACGATGTTTAGTGAAGACGAGTCAGAATCCAAGATAGAAAACCTATTGGAGCATAGCAAAAACAGACAAACGGATTTAGAGAATGGCCCGCTCATGAACATCACTTTGATCCAGCTATCGGATCATCGCTATAAATTCATATGGACACATCATCATGCTTTAATAGATGGCTGGAGCCTGCAAATTGTCATTAATCATTTTTTGGATAATTACCGAAACCCATCCAATACGGCAAAAGACAGTGATGAACATAAGATTGCTTATAAACAAGTCATGAATCATGTCAGGAATATTAATAAACAGGAAGAAGCAGCTTTTTGGAATAAAGAATTGAGGGATTTCGAACAAGTAAAAGCACTTGTGAGTAATAAAACGGATAAGGTAGCTTTTACATCGGATAAAGTTATTGAATATAGCTTACCTGAAGAGCTTACCGAAAGATTAATAGAATTATCCAAGCGGCATAGAAAGACCATTAATACAATTGTTCAAGGAGTTTGGAGCATCGTTCTATCCTATCTCAGTGAAAGCGACTCAGTATGCTATGGGGTGACAAGCTCAGGAAGGAACCTCAGCATTCCGCATATTGAATCAGCTGTAGGCTTATTGATCAATACACTGCCATTCTCTTTGAAACCCGATTGGGATGATGATTTTCAATCCTATCTAACTGATATACAAAACAAGCAATTGCAAATGAGAGAGTATGAGTTCAGTTCACTTACGGATATAAAGAGATACGCTGAAATTCCATGGGATAAGGAATTATTCCAACATATATTTGTATTCGAAAATTATCCTAGCACAGAATTGGCAGAGGATTCGCAAATCATGATCGAAAATTCAGTTGGAAGTGAATCGACCAATTTTGATCTTACGTTCTCTGCGGCTGTAGTGCAATCCAAGCTGCATTATAAAATCATTTATAAAGAAAGTAAATTCGATGAAAATGAAATTTTACGTTTTATGGATTCCATGAAGGAAATATTCCTAAAACTAACAGAAGATGAAACATTACTATCTATTGGTAAATTAATAAATCACTTGAAAGTTGGGGCCCGATGATAAGTAAATCGATGACGACGAATAAATTGATGTCAATAACTGAAGTTTTTATGAAAATCGTGGAAGATAATCAGTCGAAAGCGGCACTTTGTGAAAATGACAGGCAAATTACTTATAAAGAATTAGATATTCTTTCAGATAATCTTGCTAAAAGGATCATTGATTTGGGGATTCAAGAAGAAACAATGATCGGAATTCCAAGCAAAAGGTCCATTGAACTAATCATCGGGATGCTTGCCATAATAAAGTCAGGCTGTTGCTATGTTCCGATAGACGAAAAGAACCCATTAAAAAGATTGGAATATATGCTTGCGGATACGGATATGAAGTTCTTTTTATCGTTTAATGGCCAAGAAGGGAAGCTCCGTGAATTGGATATTGAGCCAATCCCATTTGAGATTAATGAACTAAGCAAGGAGGGGCACATTCCCGTTAACCGTTCTTCGGAGAATGGTCTCGCATATGTTATCTATACATCAGGAACGACTGGAAAGCCAAAAGGTGTAATGATAGAGCATAAGAGTGTAGTCAATTTAGTATTGAACTCTGCAATACTTGAAATAAACGAAAATAATAGGGTGGCTCAATTTTCCAACCCATGCTTTGACGCCGCAACTTTTGAGATATGGGGAGCTTTATTGAATGGCGCAACCTTATTCTTGATGTCGAATGAGTTCACTTCTTTTGATGATTGGAAAGAAGCGATATCCGTTGGAAAGGTTGATGTAGCTTTTTTTACGACAGGTCTTTTCAATGCAATGGTTGATGAGGATCCATTAATTTTTGAAGGATTAAAGAAAATTGTGGTTGGCGGAGATAAAATCTCGGTTTCCCATGTGAAAAGATTGAAGCAAACAATCGGTCATTTTTCCTTGATTAATGGATACGGACCAACTGAATGCACGACTTTTGCCATTTGCCATGAGGTCGAAGACAAAGATGCAGATGTTATTCCTATTGGAAAGCCGTTGAGCAATGTAGAAATCAAGATTCTATCTGAAGAACAAGTAGAGGTTGCGGATGGGGAGATAGGCGAGATCTACATTGGCGGACATGGAGTCATGAGAGGTTATTTAAATCAGCCGCAATTAACGGAACAAGCTTTGATCATGGATGATTTGAATCAGGCGAAGTGGTACAAAACAGGTGATCATGGCGTCCGGTTACACAATGGTGAGATCCTGTACAAAGGCCGAAAAGACAGTCAAGTGAAAATTCGCGGCTTTAGAATCGAACTGAATGAAATTCAGGAAAAGCTTGATAAATACATGAAGATTGAAAGTTCAGTAGTTGCTGTTAAAAACATCAATGGTGAGAATTATGTTATCGCTTATTACAAACATAAAGATGAAAAAGCGGAAAATGCTGAAAAGGATATTAAAGACTATCTGAGCAATGAATTGCCGAATTATATGATTCCCCATTTTTTTGTCAGAGTGGATGATTTCCCGCTTAATGCAAACGGTAAAGTGGATAAAGACAAATTATTGGAAATGGATATCATGCAAAATAAAAATTCCTTAGCCAATCAAGAGACTGGAAAGAAAAAAGAAGTATTGGAGATATGGAGAAAAGTATTAGGAAATCCAAGTCTAGGATTGGACGACAACTTCTTTGAAAATGGAGGCCATTCCATTTTAGCTACAAAACTGGTCTATGTAATGAAGGAAACCGTACTTCCTGAGGCCACTTTACAAATATTATTGGAAAATAACACAGTCAATAAATTTGTGGAAGCACTTGAAGTCGATTCAACTGGCAGCATGGAAGCAGTGATGGAGAAGGATTCCATGCTTGCTCCAGCATTGATGGAGAAGATTAGGGGAATATCCACTAAACCAGTTCAAATTGAAAAAAATATGATGATTACAGGTGGAACGGGGTTTTTAGGGGCACATCTATTAAATAAATTGTTACGTGAATTGGAAGATGTCAAAATCTATTGTTTGGTTAGATTTCCTTCAAGAAATAGATTGAAGGATACCCTGATGAAATATGGCCTTTGGCAGGATGAATTCGTAAGTAGAATCGTTGTAATAGAAGGAGATCTTAGTAAACACCAATTCGGTCTGGATGATATGACATATGAGAAATTAAGCAATGATGTTTCTCATGTGTATCATGTCGGTGCCGAAACGAATTTCTTCGAGCCGTATAGCCAATCAAAGATTTCAAATGTTGATGGTGTAGTGGAAATCATTAAGTTTGCTTCATCATACAATCGGAAAAACATTTATTATGCATCAACGCTTTCTGTCTTGACCGGAGAAAGGAAATGGGACGAGGAAGACGAATTGGTATACTCCCCTGATTTAATGATCGGGTACAGCCAGTCCAAATGGGTTGCCGAAAAATTGCTTCTTCAAGCAAGGGAACTTGGACTGACAATCGATATTTTCAGATTAGGAAGGATTTCATCTAATTCAAACGGGGTTTGGAACGAGAAGGATATGTTGTATAAGGTTTTTGAATCATTTATTGAACAAAGGATATTGCCATTTAAAGAGGAAATTCATTTTGAATTGATGCCAGTCGATTTTGTAAGTGAGTTTATTTACAAAATTTCAAGATTGAAAGAGGATCAGAAGCTCGGGATCTATCATATGTTCAATGATCAGAGAGTTTCAAGTGAATTCGTAACCGCCTTTTTCGAAAAAAATGAAATACCTTACTCCAATATGGATTTGGAAGAATGGTTACAATCTTTAAAAGAAAAGACACAATCTAACGAGATTCATTCATTAAGTGCTTTGTCCCAGTTAATAGATGAATCAACTAAATTAAAAGAGTCGGAAATCCTGCAATCCAAAACCAAGAAGGAAATGGAATGGCTATCAATGAAAATGCCGGAAATCGATTCAGGGTATGTTGAAAGCTTTATGAAGTTCATGCTGAAATAATCGATCATGGAGAAGGGGGATGGAAGGGCTGAAGAAGACACTTTTTTGTTTCCCTTATGCCGGGGGGAGTGCATCATTTTATAGAGAATGGAAATTTGATGATGATGTGATAGAGGTAATTCCACTGGAATACCCAGGACATGGAAGTAAATATAGTGAACCATTATGTGACCATATGGCGGATTTGACAGATATATTAATGAAAGAAATGGAAACGAAACATCAAATGGATACACTGGGAAGCATCTCATTGTTTGGACATAGCATGGGTGCGATCGTAGCCTATGAAATTGCGGCAAAATTAGAAGAGAGATATGCTAAAAAAGTAGAGCATTTATTCATTTCAAGTAAATCGTCTCCAAATTATAAAGTAGATCAAATCGATTGCTCTAATGCAAAACATTTAAAACAATCGCTTGAAAAAATCGGGGGAACGAACAAGGAACTCCTGGAAACCGAAGATTTCATGAATATATTCCTTCCGATAATCCAGTCGGACTTGAATGTTTTAGCCAACTATCACCATGAAAAAAAGCGCGATAAAAAGGTGGGAAATAAAGCCGTTTTGCTTTTGGGCTCGGATGATACCGTGACGAAGGAGAGTATCGAAAGCTGGAATGAATACATTGAACATATTGAAAGATTGCATATATTGAAGGGTGATCATTTCTATATAAAGCAAAACCAGGCTATCGTTTTAAAAATCATTCAAGAGTATTTACTCAATAGTCGTTGTGAAGTTCTGATTTAAGGTTGCTGACTGTCTTGAATACATCCGAAATTCGTTCCGCCAATTAGTTTCAGAAGTCAAAATCATTTAATATAACGTGAGTTTGGCATGATCCGCTTGGATAAGCATGAAACCTGGTTTATATCTAAAAAAGGACTGATTTACTCAGTCCTTTGAAACTGTAGATAAACTCAAATGAAAATTGAGTATATCTACAGTTTTTTATTGGTTTTAGCATTTGGACGTTGATTGGAACGAAGGGCACTCTCAATCCGGGGCGGTCCGCCCTCGGCTTACGACTGTTGGGTCTCCTCTAGACGCGCTATTCCCGCAGGAGGCTCGCTGCCGTTCCTCCCATGCTTTA
The DNA here is from genome assembly GCF_050279365.1 of Peribacillus sp. NPDC094092. NCBI lineage: Bacteria > Bacillati > Bacillota > Bacilli > Caryophanales > Bacillaceae > Peribacillus > Peribacillus sp. NPDC094092. Next base: position 95,583 of record NZ_JBNNUC010000005.1, on the reverse strand, counting down.
GAATCGATAAAAATCGATGCAGATCAATTAAATGAGAAACATCGCGACTATCGTAGTCACTGCCAAACCAATGGTTACCGGAAGCAGATTCCGGCGGGCAAGTTCAAAGGGACTTACGTTACATATGGCAGCGGCTGGTATCAATGCCCAGGGAATCAGCGTACCTCCGCCAACCCAAATCGCGGTTATTTGCCCGAGTGCAGTCAAGGTGGCGGTTCCGCTTCCGATTGCCGTTCCAAATAGCTTGGCGACAGATCCGGCTAAAGAAATGCCTGAGAAGCCGGATCCATCCAAGCCAGTGATGGCACCGATGCCGGTTAATGTGACGGCGGCTATTTCTTTCGTTAAAGGAACGGAGGCCGCTAAGGCTGCACCGAGGTCATTGACGATGCCAAGTGACGTTTTTGGTAAGTAGTCACCGATGATCTGATTGAATCCAGAATCACCTAAATAGAAGAATGCGGCGATTGGAATCACAGGTCCGAATACCTTGAAACCAAATTGAAAACCCTGAATCAAATAGGCGGTTGATTTTTCAAGTCCTTGCTGTTTATGTGCGACAAGGGATAAAATCAGCAAAATGAAAACGGCTGTACCGCCAACCAACGCCGTGGCATCTCCGCCTTGCAACTTCAAAACCGACAATGCCACAACATCCAACAGAAAGGCGATCGGAATGAAAACGGCAAAAAACTTCTTTTGTCCCAGTGTGAGCAGATCTTCACTGATTGTTTGATCTTGGACGATTCCCTCATTGTCCGCCCCCTTGATTCTTCCAAGCTTCATATCCCGCTTTAAAAGGATAAAGGCGGAGAGGGTGGTGACGACCCCCATTGTAATGACAAGGGGAATGCTCGCAGTGATGACATCACCGACTGGTATGGAAGCGGCATCCCCCGTAAGTTTAGGAGCAGCCTGAATGATGAAATCCCCTGATAATGCGATACCATGACCAAAAAGGTTCATCGCCATCGCCACGCCAAGGGCAGGTAAACCAGCCCGTAAGGCAACGGGGAGCAGGACTGCCCCAAGTAAGGCAACGGCAGGTGATGGCCAGAAAAACCAAGATATTATCATCATGACGATTCCAATTACCCAAAAGGCGAGTGTAGGATTCTTAATGAATTTTGCAAACGGTGCAATCATGACATCATTAATGCCGGACCTCGTTAAAACCGTGCTCATGGCAACGATGATTGAAATGATTAAAATCGTGGACATTAATTCCGTTATTGCGAAAATGAAGCTGTTGAATATCCCGCTTACGGATGAGGCTAAACTGCCTGTAGCCACTAAGGCCAAAAGGAAAATGCCAATTATGCAGATGAGGGTAGTATCACGACGTTTTACCATAAACCCGATTATCAATGCAATAAATACAACATAAATCCAATGGAGTGCCGTTAATTCCATCTCCATGATCCGTCCCCCCCATAAATGTGCCTAGTTACAGATTATGAGGGAGATATAGGGTGGTGAGTTGTTTCAAAAATTTTAAAGGCTTATCTTATTTTCAACTTATGATGTCCGTATCGAGTTTAAGAAGCAGTAATTCCGAAGGCGGTTAACTATTGTGATTATATTAACAATTAACCATGATCATCATACTTTTACTGTGTTTAAATATAGAAAACCATGTTTTCCTTCTAATTTGTTCATTGTAGTCTATGGAATTCCATTAATCAGCAGGAGATTTATCCTCAAAAAAGACAGTAAGACTTCGAATTTATTTTTCTAATACGTTATTTGCATGTCAGTAATCGATGACAGTCAACTAACTTTCGGAATATTTTTCTGGTTTATATATCCAAGTAACATTCTACACAACATCTACTATCTATAAAAACAGCAAAATCCAAATTAAGGTGGAAGGGGATAAAATGAAATCCAGGGTTACATATGATGAAGAAGCGAAGTTAGCATATTTATATACTTTACCCTCGTCAGTAAGTATAAGATATCATCTACTATTGAATTAGAAGTAAATGAATATTTAGAGTTAGATATTGATGAAGGTGGTAGGATAGTAGGAATCGAGTTTTTTTGCCCAATAACATCAAAGTTGTCTAGAATAGCTGGAAGCAGGAAAAATTAATAAGAAAAATGGAGAGAAATTTTCATCCTCGACTCATTATCAATAATAAAGTTTTCCACAAGGGATATATCTGTATCTGGAACCTCCGTATTATTAAATTATTCGGGGTTATCAAATAAATCAACTTTCATAGCTGAAATGAAATTTTTATCACATCCACCTTAACAGCTTTTACTTGTGCAACCGCCCTGTTCCAAGAACCTTCACTACTACTAGGGGAAATAGTAACTTGATGATCTGATGTCTAAATCTCTCAAAATCAAAAATTCACCCGCATTTTTTCCTGATAAATAATTATTTATGAATAATTTACTTTTATGTTGCTATAATGAATTTATTTACAAAGTGACAAAGCACTAAAATGAATATTGTGAACTGAAAAAAGAATTGGAATAATTGAAAGTTTTTTTACACCGTGTATCTTAAAGCGTTTTGGGTTTCCTATGTTTTCATCTTATAAAAAAAGCGCTGATCTGCTCTTCAGCGCTTTTACATGTGTCCATTCCCGAACGAAGTGGTTGAGGTTCGTAAAAAGCCTTTTTTTAGTAAGATTATGCCTCTTAATTTAGTACAAAGTAATGAAAACTTGTGTTTTCGGTTATATAAGAACATTCATTGGCTTTAGACTGCCTATGGATTACATAACCGAATGAACAAGTTTCCAGTCAATAAGCTTTTAAAAGCCACGGCTATAAACGTTCATTTATCTCTTCATAAGTAAAAAGTTATAAATTTTAGTTTTCAACATACATTTCATAAAACAAATAAAAACCAACCTAAAAAAACCTTAGTGCCAATTAAATAAAAAAAAAAATAGAAAAAATATTCCCAATTGTCAGAAAATGTGATATGTTATTTTACACATTGGAAAACGCTTTCATCTTTGAGTTTTAAAAAAAAGGGGGGGTTTTATGTCGGTAAATGTTCACTCGAAAAAGATCAAAAGAAAAGCCTTGGTTGCAAGTTTGATTGGTAGTTCAATAGAATATTATGATTATTTGTTGTATGGTACTGTGGCTTCATTAGTTTTCAACAAACTTTTCTTCCCGAATTTTAGTCCAGCGGTTGGTTTACTGATCGCATTAGCATCTTTTGGGATACCTTACTTCTTTCGTCCGCTTGGAGGTATTATTTTCAGCCACATTGGAGACAAAATTGGGAGAAAAAAGTCATTAGTATATACCCTTGGAATCATGGGTGTGAGTACGGCCCTCATTGGTTTATTACCTGGTTACCAAACTATTGGGGTTTGGGCACCAGTTTTGCTTGTCACTTTAAGGTTGATTCAAGGAATCGCTGTTGGTGGTGAATGGGGAGGAGCAGTCCTTCTTGCAGTAGAATACACAGAGAAAGAAAAACGTGGTTTTGCTGGAAGTATCCCGATGATGGGAGCAGCTGTCGGAATGATCCTTGCCACCGCTACCATATCTCTTGTGAGCTTGTTGCCAGATGCCGCTTTTCTTTCATGGGGTTGGCGTATTCCATTCGTTGGAAGCTTGGCGCTAGTCTTAATCGGTTTATGGATACGGAATGGCTTAGAGGAAACCCCAGATTTTCAAAAGGCAAAAGATGAAGGCAAAGTGTCTAAACTTCCGATTGCTGATACATTAAAATACCATTGGAAAGAAGTACTTTTGATTACAGGTGCAAAAGCCATTGAGACCGCTCCTTTCTATATGTTTGCGACTTTTGGGGTCTCATACGCAACTAATACATTAAAGATGCCGGAAAGTCCGGTGTTAAATGCCGTGACAATCGGAACACTAGTTTCTCTCTTTATGATTCCTCTTATTGGTAAATTATCTGACCGAATTGGAAGGAAAAGTATATTTATTAGTGGGACGTTAGGAGTAATTATCTTCTCGATACCCTACTTCCTTTTACTCTCTAAGAAATCGGTACTTTTGCTAACCGTCGCGGTAATGATCGGGTATGCTCTTTGGTCTATCATTACTTCTGTTATGGGCACTTTATTCTCTGAAATGTTTATAGCAGAAATTCGATATACAGGAATTTCAGTAGGCTATCAACTAGGTGCCGCCCTTTTCGGAGGTACAGCACCATTAATTGCTACTTGGCTTATTGCAAAGTTTAATGGTTCGTGGCTTCCGGCTGCAATCTATCTCATGTTACTTGGTGTTTTATCATTAATTTGTGTAGTTTTACTGAAAACGATGAGCGAACGTGAAAATAGTGCATCTACAAAAAATCAACCTTATTTAGCGGACAAAATAGTTAAGAATTGAAGGGTGTCTCTTTTATTTTCATTGATCATTTATAGATCCAAACAAATAGGACATTTACAAAAATAAAAAAACTTTAAAAAGGTGGAATTAAAATGAATGTTAAAGATATTACAAACAATCCTTATTTATTACTAACTCCTGGTCCATTAACTACAACTGAAACGGTTAAATTAGCAATGATGAAGGATTGGTGTACTTGGGATGATGACTATAATAATATTGTTCAAGATATCAGGAAGACGATTGTACAACTGGCAACTGCTACAAAGGATAAGTACTCAGCTGTTTTGATGCAGGGAAGTGGGACTTTTAGTGTCGAATCTGTAATCGGAACCGTGATTCCAAAAAGCGGGAAATTACTAGTGCTAGCCAATGGGGCATATGGAAATAGGATAGCAAAAATATCGGGTATCCTTGGGATCAATACGGTTGTATTGGATAGTGGGGAGGTTAATCATCCAGACCTGAATGAGGTAAATAAAACATTGGAGAATGATCAAGATATAACTCATGTTGCTATTGTTCATTGTGAAACCACAACCGGTATGCTAAACCCTATTGAAAAAGTAAGTGAAATTGTCAAAAAACATAACAAGATTTTTATTGTAGACGCGATGAGCAGCTTCGGTGGCATTGAAATGGATATAGATACACTAAACATTGATTTTCTCATTAGTAGTGCAAATAAGTGTATCGAGGGCGTGCCTGGTTTTGGTTTTGCCATCGTCAAAATTGAAGAGTTTGTAAAGTGCAAGTCAAACGCAAGGTCCCTATCACTGGATCTTTATGATCAGTGGAAAACGATGGAAAACGATAATGGCAAGTGGCGATTCACTTCTCCTACTCATGTGGTTCGGGCATTTGCACAAGCATTAAAAGAATTGGCTGAAGAAGGTGGTATAAAGAGAAGAGCAGAAAGATATAGAAATAACCAAAGGATGCTTGTAGAAGGAATGAAAAAACTTAATTTCGAACCGTTGCTTCCCGATGAATTACAGTCACCATTTATTACGCCTTTCTACTATCCGCAAGATAAGGAATTTGAGTTTACTGAATTTTACAAAAAATTAAAAGAAAAAGGATTTGTAATCTATCCAGGAAAAGTCACCAATTTAAATACGTTTAGAATTGGTAACATCGGAAATGTACATCAAAGCGATATGGAAGCATTATTACTTGCGATTGAGCAAAGCAGCTATTGGCAGAAACCTGCATTTAATAACTAAGTCTTTCCTTAGAATGCTTGTATCTTCCATCATTGTTTCTTATACTTTTTTTTATAGATTGGATTTCTTTTTAACGGTTATTGGAAATCCCGGTTAGAATAGTAATGTAATCAAACTTATGAAACAATGATGGAAATACTAATTTTGGGGTGAAAGTCTTGTCACTAGCTGGAGAAGAAAGAAAGAGAAAAATTCTAGAATTATTAGAGGTTAGCGGAAAGGTTACGGTTAAGGATCTAGCGGGCATATTAAAGGTTTCAACTGAAACCATCCGGAAATACTTGGATGAATTACATCAAGAAGAAAAGTTAAAAAAAGTCTATGGCGGGGCTATTGAAAATTCATTTTTTAATGGGGAGCCTTCCACTGATGAAAGGGAGGTCATACATTCTGATGAAAAAAGAAGAATCGGGGAAATAGCAGTTAATCTTATTAATGACAACGATGTAATAGCCATTGATGATGGGAGCACACCATTGCAATTGGCAAAAAATCTGCGGAAAAAGAAAAACTTGACTATTTATACCACTTCAATTAATTCCCTCTCTGTTCTCATTGATTTAAACCATCAAAATATTTTTTCAGGAAAGATTATCATGTTAGGTGGAGAGATCAACACTTCTCATCATAGGGTATCTGGGCCTTTCACATTACAGATGCTGGATGGACTCTACATTGACAAGTTTTTTATCTCGGCAGATGGTCTTTCTATAAAAAGTGGGATTACCAGCTATGACTTTTCAAAAGGTATGGTGGCGAAGAAGCTAATCGCGCAATCAGAAAAGTCCATATTATTAATTGATCATTCGAAGGTAGGAAAACGCACCCATTATAAAATGGCAGATCTTCAAGATATAAGTATGGTGATATCCGATAGACAACATCCAAGTGATTGGGAAACACCACTGAGAGAAAACAATGTAAAATGGTTGGTTGCAGACACTACAATAGATGAAAAATAAAACAAGAAAATCTCTCAGTAATATAGGCGGATTTTTTGCCTATGAAGGGGGATCAGCAAATGGAGTATTTACTTGTACTTTACGAAGAACATTTTTTGCAAAATATAGAAATTTATTTAAGACTAGTAATCAGTGCTCTGCTAGGAATGTTCATCGGTTGGGATAGGAGCGCTAAAAACAAACCAGCTGGATTAAAAACATTTACTTATGTTTCTGTATCTTGCACTTTAATCACTCTTGTTTCAATTTACAGTGTTGACGTTTTCAGTCATTCAAATATAAATATTAGAATGGATCCTATGAGGCTTTCTGCACAAATTGTTTCTGGCCTAGGTTTTTTAGGGGCTGGTCTAATTTTAAAAGACGGACTTAGGGTACAAGGGTTAACATCTGCCGCTATGGTTTTTTTTGCTGGAGGTGTAGGTATTGGAATTGGTGCTGGCTTTTATGGGCTTGTATGTGCGGCTGTTTTCATTACTTTCATTTTAACAAAAATTAGTAACAACATTGAACATCGACAAGCAAAATCACAAGAAAAGAAAAAAATGCAGCATAGGATACCAAGTCGTAAGGATGTGCAAGAAGGATAGAATAATAAAATAGTTATATAGAATAGAAAGCCGGTTCTTGAGATTTGAGAACTTGGCTTTTTTTTTTCTCCTATTATTTTGGTGTTCCACATAGCTGATTGAGAAAATTTTTATCAATAAGAAAGAAATAAAGGAAATGATGAATTTGTACAAAGGGAAAATGAAACAAAAAAATAAAAACAAATAAAAACAAATAAAAAACAAGTAAAAACAAGACAAAACAATATCCATATGGTAAACTTTAAGTAACTCATAATTGAGTGAATATTTAAAAAAGAGGATGTTGCTAATGAGAGTATTCTGTTTAGGCGGAGCTGGTAGAATCTGTAGAGAAGCTGTTCTTGATCTCGTCGAGTATTCCGAATTTGATGAAATTACAATTGGTGATTTCAATGAAGCATTAGGGAAAGAATTAGTTAACGAACTAAACGACCCTCGTGTGAACTTCGTGAAAGTAAATGTAATGAATCATGATGAAACAGTTGAGCAGATGAGGGGCTACGATATAGTAATGGATGGCACTACCATTACATTAAATGGTATTTCTACGGCATGTATTGCAGAAGCGGGATGTCATGGAATCAATTTAAATGGATTTGGTGCAGAAGATGAATTTTCAGAAATTTTCATAAACAACAATAGAACTGCAGTTCCAGGCTTTGGGATGACACCAGGTGTAACTCAAATGATGGCCATGCACGCTGCCAATCAATTGGAAGAAATTGAATCCATTAGAGTAAGCCACGGGTCATTTAGGCCGATCGCCTTTTCAAAATCAATAACGGAAACAACTACTTATGAGTACGATCCAGACCTTCCTGGAAGAATCGTTTTTGAAAAAGGGGAGTTTGTGCAAGTTGCTCCATTTGCAAGACCCAGAAACATCAAACTGCCTGAGCCGTATGGTGAAACCGTTCAATATATTATTCCTCATTCTGAAACACGCACACTTGCTAAAGCGCTTTCATATAAGGGCGTACAGCTAATCGAAGTCAGGGGTACTTGGCCTAAACAAAATATGCAGTTAGTTCGTTCGCTATATGACTACGGAATCATTGCAAACCCAAAAGTGGTGGTGAATGAAAAAGAAATAGGCCTTATGGATATTATTGGTGATTACTTGCTTCAGTCAAAGGCTGGCCAGGAAACTGAATTATACGGGTATTCTCTCCATGTTGAAGTTGTCGGGATAAAAGATGGTGTTAAAAAGCGTCATGTTTTATACCATACGCACCCCTCTAGTGATGGATCCGTTAAGGGATGGGAAAAGCTAAGAGCCTATACAAGAAATGTAGGAATCCCAATGGCGATAGCTACTGAGATTATCGCTAAAGGCTTGGTGAAGCAAACAGGGGTGCTAATTCCGGAAGAAGCATTTGAACCGACAATGATTTTTGATGAACTGAAGAAAAGAGGCATTCATGTTCATGAAGAAATTGAAGTTGTTGATGTGAGTGTAGAAGAAACTACCGTATAGAGCCCATTCTAATAAGATAGAAAAATAGAGATATAGGAACCACATCTGTTAATAATAATAACAATAAAACTCCCAATCACTTAAATAGGAGAAATACCATTATGTTGTCGAAGAAGGAGGTTGGCGTTTTGAATAATCATTCTCCCCAAATTGAGGCGGTTATTTTTGACTGGGCAGGAACAACTGTTGATTATGGTTGCTTTGCACCACTAGAGGTGTTCAAAGAGGTATTTAGAAAAAGAGGAATAGAAGTGTTAGATGAGGAAGCACGGGCACCAATGGGCCTCTTAAAGTGGGATCATATTCGAAAAATGTGCGATATGGACCGAATCGCAGAATTATGGAAAAGTAAGTATGGTAATTTGCCTGAAGATAAAGATGTCGATGCTCTATATGCAGATTTTGAACCTTTGCTGTTTTCGATACTTCCTAACTACTGTACTCCAATACCGGGTGCTATTGAATTAGTTGAACGTCTGAGAAGAAAAGGGGTAAAGATTGGTTCTACCACTGGATATACAGCTGAAATGATGGAAATTGTTGCGGCAGGAGCGAAAAAAAGGGGTTACGCTCCAGATATGTTAGTAACGCCGGATGATGTGCCTGCTGGACGTCCGTTTCCGTGGATGATTTATCAAAATGCCATGAATTTAGGAGTCTATCCTATGAAGCATTTTATAAAAGTGGGAGATACAGTGAGTGATATAAAAGAAGGGATTAACTCGGGTTGTTGGAGTGTAGGCATATTAAGAGGCAGCAGTGAATTAGGGTTGAAGGAAGAAGAAGTGAATGCTCTAGATCCAGAAATTTTAGCGGAAAAACTGGAAGTAGTGGCAGAAAGATTCAAAAAAGCTGGTGCTCATTATGTTATTGATAGTATCGGGGACTTGGATCAGTTAATTCCAAAAATTAATTTGCGCCTAGCTAATGGCGATTAAATTCTATAAATAAGGTTCGTTTACAAAAGAAAAAAATTCTTTCAACCAATATGAGGAGTTTTCCTATAAACGGGAATCAAAGAGGCGGAGAGGTGAAAATATTGGTGAAAAATGCCTATGCATTAGGTCTGGTAGAAACTATTGGCTTTCCCGCAATGATTGCTGCTGCAGATGCCGCTTCGAAAGCAGCTGATGTAAAAATCACTACCTATCAAGGGGCAGATGCAGGGATCGTGACAATTTATATAGTGGGGGATGTTTCTTCCGTACAATCGGCTGTTATTGTAGGAGAAGAAGCGGCTAGAAAAGTCGGAATATTCCGTTATTCCCATGTTTTAGCGCGACCGGATGATCATGTTATCAAAATGCTCTTTCCAAAGCTTGAAGAAGAAAAAAAGGCTGTCAAAAGTGAAAAAGCAATCCAGCCAGTTGAACAGCCAAGGATCATAGCAAGTGATGAAAAAGTCGATGAAAATGTAAAAGAACTTCATAAAAAGAGCACACAAGAGTTAAGAAAGCTTGCCAATTCTTTAAGTGGCTTCCCTCTATCCCCCCAAGAAATTACAACTGCGAAAAAAGAGGAATTAATAAAATATGTAAATGCACTTCAGAATGGGAAAGGTGGGGATAAATGATGATGCTTGATAAAGATCTTGAATCGATTCAAGAAGCAAGACAGCTTCTTGAACAAGCAAAGTTAGCACAGCAAAAAATTGAAAAAATGACTCAAGACCAAGTTGATCAAATTGTTCAGAGTATGGCTCAAGCTGCTACAAAGGAAGCTGGAAGGCTTGCAGCGATGGCTGTTGATGAAACGGGGTATGGAAAGATAGACGATAAGCGGATAAAAAATCTATTTTCCGCAAGAGATATATTTGAATCAATGAAAGATAAAAAGACAGTAGGGATCATTTCTCGTAATGAAGAAAAACAAGTGTGGGAAGTAGCTGAACCAGTGGGCGTAATAGCGGGGATTGTCCCGTCCACCAACCCTACTTCAACAACCATCTTTAAAGCACTTATCTCATTAAAGTCCAGAAACGCCATCGTTTTTAGTCCACATCCAACTGCTGCAAAATGTACAAATGAAACGGTGAGAATTCTGCAAGAAGCTGCAGAGGAAGCAAATGCACCAAAAGGTATCATTTCAAGCATTACAAATCCGACACTTTCTTCGGCACATGAGTTAATTAATCATAAGTTGACGGATCTAATTTTAGCTACTGGCGGTACAGATATGGTTAAGGTTGCTTACAGTTCAGGTAAACCTGCATATGGGGTAGGACCTGGAAATGTTCCAGTTTTTATTCATTCCAGTGCAAATGTAGAAAAAGCCGTTAAACAAATCGTGCAGAGTAAAACGTTTGATTATGGGACCATCTGTGCATCCGAGCAAGCGATCATTGTAGAAAAAAGTATAAAAAGAAAAGTGAAAAAAGAGTTGGAAAATGAAGGGGCTTATTTCCTGGATGATTATGAAAAGAAAAAAATAGAGGAAATCATCATGGTCAACGGGAGGTTGAATCCTGGAATAGTGGGCAAATCCCCACAAACATTAGCCAATATGGCAGGGATATTCGTTTCAGGTGGGATTACGGTATTGATTGCAGAAGAAACGAATATCGGAAAGTCTTATCCTTTTTCAGTAGAAAAGTTATCTCCAATTTTAGCTTATTATACTGTTGAGGATTGGCAGGAAGCTAGTCATGTTTGTAATGAATTACTTAAAGTGGGCGGACTTGGCCATACGATTGGGATTCATTCTGAAAACAAACAAATTATTGAAAAGATAGGGTTGGAACAAAAAGTATCTCGAGTTGTAGTCAATTCCGGAACAACATTTGGAGGAATAGGTGCTACGACAGGGATTACACCATCAATGACACTTGGTTGTGGAACATATGGAAACAATGTATCGTCGGACAACATCGGTCCAGAGCATCTATTGAATATCAAACGAATTGCTTTTGGGGTTCGTGAAATGTCAAATGCACAAGAATCAGACGATGTTCATGCCCGAAAAGAGGAAACAGGTAGTGAGAAAACCATTTCAAGATCGGAAGTTATGGATATCGTAAAAAGTGTCCTGCAAGAACTGAAAATATAACTTTTAAATGGGGAGGCGTAAACAATGAGCGTAGAAATGGGAGCATTAGGAATGATCGAAACAAAAGGGTTAGTAGGTGCAATAGAGGCCGCTGATGCCATGTCAAAAGCTGCAAATGTAAAACTAATTGGTAAAGTACATGCAGGTGGAGGCCTAGTGACAGTTATGGTGCGGGGGGATGTTGGAGCGGTTAAAGCATCTGTAGACGCAGGAGCCGCAGCAGCTGAAAATATAGGAGAACTGATTTCCGTTCATGTCATTCCACGTCCTCATTCTGATATTGAACTTATTCTTCCGAAGTTGGAAGGATAAACAGTAGCTTATGGCAATTATAACGGAATCCAAATTAAGACGGATGTTGAAAACCGGGATTCCAAATCCATACCCTATTGGGGACGATAGACTAACTCCTGCGGCGGCAGATTTCTTAAGAGATAGAAAAATTGTCATTGGATATCAGCACCATATTAAACATTCCTTGGCGTCATTCGAAAAGGAAAAGCATAATTTAATGATTCCTGTGGGTGTTTCAAATAGGCATATTCATTTATCATCACACGATGTTGAAATCCTGTTTGGAAATAATTACGAACTAACTCCCATACGGGAATTGTCACAACCAGGACAATTTGCTGCAAAGGAACAAGTCACTTTACTGGGGCCGAAAGGGATGATCCCGAATGTCCGAATCCTTGGACCGGTAAGGGAAGATACTCAAGTAGAAATATCTAAAACGGATGGGTTTCAATTGGGAATCCATCCTCCCATACGATTATCAGGTTCAATCGATGATACGCCAGGCTTGACGCTAATTGGACCAAAAGGCTGTATAGCCCTCCATAAAGGAGTGATTATAGCAAAGAGTCATGTGCATATGTCACCTGAGAATGCTCAACATTTTGACGTTAAGCATGGAGATGGTTTACTTCTTCAATCATTAGGCGAGCGCTCTATCATTTTCTTGGATGTTATTGTTCGAGTAGCTCCGAGATACAAACTGGATTTCCATGTTGATTTAGATGAAGGAAATGCAGCAGGTTTGAAAACAGGTGACTATTTAAAAGTTGTTGGGAAAAATGGGCAATTCCTATCGCGAAAAGGGAGGTGAGGAGGATCGAAATTCGTTCAATGGTAGAATCGGTTGTACGTGAAGTTTTACAATCTATTCAAGTGCAGAAGGAAAAAGAAAATAATGGAAAAGTTTTATTTGTCTTTTGTGATAGCTCAGCACATGAGCCATTTACAGATCAGTTTATTAAATTGAAAAATGCCAATATAGCTTTTGATACTTTATTTTTAGATGGTGAAACATCATCTTGGATAGGCATGCAACAGGTTGAATCGAGCGGGGCCACCAAAGTGATTGCGGCTGATGAATATGCTCCATCGGCAATGGAGCTCCCAAAAGGGTATGATGGGATCATTATTCCTGAAATTGATTTGGATAATGCGGCAAGGGTTGCTACAGGATTAAAAGGATCAATTAAGTCAGAAATCATTTTCTCGGCGAACCTGTTGCAAAAATTCATATTAGTTGGCGAAGATGTACCAGGGATTAAACGATCGGATCGTAGTTGTTTAAAAGCCATCTCTTTACCAGCTCCATATCGTAAACGGTTTGATGAGTATATAAAGCAAATGACTGAGCTTGGCATAACGTTTTCACCGCAAAAGGATTTAGCTGATGTAATCATTAATGAACTTTGTAAAGAGCTGGAAGTGAACGGCCAAAATAAACAAGAGCCATTGGGAGAAAATCATTCTAAAGGTGATCATTTGTCCTACACCAAAAAGTTACTTACGACTGACTGGTTTGAATCAAAATCCTATAGCCCGAATGATACCATTTACCTTCAGAAGGGTACCATCATTTCTCCTTTGGCAAAGGATTTGATTAAAGCTAATAAACTAAATGTCCTGTTTGTTAAAAAGGATGTATAAGATGCTTTTAGGAAAAGTTATAGGAAGTGTTTGGACAACTCAAAAAGAAAAAGGAATGGAACATGTTAAATTATTGATTGTTCAGCCGGTAAATTCGTTGAAAGAATCAGTGGGGAATATTGTTATTGCCATGGATCGAATTGGAGCAGGTGTCGGTGAAACGGTTATTATCACACAAGGCTTACCTGCACAAAAGTTGACGAATGAAAAAAATTCTCCAATTGATGCAGCGATTATTGGCATAGTTGATTCTTTTGAAGTTAAGTAGTCAAGACATGTTTCAATCCGGTTACTTCTATTATTTTAGGAAATTGAATAAAGCTTCCTTTGTCAAACGATGAAGGGGGCTTTTTGTTCACTAATAGATCGCCTGTTTGGAGGGAATTTTATGGAGTTAGACTTTGAAAATCCAATCCCATTACACGCTCAATTAAAAACCATTTTGGAAGATCAGATTTTAGAAGGTTATTATAAGGATAAAATCCCAAGTGAAAGGGAACTCATGGACATGTATTCTGTCAGCAGGAGCACTGTACGGGAAGCTGTTTCCATCCTGGTTCGTGGAGGGATATTGGAAAAAAGGCATGGCAAGGGGACGTTCGTTTCCCAAAAACCTGTACAGGAATGGCTCCGGATGATAAGTTTCACTGAAACTACTAAAAGCATGAGAATTAAATTACTTGACCATGGCCGTGTATTGACCCCTGGAAATATTGCAGATGCAAATGGTTTTGAAGATGAGTCTTACCATATTAAAAGGCTGAGGTTACAGGGGGATGTCCCCATAGCGATTGAAATGCATTACTATTCTTTGGAACTAGGAAAAAAATTGACGAAATTCAATTTAAGTACAACAGTATTGTATGATGCGCTCGAAGAAAATCTAAACATTCACTTTAACGAAGCGGAACAAATTATTACATGCGGCTTTCCATCTAAAGAAGATGCTGAACATTTAGGTTTGAACGAAATGATGTGCGTGTTGATTACAGAACGAATGATTTTTGATTCCAAGGGTAATCTGGTCGAATACTATAAAGGTTTATTCCGATCGGATATGCATTCATTTGCCATGAAGCTGAGCCGAAAAAACAACTAATTTTATATCCACTCATCCCCATTTTGCCGCCTCTGGATATCAAGTTTAGCCAATTAATGCTGTTATCATCGTAATTGATAAAATTTCTATTCTTTTAGATATACCAGGCACAAAATATGAGTCGATCTTGCGGGAGATGTTCATTGAAATTTAAGGTTTATCTTCTTTATTTTCAACAATACTTCAAGTATCCTTAATTTGAATAGCAACTACTGTAAATGAGGGATAAGCCGTGAAGCAAATATATAGTGATGTCATACAATTTCGGGGAACACATTATGAGTTTGGATACATGCAAGGGGAGGAATTAAAAGATTCACTAACGGTAAAAAATCGTGAAGATCAGTGGAAGATCAGGCAGCCGCGGTTTACGGTTGAGGAAGAAGAGGTCAAGAAAGCAATTACACAATTCGCCCCTGGAGTTTGGGAAGAATTACTGGGGTTGCAAGAAGCGTTGAAATGGTCAATGGATCGCGTTCTGCAAGAGTTCGGTGGATACCGATTGGATTATGTTCGGTCGGGCTGCTCCATCATGACAGGCGATGATTATCTCATTCGCAATTATGATTACCACCCAAAGACCTATGAGGGACGCTATGTCTTATTCCAGCCAACCGATCAAGGGTATTCAAGCATCGGCCCGAGTCAGCGAGGGACTGGCCGAATGGATGGAATGAATGAAAAAGGTTTGGTGATAGGCTATAACTTCATGAATCGTAAGAACCCTGGTGATGGTTTCATTTGCTGCATGATTGGCAGACTGATTGTTGAATCTTGTGCGAACGTACAGGAAGCGGTCGCGATGTTGAAGGAAATCCCGCATCGTCATTCCTTCACTTACGTCGTCTATGATCAAAGCGGAAGTACCTATATCGTTGAAACCTCTCCGAGAAATGTAGAGGTGCGTACGTCAAATGCCTGTACAAATCACTTTGAAATCATGAAAAATGAGAACCGTAACCATCTTATCGATTCGAAACGCCGATTGGAGATCATCCAAGATCATGAAGGGAGACTTTCATCTGCCTACGATGCTTACAGGTTGTTCAATGATACCAATCAAGGTGTCTTCTCGGATTTATATAGCAGCTGGGCGGGAACGATTCATACTTCCGCTTATTTACCTAAGGAAATGAAAGCTTGGATTGCCTTGGGCGGGAACCAGGAGCCGACTTCAATAGATTTTGCGAAATGGCTTGAAGGGGAAAATGTTGAATTAGAACGAATCAAAGGTGTAATTGATACGGATATTCCCTTTGTACATATGGATGAGGGAGCGAATTGGTTTCGGGATTGAACGTTTGAAGTGAATTTGAACCTTACTTTCTTAAAAAGCCCAATCCTTGGATTGGGTTTCTTTTATTGTTCTATTTTTAGGAAAACCTGGTACTATTTATTAGAGGATCTGCCAGTAATATAATATGATAGAAGAACATATTTGGGATGGGGGACAAGAAGCTGGATGTCTGTTTGTGCCATGCTTGTACAATGAATAAGGGGATGTGCGAATGTTTTCTACAGCAATTGGATGGTTTCGGTTCATTACAATAATTGAGGGAATCTCATATGTTCTATTGCTTGCCATTGGTATGCCCATTAAATACATATTGGATATTGGGGAAGCAACACTCATTCTAGGCAGCATCCATGGTTTTTTGTTTGTCGTGTTTGGGCTTTTTTTACTTTATGTGAGCATCATATCAAAATGGTCCTTTTTAAAAATGGCGATGATTTTCATCGTTTCATTCATCCCATTTGGTAATTTTGTAATCGATCGCAGGCTTCTGAAGCAAAGTTAAATACTTTTACTTTAATAAATCAAAAAAACGCCTTTCCATTTAAATGGAAGGCGTTTTTTTATGATTTAAGCTTGCTGTAAGGTTGGCACAAAGATGCTGTAAGCATGAGCATGTAAAGTAAATGTATCAACAATACTGAAGAGGTGAAACAAATGGAACCATTATTAAAAGTGGAAAGTATAAAAAAAACATATGGTAAATCAAGCGCTGCCTACACAGCTTTGGAAAATATATCTTTTGACATTCATGAAGGGGAGTTTGTAGGGATCATGGGACCTTCTGGAGCGGGTAAATCGACGTTGCTCAATATGTTGGCAACCATCGATTCGCCAACTGAAGGGAAGATTTTCATGAATGATACGAGCATTCACGATATGAAAGGGGCAGACTTAACGGATTTCAGACGTGATAATCTTGGTTTCATATTCCAGGATTACAATTTGCTCGACTCATTGACTGTGAAGGAAAATATATTATTGCCACTGGCGATTGCGAAAGTTCCAGCGAAAGAAATTACTAACATGGTGAATCGTATTGCTAAAATATTTGGGATTGAAGATCTATTAGCTAAATACCCATACCAAATCTCCGGTGGGCAAAAGCAAAGAACAGCTGCTGCAAGAGCACTTGTGACAGAGCCTGCATTGATCCTGGCGGATGAGCCGACAGGTGCACTTGATTCAAAATCAGCAACAGGTCTGCTGGAAAGCTTAAGTGAACTGAATGAAAAAAATAATTCCACCATCATGCTTGTGACACATGATGCATATGCCGCAAGCTTCTGCCGACGGATCATTTTCATCAAGGATGGTACGCTTTCAACAGAAATTTATCGTCGTGGCCAATCACGTAAAGCTTTCTTCCAAAAAATAATGGATGCCCTTGCAACAATTGGAGGTGAGGTAGATGACGTTATTTAGTCTGGCGAGAAAAAATATTGCCCGTAACCTCTCCCAATATTTTTTATATATCGCATCCATGGTATTTAGCATTATCATCTACTTCACATTTGTAACATTAAAATATAGCGATACCGTGGCAGAACAAACGGCTTCATCACAGAAATTAGATTCATTGATGAGCGGTGCGGCTGTCATCCTGATTTTCTTCGTTGCCATTTTTATTGCCTATTCCAATTCATTCTTCATGAAAAAGCGTAAAAAGGAAGTGGCATTATATGCATTGCTTGGCGTACGTAATCGCCAGATCGGTTTTATGCTCTTCTTTGAAAACCTATTGCTAAGTTTTGTTTCATTGGTTGTGGGGATTTTACTTGGATTTCTTTGTTCGAAAGGGTTCATGACGATCTTGATCTATTTAATGGGCTATGATGTCATCGCCCCATTTACATTTTCGGGATCTGCAGCTTTGAACACCTCTATCGTATTTCTTATGATTTTCTTGGTGACATCATTCCAGGGCTATCGTTTGATCTATCAATTTAAATTAATTGATCTCTTCCATGCATCGAAAAAGGGGGAAGCCGCACCAAAGCCATCGATGATTGTAGCCTTTCTGGGAATTTTCCTGATTGTCATGGGTTATTGGTTGGCGATGCAAGATATTTTCACTTCTAAAGCATGGGAAAAGATCGGCTTTTTAATGACGGCACTCATTATTTTGACAACGGTTATCGCCGGTACGTTTTTATTGTTTCATAGCGTGACAGGCTTTGTGTTGGCCGTGATTAAGAAAAATGAAAAATGGCTATGGAAAGGCCTGCATCTGATGACGATTTCGCAACTGTTATATCGTATACGGGGGAATGCACGGACATTGACCGTAATTGCGGTGTTAAGTGCTACAACGGTAACGGCTGGCGGTGCGGTTTATGGTCTTTATTATAATGCGAATGACCAAGTTATGACCGTAGATCCGAATACCTTCATGTATCAGCGAACCGATGCAAAAAACGATCATCAAGTCAGCGCTGTATTGCCAAATACAAAGTATGATGAAAACGTCGAAGCACTATCTGTAACATTTAATACGGAAGAATTGAATAAGGGTTCGGCATTCGATAGCTCGGATAAAAGGATTTACACGATAATCGATGAAAGAACATATAACAAATTAGCAGAAGTGCAAGGCAAGGAAGCACTGCATGTGGATAATGAAAAAGCAGTCATTTTAGATATTGGATATGACAAAAGATTCTCACCTGAATACAAGGACAAGACCATCAGGACAGAAAACAGCACGGCAATCACATTCCAAAGCTTTAAAACACAAACAGTACTAAATGCCGGAACAGCAGGCATTGCAGTGGTCGTATCGAATGAGCAATTTAAATCATTGCAAAAAGTAGGGGAAGCGCTAAAATACCGTGTCATCGGTGTTGATCAAGCTTCCACGGATTTATCTGAAAAAATTGCAAAACAAATGCCTGAAGAAGCGCTATTTTCCAGTGCCCCTCTAGATTTCCAAACAAGCATCGAAAGTGTAGGCTCACTGCTCTTTATCGGAAGTTTTCTTGGTCTGGTTTTTTTAGCGGCAACAGGCAGTATCATTTACTTTAAAGTTCTAACGGAAGCAGAGGAAGATAAATCACAATACAATATGCTTCATAAGATGGGCGTTAACGCAAAAGAAATGCGGAAATCCATTGCATCACAAGTGCTAGTAATCTTTTTCGTTCCACTGGCAGTGGGGTTATTACACAGTGCGGTTGCTTTAAAAGCCTTCTCGGGCTTATTGATGATGAATCTAGCAAAACCTGTGTTGATCTGGATGATCGCTTATACGGTTATTTACGGTCTGTATTATATCTTAACGGCAGCTTCCTACAATCGTATTATCATACAAAATAATAAAACAGAAGGATGATCGAAATGAAGAAATTTCTTATGGTAGTTGGCATTTTGTTCATACTGGGGGCGGCAGGGGTCATCGCTCTTACTAAAATCGACTTTAACCGCATGAATGCCGATAATTATTATTTGCAAATTACAGAGGATGGGGTACAACATGAAACCAAACTGGATGATGGTTCTGTGATGACGTACTATTCTTATAAACTTGACGCCAAAAATGCAGATGGTGAAAAGATGCCGCTTGAATTCACGGCACAAAAAAATCTTCGAAAAGATGCTTACTTAAAGATGTACGTGAAAAATGGTGATGAAGTTTCGTCATATGATGAAGTGAAATTGGAAGACATTCCAAAAAAGGCTCGAACAAAATAAATAGGAAAGAAGGGCTGTCTTTAAGTTGTGGACAGCCCTTTTTCAGCAAGAAAAATATTATAAAAGTATCGTGATCGTCGTTCCCTTATTTTCAATGCTAGTCAAATCTAGTTTACCTTTATGAGCCAGGATGATGTCCCTTGCAATGGCCATTCCTAAGCCAGTCCCATGTGTACTGGCAGTATTCGTACCTCGATAGTAACGTTCAAAAACCTGTGCTAAGTCTTTGGAGGGAATACCGCGGCCATTATCTGCAATGGTAATTTGGGTATGCAGTTCAGATTGTGGACCAATATCATCAATTTGTATTTTCACAACGACATTTTCCTTGTTATGCACGAGTGCGTTATAGATAAGGTTGAATAGTGCCCGTTTCAGTAATTTTTTATCCACTTTATGTGTTGCTTTGTCCACATTTGCCACAAATTCAACCTGTTGATGACCAAATTGTGAATCATTTAAAAACTCAATCGTCATTTCCCTTATAAACCCAACGATATCAACATCTTCAAATTGCAAAGGAAGTCGTTGGTTGCGCAAACGCATCGTTAAATTCAGGTCATCCAATAAATCTTTCATATAAATGGACTGTCTATTAATAATGGATGTAAACTCATGCAATTCCTGTGGCGTTAATTCAGTGACGTTATCTTTCATCAATTCTGTATAACCATGGATGGAAGCTAGTGGTGTCTTCATGTCATGAGAAACATTGCTAATCCATTCCTCCCGCATTTGGTCGAGTTTATCACGTTCTTTTTCATACTGATCCAACTTCGCCGATAGTTCATTCATATTGCGAAATACATCTTCGTAAACGCCTTTTGGTATGCTCATTTTTTTAAAGCGACGCTCCCGAAGCTGCTGAATTCCTTCTATTAAAATGTTCAGCGGACTTGTTAATTTTTTTCCAAATATGAACCCAATGACTAATGCAATGATGACATCCACGATTAAAAACAGTACAAGTAAGATGTTAAAGTTCTTAAAAATTTTTTCATAATCGTAGGTTATTACATAGCGGCCAATTTTCTGTTCCTTAACTCCTACAAAATAGCTGTAATTATGGGCTTCGCCGACAAAAACAGTCGTCGCTGCATCAATTTCCTTATACTTATACATTTGGACGATTTCAACAGGAGAATATATGGTTTGCAAATTTTGAGGTGTATAAAAGGCTGCAACCTGCTCACCCTCATCATTCAAAAATTGAATCCAGGCGTTATTGTTCCGCAGTTGTTCCAGTCCTTCTTCATTTACGGTCGGTTTATTATCTATTAGTTCCACATATTGTGAAAATGTTCTGCTGAAGTTTTCAGCAGAAACTTCTTCTGCCTCGAAATTATGCATGGCTCGATAAAAGAGTAGGGATAAAAGTAAAATTGTATTTACGATTCCTACGATTACAACAATTGTCACAACGGATCCTAAAAATCGCCGTGTCAATTTCCACTTCATTTTGTATCACCCTTGGTTTGTAATTTATAGCCAAGCCCTTTAACGGTTAGTAAAAAGGAAGGCTTTGAAGGGTCTGCCTCGATCTTTTCGCGTAAACGGCGAATATGTACCATTACTGTATTATCAGAGCCAAAGAAATCATCGCCCCACACATGTTCAAATAAAGTTTCCTTGCTCAAAATCTGATTCGGGTGATGCATAAAACAGCTCATCAGTCCGATTTCTTTAGCTGTGAGCTCGAGCGCTTTGCCATCCTTTTTCACTTCATTTTCATTTGCGCTAAGCTCAAAAGGACCAACTTGAAATTTTTTCGGAGCCGCCTTTTCCTCTGAAAAGCCCGCACGCCTCAACTGCGCCTTTACCCGATAGGCCACTTCTTTCGGACTGAATGGCTTGGTAATATAATCATCCCCGCCAATCGCCAACCCTAGAAGCTTATCAATCTCCTCATCCTTTGCCGACAAAAATAAAATGGGCACATTCGACACTTCACGAATTTGCTTGCATAAATCATAGCCTTCACCATCAGGCAGCATAATATCAAGCAAGACCAGTGATGGATCGAACTCCTGAAACTTTGCCCACCCATCCGCAATCGTCCCCGCCGTAACAATATTCGGAATACCTTCTTTATGTAAAACTGTCTCCATGAGACGTGCCAAATCTTCTTCATCGTCAATAATTAAAATCCACTGATCATTCGACATTCTGCTACCTCCCAAACATCAATCATACCCTACAGTATAGAGTACCCCTTAAGAAAAAATAAGGGGAGGAAAGATATTTAACGAACCCATTCATTATTTTCACGAAACAAAGTGGAAAAAAGGTAAGTACCATAACCTGAAGAACTACTGTGAAGATCATGAGTCTGATGCTGGTCTTTATTTAGTTAAGGTAGTTTCGGCAAGAAGAGCGTACTTCATACTGATTTGGTAAAGGTTGTATGATAAACTGTTTAAAGTATTGTTAGGAAGATTATGCTAAGTGATATAATTAAGGAATTCGTTGCTGCTCTTTTTACCCAAACCTTTATATATAAAAGTATGCAGCGAATGCGGAAGAATAAAAGGAGAAAAAATAATGGAAACAAAAAAGGTGTTACCCGTTCTTTTTTTAGTGATGTTTTTAGTCATGGTCGGATTTGGGATCATCATTCCCGTCATTCCGTTCCTTGCCGAAAAAGTTGGTGGCAGTCCTACTGAGCTTGGTCTTTTAATGGCAGTTTATTCATTAATGCAATTATTTTTTGCCCCGATGTGGGGACGTATTTCTGACCGGATAGGACGTAAGCCTGTCATGATCATCGGGATTGCTGGACTGGCCCTTTCGTTTTTCATCATGGCCTCGGCAGATTCCTTATGGGTATTGTTTGTAGCCAGGATCATTGGCGGGATTTTGTCATCGGCAAACATGCCAACCGCAATGGCGTATGTGGCTGATATCACGACGCCGGAAGATCGGGGCAAAGGGATGGGAATCATCGGGGCCGCTACAGGGCTTGGATTCATCTTCGGACCGGCGATTGGCGGGGTATTCTCCAAATCAAGTTTGAACTTACCGTTTTACATTGCAGGATTATCTTCTTTGATTACTTTATTCTTAGTGATTGCGATACTAAAGGAATCACATACGGTTGAAAAGAGGGCCCAACAGTCAATAAATAAAGAGTCCATGTGGAAAGCCTTTAAAGGGCCTCTTAAAACCATGTTCTTTCTGCAATTGATCGTCACCCTTTCAATGGCAGGACTCGAAACGACTTTTGCCTATTTTGCAGCAAAAAAGGCTGATATAAGTCTTGTTCAATTAGGCTATATCTTCATGATCATGGGGTTTGGCAGTGCAATCGTTCAAGGTGGATTAGTGGGTAGGATGACAAAGAAATATGGGGAAGGCGCGGTTATCCGAATGGGGATCATCGTGTCGGCAATTGGTTTCATTCTCATCCTGTTCTCTTCCGGTTTTTGGACATCGGCAATCTTCCTGACTATCTTCGGATTGGGTAATGGGTTCATCCGGCCGGCAATTTCGGCACTGCTGACCAAAAGTTCCATGACGGGCCATGGAAGTGTCACTGGCCTGCTATCTTCCTTCGACTCGTTCGGCAGGGTTGCGGGTCCCCCGATAGGCGGTTGGTTATTTTCGATATCGATTGATTTACCATTTATATCGGGCGCAATCCTTTCCGTTTTTGCTTTGATCCTTTTCCAGTTATACCATGCGCGGACACAGACTGAACAGGTCCAAGCATCTCATTAATGTAATGTTATGCAAAAAGCCCCCATTTCTAGAAATGGGGGGCCGCGAACGGTGCTAGATAGCACCGTTTTTTATTGAATCATATTAAGGAATTTACGTGTACGCGCTTCTTTTGGATTTGTGAAAATTTGCTCGGGAGTTCCCCGCTCCATTATTTTTCCTTCATCCATGAAAATGACTTCGTCGGCGACTTCACGGGCAAAACGCATTTCATGGGTCACCACGATCATTGTCATGCCTTCTTCTTTCGCCAGGTCTTTCATGACCTGTAACACGTCTCCGACTAGTTCGGGATCTAAAGCCGACGTGGGTTCATCGAATAGCATGACCTTAGGCTCCATGGCCAGTGCCCTTGCTATTCCGACTCGTTGCTGCTGTCCGCCTGACAATTGAAATGGATAAAAATCGATTTTTTCACCTAAGCCCACTTTAGTAAGCAGGGCAGCAGCCGTTTCTTTCGCTTGATGTTTGGCTATGTTTTTTACAACGATGGGACCTTCCATAACATTTTCCAATGCTGTTTTATGGGGGAAGAGGTTATAGCTTTGGAAAACCATCCCTGTCAAACTGCGAAAAGAGGTTATGGCATTTTTTCTAACGGGTTTTTTGAAGTCCATAATGGTTTCATCGATTTCAATCGTCCCGTCCGTGGGTACTTCAAGGAGATTCAAACACCGAAGAAAGGTTGTTTTACCTGAACCCGAAGGGCCGATCAATACAATGACTTTACCTTGCTCCACTTCCAAATCGATGCCCTTTAATACGTCAAGGTCACCAAATGATTTATGAAGATTCTTAATGTTGATCATTTTAAAATCTCCTTTAACTACTGCGGTTCTTATTTTGCTACATAACGATTAAGTCTGTCCTCTAAACTTCCTTGAATGAAAGATAGAATGGTACAAAAAATCCAATATAAAGCAGCTGCTTCCATGTATAGAAGTAGAAATTCATAGTTTTTTGCAGCGATTTCCTGGGCTTTACGGAATAATTCCGTTACAAGAATGAGTGATGCAAGCGATGTATCTTTTAAAAGGCTAATGAACGTATTGGATAATGGGGGAATGGATACCCGTGCTGCTTGCGGCAAAATGATGCGCTTCAAAGCTTGTATATATGTCATCCCGATTGAATAGCCTGCTTCCCATTGCCCTTTTGGTATCGATAAAATGGCTGCTCGGATAATTTCCGAAGCATATGCTCCTACATTTAAAGAGAATCCTATAATAGCCGATATGAAAGGATCGATGGTTACACCTAAATTTGGAAGTCCATAGAAAATGATAAATAATTGCACAAGTAAAGGTGTCCCGCGGATGATCGACACATATACACGCGCAATTATTTGAAGAATCCTGATGGAAGATAATCTAGCCAATGCTGTGAGTACAGCGAGAATAAGGCCGAGAACGAATGTAATCAATGTTAGTGGAATCGTATGTTGAATAGCTCCCTCTATCATGGGATAGAGGGAGGT
This sequence comes from Peribacillus sp. NPDC094092, assembly GCF_050279365.1. Lineage (NCBI taxonomy): Bacteria > Bacillati > Bacillota > Bacilli > Caryophanales > Bacillaceae > Peribacillus > Peribacillus sp. NPDC094092. Next base: position 70,724 of record NZ_JBNNUC010000005.1, on the reverse strand, counting down.
TTGAGCGATGGAAACAAGCTGGTCCATACGCTCGGGGTCGGTGAAAATATTACTTAGGAGAAACATCTTCACCAAACCATTTATCCGAGATTTTCGCGTACGTGCCGTCGTCTTCCATTGCTTTAAGTGCTTTGTTTACTTCTTCCACTAATTTGCCGCTGTCTTTTCTGAACATTAAACCACTCGGGACTCCGCTTTTTTCCTCATCAGCGACTTTGATAGGTGCATCCGGGTGTTGCTTTTTATAATCAAGGTACGATAATTTGTCATTGACCGTGGCATCTACACGTTTAGAACCAATAAGCTGTACGGATTGAGAAAACCCTTCAATGCCTGTAACTTCAGCACCATGTGATTTGGCTATCTCATTGTAATTACTCGTTAAAGATTGTGCAGAGGTCTTGCCTTTCAAATCATCGAAGGATTTAATATCCGTATTATCTTTGTGTACAAGCAATACGGCCCCTGATTGAATATATGGGTCAGAGAAATCATATTTCTTTTGACGGTCTTCATCGATGCCCACTTGGTTAGCGATCATATCAAATCGTTTAGCATCCAAGCCTGCAAACATGCCGTCCCATTGTGTTTCCTTGAATTCAGCTTTCACTCCAAGGCGTTTTGCCACTTCTTTAGCAATTTCAACATCAAACCCCGTTAGTTTATCTGAATCATCGTGGAATGTGAAAGGAGGATATGTACCTTCAGTTCCAACAGTTATTACGCCATCTTTTTTGACTTTGTCATATAGACTTTCTTGTGATGAAGATTTATTGTCGGTATCGTTTGCCTCATTTTTGTTATTGGTGCCACAAGCGGTAAGTACAACCGTGAAAGCTAACAATAGCGATAAAAGTGCAACCATTTTTTTCATTTGGGTAAACCTCCTAGTAATCTGATAGGGATTGATACTCTGTGATACTATACAAGAAAAGGAAAAAAGTCAATGAAAATAACTTACATGATTAGTGTTAATGAAACGTGGTGAATTATACGGATTTTCACACATTGAAATGAAATAATACTAAAAGAAAGGTGTATCATTAGCCGGGTAAGGATTTTAAAGAAAGGGAAGTGATCTTTAAGGATCCAAGGGGACAAAAGACCCCTCATCCACATGATTATCAGCGAAGTGGAAAAGGGGCTTTTTTGGGCCGTCCAGAACTATTGCAAGATTCTTTTTAACTTAGTGTTTATCATGATTCCGATCCTCTACGCTGACGAATATAGGGTTCGAATAGAACCAAAGGTCTTTATAGTTACGTTTGTTTATTTCCGAAAAACGCGTTTCGTTATCCTCGATTTCAGTCTTTTTATCGATCAGCGGTTCACCGTCCATCGTTTCTCCGGAGACATTTTCCCCTAGGTTCGTGCCCCGCAACCGGAAATATTGATCCTTATTTGCTTTGACTTTGTAAGTGATGGTATGAAAACCGTCGCGATCGGTTTTCCAGTCTTTACTGGTAAAGCGTTTAACCACTTTTGTCGTATCATTGGTGGCTTTATAATAAGCAGGTGTTCCAGGCACTGCTTTCCCGGTTACCTCCCCGGAAATTAGATCCACGTGATCCACCTTGACGGAGTCCCCGTTATTGTTCTTTTTAGGGCTCTTAAAACGGATGGTGATCTTGACCATCTGTCCTTCCTTCACTTTAAGGTCCCCGCCCATATCAACCGTGTTGTTTCCGTTTTTAGCTTGGAAATCAAGTGCATCGATCAAGTCACCGAAAACAGAGAAGGATTTTCCTGATCGCATGCCATCAAGGACGGATTTTATTGATGAGCCATTTACCCATGTATAATTCTTGGAATATTCTCCTGGCCAGTAACCGCTGGAGTATAGGCGGTTTTCACTGATTTCAAAATGGGAGTCCGAATTGGAAAAATTCCAGAACTTACGACCTTCCCCAAGAAGTGCATCCCATGCACCTCCTACCTTGGCAAGCATGTAATCGGATCCGCCATAAGTCCGGTTTTCCAGTGTTGCCAGATTTAAACCGCCTCGATCTGGTTCCATCTGGTTACCTGGCATACCTTCGAATCCGAACATGACATCAGGGGCGATATTGTTGAAGTCACGAAAATCAGATATGTTGTACACCCTCTTTCTTGATGGGTGGTTCAATATGGCATAACTTGTATGCTTATAATTTTTCTCAAGCCATGCCAATGCTGTTCGGGCATCCTCGGATGTCTTATTGGCTCTTTGATCCTGTGCTTCCCAGACGGCTACATCCTTAGAATCAAACATCTTTTCATCCTGGCTTGTGAACAGATATTCGAATTGATTGCCAGCTTTCAGGCTTTTAGGTGAGCCCGGCTGATCTCCTAAAATGCCTATGCCGACATGCTCGTATGTAGGCATATCCCATTCGAAGCCTGAAAAGATGACTTTATTTTTAAATTTGCCCTCTTTTTGCAGCTGTTCCATTTTCGGGGCTTGATATTGAATGATTCCCTGAGAGAGCGGTATCGGCCCGCCTGGAATCGAATGTCCCTCATCATCCCTTGAAGACATCCTCAAGTGATCGGAAATTCCCATCCAATCCAGGCCATACTTATCAAATGCGTTATTTAACAAGCTTTCAAGGCTCTGTGATCCCTCGGCATCATCGGACTGAGTGGTATGGGCATGATATTCCCCCTTCATCCATCTGCCTCCCTGATTTGCCTGATTGTCTTCTCCATCATTTGCAGCACCCGCCACCGGAAGACCTTGCGAAAGGATGGCCATGCTTAGAACCGATACTGTGAGAGCCCTGAACTTATTCATCATCTAACCGACAACCTCCATATATTGAAATAATAATGAATAAGCTAATTTTATGGTAAAAATATTAAGAATCCGTTGGGAGTGAGTATGGTTTTTGTAAATGGAGAGCCCGATTCTGGTAACAGCGCTTTTGATATTGAAAGGGAAAGGGGGAGGGGCTTGAAACAAAAAAGGTTGTAGCGTAAAATTTTCTTTCTCTGCAACCTATAGCGACTATTTGCTCCTATTTAGCTTGCAGTAGATTGATATGGTCTACAGTTCGATCTTCACCGACAATGAATTGAAGTTCATAATTTCCTGTCTTGTAGATGTAGTTGATTTCATTCGTGCTGGAAATATGGCGTATTTCGTCAGCACTGCCGAGTTGCTTTCCTAAAACTTTTGGTGTGATGCTTCCTAGATTATGATCCCGTTCTACATTTGTCCCAAAATATCGGATTTGTGAGATGGTCTTGTCATCATTATAGGCAAATGCAAATCCTGGATGCCCCATTTCTGCATGATAATAGTCAAAAGTTTCATCTGTGTTACTTGGCTCAGGGGGAGAACCGAATGTCTCAAATACATCATTTTGGGTATTTTCATTAATTTTTAAGCCCATGGCAGTATAGGGCATTTCTCCTGAAAAAGCCTTGTTGTAAATTTCATGTATGGTGGTAAGAGCGTGTTCCTTAGCTATGGCAGATGCGGAATCCATTGTGGGTGCAGCCTCAACCGGTTCTGTTATAAACGATGCACCTGCCCCTAATAGAGAACCCGTTAGAATAACGGAGCTAACCATTCTGGCCGCTGGTTTTATTAATAACACCATTTCTTATCCCTCCTATATCATTACTTTTCCACAATTTCCTAGCACGAAATATTTTCATGGTGATAATTGGAATGTTTGATATTGGTGGAGCATCATGGAATATGAATGTGTTGTCTTCTAAGGAAGCTAATTGATCCGCTCCCCGGAGTTTTCATGATGTAAAATGATTGACCGTTTTTTTCTATAATTAGATAATTATGCAGCCGAAAAAAATAAAAAGGTGCTTCACCATGATGAAACACCCTTTGAAAATGATTTGATTAATCCCAAACGCTAATTCTAGGAACTCCAGCAGTTCTTAAGTAGTCTAATAATTGACCAGTATGTACAGACTCATGATAAGCGATTCTTAGCAACATATCTCCTAGATCCCTGATATATCCCATATCGGAGCGATCGATTTTAATATTGGATAAGTCGTCCTCGCTGAAGGATATGATTGTTTCCAAAAAATCACGCCTGTAAGGTTCGGCAAAGTTCAATTCCGCTTCAACAGAGGTAAGTGGCTGTTTTTCATATGGTGATTCATAAAATTGTAGGCTGCCTTGATTTTTAATGGATAAATGATAGTAATGCTCACTCTCAAGGACATGTCTAACCATTTCTAAACAGCTCATTGCCTTGTCATCCGGTTTCCAATGGAGTGTGCTTTTAGGTATGGATGTCCATAGTTTAATGTTTCTTCTTCTAACCTCTTCCAGATTTAAGATGATTAGTTCTATTGATTTCATAATGATCTCCCCTTTTAGCAGGTATATTTTAACTATACACGATTGGACGCTGAGAATATGGGGTTATTTTGAAAGTATAGAAAATTTAGATGTGTTCGTATGTTAATCTTTGCCTATTCCTTCTATTATGTAAAGTATCGCCCCTGTTCAGGACCTGTGTATTTTACTGATTGCCTTTTTATAGGAGTTCTAAAATAGCATCAGCTGGAGAGAAATTAAATCAAGAATCAGGGTTTTAAGAGAATACAGGGAAAATGCCTATGAATCCATATAGAATTTACAGGCGATTTCATTCCCTAGTTGTTCCATTGCCTGGGGAAAAGAGAAGTTCAGTGAATGAAGCGGAAGATGAATGATTCGTATTAGTTGTACACTTATTACAAGATTTAGAATGCACTTTAATCAATCTTTCTTTCCCAATAGGTGGCAGGAGGACCTTTTTAAATGAGGGATTGAATTAGGATGTCATCATGATAAATTAAAACCGGTTTAAACCCAAGGGCTTTAAACTTTTGTAATGCTTCTGGGTTGTTTTTGTTCACAAAACCGGACACTACAAGGATCCCTTTTTTTCTCACATAAGTTACTAATTCGGGTAAAAGGGATTGTAAAATTCCTTTTCCTCTATATTTCTTGTCAAGTACTACATAATTAATATGAGCCACTTTATATAAGTAAAGATTATAACAAAGAAAACCCACTACTTTACCTTTATCATTACAAACTACCAGTACCTTATGTGACTTTTGCAATATTTCATTCACTTTATTAGGCGAAACCCGAAAATTACTTACTGTAATATCCGTTAATTTCTTGATATCTTTTTTAGGTTTCCATTCTCGAAAATACATCATGATTTCTCCTTTAACTCTATTAGATATAACAGTTTTTCAGCAGAAATATATAGCTTGTACATGTGGAAAAATAACAAAAATATTTGAAATAAGTATTAATGTATGATTAAGAAGGAAATCCTTCAGAATAATTCCATAGGAATTCCCTCTTAATCTCAAAAAAGCAATCTCTTAATCCCTTTTAAATTTCTTGATAGAAGTGGGTTGCTTGATGGAAGTAGGTTCCTTGATTGATGTACCTCTATTATTGTTTAATAAATTATTTAAGATCCTTCTCAAGGCAGACCTGCGGCTGTTATTTTCACTTCCGGAATTGCCATTACTGGAACCGCCAGTCCTTCTTAGCTTTTTGTTTGACACTGAAATCATCCCCTTTGTTATATAAATGGCCACATTACTAATTTATGTGTCATATTCCTTTTTGCTTGGACAAGTTCACCAAATGTTGCACGCGTATGTTATGTATTCGTGATACCTATTTATGTAATAAAGCGGTATACTTGTTAAGTAATTCACAAAAAGGATGGAAATGGTTATGATTCGACCTATTCACTCTTAAAAGAAAGCGGGTTGGTTATATGCTAAAGAAAGTGGTTTTAGCTGGCGGGACTGGTTTTGTCGGTCAATACTTTGAAAAGCATTCCAGGAATTTGGGATATGAGGTTAGGATCATCTCCAGGCAAACCCATACTGGCTGGGAAGATAAAGAAGGAATAAGGGAAACGATCGATCATCCATATAGGAATTTGGTTAAATTCGGAATGGGGGGCCATCAAGGATCAGGAAACCAGAAATTCAGTTGGATACATATAGAAGATTTATTTAACATTGTCCTTTTTCTGAGAAAGAATCAGGAGTTGTGCGGGGTGTTCAATTGCTCATCGCCTCATCCAGTTACAAATCGTGAACTGATGGCTCATTTGAGAAAGCTCATGAATATTAGGATAGGACTTCCCTGTCCAACACCCATGCTTAAAATGGGGGCTTTCTTTATGGGGACCGAAACGGAATTGATAGTAAAAAGCCGGTGGGTCATACCTGAGAGGCTGGAAAAGGCGGGGTATGCATTTAAATTCCATCATCTTGATGAGGCTCTGGAACAGATACTGATGAATTCTTAAAATAGTCGAGATTGATTGCTATAATGATAGATAGAAAATCATTAAGAGAGGGGAATCGTAGAATGAATATTTCACCATCTGAAAAAGTCGGAAAATTCACAACGGGAATATTTTCGGAGTTGGCGACCCGCAAGCAGGATGCAATGAAACGGGGGGTGGATGTTATCGATTTGAGTGTAGGAAGTCCGGATTTACCACCGCCTGATTTTGTAGTGGATACGCTTGTAAAATATGCGCAGGATCCCAATTCTTATGGGTATACGTTAAAAGGTACGCCTGAATTCAATGAGGCAGTTCGTTATTTTTATCGGGTGCGTTATGGAGTGGAGGTTGATGCAGAAAGGGAAGTCCTCCAACTGATGGGATCACAGGATGGCCTTGCACACTTGGCAACGGCGATGATAAACCCTGGAGATTATGTGCTGGTGCCAGATCCGGGATATCCAATTTATGAAGCGAGTGTGGAGCTTGCCGGCGGAATCATTCATCCGATGCCGCTTACTGCCGAAAATGGATTCCTGCCGCAGCTCAACGTTATTCCGGATGAAATAGTTAAAAAGACCAAAATGATGATCATCAGTTATCCAGGAAACCCTGTCACCGCCCTTGCTGATGAAGCTTTCTTTTCGGAAGTCATATCGTTTGCGAAAAAGAACGAGATCATGGTGGTTCACGATTTTGCTTATTCAGAGTTGATTTTTGATGATCATCCGCAAATTAGTTTCATGTCCATACCTGGTGCCAAGGAAGTGGGGATTGAATTTAACTCACTTTCCAAAACTTTTAATATGGCCGGCTGCCGCATTGGGTATGCGGTGGGCAATCGAGAGGCGCTGGACATTCTGGGAACGTTGAAATCACACATCGATTATGGGGTTTTTTATCCAATCCAAAAAGCTGCCGAGATGGCGCTAACTTCCAATTTTTCGCTGCTATCAGAACAGGTTAAGGAATACCAGTCCCGACGTGATGCCTTGATATCAGGTCTTGCGGAAGGGGGATGGCATGTGCCGAAAACCTCAGCCACCATGTTTATTTGGGCCCAAATTCCTGCTGGCTGGAAATCACGGGATTTTTCCTATGCATTGATTGAAAAAGCAGGGGTTACGGTCGTCCCAGGCGATGCTTTTGGGAAGCAGGGCGAAGGGTATGTTCGGATGGCCCTGGTCCAGCCGGCCGAGAGATTGAAAGAAGCTGCTGAACGGATCAAATTGTTTTTGGGGAAAAAATTGGAGTGTGAAAAATCTAGCACGCTGTAGAGTATATAGAGCTTGAGGAAGTTGTTACTTACTTGTTAAAGTGAGGCGAACTCTAGTGTTTTAAAAAAACTACTTTGAAATTTAAGAGAAGGCCCATCCTCGGATGGGCATTTTTTTGTTTATTGGAAACTAGCATGATAGATTATGAATGGAATTTCCGAACGTAAGAAGGACAAGCCGCATAATATATATAGCAAGTCCGCAACCCTCTTAAATGAAGCGGGCTTAATTTGATAGAGAGGGGGAAAAGCAATGATCAACTGGAAAGTGCGTCTTAAGAATCCTACGTTTATATTCACGGTACTCCTTCCTGGGCTTTTAATATTGGCGCAGATGGTTGCCGCGTTCATAAACAATTTCATTACCCCTATAGGCTTTACCATTACTGATGATGCATTGAACGGGGCTTTAGGCATCATCAACTTCATAGCGCTTACATTCTTTGGGGTCGGCGGTGTGGTCGATCATACAACTAAAGGTCTAAGCGACAGTGAAAATGCTCGACAATACAAGGAGCCTAAGTAACTATTCATTCACCTATTGAAGAGTAGATATACCAGATAACACCGTTACTTGCTACACAACGGCGTTATCTGGTTATTTTTTTTTTCAGAGATGATGATTGCGGAAAATGATTTTGGTCTAAAAACCGAATTGAAACATACATTTAAAATTGTGGTTCATTTTCAGTTTGGGGAGGAAAAAGAATGAGTTATAGTTTACCAGTTTCAAAATGGCTTGCAGCCATAGTTTTAATCGGGGCATTTTTGATGGCATTCATTTTCAGTCCTGCTAATGCTTCCGCCTCTATCAATTATGGTGATGAAGTTGCCGCTTTGGCAAAGAAGCAGGTTGGAAGCAAATATAAATATGGGGGGACGACTCCAAAAGGGTTTGATGCTAGCGGTCTCACCCAGTATGTATATAAAAATGCCGCAACAGAAATGAAGATTCCGAGAACGAGTGCGGAACAGTATAAAACTGGAAAGACCGTGAAGCAAAATGATTTAAAAGCGGGCGATTTGGTCTTCTATGCGACAGGTAAGAAAGGGCAGGTCTCTTTTGTAGGAATTTATTATGGAAATGGTACATTTGTCGGGACCACCACCAAAGGGGTCAAGGTGGTCAAAATGAGTGATAAGTATTGGAAGGAAAAATATATAGGGGCAAAACGGGTCATTAAGTAGCAACCTGATGTTCATATGAAAAAGTCCTGCAAAAAAGAGCATCGCAAACCGGTGCTCTTTTTGCTGGTCATATCCTAGGGCCATTCATTCAATGATGATATCGGTTAAAACAACATTGCCATTACGAACTTTTACGACAGCCACTGAAGGATTGGCCAATGCGTCCTTTTCCATTTCCTTTGCCTTTTCTTCGGATGCGAAATAATTGTCCAGACCGTATCTGATCTGAATGGTTTCAGCATTTTGCAGGTCATAGGGGATTTCCAATTCCCCTTTTAAGTAAACGCCTTTGCCGGGTTTTTCCTTCGTTACGTGATCGACAACGTATAGTCCATCAGTGTTTTGTTTTAAACGTACATATACCTTTTTATAATCACCCATATTTCTTGTATTGAACCCGGTTTTAATCGAGTCATCGACTTGTGATGGCTTAACTGATTCAATTTCGTATTTCAAAGCCACATAGCTTCCCCTAAACAAATCAGTCGGGTCGACCGGGTCTGTTTTGATCTTGATTACATCTCCTGTCATTGTTGTCCAGACCGGAGGAATCGCCAAGACTAACAGAATCAAGACTGGAATGGAAAATACGATGAATGGCCGGAATGATGGATTACTCATTGAGTTCCCCTCCTTTTTTTCGTTGATTTTCAAAGAAGAAGCCAAAACCGATAAGCATGATACCGCCAATGATGAATGTAAGCGATTTTGGCAGGAAGTCAAAGGAGTAGATGTAATATCTGAAAATCAGTGCACATATGATCACGATGCTGGTCAAACTGCCTTTTAGAATGAGATAAAGCAGAAAAACGAAGTAAGCTAAAGGAAACCAGATTGAAAAATCAAAGGTAAGGAAGAGTGCGGTAATACCATGTAAGATATGCCCTTGTATGTGTATGGTGTTCTGTAATTTCGCTCTTACCGGAATATAGGCAAGCACGATTCCCAATACAAACAAAATGGAAAGGACAATTGTATTCGAATTTTCAAAACCAAGCCTCGGCACGAATTCCATAAGAAATAAGGCAATTGTATTGATGGCTAAAGCGTTAATGAAAAAGGTCAGATATTTAGGGTAATCGAATTTCTTTAACAGAATGTATAAAGCCGGTAGAAATACAAGGATGGCAAGCGGATAAGACGTTTCATCAACGAATATACTTCCGTTAATATAAATGAAAAGCAGAAAAGATGTAAAAAGGAGAACGAAGACATCCTTCAAATAGTAACCAATGAATACAGTTCCGATCGCCCATAATAAAAAGGAACTGTTGAAATTGATGCTGATGTTAAACATCTGCTCGATTAGAAAAATCCCTGCACCAAAAATCAGAATACCTGCATAATGCAGACTTCGTGACGTTTTGGGCAAGCGTGCCTGCACCTTCACGCCAGCAAAGTTCACTCCGATGAGGCATGCAATGATAAGAAGGAATTTAACCGCTTTACTTAAATAGAACCAGTTACTGGCTACGAAGGTCAATACGCCTAAACCTAAAAGAAGTGCCCCAATGGATAATAGAATAGTGATGAAGTTCAAATTACCTTTTACATCATAGGAACCTAACATCCTCACTTTTTCTTGCTGGGAGATGACCCCTTCCTTTTCAAGATAATTAAATTCTTGTTCAAGAAATTCGAATTGCTTTTTTGTAATTTCTTTGTTGGCCAAAGTAACTCCTCCTTCCACATTTTACTATTATACATCGTATTCTCTTGCAGCTTTGAATATAATGTTAATTTTCTTCTACCCTAATTGGAATGCATGCAGTACCAAAAAAAAAAATACAGTACCTTGCAATGAACAGTACCATATGGTAAATTATTTACATAAGATGTATTGTTCGGTGTTCAGTACTGTTTATTGAACTATACTAAAAGACTCTTGGAAGGAGTGATGGTGCTATGAATGTACAATTTAAGAAAGGTGTCCTGGAACTATGTGTCCTGGTTTTACTGGATAAGCAGGATCGCTATGGATATGAACTTGTCCAAAAGATTTCGGATCAAATTGAAATATCGGAAGGGTCGGTATATCCCCTTTTACGTCGCTTGACGAAAGAAGAGTATTTTACGACATATTTACAAGAATCAACAGAAGGGCCTCCGCGCAAGTATTATAAATTAACGGACAAAGGCCGGAGATACCTTCAAGAGCTGCTGACGGAATGGTATGAATTTTCCAATGGAGTCAATCAATTAATCAAGGAAGGTGTGAACCAATGAATAAAGAACAATTTCTAAAACAATTGAATGCCTCTTTAACCAGACTTTCCTTAGAGGAACGGGAAGATATCCTTCAAGATTACGAAGAGTATTTCGAAATTGGAATGGAAGAAGGGAAATCAGAGCAGGAAATCTCCAAATCCCTTGGGAATCCTAAACAGATTTCCAAGGAACTGCTGGCATCCTATCATCTTGGTCAGGTCGAACAAACGACTTCTGCAAGTAATGTAATGCGGGCGGTTTGGGCAGTCATTGGTTTGGGATTCTTTAATTTAGTGATCGTTTTGGGACCATTTATAGCTTTGATCGGAGTTGTCATTGCAGGATGGACTTCGGCGATCGCGTTCATTCTTGCTCCGTTTGGCGTTCTTTTTAACCTTGCGATAGGCAATTTTCAATTATTCGATCTTTTCTTCGCATTGGGACTATGCGGGATTGGCATTTTTATTGCCATGGGAATGTTTGTAGCTACGAATGCCTTAACTAAAGGATTCGTTCGCTATTTAAAATTTAACGCTTCCCTTGTGAAAGGCGGTTTGAAAAATGATTAATGTAAAAAAATTATCGATCATTGCACTTATATTGTTACTGGTGGGAGTAATAGGAAGTCTGTTTACGTTTTCCCAAGTGACGAATGAGGAAACGACTACAGAGGAAAAAACGATTTCGGAGATCGTGACGGACATTCAGATCGACACGGACAATGCAGCTGTAGAAATCGTTCCAACGAAGGATAAGGAGACAAGGATAGAATTGGTTTCAAAAGGGATGGATGTTTCCAAGTTGGATTTCACTGCCGATGTGGAAGGAAAGAAGCTTTCGGTACAATTAAAAGATCGAAGTACCTTTAGCTTTGGTTTTCATATTCAATCCATACATTTAAAGGTGTTTGTGCCTGATGAATCTTATAAATCCTTTGTCGTTGAATCCAATAATGGAAAAATGCAATTATCAGGATTGAAAAGTGAAAATCTGAATGTGAAATCTCAAAATGGCCGGGTAGAATTAAAGGATATAATGACCGAAAAAGTTGAAGTGAAATCAGCTAATGGAAAAGTAGAACTGAATAATGTAGAGGGAAAACTCGTTGGTTCATCGAATAACGGTAAAATTACTTTGGTCACGAAAGACTTGGATAGGGAGATCGACTTCGAAAGTAATAATGGTAAAATCATGATCAAAACGGAGAATGAACCGACAAATACAACTTTCGATGTTCATGTTGACATTGGGAGAGTGGATATCCTTGGTAAGTATGAGGGCGATGCTGTCATTGGAAAAGGTGAGAACTTAGTGAAATTGGAAACGAATAATGGGAAAATCGAGATAACGAAATAGTCGTGAAGCATGATAAAGCCGATCCAATTGGAATCGGCTTTTTTCAATTATGCGTCCATTTCAATAATGCCAATTTAGAAATGAACCATAAACAGATGCCAATATTTATTGCAACAAAGTATGGACCGGCTGAAGAGGAATAAACTCGTCGCCGATAATAAAGTTAATGCCATTGGTTCTTCCGTTTTTCATTTTATCATAGAGTGGGCAATTTGCTGGAAGCCGTCCCCTTTCTAAGAAAATATATTAATAGTTTTCCCTTTAAGTTGCTTAGAATTATAATATGGAAAGGATAATTATGTTAAAGGTAATGAGTGTAAGTCCGCCATCAAATCTACGGAAAAGATTTTAATGAAATGACTTCAAAGTATGGGGGCTGTAGAATGAAATGCAATAAGTTGTCATTGGATATATTTAAATGTATGATCTTCACTCGCAAGAAAAGGGAAAAGGATTATCAGAAGAAAGGGTTCGAAGAGCAAAAAAGGGTTTTTAATATAGTGGAAAGTTCTAAAGATATTATCTACTGCTACGAATCAATCCCAAGCTCCAAGTTCAGGTATCTAAGTCCATCCATCAATGCACTTCTAGGTCAAGGCGTCTTGGAAGAAGCATACAATGACCCTGCCTCGCCTTTTGAAAGGATTCATCCTGATGACTTTGATATCCTAAATGAAAAGATTTACGTTGGGATTGATTATACTAAGCCAGTCATTCAACGCTGGATGGATATCGAGGGGAATTATTCGTGGTTCGAGGAATATGCTACACCTATATATGAAAAAGAGCAATTGGTAGCCGTTCAGGGAATCATTCGGAATATTGATGAAAGAGTGAAGTTCATACAGGATATGGAGTATCAAATGTCCCATGACCCATTAACGAATATCCATAATCGACAGTTTTTCGATAATATATCCGCCAAATCCAACCTTGATTTTGACACTCCGGTTGCCATGATATTGTGTGATCTGGATGAGCTGAAATTTATGAATGATACGTATGGTCATAAGATAGGGGATGAATTGATTAAAGAAGCGGCCAATCTATTGAAACGGATTTTCTCGGACATCGCCGTCGTAGCGAGAGTGGGAGGGGATGAGTTTGCCATTCTGCTGATTGATAGAAGCAAGCGAGAAGTAGAATCTCTTTGTGAATTATTAAAGGAAGAAATCCTTCTGCAAAACTCCCTAAAAAAAGGCCCTCACATCAGTATGTCATTCGGGAATGCTTACCGTTCGCATTCCAAAGGGAATATGGATAGCTTATTCAGGGAAGCGGATCAAAAAATGTTTCAAGATAAACGGCGAAGAAAAGAACAGGAACTCGTTCGGGCGGGGAGATGAAAGATAGGGGTACAAAGCTAGGGCAAGCCCACCATTCCTCACCAGCAGAATGGTTGATATAATGGAATTTTGAACTAAAACGATTCGCTGTAAGAATGATGAATAGAAAGCCTGGCGAACCTAAATCGTTAGGTTGCATAAAGAAGGTAAGTGGACGGAAACGAACATATCGGCATTTCGTTATGAAGGGGGAGCCCAGTGTCATACTGGGCTTTTATTTATATATATTTAGGTATACGAAATAAATCATTCGCTTATTTTAACCAATTTTAGTAAACTGGCATTGACTATTTTAATTAGAAGGTGAAGGGATATGAGGGAAACCTTAATGGATGAACGGGTAAGAGGCACTGATAAAATCTGGACACGTGATTTCATCATGATCTGTTTGGCAAATATGTGCATCTTCATGGGGTTTCAAATGACGATGCCGACCCTCCCGCTATTTGTTGAGCAGCTTGGCGGTGACGACCGCCTGGTGGGGGCTGTCCTTGGAATCTTCACTTTTTCGGCCTTGCTTGTTCGGCCAATTGCCGGCAGATTATTGGAGACGAAGGGAAGACGCATCGTTTTTTCAGCCGGGTTAGCCATTTTTGCATTGTCCGTGGGTTCCTTCGGGTTTATGGGGAGCATCGGCCTGTTATTCATGATGAGGATTGTACAGGGCGTCGGATGGGGATTTTCTTCAACGGCATCAGGAACGATTGCTTCCGATATAATCCCTGCGAAACGGCGTGGCGAGGGAATGGGGTATTATGGATTATCGGGTAACCTAGCACTTGCCTTCGGGCCATCATTGGGTCTTTTTCTAGTTACCGTCATACCGTTCCAAGAGCTGTTTTTGATCTGCTCATTATTAGGTTTGTTTGCCATCATTGCGGCATCACTTATTCGGTATCAAAAAGTGGAAAGTGATCCTTCGGCGGCTGTCAGGGCCAAAAGGTTTGATGTATATGAAAAAAGTGCCCTTCAGCCATCTTTGCTCATTTTCTTCATCTCTGTTACATTCGGTGGAATTGCAACCTTTCTTCCGCTATATACAGCGGAAAAAGGTGTAGATGGCATTCAGTGGTACTTTTTAGTATATGCAATGGCCCTCATGGTCACGAGATTATTCGCAGGGCGATTATATGACCGAAGGGGACATCGAGCGATATTCGTGCCTTCAACATTACTCATCATGGTTGGGATGCTGCTGCTTGCGTGGATGCCGAGTGAAGCGGTCCTTTACATTGCAGCAGTGCTTTATGGATTTGGATTCGGTTCTGTCCAGCCGGCGCTTCAGGCATGGTCGATTGAAAAGACGCCACCAAATCGGAAGGCGATGGCGAATGCAACATACTTTTCATTTTTCGATCTTGGAGTGGGCATAGGTGCCATTGTGTTCGGGCAAATAGGCTTCCTCTTCGGCTATAGGAGCATCTATATCACGGCAGCCGCCTCGATTTTCATTTCAATGATCGTTTATTTGTGCATCATCAGGAGCGAGGATAAAGTAAAATCAATGGAAAGACGTTGAATGGCTTCAATAGAAGTCATTCTTTTTTTGAGTCAGGATGAATATGACTGGCTTCCTTGTTCATCAGTGCATCATCCTTAATATATATATAATGGAAAAACTTTGTTATTATCGAAAAGAGAATATACATAAGATGATAGAAGGTCTTTTTAAAAGGAAGGGGAATCTTGGGATGAATGATTCTTCAAACGAAGAAATGACAATAGAAAGTAGGAAGCGTGTCTTCCAAGAAGAGCTGGATGTTTTATGGGAAAGGCGGCTCATCCCTAAATCAGATTATATCCGGATTAGCAGGGCATATAATCGGCATTTCCAATTAGCCCTCCATGAACAAAAGCGATTAGAGCATGAAAAAAGGAAATCCATCCAAGGGCATGAAACGATTATCGGTGAAAGTGCCGAGGTGCGTGTACAAGATAGCCTGATTGAAGAATCTTCATTGAAATTACGTGAATCCAGCAGAATGAACGATTCGATAATGAAAGATGAGAAGACCTCGTATGAAACCAAGAAATCAGCTTTGGAGGAAAGTCTTGAACCTGTCAAGAAAATCACCGATGGGAAACCTGTTATTCAAAAGAAAGTAATCAAGCGGGAAAAACCGGTAAAACCGAAGAAAACGCCTGAGCAAATCAGGGAACGGAATATCTCTGTCATCCTGCTCACGGGGGTCATATTGCTTCTGTTCGGCGGGTTGATTTTAGCAACTTCCTCATGGGGGAATCTGAATGCGGTCCTGAAAGTTTTCTTCATTGGAATGGTTTCCGTCATTTTTGCAGGAATGGCCTTCATCGCTTCAAAGCTGAAAATTGAACAGACCGCTTTTGCATTCCTGACGCTAGCGGGTTTATTCATTCCGATTACGATTTTATCCGCTTCATACTATCGGATTTTTGGAGAGTACCTTTCACTTAATGGTGGAGGGAGGGGGCTACTGGGGTTTCTAGGGGGATTACTCTGCTTAGCGATTTATTGTAAGATTGCTGACCACTTTAAGTCGAAAATATTCATTTTCATTTCGATATTCACGTTTGGCATTACCTGCTATTTCGGATTGGCCTTTTTGACTCCGACTATGGAGTGGATGTTTTTAGCGATTGGCATTCTTAATTTAATACTGTTATGGAATATTGAGGAATTGAAAAATCAACAAGCTTTAACGTTATTCAAACCATTCATTTTTCAATTCATCCAGTTTAAGATCATCGTGGAAGCCTTTGTGATCCTGACGTTATTTTCAAGTAACTTGGTGTACTCGCTTACGTTGATGGTCTTTTCCGTGTTGTTTTTAATTTTTTCGGTCAAGTTCCAAAAAAAATATTATGAAATGGCTTTTAGTGCCGTTTTCACTTATGGATATATCCATTTAATCTTTAACTCATTTTTGAGTGAATACATGGTCATTGCTTTTGCACTTGTACCAATCATTTTTACTATGCTATCAAAATATCTGGCTACATCCAAACTGACTAAGCTTTCCAGGAATTTCATGTTCACCAGTTTGATTGAGTGCGGGATCGTTTTCTTATATAGCAACGCGATGGTGTACCAGGAGAACTATGCGCAAATATTCATCGCGCTCATGATAGTTTCCGCTCAGCTTGTCCATGTTTCCCTTCAATCGAAAAATTCAAGCTTCACATACCCGGCTGTTGTTGTTTTCGATTTAGCGTTCCTGTATCTTTTCTTTGCTTTGCCAGTCTCTTTTTCTACCATTTTAAATCTTGTTTTCGTTCTTCAGGTCATTCAATACGTTGGAGTATATTTATTTAACCGTCACCCAAGGTACAGCCTTTTTAAAAAGAGTATCTTACTTATCTGCCCGATGATCATGTTAGTGATACTGTCCAGTAAATTCAGCGAAATGGATTGGCTTGCAGTTAGTGCCGCGCTCGCCACGATTTCGGTGCTTTTCTTCATCACATATATAAAAGACGAATCAAAGCATATGAAGGAAAACGCCGTATTCGGATTTCCAATCTCTTTCGTACTGGCTTTGGGTGCTTTCTATTCATATTTGTTGGAGAGTTTAGAGTGGGTCCGGTCAAATATAACGCTCAGCGTCTATTTAATGGGGGTTTCACTGATTTCCATGGGTGCAGCTTATACATTTAAAAGGGGTTATCATAAATTCTTTCCTATTTTTGCATATAGCGCACAGATTCTTTCCTTCCTTTCCTTGGCATCGATTCCATTCGATTCCTTGAAGCCTTTGGAGGAAAGCGGAGTCATTGCCATAGCTACGGCTATAAACGGCTGGTCCGTCCATATACATCGGAAGCACATATTCTGGGTGCCTGTCGTGATTACAAGTGCCAGCCTATATGCTTCCCTTTACGATGTTTTTGATTTAAGTTCAATGGCATGGAAGATTGCGTTTGTGCTGCTAGGTCCTATTATCTTTTTCCTTTTAGGAGAATGGCTTGGGAAACATTCGGAAAAAGGAAAATTGTACTTCCAATATACTAGTCACCTTGCCAATTTACTGGCTATTCCCGTTGGATATTTGCTTATTGTTCATACGGAAAGTTCACCGTTCCTATATGCTGCACAACTGGTGATTTATATTTTGAGTGCCTTAAGGGCAGATGTGAAATGGGAAAAATACGTTTTTACGTACCTAGGGTTTTCAACCCTTTTCCTACAGGTCCATTTATTTTTTGCAAACGGGGGGCAAACGGCATTCATTACATCAATATCCATGATGATAACAGCAGGGATCATAACCATTCTTTGGTCGGTTTCCAATGAGAATTGGAAAAGAGTCATGGAGTATTATCTTATTCCATTCATTCATTTAGGGATAAGCATATCCATATTGGAAACGGCAATCCGGGATTTTCCGCTTAACAGGGAATTGGTCTGGTTAGGAGTGATGACTGTACAGTTCTTGTTTGCCTGGTATCTGCTCATGAAAAGGAATTGGCGGAATTATGTTGTGTTTCCTCTAAGCCTGGCGTTCATTTTCTATAAAATGTATGTAAATACATTACCTTTGGGAATGGCGATTGTCGTATTGCTTGTATGCATGTCTGTGATGGTGATGGCAAGCAGACGCCATTTCAAAGGATTAGTCAACCAAGAGGGAACGAAAAGAGTCATTGATTATCATCGGATTTTTGGCTTCTTATATCTGTGCACGCTGAATCTGGAAGTGTTTATGAGCGATACAGGTTCTGCAATTTTGGGGATTTTTGTCTCCTTGCTGTTGCCTGGCTATTTCATCCTTATGGGAAGATTCACAATCCATATGAATGAAAAAAGCATTTACACGGGAATTGCGGCCATCATCGGACTTTTCCCGTTCATCAATATCATGGACTTTGCCCATGCACTCCCAATCAGCACGAGATTGGCGCTTCTGTTTAGCTGTATGGCAGGAATGCTGTTGTTAAGCAGGCTATATTCTAGCCGGTTACTCAAGAAAAACGGATCAGGCATCGTCAGCTTTGATCCTTTCAGGATCTATGGTTTATTCTTTTTGATCGATATGAATGTGGAGGTTTTTAATGATACTGAACATCAGTTACTCCAAGTCTTTGTATCGCTTCTGTTAACCGCTTTTTTCATTTTCCTAAGCAACTTGACAGCGGAAAATCCAAAAAGGAAAATCTATACGAATATTGCTGCACTAGTCAGTCTGTATCCCTTCCTAAACATCGTCGGCTATGCCGACAGCCTATCGCTTGAAATGGGAATGATGTTCCTTTTCGGCTGTATGTCAGGGATGCTGCTTTTAAGCCGGCGTTATTTCGATGGTTTAATCAAAAGGGAAGAAACAGGCATTTCCCTCGATGCATACAGGATATATGGCCTGCTGTTTTTACTTGCCATGAATAGGGGAATTCGAGTAACTGAAACATCAAACCAGTTACTCGAGGTTTTCGTCTCGCTCTTGATTCCGGTTTACTTCATCTTGATTGGAACTTTCACAAAGGATGTAAAGGAAAAGGGCATCTACGTTTGGCTGACGGGAATACTCAGTTTGTATCCGTATTGGACCATCATCATGTACGCGGACACATTACAGCCTTTCGTTGGAGCGGCAGTCCTTTTTGGATGTACGGCCATGATGGTACTGCTAAGCAGGAAGTTCTTTATAGGCCTACTTGATAAAGGCGGGGCGGGATTTCAATTGGATTTTTACAGAGTCTATGGTCTGTTGTTTCTCCTTGCCATGAACATGGATGTCTTGAGGGGGGAATCAGCACATTTCATTTTGGAAATCTTCGTGGCACTTCTGATTCCGGCCTATTTTATTTTGATGAGAAGCACGACTATAGGGGTGGGGGAAAGAAAATTCCAATTGGCTGCAGCGATATTGTTCAGTTTACATCCTTATTGGGTCATTGTCGATCTGCTAACGATACCTCCTGTACTTGAGGAGGAGGTGAATATCCTGCCGCTGTTCATAGTCAGCACCACCCTGCTGAGGAAAGTCTTTACTAAAGGCAAAATCACACAATATATTGAGAGTGGCATTGTTTTTCTCTTGTTTTCAGCCTTGATCATTGATGCAATGGCAGGAAACACCTTATATGATGCGCTCATTATCGGAACTGTGTCATTGGCTGCCATGCTCTTTGGATTCATGATGAAATACAAATCCTATTTCATCGTTGGAACCGGGACCATTTTATTCAATGTCTATATCAATACCAATTCGATGTGGGGCGAGATGCCATGGTGGCTATATTTAATCATCGGCGGAGGGCTGCTTATCGGAATTGCCTCCTTCTTTGAATGGAAAAAACAAAAAGACAACCGGACATCGAAGGAGGTACTTGATAAAAACAAACAAAGGATCAAGAATTGGTTCAATCGGTGGAATTAATGAAGAGGGAAGGTGAATGCTTCAGAGGCCCAATCACTTAACATTGGACGAAATATTAAAGGGGTTCGGAATATATAAATTCCGACCCCCTTTTGTCTACAAACCGAGAGAACTTAAAAGCTCTCTTTCTCTGCTTCTATTTTTTTTATTTCCTCTTCCCAATCATGAATTTCTATTTCCCACTGATCTATATTAGTTTATAAAACATTAATTAAAAATGGTGAAAGGACTTTTCTATATTGTTCTAATTCTTGAATTAATTTCACCCGATCTTCAGTTAAACCTTGCACTAATTTTTTTTGCTTTCCAAATTTGCATATACAAAAACTGGCCTGAATTTAGAATCACTCTTACTTTTTATGGAGCTGGTTTTGAAGTCTTTCAAAACATCTGGGATTAAGTTTGTGAAGAATTAGTAGAAATCCATTATGAGGACATCATCAAACTCAAAAACCACTCTGAAAGCATACTGAGTGGTTTTATCGCGTTTATTCAAATGTTTCTCCAAGCGAAAGGCTCAAGACGAACAAGAACTGCATGAAGAACAGCTTGAAGAGGAATCGGAACTGCTGTCATGGGAACCGTTATGACCACCATGATCGGCATGGCCGGATCCCGAGGAAACAGTGCTCGGTTCATTCCCGAAAATATCTTTGAAATCGCTGTCAAAGTCATCGGTGCTTGCATAAGTGAAATAGGCAGGAGCTGCGTAATCCGTTTGGTCGTACGTTTTCCGCCAATTCAATTCTGTCATGGGGCGATTTTCTTTAAATCGGGAAGTGAAAGATTCAAAGGTACGTTCCGCTTGTATACTTGTCGGTTTCCTCATATATTTCTCCTTTAACTGCTCCAGCTCTAACGTTTCATAATCGCGGAGAAGCGTTTGCCCTTTATCATGTTTGAAAAATTTTCCCCACCTTTGAATGGAATGGGAGTCCACCGTAAATAGCTGTACATAGTAAAAGTCAAATAGAGTTCGCTCTTCGGGTTTGAATACAGGTTCTGAATGAGGATTGTGCTGAATGGTCCTGCCGATGAAAGCCTGGCAAAACTCATCATATTCCCGTCTATATTTCAGCATGATATGCCACAACTCATCGATGACTGTATTAAACATTTCAACTTTTCCAAACACTGCAGCCATGATCAAGTAGCGTTTCAATTCCCGCCATGCCAGATTGACCTTTATCTGTGATTCCCGTGGATGCTTCTGGCGGAATTCAGTGTTGACTTTTTCCATATAGTCGAAATCCAGTGCTTTATTAAGCTTTTCTATCAATGCTTCTGAAACGATTTCCGTTGCATGCAGATCTAAAGTTTCAGCATGATATTTACGGAATTCTTTTTGATAGCGTTCTAATTTAGCCGGTTCACCTAGCCCTTTAACAAAATTGACCAGCAAAACAGCAAAAATTGCCGCAAGAATGACATAAAAGAAAGTCATTATTGTCCACTCCTCTTAATATATCGATATATTACTTTAACATTATCTTACATGTTATTGGGAGTGATTGTAAGTTTTTTGGCCAAAATGTTCCACTGACGGAATTCATTTAAGCTGTTGAGGTTGCATGCCAAAACCTGAATCGTTTTTGACTTTGCTTGTCATTCAAGGGATTTTCAATCAAAAACCAAGCACTTCAAATAATTCCCCATATCTAGTATAGTTAGAGGTGAAAAGGGGTGAAGGCATGTACTTGACAGTAAAAGAGACTGCGGAATATTTATCGATGCCGGAATCTTATATAGAAAGTTTGATCGTTCAAAATAAAATTCGTACCGTTCATGATGGTGAGCAGCATTTGATTTTTAAAGATCAGTTTAATATGCATCTTGAACAGATGGAGAAGTATAAGAAGGAATTAGCGGATTATTATAACGAACCCATCCCCGAAGATATCGATGTAAAGGATGAAGATTAGCATCTGCCGATTCGGCAGATGCTTTTTCATGCAGAAATGGCTTGGAATTTAAGAGGAGAATTTTCCAAAAAGGGCAAAATACATCTCCATCTGGGTCTTACTGATCATCCAAATAATTTTTGTTGTCAATGGAAGGTAATTGTAGTAGAATTCCTCAATTCCGTGTAAAATGAAAGATAAAGGAATTATAACGGCAGAACGGTAGTTAGGAGATAGGTAAGTGGTAAAAGAGTATTTGCAAAGCGAAGGTTTTTCAAGGTTAATTACATTAATTGTGTTAGTCCTCTTTTTAATAAGCATCGGTAGTATGGTTAATATCGTGCTATTCACATTTGTTTTCACTTTCCTGATGGGAAGGCTGGAGCAATTTATCATGATTCGGCTGAATAAAGTGATGCATATCAACTCCAAGGTTGTTATAAGCTTTTTATATGTAGTCGTCATTTCTTGTTTAGCCATCGTACTTTATAAATATCTACCGGTCATTACACTGCAATTCACGGAATTAGTGACACAGATCGTTTTCTTCTTTCAACATCCACCAGATAGTAGGGTCATTCAATATGCCATTAATATAATGAACGAGCTGGAATCGCCGCTCGATCTTCAAAAACAGATGAATACACTCTATCTTTATATATCCGATTTCGGTAAACTGGCATTTCAAATTTTCATTTCCATGTTGCTTAGTCTATTTTTCTTATTGGAAAAAGATAAAATCATTCGTTTCACTTCTAAATTCAAGCGGGCCAAGTTTAAATCTTTCTTTATAAACTTAAGCCACTTTGGCGTCAAATTCATCAATTCATTCGGAAAGGTGATTGAGGTCCAGTTCTTGATAGCCATCACGAATGCTGTCCTATCCGTAACTTTTTTATGGATTCTTGGCTTCCCTCAGTTGCTCGGTCTAGGAATCATGATTTTCTTCCTGGGTTTGATTCCGGTTGCAGGGGTCATCATCTCCCTCATTCCGCTTAGCATGATTGCCTATAGTATTGGCGGCATGCCCAAAGTGATTGCTGTATTAATCATGATTGTTGTGATCCATGCAATTGAAAGCTATATTTTAAATCCGAAATTCATGTCGGCAAAAACGAATCTTCCAACATTTTTCACCTTCATCATCCTATTGTTCTCCGAGCATTTCCTTGGGATATGGGGATTGATCATCGGAATACCGATCTTCATCTTCCTGTTGGATATGTTGGATATTGAAGAGGGGAATATGGAAGTCCCATAATAATCATCCGAGCAGCGGCCACGCTATTATGGCTGCTGCTTATTTTTGTTCTATTAAACCTTTTGAAAGATGGCGCTAACTTTTTCAATATAATATCCATTAATTCGAGTAAAGGGGAAAAGGGTTCATCTTTCCCTATTAGAGCATAGTTACGTTTTTGATTTACCAAGTTAATTGATTAAAATTTTATTTTACTAAAGTTATTTATCGACTTTTTATTGCATAAAAAAACAAATAAACGTATAATATTCTTAAAAGAATAAACTGAAAGTTCTCTAAAGTTAGATTTATCTGTTTTTTTAAAAAAAAGAGAGTTTACGAGAGAGAAGAGGGGATTATTTTGAAAAAGGTTTCTTTTTTAGTGTTTGCCATGGTTGCTTCTTTGTTCCTAGTCTTGACAGGATGCGGGAAGGATAAGGAAGTCTCGACAACTGGCAAAGAAGAAGAGTCCAATGGGAAAACACTCAGGGTCGTGACGGACGCCAACTATGCTCCATTTGAATATCTTGAAGGAGATAAGGTTGTAGGATTCGATGTTGATTTCATCAATGCCGTTGCAAAAGAAGCGGGTTATGAAGTTAAAGTGGAAAGTGTTGGTTGGGACCCGATCTTTGTTGAAATCGAAGGTAAGAGAGCGGATGTCGCCATATCTGCGATTACAGTGAATGACGAAAGAAAACAATCTTATGACTTCTCTGTTCCGTATTTCCTATCCACAAATAAGATTCTCGTTCCTGAGAATAGTGATATAAAATCAGGGGATGAATTGAAAGGAAACGTCATTGCCGTACAGACTGGGACTACTGGACAGGAAGCGGTAGAGAAACTCCTTGGAAAGAATCACAAGGATATCAAAAAATTCGAAAATAATAACCTGGCCATTCAGGAATTACTAAAAGGCGGAGCTTCCGCTGTCGTAGCTGATAATACGGTTGTTGAAGAATATGTGAAAAATAACCCCGATCAAAAACTGAAGGTCGTTGAAGATAGCAAAAGCTTCAATGAGGAGTTTTATGGTCTTATGTTCCCAAAAGGCAGTGAATTGAAATCGGAGTTCGATAAAGCAGTGAATGCCATTTATGAAAATGGGAAATATGCAGAAATCTATAAAGAGTGGTTTGGTACTGATCCAGATATTGAAACGTTGAAAGCACAACAATAAAATCAAATGGATAGTAAAAGATTGCGTAACTTTACGTGTGAAGTTACGCAGTTTTTTTGGTCTTAGGAGGGAAACAAAATGAGTTTTCGCTGGGATATTATTTTTGAATATGCTCCTTTCTTATTAAAAGGAACGTTGCTTACAATAGGGCTGTCGGTTTCCTCCATCCTCATCGGAACTTTTTTGGGGTTATTGGTCGGTTTAGGGAAAATCATGAGAAACAAAGTGCTGGCCTTTCCATTTTACTGCTATGTCACGGTTTTTCGCGGAACACCGCTTTTAGTTCAAATCTTTTTAATCCATTTTGGAATTGTGCCCTTTTTTACTGGGGAAACGAATGCAGTAACTGCCGGTGTCATTGCTTTATCTTTAAATGCAGCCGCATATATTGCCGAAATTTTCCGGGCGGGCATTCAATCCATCGATAAAGGGCAAATGGAAGGGGCGCGTTCTTTGGGAATGACCCATATCCAAACGATGATACATGTTGTATTGCCCCAAGCTTTCAAACGAATGATTCCCCCGTTAGGAAATGAATTCATCGTATTATTGAAGGATTCATCCCTGCTTTGTGTCATTGCAGCCCCGGAATTGATGTATTGGGGGAAAGCGATGGGGAGCCAGTACTTTAAAGTGTGGGAGCCATACTTGGCATGTGCCTTCATCTATTTATTCCTGACCCTCATTTTAAGTTTCATATTAAATAGACTCGAAAGAAGGTTGAAAACAGAATGATCAAGGTGGAAAATCTAAAGAAGTCATTTGGCGAAAATGATGTATTGAAAAATATCAATGCAATCGTTTCCCCTCGGGAAGTGGTCGTGGTGATTGGTCCTTCTGGGTCGGGTAAATCCACTTTCCTCAGGTGTATCAATCAACTTGAAACGATAACGGGAGGCCATATTTTCATTGAAGGGCTTGATACGACAGACAAGAAGGTCAATATCAATAAAGTCCGGACGGAAGTTGGCATGGTATTTCAGCATTTCAACTTATTTCCACATAAGACTGTTCTTGAGAATATCATGCTTGCGCCTATAAAGGTCCGCAAAATATCCAAAGAACAGGCTTCCCAAAAAGGGATGGAACTTCTTAAGAAAGTGGGACTTGCCGAGAAAGCGAACGCATATCCTGATTCATTATCGGGGGGACAAAAGCAACGCGTGGCAATTGCCAGGGCATTGGCGATGGAGCCCAAAATCATGTTATTCGACGAGCCGACTTCCGCTCTAGATCCGGAAATGGTCGGTGAAGTTCTTGAGGTCATGAAGCAACTGGCTAAGGAAGGCATGACCATGGTAGTTGTGACCCATGAAATGGGGTTTGCAAAAGAAGTTGGAGATCGCGTGATTTTCATGGACGAAGGTTATATTATTGAAGAAAATATTCCGAGTGAGATTTTTAATAATCCCCAGCAGGAAAGAACTAAAGCCTTTTTGAGTAAAGTGCTTTAATACACGTAAAGAAAAAAACCTTCCATTAAGGGAGGTTTTTTCTCTGAGCATATCAGGGGGCTTCATTTGATATATGAAGCCCCTAAAAGCGATTCAGGGCTTTTACCGAGCACGAGCATACTGATTTTGGCATATCCAATATTTTTAATTTGGGAGAAGGTCCGAAGTAATACCTGGATATTCGGATCATCCTTTAACTTTTGAACTTCCTCTTTATATAATCCGATAACGGAGGGCATAACGAATTCAGGGGTGTATTCGTTTGGGTTTTCATCCATGATTAAAGTGCCCATAAATTGATATTTAAATTGAAGAGCCCGTGTTAAGGCAACGACATGGAGCAGTTTAATAAATAGTTCGGGGTATGAATATCTAATTTTTTCCAGAGCTTCTTCTGTTGCCTGTAACTCATCGACACTAGATAAAGTGATCATGAATATCTCCTTTTTAGAATATATTGGATCTATCAGCTTTTACCGTACTTTTTACTTATACTAGTCTACCCCCGCCGTAACGCCTTGTAAAATGGTTAGATGTTATCATGTGCATAACCCAAATCTATGATAGTGCTTACATTAATCATTAGATGATTCACTACTTATGAGACAGCGCGTCCCTCGTATATTTCAGCCATTCTTTTGCAGCGCATGAAAGGTAATGGTCCTTACTCCATATAAATCCCAGATTCCAGCTGATGGAGGGGTTTTTAACCTTGATTGTCTTTACGCGCTCATCATGGCGGCATAAACTTTCCGGTAATAGGGCTACGCCAAGTTTACAGTAGACCATTTCCTCAATAAAATCCCAGCGTGAGCTTTCCGTGACGATATGTGGAGAAAAACCAGCTTCATTACAGGATGAAATGATGAGATCCCGAAGGACGTAATCTTTATTGAATAAGATGAAAGATTCTTTTTCCAGGTCGGCCAAATCGATTTCTTCCTTACAAGCATGCGGATGGGTGGGATGAACAATCAAGTTGATGTCTTCTTCCAAGAAAGCAAAATGATGAAAATGTGCGGTGTTGGTTGGCAGGACTATTACTCCTATATCAATTAAGTCATTTTGGACGGATTCTTCTATTTTCTTTGAACCATCCTCTACTAATTGAAAGGTAATATTGGGATAGTCCTCGTGAAAACGGCTAAGAATTCGGGGGAAGAAAGAAGCGTCGATGATCGGCGGCAGCCCAATGCGTATATGTCCTTTTTTTAAGCCTAATAAATTGTCCATTTCCGTTTCTAAATTGTGAAAGGCCTTATCAATCAATTTTGCCTGCTCTAAGACAACCCTGCCTGCATCTGTCAAGATCAGCTGCTTGCGTGAACGATCAAAGAGCTCAACGCCTAGCTCGGTTTCCAGGTTTTTAATCATCTTGCTGATGGTCGGCTGGGTAATGAATAAATGGTCGGCAGCACGAGTGAAGCTATTGAAATTAGTTACCTCTATAAAGTATTGCAAATGTTTAATATCCATTGCGTCACCTGTTATCCTCGTTAAAATTAGTTTCATTTTACCCGTAAACGGAAGTGTTTGTAAAACATGATAAGCTTTGCTTGGGCTTCATGCACGCATGAGTAAGCTGGATTCCTAAAGGGAACCCAGCTTACGACAAGACTGGAAAGAATATCCGCGTGAATTCTATTTGACCAACAAGACGGGCACTGGGGAATGTTGAACGATGTAGTGGCTAACGCTGCCTAGGAATTCCTTGAAACCACTCAATCCGCGGCTGCCCATTATGATAAGGTCACAATTCTGGGATTGTGCATGTTCCAATAAAGACGTGATGGCTGAACCCTCTACGACAAATGTTTGGGATGCATTCGGGATTTCGGATAAAAGCGCTTCCGCTTTTTTTATCACTTCCTTGCCATACTTGAGCATGGATTCTTCAATTTCCTGAAAGGCGTTACCATATATATTTGGTTTGATTGGCAATGTTACAGCGTGAAGCACCTGGATTTCGATGGCGGGATCCAGCTTCGCTAATTCAATCGCTTTTTCTAAAGATTTAAGTGCCAATTCAGATTCATCATAAGCAACTAATATCTTTGAACATAGCATGGATTGATCAGTCCCTTCTTCTAAGAATATACCCATAGTATATCAATTTAAATCTTTCATGCAGTTTCATATATTATAAATTTTGTGAATATTTATTGAAGTTTACGTTAACGTCAATGGTAGAATAAAGGTAAATAATCCCTTTGCAAAGTGTGGTTTTAACATGTATACCATTTCTGAGTTAGCAATAGAATTCGGATTGACGACAAGGACCCTCCGTTATTATGAGGAACTGGGTATGCTTAGGCCAAAGCGTACCGAAACGGGAAAAAGAGTTTATGGTAAGAAAGAATATGCACAGCTCAAAATCATAATGCGCGGTAAGAAGTATGGCTTTTCGTTAGTGGAAATAAAGGATATAGTCCTTTTATTCGATAAGGATAGGACAGGCATCAAGCAATTGGAAAAAACGATTGAAACTGCAGGACAGAAATTAAACGAAATTAATGAACGCATTAAAGAGCTGGATGGGCTGAAGCAGGATTTTGAACAGGTAATCAAAGGCTTTACCGAAACCCTTCATGATTTGAAAGTGAACGATAAAACAGGCGAGCTGTGAAATTAATCTTGAAAATAGGTTTTGATGATAGTGAGAGATGAATATATATTCTAGAAAACAAATGGGGTGGGAATTTGGAAATTCAAGAAACCATTGCGGTTGTGACAGGCGGGGCATCAGGTCTGGGAGCTGCCACAGTAAGAAACATCATTAAAAAAGGTGGAAAAGCGCTCATATTTGACCTTTCGGAAGAAAACGGCATTAAAATGGCTCAGGAATTGGGAGATTCAGTGCTGTTTATTAAAACAGATGTAACTAGTGAGGAAAGCGTATCGGACGCATTGGATGAAGGAATGAAAAAATTCGGGGGCATCAATTCGGTCATCAACTGTGCAGGCATTGCGATTGCTGAGAAGGTCATAGGCAGAAAAGGTATACATGAATTGAAAGCGTTCTCAAATGTCATACAGATCAATTTGGTCGGCACGTTTAACGTAATCCGGCTTGCTGCGGAAAAAATGGTCGAAAATGATCCGAACCAAGAGGGGGAGCGTGGGGTCATTATCAATACAGCTTCGGTAGCTGCCTTTGAAGGGCAAATCGGACAAGCCGCATATAGTGCCTCTAAGGGGGGGATTGTTGCTATGACTCTCCCGATCGCAAGGGAGCTTGCACCAAAAGGGATACGTGTCGTTTCGATTGCACCCGGTCTATTCCATACTCCGATGTTCGATTCATTGCCTGAAGAAGCTAGGACGTCATTAGGTAAAACCGTGCCATTCCCGCCAAGGCTCGGGTATCCCGAAGAGTACGCTAAATTAACGGAAAGCATCATAACGAATCCAATGCTGAATGGAGAAACCATCAGACTGGATGGGGCCATTAGAATGTCACCCAGGTAAGTTGTTAATTCCTTCAGGAAATCCATTGTAAATCTGGAAATAGAGCCTCCGACAAAGAATGGAGAGGAGAGAAAACAGATGAAGCATCCATACCTAAGTGAAGATCATGAGATTTTCCGTAAGTCATTCCGAAAGTTTTTAGAGAAAGAAGCAGTCCCTAACTATGAACGATGGGAAGAAGAGAAAATCATTCCCCGGTCATTTTGGGTGAAAATGGGGGAACAGGGTTTTTTATGTCCGGACCTTGGAGAAGATTATGGGGGTTCCGGGGTAGATTGGGGCTTTGCTGTCATAATTAATGAAGAATTGGAAAGAGTCGGTTCTGGTTTCATTGGTTTCGGACTTCACAGTGACATCACCGTTCCGTATATTTCCGCATACGGAAATGAGTCGCAGAAACAGCGCTGGCTTCCTAAATGCACGACAGGGGAAATCATTACAGCCATTGCCATGACAGAGCCTGGCACAGGTTCGGATTTGGCCAATATTAAAACGACTGCCATTTTGGATAGAGATCATTACATAATTAATGGCCAAAAGACATTCATCACAAATGGCATCCATTCCGATTTGGTCATCGTTGCCTGTAAAACGAATCCAAGTGCCGTTCCGAAACATAAAGGCGTTAGCTTGGTCGTGGTCGAAAGGGATACACCTGGATTTTCCAGGGGGCGAAAACTGAAGAAACTTGGCTTGCACAGTCAGGATACAGCTGAACTCATCTTCGAGGATTGTCGTGTTCCAAAGGAAAACCTGCTTGGTGAAGAAGGCAGCGGGTTTACTTACTTAATGGAAAAACTGCAGCAGGAACGTCTTGTGGTGGCAATTTGTGCTCAAACCGCATCCGAGGATATGCTGGCCGATACGATTGAGTACGTGAAGGGCAGGGAAGCATTCGGAAAATCCGTAAGTCAGTTTCAAAATACCCAATTCAAAATTGCGGAAATGGCAACGGAAATCAAAATGGGGCGTGCCTTCCTAGATCAATTGATCGCCAAGCATATGGCAGGTGAACAGGTTGTAACGGAAGTTTCGATGGCAAAATGGCGTTTGACGGAGACTGCCCGAAAAATATCCATTGAATGCATGCAGCTTCATGGCGGCTATGGATATATGGAGGAATACAAGATTGCCAGAAGGTATCGGGATGTACCCGTAGCAAGCATCTATGCAGGGACAAATGAAATCATGAAGAAAATCATCGCTAAGAATCTGGGTCTATAATAAAACGATGAGAAGGGGAGATAGTATATGCGGGAAGTGGTTATCGTTGAAGGGATCCGCACGCCAGTAGGCAGAAGGAACGGTGTCTTGAAAGACGTTCGCCCTGATGATCTGGCAGGGGAAGTATTGAAGAAGCTGATTGAAAAGGCGGGCATCAATCCGGCTATTGTAGATGATGTCATTTTAGGTTGTGTTTCACAGTCGGGCGAACAGGCCGGTGATATAGCAAGGGTTGCTGCACTGATTGCCGGATTTCCGATTGAAGTGCCGGGAACGACGATTGACCGTCAATGCGGATCAAGTCAGCAGGCAGTCCATTTCGCTTCCCAGGCCATCTTGTCGGGTGATATGGATGTGGTAGTGGCCGGTGGGGTGGAAAACATGTCACGAGTTCCCATGGGGTCTAATTATCAAGGTGCTGGAACAAGCCAAAAGTATATGGACTCGTATGAGGTGATCAACCAAGGTTTGTCAGCTGAGAGAATCGCCGATAAGTGGGGGATAACACGGGGAGATTGTGATCAGTTTTCCGTTGAGAGTCATGCCAAGGCAATACGTGCTCAAAAAGAAGGGCATTTTGACCGTGAAATGATATCAGTAACGGGTACGGATAAAGAAGGAAATCAAATCGAAGTTACGGAAGATCAAGGCCCAAGGGGAGGAACCACGCTAGAAGTACTTGCTGGATTGAAACCGGTCTTTCAAGAAGGCGGTTTAATCCATGCAGGGAACTCAAGTCAGATCAGTGACGGTGCTGCCGCTTTATTATTGATGGAACGCAGTAGAGCCGAAGAACTTGGATTGAAACCGCGCTTTAAAGTGCATACTCGGGTTGTTGTCGGGTCAGATCCAACCCTGATGCTTACGGGACCGATTCCCGCCACCCAAAAAGCTTTGGAAAAAGCAGGCCTTACAATTGAAGATATCGATATCTTTGAAGTGAATGAAGCTTTCGCTCCTGTACCGATTGCCTGGCTAAAAGAAACGGGGGCAGACCCAAAGAAGCTGAATCCAAATGGCGGGGCGATTGCCTTGGGTCATCCTCTTGGCGGAAGCGGGGCACGATTGATGGTGTCGATGATCCATGAGTTGGAAAGGACGGGCGGCCGTTATGGGCTGCAAACAATGTGTGAAGGCCATGGCATGGCGAATGCAACCATCATTGAAAGATTGGACTGAAGCTTACTATCCATTTATGAACATTCGTAATTCGCACGAAAGTAAAAGCTGAAAAAGGGATGAAGCCGACCATCGGCAGGCTTTGCCTGAACTCTTCCTGTTGATGGTGGTTACATGAATGAGGAGGAACATGATATGTCAGTAACGATTAAAAATATCTTTGATCAGACGGTTCAGAAATTCCCCATTAAAGAAGCTATCTACGACGTGAGAAGAAATATCCGCTATACGTACATTCAATGGAATGAGCAGGTGAATAGGCTGGCGGCGGCCCTTCAAGCGGAAGGGGTGCGAAAAGGGGATAGGGTCTCTACGTACCTATACAACAATGAAGAGCTTGCAACAGCATTCTTAGCCTGTGCAAAAATCGGTGCAATCTTTAATCCGATCAACTTCCGTTTAATGCCGGAAGAGTTGGCCTTCGTCCTGAACGACGCTGCTCCAAAGGTCGTTTTATTCGAACACGAACTGGAAACGAACGTTGCCGCGGTTGAAATGCGATTTCCGGAAATGGCTTTTTGGTATATTGATGATGATGTGCCCGGATATGCAAAAGGGTACCGCCAGAAAATGGCCAGTATCTCGTCAAAGCCAGATGAAGTGGACGTTCACGAAGATGATATCTATGCCATCATGTATACGAGCGGGACAACCGGGCGGCCCAAAGGTGTCGTTCACCTTCATAAAGACATGGTCAAACAAGCCGAGATTTTAATAGAGGCCATGAAGTACGAACGCTCTGATATCGGTTTGATCACTGCACCGATGTTTCATTGTGCCGAATTGCACTGTTCCTTTTTACCTCGAATACAGGTCGGTGCCGCAAATGTCATATTACATCAGTTTAATCCCAAAAAGGTCATGGAACTGATTGAATCCGAAGGGGTCACCAAGTTTTTTGCTGCGCCTACGATGTGGAACATGCTCATCCAGGAAAACTTGGATGAGTATAAATTCCAGAGTTTGAAGCTTGGGCTTTATGGAGCGGCCCCGATGGCACCAACACTAGTACGTGCCTGTCAGGAGAAACTTGGCATCCAGTTCATCCAAGCATACGGTATGACTGAAATGGGTCCTGCCATCACTCTCCTAATGGAGGAAGATCAAATTAGGAAAGCGGGTTCTGCCGGCAGGGCATGTTCCAATCATGAAATAATCATTGCCCGTCCGAATGACGAAGGGCCATCGGATCCCGAGGATATGCTGGAACCTGGGGAAACAGGGGAAATCCTTGTAAAGGGTCCGTGTATCATGCAGGGTTATTTTCAAAAAGATAGAGAGACCGAAAAGGCGCTTTACAAAGGCTGGTACCATTCCGGTGACATCGGTTTCCTGGATGAAGATGGATATCTGTGGGTCAAGGACCGGGTGGACGACATGATTATTTCTGGAGGGGAAAATATTTATCCACGTGAAGTGGAAGATACACTATATGAGCATCATGGAGTTCTCGACTGTGCAGTACTTGGTCAGCCGGATGATCAATGGGGGGAAAAGGTGACGGCCTTCATCGTAGCCAAAGACCCAACGCTTGCGGAAACAGATTTAGAAACCTGGTGTAAGAACAGTGTTACACTAGCGAATTATAAACGTCCCAGAAGATATATCTTCTGTAAGGAGCTGCCTCGAAACGCAAGCGGAAAGATACAAAAATTCTTGCTTCGTAAACAGTTGGAAGAAAATGTTGATGGAAAAAGTTTGGGGAACTTTCTTTAATACCATGTCAGTAGCGATACAACCACTGGGAAAGTCATTTAGTATTGCGTGGCATGCGATTATACATGGATGGAAGGAAGAAAATCAATAAAGACCGTAACAGATATAGATGAATTATTATATAAATAATAATCCAGTGGAACAAATCAAGTAGAGAGAAAAGTTATCCACAATGAAAATGCAGCGTGGTTAGCATAACATCCCTTTTATCCACATAATCCACAGGGTTATCCAGAAATAACATTATTTTCATGTTAATAAGGTGAGTTAGTTTGTCAGTATTTTCAGAATATATCCACAATATACACAAGGCTGTGGATAAGCTATGTAAAAAAAGAAAACATTAGGGGCTGATTTACAGCCCCTTGTTTGCGTTTATCCTGCTTATTAACGGCGATTATGAGCACGGCGGTCAGCCGCATTTGCCCGGGCTTGCGCCTCGATGTCTTCCTGGTCAGCCAGTTCGGAAGAATATTCAACGTCAAGTCCGTCACTTTTCAGGTTTTTAGGAACCTGAGGAAGTTTTTGTTTGTTCTTATCTCGATTATGATGTATGTTATTTCGTCCCATGTTTGCGCCCCCTAGAATAAAAAATAAGCTGGAGATGAATTCACTAATCATCTCCAGCTTATTTTGTGTTGAGTGGCTGTTCAAAATGTACGGGAAAAAACTCCAAACTTAACGACGGGATTTCTTCTCGGTATATCCACCAGCTCGGTCTGCTTTTTTAAATTCGCGAGCATAAAGAATCGCTTGGGTGCTAGTTAAGTTACTTTTTTCTTTATCGTGTTTTTTGAGCAATTAGATCATCTCCATTCCACTTGATATCCCTATTTTTTCCTAAAATGCCCCTTTCATACGTGAGATTCTTCTTTCAAGGTATTTTGTAAAGCTTCTTTAAGGGTTGGAAAGTTGAAAGTGAATCCTTCCTCTTTAAGTTTAGAGGGAAGGACATTTTGACCTTCAAGCACAAGCATGCTCATTTCCCCCAGCAGTTTCTTGAGGAAGAAGGGAGGTACGGGCAACCAATGTGGCCGGTGCAGGATAGCTCCTATCGTTTTTCCGAATGTATCCATCTGAACGGGGTTCGGTGCCGTAAAATTGACTGGACCTTCTATCCTCTGATCGTTCATGCAAAAGATGATTGCACGGACCACATCATGGATATGAATCCAGGAAAGCCACTGATTCCCTTTGCCCATCTTTCCTCCGCCGAATAGTTTATAGGGGAGGACCATCATTGGCAGTGCGCCATCTTTTTCTCCAAGGATCACCCCAAATCTTGTTAGGACCAACCTTTCACTGTAAGAGCGTGATTTAGCCGCTTCCTTTTCCCATAGTTGAACAGTACGGGCCAAGAAATCATCACCAATGGGTTCAGAGGTTTCGGTAAAGGTCTCATCGTCCGATATACCATAAAATCCGACTGCACTTGCATTAATGATGACGGACACTTTATCGGGCAGCATGGATATGATCCGGTTCATCTCTTTGGAAGCATCCACACGGCTTTCGACAATCCGGCGTTTTCGATCAGGTGTCCAACGCCCGCTGTTCAGGGATTCACCAGCAAGGTTAATGAAAACATCTAGCCCCGCCAAGTGCTTTTCCGGCTTTGCCTCTTCGGTCAACCAGCCGATATATGTCAAATTAGTCTGTTTATTAAATTTTTCGGGATGACGGGTCAATATATATATTTCATGATTTTCTTTTGATAATTCATCAATAAGGGCTGAGCCGACAAAACCGCTTCCACCAGCAATGGCTATTTTCATGAAAACCACTTCCTTTCCCTTTCTTTCCTTCACTTTAACATGCCGATGTTCTTTTTTCATTTTTAGACATGCTATATATAGAAATGGTAAACGTAAAGGGGTAAAGTAGGGGTGGGGGTGGACTTATGCCAAACATAACAAAAATAACAACCCAAAAGAAACGGAAAGATCGTTATAACATTTTCGTTGATGAAAAATATGCCTTCAGTGTAGATGAAGAAGTGCTTTTGAAATTTCAGTTGAAAAAGGGTATGGAACTTGATGACCTGCTACTGGCTGAAATACAATTCCATGATGAAATCCAAAAAGCATTTACCGATGCACTTAATTATTTATCATATCGAATGCGCTCGGAATCGGAAATTCGCCTTTATTTAAGAAAGAAGGAAACGGAAGAGCCGATCATTAAGGAAGCGATACATAAACTATACAGTTTTAACTATTTAGACGACCTTGAATTTGCCAAGGCTTACGTACGGACCCACGTAAATGGAGGCAATAAAGGGCCCACAACCCTTAAGCTCGAGCTAAAGGAAAAAGGGGTGCAAGAAAAGTTGGTTGTCGAGGCATTGAAGGAATACCCCTTTGATATTCAGATTGAACATGCAAGGAAACTTGCTGGAAAAGCGGTCAAAAAGGAAAAAAACATTTCCGAACGAGCTTTACGGCTGAAAGTTGAACAAACCTTGTTACGGAAAGGTTTCCCTAGAGATGTCATCCATGAAGCATTTGCAGGTGTGACGGTTGAGAAGGATGAAGACGAACAATGGGATTCTCTTTGCCACCATGCCGAAAAAATGCAACGCCGATATAAAAATCACGAAGGCTTCGAATATGAACAAAAAATGAAGCAGGCATTATACCGTAAAGGTTTTCCTATAGAACTGATTGAACGTTATCTTTCCAATCCTGATGGGGATTAAGTGCATCGATAGCCAAATCACTAAATTTTGTTTAATATAGAAGTAAATTAATATTTCATTTAAGGAGTCATATATATGAGCGACGTAAGATACAGCAAGTTGACCGCCTATGAACTACAACAGGAAATTGCAGCGTTGACTGAAAAAGCGAGAAAAGCAGAGCAATTGGGAATGGTTAATGAATACTCCGTATTGGAACGAAAAGTGACGATGGCCAAGGCCTATTTGTTAAATCCGGATGATTTCAAAAAAGGTGAAATTTATCAAATTGACGGAGATCCCGGAGTCTATTTCAAAATTGATTATATGAACGGTGTATTCGCCTGGGGGTACCGCTTAGGTGGTAGTGGTAAAGAAGAGGCACTTCCGATTTCCATGCTGAAATAAAAAGGAACCGGGGAAGAAACCCGATTCCGTCTAGTGTACCTGTTAATTCGATCGCTCGTTCGATGCCTTCATTCTTTCTTGAGGGTGTGTATTAATACTGCCATCTGCACGCTTTGAAGCATATCTTGCTTGTGCACGCGGCTCGCCTTGGAATTTATTATTATTTTGGTTGGGGAATCCTTTTTGTTTATTTCGCAAATTTTTCTCCTCCAAGCATCAGATTAAAGAAAGAAGCGTTTCCGCTTACAACTAGTATGGGTAAGGGACAGTATAGTTCATTCTGTAAAAATATTGGCAATGAGGTGGTTCTAATGAATGATTACCATGAAAGATTAACCAAGATACTGCTTGAGAAAAATGAACACATCACGTATGAGCAAGCTTTGACTTGGGTGGAATTATTATGGGAAGATTTCGAAGCGACCTATGCAAAGGCTGGGCATGAATATGCCGGAGAAGAAATGACATCGCGTGTTGTAAGGACCTGGATAGATAACTACGGTGAGCAATTCCATGAATTCATTGCAAAGAACCCTAAATATCGACAGTTATTAAATCAGCAGAATCGACTGCATTAAAAAAGCTGATTCCAGAGGGGTTCCCTGGAATCAGCTTTTCAATATACAGCGACTACAAAATAATATTCAATTTCTTCTGCAGTTTCGCTTCGCTAAAGATCCAGCCGGTATAAGAATTCAAGATATTCAATTCGCTGTCTAAATGGACCACTGCCACAAACGGATAATATCCATTGCTTCGGTATCTTAAATCGATAAAACGGACTTCATAATATTCTTTTATCTGTTCAATTTCAAAGCGGTAAACCGGGGAAAAGGACAGAAAGGCTGCCAAGTTGATATCCTTTTTGGCGGCATCGAGAATTTCACTTTCAGGTAATGGCACTCGATCGAACGTATCAAGAATCGTCACATATCCATTATCGGCTCGTGCCACATAATAATTCTTTTCGGTAATAACCGCAATTTTCCAGCGGTGAAAACGCATGGTAGGTGATAAAAGAATTTTCCTTGCACCAGGAATTTGCCGTTTGACCACCTTTTTTATAAAAGCTTGTTCCTTGAATCTGGAAATGTAGTAAATGACTAGTATTCCGTAAATGGAAAGAAATAAATAACCTGGAGGAAATCCAAAGCCCCATAATATCAGGCCGGCAACATGTATTCCAAAAATGAACGGATCAAAAGTATTGATGACCCCTAAAGCTACCCATTTTGATGAAATTGGCCTAAGAGCCTGGGTCCCATAAGCATTGAATATATCCACGAATACATGAAGGAATACGGCTAAAAAGGTCCAAAGCCAAAGATGAAGGTAATTTGCTTCAGGTATGATGGCGAAAAGTGTGCCGCTGATAATCAAGGGCCAAAGTAAAACAGCGGGAATGGAATGCGTGATTCCACGGTGATTTCGAATATATACAGCGTTATTCCTTAATTTTAAAACGGTGTCAATGTCTGGAGCTTGTGATCCCAATATCGTACCTGCTAAGACTGCACTTGCAGTGACTGGGCTATGCGCAATGACAGGATCTAATGTGGCAAGACCTCCAAGAGCAATTCCCATGACAAAGTGAGTACCTGTATCCAAAAAACTAACCTCCCTGCCACAATTTGAAAAAAATGGTCTTCTCTCATCATACCGTATTTATATATTAACCATCAAATGAATAAAATTTTTACTTATTTTCTGCCCGTTACAAATAAATGGATATGAACATGATATTAAAAAAAGAATGACCTACTTTAGGTATTCCCATTTTTGATAAGAGTTTAACATCTTTGGAGGAACTGATGTGAAAGAAATAACGATCCCGATAATAGAAAAAATAAAAATCGAAGAATTTCAAAAAGATTTGGTTTCCTGGTTTCTCGAAGAACAAAGAGAATTGCCATGGAGGGAAAATAAGGATCCATATCGTGTTTGGGTTTCTGAAATAATGCTGCAGCAAACGAGAGTGGATACGGTGATTCCTTATTTCAACCGATTTATGGAATGGTTCCCAACACTTGAGGATTTTGCCAATGCTGATGAAGAGAAAATCCTAAAAGCATGGGAAGGGCTGGGATATTACTCACGTGTAAGGAATCTGCATAGTGCCGTTCAGGAAGTGAAGGCATCCTATAATGGAATCGTACCGGATGAACCCGAGAAAATTTCAAAATTGAAAGGTGTCGGCCCTTATACAGCTGGTGCGATTCTTAGTATCGCATACGGCAAGCCTGAGCCAGCCGTTGATGGAAACGTCATGCGTGTTTTATCAAGGATATTGATGATATATGAAGACATAGCAAAACCAAAGACAAGAAAAACATTCGAAGTTGCCGTCAGAAAGCTGATCGATCATGAACATACCTCTGAATTCAATCAAGCCTTGATGGAGCTTGGTGCATTAATCTGCACACCAGGTAAGCCTGCATGCCTATTATGTCCCGTTCAAAGTCATTGTCTGGCATTTGAATCGGGGGTTCAGTCGGAATTGCCGGTGAAAATCCAAAAGAAAAAAACGCGGGATGTACCGATTGTGGCGGCCGTTTTAACGAATGCAAAAGGTGAATATTTAATACACAAGCGAGCACCAGAAGGATTGCTTGCAAATCTTTGGGAATATCCGAACTTCGAAAACCATTCCTCGCTTTTGCATAAGCGTGAATTCTTCGAGAGTCGGTTTCAGGAAATGTATGGCGTCAAACCCGAAATCACTGAATCGCTTGTGAAAATTGAACATGTTTTCTCTCATCTCGTTTGGAAAGTGGACACATATATCGGAGTGGTCAAAGAGGCCATCAGTGAAGAGACACTGAGAGAACAGCAACTTAAGTGGGTGAGTGAAGCAGAGATGGAGGAGTTGGCATTTCCGGTTTCCCACCAAAAAATGATGAAGGCGTATAAAGAAAAAGAACGTTTTGAATAAAGGTCTCATTTGATTAATTGGTAATATAAGGGTATCGAAGGCAAGGAAATGAGGATAGTCATTCAAGCAGCATTCATGGGATCAATCTTCATTCATGCTTTATATTTTGTGTGTGCGATAATGGTCGGGGCCATAAAAACGAGCCGATATAAACACCGGACATTGAAAATGCATGGGAACAATCAGGGGACCTCCAGAACGAAACGTATCAGTCATGTATATATTCTTTAACATTGTTGGGGACAGCCCCTTTTGCGCAATGGCTATAACGTCTTATCATAAAATTGTCGCCAGTGATATTGGGAGCGCGAAAGAGGATATCCGCTAAGATATCCTCTTCCTTTTGTTGATTTTCAAAGCCAAATCCGTATAAAATCAATCGTAAAGGGTTTTCGTTCCATGAGTATAATCGGCTTCCTGCCTGTTAAGTCCGCCCCGATTTTCGATTTCTTTGATGATTTCGCTATGGATACTCTGTCCTTCTTGGTTTAAATAAGGTACCATTTGTTGAAGGGAGTGATGAAAATAGGCAAGTTCACTATTTTCCCAATCCGATTTTTTCATCATCGACAACTCTGTCATATCACGTCCAACATACATAACAGTAACACTCCTTAAAAAAATGATTTTTATTACTCGGTGTTTACTCAGAAAGGATGAATAAACGAATGGAACAAAAAGTGGCACTCGTTACAGGTAGCAGTAAAGGTTTAGGCAGAAGCACGGCAATAAGGCTTGCAGAGGAAGGTTACGACCTCGTTATTAATTATGCCCGGAGCAAGTCAAAAGCATTAGAAGTGGCAGCTGAAATTGAAGCGTTGGGGCGTAAAGCCCTTGTAGTTAAGGCAAATGTCGGTGACGTTGCGAAAGTGAAAAGCATGTTCGAGGAAATCGATGCTTATTATGGACGTTTGGATATCTTCATCAATAATGCGGCTTCAGGAGTGCAGCGCCCGTTGATGGAACTGGAGGAATCCCATTGGAACTGGACCATGGACATCAATACGAAAGCCCTCCTTTTCTGTGCACAGGAAGCGGCGAAATTAATGGAGAGGAATGGCGGGGGGAAAATCGTCAGCATCAGTTCACTGGGGTCCATCCGCTATTTGAAAAATTATACAGCTGTTGGAGTTTCCAAAGCTGCGCTTGAAGCCCTGACAAGATATTTAGCGGTCGAATTGGCTGCAAAAAATATTTGTGTCAATGCCGTTTCAGGCGGTGTGATCGATACAGACGCCCTGAAGTCTTTCCCGAATCGGGATGAAATGCTTGCCGAGGCAGCGGAACAGACTCCGGCTGGACGGATGGTCGAGGTGGAAGATATGGTGAATACCATCCTGTTTTTAATTTCCGATGGAGCGAGTATGATTCGTGGACAAACCGTAATTGTCGATGGCGGCATCTCATTGCTTGTTTAATCTAACTGGAAAATTTTAAATGTTTTTAGTTGGATAACTCTCCTGGATAATGGTTATCTTATTATTTGTGGAGGTGATATCAATGGCTAAAAACAATAAATCACAAGCAGGTACTAATGTTCAACAAGTGAGACAACAAAACGCGCAATCTCAACAAGGTCAAGGCCAATACGGTACAGAATTTGCTTCTGAAACCAACGTTCAAGAAGTGAGACAACAAAACGCGCAATCTCAGCAAAAAAAAGGTCAAGCACAAGGCCAATTCGGTACAGAGTTTGCTTCTGAAACTAACGTTCAAGAAGTGAAACAACAAAACCAAAAATCTCAAAGCAATAAAAGCCAAGGCTAATCGCCGATGAAAAGCACCCTTCTTTTGAAGGGTGCTTTTTTTACCTTTCATTGATTTCGACAAATGTTTCGTTGTGTTTACATATTATGTCAAAGGAAAAAACGGATAAAAATAGAATATACATACTAATAGAAAAAATACAGATTAGGAAGGTGCATTCATGGAGGAATTTAACCGGCTTATAAACAACCAGTTGAAAACGATGGATAAGCTTTTACTTTTACAATCCGAAATCGAAAGATGCCAAGATATAGAGAAGCAACTCCTTTCCCTGGAAGAGGAGAGTGAAGCAGTCACCGTTCAGGAAGAGATTCAACTCAAAAAGCAGGAATTGAAAAGTATCCATGATATGTTCGAGAAGCAAACGGAAGAAGTCATCCGTTATTTTCAGCAAGGACAGGCTGCCATACGATAAATAACCGGCTAATTTCTTAGTTTAAATGGGTGGATGGTCAGACTTTTTCGACTTATTTACACATTTTCACTGGGAGATTAGCCACTTTTGTTTTAAATTTATGAATAAATCGCTATAATATAGGAATATAGGGTAAATGGAAAAAAGTATATATTTTTAAATACACACAACAACTGCAAACGGAATAGGGCACAGTACGCTGTCAGGGTGTCTATAGAAAGTAGGGAGAGATAAATGGGGATTGTTCCTGCCGAAGGAGGAAAAATCCAAATCCATAGCTATAAACATAATGGACATATCCATCGTATCTGGGAAGAGACGACCGTTTTAAAAGGGACCCAAAATCTGGTGATAGCAGCGAATGACCGTACTATGGTAACGGAATCAGATGGAAGGACCTGGATTACAAGAGAGCCGGCGATTTGCTATTTTCATTCAAAGTATTGGTTTAATGTTATTGGTATGTTGAGAGAGGACGGGGTTTATTATTATTGCAATATCAGTTCGCCGTTCACATACGAATCGGGAGCATTGAAATACATTGACTATGACCTGGACATTAAAGTATTCCCAGATATGACGTTTAATTTGCTGGATGAGGATGAATATGAAAGGCATCGGAAAGAAATGAATTACCCGGATGCCATCGATTCAATATTGAAACAGAACGTAGATTATTTGATTTATATGATACGCCAGCGAAAAGGACCATTCTCCGCAGAGTTTATTGATAGTTGGTATGAACGCTTTTTAACCTATCGATGATAGAAAAGGCCTGCTGCATAATTGGCAGGCTTTTTCATTATGTATCGTGCCTACAAATCTGATTCAATCTTTCAAGAATGCAGGAATCATTATACCCCTATAAATGAATATGAAAGTTAGTGAATGAAATCCTTTTGATAGTTAATCATCTAGAAGGAAATTATAATTGAATGGTGCATATAACATATAAGATTCCAAATGGACTGTTATCATTTGGATTTATTGATCAGAAAAGGAGGAAATCCGTGGGGAGCATTAAGAGATATTTGCAATTCGTCAAACCATATAAATGGCAGATAATCGGGACGGTACTGATTGGGTTGCTAAAGTTCGCGATTCCGCTTTTGCTTCCATTGCTCAGTAAGTATATTGTGGATGACATCATCGGAAATGCTGACCTTTCCAAAGCCGTGAAGTCCGAACGACTCTTATGGGCAATGGCCATCATGATATTCATTTTCGTTGCAGTCAGACCGCCGATTGAGTATTACCGTCAATATTTCGCTCAATGGACCGGAACGAAAATCTTATATGATATTCGTAATGAATTATTTACTCATATACAGAAACTGAGTTTTAAATATTATTCCAATACAAGGGTGGGCGAGGTCATTTCAAGGATGATCACGGATGTGGAACAAACGAAGAACTTTGTCATCACGGGTCTGATGAACCTTTGGCTTGATATCGCAACGATCATCATAGTGATCGTCATCATGTTTACGATGGACGTGAAGTTGACCATAGTATCCATCATCATGCTTCCATTTTACGCATTTTCGATTAAGCATTTCTTCGGCAAGCTGAGAACTTATACGAGGATTCGGTCCCAAGCGTTGGCGGATGTACAGAGTCACCTACATGAACGGGTTTCGGGGATGTCGGTCATCAAAAGCTTTGCAATAGAAGACAGGGAACAGGAATTGTTTTCGAAGCAGAACAAGAATTTCCTTGAAAAGGCTCTAAAGCATACGAGCTGGAATGCTAAGTCATTTGCTGTCGTGAACACGATCACGGATATTGCCCCCCTGCTCGTGATAGGATTTGCCGGTTATCAGGTCATTCATGAACAATTGTCACTTGGTACCATGGTTGCTTTCGTCGGTTTCATAGACCGGCTATATAAT
This sequence comes from Peribacillus sp. NPDC094092, assembly GCF_050279365.1. NCBI lineage: Bacteria > Bacillati > Bacillota > Bacilli > Caryophanales > Bacillaceae > Peribacillus > Peribacillus sp. NPDC094092. Next base: position 27,269 of record NZ_JBNNUC010000005.1, on the reverse strand, counting down.
CCCCTCAGACGTTTAGTTAACTCTTCGACGACAATGACCCAGACATTGGCGTCCATGGACAGGGTTTTTGAGTTTGTGGATGAGAAGTATGATATCGATGACGAACCGGGGGCGAAAGAGCTAAAGCATGTGGATGGCCGAATAACCTTTCAGGATGTATCGTTTGCTTATGACGAGAAAGAAGCACCCGTTTTGAAACATATAAATTTGGATGCTAAACCAGGGGAAACCATTGCACTTGTCGGGATGAGCGGAGGCGGGAAATCCTCGATCGTCAGTTTGATTTCCCGTTTCTATGATGTAACGGAGGGAAGGGTATTATTGGATGGGGCGGATATCCGTAAATACAAGGTCCGCAGTCTAAGAGATAAAATAGGAATGGTTCTACAGGATAATATCTTATTTAGTGAATCGGTTAAGGCCAACATCCTTATGGGGCGGCCCGATGCAAGTGATGAAGAAGTATTTGAAGCGGCAAAAGCGGCGAACGCCCATGACTTCATCATGGGTCTAAAAGAAGGATATGAAACGAAAGTCGGGGAGCGGGGAGTTAAATTATCCGGAGGCCAAAAGCAGCGGGTGGCCATTGCAAGGGTATTTTTGAAAAACCCGCCAATCCTTGTACTCGACGAAGCCACATCGGCATTGGATTTGGAAAGTGAACACTATATCCAGGAGGCGCTGGATATTTTGGCGAAAAACCGGACCACCATCATCGTGGCCCATCGGTTATCAACCATCACCCATGCCGATCGGATCGTTCATATCGAGAATGGGGAAATTACGGAAATGGGAACACACGAAGAACTTATGAAAAAGCAAGGGCATTATTACAACCTATTTCAAGTGCAACAATTGGATGCTTAAGGAGAAAAGGAAAAACAATATATAAAAGAAGACCATTCCGTTAACGGGAATGGTCTTTCTTATTCTTAACCGAACCGGTGGATGAACGTTATGAAATCCTTTTTTCATGCAGCGTTTTTTTTCTGTCAGGAAGGAATTGCGGCAGACGCTTTATTCCCTCAGGCAAGGCGATGCCGACGATGATCAAGCACATCCCGAACCATTGCAGTGACGTTACCTGTTCATGCAAGAAGATGACGGAAACGACCATCGCAGAAGGCAGCTCTGCTGCACAAAGAATCGTTCCAAGCCCGACACCCACTTTCGGCAAACTGACAGCAAAGAAAAAGAAAGGAACCAAAACACCCAAAGTGCCGAGCAGCAGACCGTAGTACCATAGGTTTGTCTGGACGAGATTCGTCACAAGTGTGATAGGGTCAGTCGTGAATACGGCAGTCAGCATACCACCCGTTGCAATGAAAAACAGCCGTTTCATTGAAGATTCCCCAACTGCGAATTGAGAGTTGCAGCACATATACAGCGCAAAAAGCAACGCAGACAATAGTCCGAACGATACGCCTTTCAGACTTAGGCCGGATAGAGGCTGCCCAAAGATTGCCCCCGCCAATAATGTACCGATGAATAGAACGAAAATGGCAATGAGTTTATTTTTATCCGGGCGTCTTTTATTTAAGAAACTTTCTATAAGGACGCCTATCCAGGTAAATTGAAATAAAAAGACAACGGCAATCGAAGCGGGAAGCTCGGATACGGAAACGGCATAGGCCTTTCCGACGAAAGTGGACATCATGCCCGTGATTAAAAGTAATCCGGCACTCTTCCATGAAACTTTATATTTAAACGAAAAAAGAAATATCACGGAGACAATCAGCCAACCGACGAGGTATTGACTGCCGACCAGTTCTCCAGAAGAATGGCCATCCATGAATCCAAACTTCATCATCGTGGATAATGTGCCATATGAGATCGAACCGATTAAGACCATTATGGAATACTTCAAAAGTTGCATGTTTTTCACCCCTGTAAAAATAAAAATCGCCACCTGCCAAAAAGGCAAGTGACGAACGAAAAAAGGAAATCCTTTTAAAATTCCGTCTCTCAACAAAAGCTGAGTTTAAAAAAATGTATGTGTTGCATTACCTTAGCTTAAAGTCTTTGTGAATATTTGTCAACCAGAAAAATAAGTTAAGCCTGAAGTCGATCTTTAAGCAAAGGCCGCGGCTGAGGCCGGAAATGTTCCTTTCATGCATAGCATTTGAAAACCCAAAAAGAGGCGAATAGCCGAATGGGGGGTCAGTCACGATTTTCCTGGAAGTCTTCCAATGTACCACGATACTCCGCGTCTTTCATTTTGCGAAGATTAGGCTTTTTTTCTGCAGCTGGCTCATCATTTGGCTTTTGATTGTGAAGCTTGGAAAGAGCCAAACGATAATCATGATCTTTCATTTTCAATTCATCGTTGTCGGTTGGGGAGATGATTTCGGTAACGGAATCATCTGCCGAAGAAAAAGAGGACTCTTCCAATGAGTTCCCTTCCTCGCCCCCCAGCGGCTTATCTTCAGGTGATAAGGCTTTGATATTGAAGGTGATCAAGCCCGTAACCGCTATTATGGCAACGATGATAATTAGAATAATGGCCATTGAATCAAGCCTCCTAGAGCTCGTTTATGAATGAACGGGTGACATGGGCTACCCGTTTTCCTAATGCTTCTCCAAGCTGCAAGTCATTTTTGGTGATGTTATCATCCACACCGGGCGGACAGCTTATCCCTACTCCATAGTAGGAACCGTATAAGGCATTTTCCGGAACAGTGCCGGGTAAGCCTACAATGATCATGCCTTGATGAAGCATTGGGGTGATTAAGTTCAGCATGGTTGCCTCAAGTCCGCCGTGTACGGTGGCCGTCGTACAGAAGACAGCCCCCACTTTATTGATCAGCGCACCTTCCGCCCATAGATAACCAAGTTTATCAATCCATGTTTTCAAACTCGAACTGATGGTGCCAAAATGGCCGGGACAGCCCCAAATGATTGCATCCATTTCCTGAAGCTTATAAACATCCGCCTCGTTTACATGGTCAATGAGAACCTCAGCCCCAGGAACCGCTGCGGCTCCTTGAGCTATTGACTCGGCAAGTGCTTTCGTATGGTTACCTTCACTGTCGTAAACAACATAGATCTTCATTTTTATTCCCCCATTTAGTTAAACCGATTTTTTTACTGGTGAAGGAAGCAATGGTACATCCACATGTTCCTGTTTAGCTTTTTTCATTGCTTTGTCCTTCCGAACGTCACGCAAAAACAGTGAGAGAACGATGCCGGCAATGGCGAAGCCTGTTGCCCAAAAGAATGCATCATTGATTCCCATCACATTTGCTTGACCCTGGATTTGTGCAGAAATCAGCGACATGGCAGTTTCCTGTGCCTGTTCACTAGTTTGATTCATCGAACTCATGATGGATTGGACGATTGTTTGGAAATTCTGAACGAAACCGGGATCACTCGTACTCATTTCCGTTCCTAAAGCAGTTCCATGGAAAGAAGCACGAGTCGTATAAATGGTCGTCACGAAGCTCGTACCAATGGCTCCGGTGACTTGCTTCAGCGTATTGCTCATTGCCGTACCATGTGTATTCAAATGCTTTGGAAGCTGGTTCATCCCAGCTGTCATGATCGGCATCATCAGTAAAGACATTCCTAGTGCACGGATGGCATAGATGATGACCAAAGTCGAATAGGTCGTTTCAGTTGTCAAATTAGCAAATTCGAATGTTGTGACAGCAGTGATCGCTAAACCAAGAAGTGCTAATGGTCGAGGACCGATTTTGTCGAATAATGCTCCTGAAATGGGTGACATCACCATCATCACAAGAGCTCCGGGTAACATCAATAAACCGGATTGAACAGGTGTGAAGCCTCTTAAAGTCTGCAAATATATTGGCAATAAGAATATCCCGGTAAACATGGCCACCGTGACGATGGCGGAAATGATATTCGATAATACGAACATGTCATACTTGAATACACGGAAGTCGAGCATAGGTGTCTCCGATTTTAGCTGTTGAACCACAAATAGGGTCAATAGGGTCAGGCCGATGATGATCGTTCCCAGAACGAGTGGATCCGTCCAGCCTTTGGAACCTGCTTCACTGACACCGTATAGTAATGATGCAACGCCTAGCAAGGATAAAGAGGCGCCCAATAAATCCAATTTGATTTTCTTTGGTTCTGCTACATTACGCATGCTTAAAAGGGCAAGTATTATGACTATCATGCCTAATGGCACCATTGCGTAGAACATGACCCGCCAGCTATATTCCTGAATGACCCAACCTGATAAAGTCGGGCCGATGGCAGGGGCAAACATAATGGCCAGTCCGAATATCCCCATTCCTTTCCCGCGCATTTCCGGAGGGAAGATGAAAAGGATGATCGTCATGACCAATGGCTGGAGGATTCCGCCGCCAGCCGCCTGGATCAGCCGGCCTGTAAGGATGATGGGGAAATTAGGCGCAATGCCGCAGATGAATGTCCCGACAGTGAATAGAAACATGGCAGCAAGGAATAACATCCGCGTGCCAAACCGTTCTATTAAAAAAGCGGAAAGTGGGATCAAGGCTCCATTCACGAGCATGAATCCAGTTGATAACCATTGGATCGTAGTTGCAGCAACATTGAATTCTGCCATCATCCTCGGCATGGCGACACTAAGCAGAGTTTGATTCAAAATGACCATGAACAAACCTAGCATTAAGATTATTAACATGGGGGCAAACTGTTTCATTCCCTTGTTTTCATTTACTGAGATGGTTTGAGAAGCCATTTATTGAAAAGCCTCCTTTCTGTATAACTGTGTAGCCGGTTTATTTTGTTGAAATTTTCACTTCTGCGTTCATTCCAGGCAGAACTTTATCGGATGGTGCTTTGATGGAAATTTTAACTGGTACTTTTTGAGTGACTTTTGTATAGTTTCCGCTGCTGTTTTGATTGCCCATCACAGAAAAGACAGACGTTGTGGCATAACCGATCTGTTCCAATGTACCTTCGAAAACAGTATCGGGATCTCCATCGATGATAATATCGACGCTGTCACCTTTTTCAATATCTTTCAATTTATTTTCCTCAATATTAGCCGTTATGGACAGGTCATCCATATTGATGGTCTGAGCTAGCGTTTGACCCGCTTGAACAAGCTGCTCATCATGCACTTGTGTTTTAACGATTGTACCTTGTGCTGCAGTTTTTACTGCTTCTTTTCCATCTAAGCTGGTTACATTGGCAACTTGGACATTCTTACTTACACTGTCTCCTTCGTGTAAATCCCAATCTGCTAATTTACCGGCAGCTGGGGCAACGATGGTATACAGCTCTCCCGACACTTTCGCTTCATCCGTTTTAATGAAATTCGTGCTTTCATAATAGTAATAAGCCCCACCGGCTAATGCCGCTACTATAATAACCAAACCAATGACATTGATTAAAACTAAACGTCCTCTATTCACTTGTTTCGCCTCCAAAAATAATTGATGATGTATTCCCTTGATTAACGCTCATTCTCCAGAAAAGATACCGCCTCCTATTCTAAAGTTTATTTATTAATTTTAGTAAATATTAATTTTTGTAAGTATTAATATTATAAGTAAAGAGTTTACCAGTTTAATTATTTTTTGTCATGTAATTTATTCGGAAAAATAATGGGAAATAAATGCAGTTAAATGGTGGAATTTTGAGTTTTTTTAGTTTTAAGGATATATGGAAAGTAAATTTGACAATGGAATGGCATTTAATTAAATTTAAGAGGTAGGATTGTCCTATATAAGGAGTGAGAAGGCTGGAATTTAAATGGGAAGTAACTAATAGTATAGAAATGCAGATTTTTCGGATTCGGAAGAAGCTTAGGGCCATCGTAGCAAAAAATCTTCAGCCTTATGGATTAACGTCACCTCAGTTTTTCATATTATTGATATTGAAAAAAGAGGGGTCGATCAAATCGACCAAGCTGGCTGACTTCTTAACAGTAAAGCCAAGTGCGATTACCGTATTTGTAGATAAGCTGGTCGAAATGGATTATGTGAAACGTCAGCCCTCTGAAAAGGATCGCAGGGTCATCAATCTTGAATTGAAAGAGGCAGGGGAAGCGATTTTGGGGAGAGTCCTTGCGGATCATAACCAATTGATGGGCAAGAACTTCAACTCATTTTCAGAAGATGAGCTGCAAGATCTTTTGCAGAAATTGGATACGATTGAAAAGGCTGCTGATAAGAACCTTCTGGATGATTGAATGAGGTGCCTGCTCGAAATAGAGACAAAAAAAGACGGTTCCCGGGAACCGTCTTTTTTTAATCTTCTACATACTGGACAGATAATTCGTTGTCTTCCTTATGGAAGGACTGGAAGCTGACGATCAGCTTTTCAAGATGTTCCAATTGTTCGTCATATTCTATGACTGCAGAAATCAATGGTACAAGGCGGGCAGAGAGATGGCCCAAATTATCATGCATTTCGTCCACTTGATTTTGCTGTTCGAAAAAGTGGGCGAGCAACTCTTTACGACTTAAACAATCCTGGTCCCAATCTTCTATCTCCTCGATGGACTTGATTTTTTCGATGTGCAGTAATATCAACTGTTCATGCTTACGGATCAAGGAATCAAGCTGCTGTAAAATGCTCCGTTGGAAATCTTCAGGCATTTGATATATTTCATTCTCGAATTTGTGGACTCTCTTCAAGGTTTCAAACGCTTTTTTCGTGGTTATGATCATCTGCCGATAAACGACAAGCTTTCTTGCTTTTGCTACACTGTTCTTCTTGAAATATTCCCGTTCCTCTTTGTACATGGAATAGATATGTTCCAGGTCGAGTAACTCCGCCTTCAATCGGCTGATGTCTTTTTTCAATAAAGTGTGTTCTGTAGCATGCCTTGTGCTGATTCTGATCCATTTCAAGATGTCTTCCGTTACATCTGTAATGCGTGTATAAAGCTTTGCTTCGTACTTTGGAGGAATGAAAACCAGATTCACGATGAACGAAGAAACGATTCCAAGCAAAACGGATGAGAGACGAATAAAGGCAAAATTCAGGAATTCCCCTTCCTGGCTTTCCATGATGGCAATGACCGTCACGATGGAAAGGACAATCGTTTTGTCCATTTTCAGTTTTAAATTGATGGTTATGACGACCATCACGGCAAGACCGATTATAAAAATATCATTTCCGAACAACAAAACGAAGGAGACAGCAACCAATGCTCCGATGATATTTCCTTGAATTTGCTCCAGCACCGTTTGATATGAACGGTAAATGGTCGGCTGTATTGCAAAAATTGCAGCAATCCCAGAAAGGACAGGAGCAGGAAGATTAAGCAGTTCCGATAGATAAAGCGCTAAAACAATTGCTATTCCTGTTTTGAGAATGCGGGCACCAAACTTCATATATGGGTTAATCCTTTCTTTGTGTTGTAATGGAACGTGGTACAAAATGACTCTATTTATATATAGGCTTTTGCCTAAAGTTGTATTCTAACTTATTTGTTAGTACTTTACACTAAAATAAGAAGATGTAAACAAAAAGTAATATACAGGATTTTCCTAAGAGTTACAATAGCTAAAATCAAGTTTAATATATAAAGAAACGATAGGCAATTTCTTGCTGTGTTTTTCCATCGTTTGAAGGCTATTCCAAAGGTATTTGACTGGAAAAGGCTGATGCTCGAATTGAAGAGCATCAGCCTTTTTTTAATATATTTTCCGCATCACTCCGTGGATACGGCAGGATCCGCCTGTTCCTTAACTGGAACGACCTGTAGGAAGTGCTCTCCAGGATTTTGTAGAAGTGTCTCTAAAGAGGCCGCTTCTTCGGGTTGGCCATGATCCTTCAAGAGGGCCGTGTATTTGCCGAGAAGTTCGGCCACATCCTGCAGCCCTTTTGCGGAAAGGGGCTCAATGGAAATCTTTGCCCCTTTCGCAACCCGTTTCTTAATGACCTCTTTGGTTAATCCAGATTCAGGCTGTTGCCGTAAATAAACGACACCGCCTGTCATCCCTGCGCAAATCCATGGACCGGGATCACCCAGAACTAAACCTCTTCCATTTGTCATGTATTCAAAAGCGAATCCCTTAATATTGGAAGTTACCGCAATATTCCCGTTTTCCTTTTCAGGAAGCGGTTGTTTCAATAATCCCCCAATGATCATATCCGCTCCGGAAAGCCGGATTCCAGCCCTGGCATCCGCATCGCCTTGGGCAATGAGGAGACCATGCTGTGCACCGTAACCAAAGCCCTTACCGACGGAGCCATTGTAGAACTTCCCATCTTTTCCTGGGGATTTAAAGATGGCAATATTACCGCCAATTGCTGTTTTGCCAATGCCATCCTGGGCACCGCCATTCACGCTGATTGATATTCCCTCCGTATTGTATGCCCCAAGTCCATTGCCCGGGATGGAACCATCCTGGTAGGATAGGTGAACGGGTGGAAGTTTTTTGTATGATCCATCCAATCTGCCCCTAACGCGGTGACAGGACACCCTGCTGCCGAGTACACGCTGCTCGGAAGTGATCGAGCTATAGCTACGGGATTGCTGCAGATCATCTACATGCGAATCAAGATATTCAGCGCCAACGGCTACCTGCATGGAGCCTTCATTCAAATATGCCGCCGTTTCTTTATGGGAGAACGGTGTTATATCCAGGTTTTTCAATAAATAGGTTAAATCCAATGATTGTTGACCTTTAACTTGCTGTAGCAAATCGGAACGTCCGACGATGTCCTGAAGATTCTTCACGCCAAGTGATCCGGTCAAAGATTTGAGTTCTTTTGCAAATGCACTGAACATATTCGTTAATCCTTGAACGGCTAAATCGAATTTTCGTGGAACAAAACGGCGCAGCCCATGCTCTTTCGCCTGCGCTTCCGATTCAATTTGGGTGGCGATTCCCACATGGCAAGTATCGAGGTGACATCCGCGGCACGTTGTGCAGCCGACGGCAATCATCGAAAGGGTCCCAAAACCTACACGGTTTGCACCAAGCAGCATGACCTTCAATACATCCATCGAGCTTTTCAAACCACCGTCAGCCCAAATTTCAACATTCTGTCGGATACCTGACTCAAGCAGGGCATTATGGGCCGCTTTCACACCAATCTCAACTGGAAGACCGACATGTGCGAGTGCATGGATCCTGGCAGCACCCGTTCCGCCGTCAAAACCAGACAGCGTTATGATATCGGCTCCCGCTTTTGCGACGCCGACTGCAATCGTACCAATGTTCGGAACGACTGGTACTTTGACGGCAACTTTTGCTTTGTCATTTGCCGTTTTCAGCTCATGGATCATTTGCGCCAAATCTTCAATTGAGTATATATCATGGTTATTGGAAGGGGAGATCAAATCGGAACCGATTGTTGCATTTCGTGCTTCTGCGATTTTCGCTGTGACCTTGGAACCGGGAAGGTGACCGCCTTCGCCAGGTTTTGCCCCTTGCCCAATTTTAATTTCCAATAGATTTGAAGAGTTCAAGAGTTCTGCATTGACACCGAAACGGCCGGAAGCGATTTGCTGTCCGCGGGATTTCGGGTACTTGCCCAGCATATCCTTTATTTCCCCGCCTTCACCATTCATGCTGATCATGCCTAACCTCTCGGCAGCTTCCGCATAGGCCCGGAAAGCAATCTCATTTTGTGATCCAAAGGACATGGATGCTATGACGAACGGCAATTCCTGCTCGCCGACCGAAAGACTGACTTCTTCAGAAGGGATGGAAGAATCTGAAGTTTTTAATGATGTCAAATGACGGATCGTCGTAGGATTGGATTCTTCCTGTTCGGTGATCTTTTCACGATAAGCATCATAGTCCCCGGTCGAAGCAACTTCCCCGATGGACTTCCAAATCCTAGGGAACAGGTGGAAGGTCTTACCCATCCGTTCTTTTTCATTTCCAAAATCTTCCGCCCGCTGGATGGCATCTGCCTTGATTTTATCAAAATTATAGTCAAGATCATTCGATCCGAAGAAGTTAGCCACATTTAAATATTCGGCGATTTCCTCATGTAAACCGATGCTTGAGAAAAGTCTTCCATAACCGCGCAGTTCATGAATGCCGATGGTGGAGATGACTTTCTCAAGTCCTTTCGTCAAGGAGATATATAGATTGGTAACCCCCTTGATGTCATCTGAAGATAGGGAAAGGAACATATAATAGGGGCTGATCAAGTTGGCCCCTAGACCATAAGAAACGATGATATCATGCAGTGACCTTAGTGATGCTGAACGTAAAAGGATGGAACAATCACGGCGCTTGCCTGTGCGTACCAACGCTTGGTCGACGGCTGAAGTGACAAGGTGGGGATCAAGCCAAAGGTTGCCGTTTTGATGGGCAAGGGCATCATCCAGAACGAGCAGCGTTTTTCCTTCATCCACAGCATTGACACTTTCATCCGTTATCCTGGTCAAGGCATCCGTGATGTTTTCATCCTCTTTGAACGTGGTTGAAATGAAGTGCACAAGTTTTTGGTCTTGGTTATATTTAATGAACTGATCATAGCTTGGCTGCGATACGATAGATGAGCACTCATAACCAGTGGATCCTTCAATCAATAAGGGAGTCAGCAGCTCCGTGACTTTTCCTGCCTTATTCGCTTCGAATAGGGAAGGGCGTTTCCCGATGATGGTTCTTGTTGAGAAGTGCTCGGTTTCCCGGTCACGGTCGATCGCTGGGTTAGTTACAACGGCAACACTCTCCTTGATGAAATCAGCGATGTTGGTCCTTTGGGGGTTAAGTGCTGCCAGTGGCGCATCGTGACCAAGTGAACGAATGGGCTCAGCGCCTTTTTCGGCCATCTGTTCCACTAACTGTACATGCTCCCTTTCCCACCCAAAGGCTTTATATTGGCCATTATGAATGGCTTGCGTGTTTGTCATGGAGATAACCTTTTCAAAAACTTGGGGCTGTAAGCGGACTCGGTCATTGGAAAGGACGAAACGATCATTGAAGAGTTCAAATACTTTATCCTGGTAATCCTTGTATGTGTACAATTCAACACGGTCGCCATTCCATTTCAAACCGATTTTTTCCCCTGGACCCATCGGTTTCGGATCTCCGGTATATTCACTGGAAGGGATGATTCCTGGCTCGGAAGTGAACATATAGGATGATTCCGTTTCAATATTCCACAGTGGGCGCAAGCCTAAAGAGTCGACAGAGAACACGGCTTCATCGCCGAAACGGGAGATGATGCCTGCCGGACCTTGTGCAAAATGACCCCATGCTTCCCTTAAATACGTATATAAGTCTTGTAAGTGCTCGGGATATTCCTTGATTTCATTGATGATTGGCGGAAACATAAGATCGACGGCTTCAAATAAAGAGTAGCCATGACGGCAGATGAAAGTCTCGATCGTCTTGTTTAAATCCTGTGAGTCGCTTCCATCTTTAGCGATGGGAACTCCGATCATTTTCGCTTCATCACGCAATTTTGCGATGGTATTGATTTCGCCATTATGACCAAGTACACTGAAAGGCTGGACCCGGAAGAAGCTTGAGAGAGTATTAGTTGAAAAACGATTATGTCCCAGTGTCATGGTGGAGGCAGCCAAAGGGTCTGCAAGATCAAGATAATAGGCAGGGAGCGTATCCCCCGCACCCATCACTTTGTATACCGCATGATGCTGGCTTAAAGATGCAACATGGATGAAATCACTTTTTTCGATGGCGGAAGTCAGCTCAAAAAGAACATTTGAAAGCTCCTGGCTGTTATTGATGGTGGAGGAACAGGCAAATTGCCAGAACACTGGGTCTTCTTGAATGGCAATCGGTCCCAATGCCTCGGAACGGTAGGCTTTATCCGTTTCGAATATCAATGAGAGACCATGTTGGAGCAGTTTCTCCTTGACTTCGATTTTTAAGTCGTTAGCTTCTGTTTTTTTGCTTAAAAATAAATGGCCGACTATGAAGGAATCTTGATCGACGATGCTTGAATCGACATTTACCGCTTCAAGCTTCTTTTTCCAAAGAGCCCGGGGTATATCGATATGGATGCCGGCGCCATCGCCTTCACCATTGATGAAGCCGCAGCGATGGTTCATTTTAACCAGGGCGTCGATACAGGCAAAGATGTTTTCGTTGGTTGGGATTTTCCTTTTTTCGATGCAGGAAACGATACCACAGGCATCATGTTCTTCCTTGTGAAATTCCTTGAATGTAGCAGGTGTCCATTGTTGGGCCATAAATATGGCATGAATAAGGTTACCCTTATTCTCTGCCTTTCACCTCCTGTAGCATGTGTTTAGTGGGGGAAATATTAGTAAACCCGAACAATAGTCCAAGTTTTGATAGATTGAAAGAAAGTGTATAAATGTATATAAATGTATCCATATCATATCATTTAAATATTCAGAAATCAATTTTTTATACAATGGGATGGATGTTGTAACTGATGGGATTTATATGGGAAGTGGCCTCAAAGGCCAATATTAAAGATTTATTACAGGGAAATAAGAAACCCCCAAGATAGATGTACATCCTGAGGGTGTATAAAAAATGAATAATTATGCTGATTCGATTTATTGCATTAGGTTTTTGAATGCATGTTCAACCGCTTTTAGAGTATAAGCGATATCGTCATCCGTGTGAGCGATTGTCAAGAACCAGGCTTCGTATTTTGACGGTGCCAAATTGATTCCCTGGTTGAGCATGAGTTTGAAGAACTTGGCGAACATTTCGCCATCCGTATTTTCCGCCTGCTCATAGTTTTCGATTTTTTCTGTCGTGAAATAAATCGTCAGCGCCCCTTTAAGGCGATTGATGGTGATCGGTACATGGTATTGGCGAGCTGCTTTCAGGATACCTTCTTCAAGGATTTTCCCCAGCCGGTCTAGTTCGTCATACAGCCCTTCTTCTTTAAGTACTTCTAAGCAAGCGATCCCGGAAAGCATGGAAGCCGGATTTCCTGCCATCGTACCCGCTTGATAGGCAGGTCCCAGCGGGGCGACAGAATCCATGATCTCTTTTTTACCGCCATAGGCACCAATAGGAAGCCCGCCCCCGATGATTTTTCCAAGCGCGGTCAAATCGGGTTGAATTCCCAAGTAGTCCTGTGCCCCTCCATACATGAAGCGGAATGCTGTGATGACCTCGTCGAAAATGACGAGTGATCCGGCTTCGTGAGATATTGAAATGACTTCTTCCAAGAAGCCAGGTCTTGGTTCCACGATTCCAAAGTTGCCGACGATAGGTTCAACCAGGACGCCAGCAATTTCATTGCCCCATTTATCCAGTGCTTCTTTAAATGACTCGATATCATTGAAAGGTACCGTGATGACTTCTTGTGCGATGCTTTTTGGAACGCCGGCAGAGTCCGGTGTACCTAAAGTGGACGGGCCGGAACCAGCAGCGACGAGAACAAGGTCGGAGTGTCCATGGTAACAGCCTGCAAACTTGATGATCTTATCCCGTCCTGTGTAAGCGCGGGCAACGCGGATGGTGGACATGACGGACTCGGTTCCTGAATTGGTGAAGCGGACTTTATCCATGGATGGTATGGCTTCTTTCAACATTTTGGCAAATTTCACTTCATGTTTTGTCGGTGTGCCGTATAAAACGCCCGTTTCTGCAGCTTTAACGATGGCCTCCGTAATATGTGGATGCGCATGCCCTGTGATGATCGGGCCATATGCCGCTAAATAATCGATATATTTATTCCCATCAACATCCCAGAAATAAGCACCTTTGGCATGATCCATCGCAACCGGTGAACCGCCGCCTACAGCTTTGTAAGAACGGGAGGGACTGTTAACCCCGCCAACGATATGTTCCAATGCCTCTTTATGTAAAAGTTCCGAATTACTAAAATCCAATCTTAAAACCTCCTAAAAAATATAAACATATTTCATCTTAATCATAGCACTTTTCCGTCCGTAAATCTGGGGTCGAAGTCTAGGAAATTTGATTAGTTCCCTCATGGAAGCACTGCAACCCTGGAACATCGAGATTCAGGGCCTTCATTTTGATTGCGAACTGGGGACGGATCCCAAAAATCCGGTTATGAAAGTAAGGATGGCCAAGATGGTTTCAGGGTTTTCGATGTCGAATGATTGACGGTTCATTTCGCCCTGGGCATGGTAATAAATGAGATGGCCAGTCCCTTTCTCTTCATTAATGCAAAGATGGAAACTGATGGGGGTGCTTTCTATCGACCCGCTGGAATCCCTTTGGATGACCTGGCATAATAATTCACCGTACTCATCTTCATAAAGGAAGTCATATCGAAGGTCGAAAACGACCTTTTCAATTTGGGATAGTAATAATTTTTTGATATTCATAGCATACTCGTTTCCTTTATATATGTATCTGATACAACGATCTTTTCGCCCTGAAAATGGTATTTGGCATCCAAGCATTTTTATTGTCTAAAAAGGTTAGGTTGGATAAACTAATTCATTAGGACAAGAGATTACGGAGGATGTAACAGGATGAGTGATGCAATTCAAGTGAAACAGCTTCGGAAGGAATTTAAGTCGGCATCAAGCCGTACAGGGCTAAAGGGTGCCTTCCGGGATTTACTTACCAGAAATTATAAAATCGTCCCTGCCGTCAATGATATCAATTTTACTGTAAAAAAGGGTGAGATGGTAGCTTATATCGGGGAAAATGGTGCAGGGAAATCGACCACGATCAAAATGCTGACAGGTATTTTGGAACCGACAGCAGGTGAAATCACGGTCAATGGAATGAATCCGCATAAAGAAAGGGAAAAGTTCACTCAGACAATCGGAGTCGTATTCGGCCAGCGCTCTCAGCTGTGGTGGGATATTGCAGTTCAAGAATCTTTTCGGCTGCTAAAAAAGGTCTATAAGGTAACGGATGAACAATATAACGATCATATGGAACATGTCATCAAGACGCTCGATATCGGACCATTGCTGGACAAGCCAGTGCGTAAACTCTCACTTGGTCAGCGAATGCGCTGCGAGCTTGCGGCAGCCTTGATCCACAATCCGCCTTTGCTGTTCCTCGATGAGCCGACGATTGGACTAGATGTACTCGTGAAAATGAAGATTCGTGAGTTCCTGAAAGAAATCAATGAGAAATATAATACGACGATTCTTTTGACTACCCATGATTTAGGTGACATTGAAGCATTATGTGAACGTGTAATCATGCTTGATGAAGGACAGATCATTTATGATGGGGAATTACAGAGTTTGAAAGATAACTGGGCTGAGGAAAAACAAATCCATTTTCAATTCATCGAGCCGATCGCATTGAAGGAATTGCAATCATTGGCGCTTCCATTTACTGCTAACTGGGTTTATGATGAGAAAAATCAAACATACATTGCCTTGTTGAGAGAAGAAAATGATCATATTTCACAGCTTGTTTCGGCTGTTGTATCTCATTTTAAAATAAAGGACATCAAAATCCATGAAACGTCCATTGAAGAGATTGTTCGCAACATTTACGAAGAAGGCACTGTCTGACTCTCTTATCATTAAGAAACAACGTGTCTACAAGAAGGGGGAGGGCAATGGGAAAGTATCTCGCAATGATCCGCATGCGTTTTTTGATGATGCTTGCGTATCGAACGGATTATTATACCGGCATTTTAATTTATAGCATCAATATCGGTGCCTATTATTTCTTATGGAATGCGATATATGGGGAAAAAAGCTCCATCCAAGGACTTTCAGGAATGCAGATGACAACCTATGTAGCGGTTGCATGGATGGCGCGCGCTTTTTATTTCAATAATATTGACCGCGAAATCGCCACTGAAATTAAAGACGGCAAGGTCGCCATTGAAATGATCCGGCCTTATAACTATTTAGGCATGAAAACGATGCAAGGACTTGGGGAAGGGATATTTCGTTTCTTCTTCTTCTCGATTCCAGGAATGCTGCTGGTTGCTTTCATTTTTCCTATCGAATTGCCGCACGAGCCGGCTACGTGGGGGATGTTCGGCATTTCCTTGCTGTTCAGCTTCATCATCAATACACAAATTAATTTATTGACCGGAATCACTACCTTTTTCTTATATAATAATGCCGGATTGATCCGGGCTAAAAGGGTCATCATTGATTTATTTTCCGGTCTGCTGCTGCCCATCAGTTTCTATCCGTTATGGGCACAGGAAGTGATGAAATATTTACCCTTTCAAGGGATCAGCTATGTACCAAGCATGATTTTTACGAACGGGTACAGTTCAGGCGAAATTGGCATGGCGCTTTTACAGCAGTTAATTTGGTGCATCATTCTCATAATACCGATTCAGCTTTTATGGATAGTCGCAAAAAAACAGCTGATTATTCAAGGAGGTTGACGGGATGTTTTATGTATCGATGTTTTTTCAATATGTGAGTCAATATATGAAGACCAGATTGCAATATAGAGCCGATTTTTTCATGGAAATCCTTTCTGACCTGCTGAATCAGGTCGTGAATCTGGTATTTATCTTAGTCGTGTTTGGGCATACTCAATTTTTAAGCGGCTGGAGCCGTGAAGAAATCATATTCATTTATGGATTCTTCCTCATCCCATTTGCTCTTTTCTCTGCCTTTTTCAACATCTGGGATTTTAATGACCGCTATATTGTCAAAGGGGAAATGGATCGGATATTAACAAGACCGATACACAGCCTGTTTCAAGTCATTTTAGAAAGAATCGAGCTGGAAGCGTTATTTGGTGTTGTGACCGGTTTGATCATTATATTTTATTCGGCGATTTCATTGGATCTTCATCTTGCGTGGTATGACCCGATTCTTTTCATCATTTTTGCAATAGGCGGGGCCCTTGCTTATGCAGCCATATTCGTCGCGATTGCAAGTATTGGGTTCTGGTCGGATGCGAAAACTTCCATCATGCCAATGATGTACAATATCGGGAACTACGGGCGCTATCCAGTTGATATTTATAATAAGATCATTCGTTTTGTCCTTACATGGGTGCTGCCATTCGCGTTTGTTGGTGTTTATCCGGCATCCTATTTCCTAAGAAAAGAAGAGTGGTATGCATATGCATTTGCCACACCTGTAATCGGGATTGCCTTTT
The DNA here is from genome assembly GCF_050279365.1 of Peribacillus sp. NPDC094092. Lineage (NCBI taxonomy): Bacteria > Bacillati > Bacillota > Bacilli > Caryophanales > Bacillaceae > Peribacillus > Peribacillus sp. NPDC094092. Next base: position 10,359 of record NZ_JBNNUC010000005.1, on the reverse strand, counting down.
TCGTGATATCCGTTTTCATATGGAATCAGGGAGTGAAGAGGTATCGCGGGGCAGGGAACTAAAAAAACCCCTTCAACAGCATTCATGTTGAAGGGGTTTTTATTTAGTTAAGTGGAAAGTAAGAGCATTTCTTTGTAATGAGAAATGCTTTTCATTGTTGTTGAAATTAAAAGGATATTTCAATAACAATAATAATATAATAATAAACAATACTAATTTATTGTTAATCGATAAATAATTATGCTAAAATCAGGTTGTCTCTAAATAAGTGAGGTGTTTTAAATGAATGGTAAACGAGGCTCAACCACTTTCTTAAAGGTAATTATTTTCCTAGCTGGAATTGCAGTGCTTGCTTTATGTATCTATTGGTTGCCTAAGATAGCCATTAAAGATGCAAAGGTACATCCAGATACGGCTTATTTCCTAATCCCCTTTTTAGTATGTGCATATGGATTCTGTATTACGTTTTCTGTTGCGTTGTATCAAGCATTTAAACTACTAACCTATATCGAAAAAAACAATGCTCTCTCTGAATTATCCCTTAAATCTTTGAAGCTTATAAAAAAATGTGCTTTTACAGTCATTTTCCTCATTCTGTTAGGAATAGTAAGCTTAAAGGTGCTTTCTAAAATCACAGGAGACGACCCAGCAGGTCCTATATCACTAAGTTTAATGGGTGTTTTAGCAACAAGTATCATCGCAGCCATTGTGGATGCACTTCAAAAGCCATTAAAAAATGTCCCATATATTAAGTCGAAAAATGATTAACGGTTTGAGAAAATTTAATTAACGAGGTACTTTTTATGAAACAAGTTACGACATTCTTTTTAAAGCTAGCTGTTATTTTTATAGGAATCCCAGTTCTTGCATTGTGTATATTTTTAGTTCCCCATATGGCGAATTTCGCAGCAAAAATGTTTCCAAATATTGCCCCAATGAAATATCTCGTTTTCATCGTGATGTATGGAGCGGCTGTGCCTTTTTACTTTGCTCTCTATCAGGCTTTCAATCTTTTACGGTATATTGACGTGAACACAGCGTTCTCGAAATTATCTGTAAAGGCGTTAAAGAACATAAAGTGCTGTGCGATTACAATCAGTGGTTTGTATGTATTAGGTTTGCCACTCTTTCATTTAATAGCGAAGAAAGTTGACCCTCCTATTGGATTAATGGGACTCATCATCATTTTTGCCTCGTTGGTTATCGCTGTTTTTGCTGCTATCCTCCAACGGCTTCTACAAGAAGCGATTAACATAAAATCAGAAAATGATTTGACGGTCTGAGGTGGGGGATATGGCAATGATATTAATATTGATGTGATGTTAGCAAAACGAAAATTGAGAATGCAAAAAGCGGTTCGTTTTTCAACATTAGAAGCGATATGTAAGACTTTGGGTTGTCAGCCAGGTGAGATTTTGGAGTACAAAAGCGACGAAGACACTCAATAAAAACAGATAACAAATTTATTAACTAACGGGAGTGGATAGAGAATTTAAGGGATAGCCATTAATCTATCCCTTCTTTGCGTTTATTGATGTTTTTTACTCAGAGAATTCCATTGAGAATTGCATTGATATTAGTGACAAAAAAATATGATGTGATTTGCAATTTTTGCACCTCAGCTATTTTATCAACATAGGCCATTACTTTTCCGCCAAAGATGGTATTGTGATGATTTGTATCCGGTGGAAAAACAAGGTCGGTTAAAAAAGTCCGTGACTGCTGTGGATGGGCAACGTCCTTTTCAATCATTGGCCTGTTTGTTTGGCTAAAAGGTTTTCGCGGACGATTTTTGCTGCTTCGACCATGTTTTTCAGGGAAGCGATGGTTTCCGGGATACCCCTTGTTTTCAGGCCGCAGTCGGGATTGATCCAAAACTGGTCTTTATCCAAAACCTTGATGCCCCGTTCAATCATATCGACCATTTCTTCCACTGCCGGCACACGCGGGCTGTGAATATCATAGACGCCCAGGCCAATACCTTTTCCATATGTCTTTTCCTCGAATGCGGAAGCAAGCTCTCCGTGACTACGAGATGTTTCGATGGAAATTACATCGGCATCCAGGGAGGAGATGACATCCATGAAACTGTTGAAGTCGCAATAGCACATATGCGTATGAATTTGGGTTGTTTCCTCCACGCTAGATGTGGATATCAAGAATGAATTCACAGCCCAGTTCAAATACTCGTCGCGATCGCTTTTTTTCAATGGCAGACCTTCTCTAAGTGCAGGCTCATCAACCTGAATCATTTTAATTCCAGCAGATTCCAATGCAATGACTTCTTTTTCCAAAGCGAGCGCCAGTTGATAACAAACATTCTCCCTGGAAATATCATCACGGACAAATGACCAATTCAAAATCGTAACAGGACCTGTAAGCATTCCCTTCACCGTCTTCTTTGTCAGTGATTGTGCGTATACACTTTCCCTGACTGTCATCGGTTCGATGAAATGGATGTCGCCGTAGATGACTGGTGGTTTCACGCAGCGGGAGCCATAGGATTGGACCCAACCCTTTTCCAGAAAGACGAAACCGCCTAACTTATGGCCGAAGTATTCAACCATATCCGTCCGTTCGAATTCCCCGTGAACGAGAACATCCAAACCGATTTCTTCCTGGATCTCGATCCACTTGCCGATTTCTTCGTTAACGAAATTTTCATATTGCTGAGCGGTCCAATCTCCTCTTTTGAATTTTCCGCGTGCTTGTTTAACTTCGAGTGTCTGCGGAAAGCTACCGATCGTAGTCGAAGGAAGAAAAGGCAATTTGAAAAATTCCTGTTGTTTTTGGTAACGCTCTTTAAATGGAATGTGACGGCCGGCGGTCCTGGTTTTAACCTTTTCGACTTTCGATTGTACAGCCCCATGATTCCGTGCATTTGAACTTGCTAACATTTGCACCGTAAATTTATTGGCATCGACTTTTTCAGCGATTGCTTCAAAGCCTTGATTATTCCCTTTGACCAAGAGTGTGATTTCCTCAAGTTTCTCATCTGCGAAAGCAAGGGCCTGTTTCACTTTCTTTGAAAGTGCGGATTCATTGCGAACGGTCACTGGGACATGAAGCAGGGAACAAGATGGCTGAAGCCAGATTCGGTCTTCGGCTACCATTGTCTTTAAAGTCTCGATCAATTTAATTTTCTTCGATAAATCAGATAGCCAAATGTTTTTACCGTCAATCACACCTGCTGCAAGCACTTTGTCCTTCGGGAAGCCGAATGCTTCAAGATTACTTAAATTTCTCCCTTTATCATGTACAAAATCAAGACCGATTCCTTGGACTTGTAATTCGATGACTTCTTGGTAATGTTCCACGGCATCAAAGTATGTTTGTAGCATGATGTTCAGGTTTGGTGCTGCTTCATTCAATTTTTCATAGAGGAAAGTAACAGTTTGCATATCATCTTTGGAAATGGATGAAACTAGTGAAGGTTCGTCCATTTGAACCCACTCCACGCCTTCTTGCTCCAACTCCCGCAGGACTTGCGTGTATAGGGGAAGCAAGCTCAGGATGATGCCAGGGATCTCTTGTTTATTGAAGCCTTTGGAAAGAGAGAGGAAGGTATAAGGCCCGATCAACACGGGCTTCGTTTCAATCCCTAGATTTTCCTTGGCTTCCCGATATGCTGCAAGTGGTTTATTTTCTGTTAAAGTCAGCTGTGGCACTTTTAATTCAGGGACAATATAGTGATAGTTCGTATTGAACCATTTCGTCATTTCGGAAGCGACTTCATCATTGTTCCCGCGAGCCATTGAATAATATACGGAAAGGGGAACGCTATCGCCTTCATAGGCTGAATAACGTTCAGGAACAAGACCGAACATGACGGACATATCGAGCATTTGATCATAGAAAGTGAAGTCGTTGACAGGAATGAGATCAATGCCCCGTTGTTTTTGTTTTTGTAAGTTTCCTAAACGGATGGCTTTTAGTTGTGCCGTAAATTCCGCTTCATCGATTTTACCTGACCAGTAAGCTTCCAATGTACGTTTCCATTCACGATCTTCCCCGATTCGAGGGTAACCCAAACTACTGCTTTTCAAAATTCCCATCCTCCTACATTCATTTGATTGAGCAATAAAAAAAGCATTTCTAACCGTCAAAGAAGAAAGTTAGAAATGCTTAAAATAAAGAGGCATGCAAAAAATGCCACTTACAATTATAAGGTCCCTAACACCTCCCTATCTCCCGTAGGTTAAAACAGTGTTGTCGAAATAGGCAGGTCTCCTGACTTAGGGATTAACATTTGCGGCGGGCCTTCCCGATCGTTGATCAGTGGCATATTGGATGGCGCTAACACTCCCATTACAGTGGCGGGACCGTGCCGGAATTACACCGGACTTCCCTTTTAATCCTAATTTAAAATTAGGAACCTATTCCCACATATGAAATTTTGCAAAACCTGCCTTTATAAACTGTTTGCAGGCTAAAAATTTATAAAATAAAAATTATTATAAAAATTTAGATAATATTAGCATATCCGACCAAAAGGGTCAACATGATAAAAAGATTCGGAAAAAGTATCGGTTTATTATGTGTGTGGGTGATAAGGATGAGGTCTGTTCCTAAAAAAGAATATATTGTTTGGACATGGAGTATGTATAGATGGAGTGGCGTATTGAAATGGGGCGTGGGGGATGACTTTCTACATCTTGATTGCAGGAATCATTTTTTGCATGGTGATGAGCATTCGTACGTTATTTCTTGTTGAGTCGGGAGGAAAGAAGTTTTCTCTGGAGGATATGCTATGGCTTGGCAATTTATATGCGACGATATTGGTTGGATTTGCACTGATTTATTTATTATACGAGCTTCAGAATCATTCGGTGATTCTTGATATGGGCAATCGGTTGGATGGTACTTTCTATGAACAGTTGAAGACATCTTTTTACTTCAGTGCGATGACGATGTTTTCTGTAGGGTATGGAGATATAGCCCCGATTGGCATGGGCAGGATGATAGCCACCATTCAGGCTTTCATCGGATATACACTGCCGGCAGCGTTCGTGATTCGGACAGTTATCGATCTGGAGCAGAAAGATAGGAAGGATAAATGAAAGTTGTGTTTCTTTCGATTATTGGGTACTCTTACCATAATGAAAGAAAAGGAGGGTTCAATATGACTGTTAAAATTGGAGAAAAAGCACCTGATTTCAAACTCCCTGCAAACAATGGTGAAATGGTTTCCCTATCGGATTTTAAGGGGAAAAACATTGTTTTATATTTTTATCCAAAAGACATGACGCCAGGTTGCACCACGGAAGCCTGTGATTTCCGGGACCATAATGAGCAATTCGAGGAATTGAACGCGGTCATCATTGGTATTAGCCCAGATCCAGCGGCGCGTCATGAAAAATTCATCGAAAAACATGGATTGCCTTTTCTGCTGCTGGCTGACGAAAATCATGAAGCGGCTGAATCATTTGATGTGTGGCAATTGAAAAAGAACTTCGGCAAGGAGTATATGGGGATTGAACGTTCAACTTTCCTGATAGATAAGGCTGGTAAGGTAGTCAAAGAATGGCGTAAAGTAAAAGTCAAAGGCCACGTCGAAGAAGCGCTTGAAACTCTTCGCGCCCTCGAAAAATAAGGACAGGCAGATGAAGGATGAGCGAATAAAGAAGCTTGCAGCCAGGCTGATTCATCATTCGATACAAATACAGCCAAAAGAGAGAATCCTCATACAGGGACATATCAACACGAAACCATTATTGAAAGAGCTGATCGATGAAATATACAGAGTGGGTGCTTATCCATATGTAGAACTCGAAGACGATGAGATAAGCCGCCACCTGTTACAAGGCAATGTGAAGGAACAACTTGACACATCTTCGCAATGGGCTCTGAAGAAATATACGGATATCGATGCAGTCATCATCATCACAGGGGAAGAAAACGATGTGGAAATGACTGATGTTCCCATCGAGAGGCACCGTCTTCAAGGGGAGGCCATGAATTCCCCCACACTTTTCTATGTAAACAATCGACGTTGGGTTTTACTTAATTATCCCACCAACGCATCAGCGCAAAAAGCCGGCATGACCTTAAACACGTACCAAGACTTTCTGTTGAATGTATGCACCATGGATTACGGGAAAATGGAGGCGGCCTTGAAACCGTTGAAGCAATTGATGGAACGGACTGACAAAGTCAGGATCGTTTCACCAGGGACGGATTTGACCTTTTCCATTAAAGGTATGCCGGCCATCATATGTGCCGGAAAAAAGAATTTACCGGATGGGGAAGTGTTTACGGCACCGATAAAAGATAGTATCAATGGAAGGATATCCTTCAACACACCCACAACCTATGAAGGAATCACCTTTAGTGATATAGAATTAAGCTTGGAAAAGGGAAAAATCATTAAAGCCACTTCCAATCGTGACTCTGAAATGAATCGAATTCTGAATATTGATGAGGGGTCCCGGTTTATCGGGGAGTTCGCAATTGGAATCAATCCATACATATTGGAACCTATGGACGATATATTGTTCGATGAGAAAATAAGCGGAAGTCTGCACTTGGCTATTGGGCTAGCCTATGAAGAAGCGGATAATGGAAACCGTTCATCGATACATTGGGACATGGTCTTGATTCAGCGTCCCGAATATGGGGGTGGTGAGATCTATTTTGACGACGTCCCGATCAGAAGGGATGGCGATTTCATTTTGCCGGAATTACATGCATTAAACCCAAATTCTTTAAAATAAAGCCTTTTTTAATAAGGGTAAGGCTTTTGTCCAACTCAAAAAGGGGACACTTGAATATGCTTTATTAAGGGAATACCTCCTCAGAGAAAGTTGCGCGGGACACATAGAGCCCGTGTTTTTTTATGTTAATTAAAAGGGAGAGATGAACATGTTAATACTTTCTACTGTCATTCCAAGTGAAGGCATTCAAAAGAAGATGATGGAAGCTTTTCCTGATTTGAACTTCATTTATCAAAAAGGATGGACGGAGGGGCCGCTTCGTGAAGCGGAAATCCTAATTACATATGGTGAAGACATGACTGAAGAAATCATTGGGAATGCAGCGAACTTGAAATGGATCATGGTCATGAGTGCAGGGATGGAATTAATGCCATTTAAAGCTATTGAGGAACGTGGCATTCTGGTGACCAACGCGAGAGGCATTCATAAAATCCCAATGGCCGAGTATACGATAGGGATGCTTTTGCAATATGAAAAGAAATTGAAACTGCTTATGAAGAATGAAAAGGAAGAATTGTGGGATAGAAAGATTGAAGTAGGGGAATTGAATGGCAAGACTATGCTCGTTATTGGTGTCGGTGCAATTGGAGGGGAGGTGGCTCGTCTTGGGAAAGCCTTTGGGATGATGACTGTGGGAGTGAACAGGAGCGGGAAGCGAGTGGAATCCATTGATCACCTTTATACTCTGGATAATTTATTGGAAGCGATACCGGGAGCCGATTATATCGTGTCGGTCCTGCCAAGTACAGTTGAAACGAAGGGCTTTCTGAAAAAAGAGCACTTTAAGGCAATGAAAGAATCTGCAGTATTCGTGAATATTGGCCGCGGCGACCTGATGAACGATGAAGTGTTGATCGAAGCACTGGATGCCGGGGAATTGTCTCATGCCATCTTGGATGTATTTGATCCGGAACCTTTGGGAAAAGGGCATCCGTTTTGGAGGATGGAGAATGTCACGGTCACACCCCATCTATCTAGTAAAAGCGGAGAATATTTACCAAGAACCTTTGCCATTTTCGAAAAAAACATGCGTGAATACCTGAAAGATGGAAAAGACTTCATCAACGTAATCGACTTATCTAGGGGATACTAAACTCAATGCATAAATGGTATAGGTTCAATGTGTTCATGAATAAACTAAAAAAGAATGGTTAAGCCATTGAATTATTGACAAATTCAACGAATAAAAGGTACACTATTTATAAATATTACAATTTAAGAATTCATACTTAATGAGAAAAAGAGGTGGATGACGGTGTCTGAAGTTCAGTTAAAAGAAGCATTGGATTCCTTGAAAGATACCGGTGTAAGAATAACTCCTCAACGCCATGCGATACTTGAGTATTTGATAAGCTCCATGTCCCACCCTACCGCTGATGATATATATAAAGCGCTGGAAGGCAAGTTTCCGAATATGAGTGTGGCAACGGTTTATAACAACCTGCGCGTGTTCCGTGAGGTAGGTTTGGTAAAAGAACTTACGTATGGTGATTCTTCAGCAAGGTTTGACTTTGTGACGACGAATCATTATCATGTAATTTGCCAAACTTGCGGAAAAATTGTGGATTTCGATTATCCAGCATTGGATGAAGTCGAGCATTTCGCGGCACAAGTCACCGGTTTCAATGTTAGTCACCATCGGATGGAAATCTACGGCGACTGTGCGGATTGTGCGAAAAAAGAATCGCATTAAAAAAAGTTCCTCCACTTGGTTGGAACTTTTTTTCATGTTATCAAGAAATGATACAATTGTTAATGACTTCTTGAAAGGGGATTCAGCTAGCGGAATTCCTTTAGTCATGCAGGCTTTTCCGGTTATATTTTTCGTTGAACTCTTCGCCTTCCAACTTTTTGTCAAGTGTCAATGGTTCTTCACAATGCATGCAAATATCTACACGCCCTAGTATTTTTGTAGGTTTGCTGCAGTTAGGGCAGACAACCTGGATCGATTTTGTAGAAAGCATTCCAATCCAAAAATAAACCCCAGTGCTTGCGATGATGAATAATAGGCCCAGTCCCATGAAAATCGTCATGACAACAGGATTCGTTTTGAAGAAAAGCCCAAGGTACATTACGATGAAGCCAATGAAAATCAAACTCAAAGCAAAAGTACGTATTTTATTGATTTTGCTAGAATATTTAGCCATGGATTGTCCCTCCTAAAATATAACTTTAACTATAACATAACAATGGATGGAACAAAAAAGAAATAAAGGATACATATTACTTTTGAATTGAAATAGTTTGGGGTAAGGGTAATAAGCAGGAATTTGAAGAGTTTTGTCGAAAATCTAAAAAAAAAGGTTTTGGAGGAATTTATGATGGAAGATATCCTTCGCCCGATTTATCAAGAGCGAGCAAGTTTAAAATCTACACTTGGAATCTTATTAATAGAAAAAAGAGAAGATAATAGCCCGATCACCGATACATTTGACTACATCCTTTTTGTAATTGCAGACGAAGCCGAAGAGGCCGTGTTTTTAAAACATTACACTTACCAGGATAAAAAGGCAGCCTTGCATATCGTAAAGGAAGACCAGTTAAAAGAATGGCTCCTATTAGGCACGAACCGCAAAGTGGTTGAATGGATATATAACGGGAAGGTCCTTTTTGACAGGAATGAATATTTGGATCGTTTGAAAACCGAAATCCGCGAGTTCCCCTTCTATGGAAGGAAGTTAAAGATGGGGATGGAATTCGCAAAGTTAATTCGCAGGTACATGGATGGGAAAAGTTTCTTTGAGAAAGGCCATCATCTTGAGGCATACAACCATATCGTTCATTCCCTGCATCACTTGGCCCGCTTGGAGATAATTGAGCAAGGCTTTTATCCGGAGGTTACGGTCTGGAACCAAGTAAAGCATATGGAACCTGAAATATTCAAGTTGTATAAAGAATTGATCAGCAGTGAGGAAACTCTTGAAAAAAGATTGGAGCTTCTATTCCTTGCGAGTGAGTTTCTTATTTATTCTAGGACGAATGCGGGTTCACAGCATTTGGTTGAAATAATGGGGACGAAAGAAGATCCTTGGACGATTGCGGAGCTAATGGAGCATCCGGAAGTGAAGTTTTATTCAGTCGACTTAGGTGTTTTATTGGAATATTTGATAGAGAAAAAGGTAATCGACGTCATCAAAGCGGAGACAAAAGGGCACGAGGTATATCATCGTTTTTATCGCGTATCAAAAAACTTTTAAAAAAATGCGATTTTGTTGTTGACCATTAATAATATAGGTGTTATATTAATACATGTCGCTGCGGGACATCAGCTTTCGCAGCTTCATCAAAACGAAAGTAACTAAAAAAAATAAAAAAACATGTTGACAACGAGATTGGAAACATGGTAAGATGTAAAAGTCGCTTACGAGGTAAACGACAACGAAATTGCTCTTTGAAAACTGAACAAAACAAAGCGCCAACGTTAAATTTTAAGTGAGCACACACTATCAAAAAAGCGAATGAGCAAGTCAAACATTTCTTCGGAGAGTTTGATCCTGGCTCAGGACGAACGCTGGCGGCGTGCCTAATACATGCAAGTCGAGCGAATCGATGGGAGCTTGCTCCCTGAGATTAGCGGCGGACGGGTGAGTAACACGTGGGCAACCTGCCTATAAGACTGGGATAACTTCGGGAAACCGGAGCTAAT
>NZ_JBNNUC010000004.1:55314-481227 GCF_050279365.1 Peribacillus sp. NPDC094092 | reverse complement strand
TAGCTCTACACTTGGTTTTTTATTTTTGGTAGTAACATTATGACCAAGTGCAATCTACGTTAAGCGATGGGAGTCGTTTTCGTTCATTATGACTAATGGGTGCGTCAGCTTAGAATCGGAACTGTCTTTAAGGCAGCCTTTTCTTTATGCAACTATCAGGGCAGTTTAGTTGAAGGAATAAAGTAAAGGGGGATTGGTTTTGAAACGAGAAGGAATAGTGGAATGCTTTAAGGAAGAGGAAGGTTATGGGCGTATGTTGCTTGACAGTGAATAACCCTTTTTAGCTACAAAAAGCACCATAGAGAATTAGAACAACTCGGGTGTTATCAACTCTTACTGTAATTATATGCCTAATTCTATTATAGGGTTTCTATCAATATCCCGTTAAGTAATAGAAAAAGGCAAGAAGATTGGTATTTTCTTTTTTTCTTTGAATCGAATCATTAATATTTTTATTTTTGAAAGAGGAAGGTCTGCTGCGATTAAAAAGGCAATAAAGGAAGCAGATAATCCTATAGATCATCAGATAAGTCGTTTTGCTGTATCGAGAAATTGTTGAATCAGGGTTGAATTGTCATCCTTTCGCCAGGCGATGCTCATTTCTACACGCGGGGCTGCCCCATCGATGTTTACATACGAGACGTCTCGAGCATGTAAATTCCCTGTTGATCTTGGTACGATACTTATACCCAGTCCTGCCGCAACCAACCCAACAACCGTTTGTATTTCTTTCACTTCTTGACGGATGATTGGGCTGAAACCAGCATCACGACATTTTGAGAGGATATCATCGTACCAGCTCGGCCAAACCTCCCTCTCCACTAATATAAATCGTTCTTTGCTCAAATCAACCATGGATATTGAAGACCGTTCCGCCAGTGGATGTAACCTAGGTACGACCGCTATACAAGTCTCATGATGAACTGACAAAAGTGATATGATCGGATCAACTACAGGGTTTCTTACAAAGCCGATGTCGATATCCTTACTATGAAATGACTCAATTTGCATTGGTGTTGGCATCTCGCGAAGAACCAAATCAACGTATGGATACTGTTCCTGATACTCCCGAACAATGATTGGAAGAATATCGAATGTTGCAGATCCGACAAATCCAAGCACTAAACGGCCAAGCATTCCCATCTGTGCCTTCAGAGCTGCAGATTTGGCATATTCCAATTGGGTAAGGACACCGCGAACTTCTTGCAAAAAAACCTTTCCGGCATTTGTCAACTCTACATGTCGTTTTGATCTCTCAAGCAACTTCACTCCAAGTTCCCTTTCAAGTTGTAATATCTGTTGACTTAAAGGTGGTTGTGTCATCTTTAAGCGCATTGCCGCGCGGCCAAAATGCAACTCTTCGGCCACTACAGTGAAATATTCAATCTGACGCAGTTCCACGCTATTATTCCTCCTAATTAAGACGTTTTCCGACTTAAAAACATGATTTTTATATATTAGACACTAAATTATTCTCGTTGTAAAGTTTTGTTAAGGAAGAAATGAAGTTGTAGAGATGAAATAAATGGTCTAAGTATCGTCAAAATCATTAGTTTAATGGGATTGGACTTTTTGTTCTCGCTTTCCAGATGCGTATTGTGAAACACAATCGTTGTTAAATGATGATTTTTATATAATTCTAAAAAATAATTATCTAAAGAGAGGATCATCTGTATGAATGCTTCAATGGTCATTTTATGTCTTATATGGGGATTTAACTTTGTTATCATGAAATTAGGAAATGGTGCGTTTCCTCCTGTACTGTTTGCTGCCTTGCGATTTCTGACCGGAGCTATCGTACTTCTAGGAGTGGTCTATATGAAAAAGATACCACTGCCCAACAAATCGGATTTAAAATGGTATGTACTCTGCGCACTGTTTCAAACCACCTTTTTTAACATTGCGATTCAAATTTCTCTTAATCATGTGAGTGCCGGTCTTACCTCTGTTCTGACCTATAGTATGCCATTGTTTCTGTCGATTATGGCTCATTGGTGGATTCCCGGAGAACGCTTGACTCCAAGGAAGACTATTGGAATTGCTCTCGGTCTATTTGGTTTATGCCTCGCGATGAATATTCACTTGGGAGGGTCCATTTGGGCTCTATTACTGGCATTAAGCTCCGCGATTTTATGGGCTTTAGCCAATTTAATTTTTAAACTGAAATTGAAACATTGCGATAGCATTCAATTCACAACTTGGCAAATGACGATCGGAGCGGTGGGGTTATTATTGTATTCCCTTTCCTTTGAACACGGGGAATCTAATTGGGGATGGATGCCGGTTGTTTATATTTTGTTTTCGGGGATTGTGGCCTCAGCCCTGGCTTTTGTGATGTGGAATCGTATCTTGAGTCGTACAGAGGCCAGTAAAGCGGCGATTTCCTTACTCCTTGTACCAGTCGTCGGTGTCATTTCCGGATGCATATTTTTGCATGAAAACTTAAAAATAGGTACGTTAGCAGGGATTTTATTCGTACTAGTAGGAATATGGATTGTAAATAGTAAAAGTGCTCACGAATCCCATAGGGTTGAATCGAATGTGGAGGAAAAACCACTATAGACAGTACGACATTATCAGAATTTGCTGGTGACATAATAACTACTGCTCTTATGTTTGAAGTTATTTCACAAATCCCCTTCATCGGTGTGTGTAAAATCTATAGCCTTATAAAACGACCATGAAAATAAGTTTCTTTAAAAATGAAAAATGACACAACTTAAGAAGACCCTGCACAATCTTAAAAAAAGAGGAGAGCGATAATTAATTTGTCTATGGATGAGGGTTGACTGGATTAAGGTCAATATCAGTATTGACACTACCTAACCATATTCATTCTTTGTGGTGAATCGCGGATTTTTGGCGAATCATGGATGGCTGACGGGTGTTTTATTTCATTTAGGAGTTGCTTTGGCGGCTCTTTTTCTTATAAAGCTAATGTGGCAGTTTGTCCGGTTCCTTAGCGTTTCATTTGGGATTATCAAAGTCACCACTGATTCATGGGAGATATCATAATAGAATTATGCTTTTGAGGCACAATAAATTGAAAAGATATAAAAAGGATGCAAAGCGAGGAATTTTATGAAAAAGGTTATAATGTTTTTCCTATGTCTTCTTATCTTAATTCTTCCATCACAAGTTTTTGCCCAACGAAAAGTACCTATTTTAATTTATCATTCGATTGACGAGTTTACTGGGCATGGTTCTAAGGATCTATATGTAACTCCTGATAATTTCCAGAAACAAATGATTTATTTAAAAGACCACGGCTACACATTATTAACTTTTGATCGTTGGCAAGACATTTATAAAGTAAATAAACCCATTTTCATTACTTTTGATGATGGATACAAAAACAATCTGAATGCATTTGCTATCTTTCAAAAACTTAAAAACGAACGGTTTAAACCAAGTGGTACCATTTTTGTTATTTCTGACTTTATCGGCCGTTCAAACCGATTATCTAAATCGGATTTAAAAATGATGGCTGATTCGGGTATAATCTCAATCCAGTCTCATACTGCTACACATCCTGATTTGACGGAAATAAAAAATTATGAATATGAACTGAAAGGGTCCAAAGATAAAATTCAAAAAATAACAGGAAAACCAGTAAATGCTCTTGCGTATCCATACGGAAATTTCAATGACAAAGTCGTAGAAGAAACGAAGAAATATTATTTATTTGGAATTACGACAACTCCTGAACTATTTTCTGAGAAGGGCATTAAAGACGAACTTTATCTTTTACCGCGAATTTATATCAAGTATTCAACTACACTTGATGAATTTGCAAAGATAGTAGAAGGCGGTTCCCATACTAGGTAATCGCTTTTTCTTATGGAACCAAGGGAAAAGTACTTAATATTGTTTAGAAGCAAATGGGTATGGAAAAATTCAATTACAGTATTTCTATTCTGACTTTTTTATATGAAAATATGGTTCATTATCTAAAGAATATTATGGAATAAGTTAATCTTCGTCAAACGGGGTTAGTTGATGAAGAGACAAAAAAATGATCTAAACTTTTTAATAAAAGAATGATGCATAGAATATATTAAGAGCGGTTAAATCAATCTTATTCGCAACACGCTCTTTTTTTTATTCTATTTTAGAGGGAGCTAATATCGACTTGATTAACCTATACCTAAAGCATCTATAAGTAAATCCCGGACCTTACAAAAGTTGTACTTTTGAAAAGACCCGGGAAGGGTGAATCATGATATTAATTTAAAACAGTTTGATTGATTCTTTCCGAAATAGCCTCTGCAAACTCAGAAGTAGAGGCATTACCACCTAAGTCTTTTGTTTTTATACCATCTTTAAGTGATTGATATAGACCTTGTTCCACCAATTTACCCATTTCTTCAAGCTTTCCATCATTATGTCTTTCGGCAAGCCATTCCATTAACATTACTGTTGAAAGCATAATACCTGTTGGGTTTCCAATATTAAAGCCTGCAATATCTGGTGCAGAACCATGGGCTGCCTGAGCCATAGCCAGATTTTCGTTTGAGTTGATAGAAGGTGCTAACCCTAGGCTTCCTACAAGTTCACCTGCTAAATCAGAAAGAATATCTCCAAACATATTTTCTGTTACGATTATGTCGAAGTCTTTTGCCCGACGGACTAAGTGAGCAGCCATTGCGTCGATATGATAGTCATCTACTGCAACATCAGGGTATTGTTCGGCTACTTCACGGCACACCTTTAAAAATAAGCCTGTACTTAATCGGAGAACATTAGCTTTATGGACAATTGTTACTTTTTTACGACGCTTCATGGCCATTTTAAATGCTGAATGAGCAATTCGTTCTGCGGCTTTCCTTGTAAACACACCCGATGTGACAACAACATCCTCCGTAATTTGCCACTCCCCATGACCGGCAAACATGTTTCGGTCTGCGTAAAATCCTTCCGTGTTTTCGCGGAAAATAATCAAATCAGCTTCTCCTACAACGCTCGTAATCCCTGGCATTGTTTTAGCTGGACGAATATTTGCAAATAAATCAAGAGTATGGCGAAGTGCTCCACTTGGATTGAGTTTCACTTTATGCTCAGGTGGGTAGGCAGCAGAATCATGTGGACCAAGTATCCATCCATGAGTGTTTTCCAAGGCATTTGTAGTAACCTTTGGAAGAGGGTCGTTGTGTTGTTTGATTCCTTCCCATCCCATAGGTAAGTCAATCCATTCAATTTCAACTCCAACCTTATATGCAGCAGTTCTAAATACTTCCACTGTAGCGCTTACAATTTCGGGACCAATTCCATCACCAGCTAGTACACCAATACGATAAACAGTCATTTCTTAACATTCCTCTCTCTTATAGAGTATGGTAATAATCTAAGAGTTCTTAGAAGTGCATGAACTTTATACTATTAATGTAATATAATCTTAGGAATTAATAAAATATATTTTTTTTATATTTATTGATTGGATTTTTCTATTTCTTAATAATTAAAATGACTTTTTTTTCACTATAAGTGTTAATTTCATCCTGTTGTATAGTAATACCTTAGTGGCATGAAGTTTTATATATTTTTATTTTTTTTAATCAGATGAGAGGTTATTATGAATATCGTTGAGAAGTATCTTGTTCATTTTTTCAGTCCTATATTAAAAATGAAGCTTTAAGAAAAAAATATACGTAACTCAAAAAACATCATACCAGTCATTTAGACCGACCGAAAATGACAAGTATGATGTATGGAATTTTCCGACCAGAAAGGCATCAAGAATAGGGTCTTAAGCTTTATGCTCATTTTTTGAAACACCTGTGTTCCTTTGGTTCAAAATAAATGTGGAAGAGGAGTAGATAGCTTTGCAATCTAAAAATTAATTTATGATTGGAATTTCATATAAATTTAATAACACTCGAGATATTAGTTTTCAGGGTGATTACGGTGATATTCCTGAATAAAATGGACGAACTCTTTTACCATTCCTAACTCGAGTAGTTCTTCTCTATATAAGATGCGTGTTTTCCATACGATTGGAGAGCCATTTGCATCATTAAGGGAAATTTTGTGTAACTTATCGTTTTTCTCTAATACAATACTGGGAGCTATACAATAACCTAATCCGTTAAGAACCATTCTTTTGGCTATTTCGACATTATCAACATTCATATTGCTGATTGGAGGTGTAGAAAAATTATCTTTCCACCAGTTGTCTATGACCATTTCCAAGGTAGGATCTGTCTTATAACTAATTCTTCGCATGGCGGGAAGTTCTGTTAAATCAATTTCTTGGGATGAGAGTATAGTAATGTTTTCTTCTGAAAACGTTATATTGTTACTTGGCCAATTGTGCTCACCTCGCACTATACCTATATGTGCATCCTGTTTATAAATGGATTGAACCACGTCTATGTTTACACCTGTATTAACATGAAATTCAACTTTAGGGAATTTCTCATTAAATGCCTTTAGAATTTGTGGTAATCGATAAAAAGCAAATGTTCTTGAAACACTTAACCGTAATGTTCCACGTACTTCATTTCCAGAATTCCACAACAATTCTACAATGTCCTGTTGCTGTTTAAGCATATCTTTGGCATATGTAACTAATAATTCCCCCTGTTCTGTAAAAACGACGCCCCTTCTTCCCCTATAAAAAAGTTTAATGTCAAATTCCTTTTCAATTTGTTGTAAGCGGTACGTTAAGGTAGGTTGAGAAATATATAGGAGCTCAGCTGCCTTTGTAATATTTTTTTCAGCGTAAACTTTCTCCAAAATAAGCCAGTCCTTTTTATCCATGAGGAAAATCCCTTTCTTTGAAATAGAAAATATCGATTGATTTTTATAGAAAATCAATATTTTATTTATTTCTATAATTATAATACATTTATTTTACACCAATGATAGCTATCAATTTCAAATGGTTTTCAAAAAAACTCATCGTCTTTATTTTATTGAAAATATTTGGAAGCGAATTCAATATTTATTCAGGAGGTAGTAAATTGTCAAGTCAAAATTATAGAATTGGCCTTATCCATGCGACGATGAACTCAGTTCAGCCAATTTTAGATGCTTTTCAAGTTCATGCACCACAAGTTACACTGGTGAATTTTATGGATGAAAGTCTTATTTTTGAATTAAATGAAACAGGAATTGTTACAAAAGGTATGGCCCGACGTTTATTGAACTTGGTAGAAAAAGCGGTGATGAGTGGGGTGGATGGTATCCTGCTAACTTGTTCATCATTTACTCCAGTAGTTTCAGAAATTAGCCACTTATTTGACTTACCAATGTTAAGTGCAGATTTAAGTATGTTGGAAAAAGCAGTGGGAATGGGTAATCGGATTGGTGTCATTGCTACAGTAGAAGCAGCAGGCCCAACAACAACGACAATTCTGAAAAAAATCTCCTCAAAAAGACAGAAGGATGTCTCGATTAAAACAATTATTATCCCAGAGGCATTCAAAGCATTACAAAATGGGGATCGTGCGAAACATGATGAGTTAATCCATCGGAAGGTACAAGAGCTAACTATTGATTGTGATGTCATTCTTTTTGCACAATTCAGTATGGCAAGAGCACTGGACACACTTGATATTAAAACAACAGATATACCTATATTAACAAGTCCCGAAATTAGCGTGAAATCCATTATCGATGAAATATCAAAAAGGGAGATAGTTTATGATAAATGTTGAATTAATGAAAGTTACTTCACTTGTGGATGGTAAGGCAGTAACACAAACAGAAGAAAAGATCATGAAAGTGATCAGTCCATTTAATAGAGAAGTTATCGGAAAAGTAAATTTAGCTTCACAAGAAGATGCCGAAAGTGCGATCGAATCAGCACATCGAGTGTTTCATGAGACGATGAAAAAAATGCCGGCTTATCGTCGAGCGGACATACTTCGTAAAACAGCTGACCTGTTAGAAGAAAGAACAGAAGAATTTGCAAGAATTCTAGGCTTAGAAGCAGGAAAACCAATTCGTGATGGGAGAGGAGAAGTAGGCCGTGCAGTACAAGTCCTGCGTTTCGCGGCAGATGAAGCGAAAAAAATTGAAGGAGAGCTCGTGCCCATGGATGCTGCGATTGGTGGAGAAAATCGAATCGGTATGGTTCGCCGTCATCCAATTGGTGTTATATCAGCCATCACACCTTTCAATTTTCCGTTAAATCTGGCATTGCATAAATTAGCTCCTGCGTTTGCTGCAGGAAATACAGTCGTCTTAAAACCAGCAAGTAAAACACCACTTTCGGCATATCTGCTCGTTAACCTTTTTGAAGAAGCCGGGCTGCCTGAAGGGGCTTTAAATTTAGTAATTGGAAACGGTTCCGAAGTAGGAGATATTTTAGTGACGGACTCACGTATAAGCAAAGTAACATTTACTGGAAGTCCGTCTATAGGAATTGATTTACGCAAGAAAGCTGGATTGAAAAAAGTGACATTGGAGCTTGGTTCAAATTCTCCAAACATTATTTTCAATGATGGGGATGTGAATGAGGCAGCCGCAGGATTAGTTCGAGGAGCTTTTGCTTTTTCTGGACAGGTTTGTATTTCTGCACAGCGGATTTATGTACAAAAAGAGGTATATCAAGAATTCTTAAATCAATATGTTTCGTTAGTAGAGAAGTTGGTGATCGGGGATCCAATGGAAGAAAACACAGATATTGGCCCTATGATTAGTGAAAAGGAAGCGATACGAGCTCACGATTGGATCACTGAAGCAGTAAAAGCTGGAGCAAGGCTTGCTACAGGTGGTAATCGGGAAGGGACATTGCTTGAGCCAACCGTCCTTGTCGATGTTACTCCAAACATGAAAGTGGTATGTGAAGAGACGTTTGCACCGATTGTTTCTGTTATACCATTTGATACAGAAGAAGAAGTTATTTCCATGGCGAATGATTCGGTATTTGGATTGCAAGCAGGTGTATTCACATCAGATATTAACCGCGCTATGAGAGTTGCTGACGGTCTTGAAACGGGAGGAGTATGGATTAATGAAACTTCTACATATCGCCAGGATAACTATCCATACGGAGGCGTGAAATTAAGTGGTGTAGGCAAAGAAGGCGTCAAGTATGCTGTCGAAGATATGACTGAGATTAAATTTGTAGGTATTAAATTAGGATAAGGAGGAAATATCGTGAGTATTTCTTATTTTCGCATAGCGGAAACGTTAATTACAGGAACAGGATCTATTGCACAAATTGGGGAACAAGCCAAAAAGTTGAATGCAACTAAAGTCATTATCGTGACAGATAAGATTATTCGCCAAACGGGATTATTGTCCAAAGTGACGGAGCCATTGGCTACCCTAGGCTTTAAAGCAGATATTATTGATGATGTGGTTCCGGAGCCTCCTTTTGAAAACTTAGAACAGATGGTTACTGAAATGGAAGGAAAAGGATATGATTTGCTTGTTGGGGTTGGAGGAGGAAGTGCCCTTGATATTACTAAAGTCCTTTCCGTGATGCTAACGAACAAGGGGAATGTTCGTGACATGGTCGGGATTGAAAAAATAGAAAACCCTGGAGTGCCTACGATTCTAGTTCCGACAACTTCCGGTACAGGTTCCGAAGTTACCTATAATGCTATTTTTACAGATACCCGTGACATGGTGAAAAAGGGAATCGTCAGTCCTTATTTACTTCCTAAGGTAGCTATCGTGGATGCAGAGCTGACCTTAACGCTACCACCTGCCGTCACGGCAGCGACGGGGATGGACGCACTTGTTCACGCTGTTGAATCTTACACGGCCCTTCGCTCAGACGAATTAACAGATGGCATTGCCTTGCAAGCGATTAAGCTGATTTCCCGTTCTCTGCGAAAAGCCGTTTATAACGGAAAGGATTTAAAAGCACGTGAAGACATGGCGATGGGAAGCTTACTTGCTGGTATTTCTCTCGGGAATGCAGGGGTTGGAGCGGTTCATGCCCTCGCTTATCCCCTTGGTGGGAAATTTAAGGTTCCGCATGGGGTGGCGAATTCTCTCTTGTTACCATTTGTCATGAAATATAATGCGGTTGCTGATTTGGATAAATTTGCTGAAGTCGCTAAAGCAATGGGGGAAAATGTGGAAGGGTTATCTCTACGTGAAGCTTCGGATCGTACTGTTCATACGCTGGCTCAATTAGCTGAGGATGTAGGTATACCTTCAAGTCTAAAGGATGTAGGAGTAACTCCATCTGATATTCCTGCACTTGCTGAAGAAGCAAGTAAAGTTGATCGTTTGCTTAATAATAATCCAAGATGGTTAACAGTAAAAGAAATCCAAAAGATTTATGAAGAAGCATACGGTTCAGTGGAGACACCTTCCTTTGTCACCACCTAATCTTACACGTTATATCAGACATATTATTCATCTTTTAATGATGGAAAAATGGGAGGTGAGAAAATGAATTATTTTTCTGAACTAAAAGGAAAGAAAATACTTGTAGTTGGTGGCAGTAAGGGGATTGGCAAGGATATTTCTCTTGCTTTCGCTAGACTTGGATCGGATGTTGTCATTACAGGTAGGAACGAAGAGGATCTCAGTAAAACGACGGAAGAACTACGAGAGCTTAATCCTAATTGTTTCTATCTAACAGCTGATATACAAAACGTTAACGAAATATATAACATGATAGACTCTGCAGTTTCTCGTCTAGGCCGGATTGATGTGATTATCAATAATGCTGGCATTAACATTCCTAAGCCGACATTAGAAGTGACGGAAGAGGATTGGGGTCGTGTGTTGGATACGAACTTAAAAGGAACCTTTTTCTGTTCTCAACGGGCGGGTAAGCATATGATTGAACAACGTACGGCAGGTAAGATCATTAATATCGTTTCGCAGATGGCTTTTGTAGGCTATATCAAACGTGCAGCCTATTGTTCAAGTAAAGGTGGTGCCGTACAGTTGACAAAGGCATTGGCGATCGAATGGGCTGAACACAAAATTAAGGTGAATGCAGTTGCGCCGACCTTTATTGAAACTGACTTTACTAAAACGATGTTTAATGATCAAGGCTTCTACCAGGATGTATTAAGTCGTATTCCCTTGGGAACATTGGCCAAACCTGATGATGTAACAGGTGCTGTGCTATTTTTAGCCTCTGATATGGCTAATTTTATTACAGGGGAAACAATCCGTGTAGATGGTGGATGGACAGCCATATAGAAGAAAAAGAGAAGCCTTTGTAAAGAGCCGTTCTTTCTTGAAGTATCTTTTAATCACCTCCTTAGGCGCATTTTTTAAGGAGGTGTATTCTCCAATAAATATAGAGGTGTAAATATGTGAGCTGATGTTCTGATTTTGTACCTCTAAGTTAAAAATCGAAAGTTTTCGTATCACCGAGTGTTAATGAAGGTATAGACTTCCATTATCAACAAATTCAGATTTAGTCATGAAATAAAAGCTTTATCACCTCTTGTTATAGAAAGTTATAATAGGAATATAATGAATGCGCTTACATAAATGCGTAGGCTAAAAAACTATTATTCAATTGAGCAAGTAGAAGATCAATGACGTAAATAGACATACAATTTAACAATAACTTCGTATAGTAGCTCTTTGTTCTTCTTTATGAAGACTACTACAAATTCAATAGTGATATTAAATCAAATACATTAAAAGTGAGGTAAATAATGTTATCTATATTAGGATTTGCTACTATTATACTTTTCATGTTTTTAGTTATGACCAATCGTATGTCTGCTTTTGTAGCCATTATTGTATCTCCAATTATATTTGCCATATTAGGAGGATATGGTATGGGGTTAGGTCCTATGATGTTAGAAGGGATCAAGCTTGTAGCACCTACTGCTGTACTTCTCTTGTTCGCTGTTTTATATTTTGGCATTATGATGAATGCAGGTTTATTTGACCCAGTTTCCAGAAAAATATTACAAATAGCTAAAGGTGATCCTGTAAAAATTGTGATAGGGACAGCCGTTTTAGCATTATTAGTGGCTTTGGATGGAGATGGAACCACTAGTTACATGATTATTTGTTCGGCCTTGTTGCCGATTTATAAAAAAATAGGTATCAATCCTTTAGTATTGGCTACGATAGCAGTAATGTCACTAGGGACCATTTCCGGCATGACACCATGGGGTGGAGCTGCCACAAGGGCAATCAGTGTCTTAGGACTTGATGCTACAGAATATTTTAAACCAATAATTCCTGCCATTCTATGTGGTTCAGCCTGGATTATTCTGACCGCGTATGTAATGGGAAGAATGGAGAGAAAAAGAATTGGTATTATAAAAATAGAAAAAACCATACAAGAAATGAAAACCAATCAAGAAATGGCAGCTAGTATTGCTGAAGATCAACCTGTGACTTCTAAGTTAGTTTGGTTTAACTTTCTACTAACACTCACTCTTATGGTGGCACTTATACTAGGGTTAGCACCACTACCGGTGCTATTTATGGTAGGTTTTGTAATAGCCCTTTCAGTCAACCATCCTAATCTTACTGAACAAAAAAGCGTAATTAAAGAAAATGCTAGTCATGCTGTACCTGTAGTCATGTTGGTTTTAGGTGCTGGGGTTTTTACAGGGATCTTATCTGAAACAAAAATGGTGAATTCAATGGCTTCAGACCTTCTCACAATTGTTCCTGATTCATTAGGTCCATTCTTCACGGTTATTGTTGCATTAATCAGCTTGCCATTAAGTTTCTTAATGTCAAATGACGCGTTCTTCTTTGGTGCTTTGCCTGTTCTTGCCCATTCAGCTTCCGAATATGGAATTAGTCCTATGGAAATAGCGAGGGCCGGAGTAATTGGGCAACCACTCCATTCTATGGGGCCGACATCTGCTCCATTATGGGTGTTGCTAGAGCTTGTAAGAAGAGATTTAGGACAATTCCAACGTTACGCTCTTGTCCCGGTTACTATATTGTCACTAATGTTCATAGTTTTTGCCTTGATTACAGGGGCTATTTCAATCGCTTGGTAAAATTGTCTTTCATGTTAATTTAGCCATTATGGTAAAAAAATAAATTATATGATTTGGTATAGCTATGCTATGGAAATAAAAAAATTATAAACGAAATTTAACTTTTATCTAAGTGATGAAAAAGATGAACAAAAAGCCAAGTGCTTGCTCAATTAAGCCTTGGCTTTTTCATATTTCCAGCTTTCAAGTCATAATAGTGGGCACCGCTGTGGTATGACTGCGTCCCCTATGATGATATCTATTGGATGAACAGCAGCACCACCGCAAGAAATTGGTACATTGATTTCTCCTGCACCAGCTTTTCCACATGCTGCAACGGTTGTTCCTCTACAAAAAACAGGGAAATCTAAATCTTTAATACCTACACAATCCTGGATAGTCAGGTAATGCCCTTTCAGCAAACTTATATTACTCTTTCAAAGGTTTGATAGCAGGATGAAAATGGTTAAGACCTTGCATAGCATCAGAAATACAAGTAGTTGGAATATCTTTAAATTGGTTAACGATAACATTCATTAGTTTTTCCTCCTATATTTAAAGTTTTTTATGATTATAGAGAAAAAATCATTAAATTTTTTGGGAATGAAGGAGTATAAGACAATATAGACAATCTCAACAGGAAGATGGTTCTTCCAAAAGACATGAGACATGGCATTTTTTGCTTCTTCCTCATCTGTTCCATGAATTTCAAGTTGGAATGTATTAGAGTAATTACGGTGTAGGTTAAACCGATGATACTTTTAGCATCTATCGTTTTATCGTCAGGTTTAATGACAATGCTTGCTTGAAATTTGTTTGTTGTTTCATTAATTTCACCCACACTTTAGCTAAGGATTTGTTTAGTCCCATGTTTCACACTCCACTCTCTGAATTTTTTTATTGTACTTCACATCAATCATTAAGCCTTTCGTTTTCTTTCATTTAATTGAATTGTAATATACTAACAATAGTATAAAACGCAAAAGAGACAATTAAAAATAGTAAAATGAAATGAATTCTCATTAAAAATTTCTAAACTCGTGTCACTGTACAATCTATCCAGATAAAAATTCATTAAGAATCTTATTTATAAAATGATTGAATAGAAGCTGCATTTTGTTCTGTTTTTACAGTGAATTCAACATTGCTTCTTCCAGTGTATAACAAGGGAAATCTAGTTCCTTTTTAACAAATGATCAAAATATTTGGGTTTTATTTCCAACGTTAACTGATTTCATAAGGATATCTTTTTTGTACGTAAATACTGTCTCGTTTTAGTTATAGAAAAATTTGATGATATTTTATGGAAAAATAATATTTTATTAATTTCACGAATTATTATAAATTAAATATATAGACCAACGATTTTCAAGGCTGATTCAATTTTTTTTGAAAGTGTTCGTTAAATTTAGAAGAAGAGTGGAGTCTATCAGCTTTGGGGTGGTTTGTTCGTTTACAATTTTTATTGCCTACCACGTAGGAACAACATTTGAATGAATCGGGCAGGTAAGTTCATATTAGGAAGCTTGTTAAAACAACTATTTAAAAGGCTCTTGAAGATTGTGTCTGTAAAAGTGATTGAATAGGTAATGCACCAACAATTGAATTAAATTATCAACCTTTACAAACTTAGTGAATTATGGTATTTGCATGGCATTAAAACTATAGGGGGTTCTAATGTGGGTGAAAAGCAGCAACTTATTAATGCAGGGCATTACCTCATTTCAAATCAACTAGCATGGGGAACATCGGGTAATATAAGTGCCCGTATTGATTCTAATCGAATGATTATTACTGCTTCCGGAACATTTATGGCTAATCTTGGTCAGGACGATTTTGTCGATTGCCAGATTGATACGGGACAGATCGAGGGAACACGAAAAGCTTCTAAAGAAACACCGATGCACTTAGGTATTTACCGGCAGCGTAAAGATGTAAAAGCAATTCTGCATGCTTCTCCATTATACACAACTTTGTTTTCTTGTAGTTATGAGCCGATTCTCTCTGAGTTATTTGTAGAAACAATGTACTATCTGGAAAATATAGCCTATGTAGATTATTATCATCCTGGCTCACAGGAATTAGCTGAAGCAATAACAGAACAAGCACCAAATGCGAATATTATTATCATGCGAAATCACGGAGTTGTTGTATTCGACGATTCGGTATTAGAGGCTCAAATGAGATTAGAAACATTAGAAATGGCTTGTCGAATGATATTAAAAGCTAAAGAATCCGGTGTTCAGCTTAAGATGATTCCAGAAAAAACTGTCCAAAGTTTTTTAGAAGATTCTTTTTACAAGACAAGAAAAAAATGAATCAAAAGCCTTCTATTATAATTTAAGGATCAGCAGATGATGAAATGGATATTGAATAGGAGATATACATGCAACTTGATTGTTATGGGACCAATGAATAAAGCTTCCAAAAAAAGAGTTTACAGGAGCTTACTAGTTCTGAAATATACATTATGTCGATAATATCCATACTGGCATAGACGGACAATGCAAGATAGAAAAGAGGAATAGACGTGAGAGAAGTAATTGGAGTTGTAGCTGATGATACAACAGGTGCAAATGACATAGGCCTTATGTTCAGTAAGGGGAAATATATTTCGAAAGTTCAGACGTTTGATGAAGAAATGAATGTAGAAGCAGATTCTGATGTCATTATTATTGATACAGATAGTCGATTAGATCCACTTGATTTAAGTTATCAAAAAGTATACAAAGCTACTAAAAAACTGCAAGAAATAGGATGTTCTTTATTCTTTAACAAAACATGTTCGGTTTTTCGTGGGAATATTGGAAAAGAATTCGACGCTATGCTAGATGCACTTGGTGAAGAATTTGCTGTTATCAGTTTGGCTTTTCCGAAAAATGGTAGACAAACAGTCGGAGGAGTCCATACCGTGCATGGTAACCTTCTAGAGCAGTCAGAGTTTGCCAATGACCCTGTTCATCCTATGCGTGAATCAAACACTGTTTCGATTTTACAAAAACAAACATTCAGGAAAGTAACATCTATAGACTTGAATATAGTAAGACAAGGCGCAACAGCTTTACGAGAAGCAATTGAAGAAGTACGGAAGAATTTCAATTATTGTATTATTGATAGTGAAACACAAACAGATTTAACCATAGTAGCTGAGGCAATTCATGATTATAAAGTTTTATGCGGGAGTTCCGCTATTGCAGAAGAGTTACCAAAGTTTTTATGTCGAACTCCAGTAGAAAGTCCAGTAAAGATTTTAGACATCAATGACAAACACGGAGTACTTGTGATTTCCGGTAGCTTAACTCCGCAAACAAGAGCACAGACAGCACATCTTATTTCTAACGGAATTCCATGCATGGTCCTTGACTCCAGAAAAGTCTTTTCATCGGTTGAATGCGATGAAGAAATTAGAAGGCTGGTCATCGAAGCTCAAAATCTGCTAAAACGAGGAAAAGATGTTTTGATCATGGCTGATAATAGACCGGAAATTGTTTTACAAACTAAGTTGATAGGTCAGGAAAAGAAAATTGACCCTCTATTAATAAGTAAAATGGTCTCAGCAGCACTAGCTGATGTTACAGAGCGTATTGTAGATGAAACTAGTTTAAAGAGATTAATAGTAGCAGGCGGTGATACATCAGGAACAGTTACTCGTAAATTAGGAATAAAAGGAAATTATGTATTAGAAGAAATTGAAACTGGATTGCCCTCTGGATTGGCTTTAGGTCGCCATATGTTAATTGTCTTAAAATCAGGCAGCTTTGGTAATACTAAATTTCTATCTCATGCTATTGGTCATTTGAAAAGTCTCTCAGAATAAAGCAGAATAGAGAGGGTGATTAAATGGACCTCTTCCTTATCCATAAACCACACAATCATATAATTGTATGAAAAAGGATGCGTATTATGCCGATTAATTCTTTTGAACACTATCCGATGAGCTGGAAACCATCGATTGATAAAACTAAAAAACCAATATATCAAGCACTGGCAGGGCAATTGGAACAGGATATTTTAAACGGAGTTTTATTACCTGGGACAAAACTTCCTCCACAGCGAGAACTGGCTGATTATTTGGATTTAAATTTGAGTACCATTTCAAAAGCGTTTAAAGTGTGTGAGTTAAAGGGCTTGTTAAGTGCAACCGTTGGAAGTGGCACATTTGTATCGTATGATGCGTTATCGAATGCGTATTTACTTGAAGATACAAAGCCGAAGCATTTAATTGAAATGGGGGCGACACTTCCAGATAATGCTTCTTACGAACCACTGCTACTACAACTGAAAAGTATGCTGCAAGAGACAGATTATGAAAAATGGTTTGGTTATGGTCGAGCAGGCGAAAGCCTTTGGCAAAAGGATGCTGCTATAAAGCTGATCCGAAGAAGTGGGTTTGAAACAACAGTTGATCATATTTTATTTGCAAATGGGGGGCAAAATGCGATTGCTGCCACACTGGCAAGTCTTTGTAAGCCTGGAGATCGCATTGGTGCTGATCATCATACGTACCCTGGCTTAAAAACTGTTGCAGCGATGCTTAGTGTACAAGTAGTACCGATAAAATCAGAGAATTATGAAATGAGTCCAAATGCCTTTGAATATGCGTGTAAACATGACAATATTAAAGGCATTTACTTGATTCCAGATTGTCATAATCCGACAGCTTCCTTTATGTCGGTCGAGAATCGAAAAATGATTGCTGCAATTGCCAAAAAGTATAATCAGTTTATTATTGAAGATGCGACGTATCATCTTCAAAATGAAAAACCACTTCCAGCAGTCGCATCATTTGCACCAGAACAGGTCATCTATATTGCGAGTTTATCGAAATCAATAGCACCGGGATTACGACTAGCCTATGTAGCAGTGCCGAGTCGATTCAAGGAGCCAATTTCAAAGGCACTTTATAATTTGAATATATCAGTTTCCCCATTATTAGCAGAATTGGCGGCACGTACGATTGTATCGAATCAATTTGAAGTCTTGATTGAGGTTCATCGGGAACAATCCATTCGCAGAAACCAAGTCGTGAATCGATATTTGGCAGACTATACGTGTTTAGGCGGTGAAACAAGCATCTTTCGTTGGTTGCTATTACCAGGCAAGAATACAGGTGCGGAATTTGAATCATTAGCCGCACAGCAGGGGGTACAAGTGTTTGCGGCTGAACGTTTTGTAGTTGGAAATAGTTGTCCAGAGAGGGCTGTAAGGGTTTCTGTCTGTGCAACGGAAACGCTTGAAGAACTTGAGCGAGGATTGATCATTCTTAAACGTTTACTAAAGGATCTTACTTAATATTGTGTGCCATACAATTATAATATTGTATGGTTTTTTTATTAGTGATAAGATGTTTGAAATCTAGTTGGAGGATGAAATGAAATAAAATTAGCTTTCTAGAAAGGTAGGTTAGATCGTGTTACAAGATAGAGTAAAAAAGCCAGACGCTCAACCGGATTGGTTACAAGTCTACATTAATTCTTCGGAAAAACAAAAACAACTATATAAAAGAACATTAATAGTTGTTATCATTTCCCAAATTTTTGGAGGAGCAGGACTTGCAGCAGGTATAACAGTGGGGGCACTTATAGCCCAAGACATGCTAGGTACAGATAGTGTATCGGGAATCCCTACAGCGTTATTTACTTTAGGGTCAGCAGGGGCTGCACTGGTTGTGGGACGTCTTTCTCAGCGATTTGGACGTCGTTCTGGACTCGCGACAGGATTTTTGGCTGGGGGTATAGGTGCCATTGGTGTAGTCATTTCAGCCTTAACAAATAGCATCCCACTTTTATTTATTTCGCTGCTTATCTATGGGGCTGGTTCAGCAACAAACTTACAAGCACGCTACGCAGGAACTGACTTGGCAAACTCAACACAAAGGGCAAAGGCAATTAGTATGGCTATGGTTTCCACCACATTCGGTGCAGTTGCAGGCCCAAACCTGGTGGATGTAATGGGTGAGTTTGCGGTATCCATAGGGATTCCTTCTTTAGCTGGTCCATTTATATTAGCTGCCACAGCTTATATACTTGCTGGTTGTGTTCTGTTAATTTTACTTCGTCCTGATCCCTTTATTGTTGCAAAAGCATTATCGGATGCTCAAAGTAAAACCAGTAATTTACCTTTAGAGGGAAATGCGTCATCGATGAACAGGCGAGGAATTTTTGCAGGAGCATCAGTAATGGTTCTAACTCAATTTGTGATGACGGCAATTATGACGATGACACCCATACATATGGGACATCATGGACATGGTTTGAATGAAGTGGGGCTTGTCATTGGATTTCACATAGGTGCTATGTTTTTTCCTTCATTAGTTACAGGTTATCTTGTGGATAAAATTGGCCGTTCTGCTATGGCCATTGCTTCTGCCGTTACGCTACTTGCTTCAGGCATTCTAGCTGCCATGGGTCCTGCTGATTCGATGGTAGTCCTCATTACAGCACTTGCTTTACTTGGACTTGGCTGGAACTTTGGGTTAATTAGCGGGACAGCAATCCTAGTGGATGCAACTCCACCATCTACTAGGGCTAAAACTCAGGGTTCTGTAGATGTTTGGATTGCTTTGTCAGGAGCATTGGGAGGAGGCTTATCAGGAATCGTTGTAGCCCATTCTAGTTATGCAAGCCTTTCAATCGCTGGCGCTTCGCTTTCATTACTACTTATTCCAATTGTTATTTATGCCAATAGAAAAGAAGGTAAGGTCGAAAAAAGTATAAATAACTGAAAATTCTAGATATTAATAAATAAATTTCAAAAGATTCTGAATGTTACAAAAAAGGGGAGAGTATTTAAAATGGAAAATAAATTTGCTGAGAGAGTTCGTTTAGTAAAATCTTCGGAGACAAGAGAAATACTAAAAGTAACAGAAAGACCAGAAGTCATCTCTTTTGCGGGAGGATTGCCAGCTCCAGAGTTGTTTCCTGTAGAAGCTCTTAAGGATGTATGCCATGCTGTGTTGAATGAAGAAGGTCCTGCTTCTCTTCAATATAGTACGACAGAAGGATATATTCCTTTAAGGGAAGGAATTTGTAAAAGGATGGAAGTTACCGGAATCAACTCTACTATTGATAATGTTCTTATCACATCAGGTTCCCAGCAAGCACTCGACCTTACTGGAAGATTATTTATCAATGAGGGAGATACGATTATTTGTGAAAGCCCAACCTATCTTGCAGCAATTAACGCATTCAAGTCATATGATGCCAAATTTGTTGAAGTGGCTATGGATGATGATGGAATGGTCATGGAAGAGCTAGAGAAAAAGCTGCAAGAGCATCCTAACACAAAATTCATCTATACGATTCCAGATTTCCAAAACCCTACAGGTCGTACATTAAAACTCGAAAGACGAAAAAAAATGATTGAGCTTGCTAATCAATATGATGTACTGATTGTAGAGGATAATCCCTATGGAGCTGTAAGATTTGCTGGAGAGGCACTCCCGCCTGTGAAACATTTTGACACCGAGAGTAGAGTAATTTATATAAGTACCTTCTCTAAGATTTTTACTCCCGGTCTTCGCCTTGGATGGATTTGTGCAGATAAGCATTTCATTGATAAGTTTGTATCTTTTAAGCAAACAGCTGACTTGCACACTGATAGCTTTGCTCAAAGAATCACAGCAAAGTATATGGAACTTTACGATATCGAAGAGCACATTAATAAAATCAAAGCTGTTTATAAAGAAAGATGCACAGCTATGTTATCTTGTATCGAAGAATTTTTCCCGAAAAATATAACCTATAGTAAGCCAGAAGGTGGATTATTTATTTGGATTGAGCTTCCTGAACCTGTTGATTCGAGGGAAATATTCACTGAATGCTTGAAAAATAATGTTGCTTTCGTTCCTGGTGCCCCATTCTTTCCAAATGGCACAAAGAATAATACTTTACGTTTAAATTACTCTAATATGCCTAAAGATAAAATCTTTGAGGGCATGAAGCGTCTAGGAGAAGTAGTACAGCATGAATTAGAAAAAGAGAACACTCTTTTATTAAAATAATTAAAAAATTGTTTCTTTGTAAAATAGGCGTTATATTTGTTTAATTCAACCATACCGTACTATTAAATAAGGGATTTTGATTTTGAAATTTATTCAAATAACGGAGATGCATTTTGTTACAAAGGGAAAAAGACCAATATTAAAAGAGACGGCTCTTTCACAGGTGCATTCATACAATAGTATTTTTTAAGGGACCAGGGGGTCCTTTTATTTTGTTCTTAATAAAACGTATTGACAGCTTCGCTTGGGTAAATACATGTGTTCACTCATCGGTTAAGTTTACGACAACCATTAATCTTATTACTAAAAGAGGTTCGAGCAGATTATCCCCTGTATCTTATCGTCCTATACGGCATAAGAAGTTCAAGTTCGATGATAAAAAAATCAGAATTATTAAGGAGAAAATAAACATTCCTGGATTTAGCTTGTTAACGGTTTAAAAACGAAGTCATAGCTAGCCGATTGTGATAATTAAGGTATAATGATAGGGGAAGATATTTTTTAACGGATTAGGTGAAGATGAACATGAAGCTAATCATTGCGGAGAAACCGGATCAAGGTTCAACGCTAGCGGCTCAATTTAAAACGAAGAAACAGCAAGGATATATAGAAATCATGCCGAATGAATTATTTCCCGATGGTGCATATGTAACTTGGGCCGTCGGGCATTTATGTCAACTCGTTTCGCCGGAAACCTATCATTCAAAATGGAAAAAATGGTCGATGGAAACGTTGCCGATGATTCCGGAGAAATTTCAATACGAAGTGACCCGACAAAAGGCAAAGCAATTCAATGTTGTGAAAACCTTGCTCAGGAAACCGGAAGTCGATGAGATCATTCATGCAGGTGATGCCGGGCGTGAAGGGGAATTGATTGTACGCAATATCGTTAATTTATGCAATGTCAATAAACCGATGAAACGGTTATGGATTTCCTCTTTGACCCCAAAAGCGATTTATGAAGGATTCCAAAATCTGAAGAGCGAGGAAAAAACCAGGCCGCTCTATTATGAAGCGTATACGAGAGCCTGCGCGGACTGGGTTGTGGGAATGAATGCGTCGAGAGCGTATAGTATTTTATTGAAACAAAGGGGCGTTTCGGATGTGTTTTCAGCTGGAAGGGTTCAGACACCGACTCTCGCCTTGATTGTGAAGCGGGAAATGGAAATTGAGCAATTCAAGTCTGAACCGTTTTGGGAAGTGTTCGCTGATTTCAAGATGGATGGAAAGAAATATCAGGGAAAATGGCAGCAGAACAATGATCCGAGAATCAAGACAAAAGAAATGGCTGATAAAATTGCCGCTTTTTGCAAGGGTAAGGAAGCTGAAATAGCTGAAATGGATACAGAAAGGAAAGAATTTCAGCCGCCTTTGTTATTTAATCTCTCATCATTGCAAGCGACAGTGAACAAGATTTATAAATATTCGCCGAAACAGACGCTTGATATAGTACAAAGTTTATATCAAAAAGGGATCGTTTCTTATCCACGTTCAGATTCCAATTATGTGACGGAGGGGGAAGCTGAAACATTTCCCGAGATTTTGCAAAAACTAAGCGGATTTTCGGAATATGAATCGCTGTTTCCTTTGCCACAACCGAACATCATGAATAATAAACGGTTTGTAAATGAAAAGAAAGTGACTGATCACTATGCCATCATCCCGACGGAGCAGGTAACTGACCCAAAGCGGCTTTCCGCTGAAGAACGGAATATTTATGACTTGGTGGTACGCCGCTTGATTTCGGCCCATTATGACAAAGCCATTTTCGATTACACCACCATTAAAACCCTTGTCGATAAGCGTGCCGAATTCATTTCTAAAGGAAAGCAGCAGATTCAAGAGGGATGGCGCAAAGTGATTTTCCAAAATGACAAGGAAGACGATGATATCATTTTGCCGTCCGTCTCAAAAGGGGATTCTGGAAAGGTCGCCAATATAAAGGTGAAAGAAGGGAAAACCCAGCCTCCTAAGCGCTATACAGAAGGTCAGTTGATTACTTTGATGAAGACTGCCGGAAAGCATCTGGATAATGAAGAGTTAGAAAAGGTGCTGATGAAAACCGAGGGTCTTGGAACCGAAGCAACCCGCGCTGGCATCATTACCATGCTTAAAGACCGTAAATACATCAATGTAAAAAAAAACCAGGTGTTTGCGACAGATAAAGGAAAAGTGCTGATTACCGCGATAGGGGAGAAAATCCTCGCTTCACCCGAGATGACAGCCAAATGGGAACAGCGTTTAAGGGAAATCGGTGAAGGGAAGGCTTCAGCTGGCGGATTTATGGAAGCTGTTAAAAAGATGTCAGCAAAAATTATCAGTGATGCGGTGGAATCATCGGAAAGCTGGGATTTTCAAGGGCTGGACACCGAGTCGATTCAACGGAGCGGCCCTAAAAAGAGAAGTTCAGCATCTGTGGGCAGCTGTAAACTATGCGGTTCTAAGATAGTCGATAAAGGGGAATTCTATGGGTGTGTTAGTTATCAAAAAACAAAGTGTAACTTCACTATCTCCAAAAAAATCCTTAATAAGAAAATCAGCCAAGCAAATATAAAAAAGCTATTGGCGAGCGGTGAAACGGATTTGATAACCGGTTTTAAAAAAGGGGAAAAGACCTTTGATGCCATTTTATCTTGGTCCGACTCTGAAAAGAAAATCAGTTTTACATTTCCGACAGAACAAAACGTCAAGCAAACTTGAGAAGTAACTACATTAAGGCGCCCTGAGACTTATGTCTTCTTGTTTCGGGGTCGTTTATATAGTAAAATTTTTAGATATGCGTTTGAATGGGAGGATTCCGAATGCCTACACCGAGCATGGAGGATTACATAGAACAAATTTATTTACTTATTGAAGAAAAAGGATATGCAAGAGTTTCGGATATTGCCGAAAATCTTTCCGTCCACCCTTCTTCTGTTACAAAAATGGTTCAAAAACTTGATCAGGAAAAATATTTGATATATGAAAAGTACCGGGGTCTCGTTTTAACTGCAAATGGGAAGAAAGTTGGTAAAAGGCTCGTATACCGCCATGAACTTTTAGAACAGATGCTAAGGTTGATTGGGGTCAAGGAAGAAAATATTTATCATGATGTAGAGGGGATCGAACACCACCTTAGTTGGAATGCCATCGATAGGATTGGAGACCTGGTTGAATTCTTTGAAGAATCTCCTGACCGTGTCGAGGATTTACGAAAGATACAAAAAAGAAATGAAGAAAATTCAAAATAAGCTGCCGCTGGCAGTTTTTTTTATGTATTTGAAAATCATGTGTATATTGGAACGAAGTTATAAAAGAGGATTTTTTAATTTTTAGCAGAATAGCTATAAAGAAGCCCCGGCATTGTGAATCGGGAAACTGATTGTTTTAATATAGTAGGAACTTGCCTAGATAGGAAGGGGAATTTCTGATGAATATACATACCTGGCATGAAGAATCGAAAAAGGAATGGGATGTTTTTGCACCTATGTGGGTGAAGAATTCGCAAGAAATGTGGGAAACGGGGAGCCGGAAAAACATTATTCCTTTCTTTTCTGAATATGTACCTTCGGGAGTGAAGGTAGCTGACATTGGCTGTGGAGATGGAGTTGGTTCCTTGAAATTGGCCGAAGCGGGATTTGAAGTAACCGGAGTTGATTTATCCAATGTGATGATTGAATTTGCAAAGGGGAAAACCGCTCTGCAACCAGACCTTTCTTTCCTGCAAGGGGATTTTTATAATCTTCCATTCAAAGATGAAGAAATGGATGCGGCAATGGTCATCAATTCTTTGGAATATACGGGTGAACCATTAACGGTGATGAAGGAAATTCAACGGGTAATGAAGCCTGGCGGTTATGCTTGTTTTGGTATACTTGGTCCAACAGCTGAACCACGAAAAAAATTCAGTTTTCAACGGTTATTAGGAGATAAAGTCATCATGAATACAATGCAGCCTTGGGAATTTGAAAAAATGGCTTTAGAAACCGGATGGAAGGCAGTGGCTGATACCGGCGTTGGAAAGAGGGGGGTGGACTATACAAAACTCGGGCATTTTTCAAAGGAGTTAAAGCAAGCTGTATCGTTCATGTGGCTTTTCCTCCTACAAAAAGAGGTGGGGCAGTGATGGAGAAGTATCAAATCGATCAATTCGTTGAAAAGACGAAGCAACAGGATAAAGGGCAAGGTTTATTCGAACTTGAAACGGAACGAATTTTGGAGATTAATTTGGAACAGCAGATCTGGGCAAAAATGGGGACGATGGTTTCTTATCGCGGCCATATTAAATTCGAGCGGGAAGGTATCTTGGAGCATGGTCTTGGTAAACTTTTCAAAAAGGCTTTGACAGGTGAGGGTGCATCTTTGATGAAAGCGACTGGAAACGGAAAGCTATACGTCGCGGATCAAGGAAAGAAGATTTCCATTATACAGTTAGATGGTGAATCGATTTGTGTTAACGGAAATGATTTACTTGCATTTGAGCCGGGGATTCAACTGGATATAAAAATGATGAGGCGCATTGCTGGGTTATTGGCGGGTGGATTGTTCAACGTAAGGCTCGAGGGTAGAGGCATGGTCGCATTCACTTCCCATTATGAGCCGCTTACTTTAATGGTGGAACATGGGAATCCGGTCTACACGGACCCGAATGCCACAGTGGCTTGGTCAGGGGAATTGCAGCCTGAATTCGTAACGGATGTTTCACTGAAGTCGTTTTTTGGAAGAGGAAGCGGAGAATCCGTTCAAATGAAATTCGAAGGTCAAGGATTTGTGGTAGTCCAACCATTTGAAGAGGTTTATTTCGGGAACAAGGAATCATGAAAAAAACAACCTGAGTCAGAAACTCAGGTTGTTTCCCCATGATAATCGCAAAGTGGCTGCCAGTAAACGATTCACTTAAATGTTAAAGCTTCTTTTTTCTTACCCTTTCAATCCCACTCATAAGGGGTTGATTGGTAAACATAATAGTTCAGCCAATTCGAGAACATCAGGCTGCAATGGCTCTTCCAGCGGTGAAGTGGTACCTTGGTCGGGTCGTTATCAGGAAAGTAATTTTCAGGAAGTTGCGTATTGATTCCACGCTCCCTATCGCGCTTGTATTCTTCACCAAGGGTATCGGCATCATACTCGAAATGGCCGGTAACCATAATTCTTTTTCCATCAACTGAAGCGGCAATCAATACACCAGCTTGATCGGACTGTGCGAGAACCTTCAGTTCCGGATGGTTAACTAATTTTTGGTAGTCAATATCCGTATGGCGAGAATGAGGGGCCATAAAATAATCATCGAATCCTCGGACTAGATTTTCATTCGGTTCAAGGACTTCATGGGTGTATATCCCGAAGCATTTCTCAGGAAGTTCGTATTTGCCAACTCCATAATGATGGTACAGGGCAGCTTGTGCCCCCCAACAAATATGTAGGGTGGAAGTGACATTTTCACTTGACCAGTTCATGATGCTTTGCAGTTCTTCCCAATAATTAACGTCGGAAAATTCCAGCTTTTCTACTGGAGCGCCTGTAATGATCAAGCCGTCATATTTCTTTGTGCGGATATCATTAAATGATTTGTAAAATTGATCTAAATGAAATTTACTTGTGTTTTTTGATTCATGTGTGCTCAAGCGCAGGAATGATATATTTACTTGAATGGGAGTATTGCCAAGAAAGCGAAGTAACTGGGCCTCCGTTTTTTCTTTCTCTGGCATTAGGTTTAAAATTAATATATTCAATGGACGGATTTCTTGATTGGTAGCTCTTTCCTCATCCATTACGAAGATATTTTCCTGTTCTAAAATTTCTTTTGCTGGCAGTTGTTCCGGAATTCTGATTGGCATGATTAGCCTCCTTCTTCAAAAATCATAATATTTTAATTATATAGAAAATTATTGAATAGAAAAGCTATTTTAATAATTTCTTGTAAAACCCGAAGGAAATGTTCCGGGAATGGTAAAATGGGTACATCATGAATACATAAACTATGAACTTGGAGAGGTGTTTGGAGATTGTTTGATCCTACAGCATTTGAAAACATGAAAGTGGTATTGGAAGGAGCGGTTTACGATCGTGACTTCATTGGAGATATATTGGTCATAAAACGTGATGATATAGTGAATCTCTCGACTATGTCCAGATCATATAAGATTGAGATGGAATTGAAAAAATCAATCGCACCTGTTTCAATTAGCGGTGCCATCGAGTTACAGGCATCACTTAAGAACCTAAGTTCGGAGTTACTCGATGCAGCTATTGATGATACGCATACGGGCTGCACGGTCGATATTTTCATTACTTTTCCCAAAAAACTCGATGAAGTGAATGAAGAACAATTGTTGAATGATCTGGAAAAAATTTGGGGAGATCAGAGAATCATTACAGTGACGACAAGCGATACGGTCAGTAAAAAAATGCAACACGTTTCTTCTTCTATATATAAAGTTTCATTTGGAAGGCTTGTAAAAGAAGAGCAAATGGATGATTTGGAAGACATGGTGGAGTATTTGATCCAATCCATACAGGCAGTTAAGATTCAAGGATGATAGGAAAGGGATAAAAGTTGGTAAACCTACCTTTAAATACGGTAAAATGAATCATCATACTAAAGGGAGAGATCATACATGTCCATTTACGAATTTGAAGTCAATAAAATCAATGGAGAAACCATCTCGCTTGAGGAATATAGAGGGAAAGTGATGATTATAGTGAATACCGCGAGCAAATGCGGTTTTTCGCCACAGTATGATGATTTGCAAAGCCTGTATGTGCAATATAAAGAGGATGGGGTTGTCGTGCTTGGTTTTCCTTGTAATCAGTTTTTGAATCAAGAGCCGGGTGATGATCTGGAAATCGATTCATACTGCAAATTGAATCTTGGTATAACATTCCCGATGTTTGCAAAAGTGAATGTCAATGGTAAGGAAGCCCATCGCTTATTCAGCTACCTGACTGAAAATGCTCCTGGAGTGATGGGGTCCAAATCGATAAAATGGAATTTTACAAAGTTCCTGATTGATCGGAATGGAAATATAGTGAGCCGGTATGCACCTAAAACAAAACCCCTGGAAATGGAAGAGGATATAAAAAAATTATTATGAAGAATGATATTGAGTCCAGCGGAATCTCCAGTTGGACTCTTTTTTATGAGGTAAGATATTTATATGCATCCAAAAGGGGACAGATGGTTGGAATGTTGAATATATATAGAAGACACTAATGAGGGGGGAAACCATGGAACGAATAGCATGGGTAACAGATAGTACGGGAACTCTGGACGAAGAATTATCATTGAATGAACATGTATACGTCGTTCCGATGGTCGTCATCATTGATGGGAAGGAATATGAAGATGGTGTCGACTTATTACCTGAGGAATTATACCGGCGGATGGGTGAGGAAAAAATCACCGCCACTACGTCACAGCCTTCGGTCGGCAGATTCCAAGAGTTATATAAGGAGCTTGAAAAACGCTATGATCGAATCATAGCCGTACATCTTTCAAGTGAATTGAGCGGGACCGTTTCCTCGAGCAGGCAGGCAGCAAAAATGGTGTCGATTCCTGTTGACGTTTTTGATACGTTACTTATTTCCTTTCCAATGCTATTAATCTTGAAAAAGCTCATGCATTATATTGATAATGGCGATTCCATCAATGAGGCTTTCGTCAAAACGAAAATGTATGCTGAAAACCATGAAACTTATGTATTAATCGGTTCTTTAGATCAGCTGCATCGCAGCGGCAGGTTATCGAACGCACAGTATATTCTGGGAAGCCTATTGAGCTTTAAACCCATCATTTCAATCGAAAATGGTGTGCTTCATACTAAATCTAAACCTCGGAACCTTAAAAAAGCGGAAAAACAGATCTTCACTGACTTTCGCAGATCAGTCGAAGCGGGAAAAGTAAAAGAATGCACCATATTATATGGTGCAGTGTTGGAGGAGGCACAAAGATGGAAAAAGATGATTGCCGAAGAATTTCCTCATGTGTTGATCCATATATCCCCACTTGGCAGTGCCATCGGCGTGCATACCGGTGAACAGACGATTGGGATCAGTTGGTTCAATGAAGATTAAAGCACACCATTATTGAGAACCATGGTAAAATAGAAGGGACATGGAGTGGTGATATGAAACAAAAGATGATTGAATTGACGGAGAAGTATGTATATGACCAATTGAATTCTGATGCCAGCGGCCATGATTGGTTCCATATCGATCGTGTTCGTAAGCTGGCTTTACATATTGCAAAAGAAGAACGAAAAGGAAATGAGTTTATCATTGAATTGGCGGCCCTGCTTCATGATATCCCGGATGATAAACTAAACCAGGAAGCCGCTGAAGGCTGGGAAAAGCTTGACGATTGGTTTGATGAAATAAAGTTGGATCTTGATAGTGTTGATGCCATCAAACAGATCATCCATACAATTTCATTTAGTGCAGGGCAGTTGAAGCTTCCTTCGATCGAGGCTGAAATTGTTCAGGATGCGGACCGCTTGGATGCAATTGGTGCCATTGGCATTGCCAGGACATTTGCATTTGGCGGAAAAAAGGGACAACTTATGTATGATCCTTCATTGCCAATAAGGGAAAACATGACCAAGAAGGAATACAGGAGTGGCAAAAGCTCATCCATACATCACTTTCATGAAAAATTATTGCGTTTGCAAGATATGCTCAATACTTGTACAGCCAAGAAGATAGCAAGTGAAAGGCATGAATATATGGTTGGATTTTTAGAGGAATTTAATAAGGAATGGGATGTACGATTATGAAAGTTTTTAGCATGGAACATGTAATGAAAACCCAAGGGGAAAAGCTGCTTTTTAAAGATGTCACTTTTTCCATTACCGAAGGGGAAAAAATCGGGATCGTCGGTATAAACGGTACCGGCAAATCGACATTATTGAATATCATCGCAGGCTTGGAAGACAGTGATTTAGGAACGAAGGACCATCCGAATGATTACACGATTTCCTATCTATCCCAAGATCCGCATTTTGATGAGAAATTGACGATCATGGAATATATGTATGAAAGTTCGACAGCTGTATTTTCGTTGATTAAGGAGTATGAAAAAACGCTCGTTCAACTTCAGGTAGATCCACAGAATAGCGTAATTCAGGACCGGTTGTTAAAGCAGCAACAGGATATGGACACGCTTGGTGCATGGGATGTAAGCGCCAATGCCAGAACGATACTGACCAAGCTTGGTCTTCCTGATCACTCAAGGAAATTGGGTGAACTGTCAGGTGGCCAAAAAAAACGTGCGGCCCTGGCAAAAACCTTGATTGAGACCCCTGATTTATTGATTTTGGATGAGCCTACGAACCATCTCGATTTTGAAAGCATCACTTGGCTTGAAGAATATTTGGGGAAATATCAAAAGTCCGTATTATTTGTGACCCATGATCGATATTTCCTTGATCGCGTGTCCAATAAGATTTGGGAAATTGCCCAAACGCAGCTTTTCGAATACAAAGGAAACTATGCGGATTATTTAGAATCAAAGGCCGTTCGTGAAGAAAACGAATCGGCTGAAAGATCGAAAAAGGAAAGTCTATTCAAAAAAGAACTGGCCTGGATCCGTAGAGGCGCAAAGGCCCGTACAACGAAACAAAAGGCCAGGATCCAACGCTTCGAAACATTGGAATCAGGTGTAAAGGATAAGCAGAAAACCGAGAACCTGGAAATGGAATTAAGCGGTGCCCGCCTTGGGAAAAAGGTACTCGAGATGCAGGATGTTTCTAAATCCTTCGGTGATCGAACCATCATCAGCCATTTTTCCTTCCTCTTCAAACCGGGTGATCGAATTGGGATCGTCGGTAATAATGGA
The DNA here is from genome assembly GCF_050279365.1 of Peribacillus sp. NPDC094092. Taxonomy (NCBI): domain Bacteria; kingdom Bacillati; phylum Bacillota; class Bacilli; order Caryophanales; family Bacillaceae; genus Peribacillus; species Peribacillus sp. NPDC094092. Next base: position 450,530 of record NZ_JBNNUC010000004.1, on the reverse strand, counting down.
AGTGGAAAATCAACCTTGTTGAATATCCTGGCCGGACGGGAATCGATAGATGAAGGAAACCTGGAAAAAGGGCAAACCGTGAAAATAGGGTACTATACGCAAGAAAGCGTCGATATGGATGAGAATTTGCGCATGATCGAGTATATTCGGGAAACGGCGGATTCAATCGCCCTTAAAGATGGCAGTTTCATATCGGCTGCGCAGATGCTTGAAAGGTTCTTATTTCCAATGGGCTCTCATGGGACGCCTATTCGCAAGCTGTCCGGAGGGGAGAAAAGGCGTTTATACCTTCTTAACATTTTGATGTCGGCACCTAATGTCCTGCTCTTGGATGAACCGACAAATGATTTGGACACGCAAACCTTGACCGTTCTGGAGGATTATTTAGAAACGTTTGCAGGTGTAGTCATTACTGTTTCACATGATAGGTATTTCCTGGATAAGACGTGCCATCAGCTTCTTGTTTTCAAGAATAAAGCTGAAATTGATTTCTATTATGGCAGTTATTCAGAGTTCTTGGAAGAAAAGACTGAAGAGGCCGTGCCAGTAAAAGCACCAGAACCTCAGATGAACCGGACCGAAAAGAAAAAGAAAAAACTAACTTATGCGGAAAGTAAGGAATGGGAAGAGATAGAAGGGAACATGGAAAGGGTCGAGCTGCGCCTAAAAGACATAACATCAGAAATGTCGGCAGCGGGAAGCGATTTTGAAAAAGTCCGCCTGCTGCTTGAAGAAGAAAAAGAACTAACGGATAAATTAGACCATTTGATGGAAAGATGGACGTATTTAGCGGAAAAATTGGAAGAGGAATGAGCGAAAAGATCGGTCCAAGGGAGTAAACCTGGACCGGTCTTTTTTTAGCCAATCTCAATTGCATGAGAATCTGTTGCCGATGTGATAATATCTAGTACATGGAAACGTCTTGTAAAAGGAGAGAAATGCATTGAAAATCAAATCGATAGAACCTACACCAAGTCCGAATACAATGAAAATCAATTTAACTGAAGAATTATTAGCCGGTAAAAGCAATAATTATAAGAAAGATCAAGCTGACCAAGCACCCCAGCTGATTAAAGATTTATTTACGATCGAGGGAGTGAAAGGGGTATATCATGTTGCGGACTTCTTAGCCGTTGAGCGAAATGCGAAATATGATTGGAAAGATATCTTGGTCCAAATCCGTCAGGTTTTCGGGGAAAAAACCGAAGAACAAAATCAACAAACGGCATTAAATGAGCATTACGGTGAAGTTACTGTTGCCATTCAACAATTCAAGGGCATTCCGATGCAAATTAAAGCAAGTGATAGCCAACAAGAAAAACGTTTTGCCTTACCGGATTATTTCATAAAGGGCATTTCCGCTGCCCAAAAAGAAGATGACAATGTAGTCCTGCTTCGAAAATGGAAGGATTATGGCGTAAGATATGGGGATATGGAAGATATCGTGAAGGAAGTATCCGATGAGTTGATTGCAGCTTACCCGGAAGAACGAATTAATCGGCTGGTAGCCGCTGCAAAAGAGATGGTGGATACGAAGGAAACAATTTTGAAACGGCCAAAAATTAAACTGACTGCAGAAATGCTGAATGATGAAAGCTGGGAAAAGCGTTATCAGGCATTAGAACAAATGGAAGATCCCACGATTGATGATATACCCGTATTGGACATGGCACTCTCGGATAGTAAGGTCTCCATTCGAAGGCTCGCGGTTGTATACTTGGGAATGATCGAAGATAGAAAAGTGCTTCCGAGCTTGTATAAAGCATTGAAAGATAAAAGTGCAGCCGTAAGACGTACGGCTGGGGATTGTTTATCCGATCTAGGCTTTGAAGAAGCGATGGGAGAAATGTCTCAATCACTTTCGGATAAAAATAAATTGGTTAGATGGAGGGCGGCGATGTTTTTATATGAAGTGGGAAATGAAACGACCCTCCCTTATCTTAAGCAAGCGGAACAGGATCCTGAATTCGAAGTGGCCCTGCAGGTTAAGATGGCCATTGACCGTATAGAAAATGGGGAAGAAGCAAAAGGTTCGGTTTGGAAACAAATGACGGAATCAAGACAAGCGAATGACAAGTGAGATTTAATGGGAATAACTTTATGGAATCTATGGTTACAAGCAAAAGGCATGCGGATAATTTAATCTGCATGCCTTTTTATTTTTGAAGCGGATTGTCAAGTCATTTGTCGAATGTTCTCCTAGGTTGCAGTTCAAAACCTTCAAAGTGTCTAATTTCTCCTCATTAGGAAGTTTTTGAGATATGAATTTGCACTCTATTATTTTAGTAAAATGATTTTTGTAGATATTTTGTATTGAATGGTTGCATTTGTATGTAAATATGTTAGAATTTTTAGAGTATACTAAAAATTATATTATATTGAATCATTTTAGTGGAAATTGGGGGTACAACAAATGTCTACATCAAATATGAGAAGTGACATGATTACAAAAGGGGTCGATCGAGCTCCACATAGAAGTCTGTTGCGGGCAGCAGGGGTTAAAGAAGAAGATTTCGGTAAACCGTTCATCGCGGTTTGTAATTCATACATCGATATCGTTCCAGGTCATGTCCACCTTCAGGAATTCGGGAAAATAGTGAAGGAAGCGATTCGCGAAGCTGGCGGTGTTCCTTTTGAATTTAATACGATTGGGGTAGACGATGGAATTGCAATGGGTCATATTGGTATGCGCTATTCTTTGCCAAGTCGTGAAATCATCGCGGATTCCGTGGAAACTGTTGTATCAGCACATTGGTTTGACGGCATGGTTTGCATTCCAAACTGTGACAAAATAACTCCGGGAATGATGATGGCAGCACTTCGTGTCAATATTCCAACAATATTCGTAAGCGGCGGACCCATGAAAGCAGGAAAAGACAAAAACGGTAAATCCCTTTCTTTAACATCCGTTTTTGAAGGTGTGGGCGCTTATCAAGCAGGTAATATCAATGAAGAAGATTTGCAGGAAATCGAGCAAGTTGCCTGCCCTACTTGCGGTTCTTGTTCAGGAATGTTCACGGCAAACTCCATGAACTGCCTGGCAGAAGGCTTAGGAATTGCGCTTCCGGGAAATGGTACGATTTTGGCGGTAGCCGAGGAACGTAAGGAATTCGTTAAGAAATCGGCAAAACAATTGATGGAGTTAATCAAACAAGATATTAAGCCTCGTGATATCGTAACGATTGATGCAATTGATAATGCCTTTGCATTGGATATGGCGATGGGCGGTTCGACCAACACTGTTCTTCATACACTTGCATTGGCACATGAAGCAGGTTTTGAATATCCTATGGAACGCATAAATGAAATAGCTAACCGGGTACCGCATCTAGCGAAAATCGCACCGGCCTCCGATTATCATATTGAGGATGTACATAATGCCGGTGGTGTAAGTGCCGTCATTAATGAGTTACTCAAAAAACCAGGTGCCTTTAATGGGGATTGCCTTTCCGTCTCAGGTAAGACGCTCCGCGAAAATGTTGCCGGTTGTGAAATATTGGACAAGGATGTAATCCATCCGTTAGATAATCCGCATTCTGAGCGTGGCGGGCTTGCGGTATTATTTGGTAACCTTGCTCCTCAAGGCTCCATCGTAAAAGTAGGGGCGGTTGACGAATCAGTTGGTGGCTACCACAGGGGTCCTGCCATTTGTTTCGATTCCCAGGAAGATGCACTTTCAGGAATCATTACTGGAAAAGTAAAAGAGGGGAATGTAGTGGTCATTCGTTACGAAGGGCCAAAAGGAGGGCCGGGTATGCCGGAAATGTTGGCACCCACTTCCCAAATCGTCGGAAGGGGACTTGGAGCGAAAGTCGGTTTAATCACGGATGGCCGCTTTTCAGGCGCATCCCGAGGCATCAGCATTGGTCATATATCCCCTGAAGCAGCTGAGGGAGGCCCGATTGCCTTTGTTGAAGATGGAGATATCATCGAACTGGATTTGAATAATCGTAAAATCCAATTGGAAATTTCCGATGAAGAATTTGAAAAACGCAAAGCTAATTGGAAAGGCTTCGAGTCAAAAGTCAGGACAGGCTATTTAGCACGTTATTCCAAACTTGTGACGAATGCCAGCTCAGGCGGCGTGATGAAAGTTTAAGGTAAAAAGAAAATTACAACATGGGGGCAGAATGAAAGTGGATTCTGACTCCATGTTTTTTTAGTGAACATTGAAATTTTACAAAGCTTTAAGCGTCATTTTTGCATATGCGCTAAGGAATATAGTATGATTATACTAATTGAAGAATTGTAACCAAGGAGGTTTTTTTATGTCGATGGCATATGATGAATATATGAAACAAATGGTGAAACCAATGCGCGCGGAACTGGTGCAAGCAGGTTTTGGTGAGTTGGAATCCGCTGAAGCGGTTGAAAGCTTTATGGAATCGGTAGAGGGTACAACACTTGTGGTCGTGAATTCAGTTTGCGGCTGTGCTGCCGGGTTAGCCCGTCCAGCTGCCACTCAAGCCGTACTCCAAGCAGACACTAAGCCAGATCATTTGGTAACTGTATTTGCCGGACAAGATAAGGAAGCGACAGCTAAAATGCGGGAATACTTCGATGGAATAGAACCTTCTTCACCATCCATGGCTCTTTTAAAGGGCAAAGAAGTCGTACATTTCATTCCACGCCATGATATAGAAGGTCAGCCAATGGAAGCTATCATGGAAAATTTATTGGCGGCGTTCAGTCAAGTAAATAAGTGATGAAACGGAATGCCCTGGAAACAGGGCATTCTTTTCAAATTTTAGAGAGTATGAAGGGGTAGGATACATGTTTGTCACAACAGTAGGAAAAGCCGATAAAGAAACGATGATATTAGCCAAAAGGCTAGCTGAAGAATTACAAATCCCCTTTATAGCCAGAAGAAAAAAATCTGTCAGAGATATCCAAGCGGAACAGAATGAAGATGATTGCCTTGTTTTTGGTAAAAAACGGATGGAGTTATACCGATACCAGGAAAAAGAACCATTCTTTTTTCACCCGAACCTAGCGATGATCCGTATAAAAAGAATAATGCGCGGAGAGAGTGACCCATTTCTCATTGCCGGAGATATAAATGAAGGGAACACTGTGCTTGATTGTACCATGGGTCTGGGCTCGGATGCGATAGTCGCAAGTTTCGCAGTGGGTGAAAATGGAAAGGTTGTCGCATTGGAAGGAAATCAATACTTGGCCTTGCTCGTGGACCATGGGGTGAAGACATGGGAGCAAGCAGAAGAAAAGATGATTTTTGCGATGCGAAGAGTTGAGGTCATGCACGGTGATCATTACGAAATTTTGAAAACATTTCCGGATAATCATTTTGATGTTGTATATTTCGATCCCATGTTTGAAGAAACGATTCAGGAATCGAATGGAATCAGGGGACTGACTCATTTTGCGGTAGGTAAGGATTTATCTGTCGACATAATGAAGGAAGCCAAGCGGGTTGCAAGCAAGAGAGTCGTGTTGAAAGACCATTTTCGCAGCACCCGCTTTGAGGAATTTGGATTTGAGGTAATAAGGAGAAAAACATCCAAATTCCATTTTGGCTTCATTCAATCCAGTGATCACGATGTATAATCTGTTTCATCAAGACCCATGGCACAGCCTTCTCGACTAGAATCTGCAGCACCATAGTTCGAGCCATCGGGGTTGATTTGAATCGCTTGGACATTCCCTATAGAATGGGGGACATCATTAAAGGCGAAGCCCATCGCTTCCAAGTGGCCTTTGCTAGCCATATCCATTCCAGGCTCCCATTCAATATGCGGGCCCATTGGAGTGAAAATTCTTGGTTCCTCGATGGCTGCTTTCAAATCCATTTTTAAATCGAGTACATTAATGATTGTTTGTACGACTGAACTGATGATGGTCGGTCCACCAGGTGAACCTAACGTCAGAATCGGCTCACCGTCTTTAAAGATGATGGTAGGGCTTTTACAGCTGACAGGGCGCTTATTGGGCTGAACTTCATTCATGCCGCCTGGAATGGAATCGAAATCAGTCAGCTCGTTATTCAGCATGAAACCATAATCGGAAACCATGATCCCTGATCCGAATGGATGTTCCACTGTAGATGTGCATGCTGCGATATTACCCCATCTGTCACGGACAGTGAAGTGTGTCGTTTCACTGATATCTTCTTCATAAGGCTGCGGAATGACTTCCCTTTGTTTCACGGAATCATAAATCCAAGGGTTTCCGAAGTCAATTGCATTATTTCTTGTTTTGAAATTAATGAATGAGCGGCGTTTAGCTATATAATCATCATGCATGAGACCCGCCAATGGCAATTCGGCAAATTCAGGATCAGCGAGAAATGCCTTTTTATCTGTAAATGCCAGTCGCATAGCTTCTGCTATTAAATAATATTTTTCCCAAGAACGGACATCATATTGTTCTATATGGAAGCTCTCCAATATTTTCAGGATTTGGATGACCGTGAATCCGCCTGCACTTGGGGCATTCGATGATGCAATTAGATAATCTTTATAAGTCCCATACATGGGTACATCGATTGTAGCTTTATAGTCCTTTAAATCTGAAAGCTCCATGAACCCTCCAAGTTCCTGTATGCAGGAAATGATGCCCTCTCCGATTTCACCTTCATAAAAAGCGGAAATGCCCTCACGTTGTAATATCCGATAGGTATTCGCCAGTTTTTCTTTTATGAGCAGATCGCCATCTTGATACGCTTTACCATTTGGCATGAAGAACTTACGCGCTTCATCACCCAATCGATATTCAAAATTTTTAAGAGCATCGCAAAGAACCCAATTGACGGGAACTCCTTTTTCTGCAAATTCAATGGATGGCTCGATGAGGTCAGCTAATGGCTTGCTCCCATGTTCGTTGAGTGCTTCATCCATGGCTTTCAGTATTCCAGGAATCCCAACCGCTGTAGCTTTGATTGATCTTTCTTTAAATGGGATGACCTCCCCTTTATCATCAAGAAACATGTCTCGATGAGCGGCTTTAGGTGCCCTTACATGACCATCGTATATTTTCGTTTCCTTATCCTTAGCGTTATATACCATAAGGAAACCACTACCTCCTATACCAGTCATCATGGGTTCCACAACATTTAGGGCAAATTGGATGGCAACCGCAGCATCGACCGCATTTCCACCTTCACGTAATATTTTTTCCCCAATGGAAGTGGCTACAGGATGAGCTGTAACGACCATTCCGGCGTTCCCCTTATCTGTTTCCCTTTTGTAATCCTTATCTTTAATGAGTTCATAGTTGTTTTCCAAAATGATTCCTCCTTTTATCTGCCAAAAGGTAAGGCTTATGATTGAAAGAAAAGAAAACCTTGTCATTGTAGACGAATGACAAGGAGATTTTTCGTAGGTATTTATTTATTCTTAATCAGCAAATGATAAATATACGAAAAATGCTAATGTTACAAGACATAAAGCCACCATGGCAGTCGTAGCCATATAAGACCCTCCTTAATAAGACTTGAATCTAATTAAGTTCTCCAAAAATCGTCAAAATCCTTCATTAATATGTAAAATTGTTGATATTTAATGAGAAAGTTCGGGCTCATAAGGTTTATATAGGTATTTATCCTTTTTTTTTATTTTTAAAACATGGGTAACTATATATTCGTAATTACCAATAAATAAAAGTATACTAAATATAAAGACAATACAAAAAAGGAGGGGGAGTGTGAGTTGAAAGCAGCGGTTTGGTTCAGGAAAAGTCTCGTCATTTTAGTATCCGTTTTGACGTTTGGTCTTGTCACTCCTTCCGATCTGGCGTGGCTTGCGGAAGCCGATTCGTTAAAGAATACTAAAAAAGGAATAGTGGAGGAAGAGGGGGTAGCCTATCTTCCTTCGCAGAATTCAACTGAACTTGAGGCAGAATTCAACCGGGAAGAATTTTTATCGGGAATTCTGAATAAGGCAGAGGAAAACGCATTTATGAAATTTGGCGAAAAGATCAATCCTAAAATTGGTGATGAGTTCAAAATGGCCATATTACCAAAAATGGAAGAAGCGATTACAGAAATGGCTGCACAATTTCCAGATGAAAAATTGCAGCAATTAACCATCACTGAGCAGCCTAGTGCAGGCAGGGCCGAGAAGATATTTCATATTTATGATTCAATGAGCGGAAAGGATATCATTAGATTCCATGTCAGGCAGGAAAATCCTCCACTGGAAGGGTATTGGTTCGATTTTCACTATCATACCCATCATGATTCATTTGCCACCCATTATAATATCGGGAAAATATATTGGGATAAAAATACGCCGCCAGAGTGGACGAGTAAACAAAGGCTATCCTAGTGGTTGGTCTCGTTGATTTTATTTAAATGTAAGAGTATGATGAAATGAAAATGAATTTCTAATAAGCATCGAATGATACGTTGTACTGCAACGTATTTATTTTGTGTTCAAATAAAAGTAGAGTTTTTATTATAACGGGGAACAATGTTATTTTAAAAGGTTTTCTAATTTTGCTGTTATAGTAGCAGAGGAGTCTTTATCATGTCAGAGTTATTTAATAACATCATGCAAACGTATGCCCAATTTTTTGATTGGCATATGTGGGTGGAGGTTTTATCCGACCCGGTGAGCTGGGGATTGATTGGAACGCTCGTATTAATGGAAGGATTACTATCAGCGGATAATGCTCTTGTATTAGCTGTAATGGTCAGGCACCTTCCTGAAAAACAACGGAAAAAAGCCCTTTTTTATGGTTTATTAGGTGCTTACGCTTTTAGATTCATTGCGATAGGAATCGGTGTTTTCCTCATTAAGCTTTGGTGGGTGAAGGTGATTGGAGCAGCCTACCTCGGCTGGCTCTCGTTTAAATACTTTAGGAATAAAAGAAAGAAACAAGCTGGGATTGATGAAGATATCCAGGGAATGAGTAAAAACAGCTTATTGATCCGGATGTTTGGTACATTATGGGGAACGGTTGCAGCAGTGGAATTGATGGATATAGCATTTTCCGTCGATAGTGTCTTGGCCGCATTCGGGGTGAGTGAAAAAGTCTGGGTCCTATTGACAGGCGGGATGATTGGTGTTTTGATGATGCGGGGAGTGGCAGGGTTATTTCTAAAATTGATAGATAAGGTTCCTGAATTGGAAACTGCCGCATATGTCCTTATCGGATTCATTGCTATAAAAATGCTAATTGCCGTTGCAGGGATCGAAATCCCGTCTTCGATCTTTTTTGCCTTTATTTTGCTGATTTTCGGCACCACGATCGTATTTCATTTGAAGAAAGGGAAAAAGCTCAAGGAACATGGTTGAACACAATTACAAACAGCTTACATCAAAAATGATGTCGGCTGTTTGTCGGCAAAAGAGGTTCGGTCTCATCCTGAACATGTTTTTATTGGACACTTGATTATCCTACTTGTTTTTTTACATGATTATTCGGATGAAACCCTAAATAGATTGAAGAAATTTGCGACAATCCTGTAGAATAACTGGGTAGCCGAGAACCCTTGGAAGCTTGCTTTGTTGAAGCTTGGAAGACAGTCGGCGGAAAGGAAGGGGATATCTGAAAACAACTGGAAATTCTTTTGGGGAATTATTGTAGGTAGAATGCCTTTTCTTCGAATACGTATACAGTCTAAAGCTGACATCTTTGATGTCAGCTTTTTTTTAGGAAAATATCAAGTAACTGAAGAAGGCCGGTAAATGTAGTGAAAAAAAGTAAAGGCAATAAAAAGGTAAGCCAAGGAGAAGACATTAACGGATGCAGCAGTATGCCAAAGAAAATGGAGAACAGAAAAAGATCGAGAATGATGAACACTTTTAAACTGTAGATATCAAGGACTTCTTCAGCAAGTTCACGGTGTTCATCCAAGATGGCTTTTTTATTGTTGGTTTCCATGTGATCACCTTAAACCTTTTACGATTATATATTGTTGATATATGAAAAGACTGGATCAATTGTTCTTCCCCGAATGAATGTACAACCCAAAATACCAAAAAAACATAGATTTTTTACGCTAGGTCAATATGTTATACTAATATAATAGTATGTAAGGTTTATAGATTGTCATTTACTTATATTTTCTTAACGATAATGAGAAGAAGAAGGGGGAGAATAGTGTGAAAAGAAAGAAATGGTTATCCATACTTGCATTATTTGTCTTTTTACTCTCAATGCTCTCCTATACGTTAGCGAAGGATGAAGGGGTAAAATGGCGTAATTTAAACAAAGATAATCTTCTAAGACAGTCTGAACTTTTTAAGGGGAATAAAGAAATGCAAAGGATATTTTTATTTCCGGAAGAGGAATTCGATGAAAGGGAAGCACTCAAAATTGCTGGCACCATTAATAAACTGCCTCATTCCCTATTAGTGAAAACTGCTGAAAGTGGTGTGAGGATCAAACTATTTGATGGTGATATTACGGAAAATCAATCCGCGGCCAAATTAAAGGGGAAAACGCCGCGTGGTTATTTGAATAAAGAAACAACATGGGATGATGTGCCCGGTATGGGCGGATCACATACGGTATTGGTTAAAATCGGGGCAAGTGACAAGGGCAAGGGCCATGGCTCCGTTAATTTGGAGCTTCATGAGCTGGGGCATTCAATTGATAATATAGTGTTTGATGGAATCCGTGAAGACATGGATTATTTGAAGATTTGGGGTAAGGAAGTGGATGGGCTGTTTCCTGGACAGACGTATTTTTCCAATTACCCTGAGGAATACTTTGCAGAAACGTTTGCCATGTTTTATGTGAACAATGAACAAAATCAATTGCTTAGACTAAAAGCGCCCGAGACTTATAATTTTATTAAACAATTAGATTAAACATTGGGCAATAATACGTTAAAATAAGGAGAATGAATGTAGAAAAGGTGGTTTATCATGAAGCAATATTTAGATTTATGTAAGCATGTACTTGAAAATGGAACGCAAAAAGGTGATCGTACGGGAACAGGAACGATCAGCACCTTCGGATATCAAATGAGATTCAATTTAAAAGATGGATTCCCTGTACTTACAACGAAAAAAGTTAGTTTAAAAGCGATTATCCATGAATTATTATGGTTTTTGAAGGGAGATACAAACGTTGGCTACCTTCAGGAAAACAGTGTGCGGATTTGGAATGAATGGGCGGATGAAAATGGGGAATTAGGTCCGATTTATGGTCATCAATGGCGTTCTTGGGGAACGGCTGATGGAAGGCAAATCGACCAAATCAGTGAATTGATCGAACAAATAAAAACGAATCCAAATTCAAGAAGGTTGATAGTCAGTGCTTGGAATGTTGGGGAACTGGACGAAATGGCCTTGCCGCCTTGCCATGCTTTCTTTCAATTCTATGTCGCTGATGGAAAACTTTCATGCCAGCTATACCAACGTTCAGCGGACGTCTTTTTAGGTGTTCCTTTTAATATAGCTTCATACGCGCTCTTAACGATGATGATCGCCCAGGTGTGTGATTTGGAAGTTGGCGAATTTGTACATACTTTCGGGGATGTCCACATCTACTCTAACCACCTTGAACAAGTGGAACTGCAGTTGACGCGTGATCCCAAACCATTGCCAATCATGAAAATCAATCCAGATGTGAAAAATATCTTTGACTTTAGCTTCGAGGACTTCGTTTTGGAAAATTACGAAGCCCATCCCCATATAAAAGGTGAGGTTAGCATATGATATCGTTGATAGTGGCTATGGATCAAAATCGTGTGATAGGTAAGAACAATGAACTGCCATGGCATTTACCGGCAGATTTGCAGTATTTTAAAAAAGTGACGATGGGACATCCGATCGTCATGGGCAGAAAAACATTTGAATCGATCGGCAGGGTCCTGCCTGGCCGGGAAAATGTCATCGTTACCCGCAATCAGGATTTTAAAGCGGAAGGCTGCGTAGTTTTACATGATATTGCCGAAATCAAAACGTATGCAGATAACCGTGATGAGGAAGTTTTCGTTATTGGCGGAGCCGAAATCTTCAAGGAAATCCTTCCTGTTACCGATCACCTGTATATAACGGAAATTCATGAAACCTTTGAAGGTGATACTTTCTTTCCCGTGATTGATGAAAATCAATGGGATAAAATTTCCTCACACCTAGGCAGCATCGATGAAAAGAATCGTTATGCACATGATTTTATTATTCTACAAAAAAAATAAAGTGCGAATCCGATTATGGGAAAAAGACCATAATCGGATTTTTTTGGTATGGAACGAACAAAAGCAAGAATTTTTAGAAAAATCAATTACATTAATAACAGTAAAGTGCTATAATGATTGAATTCATTAAGGAAGGAAATGAGGGATTGTTATGAATCAGACTGCATCTAAGAATAGGGGGATTCAATTGGAAGATATTCTAATTGCCTATAGAGAACTGAAAGAAATCGTTTTGCATACTCCTTTACAAAAAAATCAGAGGCTCTCTGAAAAATATGATTGTAATGTTTATTTAAAACGCGAGGACCTACAACACGTACGTTCCTTTAAATTAAGAGGGGCTTACTATAAAATGAAAAGCCTGACCGAGGAAGAGACGAAGAATGGAGTCGTTTGTGCAAGTGCAGGAAACCATGCACAAGGCGTAGCTTTTTCCTGCAGCCAATTAGGTATCCATGGGAAAATCTATATGCCTGCTACAACTCCAAGGCAAAAAGTCGATCAAGTGCAGTTATTCGGAAGGGATAATGTGGAAATCGTCCTAGTCGGGGATACTTTCGATGATGCATTTGCCATGGCGATGGAATGCTGTGAAAAAGAAGAGCGTTCCTTTATCCATCCATTTGACGATGAAAAGGTCATCGCAGGGCAGGGTACAACGGCTGTAGAAATCCTGAATGATTGTGAAGATGGAATCGACTATGTATTTGCCGCAATGGGCGGTGGCGGTTTAATGGCCGGAGTATCGAGTTATTTCAATTCGGTTTCCCCAAATACGAAATGCATTGGAGTTGAGCCGCAAGGTGCCGCTTCGATGGAATACTCCTTCAAGGAAGGAAAGGTTTCTGAACTAGAAAACATAGATACATTCGTTGACGGGGCAGCTGTCAAGTGTGTGGGACAGTTGACATATCAGATTTGTAAGGAAAACCTGGAAGATATCGTTGTCGTACCTTCGGGCCAAATCTGCACGACCATTCTTGATTTATATAATCAGCATGCGATTGTCGCCGAACCGGCAGGGGCCATATCTGTAGCCGCGTTGGATTTATACAAAGAACAAATCAAAGGCAAAACGGTTGTATGCATGGTCAGCGGAGGGAATAACGACATTGGGCGTATGCAGGAAATTAAGGAGAAATCCTTATTATATGAAGGGCTGCTTTATTATTTTATCGTGAATTTCCCACAACGTGCAGGAGCTTTAAGGGAATTCCTTGATGAGGTGTTAGGACCGAATGACGATATAAGCCGTTTTGAATATACGAAGAAAAATAATAAAGAAAGCGGGCCTGCCCTTGTTGGTATAGAACTAAAAGATAAAAATGATTATGAAGGGCTTATTCAGAGGATGAACAAGAAAGGATTCTCTTTCGTGGAGGTAAATAAGGACAGTAATTTATTTCACTTATTGATTTAATCATGGATTAAATGTTAAATTAGGATAGAATAATACCTATGTTTTTACATTTTATTCTGCCTGTCCAGTCGTATATGGGCATACTGTCGATAATTGTTACCATTCTATGACGAATTGTCAGTTCCCTTTCAAATGGTTGGAAATGGTATTATAATCGAAGTAGGTCTAATTACAACACCAAAGGGGATGTATCCATGTCGAACATTGGAGTGCCTGGTCTAATTCTCATCTTAATATTGGCTTTAATTATCTTTGGTCCGAAGAAACTTCCAGAAATCGGACGTGCTTTTGGGCAAACACTTCGTGAGTTTAAAAAGTCCACGAGTGATTTAACAAAAGGTGATTATGAAGAAGATAAGAAGCTACAACAAAAAAATCATGAATGATTGAATGCTGGGCGTAAGATGCAATCGTCTTGCGCCTTTATGCTGGAACAAAGATACGGATTTTCAGATGAAGGCGTGATCAACTTTGGAAGATAAAGAATTAAATATCATCGATCATCTCGATGAATTGAGAAAACGGCTCATCATTACTGCTGTTGCTTTTTTGATCTTTTTTATCGCCAGTTTTATTTATGTTGAGGAGATTTATAATTGGTTCGTGAAAGATCTCGATTTTGACCTGATGGTTTTGGGACCGAGTGATATTATCTGGATTTACTTTATGCTTTCAGGTGTCGTAGCCATTGCGGCAACCATACCTGTAATTGCTCTGCAAATCTGGTTATTCGTCAAACCCGCTTTGATGCCAAATGAAGTAAGGGCTACCCTTGCCTATATTCCAGCACTTTTCCTGCTTTTTATCGGAGGGCTTGCTTTCGGTTATTTCGTCATCTTCCCGACCATTCTTCAATTTTTGATTGAACTGGGCGATGGGATGTTCATAACCAGTTTTACAGCGGATAAGTACTTTTCATTCGTATTTAATATGACGATACCTTTTGCTGTTTTATTCGAGCTTCCTGTCGTTACCATGTTTTTGACTTCCCTTGGCATAATAAATCCTTATGTGCTTCAAAAGTTAAGGAAGTATGCATACTTTGTATTGGTTGTCATAGCGATATCGATTACGCCGCCTGACTTTATGTCAGACTTTATGGTGATGGTTCCATTGCTATTATTATACGAAATCAGTATTTCGTTATCAAAAGTCGTCTATAAACGAAGGGTGAAACGTGAAAGCTTACGGGAAGACACCTATGAGGAAGGTATATAAGAAAAAGCCCATAATGGCATTTTGCCCTTATGGGTCTTTTTTTTATGAAAGTCAATCTGATTTATCTGTTTTTTTACACATTTGAATATTTATACTTTTGGATTTATTGTGTATAATGTAAGCAATCGGTTAAAAATGAGGATTGATATTTTGATGTTCAAATGCTTGGAATTCAAAGATTGTTTTGGACATAAGGTCACAATTTCAGAAATACCTGTCTTACTGCCTAGTGATCCGAATTTTTTTATGTTGACCGTGCGTTTGGAAGTGTTTGTTAAGAAGGTTTTTGCCAATAAAGATCATAAAGAAAATTACTCATTTAAGCATTATTTAGCATCCGTACTCAAATGGCCCGTTTATAACAAGCTTTTTTTTGAAAGTTTACTCAATAATGCTTAATGCGGACTATTCCATAGCTAACTTCTCCGTTAAAAGAGATGACACAATGCCATGCAATATCGAATGAATCGGCATGTGTTCAGGTTAGCTCATGGAACGGTCTTTTTTTGTGTAATCATTACTAAAGAAAGTATCACTTCACGTGAAAAAGAAACCTTTAGTTTGAATGCGTACCTTGTATAGGTATAATACAATAGATATGTTAATTTAGGGATGTGTAATGATGAATAAAGTAAAAATAGTAACAGACTCGACAGTAGATATGACACCAGAGGAACTGAACTTTTATGATATAAAAATGGTCCCGTTATCAATCTGTATAGATGGGGAGACTTTTTTGGATAAGGTTGAAATCGAACAAGAAGAATTCCTGAAAAGGATGAACCAGTCAAAAGAACTGCCCAAAAGCTCACAACCAGCTGTAGGCACCTTTGTGGAGGTATATGATGAACTCGGAAAAGACGGCTGCGAGATTATTTCCATACATATGACTGGTGGCATGAGCGGCACAGTTCGCTCGGCGGAAAGCGCAGCTAGCATGTCTGAAGCGAAGGTTACAGTTCTTGACTCGAAATTCATCTCAAAAGCGATGTCATTTCAGGTGATCGAGGCAGCGAAGATGGCGAAGGAAGGGAAATCTGTAGCTGAGATAATTGAACGATTGGAACATATTAAAAAGCAATCAAGTTTAATCATTGTCATAGAAACCCTTGATAACCTCGTTAAGGGTGGAAGGATTGGCAAAGTTTCTGCTTTTATCGGTTCATTGCTGCACATAAAGCCGATTGCACTTCTGGATGATGGCGTACTGAATCCTGTATCCAAAGCCAGGAGCCAGTCACAGGTCGTGAAGTTCATCATCAAGAAATTCAAAGAAGATACACAGGGCAAAAAAATTAGAGGCATTGGTTTTGTACATGCGAATGGTCTTGAAATAGCGGATAAGGTCCGCCAGGCCATTGCTGATTTAACAGGTTATCAAGATATAAAGATAGAAGCAACAACGGCCGTTGTCAGCACCCATACAGGTGAAGGCGCCATGGCAATCATGTATTATTGGGACTGATACGGATGAACCATTGAAACTGCATCTGGCGGAGTTTTATTACTTTTACAATTGTCTTTAATTCGTAGAAATAGTTGCTGTCCTCATTACGAATGGTCTGTTAGAATAAATGAAGTAACAGAATATTTTATACATAAAGGACGGGGTAGGGATGAGAAAGCTGCATTTGCTTATGGCAGCTATGGGGGCATCAATTTTTTTGCTGTTGACAGCATGCGGTTCCAATGGTGTACCTGATGCTAAAAATTGGGACCTGGAAGATTTCAGTTACATAGATCAGGAGGGTAAACCTTTCTCAAAAAGCGATCTTAAAGGAAAGGTTTGGGTAGCGGATTTTATATTCACAAGTTGCGAGACCGTCTGTCTCCCCATGACTTCGAATATGACGAAGCTGCAGCAGCAATTGAAGGATGAAGGGATAACGGATGTTGAGTTCGTTTCATTTTCCGTGGACCCGGAAATTGACAAACCTGAAGTTTTAAAAGGGTTTGGCGACCAGTTTAATGTGGATTACGGCAATTGGCACTTTCTGACCGGTTATGGTCAGGAAGAAATCGAGCAGTTTGCATTGGATAACTTTAAAACGATCGTTAAAAAACCTGAAGCAGAAGATCAAGTGATTCATGGTACCAGCTTTTTCCTCATTGATCAAGAAGGAAAGATCATCATGGATTATACAGGTCTGCAAGATATTCCCTTTGATGAAATCATTAAGCATATTAAAATTTTACAGAATTATTGAACAGGTTGAATGACCTGTTCTTTCTGTTTTCATCCATCATTTTATACTGAATTCATTTAAGCTTTAGCGATGGTGAAAATATGGCAATTTGTTTGAAGAAACAACGGAAGTGAAGAATGATTTTGCATGCTCAGTACATGCTAATTTTTATAGGACTAGCTTTAATTCACTGCATTTTTCATATTGTATAGGAAGGAATGCTCAAGCTAAAAGTACAATGAAATTGAAGGTATATTGTTTGCAATCATTCGTTTTCTGCATGATATAATATATGGGTAGGAAGGTGAGGGCCATGAGGTACAGAATCACCTGTCTTTTCATATGCCTAGTTTGGATCTCAGGCTGCGGCCAAAGTGAAACGGCCTCAAATCAGCCATCTGTTCAGCAGAAAAGCATAGTTGAGCTGAGTAAAAAGGAAACCATTCCTGCCAGCTTTTTTCCCGACCCTGTGAAGATCGTATCGATTGGCGATTCCTTGACTCAAGGTGTCGGTGACAGTAAAGATAATGGCGGGTATCTGCCTTATTTACAAAATAAGCTGGAAAAAGAGCCATCGATTACTTCCGTTGAGATGATTAATCATGGAATACGTGGAAATAGGACCGACCAACTATTGAAAAGACTGGATAAAGCTAGGATTAAAGAAGACATAAAGCAAGCTGATTCGATTGTCGTCACAATCGGTGGAAATGATATCATGAAGGTCTTTAAACAGAATTTCTCGGACTTGGAACTGAATCAGTTTGATTCGGCAAAAATAGGGTATGAAAAAAGATTAAGGCAGATACTTGATAAGGTTCGTTCCGAAAATGATCATGCGCAAATTTATCTTGTGGGCGTCTATAATCCATTTTCCAAATGGTTCGGAGATTTTTATGAACTTGATATGATCATGAATGATTGGAATGAAAGCGGGAAAGAGATTATCGAAGAATATGATTCAGCCTATTTTATTGATATAGCAGACATTTTCGAAAATTCGGAAGAAGATTTGCTGTATGCCGAGGATTATTTTCACCCAAATGACCGCGGATATGAATTAATCGCGACAAGAATCTATAATGATATGGATATTACCACTATCGGAAAGGACACATTGGAAGCTAGTGCCAAAGGAGATGATGACCAAGAATGACAAATGTCAAATGGAAGACTTTGTTTATTTCCCTATTAGCCCTAAACATCCTGGTCATCCTGTTTGTAACGATTTTAGTTAATCTGCCGACTAAAGATAAAGAGATGATACCCAAAGTAAGCCATGAAGAAGATATCCAATTTCAAGTTCACACGAATCGGGAAGATTTGACAAGATTAATCAACCAGTATCTGGATAAAGAGGGGCTGACGGGATCCATACACTATGAAGTGTATCTAACGGATGAAGTCGAGTTATATGGAAAGATGCCATTCTTCAACCGTGAAGTGGAAATGAAATTGACTTTTGAACCAATTGCCCAAAAAAATGGGGATTTGATCTTAAAGCAAAAATCAATTGCAGTCGGAAAAATGAACCTTCCTGTTTCATATGTAATGAATTTAATAAATGAGCGTTATAACATGCCGGATTGGGTCAGCATCAGTCCCAATGACGAAAGTATTTATGTGTCATTACAGGATATGGAACTGAAAAGTGATATTAGGGTGAAGGCGAAAGAATTTGACCTTGAAAATGATGACATTTCATTTTTATTGACCATTCCATCATCCTTACAGTGATAGCGATAAATGCATCAAAGACCAGGTTAGATGTGTTGTATATAAGATGATAAAAAGGACCACGCATGTTAGTTATGTCTAAAATGCGTGGTTCTTTTTTTTGGGTTGATAAAACCTAAAACTTTGATGATTATATAGATTACTTATCAATATCTGGGATAAATTAAAAGGTAAGAACAGACTTTAGAGAATTTCCACTTAACAGATGCCGTTCAATCATTCAATAAGCTCACTATTCATAAAAAATAGGGTGGTGCAGAATGGATTTTTCGAGAAAAATCGAGGGTGATCAGATACAAAACCAACACGGAGAGTTGTTTGACGAATATGTACTCCATATATTGAATGGCCAAGCCATGTATGATGAATTTAAAAATAAAAAAATATTGAGAAATACAGACTATGCTCCATTTAACGAAGCAATGTGTGTAAATGCCACTACCAAGAGCATTTTTAATGAGGAATTTATAAAAACAAGGGCGATAGGTCACCATGAATTAGTTGAGAATTATATCGATAAGGTAATTGATCCATTAAATAATCTATTTAACAAAGATTATGAATGCATCGTTTTGTGGTTTGGTGACGATATGTTTTGCCAAATGAACCTTCTTACAATCCTTGCTTACCTTGAACAGGCCAATTATAGCGGTAGAGTGTTCTTGAACAGTTTTAGAGAGGATGAAAATATAGTAAGGCAAACTGAACTTAGATTAGGCAGCTATTTAACTGTATATGAAGATGTATTATTCAATCATAAAAAGACATCAATTGAAGTATGGCCAGTAATGTATCAGGCAATAGACATGTATTTAGTAATGTTAAATGAAGATAATCCAGTAACAAATTATATATCTAAAAATAAAAGCCTGCCTGAATCACAATTGATTAACAGGTTATTTATCCACTTCCCAACAATAGGCTATGGTGATTTACAGTATAAAAAACTTATTAATAAAATTAAATAACAGCCCTCCCTCCTAGAAGGAACAAGTTAGCAAGTTACCTTATTATTTCCATTTTAACGGCTTTTATCCATATTTTTTAATGTTATTCATTTTGTGAATCATGAAAAAAGGATGATTCGCCCTTTATAGACTAACTATCCTATGTTTTGTTATCTAAATATATCGATGCATCCTGGTTTTTTATCCGCTTATGGAGAGAGCGTCAATGTTTCTAGTGTGGATGATTCCCGATTCGATCCGATTATATAAATGGTTGAGGGAGTATTATCTTGGAAAGCCTTGTTTGGCAAAGGGAGTGCGATCTCTTTTGTTCCAGCGATCCTCACTTCGAAGTCTACTATCATGGGATGAATATTAAGATATTCGCTTGCTTTCCTGAAATGGAGTTGATCAAAAACGACATCTCCATCTTTGACGGCAATATCCACAGGGAGTAAATCAACTGAAAGCTGTACGAATCGAACCTTTGCTTCATTAGGAGGAACAAATGGATCATCCTCGAAAGGTAACATCTTCAACGTTTCATTAGCCTGGATAGGTGCTAGGGCAATGGTATAGGCACACCCGCTTTCGAAAACCAATTTACCGCTTAAGAGAGGTAAGGTGCTTTGCCCGCTGCGGTAAATCTCCAATTGGCACTTGCCAGGAGGCAGTGGTAAATAACCATTGTTCTCTTTATATGAGAAGCTTTTGAGGATAAGCATACTATTTACATAAACATCTAATGAGGGAGCTGTTGGGGCAGCATGTAAAAAGCGGACATGTGCATGCAAAAGGACATCCTTTTGTTCAAATCCCCATTGTTGTGTTGTTTTTTCGAGACTTTTCAATTGCTTATGGTAATAATAATCATGCAATTGCGGATCGCTGTTTTTATTATAAGACGATAGTAAATCGCTCATTTCCAACACCTCTCATTTTCCCATTATGGTCTTATCTTATGTTTATATGCTCGGGCAAGTGTCTCCTTTTTAAAAAGGGAATGGATCATAATAGTAAATGGTTCGGTCGGCATATTATTTTACAGGGTAAATTAAAAGCGTTAAAATGCATTCAATGGATTGTTTGTAAAAAAGGAGGATTTTCATTTGACAAAGCAATTAGAGAAAGCAACATTCGCGGGTGGATGTTTTTGGTGCATGGTGAAACCGTTCGATGAACAGCCTGGCATCGAATCCGTTATCTCTGGCTATACAGGCGGGACTACGGAAAATCCCACATACAAAGAGGTTTGTTCTGAAACCACGGGACATTATGAGGCCGTTCAGATCACCTTTGATCCAAGTGTATATCCATATGAGAAGATAATCGAGTTGTTTTGGAAGCAAATTGACCCGACAGATGCTGGCGGGCAATTTTATGACCGTGGAAGTTCATATCAAACGGCCATTTTTTATCATGACGAAAACCAACGGGAAATTGCAGAAGCATCCAAGGCCAAGCTGCAGGCGAGCGGGATATTTTCTGGACCGATTGTAACTCCGGTAATACCAGCCAAAACGTTTTATCCAGCTGAGACATACCACCAGCACTATTATAAAAAGCAACCTGAACATTATGAAAGGTATTCGATCGGCTCAGGACGCAAAGCATTCATACAACATCATTGGGGGGAAAGAAATGAAAAGTAAAGAAGAATTAAAAAAGAAACTCACTCCGATTCAATATGAAGTCACGCAAAATAATGGAACGGAACCAGCCTTTAACAATGAATATTGGAACTTGAAGGAGGAAGGATTGTATGTGGATATCGTTTCAGGCAATCCTCTTTTCACTTCAAAGGAAAAGTTCGATTCAGGCTGCGGTTGGCCAAGCTTCACTAAACCGCTTAAAGAAGAGGAAGTGGTGGAAAACCTCGATACGAGTTATGGTATGAGAAGGATCGAAGTTCGCTCAAAAACGGCCGATTCCCATCTGGGTCATGTTTTCAATGATGGTCCGGGACCTTCGGGATTACGCTATTGCATCAATTCTGCATCATTAAGATTCATCCCGCTCCAAGATCTTGAAAAAGAAGGATACGGAGAATACAAAAAGCTTTTTGATTGATTGGAAAACCCCCTATCAGAAATTGATAGGGGGTTATTTTAATTTCAGTTGGGATTCAATCCGTGATGATTGATGCGATCCGGACATATGGAATGGTGGTAAGTTCCATTGCTTTAGTCCTGCCAGTCACCTCAAAACGGACAGTATGTGCACCGGGACGAAGTCCATTCGTGACAAATAAATATCTTTCACGGGCAAATGGCCACCATGTATTCAAAGTCGTGACTTCATTTCCGTCGATCCATACATTCACTTCCCCGCCATCAGGACTTCTAAGCAGTTTCACACCAAGCATACTTCCATTGAAGGTATATTCAATCACACTGCCCTTTTCACTACTAGTGAAATAGCCGCCCCTTGGACGGAAACCGCTCATTTTTTCATAGTGGTCAATTTCCGATAATTCAAATCCAGAACGGGCATGCAGCTTAGATGGAAGGCCGGCTACAGCCTTTTCCCGTTTGATGTTATCCAGGAACCGATCATAGATGGCATCAGCATATAATTTATAACCAAGCCCATTTGGATGAACCAAATCCCTGGTCAGCTGTTTTTCCGTATATCCTGAACTTTTGAATATTGGTCGCATATCCACATTCGTTGCCCCGTAATGTTTTGATAAAAGTCCGATGGCTGTTG
Source organism: Peribacillus sp. NPDC094092 (assembly GCF_050279365.1). Lineage (NCBI taxonomy): Bacteria > Bacillati > Bacillota > Bacilli > Caryophanales > Bacillaceae > Peribacillus > Peribacillus sp. NPDC094092. Next base: position 428,204 of record NZ_JBNNUC010000004.1, on the reverse strand, counting down.
CAAATTCCTCATATTTCAAGGAACTCTCTGTAATTGTGAATAGTTCAGCATTAGGATGGAGACGTTTTGCCTTCCTCATTAACGCCTCATATGTCATGGTAAAATCATCGACATTCATATATTTGCGGTCATTTTCACCAAAAACGAAAAAAATCAGATCTTTATGATCATGCTCCCTTCTTTGGGAAAGCTTGAACAGGCCTTCAAAAGCGGTGGATCCGCTTTGGACCACATAGTCGCCGTGTAAACGAATATCATCGGCGTCATTCATCTTATTTTCTAACTGTTTGAACCATGTTAGATTAGGATTTTCAGCTCCGGATCCTCTTCCGATACTGTCGCCAATGACGAGATACTGAATGGGCTGGCCTGATTGGAATTTTTGATAAACATTTATCGAATCATCTGATCCATATGTTTTAGGGACTTTTTGAAGGATATAGCTGATTAGAAGGATTGTGGCGATTGCAGCGAAAGGGATGAAGGATTTTGCGTTCGTTTTCAATTATGTTCCCCCGTATTGCCTTTAATGTATCCATGTAGGTATGAGATAGCATAAAAAGGCTAAGAATTGTTTTTTTTCCTTATTATATCCCAATTTTGAAGTAACACAATAAATATAAAACGTTTTTTTGACATATTTCATGGTTAATCGTGGTATTTCAGACATTGAATGAAGAGCGGTGAAGATGGTGTTGATTTAAGTTTTTTCTTAAATCCAGAAAAATAGGCAAATGCACAGACCGAGGCGGGCGTATTGACATATGGTAAGGTGTAAAGAGAAATCAGAATTCTAAAAGGAGTGAAACTTAATGTACGGATATGGTGGAAATGCTGCAGGACCAGGGTTCGGTTATGGTGGATGTGGATATGGCGGCGGTGGATTCGGCGGCGGTTGCTGCGGATTTGGATCAGGCTTCGCATTAATCGTTGTCTTGTTCATTCTATTGATTATCATCGGTGCTTCATTCTGCTGCTAAGACAATAACCCAAAGACCAGTTGAAAGCTGGTCTTTTCTTTATGTAAAGAAATGGGTGGGGTGTCGGTGGACCTTTTAGACTCCAGGTGCCTGACTGAAAAAACATGTAATCCAAATGGGACAGGAGATACATAACCATTCCTATTTCCATCTTGAATATGGCAAGACGGGAAATGACGATAGGATGCCATTGATGGGGGAATCAGGCCAATCTGGAAGGGAAAATAGGTTGTGTGAAAGGCATTAAGGGTCTAGGTTTTTCTTTGTTCACCATTTCTGCTAAAATAACGAAAGAATGTAATTAATTTAGGGGGATAAAGATATGAAACCTTCCCGTTTACAAGCAGGGGACGAAATTCGCGTAATCGCTCCTTCAAGAAGCTTGGCGATCGTCAAAGGGGAACAACGAAGATTGGCAGAAGAAAGATTGACTGAGCTTGGTTTTAAAGTGACATATGGTGAAACGGCTTTGTTCCATGATGACTTTTTCTCGAATTCGATCGAAGACCGGATCGAGGATCTGCATGATGCGTTCAGGGATCCGAATGTGAAGGGGATTTTTACAGCCATCGGGGGATATAACGCTAACCAATTGTTACGGTATATCGACTATGATTTGATTAAGGAAAATCCAAAAGTGCTGATGGGGTATAGTGATATAACCGCAATTTTATTGGCCATATATAATAAGACAGGCTTAACTACATATACAGGTCCTCATTTCTCGACGTTCGGGATGAAGGCTGGTCTGGAATATACGATGGAATATTTTAAAAAGGCTTTAATGGAAAGTGAAGGCTTTTATCTTGACCCAAGTGAAACGTGGAGTGATGATTCTTGGCATTTAGAACAGGATGACCGCACTTTTCACCCGAATGCTGGATACATGGTCATTCAGGAAGGTGAAGCTGATGGGACGATCATTGGGGGAAATCTTTGTACACTCAATCTATTACAAGGTACAGAATACATGCCATCTTTAAAGGACAGTATCCTTTTCATAGAAGATGACGAAGAAAGCCATCCATTCAGTTTTGACCGGGATTTACAATCCTTGCTCCATCAGCCAGGTGCAAGTGGGATTAAAGGAATCGTCATCGGCCGTTTCCAAAAGGATTCAGGCATGACTGAATATGCGTTGCAGGAAATCATTGCTGCCAAAAAGGAGATAAATGGCATACCCGTGATCGCTAATGCCAACTTTGGTCATGTTCATCCATTTGTAACGGTGCCGGTCGGTTCAAAGGCAGTAATGAAGGTGGAGAACGGAAAAGCGACGATCCAGATCAATCCATGACACAGTTTGAAGACGCCGTTCAAAAGTGGACGGTGTTTTAATCTGTTCGGGATATGTATGATTATATTTGCATTAGGGTGAATTTTAGGAGTCTTTCCTCTTGTCAGCTCTGGAAATAGTCCTATTTTACAAGCATTATCAGGGAATATGAGTCTAATAGTTCAAATTCTTTATTTTTCTGATATAATACTAAGAGATTTAAAATAGAAAAGGTGATTATGTGTTATTAACAATTCCAGCATCCATTCGTTTAGAAGGGGCTTTGGCCGAGTATAATAAAAAAGGCCGTGTGAGCCATACATGTTTCGTATGTAACGAAGATACTTCTAATGGGGATGCAAGTAACTTGAACTATTATAAGTTAGGAACTAAAAAAGTTTGTCATTCCTGCATGAAAAATGTTTTACGTCATCCGTCTTTAAAAGAGTATGAATATGTGCATACTTCAGTTATCGATAAAACTGCATTTTATAAAAATGTGCTGGCTGTTTTAAAGGATGAAAGTTTTTTGGAGTCAATTCGTGAAGAAAAACTAAATAGCGCATTGTAAGAAAAAAGTGTATCTCTCGCGGATACACTTTTTTTTTCGCCTTTTTTGGACGATCACCCATGAAAGCAAGAAATTTATCCTTAACTGCTTATGCCAATTTCTTTAGCAAGATTGCTTTCATCTGGACATACACTTTACTATATTGCTTTTGTTTTTAAAGAGAAGGAGTGTGTGGGCTTATGGAGCAGTCTTCATTGATCAAACCGGTGCTGGGAGGAGCCTACCCGACTATCAGTCATGGTCAGGGAGTGTTTTTATACGACAAAGATGGAAAGCAATACCTTGATGCATCTTCCGGTGCTGTTACAGCCAATATAGGGCATGGGGTACAGGAAATCATTGAAGCGATGGTAAAACAGGCTAAACAGGTTTCATTTGTATATCGTTCCCAATTTACCAGCGATGCTGCAGAGATACTTGCCGAAAAAATTGCAGAAATGACCAAAGGGGAATTGACATACAGCTTTTTTGTCAACAGCGGCTCCGAAGCGACTGAAACGGCATTGAAAATTGCCATTCAGCATTGGCAGGAAAAAGGAAAGCCAAAGAAACAGAAAATCATATCGAGATGGATGAGCTACCATGGCATTACGATGGGAGCTCTTTCAATGTCTGGTCATCCGATTCGCCGGGAAAGATTTACTCCTATGCTTGAATCATATCCTTCTGTTTCTCCTCCCTATTGTTACCGATGTCCACTTCAACTTGATCCACATACGTGCGGAATGTCCTGTGCTTCGGAATTGGAAGCATCAATCCGGCGTATTGGCAGTGAAAATATAGCGGCTTTCATTGCAGAACCTGTTATCGGCGCAGCCGGAGGGGCCATTGTTCCCCCAGATGGTTATTTTCGAAAACTCAAGAAAATCTGCGAAGAGAATGATATTTTATTCATTGCGGATGAAGTAATGACCGGATTTGGACGTACCGGTAAGATGCTTGCTTCCGAATATTGGGATGTGGAGCCTGATATCGTAACATTTGGTAAAGGTATGAGCGGGGGGTATACACCGATAGCGGCCGCAGTAATGACCAAAAACGTGATGGAGCCCATAATGAAAGGCTCGAAGTCAATTATAGGTGGCCACACTCTAAGTGCAAATCCGTTATCGTGTGCGGTATCTTTGGCCGTTTTAGAATATGTCGAAAGGAATGAACTTGTCGAAAAATCAGCCGACAGAGGGAATTACCTGATTAGGGGCCTGAAAAAGTTGGCAAGGAAGTATTCCTTTATCGGTGATATACGCGGGAGAGGTTTATTGATAGGCATCGAATTTGTCCAAGATAAAGCAACGAAGGCCACATTTCCGAAGGAGGCAGACGTGACGAATGAAATCATTGAATTGGGAATGAGGAATGGAATACTTCTTTATCCCGCAACTGCAGGACTTGACGGTGTAACAGGATCAGCGATCATCATCTCCCCGCCGTTAACGATATCGGAAGAGGAGTGTGCTGAATTGTTAATGAGGGTCGATATAACCTTTTGGCAATTTAATGAATCGATAGGTAAAAGGCCATCTCAACAAGGAAGTGAGTCGTAGTGGTGGAAAATACGTTCCAGAAGATTTGTCGTTTGGAGGATGTCCGCCATCACTTTAAAGATAAACAGTCCATCCTGTTTGGGGGATTCGGTGGCATAGGGACGCCTCCGGGACTGATCAATCTGATTTTGGAATCGGGTATTAAGGATTTAACCTTGATTGGGAACGATACAGGTTTCCCCGATATCGGAATCGGAAAACTGGTCACCCAACGCCGTGCAAAAAAAGTCATTGTTTCCCATATCGGTTCCAATCCAAATGCCGGAAAATTAATGAACAATGGAGAACTCGAAGTGGAGTTCTCTCCGCAAGGGACACTTGTCGAACGCATCCGGGCCGGGGGGATGGGACTCGGCGGGATATTGACTGATATTGGAATTGAGGCAGATATCGTCCGGAACGGCAAGCAAACCGTAAAGCTAGGAAAGAAAAATTATCTGGTGGAACCGGCATTAACTGCGGATATCGCCATTGTTTACGCTGAAAAGGCAGATCCTTATGGAAATCTGATATTTGATAAAAGTGCCAGGAACACGAATCCAATCGTTGCTGCGGCCGGTCAAATCACTATCGTCGAAGCCAAGCAAATCGTTCCGCTTGGCACTTTGGATCCAGAGGACATCATTGTACCCGGTGCCTTTGTTGATTATATCATTCCATCAAAAGGAGTCGATTGGAAATGGGTTTGGGAACCGGAGATAGGAACAGAATCGCAAAACGCGCAGCAGCGGAAATAAGTGATGGGATGCTGGTCAATTTGGGAATTGGCATTCCATCACTTGTACCGAATCATCTATTGAATGATCATAAGGTTATGTTTCATGCCGAAAATGGCCTTGTGGGAATTGGCAGTACTCCTGAAATGGGGAAGGAAGATGCGCATCTTTGCAATGCTGGGGGGCTTCCGATCACCATTAGAGCCGGGGCTTCTTACTGCGACAGCACAGTTGCATTTGGGATGATACGGCGAGGCAGGGTGGATATCACGATTCTAGGGGCCCTCCAAGTAAGTCAAGCAGGGGATCTCGCTAATTGGATTGTCCCGGGAAAGCGGGTGCCAGGGATGGGCGGTGCTATGGAACTGGCTGCGAAGGCAAAAAAGGTCATTGTTTTGATGGAACATAACGATAAAGCGGGCATGTCTAAATTAGTCAAAAAATGTACGTTGCCATTAACTGCCAAGAAATGCGTACATATGATCATCACCGAATTAGGCGTGTTTTCTGTAACTTCCGAGGGCCTCCTATTAACTGATGTATTTGATACGTCCAGCATTCAGGAAATCAGGAATCGGACCGAAGCCCCGTTTACCGTTTCCGAAAACATCCATATTTTAAAAGAATGAGAGAGGAGAATGGATATGTATGAGGAAAAAATAAGAACATGGTTGAATGAACATCGGATGAATGGGGTTCAGCTTTTGCAAAAACTGGTTCAGGAACCGAGCAAAAGGGGGCAAGAAGGAAGTGCACAAGCCATAGTGGTCGAGAAGTGCAGACAACTTGGACTAGAAATAGATCTTTGGGAAATCGGGGATGAACAATTAAGAAAACATCCCCATTTTTATTGCGACCGCAGGGATTTTAAAGGTAATCCGAACCTTGTGGCTATTAAAAGAGGAACAGGCAATGGGAAATCCCTTATTTTAAATGGACATATTGATGTAGTTCCTGAAGGAGATCATGCAGCATGGCACGATGATCCGTATAGCGGCAAGTTGATGGACGGGAAAGTTTTCGGGCGGGGAACGACGGATATGAAAGGCGGCAATGTATCTTTATTGCTGGCTATTGAAGCGATTGTCGAATCTGGAATCCAATTGAAGGGAGATGTGATATTCCAGAGCGTGATTGAAGAAGAAAGCGGTGGTGCCGGCACACTTGCAGCAGTCTTACGGGGGTACAAAGCTGATGGTGCAATCATTCCGGAGCCGACAAATATGAAACTATTCCCTTTACAGCAGGGTTCGATGTGGTTTCGACTGAGAATAAAAGGAAAGTCTGCACATGGAGGCACAAGGTATGAAGGAGTCAGTGCAATAGATAAAGCGGGTGGTGTAATGAAAGAAATCAAGATGCTTGAACAAGAAAGGAATGAGTCACTCCGTCATTCACTCTATAAAAATGTCCCTATCCCCATTCCGATCAACATAGGTAGCATTCAAAGCGGGAATTGGCCTTCCTCCGTGCCGGATACAGCCGTTCTAGAAGGTAGATTCGGCATCGCCCCGACAGAAACCATGGAAGAAGCACAAAAATCGCTCAAGGAACGAATAGATGCTTTAAACCGGAGTGATGCATGGTTCAAAGAAAATCCTATTGAATTGGAATGGTTTGGGGCCAGATGGCTGCCTGGCAAACTCGAATTAAATCACCCGCTTATGAAGACAATTAGCACGTACTATGAAAAAGTGATAGGGGAAGAACCGCTTGTCGAAGCATCCCCTTGGGCGACGGATGGAGGGTATCTTTCATCGGTGGGCTCTACCCCCGTAGTTGTGTTTGGACCAGGGGAAACGAAAATGGCCCATGATTCGAACGAATTTATAGAGGTGGATAAAATGATGGAGGCTGCGGAAATCATCGCATTGACCATTATTGAATGGTGTGGGGTGGACCAGGAATAATCATTTTTCCCAAGGTCTGATTCCAGGAAGGGTCAGGCCTTTCGCAATAATTTTCGAAGATGTGAGAGGAGCGGGGCAAATGGAGGCAGGAATCATTGAAAAAAAAATTCAAAAGCCAAGCTGCACCATACATATTACGATCGACCATTTTAATAAGCGAATCAGGGTTGATGATTATCTAGGTCATTTTCAAGAATGTGTGGAGGAATCTTTGAAGGCGGCTAAAGGAGCATCAGCAGAAAAAATCATCTTCAAGTCACGCAGGGAAAACGTTATGGCATTGCTTGCTCAAGGCTTTCTATATGAAGGAAGCATCGATAAGTTCTTCTTGGGAAGCGATTGTTTCTTCCTAGTTAAATATTGCCGGAATGAAAGGCGCAACAGTGCAGAATGGAAAAAGGAAGATGAAATCCTTGCCGATGTTCAGAGTCTGCCGGCAAAATCCGGACTAGATGATCCGCCGTCAGCCTATCAAGGCCGTAAAGCTGAAGTTACCGATGCCCTTCAGCTTGCACAATTGTATGGTAAGGTTTTCGAAGTGTATCCCACACCGATGAATGATCCGGCTTATGTGAAAAAGTGCATGGAAATGGGAACGGTTTTTTATATTTATGTCCATGAAGAGAGGATCGTCAGTGCTGCTTCCGCAGAAATTAATTCCTTTTACCATAATGCAGAAATCACCGATTGTGCGACATTGCCGGAACATCGGCAGTACGGCTTGATGAAACACTTGATCTCGTCGCTTGAAGACTATCTTATATCACATGGAATTTATTGTATCTATTCGATTGCCCGGTCGCTCTCATTCGGCATGAATGCTGCATTGCATCAGCATGGATACTCGTACCGCGGGCGATTGGCCAATAATTGTTATATCTTCGATAAACTGGAAGATATGAACCTTTGGGTGAAAAATTTTACTTGAATGCTCATTTTTAGGCGGTTGATGACAAGTTTTTGGCATTTCCTCATATACATTTAGCAAGAAGGTCTATTAGGAGGGATAGCTTGCCAAGCGAATTCTTTAATACGAGCGAAGTGTTGGAAGCGATATTAGAAACCATTGATGAAGGGATTCATGTCATAGATCCAGAAGGACGGACCATCTTTTATAACGGGGTGGCGGCCAATCATGATGGGATGAAAATAAGTGAGGTGCTTGGGAAACCGCTGCTTGAAGCCTTTCCTTCTTTGAATCACAAATCATCGACTTTACTCAGGGTCATTAAATCTGAAAAACCAATCTATAACTATAGTCAATCGTATGTAAATGCACATGGGCGAATCATTGAGACGCTAAATACGACGCTCCCCATATATGTTGAAGGGTTTTTGATAGGTGCAATAGAAATTGCCAAGGATTATTCAAGCTTGAAGCAATTATCTGAAAGGTTAGCTGATCTGGAAAGCTCGCTCAAGACGATCAAAAGTCCTGAAAGGAAAACGCCTGCAAACGGAGGATTGTATACTTTCACGGACATCCTGACAAATGATACTGTATTTAAAGGTTTGATATCACAAGGGAAAAAGGCTGCCCGCTCCTCTTCATCAGTATTGGTTTATGGGGAAAGCGGTGTAGGGAAAGAGCTTTTTGTCCAAAGCATCCACCGTGATTCGAGCCGCGGTAAAGAATCTTTCATCGCACAAAATTGTGCTGCCCTACCAGAAAGTTTATTGGAATCGCTTCTTTTCGGTACGGCAAAAGGAAGCTACACTGGTGCTGTGGAACGTCAGGGGTTGTTTGAATTAGCCAACGGCGGAACCTTGTTTTTGGATGAATTGCAATCGATGCCGATTGACTTGCAGGCAAAGCTTCTGCGTGTGCTAGAAGATGGGTTCATCAGGAGGATAGGCGGCACAAGAAGTGTACAGGTGGATGTCAGGATCATGGCAGCGATGAATATGGATCCGAAAAAGGCGGTATCGGAAAACAAGTTAAGGCCGGATTTATTTTACCGTTTGAACGTATTGAGCTATGAGCTGCCTCCGTTAAGTGAGCGGATTGATGATATAGAGCTTCTTTCTGAACATTTCATATCCATATTTAACAGTAAATTAGGACGGTCGATCAAAGGCATGGATGAGAATACTAAGGCTTTTTTTCGGCAATATCATTGGCCTGGAAACGTAAGGGAGCTTAAACATACGGTAGAATTCATGATGAACCATTCGGATAATGATGTTTTGAATCTTGAAGATTTGCCCCAATTTTTAAAAAAGCCCACCCCAACAGAAAAAATCCTTCCGCTTCGTGAAGCCATGATTGAGATGGAAACAAAATTGATTACCCAGGCCCTTCTCAAAACGAACGGTAACGTTTTCCAGGCATCGAAACTATTGCAAATTCCAAGACAGACTTTGCAATACAAAATAAAAAAACATATTTGAATGAAAAAATCCGGATGCATAGCAGTCCGGTTTTTTTTATATGCATTCGAATTTTTGGGTCATTTTGGCACCCTTCTTGCATTTAATACTACTATCATAACTCAGGAGGTATAACCATGTTATTTGACTTATATAAGCCAGATCGCAATTGGAAAGATATAGAGCTATGGAAAGATGTAACCGAAGAACAATGGAACAATTGGCTTTGGCAGCTTACGAATACGATCCGAACCGTCGATGATTTGAAAAAAGTGATAAACTTGACTCCGGATGAAGAGGAAGGTGTGAGGATTTCCACAAAAACCATCCCATTGAATATCACCCCATACTATGCTTCGTTAATGAATAAAGATGACCCAAGGTGTCCTATCAGAATGCAATCGGTGCCTATCTCGGAAGAAATGCATAAAACCAAATATGACATGGAAGACCCCCTTCATGAAGATGAGGACTCCCCAGTACCGGGGTTGACCCATAGATATCCGGATCGCGTTCTTTTTTTGGTGACGAATCAATGCTCAATGTACTGCCGTTATTGTACGCGAAGACGTTTTTCAGGCCAAATTGGCATGGGAGTGCCGAAAAAACAATTGGATGCTGCAATCGGTTATATACGTGACACGCCGGCAGTTCGCGATGTCCTTATTTCCGGCGGGGACGGATTATTGATTAATGATACGATCCTTGAATATATCCTCAAGAACTTAAGGGAAATTCCACATGTTGAAATAATCAGGATAGGTACGCGGGCTCCGGTTGTATTTCCTCAAAGAATCACTGAAGGTTTATGTGCCATTTTAAAAAAATATCATCCGGTTTGGCTGAATACACATTTCAATACCTCAATAGAAATTACAGAGGAGTCAAAGAAAGCATGTGAGATGCTTACCGACGCAGGTGTGCCCGTGGGCAACCAGGCAGTTATTTTAGCGGGGATAAATGACAGTGTCGCGATCATGAAAAAGCTGATGCATGATCTTGTTAAGATTCGTGTCCGACCTTACTATATTTATCAGTGCGATCTCTCGGAAGGCATCGGTCATTTCAGGGCGCCAATTTCAAAAGGGATTGAAATCATCGAGGGGCTCCGTGGCCATACATCCGGTTATGCTGTACCTACCTTCGTCGTCGATGCTCCAGGAGGGGGAGGGAAGATCACACTGCAGCCGAATTATATCCTTTCGCAATCTCCAACAAAAACGGTGCTGCGCAATTTTGAAGGTGTGATAACCACATATCCTGAACCTGAACAATATACACCAGGGCTTGCAGATGATTATTTCAAAGGGGTATATCCTGATATGGAAGAAAAACATTCAGATATAGGTGTATCGGGTTTAATGAACGACAAACAATTCAATTTAGTGCCTGAAGGGCTGAAGCGAATGAATAGACGGGAAAATTACGTGACCAACCCAGAGCATGCTTCGTTGAAAAACCAACGTGAAAAGCGAGATCTGTTAAAAGAAAAGAAATTCCAGGCACAGCAAAAAAAGGGCACTCAAAAGGGGGATGAATAGCATGGAGACGTGTCCATGGTGTGGGAAAGGGAAGCTTGCATCAGTAAAGGGGACTGTATATTGGGAACTGCCGGATGGTTCGAGGGCGGTTGAAATTACGGAAACCCCTTCATCTCATTGTGAGAGTTGCGATGCTTTTTTTCAAAGTGATGAAACGACTAACGAGATTGAAGACCAGCTGTTTTTAATTGATACTAAACAGTTAGGGAAACAGACGACGTATGACGAGTTATTGAAGATGAAGCGGTTGTTAAAGCGGAATTATTTTGATTTTGGGAAATAACAAAATAAATGGAAGTTGCCTCATCTACTTTTTTTGATGAGGTTTTTCTGTGCGCCCTGCCAATAGGGTGCACATCTTGAACAGTATTAGCGGTTGCTTTCCGTGGTGACGCGGAATTCTGAAGGAAGCAAGCGGTTAATTGAGATATATTATTTTGGAAGCCTCTGTTGTAGAGGTTTTTATAAATTTATTCACTGGTATTAGGATAGATGAAAAAGCACTGTAAAACAACTGATTTTATTGACAAAAAAATATTAAATGAAAAGACCAATTGAACAAAATTAAGATCGGTGTGGCATGTCGTAAAGAACAGGACAATTGAAGGGCCATTTATTTTTATACTTGGCCGATCCAAGAAAAAATCCAGGACCAATAGTGCAGCCAACACCTATTAAGGACTATTGCCACCATTTTAAATATTCATCTTCACCCCCCTTACTTTGACCACTAGGAATAAAAAGATCAATGCAGTATCTCTTCACATATTTTTTCAAAACAAGTAGTTAGTTAGATTACATGTTTCTCTGCACATTCCCCAAATGAATTCATACATAATCATGCCATTTAAAAGTGCATTTGTGATAAATTACCATTCTTAATAAGCATTTTTTGGGATAGCTTCATCTTTTGTGGATAACTTAGAAATAAAATCTTAAAGAAAGGATACTTATATGAAAATAAAATGGGTTTTATTAGCTATTCTTTCTACCATGGTCAATGTGCTTTCTGGCTGTGAATCATTAGCGGTCTTAGATCCCAAAGGACCTCAAGCCCAAACGCAAGCCAATGTGATTTGGCTGTCAATTGCGATCATGGCGGTTATAGTAATTGTTGTTTGTGCTATTTTAGTCTTTGTGTTAACGAAATACCGTGACTCTAAACTACCTAAAGATTATGAACCACCCTACATTGAAGGGAATCATGTTGTTGAAGCGATTATTGTTGGGGTGCCAATTTTAATCGTCATTTTCTTCTCCGTTGTTTCTGTAATTACCAACAATAAAGTGGAAGCTACTCCGGAAGGGTACAAAGGTCAAGATCCATTAGTTATTTACGCTTCGTCATCTGACTGGAAGTGGCATTTTAGTTATCCAGAAAACGATATCGAGACAGTAAACTACTTGTATATTCCAACAAATCGGCCACTTGAATTTAAACTTTATTCATTCGGGCCTATCACAAGTTTCTGGATTCCACAACTTGGCGGTCAAAAATATGCCATGTCTAACATGGTGACCACATTACACTTAGCAGCGGACGAATCACTGGAAATGATGGGACGAAATGCAAACTTTAGTGGGAAAGGATTCGCTGAAAATACGTTCCACGTCGAAGCGATGTCTCAAGATAAGTTTGATGAATGGGTAAAGGAAGTTAAAGAAACTGCGAAACCTATTACTGAAGTAAGATTCAATGAATTATTAAAACCGGGTCATGAGGGGCAGTTAACGTTTACTGGAACTCATTTAGACTTCTCACCGCCTCCAGAAGGTGAAAATGCCGGACATCATCATGGTTCAAGTGACCCTAACGCGAATTCAAAAGGTGAACATATGGAGCATGATCATAAGTCAAGTAACAGTAAAGAAAAATCACCACACAATCATGAATAATTTCTTAGTCCATCCCAAGAAAAATATTTTCAGAAAGGAAACACAAAAGTATGGGTTTTTTCTCTAGATTTCTTATACCTAACCCCAGCCCCGTCATATACTCATCAATGGTGGCCATTGGTGTTACTGTTCTCTTGATCATTGTTGGTATAACCCACTTTAAAAAATGGTTTTATTTATGGAGTGGCTGGCTAACAACAGTCGATCATAAAAGAATAGGTATTATGTATCTAATATCTGCTTTGTTGATGCTATTTCGTGGTGGGGTAGATGCAATGATGATGCGTGCGCAACTTGCCGTACCGGATAACAAATTATTAGATTCACAGCACTATAATGAAATTTTTTCAACACACGGGGTTGTGATGATTCTCTTTATGGCGATGCCGTACATTATGGCCTTAATGAATTTCGTAGTGCCATTACAAATTGGAGCCCGAGATGTAGCATTCCCACGTCTAAATGCCATTAGTTTCTGGTTATTTTTTATGGGTGCCATGCTATTCAACATCTCTTTTGTAATTGGTGGTTCGCCTGATGCAGGTTGGACATCTTATTTCCCGCTTGCAGGTAATGAATTTAGCCCGCATGTTGGAACGAATTATTATATGATTGGCATTCAGATAGCCGGAATAGGTACATTAATGACGGGGATTAACTTTTTGACGACTATTCTTAAAATGAGAGCACCCGGTATGACATTAATGAAAATGCCAATGTTTACATGGTCTTCTTTAGTCACAAGCGTTATTATCATTTTTGCATTCCCTGTATTAACAGTGGCGCTGATCATGGGAACAATGGATCGACTATTCGCAACCAAGTTTTTCACAATGACTGATGGCGGTATGGATATGCTTTGGGCTAACCTGTTCTGGGTTTGGGGACATCCTGAAGTATATATCTTAATCCTGCCTGCATTTGGTCTTTTTAGTGAGATTATCCCAACCTTTTCACGGCGTAACCTATATGGCTATCGATCAATGGTTGCTTCAATGGTATTTATTTCCATCTATTCATTCTTCGTTTGGACGCACCATTTCTTTACAATGGGGCAAGCAGCATATGTTAATAGTATTTTCTCGATTACAACGATGGTAATTGCTATTCCGACTGGAATCAAGATCTTTAACTGGTTGTTCACGATGTGGAAAGGTCGGATAAGATTTACCGTACCTATGCTTTATTCAATAGGTTTCATACCTCTTTTTACAATCGGTGGAGTTACTGGGGTCATGCTTGCGATGTCAGCGGCGGATTATCAATACCATAATACAATGTTTTTAGTAGCTCACTTCCACAATGTCATTATTCCGGGTGTAGTATTTGCTGTGCTTGGTGCCGGAACTTACTACTGGCCGAAAATGTTTGGTTTCATGTTGAATGAAAGGATTGGGAAATGGGCGTTCTGGTTTCTAACCATTGGTTTTTGCTTAGCATTCTTCCCTATGTATATCACTGGTTTAGATGGTCAAGCACGCCGTATATACACATACTCTGAATCGACTGGATTTGGACCATTGAATATGATTTCGTTTATCGGGGCCATTTTAATGGCAATCAGCTTTGTATTAATCGTATATACGATTTACTATAGCATTCGCCATGCTCCAAAAGATGTTGGTGATGATCCGTGGGATGCACGTTCCCTTGAATGGGCTACTCATAATCCAGTACCAGAATATAACTTTGCTATTATTCCACAAGTGAACTCAAGGGAGACATTTTGGGATGCAAAATATAAAGGTCATGAATTATTCAAGGGTGACTATGAAAAAATTCATATGCCCAATAACAGCGGCGTACCGTTTATCATGTCCTGTATCTTCTTTGTCTTTGGATTTGCATTAGTATTCAGCATTTGGTTTCTTGCGATTATTGGGTTACTCGGTATTTTTGTTTGCATGGCTCATCGTTCATTCGAAATAGATCATGGGCATTACATTTCTGTAGAAGAAATTAAAGAGACAGAAGCAAAATTCGGGGGTGTAAATAAATGGAAATAGATCACTCGCAACCTCTTGAATATAGTACGGAACAAAATCGGCTAAATATTTTAGGCTTCTGGATTTTCCTTGGAGCCGAAATTATGCTTTTTGCAACACTCTTTGCATCTTATTTTACATTAGTTGATCGTACTGGTATCGGTCCTACTGGAGCGGAAATTTTTGAAATCACTCCAGTACTTGCTGAAACTTTCTTGCTCTTAACAAGCAGTTTTGTCATCGGGCTTGGAATTCATGCCATGCGACTTGGCAACAAGAAAGCCATGTTGACATTCTTCGTGATCACTCTTCTTCTTGGATTAGGATTCTTGGGTTTTGAAATTACTGAGTTCATTACCTATTATCGCGAAGGAGCTACACTGCAAACTAGTGCATTTACATCGGTGCTTTTTACAACATTAGGGACACATGGAGCACATGTTACATTAGGACTTTTCTGGGGGTTATTTATTATCCTTCAAGTGAAAAAACGTGGATTGACACCTGAAACAGCCAATAAATCCTTCATTTTTTCTCTTTACTGGCATTTCTTGGATATCGTTTGGATTTTTATCTTCACCTTTATCTACTTGAAAGGAATGACATAAACATGAAGGAATTATTCCCGGCTAAACAAGTATGGGGTTTTGTATTTTCATTGATTTTAACGGTTGTAGCACTGTTGGTTTACTTCTTCAATATGTCAAAAGCAACAGGAATGACGATTTTTATATTGACAGCATTCATACAAGCAGCTGTTCAACTAGTTGTGTTTATGCATGCTCGTGAAACTGATGATGGCAAATCAATTTTTATGACTCTATATTGCGCTATATTCCTAGCTCTAATTACTGTTATCGGTACAATACTATGTATGATCTGGGGTTGGAGTTATTGATATGAATGAAACAGCCTGGGAAACAGAAGGCGTATGATGGGTAATGGAAGTTGAAATAGGAACAATAAGCTAAGTATAGGGAAAAGCTTATAATGCCCTATCACAATTTTACTGCTGATAAATTCCAATTTTAAAAAGCGATCTTCATTTAAGGGGTACAGCTTTTGCAATTACCTTTACGGTTATTTCCAACCCAATGAGAATTCAATATTAGCTACTCTAACTAATGAGGGGTAAAAGTAAAAAGATTCTTTCTAACGGAGGGAATTCTAATTCTTTAGTGACAGAAACAAGCGAAATGCAAGGGGAATAGTACCAAAAAGAAATTTCCTATTTCTCCAGAAGCAATGTCAAGAACTTCACCGTAAAAATCCTACTCGTGAGTTATATGTTCTTCATACTAAAATATCATTGGGGAAAATGGGTAGGTGTAAGGCGATAGTGAAAAGACTGGATTTTCACAGCAAATAAATGCAATAAATAAAATAGAAAAACTAACAAACCGAGTTCAATTGAAAGGCAAGTAGAGATGATTATTCTGTACTTGCTTTTTAATTTATATGACAATAACTAAGTTCTTTTTGCATATTAAAGTAGCAGAGGGTTCTAGCAAAATAAAATAACTGAGGGATTTTCCTTTTTGCAAAATGAAAGCCTGCGGGTAAATAGGATAATAAGGTTTTAAAGAAATTCCCCCATCCTTTTTTTCAAGCATCATGGCAGAACATGCTTAGCGCGTTTATTAAGTGAACTGGGCATTAATTCCATAATAAAACGAATGCATTTTGTGTTGAAAAAACGTGGATTTCTTAAAATGAGGAAGAAAAACCAAATTGATTTTTAAAAAAGTGGACGGAAGCGAAAGTTTCCGATATATTAAAGCAGAAATCATAGTTATTTTAGGGGGGCTCGACATCATGAGACCATTTTTTTTATATTTAATGAAATTTCGACAGCCGAAGGAAATTGATGCAATCACTAAATTTGCCAATCATGCCTATGAGGATCATGGTTTCCCAAAACAATCGACAAATTATAATGAACTGAGCAGTTATTTAGAATTGAATGCAGACTATCTCGAAAGTATGTCAGTATTCGATCAAGCGTGGGAACAGTATGTCCAAATAGAAGAAGGGCTCCTATCGGGAGATCAGGAATAGGGAGGATCGGAAGGATGCTTAAAAGCCTTCAAACCCGAATTTTGCTTTTTTCTTTACTTATTGCAAGTGTTCCTCTTCTGATATTGGGAATCATATCCTATGGATCGCAACGGTCCCTTCTGGAGAAGGAAGCAAAAAATGCCCTGAATGCAGGTTCACTGAATATTGTAAATGAAACATATAGCTATTTGAACGAACGGATCAGTGATGTGAAGTTTATGAGTGCAAATTCGGTAATCATCAATCCTGGCCATTCAAGAGAAGAGAAGTCAGATGAACTAAAAAAGTTTATCGATGCAAAAGGAAATTATTACGGTGTCTTGCATTTGGATATGGAAGGCAATGTCATTGCAGATACATCAAATAAAATGATCGGAGATAACCTTGCGAATAGAAAATGGTTCAAAGAGGCCATAGAAGGTCATGAATTCCTTTCAGACGTTTATAAAACCCGGGCTTTCTCAGAACCCATAATGGTTCTAAGTGCGCCGGTATATGATGATGATGGGAAGATGATCGGAATCGTATCTCCAGCTTTCCGATTGGAAGGTCTTTGGGAGATGATGGCGAAAAAGGCTACTGAAATTAGCGATAAATACCCGGTGAACTTTTTCATGATCAATCAAGAAGGCATCATGATTTCGAAAAAAGACCCGCATGGCTTCATGCAGGATTCTGCCTTGAAAGAAATGGGATTAACGAAAGGTAAGCTGATGGAAGCTTCATTATCGGATGATTTGTACAGTTCGGAGAATGGGGAAAAAATTTATTCCATCCAGCCTGTTCATACGATTGCCGAAACGGAGAATAAATGGTTTGTTGTTGTGGGTGCTGATAAGAAACAGGTGTTTCAACCTTTGAATGACCTATTAACACGGTACCTGACAATCTACAGCATCGTTTTTGTTTCTATCATTCTGGCTGTCTATTTTCTAACAAAGACCCTCGTAAGGCCAGTTCAAGAACTTGTCGAAGCGACAGAGGATTTCATAGGAGGAAAGGAATTCATCATTTCCGACAAAAGAAGCTTCGAGGAAATGGAAAAATTGAACCTTGCCTTTCTACGAATGATGGAAACGATAGAAGACCGTGAGAAGGAAATCGTCCGAACAGAAAAATTGAAATATGTTGGCCAGCTTGCTGCCGGTGTTGCCCATGAAATCAGGAACCCGTTGACGACTATAAAGGGCTTTTTCCAATTATTGAAGAGCCAGGATCATGATACAACATTAATACAAAAATATAGTGATGTCATGCTTCATGAAGTGGATCGGGTCAATGAATTCGTGACACAACTTCTTGATTTGGCAAAACCGCATCAATTGGAATGGGAAAAATTCGATTTAAAGGATTTCCTTGAAGAAATTTTAGATACCTATACCCCTTCAAATCCGAGTTATCATGTAAGATTAATCAATGGAGTGACACAATCCGTCTTTGTTTATTCAGACAGAAACCGGTTACGGCAGGTTCTCTTGAATGTCTTGAATAATTCTTGTGAAGCCATCGAAGCAAGGGGGCAGATTGAACTGCAACAGACTTCCGAGTCCCAAAATGTAAAATTAGTGATTAGCGATGATGGAAAAGGCATAAGTCTCGATGATTTAAAAAATATCGGTATGCCCTTTTTTACTACCAAACCGGATGGTAACGGATTAGGTGTGGCGACGTGCATCCAGATAATGGAGGAATTAAAAGGGGAATTCCAAATGGAGAGCGTACTTGATGAAGGAACGAAAGTGACTCTCTACATCCCCACCACGAACCGTCTCATTAAATGAGGCGGTTTTTGGTTGGTTGTAATGCCCTTTAATAAATGGGCCGGTTACTTAGTTAAATGAGCAAAATGCCCTCTCATTTCCATTAACCTCCATGTTTGTTTGTGCATATAATTTACTAATCAAACGATAAGGACCATATTGGGGGATGTCTCTTATGGGCAAAAAAAAACAGCCAAAATTTAAATTAGGCGATACAGTCGTAATAACTATGTATGGGACAGTCGGGAATATAACCGATGTAAAATTTCTCGATGGTGCTTATGTGTATGAAGTGAACTATAGTGAAGGTCTTTATATCGAAAAAACATTGCAATCGATAAATGAATATGAAGGAGAAATCCTTTATCCAAAAGAACAAATCGATATTGAATATAAATATTTATTAGGTGACTTGGTCCAAGTGGATGGATATGAACAGGATTATTTCAAGATTATCGGCTATCGAACGGAAATTTGGCGCTATAAGGAAAATGCCTGGGAGGATGTAATCTATGAGTTATCAAGAATCTCGGATGGTGAATGGCTTGAAGCGCATGAAGAAGAACTTACTTTGATAGCCGATGCTAAACGTGCAGATGGAATTATAAAAAAGTTGGGTCTGCTACTTCCTAAAAAGAAAAATGAGCTTGCTATCATTGCTAAACAAAACAACCCTGGTAAAGGTGAGCGAGATATGACAATGACAAAAAATGAAAAAAAGGAAATGATTGATGGACTGTTGGATTTATATAATGACTATTGTAAGCTCTACGAACACTTTGGCGATGATGAATACCGCCATATCATGAAGATTGCCCTTGCGAAAATTGAAAAAGCGGCAGAGGAAATATATCCAGATCATAAAAAGAAGCAAACGAAGTGAACTGTATCCCAAACTTTTAAAGGGAAATTTCCAAATTACCTATAGAAGCCTCCATTCAAATTGAACAGAAATGGACCATGATAACTATAGGCCCTTCATATGATTTTCCATTATGGGATGCCTTACTGGTATATTTGTCTCTACACATTCATAGACCTTTAAATAAGGGGGCGATGATTTGCGAGAAATTGAGGTTTTTATTGATACAGAAGAGATAGCGGAATTCTTTTTTCAAGAATTGATAAGACGGGGCTATCTTCCAACAGAAGCTGAAGTTGAAGATCTTGCTGACATCACATTCGAATATCTTCTTGAAAAATGCATAATTGATGAAGAAATCGATGAGTAACCTGTCATAAGACGGTTAGCAGCTTCCTTTTCCTTTAATTTTATTAACGAAAAAAAAAGACGGCGGACCTCCGCCGTTTTGTTTGCGGTTTAGAGCGGCGGGTGCCAATAGTCTTTGCGTGATTTCCAGTTTTTCAAGTTCTAGGGTAAGGTTCAATTTTCCTAACTTGTGGTTGATATGGTATAGTAGTTTTTGAATATCATTTCAACCACAAGTTAAGGAGGACATAGTCGTATGAGCGTACATATTGGTGCAAAAGAAAATGAAATTGCGGAAACGGTCCTACTACCAGGGGACCCGTTGCGTGCAAAATATATTGCTGAAACATTTTTAGAGGATGCTAAACTTTACAATGAAGTTCGAAACATGTTTGGATATACAGGGACATATAAAGGGAAACGAATTTCCGTACAAGGTACAGGCATGGGCGTTCCATCCATTTCCATTTACGTGAATGAATTGATGAATAGCTATAATGTCCAGAAGCTGATTCGTGTGGGAACTGCAGGAGCGATTCAAAAAGATGTAAAAGTCAGGGATGTGATCCTTGCCATGAGTGCTTCCACCGATTCCCAAATGAACCGCATGACTTTCGGTGGGGTGGACTTTGCCCCCACCGCAGATTTCGAATTACTAAGAAAAGCTTATGACGCTGGTACGGCTAAGGGCTTGCAATTAAAGGTCGGTAATGTATTTACGGCCGATCAGTTTTATAACGATAATAGTGAATTGGAAAAATGGGCAAAATACCAAATACTTGCAATAGAAATGGAATCAGCTGCCCTATACACGCTTGCCGCTAAATTTGGCCGTCAAGCATTATCTGTGTTAACCATTTCCGATCACATTTTAACCGGTGAGGAAACGACCTCGGATGAGCGCCAGTCAACTTTTAACGAAATGGTTGAGGTGGCATTGGAAGCAGCTATCAAGGATTGATAATTGGATGTAAAAGTCAGGCGGGTTACCAGGAATAAGTGATGCTGTATAATGACAGTTGGGATACAGGGTCAGTTATTTCTTGGTATCCGTATTTTTGTAATGTCGGGAGTTGGCTTCTGCCCTTTGAGCCATCTCTATATTAACGTTTGCGAAACGGAAAAAAAATACATATGGTCATAAGTTGTTATTTTTGATAACTATTATTTTTCGATTGGCATGAAAGCTGATAAAATAGGAATGAAATCGTTTATATCGTCATGAAGAATGAAAGTGGTGAGGCTTCAGTGGAAGAAGAAAATCAAAAACAGCCAAAAGAGGCAGGGAAATTCATTAAAATAAAGAAGTTTACGTTCATTATGGGGATTTTCTTAGTCATATTTCTAACTGCAGGGATTACTACAATAGCCTTGACCTTTGGAGATGAAAAAGTAGAGTCATTAGCACCGGATAAACATTCGGAATTTGAAAAGCTGTATTCTACATACGATACGATAAAAGATAACTATTATGAAGAGATTGATCAAGAAAAGCTGGTTGACGGGGCAATTAATGGAATGATCAAATCATTGGATGATCCCTACTCTGCTTATATGGATAAAAAGGAAGCATCGAGTTTCCATGAGAGCATCTCTTCATCCTTTGAAGGAATCGGTGCCGAGATTCAGGAGCAGGATGGACAAATCATGGTCGTCTCACCGATAAAAGGGTCCCCAGCAGAAAAAGCAGGGGTAAAACCGAATGATATCATTTTAAGTGTGGATGGTAAAAGTGTTGAAGGACTAAGCTCTTCTGAAGCTGTCCTGAAAATCAGGGGCGAAAAGGGAACGAAAGTGGATCTATCCATCTCAAGAGCTGGTGAGCCGGAACCTATTGAGCTCACCATTAAAAGGGATACAATTCCGATTGAAACGGTATATGCGGAAATGCTTGATGATGGAGTTGCAAAAATTCAAGTGACCAGTTTTTCCGAACATACAGTCCAAGAGCTGAATACGGCGCTTGAAGAAATGTCGAAGAAGGATATGAAGGGTCTTGTATTGGATTTGCGCGGAAACCCAGGGGGACTTCTTGATCAAGCAATAGACATGGCAAGCCTGTTCATACCTAATGGGAAAGTGGTCCTTCAAGTTGAGGATCGCAGCGGGAAAAAAGATGTCTATAAATCGAAGAATGATGGAGAACTGAAAATCCCGGTTGTCGTGTTGATTGATGATGGAAGTGCCAGTGCCTCTGAAATCGTTGCAGCTGCTGTCAGTGAGTCTGCGGACATTCCATTGATTGGTGTCAAGTCATTTGGGAAAGGGACCGTGCAGACTGCCCAAGACTTTGAAGATGGATCTAACTTTAAATATACGGCAGCAAAATGGTTGACTCCTGAAGGAAATTGGATTCATAAAAAAGGCATCAAGCCGGATATTAATGTGAAGCTTCCTGATTATGCCAACCTTCCGTATATTTCGCCTGATAAGGAATTGAAAGCATCCGATTCTTCGAGTGAAGTGAAAGCGGCTGAAGAAATGCTGAAGGAAGCAGGTCATGATCCAGGCAAGATAGATGGATTCTTTGATGAAGCAACCACAAATGCGGTCATGGCGTTCCAGAAGGAACAAAAAATCAAAGAAACAGGGACAATAAAAGATGATACTACCGTGAAATTAATGCAGGTCATCCGGGAGAAAATCCTTAAAAACGACACTCAAGTGAAAAAGGCGGTAGAGGTATTAAAGAAAGAACTTAAATAATTGATTTTCCCGAAAAGCTTGTCAGCGATTAACGTTGGCAGGCTTTTTTTTCGTCAAATGCATAAAATTCCAAAATTAGACAGAGAATAGGGGTAATTTTCCGATGAGGTGAGGTAATGAAAGTAAAGGTATTTTTCATATATCTATTGATCTTGATTCTGGCAGGCTGCACCTATGCCCCTTTACCCAAACAAAATGGAAATGCAGGTACGGAAAAAAAACTAACCAAAGAAGAGGACCAGGAAAGCGTGAAAACGTTTTTGTTCATTGGTGTTGATACAAGGGGAGAGAAAAAATCTCGATCAGATGCCATTATCCTGGCCAAATACTTTCCAGAGCAGGAGAAACTGAAGCTGGCTTCCATCATGCGTGATAGTTATGTGAAAATCCCCGGGAATAAATCAGGATATAACAAAATAAATGCAGCTTATTATTATGGTGGAAGGGAACTCCTTAAGAAAACCATAGAGGAGAACTTCGATATCAAGGTCGATCATGTAGCGGTAATCGACTTCCAGGGATTTGTGAAGATGGTCGATTTACTAGCCCCTGAGGGGATAGCGGTGAATGTGGATCAGCAAATCATTGATGATATGAGCATTCAAGCAAGTGTTGGCAAAAATATTTTACATGGTGAGGAAATATTGAAATATGTCCGTTTTAGGCATGACGATGAAAGTGATTTTGGAAGGGTTGAGCGTCAACAAGAAGTAATGGTTCAACTAAAAACAGCGTTCATCAATCAAATCTCATCCTTCGAAGGGGTGGCAGCCCTTCCTAGTATCATCGAACAAGGTCTCTCTTACTTGGATACAGATATTGGACTGAAAACTATAATGGAAATGATTCCAAATGCCGTCTTCCATACACCGGACACCGTCGAAACCTTAAGGGTTCCGGTGGAAGGAAGCTTTAAAGAAGAAATAAATCCCCAATCCGGAGCCGTTTTGGAAATAGATTACACTAAAAATAAAAAGGCACTTCAGGAGTTCTTTTCAAAATAATAAGAACTATTATTGAAAACAATCTTATATTAAGTGAATAGGTTGAATTCACTTGAATTATTGTATTATAGACCTCGGAAGAATAATCATGAACACCATTAAAAACGAGAGGGATATGAAACCCTTCTCGTTTTATATCACCAATAAAGGTACCTGGATCAATTAACAAAATGCGGAATGTTTTTAATGAAATCCGGTGTTATGATGCCGTTTTCGGTAATGATGCTCGTAATAAGGTGATTCGGTGTAACGTCAAAGGCTGGATTGAAAGTCTTCACGTTTTCCGGAGCGATCCTCGCACCTTGAATGAAGGTGATTTCCGCTCCATCCCGTTCTTCGATCGGGATGGATGTGCCGGATTCGATAGAAAGGTCGAATGTGCTTGATGGTGCGGCCACATAAAAGGGGATGCCAAAGTGCTTGGCTAATATGGCCAACCCAAATGTCCCGATTTTATTGGCTGTATCTCCATTAGCCGCAATCCTGTCGGCCCCGACGATAATTCCATTTATTCGTTTCTGGTGAATCGTATGTGCAGCCATATTATCTGAAATCAAGGTGACATCGACCCCCGCTTGCATCAATTCCCAAGCCGTCAAACGCGCGCCTTGCAGGACAGGCCTTGTTTCACATGCGTAAACTTTTAGCGGAAAGTCCCTTTCTTTAGCCAGGTGGAAGGGAGCCAAGGCTGTACCATACCGAGCTGTGGCGATTCCCCCAGCGTTGCAATGGGTGAGAATGGAATCTCCTCTAGTGAATAACGATAAACCATGTTCCCCGATTTTCCTGCACATTTCTTCATCTTCAGCAAAGATGGCTTTAGCCTCCGATACAAGTGCTTCCTTTGCAGCTGAAATGCTTTGCGCAGCATGCAAGGTGTTTTCCATCCTCCTTAACGCCCAAAAAAGGTTGACTGCAGTTGGTCGTGAAGAAGCGAGTTTTTCAATATGCTTCGTTACATTTTTCTTGAAATCCCCTAATTCAGCGGTTGTTTCCTGTTTGGCACCAAGTGCCACACCAAATGCTGCCGTCAGTCCAATTGCTGGGGCACCGCGAACTTTTAATGTCAAAATGCTGTCATATACATCATCAACTGAATGAAGTTCAATAAATTCAGTTATGGAAGGAAGTGCTTGTTGATTTAATAATGTAATGTGGGTATCATCCCATTGTACCGAATATGGTAAGGGTGCTAGTGTAGTCATGTCAGGTCTCCTTTTAAATGGCTGAATAAGATGGCAGTGTACGTTGCTTCAACGCTTCAATGACAGCTGGAACATCCAATTCTTCCCGTTTTTTAATTAAAAATGCACCAATTTCCAATGTTGCCGTTTTCGCAGCGATCCTTGTTTCTTTATGTTCAATGACGTTTAAATCAGCAACATGGGAAAGGCCAATGGTTCGCCGAATCAGTTCACAGCCGGCAAAACCAAAAGCATCTTTTTTGAATTTTGTCAGTAAATAAGGCAGATACCCTTTCACATGGCGGAATGGGCTTTTATTTTGTCCTTCCCATAATTCGGTATAAGTTTCTTCAAAAGCATTCCAAAATTCATGAAGGTGTGTGAAAATCTCTTCCTTTCCAGTTCCATTGCGTGTGACTGCCTGGAAGAGAAGGTTAGCGGTGTATTGACCAAGGTCAAAACCAACTGGCCCATAAAAAGCGAACTCCGGATCAATAACCTTTGTTTCAGTTTCACTTGCAAATATACTTCCAGTATGTAAATCTCCATGAAGCAAGGCTTCCTGCTCGGTTTCAAAGCTTTGTTTCAGCTTAGCGACCTCAAGTATCACTTCTTGGTCATTCCATATATTTTTGGCTGCATCAGTCAATTCCACCTCGAAATCTCCCGGGAGTTCCTCAAAAAATGGATCCGTGAAAATAAAGACCTCAGTGATTTTGCACAGTTCGGGATTCGTGAAATGTCGGGCCACTTCCTTTTTCGCAGATGGTTCTAAATGATAATCGGATGTATAAAAAGCCGTCTTCGCAACATACTCACCAATATGCTGTGAAAGCAATGGATATGAATCGCCATCGATCAATCCTGTTCTGACGATTTTCAGGTGAGATAAATCCTCCATGACTGTGATCGCAAGCTGTTCATCCGAATAATAGACTTGCGGTACGAATTTGGGGCAATAACTTCTGAAATGAATCAGCGCATTCGCTTCAATGGCTGCCCTTTTCAATGTCAGCGGCCAGCTTTCACCAAGTACCTTGGCATAAGGGACCGCTTGTTTGATGATTATTCCTTTTTTTGTGTGCGTGTCTGTAATATGAAAAACATAATTTAAATTTCCATCGCCGATTTCTTTACAATTTAAACTTGCATCCGCATTTACCAACCCAAGTTTTTTTGCAAGGGTTATAGCTGTTTCGTTTGTCAATCTCTTAAAATTTGAATGGTTTTGAGTCATTCTTTTCCCCTCCAGATTCAAAATGAGAATAAAAAAGCCTCTTTCATATAGAAAGAGGCAGAAGTTTTGGCTTCGGACCTCTTATCTTCCAGAAAATAAATTCTGGTGGAATTAGCACCGTGCTCTGTGGATTTAATAATCCGGCGGTGAATCCGCCCCATTTCACAATGGTATTACAGTCGGTTGCTGGGCTTCATAGGGCCTTTATCCCTCAGCCTGCTCTTGATAAGAGTAAATGTTTTCTGAAATTTTAATCTTCGGGAAAATAATAACAACCTTTTAAATAGTTTGTCAATGGGTAAATTAATAAAAATCAGGACGGCGATCTTCGAATACGGGTATTTTGTTACGGGATTCCGTAACTTTATTGAAGTCCAAGGTGCCTGTCAAAAGTTCGTTTCCTTCTCCGGCTTCACTAATGATATTCCCCCACGGATCAATAATCAAGGAATGGCCGGCAAATGTATTATTGACATCCGAACCTGAGCGATTAACGGCTACAACATAGGCTTGGTTCTCGATGGCACGGCTAATCAATAAGGCTCTCCAGTGATCGAGTCTCGGCTTTGGCCATTCCGCCGTTACGAATAGAACTTCGGCGCCTTGGACGGTATGTGCTCGTTGCCATTCAGGGAAACGGATGTCATAACAAATGAATCCAGCACATATTTTTTCATCAAGAGTAAATAAACCATCTTTTTCTCCTGGCTGAAGAAAATGATGTTCATCCATTAACTGAAATAAGTGAAGCTTATCATATTCTTTAATGAGATTTCCGTGTTTATCGATGATGATCATCGTGTTATAGATTCCCTTGCTTGTCTTTTTCGCGATGGAACCGCCTATGATGTGAATCTGGTGTTTCTGTGCCTGTGTTTTAAAGAATTCAATCGTTTTTACTGCCTCCTGATCAGCAATCTCATTTAACCTGGTCAAGTCGTATCCTGTTGTCCAAAGTTCCGGTAAAATGACGATATCGGGTTCCAACCGTGCTGCTTTTTCCATCCATTGTTCTGCAACCTGAAAATTGATATCTGGTTGCCCGAAGGCTATATCCATTTGAATACAAGCTATTTTCCACTTCATCGATTAACCCCCCATATGTAAAAAATGCTTTACAAGACTAGGATAAACATATATCATTTGTGACTAGAATTTCAAGAAATTTCAGAGAAGGTGTATAAATGGTGCAATTCGAAAAATCCGGCCAGCTTAAGGACCTGCCCAAGCAGTTTTTTGCTTCACTAGTCGCAAAAGTCAATGCGATCACGGAGCAAGGTCATGATGTCATTAATTTAGGCCAGGGAAACCCTGATCAGCCGACGCCAGAACATATCGTTAAAAGTTTGCAGTCTGCCGCTGAAAAAACGATTAATCATAAATATTCGCCATTCCGGGGTCATCAATATTTAAAAGATGCCGCCGCCGTCTTTTATGAACGTGAATACGGTGTAAAGCTGGATCCGAAAAGTGAAGTGGCGATTCTCTTCGGGGGGAAGGCAGGCCTTGTTGAACTGCCGCAGTGTTTATTGAATCCGGGTGATACGATCCTTGTTCCAGATCCCGGCTATCCGGATTATCTTTCCGGTGTTGTTTTAGCCCAGGCTAAGCCCGAACTCATGCCTCTGACAGAAGAAAATGATTTCCTTCCGAAATACAATGACATACATAAAGAAGTGCTTGATAAAGCCAAAATGATGTTCTTGAACTATCCGAATAATCCAACAGGTGCTTCTGCAACTGAAAGTTTCTTTGATGAAACCGTCTCCTTCGCAAAAGAGCATTCCATTTGTGTGGTCCACGATTTCGCATATGGGGCGATTGGATTTGACGGTAAAAAACCGATAAGCTTTCTCCAGGCGGAGGGAGCGAAGGATGTAGGAATAGAAATATACACACTATCGAAAACATATAATATGGCGGGGTGGAGAGTCGGTTTTGCAGTGGGGAATAAGAGTGTAATAGAAGCTCTTGAACTATTACAAGACCATCTTTATGTGAGTCTATTCCCGGCGATACAAGAAGCTGCGGCAAGCGCTTTACTTGACTCGCAGAGCTGTGTAGAACAGTTAGTGCAGATGTACGAGGGACGAAGGAATGTTTTCATTGAGGGATTGAGGGCAATCGGCTGGGATGTCAAGGCTCCTTCGGCTTCGTTTTTTGCCTGGCTCAAGGTACCTGAAGGTTTTACGTCCGAGAGTTTTGCAGATTATTTATTAACGCATGCCCACGTTGCTGTTGCCGCAGGGAATGGATTTGGTGAATTTGGCGAAGGGTACGTCAGGGCAGGGCTGCTGACTTCGGAAGAAAGGCTGAAAGAGGCTGTGAAACGGATAAGTACATTAGAATTATTTTAAAGACAATGGGATATTCCATTAATTCACCCTTAAATAGTTAAAACTTATTGACAAAGTAGGGATTACCTGTCAGAATACAAAATAAATTCTTAATCTTTCGATACTAGGATCAAATTTATATATCAGCGTTTTCTTATTTTGAGCAGGTGGAGGGACTAGCCCTATGAAGCCCAGCAACCGACCGTAATTCCATTGTAAAATGGGGCGGAATTCTTCGCCGGATTTTCTTGAAATCCACAAGGCACGGTGCTAATTCTTGCAGCCAATGGCTGGGAGATAAGAAGATGGCTTTTTTAAGCCTCTTCTTTATGAAGGGGCTTTTGCCATTTTGAGACCATTTTTCAGGTCAATGACATCGAGAGTTTACCAACGTGATATAGGAGTGATCAAATGAGCGAGATAGTCGCTACTTATTTAATTCATGACTTTAATGGAAATCATGAGAAAAAAGCAGAGAGCATTGCCTTAGGATTGACTGTCGGGACATGGACGGACCTGCCCCATTTGGTCCAGAAACAACTGGAGAAACATAAGGGACGCGTCGTATCGGTGACACCGCTATCTGAAGAGGAGAGGGCAAACAGCTACTTTAATCGTAAAGTATACCGTGCGCTTATTAAAATTGCCTATCCGGCAGGGAATTTCTCCAATGATTTACCTGCGATCCTCACGACGGTTTTCGGAAAACTTTCATTGGACGGAGAAATCAAACTTATCGACTTGGATTTTATCGGTGATATTCAAAAAGCCTTTCCAGGGCCGCAATTTGGCATTGGGGGCATAAGGGAAAAGGTTGGCGTTTTTGACCGGCCCCTCGTGATGAGCATCTTTAAAGGTGTTTTAGGAAGAGACCTAACATTCCATAATGAGCAACTGAGGCAGCAAGCATTAGGAGGTGTTGACCTAGTTAAAGATGATGAGATCCTCTTCGACCAGGAACTGACTCCATTTTTCGATAGAATAAAAACGGGAAAAAGAATATTGAATGAAGTCCATGAAACCACTGGCCACCGAACTTTATATGCTGTCAATCTATCAGGGAAAACATTTGAATTATTGGATAAGGCAGAGCAGGCGGCTGAAGCAGGGGCAGATGCTTTATTGTTCAACGTTCATACATATGGTCTGGATGTATTGCAGGCCTTGAGTGAGCATGATCGTATCAAGCTGCCGATCATGGCGCACCCCGCATATAGCGGGGCATTGGCATCTTCAGCATTTTATGGGATCGGCTATTCATTATTGCTTGGTAAATTAGTAAGGTTATCAGGTGCGGATTTATCCTTGTTCCCATCACCTTATGGAAATGTCGCACTTGAAAAAAAGGAGACCTTGGCGATTGCTGAAGCTCTGACAAAAGATGAACTTTCTTGGAAAAAAGCTTTCCCTGTTCCTTCTGCTGGCATTCATCCAGGCATGGTTCCGGACCTAATCAAGGATTTTGGGATCGATAGTGTGATAAATGCCGGAGGTGGAATTCACGGGCACCCTGATGGAGCAGAGGGCGGGGCCAAGGCTTTCCGTTCTGCTGTGGACGCCGTTCTAGCAGGAAAGGACCTAACTGAAGCAGCGGCTGAGGAAGAAACACTAAAAAAAGCTCTTGTGTTATGGGGAGGCCTATAAGAAATAATGAAACCGATCATCTTTTGTGATTTTGACGGAACAGTCACCAACACGGATAATATCATTTCCATCATGAAGAGATTTGCCCCTCCGGAATGGGAAGCGTTGAAAGACGGTGTCCTTCAGCAAAAAATCAGTATATCTTCAGGAGTAGGGGATATGTTTTCCCTGCTTGATAGCGGCTTGAAGGATGACATCATCCAATATGTAAGAAAGACGGCAGGCATTCGCCCAGGGTTTTTTGAATTCGTTGAGTATACGAAACAAGCCAACATCCCTTTATATATTGTAAGCGGGGGCATGGATTTTTTTATTGCACCGCTTTTAAATGATATCTTGCCAATTGAGTCCGTTTATTGTAACCATGCATTTTTTGATAAGGAAAAGATCTATATTGAATGGCCACATGTTTGTGATGATCAATGTACGAATGATTGCGGTTGCTGCAAGCCATCCATTATGAGGGAAATTGCGGGTGAGGGAGAGTTTAAATTCGTTATTGGAGATTCAGTAACGGATTTTGAAGCAGCAAAACAAGCCGATTTTGTCATAGCCCGTGACATACTGCTTGAAAAATGCGTTAGGGAAGGAATTCCACATCAAGGATTTGAAACATTTTTTGATGTAATAGACATTTTAAAGCAGCAGGAGGTGTTAAAGCATGAACAATCATACTAAACAATGGCAGGATCTGGCAGAAATTAAAGCTGAACTGGCCGAAAGGGATTGGTTTATGGGAACTAGCGGGAACTTATCCATTCGGGAGCCCAAAAGCCCTTTCTTTTATATTACGGCAAGCGGTAAGGATAAAAGGAAGCAATCGGATTCGGATTTTTTACTGGTGGATTTAAAAGGAAAACCAGTAGAAGAAACGAACCTAAAGCCATCGGCCGAAACTTTACTTCATACAATCATTTACCGGAAAACCAATGCGAACTGTGTACTCCATGTCCATACAGTCGAAAATAATGTGATATCCGAATTGTACGGAGATGAAGGCCAAGTTTCCTTTCGTAATCATGAAATCATTAAAGCGACTGGTCGGTGGGAGGAAGATTCGGAACTTCGGATTCCAATCATATATAATCATGCTGACATTCCGCTGTTATCCGAGAAGTTCAAGCCACATGTAGAAGAAGACTCTGGCGCCGTGCTGATCCGCAATCATGGCATTACGGTTTGGGGTAGAAGCGGACTGGAAGCAAAGAGAATACTCGAAGCGTGTGAGTTTTTATTTCAATATCAACTGTTGCTTAATCAACAAAAGGCGTTTGCAGGTTCTGTAAGATAAACACTCATAGAGGAGGAATGAATGATGGCGACGATCAGATTACATGAAACAAACGAGGTTATTGAAAACGAAGAACAGGTAAAAGGATTTTTAGAAACACAAGGGGTTATTTATGAGCAATGGGACATTTCCAAATTACCGGCCCATCTTGTCGAAAAATACGATCTGACAGATGCAGAAAAGGAGGAAATCCTCGTAGCATTCCAATCAGAGATAGCGGAAATCTCCGAAAGAAGAGGCTACAAAGCGCATGATATCATCACCTTATCCGATGCCAATCCGAACTTGGATCAAATGCTTGAAAACTTT
Organism: Peribacillus sp. NPDC094092; assembly: GCF_050279365.1. NCBI lineage: Bacteria > Bacillati > Bacillota > Bacilli > Caryophanales > Bacillaceae > Peribacillus > Peribacillus sp. NPDC094092. Next base: position 396,676 of record NZ_JBNNUC010000004.1, on the reverse strand, counting down.
AAGCAGGAACATCACCATGAAGATGATGAAGTGCGATTCATAGCAGGCGGAACGAGTATTTTTGCCATTGAGGGCAAAGATAAACAGTGGTTTGATGTGCGCCTTAATCCAGGAGATCTAATTAGTGTACCAGAATCAACAAGACATTATTTCACGCTTGCAGAAGACAGGAAAACTGTTGCTGTCCGTATTTTCGTTACAGCGGCTGGATGGGTGCCGATTTACGAAAAAGACGAAGTTCAAGCATGAATCATTGTTGAAAAACAGCTTACGGCTGGACTCAATTTGTCGACAAAAGGGAAGTCGGAATGATCTCATCCCGTGCCATGTTTTAAAAAAACAAGACCAGATTATCCTTAATGGATTGAAGAAATTTGCGACACTCCTGCCGAATAAACTGGCTAGCCGAACCCCGCAGGCGCTTGCTTTGATGAGGCTTGTCAGACATCCGGCGTAAAGGGAGCGGATTTCTGAAATCGACTGGACGTTTTTAATAAAAAACTGCAGTGGGCCTCGCTTTTCTTCAATTTTGTCTATGTCTGAAACCAGCTTAAAGGCTGGTTTTTTTATGTCGATCCGGCAAGTGCTTTAGTAAGATAAGTATGATAAAATTTAACGGAATCGAATTTAACCGGATCATAGGAGCAGATAAGAATGAAAACAACCGAAGTATACATATTGGGCGGCTTTCTCGGCAGCGGGAAAACGACGCTTCTTCGAAATATTTTAAAGCAGGAAAGTGAAGCGGGTAGAAAAGTGGCCGTGCTTTTAAATGAGCTCGGCAGTGTATCGGTTGACAGCGGACTCATAGGTGATGGAGTGCCTCTTAAGGAGCTGTTTGACGGGTGCATTTGCTGCACAATCCAAGATAAACTGGAGGTTCAGCTTCATGAATTGCTAACGGAAAATGAACTGGATGCGGTTTATATTGAAACGACGGGCGCAGCTCATCCAGTTGAAGTATTGGATGGCATCATGTCGCCGATTTTCGCCAGAAGGCTGGAGTATAAAGGGATTATCACTGTCGTCGATTTATTAAGGTGGCGCGATCGGGAGGAACTGTCTCCGCAGCTTCGACAGTTGCTTGCCGAGCAAATCCACCATGCCGATTTCATTTTAATGAATAAAGCGGATTTAGTAAGTGAGATGGAGGCCGCACAGCTGATATATACGATACAGGCGCTGAATCCCGATGCTGTATGTTTATTGACGGAGTATGCAGCCGTATCCTTGGCATCATTGCAGCAGATGCAAAGAAAACGGCATAATGGTCATCAAAAGCTTGATGTACATGACCATTTGCAATTAACTGCAGTCGTTCATACATTTGAAGGTGCCGTGGCACAAACCGACTTTGAAGAATGGCTTAGGGGTCTGCCGGAAACGGTCTATCGGATGAAAGGATACATTTCTTTTACACATTCACAATACCCCCATTTATTCCAATACTCATACGGTATGCCGATGTATATGAATGAAATGATGAAAATGCCATTGAATATCGTCGTGATCGGGGAAAAGTTGGATAAGGAAATGTTGATCGGTCAGTTGAAAGCTTTGGAATTGAGGGCTTCCCGATAAAAGTTTACCGCCCATTAAAGAAGGGAAACATAAAAAGGAGACTTTTTTATCAAGGAGGCGGTATTAGTGCCATGGAATAATAACGATTACCCAAACTCGATGAAGAATCTAGATAAAGATGTAAGGGAAAAGGCTATAGAAATCGCCAATGCATTATTGGATGAAGGATATGAGGATGGTAAAGCCATTCCAATCGCCATAGACCGGGCTAAAATGTCAGTAGGAAAAGATTGAAAAAATGGTCAGACCCATTTAAGGGTCTGACCATTTTTATTGTTGCATTCCAAAGGCGGCAAATGTCTTTTCGTCTTCTATTAACCCGCAAGCAGCACATTGAACCCTAACTTCAGGACCATTATATGCTAGATGGAATGGCTGAAGGGAATCGTTCGAATATTGTTCAATAATTTCACCTGACTGCGGATCCTTTTTAATGGGGGTTGCTACTTGCTGAATGAGATTGAAGCGAGATTTATTTGTCCGGCAATTCGGACAGCGGTATACTTGAGACATTGTACTCACTCCTTTTTTTGAATTTTAAAAAGCGTAATCGTATTATTAAGATAGTCTTTACAATCTTGAACATTAATATGTATAAATTAGTAATGGATGGAAGGGATACTATGAAAGAAAATGTCAGGCAAGAAGAATTACTCGTGGCTTATTTAAGCATATGGAACAATCGTAAGGTGACCGATGGAGGTGGAAGGGAAGTGATGCAAGAACTCATCCGCCGTGAGCTTTTGGATGAAAATGCCCATCCCCGTGCCCGAAAACCAGTATTGGAGAAATTTTACCTATCTATTAAAAGGGTGATGGAATCTTCGCTTTCGGAAGAAATGAAAAATGCGATCGTCATGGCCTATATCACTGAATTGGAAAGATTATGATTACCGATTATGTTACGGATGCTTGTTAGCAAATATTCTTTTCGGCTTCATACTTTTTTCACAAATCATTGTTAAAATCTTTTAAAAATAGATATTTAATGAATAAGGAGCTTAGAATATGAAGTGGGGCATTGGGCTTTTTCTTGCCATCGTACTGCTTACTGGGTGCAACAGCGGTAATGCATTTACAAAAATCAATAAAAGTGAATCTTTCCTGGCGACGGTCAATATCAAGGATACCTCACTGACTTTCATAAATGAAAATTATCATCCATTTGCAAAATGGGATATTTCAGAACCATTTACCGGAGCCCTGCTCCTGGCAGATAAAGATACGATCCTGCTTTATGGAAAAGAGATGGAGAAAGTCCAAGTGTACTCTTTATCAGCAGGAAAACTGATAAACAGTTGGGATATCGGCAAAGGGATCGTTAATATGCAGTTGTTACGTGATGGAAAGAGCATCGTGGCGGTCAACCAATCGAATCACTCCATTTACTTTTTAAATAAAGATGGGGAGAAACAGGATATTGTCAAGGTTGGTAAAAGCCCGCTGACCGTTCTTCAAGGAAAGCAAGCGAATCGTTTATATGTAATTAATTTTGGAGATACCAAATGTTCGGTGATAAATCTTGAAACGAAAAAGGTCGATTTTGAATTTCCCATACATAGTTCCAGCACAGGCACATTATTAAGGGAAGAAAAGGATGAAATATGGATCGGAGGACACGGCGATGGGGACAAAGTGGAAGAAGATCTATATATTTATTCGGCAAAAACGGGAGAGTTGAAGAATAAGCTGAAGGCACCAACCATGCCGATAAAGTTCCTTGAGAATGCTGAAGGCATATTTGTCCTTAGTCATGGTACAAGTTCCTTATATAAATTGAATGATCAATATGAAGTGGTGAAAAGCAAAGTGGTCGGCGTTAACCCCTTTGAAATGCTGAACTTCAACGAAGATGTGGTCGTGGCGGGATATGATAGTGATGAAGTGTATGTAATGGATGCTGAAACAGTCGATGTTAAAAAAACGATCAAAGTCGGCGAAGGTCCGTTCCAATTGATGTTGAGGGAGTAGATGACATGCATGTTTACACCATTTTAGTCGTGGATGATGAGGAGGATATGCGAAATCTAGTTGAAATGTATTTGCTGAACTCAGGTTATCGATGCCTTCAAGCTGCTAATGGAAAAGAAGCTATTAGTATGGTTGAAACAGAGGAAGTGGATTTAATCCTTTTGGATATCATGATGCCAGGTATGGATGGTTTCTCCGTTTGTGAAGAAATTCGAGAAAAATGGGAGATCCCTGTGATATTTGTCAGTGCGAAAGGTGAAGAATGGGATAAGGTGAAAGGGCTGAAGCTTGGCGGCGACGATTATATCGTCAAACCATTCAATCCGGGAGAATTGGTCGCGAGGGTCGAAGCAGTATTGCGGAGGACAGGGAAATTATCATTGAATGAAGAGAGTCAAAACCATGTCCGGTTCGGTAAAATTAGCTTGAATTTACAATCCAGAACGGTTTTGGTCGAAGGGAAGCCAATCAATTTAACTTTGAAGGAATTCGAATTGCTTTTATTCCTCATGCGTCATAAAAGCCAGGCACTCAGTCGAGAACAGCTGCTTGAAAATGTATGGAGCGGGGAGTATGGAGGATCTTTACGTACAGTGGATACCCATATCAAAACGTTACGAATGAAATTACGAGCGGCCGATTACATTCAAACCGTATGGGGAATCGGTTATAAGATAGAGGAAAAGAAATGATCAATAAATGGCGGACCCTCTCTTTTAAATTATGGCTCACCATCATCACCGCCATCATCCTATCCGTGCTGTTCGCTTATTCACTTTCTCAATATTATTATAAAAATCTATATGTGGAGAAGCTAAAAACAGATTTAGTCAATGAAGCGTCATTGCTAGGGGCGGATTACTCCGGCGGTGAAATCAGCGAAGATTTCAAGGAAAAAGTTGAATGGTTTAACAGCAAGAATGACAGCGAAGTCTTTGTCGTCAACAATCCCAGGGAATTGAGTGCCTGTCTGCCTTTTGAAATCAATTATGACACCCTTATTTCTGAAGAAGAACGGCAAATGCTTTTAGATGGGAAAGCCGTTGAAAAAGAGGGATATGAGAAAAGGTTTGAAAAGAACATCGTAGCGGCGATCATACCCCTGATTGACGAAAATCGGCTCGAAGGTATCATCTATACATATATTCCTGTAGATTCCATTACGGTTTTATTTAAGGAATTTGCCGCAAAATGGCTGGTGGCAGTTCTATTATTTTTGATTGTCGCGATTTTGTTTACGACGAAATGGTTGAAAAAGCTAGTCAGTCCGATTAAGGAAATCGAGACTGCAGCCCATCTTGTCTCAGAGGGGAATTATGACATACAGGTCGAGGTAAGGAGTCATGATGAAATAGGGAAACTGGCAACGGCCTTTAATGATATGGCCAATTCCATCCAAATGGAAGAAGAAAGAAAAAAGGAATTTCTTGAAAATGTTGCACATGAGCTCAGAACCCCGCTTAGTTACGTAAAGGGCTACACACAGGCCATATTGGATGATGTCGTGAAAAATGATGAAGAGCAAAGGAAATACCTTCAACTCATTTCAAGGGAGGCTCTTAGGCTGCAGGGGCTTGTCGGAGATCTGATGGACTTAACAAAAATGGATAGTGATCCATTCTTGTTAAACAAAAGCCCGATTGCCTATGCGCAATTCATTGAAGACGTACTAGTGAAATATGAACCGATAATAAAAGAAAAGCAATTGGACTTGCAGTTAAATCTGGATCCAGACCCGATTATTTTGGGGGATGAAGGAAGGATGGAACAGATCCTGCATAACATTATTGATAATGCCATTCAGTACACGGACCTCGGGGGGGCGATCCATATCACCCTAATTCAGCATAAAGATGATTGCGAACTGCTGGTTACTGATACGGGTAACGGGATTCCGGAAGAGGATCTGCCATATATCATGAATCGTTTTTACCGAGTGAACAAAGCACGCAGCCGTTTTGATGGCGGGTCAGGGCTTGGACTGTCCATCGTCAAAAAATTGGTGGAATTACAAAATGGTAAAATCGAAATAGAAAGCAAGGAAAAAAGGGGAACAAAAGTCAGGGTCATCCTACCGATTATAAAAGAAGAATGGAATTCATAAAAAGGGGATACGTTCAAAAATGAAAAAAATCATGTTATTTTGCATGGCGTTAATTTTTTTGGCCGGATGCGGTAAGGAAGAGGAAATTCCGAAAATGTTAAATGTCGATTTAGCTGTCGATCCAATTCAGGGTAAAGTGAATGAGCCTGTGAAATTTCAGGCAAAAGTAACATATGGGGACGAAGCCGTGACAGATGCAGATGATGTCAGTTTTGAAATTTGGCTTACGAATAGCGATGAACATGACAAGATCGCCGTGAAACATAAAGGGAACGGACTATATGAATTGGAAAAGAAATTTGATGAAGAAGGAACTTACTATGTATATGCCCATGTAACGGCAAGGGATATGCACAACATGCCAAAGAAAGAATTCATAATAGGCAAACCAAGCCCTCCTGAACAAAATGGCGAAAAAAAGGAAATGGACGAGATGAATGATGAAGAAATGAAGAAATGAAATGATGAATGTATCATAGAAATCAAAACAATTCGGGTTTAAAACCGGATTGTTTTTTTTATTTGGGAAATTGTTCAAGATGATAGGGGAAATGACGAAATGTCGAAGTTAAACCGAAAAATTTGTAACATAAAAGTAAAGAACGTCATAAAAATCAGGTTGGAAATGATATGTCAATTTAAAATTATTAGTATTCAATGGAAATAGTTCTATGTAACTACCATTGACAAGAAATTACTGGGAAAATATGAGTATTTATACTGCTGGCAGAAACATAGATAGTTAAAGCATTTTTGCTAGTTTTCTCTGAAACTTGGATCTTAAATATATTTTCATTCGCATCCTGTTAATTTGGTGGAAATTGTTGGAGCCTTTGTTACAAAAAATGCATGTTATGATAATTCCAGAAGCAAAGCACAACAAAAAATGAACATCACAGGAGGAAATACGAATGAAAAAGAAAATGTTTATGTCAGCAGCAGCGGCTGCAGCTATTATATTCACAGGAGTAGGAGCTAACCAAGCTGAAGCAGCCAACTGTGATACTGTTAAACAAGTAACTTTTAATTCTACTAATAAAGAGGACATGCAAAAGGTCCTTAACCAATACCTAGCTAAATACAATATCACTTTACCTGCAGCGCAAGCACAACAAACGCCAGTTCAAGCGCCAGCTCAAAAACCGGTTCAAAAACCAGCTCAAAAACCAGCTCAAAAACCAGCTCAAAAACCAGTTCAGCAAGAAGCTGGAACAACGAACCAAGCAAAACCTGAAGCAAAACCAGTAACACCTAATAAATCAACTGAAGAAAAACAAGAGACAAGCTCTCAATTAAGTGCTTTTGAACAACAAGTTGTTAAATTAACTAATGCAGAACGTGCAAAACAAGGTTTGTCAGCTCTTAAAATCGACAATGAGTTGAGCAAAGTTGCACGTATCAAGTCTCAAGACATGAAAGATAAAAACTACTTTGATCACAATAGCCCAACTTACGGCTCACCATTCGATATGATGAAACAATTCGGAATCAGCTATAAAACAGCTGGCGAAAACATCGCACAAGGTCAACAAACACCAGAAGAAGTGGTACAAGCTTGGATGAATAGCCAAGGACACCGTGAAAACATCATGAACCCTAGCTTTACTCATATCGGAGTAGGTTACGTAGAATCTGGTAACTACTGGACTCAACAATTCATCGGAAAATAATAGTTTAATAGAAAAGTGCATCCCATAAACATGGGGTGCGCTTTTTTTTTGCAAGAATGGGTCATTCCATGTAATAAGATACATCGAAATCTAAAAAAGGTTGTCACCATGAAAATAACAGGAACCGCACCTTATTATCAGCGAGGTCCCGGTGTGTTGCAACTTATATCTCGGATACATCGATTTCTGAATACTGGGTATTGAAACTTTTCTGAAGACGTATTTCCAATGTTGATTCTTTATATTGGGCCGATGCCCCTTTTTTCTTAACAAGTGCGGGGAGTGTAATGACATGCCGATCTGATTCTCCAGGAATCCCCTCGATGATGGATTGGTTAGATGTATGGTAAAGTTTCATTTTTTTTAGCCAAGATTCATCTTCTATGGGAATCCTTACGAAAACATATAAGTGGGTTTCAAATACTTCGGCATGCAAAGGATGTTCAGATCTGGCATTTACTATTTGTGAGCCGCCATCATTTTGGTTCATCATGCCTTGCATATTGTCAGGGATGACTTGTGAAAATACTTTTTCGATGAACGATTGTACATCACTTTGCTGCATATTTTTCATGAAGTCCTTCTGGTTCGGGTTATTCTTAAAAGAAAAAAGTGAATTCCAGGGAAACATTTTGAATTCCTCTCTCCTGCTTTTAGTCTGACAGGTTTATTTATTATATTTTATGCAGCTAAAGCCCATAGGTTCTTTTTTATAATTACTAAATTATAGAAAATAGAATAAACTTATGTATAATTAAGTAAAATCCATTAGATAAAGAGGGTAAAGCCTGTGGATGAAAAAGTAGCTTTTATTACTGGTGGAGCAACCGGAATCGGCAAAAGGATGGCATTTTCACTCGCGGATAATGGAATGTCCATTATCATTACTTATCGAAAAAGTAAAAAGGCAGCTTTAGCATTAGTGGATGAATTACAGGATAAGTACCATGTTAAGGCAATTGCGATTCAAGGTGACTCGTCAAGCGAGGAGGATTGCCTGAATATTTTGCAAAAGATTTCGGAGACATTTGGCCATGTTGATATTTTCATTCATAACGCAGGGCCATATATGCATGACCGTAAGCCCATGACTGAATATGGCAGTGATGAATGGAAGTACATCTTGGATGGGAATTTAAATGGTTTTTTCTATTTTGCGAAGGAACTTATTCCACATATGCGCAGTAGAAACTGGGGTAGAGTCATTACGTTAGGGTTTGAACGGTGTGAAACTGCACCAGGTTGGATCTATCGATCTGTTTTTGCTGCTGCAAAGAGCGGCTTGACCTCCTTGACAAGAACTTTAGCTGTCGAAGAAGCTACATATGGCATCACCGTGAATATGGTCTGTCCCGGTGATATCATAGGTGACTGGAAAGAGGGGGAAATTAGGGCCGCGAGAGCGGAAAAGGATGATACGGTTCCAGTCGGCAGGCCAGGTACAGGGGAAGATATAGCAAGGGTCATCTCGTTCCTTTGTGATGAAAAATCAGATTTCATTACCGGCAGCATCATACCGGTAACAGGAGGTAAGGATGTTCTTGGGAAAATATATAAAGCCTAGTGGTTTAGTGTTTGAATTCAGAATGAAAAAAGGGTGAGGCCGGTATGATCCAGCCTCACTCTTTTTTTACGTCATTTTTTTATATTTCACTTGCTGTATGAAACGTAAACGAACCGCCAAGCCTATAGCTCCAAGAGCCAAGCCGGAAATTAAGCCGATCCAATACCCAAAGGCCCCCATATCCGTATATTTTGCAAAGAAATAGCCAATCGGAAGCCCGAGAATCCAGTAGGAGACAAGTGACATCGCAAATGTGACATTTACATCTTTATACCCACGCAAAATCCCTTGGATAGGTGCCTGCAGGGCATCCGATATCTGAAAGAAGATGGCATATATCAAGAAATGTGATGTCAGCATCATTACCTCATGGTCTTTTGTGTATAAAGAGGCCACAGGTTCGCGGAAGAGGAATAGGATGGTCGACAAAACGAGCGACATCGTCAATGCCATCGAAATGCCAATCCAGCTATACTCTTTGGCATCTTTATAACGGGCTGCACCAATTTCAAATCCAATGACGATCGTCAATGCCATGGATATGCTTAGCGGGATCATATAAAGCAGTGACGCAAAATTCATGGCAATCTGATGCGATGCAATTGTCACGGTATCGAATTTACTCATCAAAAGGGTTACGGCCGAAAAAATGCTTGTTTCAAAAAAAATAGCCAGTCCGATGGGTACCCCAATCAATAATAAGGCCTTCCATTCTTTCCAGGAAACCCGGAAAAATTCACTGAAAACCTCATATGTCGAAAATGGGTTGATTTTAATCACAACAAGGATGGCTACAAGGGCGATTAACCAATACGTAATGGCAGTGGCGTAACCCGAACCGACACCGCCAAGTTCAGGGAATCCAAACTTCCCGTATATTAACAGGTAGTTAAAAAGTACGTTTACCGGGAGTGCACATAAGGTGATGATCATGGAAATCCTAGTCTGTCCCAGAGCATCGATGAAAGCCCTCAACGCATTATAAACGAATAAAGGGATGATACCGAGTGAAAGGGCGATCAAATAATCATGAGCCACAATGCGGACACCATCTTCAAGGTCCATGGCATTCAATACGGGATTCAAAGAAAACGCCCCAATGATTAAAATGATCATGGCTAAAGCGACTGCTAAATAAATGGCCTGCATCACGGAAAAGGAAACGGATTTAGACTGCCTGGAACCTACCAGCTGTGAAACCACCGGCGTCAAGGCAATCAATATCCCGCTCAGCCCCGTATACACGGGTGTCCATAGGGAACTGCCGATGGAGACGCCAGCAACGTCCTGCGTGCTGTATTGCCCCGACATCATCACATCAAAAAAGGTCATGGCATACATGCTGATTTGGGTGATCAGGATAGGTATCAATATATAAAATAACAGGCGGATCTTTTGTGATTTTGAATAAGTCTGATTCATCAAAGTACCTCAATATCAATATTTGGAATTTTCAACACAATGAAAGAATTATATCATATAAGCATGTGCTGGTTTAAGAGTTTTTATTTGAAGCTAAAAAAGACTTGCCGTTTTGGGCAAGTCTTTTTGTCAGTCGCGCATGGATTCAAAATCATTCATGGCTTCCATATTTGAGTCTTTTTGCAGAATGAATGCCTGTGAAGGAATGGCAATTTGGACATCTTCCTGTTCCAATATCCCCATTATTTTAAAGTTCACATCTTCTTTGATAGATAAATATCCTCCAAAGTCAGTCGCTTTCGTGAAGAAATAAAGGTAAAGGTTGAAACCGGAATGACTGAACTCATCAAATTTAACCAAAATCGTTTCCGGATGTACTTCAGGATGATCAATGAGCATCTTTTCAATGCCTTTGATGACATTTTCCAATTTTTCTTTTGGTGTCGTGACATTCACACCCAAATGAAAGGCAATCTGTCTTTTTCCCATCTTGGACCAGTTGATGATCGGCTCATTCGAAAGGGTCGCATTTGGGACTGTAACTAAAGCTTGGGCAAAAGTCCGAACTTTGGTGCTTCGGAAAGTGATGTCTTCGATGGTTCCCTCCACACTTGGAGTTTTCACCCAATCTCCTATGGTAAAAGGTTTTTCGGTAACGATGACGATACCCCCAAAGAAATTGCTGACGGTATCTTTAGCGGCAAGAGCGAAAGCCAATCCACCCAAACCAAGCCCTGCAACAAATCCATCGACATTAAATCCCCATTCTTCCGCAATGATGGAGGCACCAAAAGCAATGATGATTAATTTTATGATTTTCGTAAAGAACGGCAGGACGATTTGATCGACTTCAAGACCGAATTTACTTACCAGTTTCGGAAATAATATAGTAAAGCTTGAACTGATATTAAAAATCGTCCAAAAGAATAAGAATACAAAAAACGATCTGTATATTTTCGATCTGAATTCAATCGAAGGTGTGTCGATCGGAAAATAGTGCATGGATATAATGACACCGATCAAAACGATTAACCACCTTACAGGTTGTTCTATAGCGAGCATTAAGTTGGCGGCAAATTCCACTTTGCGTTTTTCGGCAATTCGTAGAAAGAACTTGAATATATATGTAGTAAATACTTTCCGAAGCAAAATGAAGATTAGAAAAATGCCAATGGAAATTCCTAATTTGGTCCAGGCTTCGATTCCATCAAATTGATCGAGTGATTCAGAAACTTCTTGCAATGTATTACTCCTCCAATGTATCTTGTAGTATTGTAGAATACTAAGATTATAATATATTCATGCTGAAAAAGGAAAAATATTCGATGATTACATTCATCATGGGAATTTTGCGATTCACTGAATACTTTTTCAAGTTATTAATAGCAAGGATATATGGTAATATGGATGCAAAGTGATTTTTTAAGTTTGGAAGGTGGAAATATTGACTAAGAAAATAGTATTTACCGGAGGCGGCTCTGCCGGTCATGTATCTGTTAATGCAGCAATCATCCCGGAATTTTTAAAGCATGATTGGGATGTTACTTATATTGGTTCAAAAAAAGGCATTGAAAAAAATATCATCGAAACGGAATTTCCCGAAGTACGCTATGAAACGATTTCCGTAGGGAAATTCCGACGATATCTCTCTGTTGAAAATATGAAAGACCCTTTCCGGGTTTTAAAAGGGATTTTTGATGCACGTAAAATATTAAAAAAGACCAAGCCGGATTTCATTTTTTCTAAGGGTGGATTCGTTTCGGTTCCAGTCGTTTTGGCAGGCAGGATGCTGGGAATACCGATTGCGATCCATGAATCGGATTATACGCCTGGTCTGGCTAATAAAATTGCCATGCCGCTTGCATCGAAAATTTTCACTACCTTCCAGGAAACGGAAAAGGATCTTCCGAAAGAGAAGGCCATGTATCTTGGGGCTGTATTGCGAGATGGGATTTTTACGGGAAACGCTTCTGCTGGAAAGGCGTTTTGTGGATTCACGAATAACAAACCGGTGTTACTCGTTATGGGCGGAAGCCTTGGAGCCGTTAAAATCAATAATTTAATTACAGATAACCTTGATGCCTTATTAAAGGATTATCAGATTATTCACATTTGCGGGAAGGGAAATGTGAAACCGGAATTGAAACAAAGGGGATATGCTCCTTTTGAATTCGTACACGAAGAATTATTCGATCTTTTGGCTGCTGCTGATGTTGTTGTGTCAAGGGCAGGTTCAAATTCAATTTTTGAATTCCTTGCATTGCAAAAGCCGATGTTGCTTATCCCACTAAGTGCCAATGCATCCCGTGGAGATCAAATCTTGAATGCGTCAAGCTTTGAAAAACAGGGTTTTTGTAAAGTCATCCAAGAAGAAGAGCTAAATGACAGGATTTTTAATGCTACATTATCGGATTTAGTGAAACAATCGGGTGAATATCAGGAGAAAATGCGGCAAAAACGCCCATTCAAAACGGCAGCTGAAATGTATGAATTACTACTTAAAGTAATGGGTGCAAAAAAATAAGTATCATTCCCCTCTTTGTAGCATATCTTTTTCGAACAGAGGAGGGGGTAGTATGGCTTATGAATATTCAAAAGGATGGTTCATTCAGCAGCTGAAAGCCGCAGGGATTAGCCATCATCCAATTGAGAAAAAAAAGCTGGAGCTGTATAAAACCTATATTCTAAGGCGTTTATACGACGATTTGCAAAAAAATAAATCATAAAAAGAACCGCAACGTCGTTGACGTTGCGGTTCTTTTTATAGGAAATTACTTATAAAAGGAAAGAAACAGGAAATAAGAATACCTGCGATAGCCATTGCCGCACCTGCGACGGCCCCGGTAAACTCACTTTCCTGGGCGGCTTGAGCCGTTCCCAGACCATGCGCGATCGTACCATAAGCGATACCTCGTGCGAAGGGCATCGTAATGTTCAGTTTATCCATCATTTTTGGAGCGATCATCGTACCCAATACGCCAGTTAAAATGACGAAAGCTGCTGATATATTGGAATTTCCGCCATAAAGCTCGGTGATTTCTACGGCAATGGGCACTGTAATAGATTTAACCGCCAATCCTTGAATTATGAATTGCGGAAGTGAAAATGTTTTAGCGATGGCGATGGCAATCGTCAATGTGACCAGAAGACCAAAAATCATCCCGCCAATTGCAGGCAATGCATATTTAACGATTATATTTCTATTTTTATAAAGCGGTACGGCCAAAGCTACGGTAGCTGGTCCCAGGAAATAGGTGATGATGTCTTTTCCTGGCGAATAATCTTCGAAATCCAAACCGCTGATCAACAGTACGAGAATAATTGTAACCGTACTGAAAAATACGGGCGTCGTAAAAGGTGATGGATGTTTAGCATATATTTTCCTTCCAATGAAATAGGCAAGGATGGTTATCAAGATGCTATAAGTTGTGATGAACGCTGTCATGTTGCTTAACCTCTCCTCTATGGGATAGCTTCTGAACGGTCCAAGCTGAAACGATGAATCCAAATATCAGGCTGACTCCCAATGTAAGTGCCAATGGCAAACCGAATTCAATGAATAGCCATCCCATGGTCATTAAACTGATTGAAATGGGAATGAAGAAAAAGGCTAGGTGCTTTACCAAAAAACCTGATGTAAGTTCAATCCACTCGACCTTTATAATCTTCGTCTGTAATAAGCCGAATAAAAGAATCATGCCGATGACGTTGCCTGGTATGGGTAAATGAAGTAAATTGGCTAAATAATAGCCGACCTTGCAAATGATGAGCAGGAAGATGAGCTGCACGATAAAAGCAAATGTTTTTTTCATGATTAAGTCCTTTCAATGACACTTTGAATAAATTGTTAATTTGGTCAATTGTATTCATTATAAAAAAATATCCCTAAAAAGAATAGGGATTTGCAGCAATCTATCTTAAACATCCTGTGAAAATGGAAAAAAGAGCTTTCCAGGTTTGGAAGCTCCGGCCATAATATGAAAATATAAACAAAGTCATTGTTGAAAAGTTCTTCACTCTATGCTTCAAGTAACTGCTGTTCGTCATCATCATGCTGTCTAAGGATATGAAAGGTGTATAAATCTTTAGGGATTTCATACAAATCGTAGATATCTCCTTCATGATTGATCTGATCATAAAGGGATTTTCTTGTTTCGTTGGCATTGACGGCATAGGGAAGCTTTTCTGCGGCTTTTATAGAGCGGATATTTTTTTTGCGAATACGCATGAAGACCGTTTCCAAACCGAGCTCGAAAAAAAGCTCTTTAAAGAAAGCGTCTTTTGCAATGGCATTATACCCTTTTCCATGATAAGGCTTGCCAAGCCATGTGCCTAAGAAACCTGCACCATTTTCAATATCGTATAAAGAAATACAACCGATGGGATTTTCCCATTCATCCAAGATTGTTCGTGAAATGAGTTGCCCAGCATCTTCGGCTTCGATCGTTTGCTTAGTAATGAAAACATATTCTTCATATGAATCTACCTTATGGCGCACGAAAGGGAAGACATCTGGATGCGTCATTTGTTCATAAAGAGAAAAACAATCTGTGAAATCTCTCTTTTTTAACATTTCCGTCCCTCCGTTTGAGGGCAGTTCTTATGCGTAGTCGCTGCCCACCCTCGAAATTTTTTAAGTCGCTCATCAAAAAATTTCGGGGTGGGAATCGAACCCACTAGAACCGGAAACCGGTGGCGCACCATTTGCCTTCCCTATTTTTATTGTCAGAAAATATGCAAATCAAAAGAACCTTACGAAGGTATAATACTAAAAAAAAAACGGTTTGGGAATAGGTTTTTTGCCTTTTTTTTTCGTCAAATTTCAACTTTTTCAACAAGGGTGAATTTGAAAGGCAAACGTATGCATTTTTCCAAGAAAAACTGTTTTTTTCGCCTGCTTTTTTCTTTAAAATTCACCTGTGAATTGCATGAACAAAATGATTGCGCCGAGGGCCCATACATAAATGGAGAATATTTTCAGTGAACGCTTTTTTAAGAAGTCGATCATCCATACAACGGCTATATAACCAAAGATTGCTGCGGCAAGGGTTCCGACGAATAGCGCAGTGAGTGGCAGCCGTTCAACTTCTCCTGTGAAAATCGGTTTCATCTGAAATACGATGCCCCCGGTTATGGCAGGAATTGATAGCAAAAAGGAAAAATAGGCTGCAGTGGCCCTATCCAACCTGCAGAATAGTCCAGCGGCTATCGTCAGGCCGGAACGCGAAAGGGCAGGCATGATGGCAGCAGCTTGGAAGGTACCGATGATCAAGGCATCTTTAATCGAAATTTCATTAAGGGATTTGCCGCCTTTTCTTACTCCGTCCGCCACCCATAAAATCAGCCCGGTCGCTAAAAACTCCCAGCCTATCGTCACGCCTGTTTTTGAAAGGCCATCAAACCAATCCCCGAGTAAAATGCCGGCAATCACTGCTGGGATTGTCCCGGCAATGAGAAGCAGAGTCATTTTGGAGAAGGGTTTTTTCAAAATGGCAATAATGTCATTCTTATAGACGACCAATAACGCCAGTAAGGTTCCGATATGGAGCATGGTATCCAGAAAAATGCCTGCTTCGTCAAGATGGAAAATATGCCGTCCTAAATATAAATGCCCAGTGCTTGAAATAGGTAAAAACTCAGTCAGGCCTTGAATGATCCCTAGGATGAAGGCTTGAAATTCGTTTAGCAAAAAAACATCACTCCATTCTAGAAGGTATGGGACATCCATTAATTAAACTGTATGCACAAGACGGATGAACATATTCGGATTTTTTGTCATATGTATTGCCAACTGGTTTTTATGAAGAAAAGGCAGTCCTATTTTACCTTTTTCGAATATAATGAGAGGAAAAATGAAACTATTTTGCATTTGATTCGTATTTATTCATATGAGAAAGGAGGAGAAGACACTATGCCTACTAAAGATGAAAGAGTGTTTGCTGCCCTTATTTATGTGATCAGTTTTTTTACAGCATTTATCGGTCCTTTGGTGATTTGGTTATTGAAAAAGGATTCGTCACAATTTGTGGATTATCACGGAAGGGAATACCTGAATTTTTTCATTTCCTACACCGTATATTCAATAGTTGCAGGGATACTCACTATAGTATTGGTTGGGTTCTTGCTATTGCCGGTTATCGGGATAGCTTTAGTCGTATTCACCATCATTGCTGCCGTTAGGGCTTATGAAGGAACGGATTATAGGTTCCCGTTGGTTTTCAGGATATTGTAGTAATGATGCAAAAGGATTCCGTTCAATTCGGAGTCCTTTTTTATATGAACCAAGTTGGGAATTGCCCTGCATTAAAAAGGGAATAGATCACATTAAATCGAATAAAGTATTATGATAACTACTTCAATGCACTTTTAAGAAGCGGATGCCGGGCGTCTTATGATACTGCTAATAAATTTACTTTTAATGCGGCAATTTTTCTTGTAAGGAGTGAGGAGCAGAGAGGGATATGAATATACGTGAATATTATCAGAAAACGAGCAATTCAAATTTTCATGCATCTTGGATATCACTTCTTTTGGCCATTTTATTTTTCATTTGCCATATTTTTAAAATGATACCGGGCAATATATTATTGATAACGTTTCCTTTTATTTTCTTTAGCATTGCCCAATTTGTCAGTCATCGTATATATGAAAATAGAATGAAGGAATTGCCTGATGAACATATCGGGACAAATGCTGGATTATTCAAAAATGAACATGTTTTATTGACTTTTATGCCAGCACCCACATTGCGCCTTCTTCTCTTTGCGCCGGATGGGTCTCTAATTGGCGAAGTAAGGGATTTGAATATGAAGTGGTTCATGTGGATGATCCCCAATTTCTTGTCGATGCTCCTGGCCAAGCGGTATGAACTGGTGGACCATGAGGGACGTTTGCTGGCTAAGTACCATATCAAAATGGGACTTTTCAATAAAATGACGATCATGGACGAACAGGGCGGCATCATTGGATCGTATCAAGAGAATCGGTCATTCGTGAAGATTAACGGAATGATATATAAGGAAGATGGTACGGAATGGATGCCCATTGAAACGCCGGGAAGTGTGAATTCATTCGAGATTGCCACAAAAGAAGGGGGGAAGATCGTTTCATACCAAGAAGGCTGGATGCCTTTGGAATGGGGAAAACGATTCAAGACAAATACACCCATACTTTCTTTTTCATCAAATGTTGATGAAATTCCTAAAATCATCGTTTTTGGGTTCTGTGCAGCCACGCTAAATCATCGTTCAAATTGACCAGGGTTACCCTTTAGCAAATCCTTTAAATATTTGATATAATCATAGTGGAATACATAGATTAAATACAAAATTAAAAAGGTGGTAAATATGACTTTACTTAATGAGATTCTAGATTTTAATGAACAGTTTGTTGAAAAAGGTGAGTATGTTAAGTATAGAACTGATAAGTTCCCTGAAAAACGCATGGTCATCATAAGCTGTATGGACACTCGGCTCGTCGAACTATTGCCAAAATCCTTGAATGTCAAAAATGGCGATGTCAAAATCCTGAAGACTGCAGGGGCAATCGTCTCCCATCCATTCGGTAGTGTCATGAGGAGTATCCTTGTTGCCGTTTATGAGCTGAAGGCGGATGAAGTATTGGTCATTCCTCACCATGACTGCGGGATGGCATCAGTCGATGCTGATTCTGTAGTAGGGAAGATGCTCGAACGTGATATTCCACAGAGCACCATAGATACCCTTGGAGCTTCAGGAATAGATATTCGGAGTTGGCTTCGCGGATTTGATGATGTTTATGAAAGTTGCAAGAAAAGTGTGGAAGTGATTAAAGGGCACCCTTTGATCCCAAAAAATATTCCCGTACATGGTCTTATCATTTCCCCTGATACAGGGAAGCTGGAATTGGTAGTCGATGGGTATGCGGAAGGACAAAAATAATATATTCAACGGGGCTGTCGGGATTATTTCCGACAGTTTTTTTCAAATTTTGATCAATACTATTTATTTTTATCCTTTTTTTTGTTAAAATCGCCAAGTGTAGTTTGTCACTAATACAAACGGGTGGGCGAGGGACAAATTTAATAAGGATACAACATGAAGAAATTAAACTTGGAAACGTTTTTTCATTTTTCCGAATATGGAACGAATGGAAAACGTGAAATCCTTGCTGGAGTGGTCGGCTATTTTACAATAGTCTATATTCTCATCGTGAATTCCCTGATTTTATCGGAAGCGGGCATTCCAATTAATGGTGCAGTGATTGCGACGATTCTTTTATCTGCTTTAAGCTGTGTCATGATAGGACTTTGGGCGAATGTCCCAATCCTCCTCGTTCCAGGAATGGGCGTAAATGCCCTATTTGCTTATACGATGGTTCAAGGAATGGGTCTATCTTGGCAATCGGCACTTGGTGCTGTATTTATCTCAGGGGTTATTTTTGTAGTCATCGCTTTTACAAAATACTCTAAGTTAATCAGTGATTCGATTCCAAGGTCGATAAAAGAAGCCATATCTGTCGGTCTTGGCTTATTCTTGATGCTAATCGGTCTCGAGAAGGGCGGAATAATCACGCGAGGTTCATCATCTATCGTCGCACTGGGAGATTTAAGCGATCCAGCGGTGTGTGCAACGGTATTGACCTTTTTGCTCGCAATCACTCTGTTCATCAAGAATGTCCCCGGTAATTTCATGATTATCATCCTGGCAGGCAGCCTCATTGCATATTGGTTCGGGACGGTTCAACTATCAAAAATCCATTTTTCAGGCATTGACACAGCTTCTTACAGTGATCTCTTCTTTTCATTGTCGTTCTTGGAAGCGAACCGGATTGAATTCTGGATAAGTGTGTTTGCAATGACGATGGTTCTTGTTTTTGAAAATATTGGCCTTGTACACGGGCATGTAGATAGCATAAACCGCCAGGATGCCTATAAAAAGTCGCTGCAGGCGACAAGTGTGTCCGTTCTGTTTTCCGGCATATTCGGTTCGAGTCCTACCGTTGCTACAGTTGAAACGGCAGCTGGAATCGCATCAGGAGGCAGAACTGGTTTTACTTCAGTGGTGACAGGCGTGCTATTCATACTATCACTTCTATTTATACCGGTGATTAAAGTAATCCCTGATAGCGCCATTGCCCCCATCTTAATTATCATTGGCATTTTGATGCTAGGAAATATAAAAGAGCTGGATTTCAGCGATTTAACCGAGAGCATACCTGCAATCATGATCATCACGATCATTCCTTTCACTTACAGTATTGCAGATGGAATGGCATTCGGTTTCATCCTGTACCCATTCTTGAAGCTTGTAACAGGAAAAGCGAGAGACGTATCAGCCCCGATGTATGTAAGTGCCGGAATGTTTATCGTCTATTTCATCATTGGTATGATCGGTTAATAATTAAAAAGAGCGGTTGGAATGAGTTAATTCTTATTCCAACCGCTCTTCTTATTGGTTTTTTCGACGGAAAAAATGGATTTATTGTGATTTACGCGATGACACATCCATCTTGAAAATGCTATGATATAGAATATTAAAAAATTGATAAATGACAAGCAGCATATTAGAGGATGTGACAGGATGATTATTGAAGGTTTAAAAAGCCATGGTTCAGGAAATGATTTCTTAATCGTTGATGAATTGACTACGACCCTGACGTTTACAGAAGAAGAGCGGAAAAATTTCGCGAAGGCACTATGCAATAGGGAGAGGCTTGGGGCGGATGGTATTTTGTTCGTAATGAAAAGTGAACATGCTGATTGCCGGATGCGTGTCTTTAATGCAGATGGATCGGAAGCGTCGATGTGCGGCAATGGACTTCGCTGTGTTGCACGTTATGCGAACGACGTTCTAGGGCTCGATAAAATGATCGTGGAAACCATGAAGGCAAATCTACTCGTGGAAAAAACGGAAGATATTTATGAGGGAATTCCGACTTTCAAGGTGGAAATTTCCCCGGTAAGTTTCAATGTGAAGGATCTGCCTCTTGTATTGGCTAAAGAACAATTGCAAAACGAATTATTGCCGGAACTTCATGATACTCTATTATTTTCGGCGTTGGCGGTTCCTAATCCACATTTGATCACACTCGTCGATAGCGATGTTTTGCGAAGTGATTTGCAGGACGAACTTTCAACAAAGGTCAATCAACCGAATGAGCTTTTCCCTGATGGTGTCAATGTCAGCTTTGTGAAAGAGCTGGAACCCGGGAGCATTTATGTGCGGACATTCGAACGGGGGGTAGGCTTCACGAATGCATGTGGAACGGCGATGTCTGCTTCAAGCCTAGTGACATGCTCTGTTGGTTTAAACGCGTTGGAAAGTGAAATATCCGTCTACAATAACGGCGGAAAAGTTAAATGCGTGGTCCACCATGATGAAGAAAGCCAAAAGTATTCAATTGATTTAATCGGGAACGCAACCTATGAATTCAAAGTATTGTTTGAAATAGACTTAGATCAGCCTGAAAAATTTAAAATTCTTGAGAAAGAGGATTTTGAATTGGAAACAAGCTTATATTCCAAGCTTCAGGATGAAGTTCAAAGTTATTTGAAAACAAAAGTATAAAGAAATTATCAGACTGCAGGCAAACTCGAAGAAAAGCGAGGTTGCCTGCAGTTTTCTCATTAAAAAACCTCCAGTGAAGTCACGGGACACCTGCTTAGGTCCCAGGAAGACCCAACAGGCGCAAAGAACGCCAGGGGAAAGCGAAGTACCCTGGAGAGGGAATCCACGATCATTTTATACGCCCTAAGACCAATCAGTTGTTGGGCTTTTTTTGTTTTAGGAACGACAATACTTCCAAAAAGGCTGGTCCGTTATCGACCATTCTGTAATCCATAAATGCACACCCTTCCCTTTTTATTCTGCTTGGTATGGTTTCAATCGTAAAGTCCTTTAACTGGAGACTTTCGTCCACTTCCTCCCAAAACAAAGGAGTGGCCACACCGGCGAAAGAATTTCCCCGCGGGGAATAAGGAAGGATGATGGTTTTTCCTTCACTATGCTGCACAAAGTCCAAATATAGCCGATTATGCCGATTTATTTTCATTCTTTCCGTTGTAAATTCATTAGGGTTGGAACTTGATAAGTAGTCACCGAGAAAGTCAGTGAATATGCGTGTCTCCTGATAAGTAAATCTGTCTTCAGGCAGTGGGATGTGAATTTGCAGTCCTTTGTTACCTGAAGTTTTTACAAAAGCTTTTATCCTTAATGATTCCATCACCTTTTTTATTTCCTGTGCGGCCTTAATCGCTAAGGAGAAAAATTCGATGGAAGGGGGATCCAAGTCCAGGACGATTTCGTCTGGTCGTGTTTTACCCGCTTTCTGAAATGGAGCATGGAATTCCAATGCAAGTTGATTGCCAAACCAAAGAAGCGTTTCAATATCGTTACATAGCATATACTCGATATCCTCATTAA
The DNA here is from genome assembly GCF_050279365.1 of Peribacillus sp. NPDC094092. Taxonomy (NCBI): domain Bacteria; kingdom Bacillati; phylum Bacillota; class Bacilli; order Caryophanales; family Bacillaceae; genus Peribacillus; species Peribacillus sp. NPDC094092. The sequence goes on along the minus strand of NZ_JBNNUC010000004.1, from coordinate 374,962 downwards.
TGAACGTTTTTATAAAGGTCGGGGCATAATCAGGTTTGTTTTTCTGGAAAAACCTTTCTTTATCCAAAGTGCCATGAGGATAGCGGATCGTCGTAAGCAGTTTATCCTTCAAGAAGGGTAGGAAGAAAGCTGAAACCTCCCGTAAATAATGAAGGTATTCAACTTTTACCACCTTTTCATCTCCTGTTATCCAAAGCGGTTTATCCCTGGAAGTTATTTGTACAGTATCTGGAAATGTATATTGACCTAGCACGAATTTCTCCCAAGTACATTCTTCGGGAGCCGTTTGTAAAAGCCATTGTGAAAACTGTGGCTCACGTAATTCATTTTCCTCATACACATGTAAAAATTGAACTTCGATGCAAATGGATGGATGGATATAAAAAAATTGTGCGTCTTCGTCTGATGCATTTTGTTTGATCAGTTCATGCAATATCCTTTTATCTTGAGCACTCAGTCCATTTTTAACACTACCGATTTTGATTACGGCACCTTCTTTGAAAACTGCGAGGGAAACGTAACCATTTTCTTTGTGCAAGGCTGTAATGAAACAGGCAACGGTCTTCCAATTTTTCACCTTGATCCATGAGGTAGTACGTTTCCCTTCTTGCCAAGTACCACGAATTTCCTTGGCGACAACCCCTTCGCCATCTAATAGGATGACCTTATTCAAGGCAGTATCCAATACGTCAAAACTCTCTATTAATTGTATCAATGCCTTATCATTGGGATCAGGGGGCATAGGAAAGCCAAAATTCCCCCCCATATTCAACATCAATTCCCTTCGTTCTTCCATAGGTTTAGCTCCTACATTTCTTCCTCTGATGCTAAGAAGGTCAAACGCTATGAACCGGCAAGGGGAAATACGGGCTTTTTCTGAAATTAAGGATTGTTTCCCAAGACGGCCTCGCCACTGTATTTGAAAAAAATCGGCTTTCGCCTGATTGGTAAGCCAGACCAATTCTCCATCTAACTGAAGCGGAAGATAATCTTCCAGGTCCAGAGCTTTGATGTAAGCAGTGATTTCCGGGAATTGTGGTGATAATTCCTTTTCATTCCGGCTCGAAATGCTTATTGTATCGGAGTCTATCGTTAAAATAGCCCTAAACCCGTCATATTTGACTTCATAACGCCAATCCTTGGAGTTGGGGGCTTCGGGGTAATAGGTTGGCAGCATCGGTTTCATTTTTGTATTTACCTCCGCAAATAATTGATTAACATTATTTTGCCAAAAAAGCGAAGTGTTAGAGTTGGCAATTGTTTTTTCGGTTTTTTTTGATCAAAGGGGAATAATAAAATTGTTCTTCTCTTTTAAAAATAAGTTATGAGGTGACGAATATGCATACGATGTGGAAGGGGAGCATATCATTCGGTTTGGTGAACATTCCGATCAAACTTCATGCTGCAACGGAGGATAAGGATATTTCTTTGAGGACGTTGCATAAGGAATGTCATTCACCGATTAAATATGAAAAGGTTTGTCCGGTATGCCAGAAAGAAGTGGGGAAGGATGATATAGTCCGCGCTTTTGAGTATACAAAGGGAAAGTACGTTGTATTGGATGACAATGAACTAGAACAACTGAAAAAACAAAACGAAGAAAAAGCCGTGGAAATCGTGGATTTCGTTAAAATCGAAGAAATAGATCCCATTTATTTTAACCGGAGTTATTACATGTCCCCTAATGACGGAGGGATAAAAGCTTATTCCCTTTTGAGGCAGGCCCTCAAGGAGTCGAATAAGGTAGGGTTAGCGAAAATCATCATTCGCTCTAAAGAACAAATGGCGGTAATCCGCGTCGTTGATAATACCTTGGTGATGGAAACGATTCATTATCCGGATGAAGTCCGCTCCACAGCAGATGTTCCGAATATCCCTGCCAATGATACCATTGTAAAAAAAGAAATCGATACTGCCGTATTACTGATAGATCAATTAACGACTACATTCGATCCGACAAAATACACCGATGACTATCGAACCGCGTTACTTGAATTGATTGAATCAAAGAAAGCTGGGCAGACGACGATTGCAGCCAAAACAAAAGAACCAGTTTCCAACAATGTAACCGATTTAATGGAGGCCTTACAGGCATCCATTGACCGTACGAAACATGATGAACCGGAAATGAAAAAGACGACCCGAAAGAAAGTGGCACCGAAAAAAAAGAAACAAGCTTAAACAGGAAGCTGAGCGGAAGACGAATGATGTCGCTCGGCTTTCTGCTTGTTTTAGCAAGGGATTTGCCTTCAAATAAGGTAATGATAGTGAATGAACAGCAAATGAAATACATAGGTAAGGAAAATGCAAATATGTAAGTGGATCACGATGTAAGGGGCAGAATGGATTTATAAGAAAATGATGGTTGAAAATGAAGGCAAAAAAATTCGCTCCCTAAAGAGCGACAATGAGGAATTCAATCGTGAAAATCAACATATAGGCGAACGGTTGTAGTTTTCGACTATATATTGTGTTCATATTCTACCATATTTAATTCTGAAATAGCAACAAAATTACTGAAACAACCCTATGAATTTTTCTGGAAATCAATGATATTTTGCCCACTTAACTGCGCATATGGCTATTGCATTTTCATATCCTTATAAAAAACTACAGAATAAAATGGATTTTTAGTATAATTTATACATACAGGATGGTATAAATTAAATAAGAATGGAAGATGCAAAATGGAAAATGGGAAAATCAAAGCACTTCATGCCGGGAAGCCAAAGCATGAAATTTTTTCGAATATCGATATCTTTTCAGCAATGGATAAACAAGCACAGGATAATGTGACAGTGACTAAATCAGGTATAATTGGTGATGGGGTAGGTAATGTAAAGTTCCATGGAGGTCCTGATCGCGCTTTGTGCTTTTACCCCATTGAGCATTATACATTATGGAATGAAAAATTCTCTAAAAAGCTGGAAATCCCTGCATTCGGTGAAAATTTAACCATAGCGGGGATGAGGGAAGAAACAACGTATATCGGCGATATTTATCAAATAGGCGAAGTGATTGTACAAATTAACCAGGGGAGGATACCTTGTTCGACCATTTCCCACTTCAATCAAGAACCTAAGTTTTTGGAACTCGTGTTGAAAACGAGTTTCACTGGTTATTTTGCAAGAGTACTTCAAGAAGGAACGATAAATAAACAAAACGAGATTGTGCTGATAGATCGTTTGCAAGAAAAGATTTCAGTTCATTATGCAGCAGAGGTAATCCTTCATAAACGAGATGGGCTGGAAGGCGCAAAGGCTTTACTTACACTAGACTCGTTAGCGGAAGACTGGAAACAAAGGATCTTGAAGAGGGTTCAAGCTGCAAAAGATTGAATGATTTTTGCAAAAGTGAAAAAAATGTCGATCAGGTATTGAAATTGACAGATTATTAATGTAAATTAAGTATAATCAAATTTTGAAATCTTGTGAAAATTATATAAATGGATCTTATCGAGAGAGGTGGAGGGACTGGCCCGAAGAAACCTCAGCAACCAGCTTAGGCAAAGGTGCTAAATCCAGCAAGCAGAGCTTGATAGATGAGGAGAATGTTTCAAAAAACCTTCTTCTTTGAGAAGGTTTTTTTCCTTTTCTCTCATACTCATAGAATACGACAAAAACAGGATTGTTTTTGAGAGAGGATGTAATGATGAATTTTCGTAAAGACGTGAAAGAAAGAATACTGGTTGGGGAAGGGGCAATGGGGACCTTATTGTATTCAAATGGCATCGATCAATGTTATGAGGAATTAAACTGCACGGACCCAAATCAAATAGAATCCATCCACCGTGCCTATCTGGAAGCTGGTGCAGATATCCTTCAATCGAATACATACGGAGCCAATTTCAATAAATTGAAACGGTATGGACTTGAGGATGAGGTAAGCAGAATCAATCGCCAGGGAGTCATTCTTGCTAAAAAAGCGGCGAAAGGAAAGGCATACGTCTTCGGTACCATCGGGGCACAACGCAGCATCAGGAAATCGGACTTAAGCATGGAAGAGATAAAACGGGGTTTTCGGGAACAGCTATACAGTCTTTTGATGGAAAACCCTGATGGGATTCTATTGGAAACATTTTATGACCTGGAAGAACTGGAAACCGTCCTGCAAATCGTAAAAAATGAAACTGGACTGCCGATCATCGCAAATGTTTCGATGCATGAACTGGGAAATCTCCAAAATGGAATCCATTTAAATGAAGCCTTTCTAAAACTTGAGCAATTGGGTGCGGATGTGGTTGGGGTGAATTGCCGTCTCGGTCCACATCATATGATTCGGGCCTTGGAAGAAGTGAGTTTGCCAAAGCACGCATCAATTGCCATCTACCCAAATGCCAGCCTCCCGGATTATGTGGATGGAAGGCTCGTCTATAAGGCTGTGCCGGAGTACTTCGGTTCAAGTGCCCTAGAACTTCGTGAGCAGGGTGCCGCAATCATAGGAGGGTGCTGTGGAACGACTCCGCTGCATATTCAAGCCGTAAAGAATGCGATTGGAAGTTTGGCTCCTGTGAAAGAGAAATTCACGAAATCCCGTGAAATAGAAATAATTGAAGTGAATGATAGAGAATTGGAACGTCCCCTGTTCGAAAAGGCCAAAACTGAAAGGACGATTCTAGTTGAACTTGATCCACCGAAAAAGTTAGGTATAGAGAGCTTCATGACTGGTGCCGAGGCTTTGAAAAAAGCCGGGGTCGATTCCATTACATTAGCGGATAATTCGCTCGCCTCACCAAGGATATCGAATGATGCACTTGCTAATTTACTGAAGAATCAATTGAATATAGAGCCGATGGTGCATATAACATGCCGTGATCGAAATTTGATTGGCCTGCAGTCGCATTTAATGGGCCTGCAGACGGTGGGGCTGAACGAAATATTGATCATCACCGGAGACCCTTCGAAAATTGGGGATTTTCCGGGGGCCACTTCGGTTTATGATTTATCTTCCTTTGACCTAATAAGCATGGTCAAACAATTTAATGAAGGTCTTTCCTATTCCGGTCAAAGTTTGGGCCAAAGGGCAAATTTCAAAATTGCGGCAGCGTTTAATCCCAATGTGAAATATCTGGATAAAGCCGTACAGAGAATGGAAAAGAAGATTGCCTGCGGTGCTCAATCCTTCTTGACACAGCCAATCTATTCCGTTGATCAGATCGAGGAAGTATATGAAGCCACAAAACATTTAGAAACCCCAATTTTCATCGGTATCATGCCTTTGACAAGCACCAGGAACGCCGAATTCATCCATAATGAGATCCCGGGCATCAAATTGCCTGATAATGTTAGAAGGGCCATGGCGTTAGCGGGGGATGATCCTGTAAAGTCAAGGATTGAAGGAGTGAATATTGCGCGAGAACTAGTGGACGCGGCAAGGGAAAAATTCAAGGGCATATATTTAATCACTCCGTTCCTTCGGTATGAAATGACGGCGGAACTTACGAAATATATTAGAAAAGTCGATAGTAAACATACATCTGAGGTGGCAGTACATGAATAAAAAAGCGATTCAAGATCAGTTAAATTCTAAGATTCTCCTACTTGATGGGGCGATGGGAACCATGCTTCAAGCGGAGAATTTGACGGCGGATGATTTTGGCGGGGAACAATTCGAGGGCTGCAATGAGTATTTATCATTGACGCAACCGGAAATCATCCAATCCATTCATGAAAAATATTTAGCAGCGGGTGCAGACATCATTGAAACAAATACCTTCGGAGCGACCAGCATCGTTCTTGAGGAATACCAAATAAGCACTATCGCTTACAAGCTAAATAAGATTTCAGCTGAGCTTGCCGTTAAAGCTTGTGAAAAGTACTCCAATGATAAATGGCCAAGGTATGTAGCCGGCTCGATGGGCCCAACTACTAAAACGCTTTCCGTAACGGGCGGAACGACTTTTGATATTTTAACCGATTCTTATGAAGAACAGGCACTGGGCCTCTTGGATGGCGGGGTAGACTTGCTATTGGTGGAAACCTGTCAGGATATGCTTAATGTCAAGGCAGCCTTTTCTGGAATCAAAGCAGCCTTCGCTAAATCAGGAAAGGATGTGCCTGTCATCATATCAGGAACAATCGAACCGATGGGCACTACACTTGCTGGCCAATCCATAGAAGCTTTTTATTTATCGGTTGAACATATGAAACCCGTCGCCGTCGGCCTTAATTGTGCAACAGGGCCGGAATTCATGATAGACCATATCAGGACACTTGCAGATATATCAAATAGTGCCATCAGCTGTTATCCAAATGCGGGGCTCCCTGATGAAGAAGGCCACTATCATGAGTCACCTACTTCCCTGGCAGAGAAGATGAAGCAATTTGCTGAAAAGGGATGGGTCAATATCATTGGCGGATGTTGTGGGACGACACCAGAACATATTAAAGAACTTTCCAGGGTCCTCGAAGGAATGAAGCCCCGTACAATTACGGAAACTGCCCATGGTCATGCCGTATCGGGCATAGAGCCGCTCATTTATGATGATTCAATGCGGCCATTATTCGTAGGTGAAAGAACGAATGTTATCGGTTCCCGAAAATTCAAGGAGTTGATACGCGGCAAGCATTACGAGCCAGCTGCCGAAATTGCACGTACCCAGGTAAAAAAAGGCGCCCATGTCATTGATATCTGTCTTGCTGATCCTGATGGGGATGAGCTTGGTGATATGAAGGAATTTGTGGAAGAGGTCGTCAAAAAAGTGAAAGTCCCGCTGGTCATCGATACTACGGATGAAGCCGTACTTGAACAAGCACTGAAACATTCACAAGGAAAATCGATCATTAATTCCATTAACCTAGAAGATGGTGAAGAACGCTTTGAAAAAATAGTACCCTTAGTCCATCAATATGGTGCTGCCGTTGTCGTAGGAACCATTGATGAAACAGGGATGGCCGTCGATGCTGTACGGAAATTGGAAGTGGCTACACGTTCTGTGGATTTGCTCGTTAATAAGTATGGACTAAACAAAAGTGACATCATTTTTGATCCGCTTGTATTTCCTGTAGGCACAGGGGATGAACAATATATTGGATCTGCATTGGAAACGGTGAATGGCATAAAGGCGATTAAAGAAAAGTTTCCGGAATGCCTAACGATACTTGGCATTTCTAACGTTTCATTCGGTCTGCCAGCGAGGGGAAGGGAAATATTGAATGCAGTTTTCCTCTACCATTGTACAAAAGCGGGTCTCGATTATGCTATCGTGAATACAGAAAAACTTGAACGTTTCGCTATGATACCTGAAGAGGAAGTGAAATTGGCCGAGGCACTCCTGTTTGAGACATCAACCGAAACTTTAGCGATTTTTACCGAGTTTTATCGTGGGAAAAAAGCGGAGAAGAAGGATAATGGTGTGATCCTGCCATTGGATGAACGTTTAGGGAACTATATTATCGAAGGAACGAAAGAAGGATTGGTCGATGATTTAAATGAAGCGATTGAGCGCGGTGATACCCCATTGGAAATCATCAATGGACCATTGATGGATGGCATGAGTGAGGTGGGGAGACTGTTTAATGACAACCAACTTATTGTCGCAGAGGTGCTTCAGAGTGCCGAAGCGATGAAGGCCGCTGTATCCCACCTTGAACCGCTAATGGAAAGCTCTGAAGATAGTGCTAAGAAAGGGAAGATCCTTTTGGCGACTGTAAAGGGAGATGTGCATGATATCGGGAAAAACCTAGTGGATATCATCCTATCCAATAATGGCTATGAAGTGATTGACTTGGGAATAAAAGTCGCACCGCAGCAAATCATAGAAGAGGTTCGAAAACATGAGCCAACCATCATTGGCCTATCTGGGTTACTTGTCAAATCTGCACAGCAAATGGTTTTAACAGCACAGGATTTAAGGCAAGCGGGAATAGATACCCCAATTTTAGTTGGAGGGGCAGCATTATCCCGTAAATTCACCGATTTTAAAATATCACCTGAATACGAAGGGCCGGTTTTATATTCCAAAGATGCGATGGATGGTTTGGCTGTAACGAATATTTTACATGACTCTGACAAAAAATTGGTGTACTTGGAAGAGTTAGTCGAGAAACGAGAAAGAGCGAAAGCGAATGCCGCCATTGCTGCCACGATAGAAAAACCTGTTCGGAAGCAGTCCGCGGCTGCCCCTTTAAGCGATGCTCCTGTTCAAAAACCGCGTGACATCAAGCGTCACGTCTTGAAAAACTATCCATTGGATGTCATCCAACCGTATATTAATAGGCAAATGCTGATTGGTCATCATTTGGGGTTAAAAGGTAAAGTTTCCGAATTGCTTAAGCAAGGGAATGAAAAAGCGGTGCAGCTTAATGATCTCGTTGATGAATTGATTGAATTCCTAAAGACGGAACCGGATTATGGCTTGCATGCGGTTTATCAATTTTTCCCTGCTCAAAGTGAAGGAAATAAGCTATTGGTATACAACCCGGACAATCATAATGAGGTTTTGGAAACTTTCGACTTCCCCCGGCAAGATACGAACCCGCATCTTTGTTTAGCGGACTTTGCGAAACCAATCTCCTCCGGGCAAATGGATTATGTTGGTTTCTTCCTGGTCACTGCCGGAAAAGGGATCAGAAAATGGGCAGAAAAACTAAAACTTGAAGGTGATTTCTTGAAAAATCACGCCCTTCAATCACTAGCTCTCGAAACTGCTGAAGGTTTTGCGGAAAGAATTCATCAATTAATGCGGGATGATTTAGGTATAAGCGATCCGATTGAAATGTCCATGAAAGAGCGGTTTGCCGCTAAGTACACCGGGCAAAGGTTTTCATTTGGTTATCCTGCTTGTCCTAATCTGGAAGACCAGGCGAAGCTATTCCGCCTGTTACAACCTCAGGATATTGGCGTGGAATTGACAGAAGGATTCATGATGGAACCAGAGGCTTCCGTGTCAGCCATTGTTTTTGCACACCCTGAAGCCCGTTACTTTAATGTCGATCGATAACTCATTTAATTAAGGCAGCGGTATTTTTTACCGCTGTCTTATTGTGCATGAAACCCCTTAATTGGTACATCTTAATGGTCAAAAGGAAGGGGATGCAGCACCTATGAAGAATATCATGAAATTATTTCTTTCCATGGCGGGTTCTTTCATTATTATTTTGTTGGTTGCGGAAGTCCAGAACATTCAAGTACATGCAATGGTTCCTGAAGAGATGACACCGCTTCTAAAAAGTAAGGAAAATCAGAAAATCGCTTATTTGACTTTCGATGATGGACCATCTTTGAATACCATGAAGATCTTGGATATTTTGGACCGCTATCATGTTAAGGCCACATTTTTCGTTAAAGGGAATGATGAACCATACGCAAAGGAAAGTTATCAGGAAATGGTTTCTCGGGGTCATGCGATTGCCCTTCATTCTTATACACATGATTATTCCATCGTTTATCGATCTACTGAGAGTTTCTTTCAAGATTTGAATAGGCTTGAAACCATGCTGCAAAAGGAGTATGGGATAAAAAGCCGTATTGTGCGCCTTCCTGGCGGCTCAAATAATCGACTGCGTCATCAGGCTGCAACGAAACCCATCATTAATGGAATCCTTCAACAACTGAAGGAAAAAGGGTATATTTACTTTGATTGGTCCATTGACTCGACAGATGGCTTCAGTCCGTCAATAAGTGAACAACAAATCATTACGGCTGTGCAAAAAGGGACGAAAAATCAAAAGCATGTTAATATCTTATTGCATGATATCAATAGTATGAAGAATACAGTGAAAGCATTGCCTGATATAATTGAATTTCTTAAAAAAGAAGGGTATACCTTTGATACTATTGATGAGACAACCCCGAAATTGCAATTTAATTGATGAACACAATGTTTATCTATAGTAAATTAAGGTATAGGGTATTGAGATTACAATGTGAAAGGATTTATCGTTTCTATGATGCCATCATTGTTTTTATCACATGGAACACCGCTACTAGCCTTGGAAAAGAATGGCTACACTTCTTTTTTGAAGGATTATATGCAAACTATGAAGAAACCTGCTGCCATCGTTATTTTGTCAGCACATTGGGAAAGTGAAGATCAAATGATTTCAGCAGTAGGGAAGCACGAAGTCATTTATGATTTTGCAGGGTATCCTGAAGAAATATTTCAGATAACTTATCCTGCTAGGGGATGCCTTGAGCTGTCGGATCGAATTTTAACCTTATTGTCCAGGATAGGTGTATTGGGGGAACTTGATGAAAGGCGCCCCCTGGATCATGGATCATGGGGGCTTTTGCATATCATGTATCCCGATGCTGGCATTCCGACCGTATCTATGTCCATTTGTCCTGCGCTGCCATTGGACAAGCAGTATGAAATCGGGAAAACATTGAGGGAATTAAAGGAAAGTAATGTCCTGATCATCGGGAGCGGTGGAATTGTCCATAATTTCACCCAAATACAGGAGGATATGCATGTTGCAGAAGGATGGGCAATCGAGTTTGAGAACTGGGTCGAAGAGAAAATCTTGAAATGGGATTTGCAATCCTTGTTTGAGTATGAAAAGATCGCACCTTATAGCACAGAGGCCGTGCCTTCCAGAGAGCATTTCATTCCATTGGTCATCGCAATGGGGGCAGGGGATGACAAAAAAAACGCATCTCTCCTGCACAGGAGCTTTCAATATGGCAATCTAAGTTTAACAGCTTGGAAGTTTGATTGAGCTGAAAGGGCTTTCATACTAGTTAAATTTACCTGAAAAATAATCATTATACAAAAATACAAAAATCTTTTTTTAGCGAAAAAAAGACTTAAATGAGCAAAAAAGTCTATTAAAAGCGTATTTTGACGAATTAAACAGAAATATAGTTTCAAAAAGGTTGCATAAAGTTGTTTAACCTTTGGATATTTCGACAAAAACATGTTAATATAACATCTGAAAACGTTTTATCCTTTAAAATTTTATTATTCAATGACCAAAGTTATTTATTATATATCTTATATATATCATATATTTGGGGAAAATTTAGAAGAAAGAAATTTGGGGATGGATAAAACGTAATGAAAAAAATTATGAGAAAAATTTGGGGGTTTACAAAATGACCATCAATGATTCTAAGGTATTAGACCACTGGAAAGCTTTTTCAGGTCCAAACCTTGGGTATGTCATGGAGCAATACGATCTATTTCTAGCCAACCCGGAAGAAGTGGATCCGGAACTGAAAAACTTTTTTGAAGTAGCAGGTCCTCCTTCATTCGATGTATCGGCAGAAACAACGGTTGGAAGTGCACCAACTGTACAAGCTGGAGAAGTTCTTCCAATGAAGAAAATTATGTCTGCAGTAACGTTAGCTGAAAATATCCGTCATTACGGACATCTTGCTGCAAATATTTATCCTTTAAAAGAAGAAGCTCTTGACACTGAACAAATTCACTTTGAAAAATATGGCCTGACTGCAGATGATTTAAGGAAAATACCGGCTGACTTTATTTGCCCGGAATCACCTGAAGACGTGAAAGACGGTTACGAAGCCGTACAATACCTAAAACAACTCTATACAAAAACGATAGCCTTTGAATTTCACCATGTTAATGACTTGGATGAAAAGCAATGGCTTACTGATATGGTCGAATCCGGAAACATGTTCCCGGAAGTGACTAAAGAGAAAAGGGAACTATTACTTAAACGATTGAATGAAGTCGAAGGTTTCGAGAAATTCCTTCACCGCACATATGTAGGGCAAAAACGTTTCTCTATTGAAGGACTGGATGCTTTGGTTCCGATTTTAGATGAAATGATTTCACAAACTGTTCAAAACGGAACTGGGAATGTGAATATTGCCATGGCTCACCGAGGACGTTTGAATGTGCTTGCACATGTATTAGGAAAGCCATATGAGGTCATTTTCTCTGAATTCCAACATTCACCGAATAAAGATTTGGTTCCTTCCGAAGGTTCAACAGGCATTAACAATGGATGGACCGGTGATGTTAAATACCATTTAGGTCTGGATAAACAGATAACTAAATCAAATATACAAAAAGCAAGGATTACACTTGCCAATAACCCAAGTCACTTGGAAGTAGTCGGTCCAATCGTGGAAGGGTATTCTCGTGCGGCACAAGAAGACCGTTCAGAAAAAGGATTCCCGGTTCAGGACATTTCCAAATCTCTTGCAATCCTGATTCATGGTGATGCAGCATTCCCGGGTGAAGGAATTGTACCTGAAACGTTTAACTTAAGCCGTTTACGCGGTTATCAAGTTGGAGGCGCCATCCATATCATCGCCAATAACATGATCGGGTTTACAACGGAAAGTGAAGATTCACGGTCAACATTATATGCTAGTGATTTGGCCAAAGGCTTTGAAGTGCCGATCGTGCATGTGAATGCAGATGATCCGGAAGCATGTATGGCTGCCGTGAACCTTGCTAACCTATATCGTGAAAAATACAATAAGGATTTCTTGATCGACCTAATCGGTTACAGACGTTTCGGCCATAACGAAATGGATGAGCCATTGGTGACTCAACCTGAAATGTATGCATTAATTCATAAGCACCCAACCGTTAAAGAACTTTATGGAAAAAAACTGATTCAATCTGGCGCGTTCACTGAAGCTGAAGTTAAAGCGATTGGTGAGCAAGTGGATACAAGGCTTGCGGATGCATATGCGAAAATTTCCGGAAATAAACCGGAAGCTTCTAAAGAATGTAATCCTCCTGGGATTATTGAAAAAGGACTTCCAGCCATTGATACGGCAGTTTCGAAACAAGAACTTGTTACAATAAACGAAGAACTGGTTAAGTGGCCTGAAGGATTCACTCCTAATAAAAAATTAGGAAAGATCTTATCACGTCGCTTGGATTCCTTTGGTGCTGACGGAAAAATCGATTGGGCTCATGCTGAGACATTGGCATTTGCATCCATATTGAGTGACGGCACGCCAATCCGTTTGACTGGACAAGATTCAGAGCGTGGAACATTCGCACAACGTAATATCATGTTACATGATAGTGTTAACGGAAAAACATATTCACCACTTCACACACTAGAATCTGCCAAAGCATCATTCGCTGTTCATAACAGCCCGCTTACTGAAACGGCAGTTCTGGCTTATGAATATGGTTATAATGTTTTTGCACCTGAGACACTTGTTTTATGGGAAGGACAATTCGGTGACTTCGCTAATACAGCACAAGTCATCTTTGACCAATTCATCGCGGCAGGCCGTGCAAAATGGGGTCAAAAATCAGGTCTTGTCATGCTGCTTCCACACGGTTATGAAGGACAAGGACCAGAGCACTCAAGTGCACGCCTTGAGCGTTTCCTTCAATTAGCGGCTGAAAACAACTGGACAGTTGCCAACTTAAGCTCGGCAGCTCAATACTTCCATATCCTTAGAAGACAAGCTAAGATTTTGGATCAAGAACAAGTACGTCCGCTTGTCATCATGACACCGAAGAGTATGCTTCGTAATCAAGTGATGGCTTCTACAGCTGAAGAATTCAGTGAAGGCTCTTTTGAATCATTCGTAGAAACCAAAGCTTTGGGCAAAAAACCTAAATCGGTTGAACGCATTGTTTTTGCAACAGGTAAATTGGCGGTTGAACTTCGTGAAAAAGCGGCAACTGAAAAAAATACAGATTGGTTGCAAATCATCAGTATCGAAGAAATTTATCCATTCCCATTCACTGGAGTTCAAGAAGCCCTGAAAAAATATACAAATCTTAAAGAAATCTTCTGGGCACAAGAAGAACCTAAAAACATGGGTGCTTGGACATTTGTTGAACCACGCCTAAATGCAGCGGCTCCTGGCAATCTTTCAGTAACATATATAGGAAGGAAGCGCAGATCAAGCCCGGCTGAGGGAGATCCACTTGTCCATAAAAATGAACAACAACGGATTATGACTCAAGCAATTACACGCAATAATGAGGGGGAGAAATAAAATGGCTGAAGTAAAAGTACCTGAATTAGCAGAATCAATTTCTGAAGGATCTATTGCGCAATGGTTAAAACAACCCGGTGATCACGTTGAAAAAGGAGAATATGTCCTTGAACTTGAAACGGATAAAGTGAACGTAGAAATCATTTCAGATTATACCGGTACACTTTCGGAACATTTAGCAGAAGAAGGCGATACTGTCCAAGTTGGACAGGCTATCGCCATCGTTGATGAAAATGGATCTGCTGCAGCGGCTCCAAAAGCAGAAGCTCCTAAGGTTGAGGAAGCTAAAGCAGAACCAGCTAAGACAGAACAAGCGGCTCCTGCAAAAGAAGCTCCGAAAGCAGAAGCGAAGGAAGCATCATCCACTCAACAAGTTATTGCATCACCAGCTGCAAGAAAATTGGCTCGCGAAAAAGGAATTGACTTGACTCAAGTGCCTGTAGCCGATCCACTAGGCCGTGTACGTGTACAAGACGTAGAAGCAGCAAGCAATGCTCCGGCAGCACCTGCAGCAGCACCTAAACAAGCTCCTGCAGCTAAAAAAGCAGCAGCTCCTGTTGAAGTGAATGATGACCGCATTGAAGTGGTTAAGATGACACGCCGTCGTCAAACCATTGCCAAACGTCTAGTTCAAGTACAATCCGAAGCAGCCATGCTTACTACTTTTAACGAAGTCGATCTTTCTGCAGTCATGGAATTGCGTAGCCGCCATAAGGATTCTTTCGTGAAAACAAATGATGTTAAACTTGGTTTCATGTCATTCTTCACTAAAGCGGTCATTGGCGCACTGAAAAAATATCCGTTATTGAATGCTGAAATCCAAGGCGACCATATCCTGAAAAAGAACTTCTATGATATCGGTGTAGCTGTATCCACTGATGAAGGTCTTGTCGTTCCGGTAGTAAGGGATGCTGACCGCAAAAGTTTTGCTGAAATCGAGAAGAACATTTCGGATTTAGCTGTTAAAGCGCGTAACAACAAACTGGGACTTTCAGATTTATCAGGTGGTACTTTTACTATCACAAACGGTGGTACTTTCGGTTCCCTATTATCTACACCAATCTTGAATGCCCCTCAAGTTGGAATCTTGGGCATGCATACAATCAAGACTCGTCCAATCGCTGTTAGAGATCAAATCGAAAACAGACCAATGATGTACCTTGCATTATCTTATGATCACCGTATCGTTGATGGAAAAGAAGCTGTTGGTTTCTTAGTGGCTATCAAAGATATGCTGGAAGATCCAGAACAACTTTTACTTCAAGGCTAATAAAATCATTCGAACCCCCATGTCATCATGACATGGGGTTTTTTTTGTTAAGATCTGGAAGGGTATTTTCATAGAAAAAAAGATAATGGATTCAAGAAAGGTCACCTCAAACTAAATGAATGTTTTTGAAAGTATTTTTGAATGGATTTGATTATTTTTAAATGTTTTTGATTGATTATTACTCCGTTTTCATATATGATGATGATATTAAAGTGAGGTGGGCGAATTGTTGACAACTGAAAGGCACCAGTTCATACTATCGATCCTTAAAGAACAAGGAACGGTAAAGCTGCAAGAGCTTGTAGATCATTTACAAGCCTCGGAGTCGACCATTCGGAGAGATTTAGTGCAACTCGAAGAAATGAAGCTCTTAAAACGCGTACATGGCGGGGCCTCTTTACTTCAAAGAAAAGGCCTTGAACCAACAACCATGGAAAAGCAATACAAAGCAAGAGCTGAAAAACAACTTATTGCCAAGCTGGCGACTTCATTCATAGAGAAAAATGATTGTATATATCTTGATGCAGGCACGACAACTGCGGAAATGATTCCATATTTAAAGGATAAAAATATAACGGTGCTCACGAATGGTCTTATGCATATTCCAAAACTCATCGAAATGGAAATCAAAACAGTATTAGTGGGCGGAACGATAAAATTTTCAACAAACGCCGTTATTGGAAGCAATGCTGTACAGTTTTTGAATGAATACCGTTTTGATAAATGTTTCTTGGGGATGAACGGCATCCATCCAGACCTGGGTTTCACAACACCTGACCCGGAAGAAGCTCTGCTGAAGAAGACGGCATTACGTCTTTCTAACGAGACATATGTGCTTGCTGACAGTTCAAAACTGAATGAAGCTACTTTCGCTAAGGTGGCAGATGTAAGCGATGCCATAATCCTTACTGACAGCAATGATGAAGAGGCCATTGCTCAACTCCATAAAAATCCAAAGATAAAGGTCGTGACCATTTAATGATTTATACAGTGACACTGAACCCATCCATCGATTACCTGGTCGAGGTAGAGAGTTTTCAAATGGGCAAGGTGAATCGAACCAGTTATGATGCAAAATTCCCTGGAGGGAAAGGGATCAATGTTTCCCGAGTGCTTAAAAGGCTGGGAAATAGTACGACAGCGTTAGGATTCATCGGTGGACAAACTGGTGAATTTGTAAAAAGGTTTTTAAGACAAGAAGAAATTTTCACGGACTTTACAGAGATAGCTGGAGATACAAGAATAAATGTTAAATTGAAAACGGGGATGGAGACAGAAATAAATAGCCAAGGGCCAACCATTTCAAAAGGGAATTATCAACAATTATTTAGTCAGATCGAGCAGTTGAATAATACTGATATCATCATTTTATCAGGAAGCATCCCTGCAAGCGTTCCTTCGGATGTATATGAAGCCATGGCAAGGTCTTGTTCCCGTAACGGCATTAAAGTGGTTGTGGATACGAGTGGCAAGGAATTACTGAATGTCCTCCCACACCGGCCATTTTTAATAAAACCAAATCACCATGAACTGGGTGAGCTTTTTTCAACCGAAATAAGAACGGTTGATGATGCTAGGGAATATGGCGCTAAATTGGTTGAAGCAGGAGCACAAAACGTTATTGTTTCAATGGCGGGACAGGGGGCCGTGCTTTGCTCCGGTGGAGAGTCATATTCCGCGAATGTTCCAAAAGGGAACGTCATCAATTCAGTCGGTGCCGGTGATTCCATGGTCGCAGGTTTCATCGGGACATATGAAAGTACTGGGGATATTCTATCTGCTTTCCGCTTCAGTCTTGCAGCAGGTAGTGCTACAGCCTTTTCATCCGATCTCGGTACATTGGATAAAATGGAAGAGTTATTACCGCAAATTGCTATCAATCATCTAACAGGAGGCTGACTCTATGAAAATTACAGACTTGTTAAAATTGGATACAATCATCATCGATCTGCAAAGCGTTACAAAGCAAGCAGTCATTGATGAACTATCAGGTAAGCTGGCCGAGGCAGACAGGTTAAACGATGTGGAGGGTTTCAAAGCTGCCATCTTAAAACGTGAAGAGCAAAGCACAACAGGGATTGGTGAAGGGATAGCCATTCCACACGCAAAAACAAGTGCTGTAAGGGTACCTGCCATCTGTTTCGGCAAATCTGTCAGTGGCGTGGATTATGAATCGCTTGATGGGCAGCCAGCTCATTTGTTCTTTATGATTGCAGCAAGTGAAGGAGCGAATGCAGATCACTTGGAAACCCTTTCCCGGCTTTCTTCATTACTGATGGATGATAAATTCAGAGCCCAATTGATTGCTGCTTCTACTGGTGAGGAAGTGTTGCAGATAATCAATCAAAAAGAAATGGACACCAATGAAGAAGAAAAAGTAGGGCAGCAATCAAGTAATGATGCGAGTGGAAACAATAAAAAGGGTAAAATCCTTGCCGTTACAGCTTGCCCAACAGGAATTGCCCATACTTATATGGCTGCAGATGCCCTAAAGGCTAAAGCTAAGGAAATGGGAATCGATTTCAAAGTCGAAACAAATGGTTCCACGGGAATCAAAAATGGCTTAACCGCCGCAGATATTGATGAGGCGGATGCGATAATCGTTGCAGCTGATAAGCAGGTGGAAATGGATCGTTTTAATGGAAAACATGTCATAATTGTCCCTGTGGCCCATGGTATCCGCAAGACCGAGGAGCTGTTAACCAGAGCCTTGAATCAGGATGCCCCTATATACAAAGGAGCAGGTAACGATAAAAGTGATGAAGGTGATTCAGCAAAAGGAGGATTGGGGATTTACAAGCACCTAATGAATGGTGTAAGTAATATGCTTCCATTTGTCGTCGGCGGCGGAATCTTGATTGCGCTTTCTTTCTTTTTTGGAATCGAGGCAGCCGATCCGGCAAATCCGGATTATAATCCCATTGCTAAAGCATTAAGTGATATTGGCGGGGGAAATGGGGCCTTCTTCTTACTTGTCCCTGTCCTGGCTGGATTCATTGCTTCAAGTATTGCCGACCGTCCGGGTTTTGCTCCTGGTATGGTAGGGGGATTATTGGCAGCACAGGCTAATGCCGGTTTTCTTGGCGGACTGATCGCCGGTTTCCTTGCAGGTTATGTCGTCTTACTTTTAAGAAAATTGTTTTCCGGTTTACCGCAAACACTTGATGGCATTAAACCGGTTTTACTCTATCCTGTATTCGGTATGTTAATTACAGGGTTTATCATGATATTTCTCGTAAATGAACCAGTAACCGCTATTAACATGGGCCTGACCAATTGGCTGCAAGGTTTATCTGGTACGAACGCAATATTCCTTGGATTGATTCTAGGGGGGATGATGGCTGTGGATATGGGTGGCCCCTTAAATAAAGCGGCATTCACTTTTGGACTTGCAGCGATTGAAGCTCAAAGTTTCGGACCGCATGCAGCTGTAATGGCTGGTGGAATGGTTCCTCCTCTTGGAATCGCATTTGCAACTACATTCTTTAAAAGCAAATTCACTGAAATGGAAAGGAAATCAGGATTCACTAATTACTTCATGGGTGCTTCGTTCATTACAGAAGGAGCCATTCCGTTTGCCGCGGCAGATCCATTGCGTGTAATCGTCAGCAGTGTTGTTGGGGCAGCGACGGCTGGTGCCCTGTCAATGGCTTTTAGTGTAACTTTACCAGCACCACATGGAGGAATATTTGTCATCCCCCTAGTCAACCATCCTTTCCGCTATTTGCTGGCGATTTTAATAGGAGCTCTCATTACCGCTTTAATATTGGGATTTTGGAAAAAGAAACAAAAATGATGCACATACAAAAGCGGGTCCGATTAATGGACCCGCTTTTTATCATTTCCATTCCAAAATTTCGGATCCGGTTGCCGAAGGAATCGGATAAATATATGAAATGATCCTCCGTTCCGGCATATTTTGATCGATCCTCGGTATTTTTGGGGGATGCTAATTGGTAATGATTGATTGACTAAATAATGAAGCTCAGCTTGCCACCTCGCCAATAACTGCTTATATATCCAATTTCACAGAAAAAAATCATTAAGAATAGGTGAGTATCGACGATGAAATTTTCTAATGTTTTAATTCTTGAACCGTTTTTGAACGCATGAATGTAAGGTTTAGGGGTAAAGGAGTATTAAAACGAACAAAAGGAGTGAACGTACATGCTGAAGAAAAATACCTTAAAAACGACGAAAAGGGATGATATGATTGATGTTACGACTGAAATACAGGCATTCATCCAGGAAAATGGAGTTCAAGAGGGGATAGCTCTTATATATTGTCCACATACGACAGCAGGGATCACGATTAATGAAAATGCCGATCCTGATGTCAAAAAGGATATGCTAAGAAGACTGGATGAGCAATACCCATGGAATCATACATTGGATTTACATATGGAAGGAAACACGGCAGCCCATTTAAAATCAAGTACGGTTGGTTCTTCACAGCAGGTGATCATCCATAAAGGGAGCTTGATCCTTGGTACTTGGCAAGGTGTATATTTTTGTGAATTCGATGGTCCCAGAGAAAGGCAATATTTTATTAAATTATGTGTCGACAAATAAAATGGAAAGTACGGCAAGGTTGAAGTGGGAGGAAGCGGATTGGACGATGTTTGGATTGAAGGAAGAAAAGTAATATTGAGGAATGTAAAACAAGCCGATTTAAAACGTTTATGGAGCCTCAAATTTGGAGAAGCCGATCCAGAATGGAAAAAGTGGGATGCACCTTATCATCCTCTTGAACTCATTGATTTCCAAACGTATATCGATAAAGAAGCGAAGCACAGGACCTATGATGAAAAAATGGGGGCTTACTCTGAGCTATTAATGGAAAAAAACGATCAAATAATAGGATCTATTGTATATTACTGGGAACATGAACCTTCACGTTGGCTTGAAATTGGAATTACGATATTTGAGCCAAAGTATTGGAATGGCGGTTATGGAACAGAAGCGTTAAGGTTATTCATAGGCTATTTATTCGAAAAAATGGAGATTCAGCGGGTTGGGCTTACGACATGGTCCGGTAATGAACGCATGATCGTAGTTGGAGAAAAGGTAGGCATGCAAGTAGAGGGAAGGATGAGAAAATGCCGTTATCATGATGGTTATTATTATGATTCAATCAGGATGGGAATGATACGGGAAGAATGGGAATCATTAAAATTTCGAAGTTAATAGACCCGTGAAAATTTTTCCTTCATTTCCTTGGAAAAAATTTAGCACTGTTTTCTCCCAAATGGTCTGTTATCCTAGGAAGATGCTTAACGAGGAGGTTACAGGATGAAATTATCAGTTATAATAACCATGATAATGACTCTAAGTGTCATCATACTTGGGATAACTTTTCCTAAGGGAACGACCAGTAAAGCTTCGGATGGAGCAACCAAACATGTCATTAAACAAGGTGAATCGATATGGGATATTGCGAAGCAGCACGGAGTTCCAATCGGAAAGTTGAAAGAAGTAAATCATAATGTAAATAATGTTGCCGAGCCCGGTAAAACATTGATTATTCCACATGTAATGAATGAAAAAGATAAAGAATTATTAGCAAGGCTTGTGCATGCAGAAGCTAAAGGGGAGCCATACAGAGGTAAGGTCGAGGTGGCAGGAGTTGTGTTGAATCGCCTTGATAGCGATGAATTTCCTGATACGGTACGGGAAGTAATTTATCAAAAAAACCAATTCTCGCCTGTTGGTGATGGCAGTATAAATAAACCGGCAGGAGAAGATGCCAAGAAAGCTGTCAATGAAGCATTGGCGATTCATGGGTATACAAATGATGCCCTGTATTTTTGGAATCCTAGTATTTCGGACAGCGAATGGATGAAACAATTAGAAGTAATAAAAATTATCGGCGGCCATCATTTTGCCATATAAACTATACCACCACAACCGGCTTTCCAAATAGGAGGCCGGTTTTTTATTTTTGAGACCTTCCGTTAAACGATATCAGCCCACATCTCGCGGGGATTCAATTCATAAATGCTGTTTTCACGGTACATGATACTCCCGATAATGAGTTCACGCCTTATTGTTGCATAATCATCATGGAAAGACTGGATGAATTCATTCAATTCTTTTTCTGGATATTTACGTCCCTTTTCCAAAAGGCTGGCTATATGATGAAGAACGATCATTTTCTTTTTTCTCTGTGCAGGTATGGTTTTTAATCGACCATCTGGCATCAAAAAGTTTTCAAGGATCTTTTTGTGTTCAAAATTCATCTTTTGATTATCCATTTTATTGGAATCCCCCTTAGTTGAAACCATTTTAGGTAATGCAGACGAATACTGCTTCAGGACATCTTCATTCAAAAAATAATATACCGTATTTTTTTCCCTTCGATCCTTCACTAAATTAATGTCCTTCAATTTAGTTAAATGGTGTGAGATGGTCGGGGCTGTCAATTTTAATATTCCGGCAAGTGCCTGTCCGTGTTTTGGACCATTTGCCAGAATGGATATAATTCTAATCCTTGTTACATCACCAATCGTTTTATGGAAAGCGACCAATTTTTCTAATTGCAATTTTATCCCTCCTTTAATTAGATTGTCATCTAATTAGATGGTAATCTAATTAAGAGGTGTTAATCAAGTTAATATTCACTTTTCTATATTGCTTGGAGAATCTGATGTATACTTAGTGAATACAAAAACTAATCCGGAAATAAGGAGCTGTAACATGGCTAATACACATGTTTATACAAAAAAAGAAGAAGTGGTCAATGCGATAACCCATGGTGTCGGCGTTTTGTTAAGTATTGCAGCACTAGTGTTTTTAATCATATTCTCAGCCCAAACAGGATCGGCTTGGCATATAGTCATTTCAGTCATTTATGGTGTTTCCATGCTACTTTTATACCTCTCTTCCACTTTAGTGCATAGTTTTCCAGAGGGCAAAACAAAGGATATATTTGAAATCTTTGATCATTCGGCCATCTATATTTTCATTGCAGGGACATACACCCCCATCATGCTTCTTGTGATCCAAGGGTCACTAGGCTGGACACTGCTGGGTATAATTTGGGGAGTTGCCATAATCGGGGTCGTCTTCAAAGCTTTCTATGTGAAAAAATTCCTCTTCCTTTCGACGATTCTCTATATTGCAATGGGGTGGATGATAGTTATCGTTTGGGGACCACTTACAGCAACGATGCCTTCAGCTGGTATCCAGTTACTGATTGCAGGTGGATTGCTTTATACGTTTGGAGCCATATTTTATGTTTGGCGCGGTTTTCCGTTTCATCACGCGGTTTGGCATGTATTCGTGCTTGGGGGATCTGTCACACACTTTTTTGCGGTATTGTTTTATGTCCTTCCACTATGATCACTTGGTCGAATTGGTGTATGTGAGGGATTCTGGAGTTTCAATTGACCTCTATTAGGAAATAAATAAGGTATACAGACTAGAGGAGGAAAAAACAATGAGAGGATCAATCAAAATATTATCAGTGCCTTTTGCCGCTATGCTTGTTTTGGCTGGATGCGGAGAAGAAAACGATGAAGTGAAAAATCCGCCGGTACAGGAAAATGAAAATCAAGCGGAAAATAATCCTGAAACAGAAACGGATAATAATGAAAAACTGCCTTTCACTTATAAGGATTTTCAATTGGAAGTGGATTATACAGGCAATGATAACGAATACGAAGCTGAATATGATACCATGGGAGCTCAAACAGAAGCTTCGATTGAGGACAAACAAAACAAACATGAAGTACACGGTGATGAAGCCATGAAAGAATTGACCCCGATTCTAGAGAAATTGACATTCAACAAAGATTCATCAGAGGAGGAAGTCATTCAAGAAGTGACAAAAGCTTTTAATTTGAAAGATGGCTATCAAGAATTTGATTTAGAGGTCGTTTTCGAAGATGGTACAAAAAAAGAATATAAAGTGAATAATAAGTAACTAAAGTCGTTACTATATTCATCATAAAGGCTCAGCTAGTTCATGTTGTCCTCAATAGTTGTCAAATTACTGTTCCTATAGTAAAATGGTTACGGTTAGCAAAGGGGATACTATACATTTGCTATTCATATTCGGACTTATGGGGATAGGACCGCAATAAATACTTGCAAAAAAGATTCTTATTTAAGAGTCTTTTTTTTGGGCATGTTTTCGGGAAGTTGAATATAAATGAAAGAGAGGGTACCACAAGCGGTACCCTCTCTTTCATTTACCCATCATTGGGAAAGTGGTGCATTTTTTTTGGGCAGCATATTAGCCGAAGCTAACCTTGAACGGATTGTAATGCCAAGCCATGATGCAAGGAATGCCTTTAAAACGCCTACGATTATAAATGGAGCAAAACCGCTGGCAAATGCCACTGGCCAAGATAATGAACTCATATATTTTAACCAAACCGTACCGATGACCAAAGTAATTATCATCCCGATTGTATTTGCAAGGAAAGCCATTGCAACCGAGAAACGGGTTTTTTCCAATATCAGACCCGTAATATATACTGTTGGGATATAGGATAATAAATAACCGCCTGTCGGACCGAATATCTTAGCTAATCCTCCAGACATTTCAGCGAATACGGGCACTCCCGCTGCCCCTATGAACAAGTATAATAAAACGGAAGAAGTTCCATAACGTGAACCGAGTATCGTTGCTGCCAGTCCAACCGCAAGAGTTTGTCCTGTAATCGGGACCAAGGGCAGTGGAATTGTAATTTGGGCAAGTATTCCTATAATTGCTGCAAATAAAGCTGTAATCATCATCATTCTTATCTTCTCATGACGTTCATTCATTGTGCTTCCCCCTAATGTAAACCTATTTATATGGCGAGTTAACATATAAAGAATTTTAATATGTTAACTAAACACTGTCAATGATATTCTGGATTTTAATTCATTAATGATTTATTAGACGACAATGTTTGTAAAAAATAAGAGTAAAATTCAAAACTTGGAAAATAAATGAAACTTTTTTAATGCATCATTCGTATGAATGGTAAGCGAAGTTAATGGAGGGGATTATAACTATAGACTATCAATGTTGGTAAAACGCTTATCCCGGGCCCTTAAAATAGTAAGCGGCTTGGAAAAATCGAATTTAAAGGATGAAAGAGATGGAGTTATTTGGGGTTCCATTAGAAACAGTCTATTTATATGGATTAATTATATTCGGGGGGCTAACATTCTTATTTATCTTGTTTAATGATATATTTTCCGGCCTTGAATTACCGGATATATTTAACCCTACACTCATTTTTAGCTTTTTGACCGTGTTTTTTGCGAGTGGTTTTTTGCTTGAATCCCTTTCAGGACTACATGCTGGATTGACTGCAGGCATTTCCCTGATCATTTCATTTACCATCGTCACTTTACTGAATGTATTTGTTTTGCTTCCCATCTCATCAGCGGAAGAAAGTTTGACATTTCATGACAATGATTTGAGGGGGAGGGTCGGCAGAGTTCTGACATCAATCCCGGTTGACGGATTTGGGGAAGTCCTGATTGAAAGCATCAGTGGAAGCATTGCAAAAACTGCAGCCAGTTATAAAAATGAAGGAATTGTTTCGGATACAAAAGTCTTGATCATCGAAGTTAAAAATGGG
The DNA here is from genome assembly GCF_050279365.1 of Peribacillus sp. NPDC094092. NCBI lineage: Bacteria > Bacillati > Bacillota > Bacilli > Caryophanales > Bacillaceae > Peribacillus > Peribacillus sp. NPDC094092. The sequence continues at coordinate 350,224 of NZ_JBNNUC010000004.1, read as the reverse complement.
GTTGTCTATGTATTGCCCCATCAGGATTAAAAAAAGGTAGGGGGTAGTTTATGTTTAATTTGATTTGGGTTGTCGTCGCCATTGTTGCATTTTTACTTATCGCACTTATTGCTGTCTTTATTACGAAATACCGCACGGCCGGTCCTGATGAGGCATTGATCGTGACCGGAAGCTACTTGGGAAACAAAAATGTTCACACCGACGAATCAGGAAATAAAATCAAGATTGTTCGAGGCGGAGGCGCCTTCGTTCTGCCGGTGTTCCAGCAAGCAGAACCATTGAGCTTGTTGTCAAGCAAACTTGAGGTTTCAACTCCTGAAGTATACACAGAACAGGGTGTGCCAGTCATGGCTGATGGTGTATCGATAATCAAGATTGGCGGTTCAATCACCGATATTGCCACAGCGGCGGAGCAATTCCTTGGTAAATCCAAAGATGACCGTGAACAGGAAGCGCGGGAAGTTTTGGAAGGACATCTTCGTTCCATCCTTGGGTCGATGACAGTCGAGGAAATTTATAAAAACCGCGAAAAGTTTTCCCAGGAAGTACAAAGGGTAGCCTCACAGGATTTAGCTAAAATGGGGCTCATCATCGTATCATTCACCATTAAAGATGTTCGGGACAAAAATGGGTACCTTGAATCCCTTGGTAAGCCAAGGATTGCACAAGTGAAGAGGGATGCCGATATAGCTACCGCAGAAGCAGAGAAAGAAACGCGAATCAAGCGCGCCGAAGCTTCGAAGGAGGCACAGCGTGCCGAACTTGAAAGGGCAACCGAAATAGCCGAAGCCGAGAAAATCAACAAGCTGAAGGTTGCGGAATTCCGTCGCGAGCAGGATATTGCCAAAGCCCGTGCTGACCAAGCTTATGATCTGGAAACAGCCCGCTCCAAACAGGATGTAACCGAACAGGAAATGCAAATCAGGATCATCGAACGGCAAAAGCAAATTGAGCTGGAGGAAAAAGAAATCCTTCGCCGTGAAAAGCAATATGATTCAGAAGTGAAGAAAAAGGCGGATGCCGACCGTTATGCGGTAGAGCAGGCGGCTTCCGCAAATAAAATGAAACAAATAACGGAAGCGGATGCCGATAAGTATAAAATCGAAGCCATGGCGAAGGCGGAAGCGGAACGTGTTCGTATGGATGGTCTTGCTAAAGCGGACGCACAAAGGGCACAGGGTACGACAGAAGCGGAAATCATCCGGTTAAAAGGGGTGGCAGAGGCAGAAGCCAAGCAGAAGATTGCCGAAGCATTTGAACAGTTCGGCCAGGCAGCCGTCATGGATATGATCTTGAAAATGCTTCCGGAGTATGCCAAACAAGTGGCAAGTCCGCTTAGTAATATCGACAAAATTACTGTAGTGGATACAGGTGGAAGCGGTGCGAATGGCGGGGCCAATAAGGTGACTGGGTATGCAACGGATTTAATGGCCACATTGCAGGAGTCATTAAAGGCATCTTCGGGAATTGATGTTAAAGACTTGCTTGAGAACTTCTCTGGCAAGAGGAGTTTACCATTTACAACCATCAGTCAGGAGAATGTCGAAGCGAACATGAATATGGCAGCAAGCAAGGAAGAATAGCAGGGAAAAATTTAAGGGAGGTAAGAGCACTTATATGCTCTTATCTTTTTTTGAATAGTTTTTGCTTTATTTGGCCTTTTTACTTAACAAATATATTCGTCATAGTCGGTTTTCAAGTAATTCATCATCTTTTGTTTTTTAAGTGAAATATAAAAAAGTTGCAGAAAAGCTGAAGTTGAAACTACAAAGAATTGAATGCTTTGAATAAAGAAACCCGCAAGATAAATGATGTTATTGCGGTTGAGCCCCCTGGTGACATTGTTAATAACATTTAATTTATCTCTGATTTCCGTGTTAGAAGTATAAGAAATCCACCATTTTGGTGGTTTATAAATGTGCGATTCGTTTATTAAAAACCCACTCTAAAGGAGCGAGTGGATGAGTAGCTTATCTTTGATGTTAATTGTTCACTTATATATATGCTGAATTTAGTCAGCTGGCCTTGGACCAGCGGCAATTCGGGAGTTTTCTGCAGTCATTATCGGGAGAAAATTCGGATGCTAAGTACAATAATTTATTGTGAATAACTGGTTGATCTGACGAGTTTTTTGCTATTCTTGATCTTTAACACATAGGCTTCACATATGTTTTCTTCCAAACTCAGAATATCGATTTTAAAGCGATGTTGAAGAGTCCAAGAAATGGCTGTCGAACTTCTTTGTTACTGTCTCTCCCGGTTCTCACATACTTAGCAAGAAAAAAGAGCTTTTCATTAAAAATAATCGTACTTTTTTTATTGTCAGATTTAATACTAAGTTTATAGTGATTTTTATTCCTTCTAGTATTTTCTTCGCAATTACAACATTGCTAATGATATAGATAAAATCTATTGAATGTGTGATGGATTTGCACCAGCCTTCATAGACCAATCTTTCTTTGGGGCTGATAGAAACCCTTACGGCAATCCGTAACAGTTGGGCAGAAGGGCAAAAAAGTGGAGGATGTAGCAAGTGCAGCAAAACTTAAAGTAATGATTTCGAAATCTGTAAAAAGGCAATAGAATTGGAAGTGCTAACCGGTAACCTTACCGGCCAGCTTTTTTAGTGTCATATGAAAAAATTGAGAATTTAATTTTTCTACTTGTTAAGATCGTTCTGAGCTCCCTTATAACTCCCGATTACATTTTGATAGCCCGGAAGTTGGCTGGCAAGTAAAGCGCCAAAACCTTCGCTATCGTTACGCCAATCGCGTTGTAATTCGGACGCCACGCTAAACCAGTTCATAAGTTGCGCGCCAGCATGTGCCATTCGCATCAGCGCGGCGTTCGCAACCTGTTGGCTGAATGTTCCGGAAGCATCGGTAACGACAAATGCTTCATAACCCGCTTTCAATGCCGAAAGTGCTGGGAAAGCAACGCAGACATCAGTAACCACACCGGCAATGATAAGTTGCTTCTTGCCAGTCGCTTCGATAGCCTTGACAAAATCCTCGTTGTCCCAGGCATTAATTTGCCCTGGACGAGAGATCTTTGGCGCATTTGGGAAGAGATCGACGAGCTCCTGCATTATTGGACCGTTCGGGCCATTCTCGAAGCTCGTGGTAAGAATAACGGGGAGATTGAAAAATTTGGCAGTATTAGCCAGAGCCAGGACATTGTTCTTAAACTCATCAACACCGTAGTCACGCACGAGTCCAGAGATAAGGCCGGTCTGATGGTCAACAAAAAGAACGGCGGCATCCTCCTTCGAAATACGGGAATAGAGATCAGTCATTTTGTATTCCTCCTTCAACAAGTAAATATAAGACAGACATATTTTCCCCAAATTAATAAATTTGTATTCGCTTGATCAAGAAGCGAATTCCAATTATTAGCCTAGTTAATTAGGTTTCTTTCAATATTTTTTTATGTATTAATAGCGTGTTTGCGAAAAGTCATTTCCATTGTTGTTGTCCATAATTATACTTTTTTAAACCGATGGCTAGATCCAAAAGAACTTTTCTGTGAATTGCTTCCGAAAGCTGCTTATTATCATTTTTAAAAAAACATCTGCATATAATTTTTGTTATAAAGTGAATGGTCATTCTTTTGTGATTTTCTTAAAGACATAAGGAGGGAATTATGAGGTTTTTAATTTGAGATAAAGAAAGATGAAAGAGGTGCCATATGTTTATTTACATTGTTAAAACGGGAGACACCTTATATTCCATCGCGACAAAATACCGAATTACTATGGATAGTATAAGAATCATGAACGGCTTAAAAACAGATCGATTAGTACCAGGACAGGATTTGCTCATTACGACAGATGTATATATTGTACAACCTGGAGATTCGCTATACTCCATTTCTCAAATGGCCTTCCTCCCTATTGAAACGATTCGGTTATATAATGGATTACACTCCGATTTATTGATGGTTGGCATGAATATCTATTTGCCGCCCCGACTTAAGTATGAAGCAGAGAACCTGAGTTATATCACGCCTTCTAGCCCTGAAAAAAATATCGCCAATGTTGAAGGCTTTGCTTCTATTAATACCTATTTTGGTATATTTGAATATCATATCCTTGGAGATGGAAGTTTAAGTACACTTGATGATCAACAACTTATCAATCTATCATGGGAAAATAACGTTGCCCCGCTTGCAGTGATTACAAATTTAACCGAGACTGGATTCAGTCCTGAATTAACAAGGCAAATATTAAATAATCCGGAGATAAGGGAACGAGTTATTAATAATATTTACAATTTGGTGAAGACAAAAAATTATGCCGGGGTGAATATTGACTTTGAAAGAATCCGTGAAGGAGAAAGAGATTTATATAGTGGATTCTTGCGAGCTATACGAGATCGATTAAAGCCTGAAGGATATTATACTTCTGTAGCCATCCCAGCGAAAACAAGTGATGACATCCCTTGGTTAAAGGGATATGATTACGGAGGCATTGGGTCTGCTGTTGACTTTGTTTTTATCATGGCCTATGACTGGCATGAGGCGAGCGGTCCGCCGGGTCCTGTCGCTCCTATCCAAGAAGTAAGGAAAACCATCGAGTATGCTCAAAAATTTATGAGAGGGAATAAAATTATACTTGGTGTTCCACGTTACGGATATGACTGGACGATGTCAAATGGAACGGCTTTAAGTGCACGTGCTGTTTCCGTCTCTAATGCCATTGAGACAGCTATGAAATATCAAGTTCCAATTCAACATTCCATTCCAGACCAGCAGCCTTTCTTTAGCTATCGGGACGAAGCGGGGGCAAGGCATATCGTTTGGTTCGAAGACTCGAGAGCCCGTGCCCACAAGCTGCAATTGGTTGTAGATTATCGATTAAGGGGGATAGGAGCCTGGCAAGTAGGGTTACACTTCCCTCAATCGGCATATTTAGTAAATGAATTTCTGAGGCGAAGAAGAGTGATTTAAACGTAAAAAAAGAACCGGGAATATTTTTGGTTATTTATGTTATAGTTCCCAGTCTAGGGGGTGGGGTGTGATAACTATAAATGATAATACAAGACAGTTTTATGGCGGCTTTGTTGGCAATTAGCGTTTTGAAGGGTACTCCAGGATGGACACAAAGGCAAGGGTATATCACCATGATGAATTAAGACGGGTGCCCCTAATTGATGAAAAAGATCTTTAGGGGAATTTCTTAGTGACTTAGAAAACACCTTTAGCAAGATATCATTTTAATAAGGATCATTTCTTTAAAAAAAGAACCTGCTGTCGAACAATCTTGTTCAATAACAGGTTCTTTTGTTATATCGTTAAAGAAATTTAAAAGGAAAGCTTTCAATGAATGATACATATTGCAAAGATTACAGGAAATAGGTGTCGACTTGATTATTATTTAATCACGAACACATAAGTTTTGAGAGGGATATGGATCTTAACACTTAGCCGATTTATACTAAGTTCCGCTTGAAAGTCTAGTTATTATAAAAAAAAATCTACTTTTGCTTTATTAAAGTTAAGATGTTTCAATGGCTTGGATAACACTTAATCTATATGTACCTACATGACCCTGAATGCCGGATCGTTAGTGTACGTTTAGACATTCTAAGCCTGGTTCGTTGTTTACTTCACCTGGTGCCTATGATTGTCTGTGTTAATGTGATCAGTGAATTAAACGGAGAAAGATACATGGATCACGATGTTTTGCAAACAAGTTGAGTTGTGACAACCAGACCAGAGAGCTTGCTTAATTTACTTATGGGCAGAAAGGGTTCCACATCTATACGGGCTTTCGATTAGATTATTATATGAGTTTCGATTGAGATAGTGTTGTTATTCATCATAACCTCTTGATTTAGGTAGTGGTATTCCGTAAATAGGACAATATCCATCTCAAGTAACGGACCAGCTAGACCATTAAGTATTTGAAACTGGTGAAGGAGGAACTGGTGCTGAAATTCACTTAGAAGAAAGTACGGAACTCCCACCTGAACTCCCTAGATATCAGTATTGTTATTCAACAATCGGGCTCGCTTGTTGAACTGCAGAGTGAATGAATGAAGTGACGACATTTACTTTTTTGTATTGTGAAATTGATAAATATGAAATGTAAAATACCCTGTTGAAAAAACGGGGTATTTTTATGACCATAGAATATTTACTAAGCTGCTGTTAGCTAAATTAGTATCAATTGGACACTGTGTTACTTTTCGACTGTATTGCCAAGCCCATACGTTTCCACCACAATTAGGGGCCTTCGGTTTATAATTTGGGGGATTACGAGGACCACTTGGGTCCAACTCTGGTTCAGCACTCCATAATATATTTTGTATTTTTACCTTTGCATTTTCTTTTGCTGCATTACAAAACGCTTTATTAAAACCACCTACCACTGGATCATTGTAAATACCACTTTTATATCCACTTGTAAACATTGCTTCCGTCCAACCTTGAATCCATTCATTATCAACTTGAAAAAATCGCTCGACATTCGCAAATAATGGGACACCTTTTGGTATTCCGAGTTTTCGAGCATTAAATACTGCATTATTTGCAGCTACTCTTCCCTGTCTATATCCTTTTGCCTCTTGAAAAGAATTATAAATAGGTAATAATTTTACACCTTTACTTTGAATAAATGAGATTTCCTGTTTTGTTAACCCTTCCGAAGCACCAGGAACTCTTACCATGTATCTTCCCCAAAATTTCGGATATCCAAAATTACGTATAACACATTGAAATAATTCTTCCGTTACATTCTCAGCTGAGTCAACTCCCCATTCGTAAATTGCCAATTTCAACACCTCCCATATAAGTTATGCTAAGAACACTTCGAAGGATTTTTCTTAAGAGATAACGATTAGAAGATGCGGCAAAACCCAACTCTTTCCTTTATTCTTCGATGAAAATGACTTTTTGAAGGAATGTACTTAAACTAATGGGAAGAATTCAATAAATGCCAACGACTTTTTAGCGTTGCTCATCATCGGTAAGTAATTACTAAAAATACTTCCTATAAAATTCTTGTCTAAAGCTTTCACTTTTCTCATGCCCTAATAAACTCTGACTGTCTTTAAGAGGGGGCAACCTTTTGATAATAACAAAATACATCGCTCTCTCAAAAATATTGTTAATAAGCAAATATTGAATTTATTCTCGATATTGAAACGGAAGAGACTATTTAACTATCGTTAGCAGTTTAGTGGAAGAATCGTCCGTTGAATAGTGATCTTGATAAGAAACAGATATAAAAATGCTTAGAGTTATAAACACTCATTCCTATAAAGAATTGGAGAATCTTAGTGAATGTCGTCATAGTCGGCGTCTAAATTAAAACCCAATTACACTAGCCTACTTTTAATCACGGTTTTAATATTTTTTATTTTGGAATGCTTTGTTCGAAGCGGAATAGATTCTCTGGATCGTACATTTGTTTAACCTTTTTCAGTCTCGCTAAGTTTTCTCCGAAATATGCAGTAGCCCAATCAGGAATCATGGAGTCGCAGTAGTCGCGAAATGCGCCGCGAGTATAGGGGAGCATGGATTTACGGAATTGCTCAATCCATTGAATATTTTTATCTGCTTCCGCATCCTGCACCCAATACGATTGGTATTGGATCACGAACAAGGCTTTGCGGTGTACGAATGCCGTTGCATTGGTGGGTACTTGGCTAATCGAACCACCATAGGAGTCAAACGCGATCACATTAGCTGTGCCGGGGGCGGTTTGCAAGTTATGGATCAATACGCCAAGTGCCGCATCTGACAGAGGTTCGTAGGCATAGGCGGAAGAATGTTTAAATTTGTCTTGCTTTACCAATCGTCCTGCAAACAGGCGGGCTGCTTCAATCCAAGTAGTGTAGTGGAACTCAGCGGTCTTGGGCTTAGTCGCCTCTTGCAGAGGACGCATAATCTGCCTGAGCTCTTGTTCCGAGCCGACAAATACCCCGCTGGAACGGAGATCGCCCTGGTTTTGCGCAGGAACTAATAACAGGGATGTCAGACGTGCATCGGTATGGGGAGCCCACGTCTGCCAATAACGCACCACTTTTTCGAGATCGTCAAAGTCCCATGATATTCTGTAACGAGTGACATTCTCGATCGGATGCACACGAAAGGTAAAGGATGTGATCACACCAAAGCTGCCGTCTCCCCCACCACGGCAAGCCCAAAACAGGTTGCTGTGCTGACTGTCATTGGCACGGATAATCTTGCCTTGCGGTGTAACCATTTCCACCTCGAGCACGTTATCGCAGGTCATTCCAAATAGCCTGGACAACAACCCGTATCCTCCTCCTAGCGTTATTCCGGATACACCGATCGTCGGACACGTCCCGGATGGGATGGTTACTCTTTCTTTCCAAAGCGCTTCGTACAAAGGTAGCAAACGGAACCCCGCGCCGATCTGCGCCGTGCCACCTTCTTTATTGATTTGCAGCTTTTGCAGCCCGCTTACATCAATGACGAGACCGCCGTCTACGAGGGAAAATGCTTCATAGCTATGTCCACCGCTGCGTACGCGAAAAGGAAGCTGTTGCTTACGTGCCCATAGGATCGCGTTGACAACGTCCTGTGTGACCTCACAGTAAACGATCACTTTTGGGAATTTGTTAAAACGGCCGTTATAATTTTGTCTTGCTTCGTCATAGCCGGGTGAGCCTTGCAGGATCACACGCCCGGTTAGTCCTTCAATGCTTGCCATGGGACGATACCCCCTTAAAAACGTAAGATTCGGAGAGCCTTATACAATCCATATGTAAAATAAGAAGAAACAGAACTGATGGACATATTCTCTCTGATTTGGACAGACTGATTCCATAAATCAACCTTTTCCGGTCAAAGTTGAAAAAGGAACTGGAACTTCAGTTGATTAAAAAGAAACATACGCTTTAACCTGTTGAAGAATTGACATAGAAGGTTGCATAGAAAAAGTTGTTTAAAAATTGAAAAAGACAAAAGGATCTGACTATAAATGGGTTAGATCTTTCTTTGTATGCGTTTGCATGAAAAGGAAGAGTGCTAGGGGGATGATAAAAATAGAACGGACAGTGATTTTTTATATTATCGTCCGTTTGATTTGAAGGAGTTGTGACTGCTTCTTTTTATAGATTTGAAAAGAATTTTTTTAACCGTCCAACCGCTTCTATCAGTCTTTCCGTCGGAGCAGAGAGGGAGATTCGGAAATACCCTTCTCCACGGTCACCGAAAGCAGATCCAGGGGGTACAACGACCCCCAGCAGGATAGCATTCCTGTAGTTTTCAGCTTTGAAAAAAAGGGCTCCTCAGTAAGCTATAAGTAAGACACCACTCTAACTTAAACCCTAAGGAGGAACCCTAATTTGAAGTTTAAAATGCAAGATAAACAAAATTAAATAATTGGAATAATTTCCAATGAACAACTTGTTGTTGGAGTGGATATTGCCCAACAATTACATGTGGCTAGAACAGTGAATTCCATTGGAATTGTTATCTGAGATCCACTTACATTTGAAAATAATGAAGATGGGTTTGCTAGTATATTAAAATGGATGGATATGCTTCAAAGATTAAATAAACTGGAGGTAGCCATCGTGGGAATGGAACCTACGGGACATTACTGGATTAATCTTTCAAAATGGCTATTTAAACAAGGAATTGAGGTAGTAACGGTAAACCCCCACTTAGTAAAAAGGAATAAGGAAAATCGTGATAATACTAAGTAGAAAAGTGATAAGAAACATGCCCTGGTCATCGCTGATATGGTGAAGAACGGTTACTACGCCTTTGTCAGGAACACTTCAGAATCATTTGAGATACTTAGGGTCCTTATGTCTAACCGTGATGTGATAGTTAAACGACTCGTTAGCACTATTAATCAATTAAACCGTTGGGTTGTATTGTCGTTTCCAGAACTCAGGCAAGTATTTAAAGACCTGACTGCTAAAGGGGCTATTGCCACACTTCGTTTATTTCCATCTCCATTGGAACTGCGTTCCCTGAAACCTGATGATGTTGTTTCAGGATGGAAATCAATAATGAAGAGGCAGCCTGGATTAAAGAAAGCTCAATAACTTCTCTTGTTAGCAATGAAATCTGTCGGCACAATACAAGCACTTGAAGTGTATAAATTTCATTTGGAACAATTATTAGTGGAGTATGATCTTTCAGTTTTACAACTCGAAAGAGTGAAACAAGAGGTTAAGGATGTATTTAAACAAATACCTTTTGCCAAGAAACTGCTTGCCATAAAGAGAATTAGTGAAATTTCTTTAGCTGGAATATTAGGTGAACCAGGAGATCTAAATGGTTTTTCACACGATAATTCTTTACTTCGGCACGGGTTGCATCTGGCTGAAGCAAGCTCTGGAAAGTGGAAAGGCCAAATTGTCATCTCTAAGCGAGGGTGATCCAGGCTAAGGCGTTTCTTTTACTTAGCCACCATGAGTCTTGTGATGAATAACACGGTATTTCAAGCTATTCACTCCCATAATGTTAAAGTGAAAAAAATGAAGAAAATGAAATCGATTATGAAATTGGCAGGTAAGCTAGCTAGGGTATTTGATGGAATAGCGCGCAGAAACGAGTCTTATTGTGCAGATAAAGTTCAACCTATAACTGGTCTGGATGCGTAGTTTTAAAGGGGGATTTCTAACAGGAATTCTATGGGGTGTTCTGAAGTCTGTAATGACTTTGGAACAACCCTTAGTGTGCTATCTGGTGTTTTTTAAAAAGTGGATTCCCTAACTTGGGAACGACTTTTTCTGATTTTCTAAACAAAAGATGCAATAACTTATAAGATTTGGCTCCGATTTGTGAATGCAGTATTACCAAGCTATCCAAACGGTTTCACAACTTAGATTTATATATAAAAGGAGAAAATGATAAAATATGGCCATGCAATGGTATCGGCTTTTCGCCAAGTTTTAAAATTGCAGCTCCAAACGCTAAAGAATGATGCTAATTTAATATAATGTTTGTTAAAACCATGTTGCATGGGTGGTTTGTGTGTAGGTTTTAAAATTAAAACGGATGATGTTCTATTGGTTAAAACTTGTGGTCCTTCGATTGGACATATTTTTGCATGATGGAACCCCTTCTTAGAGATTAATTAAAACGCTTTCAATTTAGCGCTATGAAATAATTCCTTTTCTAAATAATTCTCCAATGGCATGTGAACGATTATTTGCGCCGAGCTTTTTAACCGCTGTCTTTACATATTGATTAATCGTTAATTCGCTAATTTTCATATGATCAGACATTTCTTTTGTGCTTTCTCCATATGATATCCTTCTCATTACTTCTAATTCTCTTCGACTTAGGAACTGCATTCCCTCTTCATTATTCCAATTAGCGGTCACTTTTCCAACTAATTTCCCATAAAGGGTAAAAGATGATAGCAGTTGATCATCGATCATTGTACCTTCTGCAAAATCTGAGCTGCATATATAACCGAAGACAAACGAACCAAAGCAAATCGGAACAACTAACAGGGAATTGAAGTTGGAAGTAATGGTATATTTGCTGCCCATTTGTTTAAGATATTCATGCCCTTTGCAAAATTTTGCTTTCTTTTCACTAATAGCTGAAAAAATAATGGGAATTGAACGAATATCATCACGAATTTCACCAATATGTACACCCCCTGTTGAATCGAGGAAAATTACTCCTTCAGCAAGATGGCCTAGAGGAGAGTATCTTAGCAAATAAGAATTTTGGACAGGGAAGAGTTCCATGTAAATCTCTAATATTTTAAAAAGCTGTTCCTCGTGACTTGAAATAGAGCCAAGCCCTTGAATAGATTCTTGAATGGTAGAGTAAGAAACCATAAAACATCCCCTTTTTAAGGGATATTATACTCTAAAAATACGGAATATTCAATTATTACAAAAAGGTATAGTCTTGGTGTAAGGAGGTGAATTTTTCAAATAAGATGTTATTACATTTTGATTGAAAATTGGGGAGGTAGGTAAATGATGTCAACAAATCAAGTGAATTACTTGGATGCCGTCGTTCTAGGAGCTGGTTTTTCCGGTTTATATATGCTCCATAGTTTACGAGAGGCGGGCTTCTCTACACGTGTCTATGAAGCAGGGGACGGGGTAGGCGGTGTATGGTATTGGAACCGTTATCCTGGAGCACGTTGTGACATCGAAAGTATTTATTATAACTATTCTTTCTCGAAAGAACTTTACCAAGAGTGGACCTGGACTTCTAGATTTCCTGAACAGCCGGAAATCTTACGTTATCTTAATTTTGTAGCAGATAAATTTGATTTGCGTCGGGACATTCAGTTTAATACACGCATTTCTGCAGTACATTACGATGAGACAAGTAACAGATGGAAGGTTCAAATGAATGATGGTACAAGTGTGACTGCAAAGTATTTCATTTCAGGCGCAGGATGTCTTTCTGCTGCAAATCTACCTAAATTTAATGGCTTAGAAAGTTTTAAGGGAGAGTGGTATCATACCGGCAAATGGCCTCAAGAAAAGGTGGATTTTAAAGGAAAGCGGGTTGGGGTAATTGGCACGGGTTCAAGTGGTGTACAGGCAATCCCTGTAATTGCAAAAGAAGCGGATCACCTAACTGTTTTTCAGAGAACCCCACAATATACAATACCAGCCAGAAACCATCCTTATGCTCCAGAGTTTATTAATCAAACGAAAGCAAACTTCAATGAGATTAAAAGACAGATGCGCGAATCCCCAACGGGTAATGGAATCCAAATTCGTACCATCTCAGCTCTATCGGATTCACCGGAAAAACGTCATCAGGTATATGAAAAGGCTTGGGAAGAAGGAGGGTATGCTTTAACTTCCGCTTATAACGATCTTTTTATTAATGAGGAGGCTAATGATACCGCTGCTGATTTTATCCGGTCGAAAATAAAAGAAATCGTCCCTAACCCTGAAATCGCTGAAAAGCTGCTTCCAAACTATTATTTTGGCACGAAACGCCCAATCTTGGACACCGATTATTATGAAACCTATAATAGGGAAAACGTCACGTTAGTTGACGTCAAGAAGGCGCCAATTGCAGAGATTACCCCAAAAGGGCTTCGAACAAAGGAAAAGGAGTATGAACTCGACATCCTTATTTTTGCTACCGGCTATGACGGGCTGACAGGACCATTATTTAAAATTGATATACGTGGCAAAGATGGAGTGTCACTTAAGGAAAAATGGAAAGAAGGTTCTATGGTAAGAACTTATCTCGGTCTTGCAACTGCCGGCTTCCCTAACTTCTTTATGATCACGGGGCCTGAGAGTCCGTCCGTACTAGTAAACATGCCAACAGCGATTGAGCAGCATGTTGAATGGGTTACCGATTGTTTAGATTACCTGCGTGAACATAATGTGGAAATTTTCGAACCAACGGTAGAGGCAGAAGAAGCTTGGAGCAAGCATTGTCGAGAGGTTGCGGAAATGACTCTTTATGTGAAAACTGATTCTTGGTACACCGGTGCAAATATTGCAGGTAAACCACGGAGTTTCCTCATTTATCTTGGGGGATTTGACAAATATAAGCACAAATGTAATGAAGTTGCAGCTTCGGGGTACAATGGATTTACTTTGTCTATTAAAGACGTTTTATCAGAGAAAGGGAGTATATAAATGTCTTTAAAAAATGGTGTAGCCTTAATTACTGGAGCTGGAAGTGGTATAGGCAGGTCTGTCAGTTTGAAATTGGCAGAAAAAGGAATGTTCGTTGTTGTTGTTGATTTAGATGAAAAAGGAGGAGAAGAAACACTTGGACTCATAAAAGATAGTGGAAGTGAAGGGATTTTTATTCAAGCAGATGTATCGAAATACTCCGATGTAGAAAAATATGTTTCCACTGTAAAAAATCTGTATGGAAGAATAGATGTGTTTTTTAATAATGCTGGTGTTCTTAGTAAACCCACCCTATTAGCCGATTATAGCGAGGAAATGTTTGATCGGGTGATAGCAGTGAATTTAAAAGGTGCTTTTCTAGGACTTAAACATGTATTAAAGGTCATGGAGGAGCAACAATCTGGGGTGATCATTTATACAGCTTCGACAGCAGGCGTCCAAAGTACAGCATATTTAGGCGGATACTCCGCGTCCAAGCATGGGGTAGTAGGTCTAACGAAAACGGCTGCAGTAGAATATGGATCAAAAGGGATAAGAATAAATGCTATTTGTCCAGGCGGTGTCGAAACAAATATGACGAAACATATGGATATAAATAACCCTGAGCAGAATGGTCCATTTAGAAGACCTGCTTCACCTGAGGAAATAGCTAATGTTGTTTGCTTTTTGGCATCAGAAGAAGCTGGTTATATGAATGGTTCTATTATTACAATCGATGGTGGATTAACAGCATGATTGTTTTGGAGAAGTAAGTAGTTTATTGAATTGTAAACGCATACATCGCGTTTCTCTTAATAAGCTCAAATAGAAGAAATAATGATTTAGGGGGCATGGATATATGAAAAATAGAATTGATCCTGAATTAAGAGAGGCACTTGAATTATTTCCACCGCTTGATTTGGACAATCTTAAGGCAACAAGAGAGGGTATGGCGGTTATCTCGAAATCTATTGAAATCCCCGTTGATGAGTCTGTTTCAATTTCTAACAGAATGGTGCCGGGTCCACGGGATCACCCAGCCGTTAGGATACGAATATATGAACCGAAGAAAAAAAATGGTGTTTTACCTGGTCTATTATGGATTCATGGGGGCGGTTATGTTCTTGGTATTCCTGAAGGGGATGATGGTTTGTGCCAACGGTTTGTGACAGAAGCGAATTGTGTTGTAGTTTCCGTAGATTATCGTCTTGCTCCAGAACATCCTTATCCAGCAGGGTTAGAAGACTGTTATGCAGTACTGAAATGGTTTTCTGAACATGCATCTGAATTAGGGGTTGATGCTTCTAGGATTGGAACAGCGGGGGCAAGTGCTGGGGGCGGATTAACCGCAGCACTTACTTTACTTGCAAGAGATCGAAAAGGTCCCGAATTATGTTTCCAGATGCCATTATATCCAATGATAGATGATCGTAATAATTCACCATCTAGTATGGAAATAACAGGTAATATGGTGTGGAATCATGATTTGAATCAAAAGGGTTGGACTATGTACCTAAATGGTGAAAATGGTGCAGATCATGTATCCGAGTATGCAGCCCCAGCGCGAGCAACTGATTTATCAGGTCTGCCTTACACCTATACATGTGTAGGACAATTAGATCCTTTTCGTGATGAAACTCTGGATTACGTAACCCGCCTTTGTCGGGCTGGTGTTGATGTTGAATTCCATCTGTATCCGGGTTGTTATCACGGATTTGAAGGTGTTGTGCCATCCTCTGCAGTAAGTCAAAGGGCACTGACCGAATATATTGGTGCGCTTAAATATGTACTTAATCGTCATTCTCTTGTAAAAAAAGGTTAATTGTTCTCGATGAAGCTTCAAGTTGGGTATTTTTGCATATCCCCCCGAAAAGGTTTATTAAAAATCCCTCCTGAATCTTTTCCATCTTAGGAGGGATTTTCACTTACTTGAATGGGACATGGTCTACCGAATCGAATATGTTTTGACAATATACTCATGTGGTCTTTTCCGTAAAACTAAGGATTGGTAATAGTAAAGTCTTTTTATTTAATTTTAAATAATGAAAGGATGTTTATATATGGGCCGTTTAAGCGGAAAAGTGGCGATCATCACTGGAGCTGCGATGGGAATGGGTGCTTCCGAAGGAAAACTATTTGCTAAAGAAGGAGCAAAAGTGATTGCTACAGATGTTCGAATAGAACCCTTGAATCAAGTCATAAGGGAAATTAAAGAAAATGGAGGCGAGGCTGTCGCGATTAAACATAATGTTACATCTGAAGAGGAATGGAAATCTGTCATTGAGGAAGCAGTAAAATTATACGGAAAAGTCGATGTCCTTGTTAATAATGCAGGCGTTTCATCACCAAAAACAATTGCAAACATGGAAATGGATGAATGGAATAAAATTTTGGATATTGATCTAAATGGCTGCGTAATCGGAATGAAATATGTTATCCCTGAAATGAAAAAAGCAGGCGGCGGTTCAATCATCAATATTTCTTCAATCGGCGGCCTTGTCGGTATGGCTGGTACAAGCCCATATACTGCAGCAAAAGGCGCACTTCGTGTCTTATCAAAATCAGCTGCTGTTGAATATGGAAAAGATAAAATTCGCGTCAATTCTTTACACCCAGGAATAGTTGTCACACCGATGACAGAACCAACGATGAAAGACGCGCTCCCTTACTATAAAACATATACACAACTACCATACTTCGGTGAACCAGAAGATATTGCATATGGTGCACTTTTCCTAGCTTCTGATGAATCTCGCTTTATGACAGGATCTGAATTAGTTATTGACGGAGGCTGGACGGCACTTTAATCTCTATTGAGTGGTTACGGTACCATTTCAGAAAAATCACACGTTAAGACATATATTTTATTTATTTTCACAAATGTAAATATTGTAGTTTTGAAAATAATTGCACCGTTTTTCAATTATCAAGACTTAAATCGTAAAAAGTCATAAAACTTAGATTGTTTAAACGACTTTATATTTTTTAGTATAGTGAAGTATTTTACATCAATATTTAAACAACTATATTTTTAACCCCGTCCTAAATTTAGAACGGGGTTATGCATGGTTTGTTTAACTATACAATAATTCACAAAGTACATTTTTAATAAATAGTAAGAGATAGCTATCCCAGTAAAAGCTCTTCCATAGAAATTATCCTTTTCTTCTTCACTAATTTAAGAAGGTTTTTCATAGAAGGTAACCATACAATTCTCTATAACAAATCGCCCACTTTTTCTGCCATGATACGAGGTGGGTAAGGCATTCCATTCTTTAACCACCATTTCACTACCCCTGCGTAAGCATTTGCGACGAATTGAACTATTACCATTTCCTAGCCTATTCTGAACTTCCCTAAATAATCTAATGTTCAAACTTTCACAAATTGTTCACAACAATAATGAAAACGCTTACGATTTTCATTATATAATATACATATCCTAATTGATTTCATAGTATGGCACCAATTATCATACAATTTTAATAAATAATTGAATAGACAGAAAGGAGATAATCAGATGATCTTGAAATCGTTGAAAAAAAAGGGCATAACGACCATCATTTATTATAAAGAAGGAGTATTGAAAACATGTAAGGGTCAATTGCATAAACTTAACCTTAATGAACAAACCCTTTCCTTAAAGGATGAAAATCAAAAGATTTTCTCTATTCGTTTATCTCGTATTATGGAAATATATTAACCTAATTACTTTTATTTTTAACTAGTTAAAGTTACAATATATTATTAATCCCGAATCTTTAGTATATTACTAGAGATTCTTTTTTCATATATGGAAAGCTAAAGGAGCGTTTACAATCCTGAAGTTAGTAATTTTTCAATTTTGAAAATGATCTTGAAAATATTGCCGCAGTATGCCAAACAAGAGGCAAGCCCCGCATAGGCATATCGACAAAATCACTGTTGTGGATACAGGGTAAGCGGTACGAATGAATGGGCTATTAAATAACTGTGTACAACGGAGACATTAAAGGCATCTTCGGGAATTGATGGTAAAGACTTGCTTGAGAATTTCTCTTTAAAGAGGAGTTTACCATTTACAACCATCAGTCAGGAAAATGTCGAAGCGAACATGAATAGGGCAGCAAGCAAGGAAGAATAACAGAAAAAAATTCAAGGGAGGTAAGAGCACTAATATGCTCTTACCTTTTTTCAATCGTATATGTTTTTAATAAAAGGCAGGATCAGTTTATCTTGCCTTTCTGCTTAACATATATGTTCGTCATACTCGGTTTTTAAGTAATTTATCATCTTTTGTTTTTGCTGGGAATAATGAAAGCAATTAAAATAAAAGGAAAAGTCGTCAAAAAAGAGAGGATTTTTATCATCGAATCCATAAGAATTTAAAAAATCCGAGATTGTTTTTTCTTGGTCCACTAGGTCGAACAATCCGGATACATAAAAATGATAACTGAATTTATCATATAAAAAAAGGTATCCTGTATCATCAAAAATATTTTTCACTGTATGACCATCCAATTCTAACTCACTCCTTCCTTACCAATATACCTTTTTATCAATGAAATTATTCAGTGCTCATTTTTCGGGGAATATTATTATATTTAATGCAGCATGTTATTTATACCTTCAATGCATTAAAGGTAGGAAATAAATGCAGGCAGAGAAAGAAATCGGGAACGAAAAAAGCACATCCAATTAGGATGTGCTTTCATAAAAGCATTATTTGTACATTTCAGCTACTTGCTTTTGCAATTCGCTATTTTCAAGGTATTCATCATAACTCATTTGCTTATCGACTGTACCTTTTGGTGTAAGCTCAATGATTCGGTTCGCTATAGTTTGGATGAACTGATGATCATGAGAAGAGAAGATCATAGATCCTTTAAAGCTGATCAAACCGTTGTTCAATGCTGTAATCGACTCTAAGTCGAGATGGTTAGTAGGTTCGTCAAGCATTAGGACGTTTGAACCGCTTAACATCATTTTGGAAAGCATACAGCGGACTTTTTCGCCCCCTGAAAGTACACTTGCCTTTTTCGTGACTTCATCGCCAGAGAATAACATTCTTCCCAAGAAACCGCGCAGGAAGCTTTCGCTCTGGTCATTAGGAGAATATTGACGGAGCCAATCGACAAGATTTAAATCGACACCTTCAAAGAATTCAGCATTATCCTTAGGGAAGTATGCCTGTGAGGTGGTAACGCCCCATTTGAATGAACCGCTATCCGGTTCAATTTCACCTGCCAAGATCTTGAATAATGTTGTTTTAGCAATCTCATCTTTTCCGACAAATGCAATCTTGTCACCTTTATTCATCGTGAAGCTGACGTTATCCAATATTTTTACACCATCGATCGTTTTCGAGATACCATCTACACGAAGCAGGTCGTTTCCGATTTCACGATCAGGAGTGAAGCCGACATATGGATAGCGGCGTGAAGAAGGCTCGATGTCATCCAAGCTGATTTTGTCCAATAATTTCTTACGGGATGTCGCCTGGCTTGATTTGGATGCATTGGCACTGAAACGAGCGATGAAACTTTGAAGCTCTTTAATTTTTTCTTCTTTTTTCTTATTGGCATCTTGAGTCAGTTTAAGTGCAAGCTGGCTTGATTCATACCAGAAGTCATAGTTACCGATATAAATTTTGATTTTACCGAAATCAAGATCTGCGATATGTGTACAAACTTTGTTAAGGAAGTAACGGTCATGGGAAACTACGATAACAGTGTTTTCAAAGTTAATCAAGAATTCTTCCAGCCATTTGATCGCTTTTAAGTCCAAGTGGTTGGTAGGCTCATCCAGCAATAGGACATCCGGTTTACCGAATAGTGCCTGTGCAAGCAATACTTTAACCTTGTCGCCACCGTTCAATTCAGCCATTTTCTTGCTGTGCAGGTCTTCCGCAATGCCAAGGCCTTTTAAGAGGATTGAAGCTTCAGGTTCAGCTTCCCAGCCGTTTAATTCGGCGAATTCACCTTCAAGTTCGGCCGCTTTCATTCCGTCTTCGTCGGTGAAGTTTTCCTTCATATAGATGGCATCTTTTTCTTGCATGACTTGATATAATCTTTCATGTCCCATAATGACAACTTTAAGGACTTCTTCTTCTTCATAAGCGAAGTGATCCTGCTTTAGGACGGCAAGGCGTTCGCCAGGCCCCATATGGACATCGCCGGATTGCGCTTCAATTTCACCTGAAAGGATTTTTAAGAAAGTGGATTTACCCGCACCATTCGCACCAATCAGGCCATAGCAGTTACCTGGCGTGAACTTTATATTAACATCTTCAAACAGTTTACGATCGCCATAGCGTAAACCAACATTATTTACTGTAATCATTTATTTACATTCCTCCAAAATACTTTTGTTTCAACGTGTTCAACACTTTGTTTCATTAGTTATACGTTGATTCACACAAACAGCAGTTTATGTCCAATCATTTTTTAAATGCCGTTCGTTAAATTGTATCTTATTTCTTATGAAAATTAAAGGCAGATTAGCAAAAACAACCGTTTATAAGCAAAAATTACACAAGGATCTCATTTTGTTTTTAAATTGTCGCGTATAAAGCATGTTTTATTTTTTCATCAAAGAAACTTATAGGTATAAAGGCTCGTTACGCATCAACCTTTTAATTGGTAATATAGGTAACTGTAACTAACACGACAGGAGGATCAGAAATGAGTGATTCAGTAGGTTTTTGGAAACGTTTTTTTGCAGGATTATTGGATGGCTTAATAGTATCTTTACCATTAGCGATAATTTTCGGGTTGATTACTGGAGATTGGGAAAATGAAAACTTTTCAACGTTCTTCGATTTTCTTTACATGCTGCTTGTCCCTATACTCTGGTATGGCTATACGGTCGGTAAAAGAATTATGGGAATACGCATTGTAAGGATGGACGGCAAAAAATTAGGAATAGGCACAATGCTATTGAGGTATTTAGTTGCTGCTTTGGTTTATGCCATTACATTGGGGATAGGGTTTATTGTTAGTGCATTCATGGTCGGCCTAAGGAAAGACCATAGAGCGATACATGATTTCATAGCAGGTACATACGTGACATCAAATAGACCATGATTCATTAATAAGAGTTTAATAGCTGGATCAGACTATAGCAAACTTGGACAATCAAGTTTGCCTATAGTTTTTTGAGGGTTTGTAAAAACAAATGTGATTGGAACGGAGGGCACTCGCTTGGATGCTCTGAGCAGGAATCTCGCACACCCGTCCCCATACACTTTGTTTAACATTTAGATGGCATTACTTTTGAAAAGCAGGTGATAACTGCTTTTTTTTATTGGGGCTAATTTAAGAAGTATTACATTGGAAACCACGGTAGAATATCTATTCATTAATACAGTGGCAGTTAGGAAGCAAAAAGCACTTCACCTATATGGTCAAGTGCTTTGGTTATTCAAAACCTCTTTATTTTGATTAATGATGATTTTATTTCTTAATATCATTTCCTTATTATTAAGTCCAACATTTAGTTCTTTGGTATTATTCACCTTTTCCAGCAGGGATACTACGGATATTTCCAATAGTTCGGAGATAGGCATATTTGTTTTGGAAGATAAAGTTTCAAGTTCATGGATTAATTTAGGGGATAGCATTGGTTGTTTTTCATTCATTTCCATGACAGTACCCACTTTCTTAAAAAAATTATTTAATTGTAATTTAAGTATATAATGGGAGTTTCCAATAAAATATTAAATTAACGTTATTTATGTTAAGAGATGATGACAATTGTAGAAGAAGGGTATAATCGTGCACTTTACCCCTAATGGGATGCTGAACATTTCCAGAGAATCGTGAATGGTATATATTATTGAAGCATTAAAGCAAAGTGACTTGATTAGTTAAAGTCGTAGGATAAACATAAAATATTTTTAGTCAGGCCATTTCTGAAAAAATGGATCTTGAAGTAAATTCCTTTATGGTATGAAGTGTCTGCCCCTTTTACCGGGGCCATCTTTATTTGAGCGAATTCCTTTTCAGGGGGGCGGCTATGAAAAAGTCAATTAAAGTGTGCACTGATAATCAATTCGAATGGCACTAGAGTGCCTGAAATTAAGCCTTTTTTAATTTATAAATAAATAAAAGTAAGACGTTAGGTATGGCTGCCCCTGAGTAATGCAATATCATGGTCAGCCTACTTTTTAAAGACGGAGACTTTTGTGCAGTCGTATAGGATGTTTGAAGGAAGAGCAGGGGAGGGATCATTTGTTCCATGGCTTGATGGATTTGACATCTTTTTGATATACAATACATTCACTGCATATCATTATGTATAAAGAAGATAGTATAATGGTCATTAACTTAATTAATCTGATAATGTGATACCCATCTGATGATTAAAAAATAAACTTCCTACTCCCAGTATGGTAAAAAAGTATTCAATGATTCTCCTCCTGAAAGCATTTTGGCACTCCTTCATAAATCAACATATCTGGAATATATAGTGTATCCTGAAAATTGTGAGAAATATCAGGGAAGGTAAAGTCGCAACTATATCATTCTATGTCTACATATTTGTCAACCATTGGCTTTTCTGGTAGTATAAATGTCCATTTCGTCTTAGCATCGGCAGTTTAATGATAACTAAATAAGGAAGGGGAAGTGGTTTCATTGGGTAATCACCCTGATTTTGAACAGGAACGTCAGCGGCTGGATTTTACGAAACGTTATATCGATGTAGTCATCAAAACATCAGAAACAAGCAAAGATCAGTTTCAGCGGAATATGCAAGAAGCTTTTGGCGATGCCGATTGGTCTGAATCAGGCTTATATTCACAGTTGCTGACGACGGCCAACTTTTTTGAGATGTCCAAAACCGAACTTGAAAGTTTGCGTAAAGCAAGTAAAAAGCCCTACTTTGCAAGAGTGGATTTTGAAAGGAATGACGGTGATAGAGGTGAAGTTCTTTATTTCGGGAAAACATCGCTTTATCAGAGGGAAAGCCAGGAACAGATCATCGTCGATTGGCGATCCCCGATTGCAAACCTCTATTATGAGGGGCGGATAGGTGAAATAGAATATGAAGCGGAAGGAGAGACATTCAGCGGGAACATCACTTTGAAAAGACAGCTAATGATCGAAGAAGGTGTCTTGGAGGAGGTAAGGGACATTGATTTGACAACAACGGATGAATTATTGCAGGAATCCCTTTCCAAAAGCTCCAGCAATCGATTGACAGATATCATTACCACGATCCAGGAAGAACAAAATAAAATCATTCGTGCCGATTTGAATAAACCTATCATTGTCCAAGGTTCAGCGGGCAGTGGTAAAACTACAATTGCTTTACATAGGATCTCTTATTTCATTTATCACTATAAAGACTTGTTCGATCCGCGACAATTAATGATTCTTGCTCCGAGCCGGGTTTTCATTGATTACATATCTGAAGCTTTACCTGAATTGGGTGTGGAAAAGGTAAAACAATTCACATTTTCCGAATATGTTCAGGCAGCAATAGGAAAGCAGGTGAAGCTTGCAGCGGATGATAAATTAACTCGATTGCTGGAAAAGGATGATGAAGAAATTAATTCAGCCGTCTGGATATCAGGTCTGAAAGGCTCCCCTGTCTTTAAGTATATATTGGACGAATATATAAAGGATATTTTCAGGGGTTTTCATCCGAATGCTGATTTTTATTGTGATAAATATCGCCTCTATTCCGCTAAGAAGTTCATTAGATTATTGGAAGAGGATTATTGGTATTTACCGTTATACAGCAGGTTGGACAAACTGAAGGCCATTTTGCAAAATGAAGTGAAATTGAAAAAGAAAATAATGCTTGAACGTGTTGTTGATCTTTATGATGCCAAAATTGAGAAAGCTCTCTATAGAAATATTGATCCAGTCATTCGTAAGGATTTTGTTACAAAATGCCTTGATAAAAAGGAGGAAAGGATCGGTCAGATCCAAAAGGCGATCCGCACTTCCGTAAAAGGGTATTTTAAGCAATTCAAAAGTAAAGATCTTTTGGATTACTATCAGGAGTTGTACGAAGATCCGGAGCGACTTGCCTCTTACAGCAACGGTAAACTTACATTTGAAGATGCCAGTGTATTATGTGAGTATAATCATAAATTATTTTCAGTTAAAAGTTACGAGATGGAAGACTTAGGAGCATTATTATATCTTCAGGAGCGGCTTTTTGGTGTCGATAAAGAAAACAAAGCAAAAAATGTCGTCATTGATGAGGCCCAGGATTACAGCTTCATGCAGTTACAGGCACTAAAGACAGCCGTTGATACAGATATGTTCACACTTGTAGGCGATCTTGCACAAGGCATCCATTCATACCGCGGACTTCAAACATGGGAAGAGGTTCACAGCCGTATTTTCCCTCGGGCGACGTATACTGAATTACAAAAAAGCTACAGAACAACTGTTGAAATAATGAAACAAGCTAATGAAATACTTAAGTTGTTGACATATGATTTCCCTGAAGTCGAACCTGTAGTCCGTCATGGCAAAGATCCAGAATTCATTTCCATTGAAAAAGAAGGTTGGGAAGAAGAACTAATCGAACTTATTGCAAGCCTTAAAGAAGAAGGATTTAAAACGTTTGCCGTTATTCCTAAAACGATGAAAGATTGCAAACTGGCAAACGAGAAATTAAAGGGATTCCATCAAGGCTTTCATTTAATAGATGAAGCTGGAAACATCCCTAAGGATAAAACGTTGATTGTTCCTTCCTACCAAGCCAAAGGTCTCGAATTCGATGTCGTATTTGCCATATCCCTGGAAGAAGCGTATTGCCAGGGAAATGAACTTGATATCAAATTGCTGTACGTAACAATGACAAGGCCATTGCACAGGCTTTATTTTTTAGGTAATGAGAAAAATGATTTCCTTATCGGGACAGGGAAGAGATAGGATGGAGCGTAACCACCCACCTCGCGATACGCTTAAAAATGCAAAAGGACATCCTGAATATCTTCCCACCCGAAACCGACTTCCAGGAGCTCGATGCCTGCCATTTTAACGGTTTTTTCAGCTATCACTTGACCGCCAAGGGCTTTGTAAAAACCGCATGAAGGATTATCCTTTAATGCCCAGATTATTAAATTCTTATGTCTCATTTCCATAAGCTCATGTATGACCGCTTTTATCATCTTTCGGCCGAGTCCCTGTCGTTGATATTCTTTTAAAAAATAAATGGCATATACTTCACCTTGAAAATGGGGATCATTCGTTTGTTCAGGCCCGCCGGCAGCGAAACCGATGATTTCCCCATTGGCGTTTTCCGCTACAAAGGTGGCATTATGCAGCATCTTTAAATTTCTTAGCCAGTTTTTCTTTTTGGCTTCCAGATTCATGGAGGACAAATATTGTTCCGGGAGGATTCCTTTATAAGTCGTTTTCCAGCTGTTAATATGTACATTTGCTATTCCATTTACATCTTCTTCTATGGCTTTCCTTATCCTCATGAAAACACCTTCTGATTTCCGTTTTCCCTAGAATATCATGGAAAATGTGAATAAGCATTTTATTTATGTTTAAAACGGCATGAAAAAGGATAAGAAATAAGAGAGTGATTCAACCAGATGAGGGGAAGGATGAGAAAGATGAAATTGAAAGTTAGTTTTTATTTTCCGGGCGGCAAAGAACTAGAGCATGAGGTTGAAGGTGATGACTCGACTCAAATGATTTCAAATATTCAAAAGCACCGTTATTATAATTTAGTTAAAGGCGATTGCCATTATGTCGTAGATACGGAAAAAGCAGCTTATTTTTCTGTAACGGAAATATTGGATTGAGAATAAACCGCATTGGACTTTTGTTCCATTGCGGTTTATTCTTTTTGTTGTAAGGAAACCGGAAAAGGAGTATCGACAATGAAAATCAATTTTACCAAGAAGCAGTATGAAACATTATTCAAAATGGTTCAGTACGGATATTGGGTGGCTTCCGATACTGAAGATAATAAAGAGTACAGTGAAGTGGAACAGTATCTCAATTCCTTTGCCAAAGATTTCGGCATGGAAGGAGTACAGTTTGTGAAAGAATATGAAATTTATGATTTAAGCAGGGAATTGGAGGAGCAACTTCATGAAGTCATAAATGAGTATGAAGAGGGAGTGTTCAGGGATAAGCTTGCTTATCACTTGGCTAGAAAAGAGTTTGCCGAGGAGTCGGAAAAACATGAATACAATCAGGAGGAAGCGTTTAAACGTATCATGGAGCTCGAAGAAAAATATCATCTTCATATTGAAGAACAAGGATTAGTCAAATTGAAAATAGAAGAATGAAAGGGAGGACATAAATTTGTCCTCTCTTTTCTCATTCTGAGAAGTCGTGATTTCCGTGTTCATCATGAATATCTTCAAACACTTCGCAAAGGTTTTATACACCAGTATTATGGCCTAATTTTTCAACTGTGTATTGGTAAAATGCCATTAAGTCATTTTGTGACGCAAAACCTGCTTGTGCAGTCTGTTCGTTCCCTCCGCCTTTCCCATTATACGAACCGAGTTCAGCCCTGAAATATTGTCCGCAATGAAAGGGGATAGCCCCACTGTGCGAAAGGATGATCTTTTGCTCCTTACGCGATGCTAATAATACGGTAACCTTTTCCTTTTTTATAATCGTACCTGCAAGGTAAAGCAGTTCTTTCATTGGGCTGTCTTCGAAAATATGAGAGATGAATCCCCCTGCATTTTCTGCAAGCAGAGAGTCAGCAAGGAAATTTGCATTTACAAGTTTCAAGTTTTCATTTGCCGATAGTAGCTGCTTAAACTCATTCTCCAGTTTCTCCACTCTATTCAGAATCTCTGAACGTCCGGTATTGAACTTATTCGATAATGCAGAAAGAATTCCTAGACTTTCGGAATAATCGTTCAATGCCCTGAAGCCGCACTTAAAATAGAGACGGGTATATTCTTTCTGTTTTTCCGTTTTTAAAATTTTTATTAAGCCAATCTCACCTGTCCGCCCTACATGGGTTCCACCGCAAGGGTTATATTCAATCCCTTCAATCTCAACAATGCGGATATTCTCTAAAACTTTAGGCATTTTGACAACAGGAAGAGTCAGTAATTGCTCTTTTGTCACGTAATAGATAAGGATTTCGCGATTCTCGATGATATATTGATTAACTAGCTTTTCAGCAGCAGCCGTATGTACTTCAGTCCATTGAAATCCTGCCATTATATCGATCGTTAAATATTCTTTTCCAAGGTGAAAGCTTACCGTATTAGAGTCGAACAGTTCCCTGCAGACAGCAGAGAGTAAATGCTGGCCGCTATGCTGTTGCATATGATCGAAGCGGCGGGACCAATCAAGTTCACAGTGAACGATTTCTGAATCTGGCCTTCTCTCCGTCTTATGCAGAATCTTTCCATCATTGCCTTTTTTAACGTCAAGAACGGTGATTCCTTCTATTAAACCTGTATCTGCAGGCTGACCGCCCCCTTCGGGATAAAAAGCGGTTTCTTCAAGAGTGATGTAGTAAAAGCCATCTTCTTCAAAGCTCTCCTGAATTTTGGTGTCCCATTGGGAAGTCTTGGTGGATGTGTAATACAATTTTTTTGTCATGAATGATTTCTTTTTCCTTTCTGTTGATCATTAAATTATATCATCGAAATACCTGAGTATGAAATTGCGGGTTTAGAAGATAAGAAATAAGTAAACTTTATGACAAATTTTAAATAAATTGTGCAATATGGCAATATTCTATTTATCAGACTGACCCCTATGATGTAAAATATTCCTGAAATGATATACTTTAGACCTAATAAAAATGAATTAAACAGATTTGTATAGTTAAAAAGTCATTATTGAAATTGTTAAGAGTAAGATGACCGTAGGATTGTTTAGGTGGAAAGGGTTAAGTGATAAAAAGTGAATCTTGTAAATATGGAAAAATACAAAAATAGCTTATTTGGGAATATTAAAAACAAACTATCTGATTGGTTAGAGCTGGATGCAGGGGAGACCATTCCTTCCCAAGAGATATTCCGCTTTCTGCATTCAATCAAAGGAACGGCTGGTACCCTGCAATTGTGTGGATTAATGGCCATCACCGAACAGCTATTGGAAGGGATTGATGAAGATAGTGAGAAGGTCTGGAATCGGACGGAACTTAGGAATTTCCTTTTTGAACTCATAGAACATATATATGAATATGAGCATTTTGATGAAGTTGAAATAAAAGCAAAGCCTGTCCGCGATTCACAAGCCCCGCTCATCCAGATCATTGATGATGATATTTCCATGTTGATTTTATTGAAAGATCTATTGGAAGATATGGGATGGATGGTCATAACGAACGCCGACCCTGTCAAAGCGACAAATCAATACTTTGAGATGCAGCCGGATTGCCTTATTCTTGATATTCAGTTACCTGCAATGGATGGTTTTCAAATCCTTCAGGAGATTCATCTACATAACGAGAAATATTTCATACCAAAAATCATGATCAGCATTCAGAACGATAAACATACACGGATAAAAGCATTCAAGATGGGTGCGGATGACTTTATTGGTAAGCCAATTGATTTCGATGAGTTTATTGTCAAGATGGAAAGACATATACAGCGGAAAAAAATCTTTGACCAATCGGTCCTAATTGATGAGTTGACACAGGTATATAATAGAAGATTCCTGGAAGATACACTGCCACGTTATTTTAATGATTATAAGCGGTCAGGGCTCCATTTTTCAATAAGCATCATTGATCTGGATCATTTTAAAAGGGTGAATGATCGATACGGGCATTCGGTGGGCGACTTTGTTCTGGTTGAGTTTGCCCGATTCATCAAAAACAATATAAGGAGTTCGGACTTGATCTGCCGGCATGGAGGGGAAGAATTCGTCATTATTTTTCCGAATACATCGAATGATGAAGCAAAACACAAGTTAACCAAATTAATCAAGGATTTTTCTGCAAAGAAAATCAACCAGAATGGTCACACATTTCGGTTGCATTTTCTGCGGGGGTTTTTCCGGTTGAAAATGAAAATATTACGCCCAAGGAGGCATTGGAGGAAGCCGACACTTCTTTATATGAAGCGAAACGCTCAGGTCGCGGAAGGGTTGAAAGCATACAATTAGCGGGAAATAACAAGAAATCCCTCAATGTGTCATTTATCGATGATGATTTCATTATCCGGACCATATTGACTAAAGCCTTGCATTCGCTACAAATTCCGCATTTTGATTTGAATATCGCTGTATATGAAGATGGTCCATCCTTTTTGAAATCCAATCGAGCAAAGGAAGATGTAGGGCATTTTTTAATCCTGGATGGAGTGATGCCCATCCTGGATGGAATTGAAGTTCTGAAGAATGTGAAACACAGCAGTAATGCTAAGCTTTTCACCGTTTTAATGCTAACTGGAAGGAAAAGTACGGATGATATGGCAAATGCTTTGAAACATGGTGCAGATGATTATGTAGCGAAACCATTTAGTATTAGTGAACTTCAGGCTAGGATAGAGCGTCTATTGACGAAGTTAATTTAACTGGCCAAGGGATTTTTCGGTAATGAATCGCGGTGGAATTCCATCTGCAAAATGGTGCATGAACACTTCAGAGTCAAGATACCAATCACATAGCAAATTATCCAATGTGATCATCCATACATTGTTAAGGAACGGTAAACAAGGGCAGATTTTGATCCCAAAGGCATTCCATGAAGAAAAGAAGGGGTAAAAAATAAAAAAACGTAATAGGTATACAGAACAACAAAAAAATGATAAATTCAAATATGTTGGAAAAATAAATAATTGGGTACAATTGTAGGAAAAGGTAAGTTACAGGAGGATTTTTATTCATGCAAAAAATTCAGGCCGGCATGGCTGTAGAGTTAGAAGTGGAACGTAAGGCTGATTTTGGATGGTTTTTAACGGATGGTTCAGAAGATGTCTTACTTCATCATAATGAAATGAATGAAGGAACGGAACTTGAGATTGGCGATGAAGTAACTGTGTTCATCTACCATGACAAACAAGCAAGGCTAACAGCGACAATGAAGATACCTGAAATTCAGATTGATCGATATGGCTGGGCGGAAGTTGTCAATGTGAAAAGGAAACTGGGGGTTTTTGTGGACATCGGTCTTTCCAAAGATATTCTTGTATCCCTGGATGACCTTCCGAATATAGATCGTTTATGGCCTGAGGTAGGTGATCGTTTATATGTATCCCTGAAGACAGATCGACATGATCGCCTGTTTGGTAAACTTGCAACGGAAGATGTAATTCAGGAGATCGCAGTAAAAGCTCCTTTAAAAGGAATCCGTAACACCAGTATTAAGGGAAATGTCTATCGTTTGCTTATGGTTGGATCTTTCTTTATTTCACAAGAAGGGTACCGCTGTTTCATTCACGAAAGTGAACGCAAGGAGGAGCCCCGTCTTGGTGAATTAGTTGAAGGGCGCGTCATTGATAGTAAAGAAGATGGGACGCTTAACGTTTCATTGATCCCCTTTAAACAAGATTTAATGGGGGAAGATGCTGATGTCATTTTCAATTATTTAATGAATCGCGGCGGTGCAATGCCTTATGGAGACAAAACTCCACCTGATGATATTAAATTTCACTTCGGTTTGAGCAAGGGAGCGTTCAAGCGTGCCCTCGGCAAACTGATGAAAGAAGAAAAGATTTACCAGGAAGATGGATGGACATATTCTTCAGACCGTAAATAAAAAAGCAGCGGATTTTCTCCGCTGCCTTTTTTATGTGAATTTCGTTAAAAGAACTTCTTTTTACCTTTTTCTTCTTTTAAAATCTCCACAGCTTCCCTGAACCTCATCGAATGGACAATTTCCCTTTCACGTAAAAACCTGAGTGAATCATTGATATCAGGATCATCCGAGATGTCAATCAACCACTGGTAGGTTGCTCTGGCCTTCTCTTCAGCAGCGATATCTTCATATAGATCTGCAATGGGATCTCCTTTGGCTTGGATATAAGTGGCAGTCCACGGATTTCCTGCCGCGTTTTGATAAAAAAGAGCACTATCATGATTGACATAATGTTCACCTAGCCCAGCTGCTGCCATCTGATGGGGGGTAGCGTCCTTTGTAAGTTTATAAATCATCGTGGCGATCATTTCCAGATGGGCAAATTCTTCGGTTCCGATATCCGTCAGCAGGCCAATTACTTTATCGGGAATTGTATATCGTTGATTTAAGTAACGGAGTGCTGCAGCTAACTCACCATCAGCACCCCCATATTGCTCTATCAAATATTTAGCCAATCTAGGATTACAGTCCCTTACTTTAACTGGATATTGCAGCTTCTTTTCATAAACCCACATAGCTATCTCTCCTTATACCTGCCATGGCCATGGGCCTTCGCCCCATTCCCATTTATTTTCACCGCCCGGACTGTTTCCAAATCCCAATAATGGACCATATTTAGGCTCAAAAACCGATTTCAACTGTTTGGAATATTCATGGAATTGATTGAATTGCTGTAAAGCCTGCTGATCGTTAGGATGTGTATCCAAATAATGTGTCAACTCAACTAGTACAAAATCGGCAGCCTGTATTTGTTCAAGCAACTGATAATATTCATCATCCAGTTTCTTTTTCATTTACGTCTCCCTTTCCCGGTATGGATTATCATAAAAATCATAAAAGAATTTCCAAAGTGTCCCGTATTTCAAAGCTTCTTCCGGTGTGAACTGCTCCAAATTCGGCGGTTGAAAATTAATATACAGATTAGGAGGTGTCCTGTAGTACTTTCTCCCAATAGGCGGGCAAGGATCGAATTTACTATGGAAAGGTTTATATGACTTTACTAAGGTAAAAGTTTTTTCACGAGTCAAAATAAATACCTCCTTTGTAAAAATATAGCCTTTAATTCTTATGCTTTAGTCATGCATAATATGACTCCCCTGGTCTGGAAAGGAAACTATCTGGAAAATGATGCTTTTTCAGAATATTATAAAATCCTGTTATGGTCTCGTTATCTTACTGTGATGTTTGTCATCTATTCTTTATCTGTTTGTTCTTTGTATAGAAAAAAACTATGTTAAGATTTAACTCGTAGCTTATAAAGCAGCTCACAAGGAGGTAACAACATATGAAAAAATCAATCTTATCGTTAGCGGCAGCGGCTGCAATATCCGGTGCATTTACAATTCCGGTACAAGCAGAAGATGTCAAAGTGAAAGATGGAGACACATTATGGGGGATATCTCAAACTTATAAAGTATCAATTGAAGATGTTAAGTCTTGGAACAATTTGTCTTCAGACGTGATTTATGCCGGAGAAACCATACATATTTCTCAAGAAGAGCATCATAAAGTAAAGTCAGGGGACACATTATCGGAAATTGCAGACAAATATGCTGTAGCGGTAAATGATATTAAATCTTGGAACGGTTTAAACTCAGATACAATCCATCCTGGTCAGAAACTGGTCATTAAACCTGCAGCTAATAAAGTCGAAGCTGCAAGTGTAGGACCCGCGCAGGAATCAGAGGCTGCACCGGCAGAACAATCAAAGCCAGTGGAACAATCGAAACCAGCAGAACAAACAAAGCCGGTTGAACAAGCGGAACCAGCAGACACAAACAATGAATCTCAAGATCAAGCAAAATCTGGAAAAGAGATTACTGTTAGTGCAACCGCCTATACGGCTGATTGTCAAGGTTGCAGCGGTACAACAGCCACAGGAGTGAACTTGAAAGCTAATCCTGATGCAAAAGTGATTGCCGTGGACCCTTCAGTCATTCCACTGGGATCAAAGGTTTATGTTGAAGGTTATGGCTACGCGACGGCAGCCGATACTGGCAGTGCCATCAAAGGGAATAGAGTGGACATATTTGTTCCAAACGAACAGGATGCCGTGAATTGGGGCGTTAAAAACGTTAAAGTGCAAATCCTGAATTAATTTAACCATGCAAAACATGTTCATATATTGAAAGAAGCAGACACAGACATAATGTGTCTGCTTCTTTTGTCCTTTAGGTTGACGGGAAAAGCAGGTACAATGGAAGAAATAGATCCTTATAAATCTTTACAAAAAATAGGGGGAGTAATAAATTGATGGAAAAGGCACGTACTTATTTACAAGAATACTTTGGTTATGAGTCATTCCGAAAAGGTCAGGAACAGATTATCGAACAGGTTTTGGAAGGAATAAACACAGCAGGAATCATGCCTACCGGCGGAGGTAAATCAATATGTTACCAAATTCCAGCCCTTCTGTTACCTGGCGTAACGCTTGTGATATCCCCACTTATTTCCTTAATGAAGGACCAAGTAGATGCCCTCGAACAAAATGGGATTGATGCCACATTTCTTAATAGCTCCATTTCTGGGTTAGAATCATCCAATAGAATGAACGATATTAAGCACGGTAGATATAAGTTGGTCTATGTTGCACCAGAACGCTTGGAAAATCCTGCATTTCAACAGGATCTTTTTAATGTGGACATATCATTGGTTGCCATTGATGAGGCCCATTGTATATCTCAATGGGGACATGACTTCAGACCAAGTTATTTAAAAATCAAAACCTTATTGAAAAACATGCCATCAGCTCCTGCTGTACTGGCATTAACGGCAACGGCCACACCGCATGTGACCGATGATATATGTCAGTCACTAGGGATATCAGAGCAGCATACAGTATCAACTGGGTTTTCCAGAGATAACCTGTTCTTTTCCGTTGTGAAAGAAGAAAATCGCGGACGGTTTTTAATGCGCTATTTACAGAAAAACAAAAGTGAATCGGGTATCATATATGCAGCCACTAGAAAAGAAGTCGATACATTGTATGCCAAGCTTATTAAGGCTGGATTCAATACAGGTCGATACCATGCTGGCATGAATGAACAAGACCGGTCGGAACAGCAAGACCAATTCATTCGGGATGACGTTCCCTTGATGGTAGCAACATCCGCCTTTGGGATGGGAATCGATAAGTCGAATGTTAGATATGTCATCCATTACCAAACTCCAAAGAACATGGAGAGTTATTATCAGGAAGCGGGCCGTGCAGGGAGGGATGGTTTGGATAGTGAATGTATTCTCTTATATTCCCCTCAGGATATGCAGATACAGCGTTTCCTGATTGATCAATCAAATCCCTCGCAGGAGTGGCAGTCCCAGGAATTGAAGAAATTGAACAGAATGAAGGATTATTGTTTTACCGAAGGGTGCTTGCAAGCCTTCATCCTTCGATACTTTGGAGAAGAAAACCCGGAAGATTGCGGTCATTGCGAAAATTGTACAGATAAACGTGAATCTGTTGAAGTAACGACACAGGCACAGATGGTTCTTTCATGCATGTTGCGAATGGGTGAGCGATTCGGTAAAACGATGATTTCCCAGGTGCTTACGGGATCACGCAATAAGAAAATTGAAGAGTTCGGATTCCAGAAGCTTTCAACCTATGGTATCATCAATGATCAATCTGCTAAGGATGTAGGTGATTTCATTGATTTCCTGACAGCAAAACAGTACATCGAAATGACGGGCGGCCAGTTTCCGGTCCTCAAGGTTACCAATGCTGGCAGGGAAGTGCTGCTGGGACAGAAAAAAGTCCTGCGCAAGGAAATAAAAAAAGTAAGCAGCATCAGTGCGGATCATGGGTTGTTCGAAGAATTAAGACAGTTAAGGAAACAATTGGCAAGCAAGGAAAATGTACCTCCATTCATTATTTTTTCCGATGCATCTTTAAAAGATATGGCCGTCAAACTGCCGAGGACGGAAGAGGAATTCCTGGAAGTTAAAGGCGTAGGGATGCAGAAATTTGAACGCTTCGGATCTGTGTTCTTACAAGGGATTTCCCAGTATGTACAGGCACACCCTGAATTAGAAACGAATACTATGGTTACAAAGGAAACGGTAAAGCGAGCTACTAAACCATCTCATGCAGAAAGCTATAGCTTATATCGGGAAGGCAAATCAATCAAGGAAATAGGAACATTGAGAGGGCTGTCTTCCGTTTCAATTGAAAATCATTTATTAAAGTGTGCAGAAGAACACATGGATATCAAATGGGATGAGATTTTCTCGGATAAAGAGTTTGATCTTGTTTTGGAAACTGCGAAACAATTGGATTCTGAAAAATTGAAACCATTAAAAGAAGCCCTGCCTGAGCATATTTCCTACTTCATGATTAAAGCGATCTTGGTTAAAGCAGGGTTGGAAAACGAAAGGTGTTAAGGTTTTTTGGATAATTTCTTCATTGAATAAATAAGATTATAGTTTAATGCGTATACTAGGAATGATAAAAAGGAGAAATTTTGCGCCTTTGATCAGAGTCTTTATATAAAAAAGAGGAGGTTGCTCATGTATTTTGGTAAAAAGAATTCAGAGGAACCAGAAATCGTTATGGAAGATACGATAGTATATGCATGTGGATCAGCAGATTGTAATGGCTGGATGAGAAAAGATTTTGCCTCGGAAAACTATGATTGCCCAATGTGCGGAAGTCAATTAGTTGAGGAAGTCAGGGAACTTCCAAAAATAGAAAATGAGTATAATGCTTTTAAATGAAAGAGGTGAATCATAGCCTCTTTATTTTTTATTTTAAGAAAGAAGTATGACGGAGCGATTTCATTTTGGATAAAGACTTTACACATAAAAATATTTATGGTATAGTTAAATTTCAGTGTTAAGAAAAGAAAACACTGGAGGGTAATTTAAAGTAGCATTTTTATTAATAAAATAATTTTTCATCATTTTCATGATGAAGTAGAAACAAGTTAAACACATCTAGAAAAAAGAACTACATGTAATTATTTTCCTCGATCCATTTCTGTTCTTCATTAACTTACTTCTATGTACCATTTGTCTTTTGGAATTTAATCTACCCAATTGGAATTACGGACGGTTTAATTAATAAACATGTACTTACAAGCTTTTATCTGATTCTCGCAGGCACGGTCTAGGAACCGTATGGATGGGAGAGAGGCAGGGCTTTCATTGTTTTAGGTTTTGGCATTAAAAAATTACTCTCATGCTCGATTCGCTTTGAAATGTTCATTGAACGAGCAGGAAGAACCATATGGAATGGATTCTTAAACAGCGCAGTCTCGATTATCTTGAAGGGTAAGTCAGGGACTGTGTTTCATTTTGGGGAATCATTTCTTTTTTAGAATCTTTCTTCAAATAAATAAAGCATATATATGATATAATGGGTACTGAGATATGAAAAATTCATGTCGTAATCTCAAGTTCTTACCATTCAAGAGTTTGTTTGAAAGAACAATGATCATACTTGGATTAACGAATGGTTATTTACTCACAATTTAGATTAAACGCCATCTATTCTTTCTTTTATCTTTATGGCTTGTGATCTGTTATGCAGGACGGAGTCAATTCAATTCTAAGGAGTGAGATATATGTATAGAAGAAATAATACGGAAGAAATCATTCCTGAAGAAACAAAGGTGTGGGAATGTACATCAGAAGATTGCAAAGGTTGGATTCGCGATAACTTTACAAGTAATGATGAACATGTTTGTCCGTTATGTAGCAGCGAGATGAAACCCGGCACCAGAATGCTTCAAGCAATCAACAATCCAAGAAATTATTAATGTTAAATAAAAAAAGCTGAAGGGAAATTTCCCTTCAGCTTTTTTTATCTTTTTGCAAATAGGATGAAGAAGCAAAAAGCGGGTGAGGTTAGTGGATATCTTTTTTCTTGAACCGACCGCCTCGAACTTCCGCGATATCCCCTACGGCAAGAAATGCAGATGGATCGAAGCTTTTGACTATCTCTTTAAGTTTTGCTTCCTCAAGCCTGTTTATTACACAAAAGATGACTTTTTTATCATCACCAGAATAGGCACCTTCTCCAGCTAAAAAGGTTACGCCCCGTCCAAGACGATTCATTATCGCATCTCCGATATCATTAAATTCATCACTGATGATCCAAACAAATTTGGATTCGTCCAAACCTGCGATGACGATATCCATCGTTTTATATGCCACGAAGTAAGCTATGATCGAATACATGGCACGGTCCCACGAGAATACGAAGCCCGCACTGCCAAGGATGAATAAATTAAAAAACATGACGATCTCCCCAACGGAAAAAGGGAGCTTCTTGCTAGCGAGAATAGCAAGTATTTCTGTACCATCCAACGAGCCGCCATATCGAATGACCATTCCAACACCAATTCCAAGAATCATTCCGCCGAATGCGGACGCTAGGAGGATATCTTGAGTGAAAGCTGGTACATGATGAAGCAATGTAGTGGTAATGGAAAGGATTAAAATTCCATAAAGGGTAGATAATGCGAAGGTTTTTCCGATTTGTTTATAACCGATAAAAAAGAAAGGAAGATTCAAAATGAAAAGAAAGATTCCAAGCTTCCATCCAGTGATGTAAGATAACATAATCGAAATACCCGTTATGCCCCCGTCGATTACGTTATTCGGCACTAGAAAAATCTCGAGGCCGACAGCCATTAAAACCGCACCGATCGTAATTAATAGACCTCTCTGTAAAATTTGTCTAAGTGTTAATTTTTTATGCTGGGTCTTCTTTTGCATAATTTCTGTTGTACTTGCACCTGCCAGGTCTGACATAATCATGCCCCCCACTCCTTCTCTCTATATAAGTTCTCTTTAATTATAAACCTATAGGTATAATTAAATAAAGAAATTAACATTCTTCATTAATATATTCCTGAATAATTATTGGTATTATTGATAATTCCCTGCAATGATGAACAGGGTTGTGAATGCTTGTCATTACCATGTATTCATATTCTACTCCATACAAAACAATAGTATTTCTCATTTTATTGATTTTATGAAAAAACCTGCATTTTCTTGGGTAAGGGGTGCTCCGAAAGAAACAGCGTGTAAATATATAGGAGTAAGGAAATAAAAAACCTTTGAGGTCCTATGAATTTACATTACAATATAGGAGAACAGAACGTAGAGGTGATCAAGTAAAAAAATGGAACAATCAATTGTGGCATCAAATCCTGTCCTCTTTATGATTGCAGTACTATTGATAATAATGGCGTGTTATACGGCTTTGGATTTACTTACAACATTACTGATGATAAAGAGATATAAACGCCTGGTATTTATAGGGAGCAGCTGCTCCATGGGAGTGGCAATCTGGACGCTTAATTTTGTGGTCATATACACACTCGATAATTCAGGAATGGCAGCATACAACTTTTCTACAATAATCTTTTCGTTAGCAATAGCAATCGCTCTCGCAGGGGGTGGATTATTGGCCATTTCGTATAAAACGCAAGTCCTGCAAATCGTTTTTTGCGGCTTCATGTTTACGATGGCCATTTTTTCC
This sequence comes from Peribacillus sp. NPDC094092, assembly GCF_050279365.1. Lineage (NCBI taxonomy): Bacteria > Bacillati > Bacillota > Bacilli > Caryophanales > Bacillaceae > Peribacillus > Peribacillus sp. NPDC094092. The sequence continues at coordinate 312,439 of NZ_JBNNUC010000004.1, read as the reverse complement.
AATTATATAATGGGAACATCTTCTTTAAATCACTCTTTGCACTTTAGCCCATTGTCGGTACTCAGTACGCTTTTCAGCATCTTTATATTATTTGTAGCAGCGCTTGCAATATTATTTTATTTTAATAAATTAAGTCAATCTTCACTAAAGCCAGTCAGTACGCTTCTGATGAGTGGGGCAATCATTGAAGGGTATTATCTTTTTGTGAGAGTGTTACCGATGAACGTGAAAAATGTAACGGGTGAATTTGTTCCGCTCACTCCTTTTATGCTTTATCTTACATGCTTCGTGTCAATATTCATCCTTGCCAGCTTGATAGCATCAAGTACGATCGTGGGCCGTCGGTTAGCAAAAAGCGATAATACTGTGAGTGATATCCGTTATGCTTTAGATCAATCGGCAATCGTCGCCATCACGGATGCAAAAGGAATCATTACATATGTTAACGAAAAATTCCTGGAAATATCACAATATGAAAAACATGAACTAATTGGGAAAAATCATTCGATAATCAATTCTGGTTATCATGCAAAAGAATTTTTCACTGACTTATGGCTAACGATCAGTCAAGGGGAAACATGGCATGGAGAAATATGCAATCGGGCTAAGGATGGTAATGTTTATTGGGTGGATACAACTATCGTGCCTTTTATGAAAAAGGGGAAACCCTATCAATATATTTCCATCCGTTCGGATATTTCCAGTCGTAAAGAAGCAGAAAATGCTTTAAAGGGGTCAATCAAGGAACTGGAAGATATGCATTATGCAATTAACCAATCTTTGATTGTGGCGATAACCGATGATAAAGGAGTCATTATTGAAGTGAATGACAAGTTTTTGGAGGTTTCAGGTTATGGGAAAGGTGAATTGATAGGCCAGACCCATAAGATAGTTAATTCTGGATACCATTCAAAAGAATTCTTTGAACAAATGTGGAAGACCATCCATGAACGGAAAGTTTGGAAAGGTGAAATTAGAAACAAGGCGAAAGATGGCAGTTTTTATTGGGTCGATACAACAATTGTTCCATTTTTCAGCGAAGAGGGAGAGCCATTCCAGTTTTTGGCGCTTAGATATGACATAACTGAGCGTAAACAATCTGAAGAGATGCTCCATCGGCAGGATAAATTAGCCGCTGTCGGTCAGCTTGCTGCTGGGGTGGCACATGAAATACGGAATCCGCTGACCTCCATGAAAGGGTTTACGGAATTTTTGCAATTGAATGAAACAGACGAAAATAAACAAGAATATTTAGAAATAATCATGGATGAAATCAATCGTGTGAATGAGATAGTTGAAGAGTTCTTACAATTGGCCAAACCACAGGCATTGATATTGGAAACGAAGAATCTTGTGTCGATCATTCAAAACGTTGTATCTTTGACGGAGTTTGAAGCAAGGAAGAAGAACATCAAGCTGATTTCGGATTGTAATGACGAAGAAATCCTCGTTCGTTGTGATGAGAATCGGTTAAAACAAGTCATATTGAACTTCATTAAAAATGGGATGGAGGCTATGCCTGACGGTGGGTTCATAAAAGTCAATACTGAACTTAAAAAGGATAATGTGCATATATCCATTACCGACACAGGAATTGGGATACCGCCAGAGCAGCTTAAGAGACTTGGGGAACCATTTTTCACCACGAAAAAATCTGGAAATGGGTTAGGTCTCATGATCAGCTTTAAAATCATAGAAAGCCATTCGGGAAATGTCTTTGTCGAAAGCGAAGTCAATAAAGGAACAGTCTTTAATATCGTGCTCCCTATTTAAAATGCCTAATAGGAAGCAATGAAAAAAATCATCAACTTTGTAGAAGGTGTCTGCGTGGGGGAACTGGATTTGGAAAAACAAAAGCATGTCAATCTTATTAGCTTGAAGGTATTTTACCTTTTTTCTTTTTTTGCAGTGGGAAGTTTAACACCGCTATTAAGCGTTTATTTGGCCAATGAGGCAGGTTTATCCGGTATTGAAATAGGTACGATCATGTCTGTTGGTCCCATAGTGATGATCGTGTTTCAACCTTTTTGGGGAATTGTCTGTGATTGGAGCGGGAGACCAGCAAAAATACTTGCAATATCATCGTTTCTTGCTGGTGTATTCGGTTTAGGCTACTTGCTGTTCGAACATTATTTCCTTTTAGTATCCGTCGCAATCGCTTTGGCCATCTTTCAAAGTGCGATAATACCAGTTTCTGATAGCATCACCCTACAATATACAACAAAAATCAAATCGAATTATGGTAAAATCCGTTTATTCGGATCACTTGGTTACGGTGTGGCGGTTTTTGTAATGGGAAGGTTATCTGAATCCTTCATAGGTCCTTCCGTTATATTTTATGCCTTTTTCTTCGGCTTGTTGTTAGCGGCTAGTCTGGCTCTTCGTTTGCCCGAAGAGCCACCTGGGGGAAAAGTGAAACTTTTCGGGGGAATGAAAGAATTGATCACCATGAAACGTTTTCTTATCTTTCTTGCGATAACGTTTTTGCTTTTTGGTCCTAATCTAGCAAATAATGTATACTATGGTTTGTTTGTCGAAGCAAGAGGCGGAACATATACAGGAATCGGCATTGCGTTCCTATTAGCTGTATTATCGGAGATTCCCTTTATGAGAATGGCAGGTACCTGGATTCATAAGATCGGCCTGCTTCCAATTACTTTATTGGCTGGAACGGCTTCATTGGTCCGCTGGGGTTTATACTTCACCGAACCAAGTTTGGCTGCCGTATATGTGACTTCGATCATTCAAGGGTTTTCACTTGGTTTATTCATTCCAGCAGCTTTACAATATATCAGGGAAATTGTCCCTGCACGTATAACGGTGACAGCAATAACTCTTTATTCCTCCATTGGCAACGGATTGGGGAACTGGTTCAGTACCTTCAGTGGCGGGATAATATTGGAAAAATCAGGAATATATTCAGTCTATTTATTTTATGGTTTACTCACTCTGATCGGGATGCTGCTTACCATTTGGCTCATGAGGTTAGAAAAAAATTTGAAAGGAATGGGGAAACCTATAGATACGATTGAAAAATGATGAGTGCTTCAGTTCTAATAAGGAAGATCAAAAACGACTTCAATTGCAGTGGGCATGTTTAAGGGCTGCATGATCATTTCTCATCACTTGCAGCCGTTCCGGGGTGCCATCTTTAGTGTGTGGCATCATGTTTCCGGGTTAAAAAATACTAGACAAATTCAAAGAAAGGCAGAAAGGGAATAATAAGTCCCATTCTGCCTTTTTTTATTGATTATAGGGGAAGAGTGCGGTTTATAAAAGAAATGCTGTTAATGATTAAATCATTGGGATTTTTATACATAAGTAAACGTTTTTTTGTTTTTGGAAATAATATGATTTAATGGAAGATAGAGAATGAATGGAAGAGGTGAGTGTTTTTGCGTAAACCAAAAGTGTTGGCTACCACCATCGTATCAGCTCTTATCGGCCTGTTTTTTGTATTTTGCCTAGGATGGGCGATTATGGACCATTATGGAAAAGGAACGTCCGATTTGGAAGTAATTGAAGAAGCCCCCATTAAAAATGATCTTCCCGATGATTTTACGGTAGTGGCGATAGGCGATTCATTAACACGTGGCACAGGCGATGAAACAGGCAAAGGCTATGTTGGACTTGTAGTAGAAGATTTGAAGAGTCGATATAATAGAAAACCAATCATTCATAACCTGGGAATTAATGGACAAGTGTCTAAAGAATTGGTGCAGCAGGTGAAACAACCGGAAGTTAAGCGCCAAATCCAGGCAGCTGATGTTATTTTAGTTACAATCGGGGGTAACGATTTATTTCAAAAAGGGCAGACCCTGCTTGAATATGATCGTGAAGCTACATCCGTATCACAAAAGAAATTCTTGGGGAATTTACATGAAATTTTTAAAGATATAAATAAAGTCAATGATTCAGCTACCATTTTGTTGCTTGGGCTGTATAATCCATTTATAGATTTGGATAAGGACTTTGATACGAACCGCATTGTACGGGACTGGAATAATGAAACGGCAGAAGTCGTGGCTCATTATGAAAATGCAATTTTCGTTCCAACATTCGATTTATTTCAATTGTCGGTAAATGAGTATTTGTATTCGGACAAATTTCACCCAAATAAGAAGGGGTACCGTTTAATTGCTGATAGAGTTGCTCCTTTAATAAAATGGGAGGATGTGGAACGATGAAACAGGTGACATTGTCTGTTAAGGACTTGAGAAAAAAGATTGGCAAAAGGGAAATTATTAAAGGAATAGATTTTGAGTTGAATGAAGGTGAGGTTTTCGGCTTTTTAGGACCGAATGGAGCAGGTAAGACGACGACAATCCGCATGTTGGTCGGACTGATTAAGCCATCCTCGGGTTCCATCCATATATGCGGGTATGATGTTCGTCATGAATTTACGAAGGCTATGAAGCAAATGGGCTGCATCGTTGAAAATCCAGAGTTATATCCATTTTTGAGCGGGTGGGATAATTTGCTCCACTTTGCAAGAATGTTACCTGAAGTCGGTGAAACAAGAATGACCGAAGTTGTTGAACTCGTCGGTCTGCAAGCGAGAATTCACGATAAAGTGAAGACCTATTCGTTAGGTATGAGGCAGCGTTTAGGAATCGCTCAGGCGATGCTGAACAGCCCTAAGCTATTAATTTTGGATGAACCGACTAACGGTCTAGATCCTGCAGGAATCCGTGAAATGCGACAATTCATAAGGAAGTTGGCCGAAGAAGAAGGTATGAGTGTTCTTGTTTCCTCACACTTATTAGGTGAAATACAGCAACTTTGTGACCGGGTAGCAATTATTCAAGGCGGGGAAATTATCAAAACCGATACAGTGGAAAGCTTATTATCCACGCAGGAGCGGATCATTTGGCGGGTGGAACCATTTCAAAAGGGAGTGGAAATTCTTAGCCGCTTCACCGATATTACCTTAGATCAAAAATATATCATTACAGCTTATGATGAACTCAAAACACCCGAATGGAATGCTGCACTTAACCAAGCAGGGGTGAGGGTGCATGAAATGAATCGAAAACTCCCGGGATTGGAAGAATTGTTTTTGCAAGTTACCGGTGTCGGAGGTGCAGGCATTGAATAACTTGGTCCAAAATGAAATGATGAAGATGTTGGCAAAAAAACGGCTGATCATAATCGGTATCATCGTTGGAATTTTAGTGTTGATGTTTACATATGCCCAATACAAACAAGTGGAAGAGCAACGGGAGAAGTTGGGAACTGATGATTGGCGTGCGGCACTTCAGCAGCAAATCATTGATACTCAAAATCGATTGGGCTCGAATAGGATGCTGGATGAGTGGCGTGAACAGCTGCAAGTAAGCCTGAAGCAGCAGCAATATTATCTCGATCATGATATTAATCCCTCAGAACCGGGCGCAGCTACTTTTACACGCATGTTTTTGGAAAATGCAATTGATTTGTTCATTCCGCTGTTGATCATGATTGTGGCCAGTGATTTGGTTTCTTACGAAAATGGACAAGGCACGATAAAGCTTCTGCTGACAAGGCCAGTGGAGCGCTGGAAAATCTTATTGAGCAAATATGTAACATTATTATTATCGGTTTCGATTATCGTGGCGATGACAGCCTTATTGTCCTACCTTTTATCAGGAATCGTTTTCGGGTATCAAGGGTGGGGGGCCCCCGTAATAACCGGATTCGAATTGAATGGTGCTGATGTGGATGTCAGTCAAGTAAGGTTAGTTGAACAATGGAAATTCCTATTGATGGATTTGGGACTTGTCTGGCTGGTGGCGGTCGTTGTAGGGACCCTTTCTTTCATGCTTTCGGTTTTAGTGAGGAGTACCCCTGCAGGCATGGGCATCATGCTGGCTGCATTAATTTCCGGTGCTATATTGAACAATATGGTTTCATCATGGGAATCAGCGAAATATTTCTTTATGGTGAATTTGAAGTTGACCGCCTATATTAGCGGGACGGCTCCCCCGATAGAAGGGATGACTTTATTATCATCTGTCACTACTTTGCTCGTTTGGTGGGCTCTTGCTTTAATTGTATCCTTTACAGTATTTACCCGAAGGGATGTATACTGAGAAACAACCTATAAAAATTATAGGTTGTTTTTTATATTCTTGTACAGGGTATCCTTTTTAAAAAAAGAATGTTCAAAATTAGGAGGATTAAAAATGGATGATAATCATTTGAATGAAAAATTGCTGCCAATGACTTCAGTTTCCAGTGGTCATGTACAGGTAATAAATGAGGATATATATTGTCTGTCCGTCCAAATCGTTAATGTTGTTTTTGTAGGGTCACCCAAAGATGATAAATGGGTATTGATAGATGCAGGGATGCCGCGCTCAGCGGAGGTAATAAAGAAAACAGCTGAAGAAATATATGGACCTCAAAATCCACCTGCTGCCATTATTTTGACACATGGACATTTCGATCATGTTGGTGCACTGATTGAGTTAATGGAGTATTGGAATGCTCCTGTTTATGCCCATATAAAAGAAATGCCTTATTTAACGGGACAGGAAAATTACCCCGAACCGGACCCTACAGTTGAAGGGGGGATGGTCGCAAAAATTTCTTGGATATTTCCGAATGAGGGAATAAATCTTGATGAAAAAGTTCAGCCATTGCCTGATGACCAAAGTGTTCCCGGGCTTCGCGATTGGAAATGGATTCATACCCCTGGTCATTCAAAAGGACATATTTCACTTTTCCGTGAAAGTGACCGAAGTTTGATTGCTGGAGATGCTTTTGTGAATGTCAGGCAAGATTCCCTATACAAGGTAATCACTCAGGAGAAAGAAATTGCGGGCCCGCCGCGGTATTTGACAACTGATTGGGAGGCGGCAAAAGGATCTGTAAAATTATTGGAAAGCATGAAGCCGGCTGTTGCCATAACGGGGCACGGGTATCCTGTTGAAGGGAAAGAACTGGAAATGGGTTTATCAAAGCTTGCAAAGGAGTTCGATTCATTAGCTAAACCGGATCATGGGAAATATGTGGAATGAAGCAAGAATGCGTTACATGAATAATTTCTCTTCATAGGTCAAAAATAAACAAGCAACTTATGAAAATGGAGGGATTTCCGTGACTACATTAAGAGATATCATGACAACAAACGTGGATTGTTGCACGGCGGAAGATAATATATATGAAGCAGCAGTCAAAATGAAGAATGATGATGTTGGTGTCATTCCTGTACTGGAGAATAACCATTTGATTGGTGTCATCACAGACAGGGATATCGTCATTCGCTGTGTTGCCGAGAAAAAGCCGAATTCAACTAGAATTACTGATGTCATTTCCACGAACCTTGTAACTGGTACCCCTGATATGTCAGTGGAGGAAGCTGAAGAGTTAATGGCCACCGAACAAATCAGAAGGCTCCCTATCATTGAGAATGACAAGCTGGTGGGTGTCGTGGCATTAGGTGATCTTGCTGTACATCATCAGACAAATTCAATGGCGGGAAATGCTTTAAGTTCGATTTCCGAGGACAGAGACCAAATTCAACACTAAAAACAAAAACTCTGTTAGCTTTTGCTAACAGAGTTTTTGTTTTTAAAGGTGTTCATTGAACCATCCTTTGATTTCCTCAATATGTTGCAGGCGCATTTTTGGAGATCCACTTCGGGAAACTTCATGAGTTTCATCTGGAAAGGAAACAAGCACTGCTTCTTTTTTTTGCCGTTTTAAAGCGACAAAAAATTGCTCGCTCTGTTCAATGGGACAGCGGAAATCCTTTTCACCGTGAAGTAAAAGTAAAGGGGTATTAACATTGGAAACATATTTTAAAGGAGAGTGCTGCCATAATTTTTCAGCGGAATTAACGATATCGCCGCCCACTTCCCACTCTGTAAAATAATAGCCAATGTCGCTGACCCCATAAAAACTTAGCCAGTTACTTATGCAACGCTGAGTCACAGCAGCCTTGAAGCGGTCGGTATGGCCGATGATCCAATTTGTCATGAACCCTCCATAACTTCCTCCGGATACCCCTAAATCTTCATGCTCGATAAAATCATACGTGGCTAAAACGTGATCAACCCCGGCCATTAAGTCCTTATAATCCATGCCTCCATAATCGCCCCGGCAGGCATTTACGAAGTCTTGGCCATATCCTACACTCCCGCGCGGGTTAGTGAACAATACAGTATAGCCTTCATTAGCCAAGGTCTGGAATTCATGAACATAGGTATTGGCATACATCATATGCGGACCGCCGTGAATTTCTAAAATGAGCGGATATTTTTGATTGCCATTAAAATCGGTCGGTCTCATAATCCAGCCGTGGATGGTAAGACCATCAACAGATGGAAAAGTAATGGGTTCAGCCATGGACAAATGTTTATCCTTCAAAAAATCCTCATTAACAAAACTGATTTGTTCCTTATCGCCATTGGTAAGGTTATAAGCAAAGAGATCGCCGGGATGAACAGGAGTACTAATGGCCACGACAGCACGATGGCTTTCAGGATCTATAGTCAGGCCGTATATATGCTGCGGGTCAAGGATCGATGGATACATGGCCCCTTCAATGGAACCATAATAAACCCCGGTATTTCCGTAATCGCTAATTAAAAAGTAAAAGCCTTGGCTATCGTTTGTCCATAAGATACCAGGGTCGACGGCTCCGATTTGGAAATCACCAATTGCGGAATCTCCAATTTGGACGTCCCATCCATCGGTCAAACACTGAGTTGTTTGATTGAAAATGGAATATAACCAGATATTTGAAAAGGTGGCACCGGCAAATTCTTTATTATGGCCAATGAAAGATAGATATTCGCCATTTGGAGACCATTTCGGATCTCTAAAGAAGCCTTTGCCATCCGTTATCCTCTCTAAAGCTTTCGTTTCTAGTTCCATGATGAAAATATCGGAAAAAAGTTCATCATCACTTCTTTCTGCATCCCCGCTTATGAATGCAATACGCTGTCCGTCTGGGGACCATGCATTCGGATGATGATCAATATTGTTGTCCGTTAACAATGTGGAATCTCCCTTGAAAATTTCCACTATAACAAGCTGCTGATATAACTGATCAAAATAGCCTCTCCCATCCCATTTATACTTAATCCGGTCATACCTATGAACTTCTTTGGACAAATCATTATCTTTGACCGTATTAAGGTTTTCCCCCTCCTTTAATCCGGTTGAAAGCAGTAACTTGGTGGAACAAGGAGACCAAATAGGCTTTGATACACCGTTCACGAAATGGGTCAGCTGTCGAGCTTCCCCGCCAATGCTCCCTATAATGTGGACTTGTTTTTTACCAGATCTGTCCGATAAAAAGGCGATATGCTTGCCGTCGGGGGACCAGGCTGGTGATGTATCACGATTTTCCCCGAAAGTCCATTGCTTTGTTTCATTCGTAATCAGGCTGAACATATACAGATTGGAAATGTATTTTTCCGTTTTTTCATCTATTCTGGTTTGGACATAAATCACCATGCTGCCATCCGGGGATAGCTTTGGATCGGTTACTGATTTCAAGTGAAATAAGTCTCTTGCTGTTATACCTATTTTGTTCATCCTTTTCACCCTTTCATTTCTCATAGTTATGTATTTCGCTAAAGAGAAATATAAATCCTTTAGTAAATGGTAAACGCGCAATGTTTATTTATCAAGGACGAAAGAAATGAAAATAATCCGGCCTATTCATCAGGTCGGATTATCAGGCTATATAGGCAAATAACATACAATTACTTGTGCATGTGTCGAGAATGTGGGCGGTGCGGCGGAATTTGAAAATTATGTTCTTCCATCATTTTATAATGTTCTTCAAAATGTGATACCATTTTATCGGCTTCTTCTTTCGAAAGCGCGCCATACTCGACATATTTTTCGATCAATAACTTTTTATCAGCGAGTATCTGTTTTTGGATCTTAGCGATTTCCGATTTTTGAGCTTCAGTGAATTGGACACTTTCCGGTTTTGCTTTATTTTCTTGTGCAGCCGGGTGATTCAGGTTAACCAAGAATAGGGAACAAGCTGTTAAACAGATGACTAAAAACTTTTTCATGAATGAACGACTCCTTTTAATTGGATTTTTGCGGAACCTATAAAACCTGAAAGTCTCTTCCTTATGGTGAATGTTCTTCAATATGGAAGATTCCTTATTTCTTTATTATCATTTACAGCATTTACAGTTTTATGTAAAAAATAGGGTGAGGGTTTGTTACAGAAAGATATGGGTATTTTAAATGTAAGCAGAAAACTTCTTTGTAGGTTCACATTAATAAAAAGTCATTTAAAGAAGGGAAGAGAGGGGGATTAATCATGATTTGGACAATTATTGGTTTAATCATATTATTATGGGTTCTTGGTTTAGTCTTTAAAGTGGCTGCAGGATTTATACATATATTGCTTATCATCGCGGTCATTCTCATTTTGGTTAAAGTTTTTAAGGGAAGGAATCGAATATAGGTGTTTATAGTAGAAAACTCTATAAATACCAATGTAAAAGGCGGCCTGGTGGACAGGTCGCCTTTCAATTTTCCATCAGGTTGTCAATCATAAGGAAGCGGCTGGCCCAACAGCCTCTTATGAATCCATATCGCTGCTTGGGTACCATCCCCCATCGAAATGGTGACTTGTTCGGAATGGGCAACGAGGTCCCCGCCTGCCCAGACTCCTTTAATATTCGTTTCTTTAGTCCGTGGATGAATTACCACATGATTGTTTTCATTAACTTGCACACCCAATTGTAAGGCCAGCTCATTATTAAGTTTGTTACCCTTAAATGCCGTGAATGCCTTTTCAGCTTCGATTATTTTACCTGATACTAATTGTATGGCTGTCAACTGCTGTTTGGCATCAACATGGACTTCATAAACTTCCTCTTCGATTACGGGAATCTGGTTTTCCTTTAACTTTTCCCTATACTCCTCATCAATTTTTGTTTTCAAATGATTTACGTAAATGATATTTTTTGACCAATATAAAAGGGTAAGCGCCATGCTCGCGCCTGTATTTCCTCCTCCTATGACAACGGTTTGCTTATCCATGATTTCATACCCATCACAATCAGGGCATATATATGTGGATGTCCCAAGCGTTGGATAGATGTTTTTGATTGGAGGAATGTTATCGGTAATGCCCGTACCAATAAAAACCATTTTAGCTTGATATACCATGCCGTTTTTTGTTTGGATAAAAAACTTGTCCTGCTTTTTTTCAAGGGATTTAACTGTATCATCCAAGAATTCGACACCGAATTTTTCAGCGTGCTGTCTGCCGAGCGTCCTCAATTGTTTGCCGCTTACCCCATCAGGCCATCCAAGAATGTTATGGTAAGCCTTGGCAATGGAGGATCGGCCTTTTGCTGTATCAATGACGATAATATCATGTTTATATCTTCCGAGCTGAATGGCTGCCTGAATACCGGCTATACCACCACCAATAATAATGCAATCTGCTTGTTTCATAATTCACCGCCCATAAATTTGGAATAAACCTAGTGTTATTCTATCTGTAAAAAATATACCACTAGGCACTGGCGCTTAAACAAAAAAGGAGGAAGTCCGCAGCTGGCAGACCTTCCTCACTTCTTTAATTCCTATATCATTGATTCTGTATCGGTTCGAGCCATTCTTGTGCCCAATTTTGAATTTCGTTCATTACCGGTGCAAGGGCCTTGCCTTTTTCAGTTAAAGAATACTCAATCCTGACCGGTGTCTCTGGATATACGTCCCTTTTAACAATCCCTTCAATTTCCAAGTCCTTTAAACGTTCAGAAAGAATCCTGCCGCTTATCGGGAATGCAGATTCAATATTACAAAACCGTTGAGGGCCATTAAGTAATTGATTGACAATCAATCCAGTCCAGCGTTTACTCAAGATTTGCATCCCTTTTTCAAATCGTGGACAAAGTGTCGTATTATTCATCATATCACCTCATTATTAATATATTATAATCCATTTACCTCATTTGTAACAACTTTACCGATAATTATTTAGTTACTAGAGATGTTAAAGTATAAGAAGTTTATGAGCTTACTTTAAGTATCTTGAAATGGTTTTGACGCCGAATTGCCACATTTTTAAAAAATGCGCTTTTAAAAAAATTTGTTTTTTAGAGATACCATGAAAAATATGTTATTTTTAAATGGAAGTCAAAGTTTTGCAAATGGAAGGATCCGTGGGAAAGATGAATCATTTACTGCAAGAGGCCGCATCCTTTATCAGGACATGTTATCCGGAATTATTGAAAACGGAAGAGGATATAAAGGGCAGGATCGAACAAATTAACAAGGAAATAACTGAAACAGGCAGATATGAACATACATATGAAGAATTGGAATATGGTGCTAAATTAGCTTGGCGTAATAGCAATCGTTGCATCGGGCGCTTTTTTTGGGAATCGCTGAGAGTGATTGATAAAAGGATGATTCAAAGCGAAGATGGAATCGTATCTGCTCTTTTTGAGCATATCGAATATGCTACGAATAATGGGAACATCAGACCTGTGATTACAATTTTCAAACAGAAAGATCATGATCGAAAAGTGGATATTTGGAATCATCAGCTTATTCGGTATGCGGGATATGAGACGGAAAATGGCGTAATCGGTGATTCAAGTTCGATCGAATTCACCAAGCAATGTATGGCATTAGGATGGGAAGGGAAAATCGGTCCTTTCGATATTTTACCCCTTGTAGTCCAATTGGACGGAAAAACTCCTTGTCTTCATGATATACCTGAAAGTCTCATTAAAGAAGTTCAAATCACCCACCCTAAGCTAAAATGGTTCAAAGATCTTCAAATCAAATGGTATGCAGTTCCGATCATTTCGGGTATGAGATTGGAAATTGGCGGTATTACTTATTCAGCTGCACCATTTAATGGGTGGTACATGGGAACGGAAATCGGCGCCAGGAACCTTGCGGATGAAAAACGCTACAATATGCTGCCGGCAATAGGGGAGAGGATGGGCTTGGATATTAAGCGTGATTCGAATTTATGGAAAGATAGAGCCTTGATCGAACTGAATGAAGCAGTCCTGCATTCATATAAAAGACACGGAGTCAGCATTGTAGATCACCATACAGCGGCAAAACAATTCAAGAAATTCGAAGAAAAAGAAACCTCTTGTAACCGGAAAGTAACGGGGGACTGGACCTGGTTAATTCCACCGGTGTCTCCTGCGACGACACATGTTTTTCATCAGCCATATAATAATGAAATAATGAAACCTAATTTCTTTTATCAAATTCCTCCATATAAATAAAGGTTTAAAATTTCTGGCGTGGGGTATACATAAAGCAAGTCAATAAATAAGGGGGAAGGTAATGATGGCGTTAGGAAAAAACGTTGTATTAATAGGAGTCGGAGTTGCCGGAGTCTCATTTTTATCAAATAAAACGAACAGAGGAAAAGTGAAGGATATTTGGTCCAATGCAAAAGCAAAAGCAGTAGGATTTTGGAATAGAAAGGCTTCCGATCTGGATCCGGTAATCGAAAAGGCAGGTCACCCTGATCCATATGACCATGGTGATAATAAAATGGTAGATGAAGGCGCCATGTATGGTGTTCACTATTATAATAATGCGAAACATGGATAATGCAATCACACTCGCTTGGGGTTTCCCAAGCGTTTTTTTTTGTTATATTTTTCTATTAGATGAAATCAGATAATTGCGAATTTTAAACAGGGATTCAGGGTATTAAATTCTTTATTGTGCTTTAAATGAATAAGGATTAAGATTAAAGAATCGAAAGGAAGTGGATACGAGTGAGCAGCAGTTCTTATGATCCTGAACCCAGAAAGAAAGAGGAAGCCAATATGATGCTAGAAGTCGAGACTGTTATTCTCCCTGAGTATCTGCTCGAAGAAGGTAAATAAGGCTTTCTCTATAGAAGAGGAGGTCAAGAAATGATTGAAATCTACAAGACGGATGAAAACCGTCACCTAAACAATATCGAGGAAATGACAAAAGGTTCCTGGGTGAACATTGTAGCGCCTACAGAAGCTGAAATAGATTATATATGCACGACTTTGCAATTACCCATCAATTTCATGAAAGATCCACTGGACGATGAGGAAAGGCCGCGAATCGAAAAAGAGGATGATAATGTTTTAATTATTGTCGACTTCCCCTATTTGACCAGGGACGAAGCCGGCTTACCGATCTACGAAACGATTCCCATAGGCATGATCTTTACCAAAGACTGTTTCATTACAGTGTCTTTAAAAGAAACACCGATACTGGCGAATTTCAAAAACAATAAAATCAAAGGGTTTTTCACCAACAAGAAAACAAGGTTTGCTTTACAATTATTATTTGAGATTTCATCCTATTACTTACGTTACCTGAAACAGATTAACAAGATGACTAATGAAGCGGAACGTGAATTGCACCAGTCCATGAAAAATAAAGAATTATACACGTTCCTCGCTTTGGAAAAAAGCCTGGTTTATTTTACGACATCATTGAAATCTAATCGCGTAGTACTTGATAAGATCCTCCGTTTTAATTATTTGAAAATGTATGAAGAAGATAAAGAATTGCTTGAGGATGTAATCATCGAAAATGCACAGGCAATCGAAATGGCAGAAGTGTACCTATCCATTCTTAGCGGTATGATGGATGCATTCGCTTCGATCATTTCCAATAATGTCAATAATGCCATGAAGTTTTTAACCTCCGTGACCATTATTTTAACGCTTCCGACGATGGTGGCAAGTTTTTACGGAATGAATGTGGAACTGCCGTTTGAACATAATCGGTTTGCTTTCATTTTTACATTATTAATTGCCATCACGTTGGCTGGGACGACGGCATTCATTTTTTGGAAGAAAAAATATTTTTAAATGAAACCGGCTTAATAAGCCGGTTTCATTTTGTAGACAAAGGGATTCTATCTGAAAGCGTCCAGGGAAGACCCCATAGGCTAAAAAGACGTCAAGGAGGCTCCCGGACAGCCCGCGGAAAAGAGATTGCCTGGGGTGGAAATCAACGTCCAAATTGTATAAAGTGGTTTGTTTTATTCCTCAAAAAAATCAGAGAATCCTTCGCTGTTAATCCGATCGGCATAAGGGTTCTCATCCTTTACATTCTTTGCATCCAAATTTGTTTTGATCACTAAACGGGGACTCTGTGATGCTTCTCTGATGATACGGTCGTTCAACTCTTTAAAATCCGGTACACTCTTATTTCCGGGTTTGTTTGGTTCCAATGAAACCACCTCCATTCCTATCTTTGCAATAAATGATGGGGTGTATTCATGAATATTCTTAGGTTTGGGAAGGATATAGGACTGAGGAGGAGATCATGATGACCAAATGGAACGAGCAAGCAGCTCCCAATAATAATTTAAGGGCAAGTGATTTAAACCCAGGTGGAGCCGATAAAGCAAAAATGGATTCAAAAACAATTGATGGAGATCAGTTGAATGATTTAAAAATTCAAAGGGAAATCAGAAAACAAAACTTATAAGAACTTGAATGAAAGTAAAGTGAAGACAGGAAAACGCTTGGCGGATAAACCAAGCGTTTTTTGCGTATCATGAAGGCGGAGTTCCATGATCATATATCAGGAACGTTTTTGCTTTTTTAGTGAAGAAGATTTAGCGAAGGCCCCGGTTTCTTTCGTAGTGGTACCTTGCCCCTCTATCTGAGAAGAACCTAAACGAGTTTGTGAAGCATCTTTCTTGTTTTTCCCATTCATGTTTATCACCTCGATATTACTTTCCCTATTTCCTTCACATCCTATACATATATTGAAGGTGAAAAGGACAGGTTAGAGAGTAGAGGAGGTGTGTGTTGATGTCAAAAATCGGTGTTGAAGAATCATTAACGAATATTCAGGAAGCACTTCGTGAAAAAGGTTTTGATGTTGTGGAGATTAAACAAGAAGCTGACGCAAAAAACGTGGATTGTTGTGTGGTAACAGGCTTGGAAAGTAATGTGATGGGTATAAGCGATACTTCATTGAAAGCGTCCATCATTGAGGCAAATGGTTTAACGGCTGATGAAGTGTGCCGCGAGGTTGAAAATAAAGTGAACATGATACAATAGTTCAAAAAGTGCCTAAACCAATATAGGGTTAGGCACTTTTTCAGTTCAAGGTTGCTGTGCTATGGAAATTGTCGGATTCAATTCCACTGCTACATTCCCTTTGATCGCTTTAGAAATCATACATGATGTTTCAGCCTTTTCAGCAAGTTTCCTCGCTTTTTCAACCACTTTTTCAGAAGTGCCCGGTACCAATACAAGTGCAGGGCAATGAATGATTTTCTTATAGGTGAATATACCATTCGTAACATCCACTAACGCTTCCGATTGCATGGACAAGCTCACCTTTTCTATATGGGCCCGCTCTAACAGGGCAGCAAAGGTGATGATATAGCAGGTCGATGCCGCCCCAAGAAGCATTTCATCGGGATTAGTGCCAATCCCTGGTCCCTCCATTCCAGTAGGAATACTTATCTGTGTTTGAAGATTCCCTGAATGAATCGTGCCGATATCATTTCTGCCGCCGGGCCATTCGGCGGTTAAATGAAAGTGATGTATCGTCATTTATTAACCTCCTTACTATTCTATAGTGTAAACGATTAAACAGGTTAAGTATCCGATTTTGCTCACTCATACGAATAATCCAGTTATCAGACAATAAAAGTGACGAAACGGTCGTCGAATGATCTACCTCCAGAGCCAACTAACATAAAGTTCCATCGAACAATCTGCCGCCTTGACGAATTAAGTTTCCGGTAGGCCGAATTTCCGCCAGCTGACCGTAGCATTATCATGGTTATAAAGGATACATGTTGATGAAACAAAAGGCAGAGGCATTAGGCTATTTTAAGCACAATATTGGATAGGCTTTTCTATAATGATATAGACGGTTTTATATAAAAAATTCTTCATTAAGGAAGGGCTGAAAAGTTGACTACATTGAGTAATATGTTCAATTTGACTAATAAAACGGCCATCATCACCGGCGGCGGCAGAGGATTGGGCAAACAGATCGCCATGGCGTTGGGGGAGGCTGGTGCCAATATCGTCATTGCTTCACGAAATCTTCCTCTATGTAAAGAGGCATGTGAAGACTTGCAATCGATCGGTGTTAATGCCGTTGCCTTTGAATGTGATATCACGGATGAGAGTGCCATTGACCATGTCGTCAAGGAAACGGTTGCTCAATTTGGCACGATTGATATTCTTGTCAATAATAGCGGTACATCCTGGTCAGGTCCGCTTTTGGATCTTCCTAAGGATAAATGGGAAAAAGTATTGAATGTTAACGTTACAGGTACATTCCTGTTTTCACAGGCTGTAGCGAAGGTCATGAAACAGCAAAATTCCGGAAAAATCATAAATATAGCATCGGTTTCAGGTCTTGGCGGGACGTTTCCTGAGCTATTGGATACGATAGCTTATAACACCAGTAAGGGTGCCATCATTACAATGACAAAGGATTTAGGAGTTAAACTTGCTAGATATGGGATCCAAGTCAATGCAATTGCACCTGGATTTTTCCCGACTAAAATCACGAAGAAAATTCTTGAAAAGTCTAACTATGACATATTAGGTAAAACCCCGGCTGGCAGGTTTGGCGATGAAGATGATTTAAAGGGGGCCGCCGTATTTTTAGCCTCAAAGGCTTCTGATTATATGATCGGTCATGTTTTGATCATTGACGGTGGAATTTCGGCATTAGTGTAAACGTAGGAGAAAGGAAGGAAGGAATATATGAAGGGAAAATCAAATTTTTATAAAGGGCTTAAATTACTAGGCGCACAAAAAGAGCAACAGCTTAATGGTAAAATTAAGGATTTGCTGAATAGACGTGAGTTAATCGAGGCAGTAAGCGACAATGCCCGATTGCAGATTCCAAGAATAAATAGAATGCAGGAAACCTCAGAAAGAATGTCCATCATCATGAATTATCCAACAAAAAAAGATATTGCGAGTGTAGCGAAATTAGTCATCCAGCTCGAAGAAAAAATTGATAGTTTAGAAGAGCTGGTCTCAACACTTGTAGAGGATGGGGGCGGGAACGTTAGAGGTAATTCTTCAGTTAGTAAAAAACGCAATGCTTTTTCATCGCGCAGTAAGAAAAAGAAATCAAGTGGGGAATCCAATGAAATGGTAGGGCGTAAAAAAAGAGCCGCGGATTTTATAAATAACTCCTTATTGTTAAGCTCGCAGTTACCTGAGATCGATTCACTTGGACAGGGAAATTCAAATGTCTAAGCGGAAAGTGCCGAAAGATCAATCCGAATCCATGGCTAAATGGAAACATTTTATGGATATTCCCAATCAGCCATTGCCTGAAATGGGACTGACACCGAAAATAGCGGTGTGGAAAAAAAACAAATCAACGCTTTGGCATTACCCATCCGCACAAAAAAAATATGATGTGCCGGTTTTTCTTATATATTCACTAATTAATACTCCTTTGATTCTTGATTTGTCCCCCGGGAATAGTTTAATAGAATCTTTTGTAAATGAAGGTTTTGATGTGTATTTGCTTGATTTTGGAAGTCCAGGCTTTGAAGATGGTGAAATATCGATCGAAGATTATATCGTCGATTATATTCAAAAAGGAGTACAGCGTGCATTACGCCACTCTGAAGCAAGAGAAATTACAGTTATGGGGTTTTGCCTCGGCGGTACATTAGCAGCAATATATGCTGCCATTGCAGACGAGCCAATCAAGAACTTGATCCTCTCCGTTACACCGGTTGATTTCAGTGCCTCAGAATTTTTTGATCAATGGCAGGAAGCGTTAAAGGAAGGGACCGCGGATTTTGACGATACGATTGATATTTATCAAACGATCCCAGCCAGTGCAGTTAAATATGGAATCCGGTTAATTACATCTCCTATCTATATATCCCCCTATTTATCTTTATTGAATCAAGCGGATGATGATGAATACGTTCAAAATTGGCGCCGCTTCAATGCTTGGGCTAATGGGCATGTACCATTATCCGGAGCAGCCGCAAAACAAATAACCAAAGACCTTTTGATAAAAAACAGCTTGGTTAATGGAGGTTTTAAGGTAAGGGGGAAAAAAGCGAAGCTATCGAAAATTGATGCTAGTGTTTTGGTAAGCGCTAGTGAGTATGATCGATTGGTCCCACAGGAGATGATCTATCCGGTAATGAAGCATTTAAGATGTAAGGATAAGACATATAGCCTCCTGAAAAGTGGACATGCTGCTAAACAATATTCCGGTGAACTCCCATATTATTTGAAGGAATGGCTACCAGGGCGTTCTTCACCAATTCAATAGTTACAAGGGGGGATTTGAAATGTATATGTTTAACGCCATTGAGGATATCAAAATCATGCCCGTTGTAGAATATATAGGCTTTGCGTCATTGATATTTTCAAAATTTTTTGCAACATTCCCGGATTACTAAAATGAAAGGGCTGGCTCGTTATATAGAGACAGCCCATATTGTTTCAATGATAATATTTCACACGTTCTTCAAGCGGTGTGAAGTCTTTATCGTCAGGCTCAGCAGTTGGTTTTCCAAAGGGCATCTGTGCGATGAGTTTCCAATCGTGTGATATATCCCATGTTTTTCTCACTTCGTCATCGATTAAAGGATTATAATGCTGAAGACTTGCACCAAACCCCTCAATTTCCAAGGAAGTCCATACGATGAATTGTAAAATGGCAGATGATTGGTTCGACCAAATCGGAAAGTTTTCGGTATACGTTTTGAATTGTTCTTTAAGCCTATCTATAATGGCCTGATCCTCAAAGAATAAAACCGTACCATAACCATTTATAAATGACTTCATTTTTTCTTCAGTTTTTTTAAAATCTTTGGCACCGATTTCTTTTCTTAATGTTTTTTTTGTGATATTCCAGAATTGGTCGTGGCTTGGACCTGTTAAAACAATAACTCTTGCACTTTGGGAGTTGAAAGCGGAAGGGGAATATTGTACGGCATGATCGATAACTTCTTTAATCCTTTTATTAGGAACAACACGTTCCTTGCTAAGGGAATAATAAGAGCGTCTATCTTCAATTGCGCTAAAAAAATCTTTAACCATATATCACACCTCCATTCTTTATACCGATTTATTTTGACCTGATTTTAATAATTTATGATAAGTGAATACAGGTATTTATTTGTATGAAAATGGTTGACAAATTTATCTATGTCGTTTATCTTTAAATCAAGATATTTTTATTAAAAGTATTACGCATGTCAAATACCTTGAATTCGAGATATTATTTATGGATTAATTCATCTATTAATTCATCTCCGTAAGGGGAGATTTATAAAGATAGGAGTGGTACGGATGGAATTAAAAGGATTACATCATGTTTCGGCGATTACAGCTAAAGCGGGAAATAACTTTGAATTCTACACAAAAGTATTAGGGATGCGATTAATTAAAAAAACGGTGAATCAAGATGATGTACGTATGTATCACTTATTTTATGGAGATCAAATTGGTTCACCTGGTACCGAATTGACGTTTTTTGAAATTCCCAATGCTGCCCGCACTCATGAGGGGAACAATAGTATTTCAGAAATTTCCTTAAGGGTGAGAGATGATGCAGCACTAGGATATTGGAAAAAACGGTTTGTTGAATTCAATGTTGAGCATGATGAAATATCGAGCCGTTTTGAAAGGAAGGTGCTTTCTTTTAAAGATCCTGAAGGGCAGAGGCTTCTTTTGGTTTCCGATCAGGATAATAACGGCGTTCAAGGAGGATTACCGTGGGATGGAAGCCCGGTTCCGCAAGAGTTTTCCATTCTTGGATTGGGACCAGTAAAACTTACTGTACCTAATATTGTACAAACAGAACGCGTTCTTACCGAGGTATTGGGGTTCACGAAATCAGGCACATACCCATCCTCAATCAGGGGTCAGAAACCGATAGTCGTTTATGAAACAGGTGAGGGAGGACCAGGAGCTGAACTCCATATTGAAGAAAGAAATGACATACCTCGGGAAAGGCTGGGGAGGGGTGGAGTACACCATGTTGCCTTCCGGGTGGATAATGAAGGGGAACTTAGAAAATGGATAGAGAAAATTAGTGAATCGAAGTTCGTGAACACGGGTTATGTGGACCGCTTTTATTTTCATTCACTCTATTTTAGGGAGCCGAATGGCATCTTATTTGAATTAGCTACTGATGGACCAGGTTTTGCAGTGGATGAAGCAGAGCAGCACTTAGGTGAGAACCTTGCCCTGCCACCATTTTTAGAATCGAAAAGAAAAGATATTGAAGCGAATTTAAAACCTCTGAATACAAACCCAACAAATTAATCAAAGGGAAAGGAAGTAATAGGCATGCAAAAGCAAAATGCAGGAATACATCATATAACCGCAATTGTAGGCAATCCGCAAGAGAACGTGGATTTTTATGCTGGAGTATTGGGAATGCGTATGGTGAAGAAAACCGTTAATTTTGATGATCCAGGCACTTATCATTTATATTTCGGAAATGAATCAGGTTCTCCGGGCACTATCATCACTTTCTTTCCTTGGCCTGGGGCATACGAAGGGAGAATTGGCTCAGGACAAGTGGGTGTTACAACATATGCCGTTCCGGAAGGATCAATGGATTTCTGGGAAATGCGTTTAGGTAAGTTTGACATAGACTTTAAAAAGGTTTCACGTTTCGGCGAGGAATACCTGGAATTTCAAGACCCGCATGGTTTGCAACTTGAGCTGGTTGAGCGAAAAGAAGGGAAAAATAGCGAGTGGTCATTCGGCGGTGTACCAGCTGCCAAGGCGGTCAAGGGATTCGGCGGTGCCGTATTATTGACGTCAAAACCGATCAAAACGATGGAATTATTAGAAAATGTGATGGGCCTGCAAAAAATGGGGGAAGAGGGCGATTACATCCGCTTCAAATCCACATCGGACATCGGAAACTTGATAGATGTTAAAAAAACGGTTTTGCCAAATGGGAAAATCGGAGTGGGAACTGTCCATCATCTTGCATGGCGTGCAATCGATAATGAAGATCATCAAGAATGGAGGGAGCATATTGCAAACCATGGCTATGGTGTGACACCCTTTAAAGACCGCCAATACTTCGATGCCATTTATTTCAGGGAAGATGGGGGCATACTTTTTGAAGTTGCCACAGATCCACCTGGCTTCGCTCATGATGAAACGAAGGAAACGATGGGCAGGAAATTAATGCTGCCGCCATGGCTTGAAGAAAAAAGGGGAATCATGGAGAAAACGTTACTGCCGGCAATGCCGAGAGTACTGGAGGAGGATAAATGATGAAGCATATTTTTCAAAAAGGAAGTAATCCGGAAGCGCCATTGCTTTTGCTTTTACATGGCACTGGAGGAACGGAAACAGATCTCTTGCCATTAGCGGAAATGGTTTCACCGGGATCATCCGTATTGAGCGTAAGGGGAAATGTACTCGAAAACGGAATGCCTCGTTTTTTCCGCCGGTTATCCGAAGGGGTTTTTGATGAAGAAGATTTGATCTTTCGTACGAAGGAGCTTTATGAATTCTTGGAATCAGCGTCCGAAAAATATGACTTCGACCGTGACAAAGTGGTAGCATTAGGTTATTCCAATGGTGCAAATATTGCGGCAAGTCTGCTGTTCCATTTCGAAGGGGCATTACAAGGAGCGATTCTTCATCATCCAATGGTGCCTAGACGGGGGATTGCTTTGCCGTCCCTTTCGGATATACCTGTCTTTATTGCTGCAGGTAAAAACGATCCGATTTGCCCGGCAGCAGAAACTGATGAACTTAATCAACTATTACTGCAAGCTGGTGCTAAAGTGGATGTCCAGTGGGAAAATTACGGTCATCAGTTAACACGTTCAGAGGTTGAGGCAGCGGGTTCATGGTTTCAAAAGAACTTTTTATAAGAATGAGAGGGAATGAAGATGATTTCTGTTAATCCTGAAAGTCTGACTGAACGGGAAAATTATAAGTTTTTGACTGGAAGCATTATACCGAGACCGATAGCCTTGGTCACAACCAAATCCGAAAACGGTACAATCAATATAGCGCCGTTTAGCTTTTTTAACATAGTCAGTTCAAATCCTCCAATGATTTCCATTTCTGTTCAACGAAAAGAAGGGGTTTCAAAGGACACGGCCCGAAATGCAGTTCAAACAGGTGAATTCGTTGTCCATATCACGGATGAAAATAATGTAGCTGATGCAAATCGAACGGCAAAGGAACTCCCATCTGACGAAAGTGAATTGGGTCTTACCAATTTCACGCCGGTTGTTAGTGATAAAGTATCCGTACCAGGATTGCAAGAAGCGAAGGTACGCTTTGAATGCACATTAGAGCATGCGATACCATTGGCAGGTTCCCAGAAGAAACCAGGTTGTGATTTATTGATAGGGAAAATAGTCTGCTATCATATAGAGCAAGATATTTACCATAATGGCCGAATTGACCAGAATGGCCTAAAACCTGTAGCAAGATTAGCGGGTCATACTTATACAAAACTAGGGGAATTATTCGAAATAGAACGTCCTTAAAGAAAAAATGGCGTCATCTTTTTAAGATGGCGCCATTTTTTAAATCTAAATTATCTCGGTTAGCTTTATCTGCGATTTAAGGCGATTAGCGAATGTTCCAAAAACGAGCAACCATGTCATATTTATGCCGCCGGCGCCCATGATCGCTAGAATTTAAAAGGAGGTATTTACAATCAGAAACAAAACTTGACAATTTTTTCATAGATTGATAAAGTTATAAAAAAATAATTTCTTATCCAGAGAGGTGGAGGGACTGGCCCTACGAAACCTCAGCAACAGGTCTACAAAGACACTGTGCTAATTCCAGGGGGTGAAACCTTGATAGATAAGACCGTACTTGTTTATTTGTCAGTAGCGCACTCTTTTTTAGAGTGCGTTTTCGTTTTTTCTGGATCCAAGATTAAGGAGAATAAGAATGGAGAACAAAAAGAAGCATGATTTTCAAAGGCAAATGCAAGCACGGCATATAATAATGCTATCGCTTGGCGGGGTGATTGGAACTGGTTTATTCTTGAGTTCGGGTTATACGATTCAACAGGCTGGCCCTTTCGGCACCATCCTTTCGTATCTGATAGGAGCTTTAGTGGTTTATCTAGTTATGCTATGTCTAGGTGAACTGGCAGTACATATGCCCGAGACAGGTGCGTTTCATAGCTACGCAGCCAAATACATTGGACCAGGGACAGGGTATACAGTAGCCTGGTTGTATTGGCTAACCTGGACTGTTGCACTAGGTTCGGAATTTACGGCTGCAGGATTGTTGATGCAGCGATGGTTTCCATCAATCAATGTCTGGATATGGAGTGCTCTATTTGCCATATTGGTCTTGGCTTTAAATGCGTGGACCGTTAAGTTCTTCGCTGAATCCGAATTCTGGTTTGCTTCAATAAAAGTATTTGCTATTGTGGTATTTATTATTCTGGGAGCTGCGGCAATGTTAGGTTTTATTCCAATAATTAATTCACAATCAGCTCCTTTATTTTCCAATTTTACAAGTGCAGGTTTATTTCCGAATGGTGCTTTTGCCATTCTAATGACGATGCTCGCGGTGAATTTCGCATTTTCTGGTACTGAATTAATCGGGATCGCAGCTGGAGAAACAGTGAATCCAGAAAAAACGATTCCAAAGGCAATCCGAATGACATTATGGAGATTGATCATCTTTTTTGTAGGAACCATTGTTGTATTATCCGCATTATTGCCTATTTCGGATGCAAGCGTACTAGAGAGCCCCTTTGTTGCAATTCTCGAACGAATTGGAGTGCCGTATGCAGCGGATATTATGAACTTTGTTATATTAACTGCCATTTTGTCTGCTGCAAATTCAGGATTATATGCATCATCCAGAATGCTATGGTCACTTGCAGATAAGAAAACTATATCTCCCATATTTGCAAAATTGACAAAACGGGGTGTTCCGATAAATGCAGTCCTTTTCAGTATGTTGGGAGGTGGTTTAGCCCTTTTCTCGAGTATTATTGCACCGGATACAGTATATATAGTGCTTGTATCCATTTCTGGATTAGCCGTGGTAGTAGTTTGGATGAGTATTAGCGCGTCACAGTTTCTATTTCGCAGACGATTTATAAACGAAGGAAATTCAGTAAATGATTTGTCCTTCCATACACCATTATATCCACTCATACCAATCATTTCTTTTATGCTATGTCTTGCTTCTTGCATAGGAATTGCATTTGATCCCACACAACGAATTGCACTATATTGTGGTATTCCATTTATTTTATTTTGCTATGGAAGTTATTATCTGACCCAAACTATAAAGAAAAAGAGGAGTACAACATGAAGAATAAAATTAGCCCAATTGACGAAATATTACGAGATCATCCAGTCATGATTTTGGACGGGGCTCTAGCTACAGAGCTTGAAAGGCATGGGTGCGACTTGAACGATCCCCTGTGGTCCGCACGTGTATTACTTGAAAATCCAGAAGTGATTTATCAAGTTCACTCTGACTACTTTCGGGCTGGTGCTGACTGTGCGATAACGGCAAGCTACCAAGCAACAGTTGAAGGTTTCGCCCTCCGCGGAATACAAGAGAAAGAGGCTTTGGAACTAATCAGGAAAACGGTTTTACTTGCAAGGAAAGCAAGAGATGAATTTTGGAAGGAAGTAGAATATCGAACGAGTAGACCTAAGCCATTGGTTGCTGCATCAGTTGGACCTTATGGGGCTTACCTTGCAGATGGTTCAGAGTATGTAGGAAACTATGGTGTTTCAGATGAAACTTTAACTGCTTTTCATCGCTCGCGAATATCTGCCTTGATTGAAGCCGGTGCTGAAATTTTAGCATTTGAAACGATTCCTTCCCTGCAAGAAGCAAAAGTATTACATGCAATATTGAAAGATTATCCAGAAGTCTATGCTTGGCTATCCTTTTCATTGAAAAATGAAAAAGCGATTAGTGACGGTACATTGCTTGAGGCGTGTACCAGATTGTTTGGGGACAGTGAGCAAATTGCTGCAATCGGCATCAACTGTGCGCCTGTATCAGGTATCACGGAAGCCATACAGGTGTTGCGTTCAAACACGGATAAACCAATTATAGTTTATCCGAATTCTGGAGAAATATATAATCCGGAAACTAAAAGCTGGCATGGTCAAGAATCATGTAACAGGTTCGACCTGAAATCTGAAGAATGGCACCATGCAGGGGCACGTTTAATTGGAGGATGCTGCAGAACGGCACCGCATCATATTGCAGACATTTCAAGGAAGTGGCGGCCTTCCGTAGTGGTATCCTCCTAGCCCTTTTACTGTTTTCAAACTGTTATAAGGTATGTAAGTAGTGGATAAATAAAAAGAACAGAAAGCGTCATAATTTGACGGTTCCTGTTCTTTTTTAGCTCTTTATTCAGATATTTGAAAAGGTTCCAATTTATAATTATTTCTCGGCGCTCAAGAAATAAGTTGCGCAAGTTCAGGTGTGAAGGAACATCCCGGATTGACTCATATCTCTTATTTTTACAATCGATTTCGGCTGAAAATAACAAGTGAATCCAAACCAGCTGCAAAAACAGGAAAAGAGAAATTACATGATATTTTTTGTGTGCTTGGGAAAACTAAACAAACAATGATTAGAAAGGAGAGAATGAGTATGAGTCGTGGGAAAAGTTTTAATCACAAAGAAAAAGGGCATCCAGGAAATCTACCCGATAATAGAATTAGCGAAGAGAAGGAACACAGCCGGCAATATGAACAAATCGAGGATATTGTCACACATGAAGCTTTCAAAAATCGGGAAAAAGATGACGAGATGCCTTGATTTATTGGGGAACATATTCGAATGAAGCACATGAATTAAACGATTTACCTTCAGTCCGCTTCGTTTTTAGCTTTAAAGATGAGACAGCAATTTTCATTTATTTACGTGGGAAAAACCATAAGCTTTGCTATGGTTTTTCTTTCATTGCAAATAATTCAAAGTGTAATGAAAGAAAAACAGCTGAATTGACTCATCCGCCTTTATGGAAAGGAATTAAATGAATGAAGATAACAGAAAAATGATATTGGATGACATTTAATTATCCTATTTTCTTCTATTATAATGAATAAATCTTAATTTTCTAAACTTGGGCACAATTAGGTAAGTTTAAACTGTTTATTTGCTAGCTATCGAGAAATAATACGTATAGCGTCTAAAGGGAGAACTTAACGATTAATCATAGCCGACTTATTTTAAATGGTTAAATTAAAGCCATGGAATTTTTTCATTTAAAATAAATCATGCCAGTTACATCGTGGAACCTGGTAATGAAGTGCTGTTCATTTCCCATATACCAAGTCTTTACCTAAATGTCTGGCTATGTTTTATTTTGTTTATTGCGATTTATTTCCACTTCTCGTTTAGCTCTAATAAAAGCGATGAATTGAATCGTTTCCTCTTCAGAAAGGGAAATTCCATCGACAGCCAGCTCCATATTTGGTGAATCCGTTAATTCCATGACCCGAGTTGACTCAGTGGTAATTTCTTTAGATGGATAATCCACTCGACCTAGAATGTAATCAGTTGATGTATCATATAAGTCTGCCAATAAATTGATCGTTTCTAATGAAGGGCGGCGATGGCCCGATTCATAACCTGCATAGGTACTCTTGGCGATTCCGAGTCTGTCAGCGGTATATTGCAAAGACCACCTTTTGGCCTTCCTTAATGTAGTTAATCTATTTACAACCATTCTTATAACTCTCCTTTTATATAAATCCATTATAACATCAAATTCGAATGAGCGTACGCGTAATGAATGATTTTAGCTTGATTTCGCTCTGTAACAGAACTATAATAACATGTGGTGTACGCGCAACATGTACATTTATAGCGAATACATTTTTCTAAGATGATTGAATGATAGTAAGACAGGGAGGCTTTATAGGGGGTAGTATATGGAGAAGTTGAAGTCAAAAATGAAGAAGTTGATGTTAATTACTACAGGTGGTACAATTGCATCGTTAGAAGGAAAAAATGGACTGGTTCCAGAGATGAAAGCTGACGAATTTTTAGGACACCTGCCGGGATTGGATTTACTTTATCAGATTGATAGTAAGCCTTTGATGAATATTGATAGTACAAATATGCAGCCGGAAGATTGGACAGAAATGGCACAATCCATCCATGAGCACTACCATTATTACGATGGCTTTGTGATTACCCATGGAACAGATACAATGGCTTACACTTCAGCTGCGCTCTCATATATGTTACAAGATTTAGGGAAACCAATTGTCATTACAGGTTCTCAAATTCCAATTGCCTTTAAAAAGACAGATGCCAAAAGAAATATCTCTGATGCGATTCGGTTTGCTTGTGAAGATATTGGAGGAGTATATGTTGTTTTTGATGGTAGAGTCATCCAGGGGACTAGGGCCATTAAATTGAGAACTAAAAGCTATGATTCGTTTGAAAGTATTAACTATCCATATATCGCTACCATATCCAAAGATAAAATTGAGTATCTAAAGCCAGTTCATTCACCAAAGAAAAAGGAAGCTAAGTTAGATGCTTCCCTATGTACTGATGTTGCTTTGATTAAGCTGCATCCCGGTATTAAGCCTGAATTCTTTGATTCTCTGAAAAATCTATGTCAGGGAATCGTAATTGAAAGTTATGGAAGCGGTGGTATTCCTTTTCAAGGAAGAAATATATTAGAAAAATTGAATGAGTTGGTCCAGTGTGGAATATCCGTAGTCATTACTACCCAATGTTTAGAAGAAGGGGAAGATATGGATATTTACGAAGTGGGACGAAAAGTGAATAAGAATGTCATCATTCGTTCCAGAAATATGAATACAGAAGCCATCGTTCCTAAGCTGATGTGGATTTTAGCCAAGACAAAGGATCCCAAAAAAGTGAAGGAAATGATGGAAGCACCGATTGCAGAGGACATTACATTATAGAACTAACAAAGGGGCAAGATGAAATGTTGATAGAAGAGAGAACATACCGAATCGAGAAAGACTTTCTTGGGGAAAAGGAAATCCCGGCAGAAGTTTATTATGGAATACAAACTTTACGCGCTGTAGAGAATTTTCCGATTACGGGTTACAAAGTCAATGAAGAAATGATTCGTGCACTAGCCATGATTAAAAAAGCAGCGGCTTTAGCAAATATGGATACGAAACGGTTATATGATGGGATTGGAAGCGCTATCGTCAAAGCTTCAGATGAAGTGATTGATGGAAAGTGGCATGAATATTTCATCGTTGACCCAATTCAGGGCGGCGCAGGTACATCAATGAATATGAACATTAATGAAATCGTTGCCAACCGTGCGTTAGAACTCATGGGACACAATAAAGGGGATTATGTACATGTAAGTCCAAATAGCCATGTTAACATGTCGCAATCAACCAATGACGTATTCCCAACTGCTATTCATTTATCAACACTGAGGCTTTTAGAGCAATTGTTACAAACAATGACAAAGATGAATACGGTTTTAAAGAATAAAGCAAAACAATTTGATCATGTTATCAAAATGGGACGCACACATCTTCAGGACGCAGTGCCAATTCGACTCGGTCAAGAATTTGAGGCATACAGCCGCGTGTTGGATCGGGACATAAAACGGATCAGTCAATCACGTCAACATTTATATGAAGTGAATATGGGAGCAACAGCCGTGGGAACGGGATTGAACGCAGATCCTCGTTACATTGAAAATGTTGTTAAATATTTAGCTGAAATCAGTAACTTGCCGCTTGTAGGAGCAGAACATTTAGTAGATGCAACCCAAAATACGGATGCATATACTGAAGTGTCAGCTTCATTGAAAGTATGTATGATGAATATGTCTAAAATTGCTAATGATTTACGTTTGATGGCTTCAGGACCGAGAGCGGGATTAGCAGAAATCACACTTCCAGCACGTCAACCAGGTTCATCCATCATGCCAGGAAAAGTAAATCCAGTAATGCCGGAATTAATTAATCAAGTCGCTTTCCAAGTGATCGGGAACGATAATACGATTTGCTTAGCATCAGAAGCAGGGCAACTTGAGTTGAACGTAATGGAGCCAGTCCTTGTATTCAATTTATTGCAATCAATTAGCATTATGAACAATGCTTTCAATGTCTTTACAGACTATTGTTTAGAAGGCATTGAAGCGAATGAGCAACATTTAAAAGATTATGTCGAACAAAGTGTCGGAGTGATTACAGCAGTCAATCCGCACCTTGGGTACGAAGTGGTTTCACGTATTGCGCGTGAAGCGATATTAAAAGGCAAATCAGTTCGCGAACTTTGTTTACAATACGATGTGTTGACAGAAGAAGAATTGGATTTGATCCTAAATCCTTATGAGATGACAAAACCCGGTATAGCGGGAGCTTCTCTTTTTGATAGGCAATAACGAGTAAATTAGTAGGAAGCATTAGTCCATATGACTTTTGATGTGATGACTATGCCTTTAGGACCGTTGGTATAAAGGCATAGTCATTTATTATATACATTCCTTTATGAAATGTTACCCAAACCGCCCGTCAACAAACTTTTTAGATAAAGATATTTGAATATTAAGATAATTTTGGTCATCTATCTATTCATAAAAAATCCATCCCCCTTAGAATATATCTGGGAGAGATGGAGTGTTTGAGCTCAATATGCCTGATTAGCCCTTTACTACTTCCTGTCCACGAACATTCCATGTAAATGCAAATATCGCTACTGCCAAAACACAGTTATTTATGTAAAACCTGCATTCCACCTGCAAAGCAACTACATAATAATAGCATCAACCGCTACAAAGCCTCATAAATATCCAAATACGCCAGTCAGTCCTGCTGCAGTGCCTACAGCTTTATTAGGGACAAAATCCATTGCTATTAAAATAGCAGCCTTTTTGTTTTAAAAGGTCCTATTAAAGCATGATTCTCAAATCTCCATCATCGTTAACTTGTAATTAACTATCTTCATAAGGACACGCTGTGAACATTTTTTAGTGTCCACTCGGACAAAGAAGACACCATTTCCGTAAAGTATTTCATTTTCAGTTTTTCCTAAAACGAATGGTATGTGTCCAAAGTTCCAATGAATATTAATAGTAAATGTAAAACCAACTGGAATGGCATACGCAAATTTACATCTTTAAATTATGTAATTAGTCATTTCAAGGCGGAAAGGGAGGATACCTTTGAAACAAGTGAATCGTTTTATCCGGAATGTTGCATGTCTAATGCTCGTATTCCTGATGTTAAGTGGGCAGGCTGCTTTTGCTTCATCTTCATTAACATCACAATCCACGCCAGACCTTATGATTCGGCAAATCATGGGTTTAGCCTATGAATCCCAGCAAACCATTAACAGTGGCCCATTTTCTGTAGGTGATTCGTTGAAGAAAGTGGAAAAAGCCTGGGGCGCACCTGAAGATTTAAGTACCGTTGCGGCCAATTATTGGTCCCATAATATCCGATTCCTCTATGACGGTTCAACAGGAAGAAAAGTGATTACCGGCATTGATGATTTTGATCCGCAATTGCAAACCATCCATTTATCCATGTTGAAGGGATTGATTGGTGAACCTGTAAGTGAAGTGGAGCAAGAAGGGATGTACTATGTCACTTATACAGATTACGCAAATTATAAAGTGGTATTCGTGTTTGAAAGCGCCTGGATTAACCCTGATCCAAAATTGAGTATGTATACGGTTGAATTTGCGTCAGATTGAATAGGAATACGATAAAAAAGGATCGTCCCTTTATGGCCGAGGGCGATTCTTTGCTGTCAGTATCTTTAGATGGTTTCTCAGGTGAATTTTGTTTAAGAATCTGAGCTTACCGTTCTATTCAATATTATTCAGCCATACATTAAAAAGATGTAAATAGAATGATTAAGGGGGAACTGCTTTGTCAGAAGGTGTACATAGTATCATTTTACGTGTTTCAATAAAAACGGTATGGGGATTTGTAAGTAGTATAGATCGTTGGGCACCTCTTGTCCCAGGATATATAAATCATGTGATGATGAATGAGCGGACACTCATTTGGGAGTGTAAAAGCGATTTGGGCTTAATGAAGAAGAAAATAAAACTTGAAGTGAATATATTGGAATGGATTGAACCCGAAAAGGTAACATTTAAACTTAAGGGATTAAATGAAAAATTTGATGGGCATGGCTATTTTTTAGCAGAACAGTACGGAAATGGACAGACTAAAATGACTGGCTGCCTGGCGATTACGGCAAAAGGTGCCAAAGCCCCTATTGTCAACGCGTTGTTAAAAACCTATGTTCCTCAAATGACGATCGAGTTTTCTGAGGCGGTTGCACAAAGTCTCCTAGTGCAAAAATAGAAATTGCAAATTGGAGCTATCATTATTGATTGTTGCACTTGACAATTATACCTAAGTGGTATGTATTATAAATTGTAAGATTTTTATCAATCCTTCATTTCAACTGAATAGGTTTTATGATGGATGTCTGGATGGGATTCATAAGTAATTGGCAGGGTAGGAGGCCTCACATGGAATATGATAAGCAGGTTAAAAATAGAGTGAAGCGAATAGAAGGACAGCTTCGTGGGATATTGAAAATGATGGAGGAAAATAAAGATTGCAGAGATGTAGTAACGCAGTTATCTGCCACTAGATCTGCAATCGATAGGACAATCGGGGTAATAGTAAGTTCAAATCTTGTAGAATGCGTCCGGGAGGCTAATGAAACCGGAGAAAAGAATCCCGAAGAGCTAGTTAAAGAAGCAGTGAATTTATTAGTGAAAAGCCGATAAGCAGTTATATTTATTGTTATTGTTGAATGGAATTTTTAATACAATGATTAAAAACAATCTGTCCAATCTGGGAAATTCCAGTGTCAATGTGGATGGATTTTTTAAAAAAGGGCCTCTACCGGAAGAGGCCCTTTTTTTGAATTCTCTGTTTTCATTTCTGATAAGCAAATCCTTTGATATAAAGAATTTGCATGGTATCCTTAAAGGGATAAAATTTGAGTGAGGGTATACTATGGAATTTACGCATGTTACATCGGTTTTGCTCGGCCTCGTCATCATTCTAAATATTTTATTTGCCACGATTGTCATATTTTTTGAAAGAAGGGAAGCGAGCACCACCTGGGCTTGGTTATTGGTGTTATATTTTCTCCCTGTAGTCGGTTTTATTTTATATCTCCTTTTTGGAACGAGTTTAAGGCATGCCCACTTATTCCAATGGGAGGACAAGAAGAAAATAGGGATTGAAGAAATCCTTGATAAACAGATGGAAGAGCTTTCAACGAATCATTTTCCATTTCGAAATGCTTCTTCAAGCAATTACCGTGATTTGATTTATATGCATCTCCGGAACAATGATGCCGTGCTCACTGAAGATAATCAAGTCAATATTTTTACGGAAGGAAAAAATAAGTTTGACCAGCTTTTTAAAGATATCGAAGCGGCAGAAAACCATATACACATACAATACTACATCATTCAGAGGGACGGCCTGGGTAAACGATTCATTGATGCTTTGACTAAAAAAGCGAATGAAGGCGTCAAAGTTCGGGTTCTTTATGACGAGCTGGGTTCCAGGGGGATGACTAAAAGTTTCTTCAGGGAATTTAGGCAGGCAGGAGGCCGAGTGGAGGCATTCTTTCCATCCAAATTAAAATTTATAAATTTACGGCTGAATTTCCGTAACCATCGAAAGCTAGTCATCATTGATGGAAAAGTAGGGTATGTTGGAGGCTTTAATGTTGGTGATGAATATTTAGGGCTTAATCCAAAATTCGGTTTTTGGCGTGATACGCACCTTCGGATAAAGGGTTCCGCTGTCAAAGCCATTCAAACCCGTTTTATCCTGGATTGGAATCAGGCATCAAAGCACCATGATATCACTTATCAGCCTCATTATTTCCCTGTTTTAAAGCCTCAAGGCAATATAGATTTGCAAATAGTGACAAGTGGGCCGGATTCTGAATGGGAACAAATCAAAAATGGCTATATTAAATTAATATCTTCAGCAAAGAAATCGATTCTCATTCAAACACCTTACTTCATACCGGATGCAAGTTTATTGGATGCACTCAGGATTGCCAGCTTATCAGGGTTAGATGTAAAAATCATGATTCCGAATAAACCAGATCACCTTTTCGTTTATTGGGCTACAACGTTCAACGCAGGGCAGCTATTAAGAGCGGGAGCTAAGATATACATCTATGATAACGGCTTTATTCATGCAAAGATGATCGTGGTGGACGAAGAGGTCTCCTCGGTGGGGACAGCTAACATTGATGTCCGTAGTTTTAAATTGAACTTTGAAGTCAATGCCTTCATTTATGATGAAGGAATGGCTGAAACACTGACAAGGATTTTTTATAAGGATGTTGAGGTCTGTAGGCAGCTTACAATTGAAGACTTTGAAAAGCGTTCAAAATGGATTCGTTTTAAAGAGTCCATTGCAAGGCTATTATCACCGATATTATAATTTTTTAATAAGCGGACCATTACACATGGTCCGCTCAGACTGCAGGCAAATTCGAGAAAAAAGCGAGTTTGCCTGCAGTTTTTTTATTTATAAAAAGTTCAGTTTGATTGGAAAGGAAGGTACGAGACTCCTGCTTAGAAAAGAGCGTCCAAGGGAGACCCCACAGGCGCAAAGAGCGCCGAGAAGGCTCCCGGACCGCCCGCGGAAAGCGAGTGCCTGGAGTGGAAATCATTTTACAACCCCTCTTTCAGAAACCACCTTTTCGGTAAGAGTGTCGCAAAATTCTTCAATCCAATGAGGATTTATTACATATAAATGAAAAAAATCATGGGGTATAGCCAAGAGTGTTTTAAAATTATAGTAATCATCATCGGTATGAATAGTGAAAGGGATTCGGCAGGAGATCATTTCGGACTCCATTTTGGTACAATAGTTTATATCCATAAAAGGGGGAAATGTCGTGAAAACGTTTATAATCACAGGAGCTTCAAAAGGTTTAGGTGCTGCCATAGCCAAAGGATGTTTGCAGACGAGTGATCATTGCATCTTAGTTGCCCGTACAGCCCATCCTGAAATGCAGCAGATGGCCGACCAATCCGGGACGAAACTTACATTTATTTCGATGGACTTGAATGAAACTGAAAAGTTACCTTCCTTAGTCAATGAGATTCTTTCTGCTGTAGATGAAACAAGTGACATTTATTTCATTAATAATGCAGGTGTCATTGAACCGATAAAGACGGTAGGAAACCTAGGCATAGTAAATTTGGAAACAAGCATGCGGGTGAATTTCATGGCACCCGTCGTTTTGGCTGATGAATTCGTTAAACAGACAAAAGACTGGAACAGGAAGAAGGTAATGGTCAACATATCTTCAGGAGCAGCAAAAAACCCTTATCATGGCTGGTCAGCCTATTGCAGTACTAAGGCGGGGCTGGAAATGTTCACACGGGTTGCAGGGTTGGAACAGGATAAAACAGCTTTTCCTACGTCTCTCATTTCTTTTTCACCAGGTGTAATGGATACGGAGATGCAAGGGACAATCCGGTCAGCGGACGAACGCGACTTTTCCGATCGGGACAAATTTCATGAATATAAAGAGAAGGGCATGTTAAGAAGCCCTGAATTTGTGGCAGATAAACTTTTGCAGCTTCTTGAAGCGGAAGATTTGGAGAATGGGAAGTTCTACGATATTAAGAATTTACTTTGATGGGTGGGAGTATGTGAAACGAATCAATTGATGGCTTAAAGCGTGGGGTTGTCCCTTAGGACAGCCTCTTTTTTTAGTGAACTTTATTCCAATTAAAAGTCTAAAATGCAGGGATATCATCATTAGGAAATGTGATAATGCGTTCTATCCAATTACCTGAATGACATAAACTTTTTTGAAGGGAGTTTGGAGGGCTTTTAATGACGATCATTATTGTGAAAAAAGGTGATAGTCTTTGGGAAATTGCCACAAAAAATAAAGTTGACCCATCGAGGATAATTGAAGTAAACGGATTGAAATCAACAACTTTGGTCCCTGGCCTGGCATTGTATATACCTAATGAAAAAGCGGTGAATCGGAGGTATCTAATTAAAAGTCAGGATACCCTTACTAGAATCAGCAGTCGTTTTGGTACGAGTGCAGCGGAGATCATGGAGGCAAATCCAGGAATCGTTGCAAACTCGCTAAAAGTCGGAACGGAAATTTTAATTCCTTCTCCTTACAAAAATCAATTGATTACACTGGGTTTTGCCTTCCCGACTTCAGGTGGAGTAGTGTTTGAAACACTTGAGCAGAATGGAGATAAATTATCCTATTTAGCCATTGTAGCTTATTCGTTTACAAGGGAAGGAAAGGCATACGTTGATGGTGATGATCTCCCCCTTATTGCGAAATGCGAGCAGACAGGGGTGAAGCCGCTACTGATGATCAGGAACTTCCAAGGTGGGGATTTTGATCCTGATTTGGCTGGTGAAGTCCTTGCTAGTTCCGTATATAGAGCGAATTTAATCAATAGTATGCTGAATTTCGTTAGGGAGAAAGGGTATGGCGGAGTCAGTATGGACATCGAATTCATCCCACCTGCCAGGCGTTCCGATTATGTGCTTTTTTTAAAAGAATTAAAGAAGAGGTTGAACGAACTGATCCTGCATGTGAACGTACATGCAAAAACAGAGGATAATCCTGATAATCGAATTGTAGGCGGGCATGATTATCGGGGGATTGGAGAGGCAGCCGACCTTGTTGCCGTTATGACCATTGACTATGGCTATCCAACTGGCCCGCCTGAACCCATTTCCCCACTTTGGTGGATGGGCGAAGTTCTTCGTTATGCTTTGTCGAATATACCTGAGTATAAACTGCAATCGGCATTTCCTATGTATGGATACGATTGGATAGTACCAAGCAACGAGACTAAAGCTTTATCAGCTCAGAATGCACAAAATCTTGCCATTGCAACTGGCTCTGAAATAACATTTGATACTTCAGCGGCATCCCCTACCTATTCTTATCGAAGAGAGAATTCGAACCATGTCGTTTGGTTTGAAGATATTCGATCGATAAGCGCTAAATATGAAATGATCGATGCATATGAACTGATAGGCGCAACTTATTGGCAGATTGGTTTGGAATTTCCACAGAATTGGGAGTTTATAGATAATAATATCTGGATTATCAAATAAAATGAATGGGTGCCAGGTGGTGAAATGAAGCATTATATATTTTTTTCCTTGTTTGGTTGTACAGCTTTCATCAAGCGCAAGCCAATCACATCGAGCAAGATTTTAAAAAGAGACAATTTTCTTCGACAGCCCTTGAAACATGAAAAAGGAGCCATGGAAACCCAAGGCTCCTTTTTATTGGTGAATTGAATGGAATGCATCATCGAAAAATCGTTGTAGTTGTAGTGAACGGAAGCAAACTCAAATATAAGGCAGATCCCGTCAGGGTATATAATAGTGAAATCAACCCGACTACATAAAATATATCCCCTAGATTTTCCAACGCCTGACTAATCCAAAGGCATCGAAACGATGTGTTTTTCATGAATACCATTCTTTTACGAAAATAAAGTTCATGGATATTTAGAATGGGTATTTTTTACACAGGATTCACTCCTTAATTTAATAGATTGCATGAACCGGGTTGGGCTGTTTTATTTAGATGGTTTTACCATAATATGAGCATGGGGGTACTGAAATGCTTGCTGAATATTGAATATGGAATTATACTCCTTTATATATGTAAAAAAGGAGAAAAATTTGATGATTCGACGATTTGCTTCATATTACCTGCCGCATAAGCGGTTATTCATTATTGATTTCTTCAGTGCAGTGGTCGTGGCTGTACTTGAACTTGCATTTCCGCTAGCTGTTCAGTGGTTTATAGATACACTGCTGCCTGGCGACGATTGGTCTGCAATTGTTTCGGTAAGTGCCGGCTTGTTCCTCCTTTATATCATCAGTACCTTCTTACAGTTCATCGTAGGGTATTGGGGTCACAAATTGGGTATCAATATTGAGACTGATATGCGTGAGGAATTATTTGAGCATGTGCAAAAACAATCTTTTCGTTTTTTTGATAACACGAAAACCGGACATATCATGAGCCGGATAACCAATGATCTGTTCGATATTGGTGAACTTGCCCACCATGGTCCCGAAGATCTATTCATTGCCTTCATGACTTTTATAGGTGCATTTTGGATTATGTTGACAATCAATGTGAAATTGGCACTCATATCGGTTTGTATTTTACCGTTCCTCGTATTATTAATTGTCATAAGTAATTTAAAGATGAATAAAGCGTGGAAGAAAATGTATACAGAAGTTGCAGATGTAAACGCCCGTGTGGAAGATAGCGTCTCAGGGGTGAGGGTTGTTCAATCCTTTACTAATGAAACATATGAAATGAAAAGATTTTCTACTAATAATCGCAGATTCCGTAAAGCGAAACTTCTTGGATATAAGGTAATGTCCTTTAGTTTATCAGGCATTTACATGATGACGCGGTTTATGACCCTTGCCGTCTTGGTGATAGGAGCTTGGCTAACTTTCCATGGGCAGCTCTCTTATGGTGAACTGGTAGCATTCGTCTTATACGTTAATGTATTATTTAAGCCGATTGACAAAATCAGTGCGTTGATGGAACTTTATCCTAAAGGGATGGCCGGCTTCAAGCGTTTTACGGAACTTTTGGATGTCGCGCCTGATGTCGTGGATAAAAAGGATGCAATTGACGTAACTTCCCTTTTGGGTGATATTTCCTTTAAAGACGTTTCTTTTAACTATGAAGATAAAAAGCCGGTTTTAAAAGGTATTGATCTAACCGTTAAAGCGGGTGAAACCATCGCTTTTGTCGGGCCTTCAGGAGCCGGGAAAACGACCATATGTTCATTGATCCCAAGATTTTATGATGTTAATGCCGGCTCGATTTCCATTGATGGAATTGATATTCGCGAGATGACGAAAAAGTCATTGCGCTCACAAATTGGCATTGTCCAGCAAGACGTGTTTCTATTCACGGGAACCGTAAAAGAGAACATTGCATACGGAATGCTTGGCGCATCGGATGAGCAAATTCAAGAAGCTGCAAGGAAAGCTCATTTAGAGACTTTCATTGAAGGACTTCCAGAAGGCTATGAGACTCAAATAGGTGAACGCGGCTTGAAATTATCTGGAGGACAAAAACAACGAATTGCAATAGCAAGGATGTTTTTGAAGAATCCGCCAATATTAATTCTCGATGAGGCAACCTCTGCACTCGATACAGAGACGGAAAGAATCATTCAGCAGGCCCTTACTGAACTAGCTGAAAACAGAACTACGTTAATCATCGCTCACCGTTTGGCAACCATTCGAAACGCTGACAAGATCGTGGTTGTTACGGAAGAAGGAATTGCTGAAGAGGGCGGTCACGACGACTTACTTAAACAGGGAGGCATTTTTGCCAATCTGCATCAATTACAATTTCAAAAATAATAAAAAGCTACATGTCCTTTTATGGAGGATATGTAGCTTTTATTAATATGGTGGAGTTATTTTGAATAAGTGAACAGTCTATAACTATCTTTATCTTTTAACACATAAGTTGCTCAACTTTTTGATGCTCTTCATATTGGCGAATCGGGACAGTCAGACTTAACCTGCCCAGTTGGTATAGCAGGCTTGTCAACTTGATTGAACCGCTTATTGAATGAGCGATACCGAACTGAATGTCAGTGGAAGTGGGCATCTGGCATAGTAACAAACCGACTCACGGGAAATATAGGATATAGATTTATGTAGCACATGTTTAGCAGGAAGGACTTGGAGTTGATCCAGGTCTTTTTTGAATTTGGGTGTAATTAAGTGAATGCGGATATGACTTCTTATAGCTTCGTTTAGTGGCTAACTTTTTTTAAATGGAGGATTCTTATTAGAGGATTAAATAAACTCATTCCACAATTCCGCAGATGCAACGTTACCATTCTTCAAGTAATCCATAAAATAATAATATTTAGTAGATGGATTGGAGTTTTGTAAAATTTGTAGAAATTAACATGAAGGGGTTTGAAGAAGGTTGAAACACCCAATATTTTTACAACCGATTTTCAAAGAAAAAATATGGGGAGGAACTGCGTTACGAGACAAATTTCATTATAACATTCCTTCACAAAATACTGGTGAATGCTGGGCAATTTCTGCCCATCCAAATGGGCAAAGTGTTGTAAGTGCAGGTAAATATAAAGGCCTTTCCCTAGGAGAGCTTTGGGGAAAATACCCTGGGATTTTTGGTGGAATGAAACAGGGGGATTTTCCACTTTTAACAAAAATTTTAGATGCGAATAATGATTTATCTATACAAGTACATCCTAACGATGAAAGTGCTAAAAACAAGGAAAACGGTACGCAGGGTAAGACAGAATGCTGGTATATAATTTACTGTGAAGAAGGTTCAGAGATTGTACTAGGGCATAATGCAAATACGAAGGAAGAATTAATAAACATGATTGAAAATAAGCAGTGGGACAGTTTGCTTAAAAGAGTAAAAATTAAACCGGGAGACTTTTTCTATGTACCAGCTGGTACGATACATTCTCTCGGTAAAGGAATTCTTGTTTTGGAAACACAACAAAGCTCTGACTCCACTTATCGTGTCTTTGATTATGATCGTGTCGACAGTAATGGTAAGCTGAGAGAATTACATTTGGATAAAGCGATTGATGTAACAATAATTCCTCATGAACTAAAAGAATCAGGGTACACGGTGATTAACAAAGATGAGGCAACTATTACAAAATTTGTAGGTTCAGAGTATTTCTCTGTATATAAATGGGAAGTGAATGGTTCTTTTTCTTACTCACAAAACGAAAGGTTTCTATTAGCAAGTGTAATCGAAGGAAATGGTCAAATTAAAACAGCAGAAGGAACATTTTTAATCAAAAAAGGAGACCACTTTATTCTGCCGTTCGAATTAGGGGATTTTGAAATTAAGGGTAATTTAGAGCTAATCGTTTCACATCCATGAAAAATTAGGGGGAAATGGTAGTGAATGATGTTAAATGTAAAAAATAATAATACCCCAATATAAATAATAACATGAAAAGGTAAAATACTCTAATTTTAAACAATATAATAGGAATGACTTAAGATGTATTAAAGTCAGACAAAAAGTTTGAAAAAGTAAATAGATTGTCTGCTTATTTAGAGTGTAAATTAGTTGGAACATAACTTAATAATAATAAATTATATGTCAAGTGAGGATGTCATTCATATAGTAATAAGTAATAATACATGATCGGAAAAAGAAACCTTTTATCCATTTATTCGTGTAAAATTTCTGATAAAAAACAATATAAAGGTGGTAAAAAATGAAAGGAGTAATACTTGCTGGTGGTACAGGATCTCGTCTAGAGCCATTGACTAAATTTCTTAATAAGCATCTTTTACCAGTAGGGCCTTACCCGATGATTTATTGGTCAATTTTAAAGTTGAAAGAAGCCGGAATAAATGAAATTTTAATTGTAACAAATAAAGACCATCTTAGTTCCTTTATAAAGTTATTAGGGCTTGTGGAAGATCTCCATGTAAACATTCAATTTAAAATACAGGGGAACGAAGGTGGAGGAATAGCGGATGCACTAATATCAGCTAAAAATTTTATAAATAATGAAAAATTTGTCGTATTACTAGGAGATAATATTTTTGAAGATTCATTATCTCTATTTGTTCAGTCTTTTCAGAAACAGAAACAGGGTGCAATGATACTTCTAAAAGAAGTGGAAGATCTTACTCGATATGGTGTACCACATTTAGACAAAGGCAATCAAAAAATTAAGTCCATCATTGAAAAACCGAGCAATCCTCCGTCTTCATATTGTGTGACCGGAATCTATATGTATGATCGAAAGGTTTTTGAATATATTGAAACGATTCAACCTTCACATCGAAATGAGCTGGAAATTACCGATGTGATTAATCTATATATTCAAGATGATCAACTTCAATATGATATTTTACAAGGATGGTGGGTTGATGCAGGTACACATGAATCGCTTTATCAAGCGAATCAATATGTACATGAAAAAATAAAGAGGGAGGATGAGAAGTGAAACGACACCTCCTCATAACAGGTGGAGCCGGTTTTATTGGATCCAATTTTATATCCTATTTACTTGAGAATACTAATTACTATATAACCAACGTGGACTCTTTAACCTATGCCGGTAAACTTGAGAATATCCAGTCATTTGAGAAATCGAATCACTGCCGAAGTATTCAGGCAGATATCGGTGAAAAATCAGAATTATCCAAGGTATTTGATCAAGATTATTTTGCGATCATTAATTTCGCTGCCGAATCCCATGTAGACCGTAGTATTGAGGATGCATTTCCATTTATTCACACAAATATTATCGGGACATATAACCTATTACAAGCGGTTATATCTGGAAAAGCTCATAAAATGATTCAAATATCAACAGATGAAGTATATGGTTCTTTAGAGCCGAATGATTCTCCATTTACTGAAACAACCTCACTTTCTCCAAACAATCCATATTCAGCATGTAAAGCCAGTGCGGATTTATTAGTAAGATCCTTTTACCAGACTTATCAACTGCCATTAACGGTTACACGGTGCAGCAATAACTATGGTCCCATGCAACATAAAGAAAAATTCATTCCTAAAGTCATTACGAGAGCCTTGAATAATCTAGAAATCCCTTTATATGGCGACGGATTAAACATACGTGACTGGATATATGTTGAGGATCATTGCAGGGCCATCCATACTGTTCTTGAAAAGGGATTGGCCGGAGAGGTCTATAATATTGGAGGTTCAGACGAAAAAACAAATCGAGAAATAATCGACTATATTTTAAAGCAGTTAAGAAAAGACGAAAAACTAGTCAAGCATGTAGCGGACCGAAAAGGGCATGATCGTCGATACGCCATGGATTCCTCGAAAATCACGAGGGAACTAGGTTGGAAGCCCACTATTTCTTTTCATGAAGGGATTCAAAAGACGATTGAATGGTATCGCAAAAATGAACAAAAGAATGGGTGAGAATTTGGATATTGTCATTACCGGTGCTAATGGCCAGTTAGGAAAAGAACTAGAAAGACAGTTAGGTAAATTTCATACTGTGGTAAGTTTAAGTAAAAGTGATATAGACATCTCAGAAAAAGAGGAAGTCTATAAAAAAATTACCGAACTTGAGCCGCAAATCATTATTCATGCTGCTGCATTTACTTCAGTGGATCAATGTGAAACGGACCGTAGTAAAGCTTTTAAAGTAAATAGTCTTGGTACGGGCTATGTTTCGAATGCTGCAAATATGGTTGGTGCGCGGGTGTTTTACATTAGTTCTGATTATGTGTTTGATGGAAATAAGCAATCTCCTTATTTGGAGGAAGATGTTCCAAACCCACAATCAATATATGGTTTAAGCAAATGGATTGGGGAACAATTAGTACTTTCAATAAATAATGGGACCGTGATCCGCACTTCCTGGTTATACGGTCATGACGGAAAGAATTTTGTGAAGACCATGTTAGAACTGGCGAAAAAAAATAAGGAAATAAGAGTTGTAAATGATCAGGTGGGCTCCCCTACTTATGTTAATGATCTTGCTGAAACGATTAGTCATTTATTCGATAAGAAAAACGGCATTTATCATGTAAGTAATACGGGTTCATGCTCTTGGTATATATTTGCAAAGGCTATTTTTGAGGAAGCTGGATTCGATCCATATATGGTGAAAACCATAACGACTGAGGAATTTGGTGCTTTAGCTCCAAGACCTCATTTTTCAGTTTTGGAAAATAAAGCATTGCTTCGGGAAAACGTTCAAATCCTCCGTCCATGGAATGAAGCATTAAAAGAATTTATTCGAAAAGAGGTCTGTCATGATTGAAGGTGTAAAGGTTAAGAAACTTGTAAAACATTGTGATGACCGTGGCTTTTTTGCAGAGCTTGTCCGTGATGATGAACCTGAATTGTTATCGAAATTTGGTCAGGCATCTTTATCGATGAGTTATCCAGGAGTCATTAAAGCTTTTCATTATCATGAGAAACAGGATGATCTATGGTTTTTTCCTTCAGGAAATGCCCAAGTCGTTCTTTTTGATTTGAGGGAAGGTTCTTCTACAAAGGGTGAAACTGATGTGTATTATATGGGTGAGGAAAATCCGATAATGCTACTTATTCCAAAAGGCATTGCGCATGGGTATCGTGTTCTTGGGCAAAAACCCGCTACGATTCTTTACTTTACAACAGAGTCATATAACCGGATAAATCCTGATGAGAAACGGATTATTTGGGATGATTCGGTAATAGGGTTTTCCTGGGAGACAGAAAACAAATAATGAGGTCTATTCAGGAAGAAATAAAATTGTATTTGGAGTAGGTTCTATTGTAGCTATTTAGTGGAATCTGGTCTTTTTCTTTGTCAGTGAAATAAAAATAAAGAGAAGTTATCTCTAAGATAGCTGTATCAAACTAATTCAAGTGTTTGTTTTACCAATGCCTTTGTAAATCATAAAATGATGAAGACAGAAAGCATAATAGCAGTAGAGTAGAGCGAATTCACTTTTAAAAATTGATACTAGAATAAAAAGGGTGTGTAAAAATATGAAAGCAATCATTTTGGCCGGGGGACAGGGAGGGCGTTTTTGGCCATTAAGTACAGAGGAAAAGCCTAAGCAATTTTTAAACTTATATTCTAAAGAAACGATGATTCAACAAACCTACCAACGTTTTAGAAACTGGCTGCCAGCTGACAAGGTTTTTGTTGTTACAACTGAAAAATATTTACCTTTGTTAATGGAACAATTGCCTGAAATTAAGAACCAA
Organism: Peribacillus sp. NPDC094092; assembly: GCF_050279365.1. Taxonomy (NCBI): domain Bacteria; kingdom Bacillati; phylum Bacillota; class Bacilli; order Caryophanales; family Bacillaceae; genus Peribacillus; species Peribacillus sp. NPDC094092. The sequence continues at coordinate 267,737 of NZ_JBNNUC010000004.1, read as the reverse complement.
CAGATCATTTTGGAACCTGACCAGAAGGATACAGCTCCGTGTATTGCAATTACAGCTCTACATTTTTTGAATAAAAAGGACGATGAGGTATTGGTTTTGGCACCTTCAGATCAGTATATCGATGACAGTAATTCTCTTAGGAATGCATTATCTTTAGCAGAGGATGTTGCAATCAGTGAAAAGTCCTTTGTTACACTGGGGGTCACCCCTAACAAACCCGAAACTGGATACGGTTATATACAAACAAAGAAAGATGCAAAGTATGATTCTTCAGTTTTTAAAGTAGAGACTTTTATTGAAAAACCTGATATAAAGACTGCTGAAAAATTAATAAAGGAAGAAAATGTATTTTGGAACAGTGGGATATTCATATGCAAGCCCTCTACAATTGCTGCCAATTTTAGAACGCTTCAAGCTGACTTGTGGAAGCTAATAAGTGAAAATCAAAACGAACTAAAAGCTGTTTATCCTTTACTGCCTAAAGTTTCAATCGATTATGCCATATTAGAAAAGACAGAAGCCGTTTATACTATTCCAGTCAATTTTAATTGGGATGATTTAGGGGTTTGGACGGGTTTAGAGCGTGTTCAATTAAGTGACAATAATAATAATTTAATGAGAGGAGAAGTAATTACCTCTTCAACTCAAAATTGTATTGTATATACCGATAGGAAAACAATTCTTATAGGTGTTGAGGACTTAATTATCGCAACTACAGAAAATGGACTTGTAGTTTGTCATAAATCCAAAGAACAGAAGATTAAAAAAATCATAAATCAGCAATTTCTAAAAGAGTGAATTATTTTTGTGAAGAAGATATAAGTATGAAAAAAGTCATAATTGCGGGTTTGCAGATCAAGACGATCAAATCTGCATGAACTATCTTTGAAAAAGTGAAATATAGTCTAGGGATTAAAAATAAGATCATCTTCGAAAAATTTAAAAATTTGAAAGCCTCCAAAATGAATTTGTATTTATTTCAAACATCTTCATAAAATTACTTTTTTTAAACAGTAAAGATGATATTTAGGAGTTTGTGATTCGGTGACTCATACATTTGTCGGTGAACACTAAGTAAGAGTATCCATTCCAGTTAAAGGGCCATTGTAACAACATGCTGGAGGACATCAGTTTAACCAAAGCCTTATGCACGTTTTATCTAGATATAGAATGAAAACGACGCCATTTTATCACGGTTCGTCGTTTTTTTTATAAGTGAATGTAAAAAGGAGTAATTAAAATCCATGTAGTTTAGCTAAGATAAAATAAAAGATACTTTAGGTTAATTATTTAAAAAGGAGATCTCTGAAACAAATTCTACGATATATTCTTCGTGAAAATCACCATTTTTTCGTGGAATTATTATAAGAGTCCAAGGAATGGATTAAACCTGGCTTCGTATAAAAAATGCATAAGTATTACTAATGTTACAGGCAAATGATATTCAGTCTGTTCAAAAACAGATATTTTAATTTTTTCTTATGGAAGCCAACACCAGAGAACGTGGGTATTCGACCATGTCCAGGACCAATTACTTAACGATGTCCGCTAATTCCAGAAACTCTAAAAGTAGACCCAAAAACTTTTTTATGTGTTTCGTTAGGTTTCACCCAACATACATATGTAAATGAATAAATGAATGTTTTCAAACATCTTCTTAATCTCCGTTAAATGCTCAAACAGAAAGGCTCATTTCCAGGTTGAATAAATTCTACTTGACACCTTAAAGGGTCCTTTTTTAATAAATAAATTAATGATTAAATGTAGAAATAACAATAGATGCTAAAGGTATCAATGTAGTTCCAAAAAAAATGGTTATACATATAGTATTAATATGTAAATCCAAATTATGTAAGACGAACTATTAAATGAATTATATCCTCTATGTTTTACAAATAAAAAAACTGATGGGAAACAAATAGATTGAAATGGTAAACGCATTCCTTTGAAAGGGAATGAACCTAGATAATGGAAAATGAGGTGTTGATGATGAAAAATGGAGTAAATCTAATCGGATATGCTAGAGCTGAATCAGGTTTGGGAGAAGCATGTCGCTCGGCTGCTAAAGCTCTGCAGTCTGTCGGTGTTCCTTTTGGTATCATTAATTTTCCTAGATGTCCTTCAAGACAAACTGATCTAAGTTGGAAACACAAAGAAGTTAAAAAACCTTTTTATAAAACTAATATTTTTTTTATAAATGCAGACCAACTTTATCACCACTATACATTAAACATCTTAAAAAGAGAATGGTTTATCAATCGATATAACATAGGCTATTGGCATTGGGAATTGCCTGAATTTCCTGATGCTTGGGTAAAGAGCTTTGAATTAATAAATGAAATTTGGGTTCCTTCACTGTTTACATTAAATTCAATTTCTTCGAAGACATCAAAACCTGTTCATTTTATTCCTCATGCAATTTCCGTTGAAGTACCTGAAATAAATCGGACTCACTTTAGTTTACCAAATAATCGTTTTCTATTTTTAACGATGTTCGATCTTCACAGCACAACAGCCAGAAAAAACCCTTTTGCGGTCATAGAGGCATTTAAGAAAGCTTTTCCGCAAAATGATCCAACCGCTGGTTTAGTTATTAAGATTAATAATGCTTCTCATTTTCTAAACGAAGTTAATCTATTAAAACAAAGCATTATAGGGTTTAATAATATATTTCTAATTGACAAAGTGTTAAGCCGCAAAGAAGTAAATGGGTTAATGTATGTCACAGACAGTTTAGTTTCCCTTCACCGCTCAGAGGGTTTTGGTTTACCTCTTGCTGAAGCGATGTATTTGGGGAAACCAGTGATTGCTACCAACTGGTCGGGAAACGTTGACTTTATGAATGAAAATAATTCATGTTTAGTTGATTTTACTTTAAAAAATATTGATGGAAATTACGGACCTTATACAACAGATCAAAAATGGGCAGAACCTCATATTGATCGAGCAGCATATTTTATGAAAAAAGTTGTTGACGACAAAAGCTTCACTAGCCGTATAGGTATGCTAGCTAAAAGAACAATTAAGTTAAAATATTCACCTCAATTTATTGGTGGAATTTATAAAACTCGTTTAAATCAAAATGAATAAAAATAGTAACTTTCATAAATTAATAATAATAATTTGATTCAATTTGGATTTGAGTCAATATTTTGGAAACTAAAAAGTTAAATCTAAGCTATTCCTAATTTGATCTTCAATGGCTTATGGGGTTCGATAGCCTAAGCTGCTGTGAATTCTTTTTCGGTTATACCACGTTCAATAAATTGGAACATAGCTAATTTAGCTGTTTGATAATCTGAATCTGGTTGACTTCTTCCTTTTTTAATAGGGCATGAAAGGATTCAATATAGGTATTATCGTACGGGCAAACTTTCTGACTAAAAGGATTGCTTATGAGGTTTTGGGTAAGTTGAGTAAGCTCACTGCTTGTATATTGTGAGCCAAGATCCGTATGAAGAACTAAAACCTCTGAGAGCTTTTGTGACAAGTGTGCTTTATTGAAAGCTTTTATTGTGAGGACTTAACTAAAAAATGTGTTCTTGAAACTATACTAACTCCAAGTTCAGATTTTTTAAGAAGTAAAGTTCAGAATATACATAATTGAAATTACTGGTAATAAACTCGGCTATGTAGATACTATCGAGTCAAAATCATTATCATACTGAAGTTACTCTCGATGGAGTAGCCTGATTTGTTAGGTACGGATACGGAAGACTTTACATATATCTAAGATATATGTGGGGAATTTAGGTCTTTCTAATAAGAAATCAAGGTAACGGAAAGTGAGAGATTATTTTAGCAAATGGTAAGAATACTCGGTTTAGGCGATGTAACGTAAAGAAAAGACAAAACAAATTTATTTTTCTTCAGTAGAAATTATCTCATTTTTTTACCCGCTTTAATTTCTTAAATTAATTATTAAAGTTTTTTTGTAGCTATGCCTGCTTACATAACATTTCTTATGATGAGTCCTTTCTTGTAATAATTAACCTTGTGTAAAAAATGACCAAAAGATGTAGCATTAATAATATTAGGAATTAAACCACCCAGGCTGGGAACGGGAATGGAAGCGGAAATAAGGTACATACAATATAGAATTGTTTGTTATAGAAAGACCTGGGCTTTAAAATGCAAAAGAACTTATAGAATCAAAATGTTTATCAGAAAACTGGCATATATATGGACTTTGAACTTTTGTTTATTAATTGGAAAAAATCGGAATAATTAATTAGCATATTTTAAGAAGTTAATGAATAATCTCTAAAGAGCTAATATTCACTTCTCAAAAAGTTAAGTGTAAATTATGCCATTTTATAAAATATCAATACTATTACTATTTTTACAATACCAGTTTATTTGCAATAGGAAACTGAAATCCTTTGAAATGGATTAATGAAGACGGAATTAACTCATTAATCATATACGTTCGATTCCTACCAACAATTATCTAAAAAAACTTGAAGTGATTATTGCAATAACTGAGAACGTGTTGCTAATTTGTCACAAATCACAAGAACATAAAATTAATGATACTCTGAATGATGAAAAAATAGAGGAGTAACAAAAATTGTTCATGAAGAAATAATTATATTTTTATTTTATCACTCTTGAATCAGTGGATAGATATAGTTTTAAACCCTAGAAGATCAGGAATCAAAATATCACTAATTAAATTTAACAATTTTGTGTGACTAAAATAACAATATAGTCAAAATTGGGGATTGGTCTAGTCATTTATTTTATGTGAGAATATCATATGCTATGTCTAAAGAAATAACTGGAGTTGGTAGTATGAAGAAAGCGTTGATTACTGGTATAACAGGGCAAGATGGATCTTATTTAGCAGAATTATTATTGAGCAAAGGTTATAAAGTATATGGAATTAAAAGAAGAACTGCTATTCCTAACTTTGAGAATATCAAACATATACTGGATGAAATTGAGTTAATCCCTGGTGATTTATTAGATTTGTCCTCATTGATTAACGCAGTAAAAATATCCAAACCAGATGAAATTTATAACTTAGCTGCACAATCGTTTGTTGGTGATTCGTGGGTACAATCCATTTATACAGGTCAGGCAACAGCATTAGGTGTAGTTAATATGTTGGAAGCCATTCGGTTAGTTAAACCTTTTGCTCGTTTTTACCAAGCTTCAAGCAGTGAAATGTTTGGAAAAGTTATGGAAACTCCTCAAATAGAAAATACACCGTTTTATCCGCGCAGTCCATATGGTGTTGCCAAAGTATATGGTCATTGGATTACTGTCAACTATCGCGAGAGTTACGGAATGTTTACGTGTTCAGGAATTTTATTTAACCATGAATCACCTAGAAGAGGTATAGAATTTGTAACACGCAAAATAACAGATGCTACAGCCAAAATAAAACTTGGATTACAAAAAGAATTACGTTTAGGTAATTTGGAAGCAAGACGTGATTGGGGATTTTCGGGTGATTATGTAAAAGCAATGTGGCTTATGTTACAACAGAAAAATCCAGAAGACTTTGTTATTTCTACAGGTGAAACACATACGGTAAAGGAATTTATTGAAATTGCATTTCAACATGTAGGACTTAATTGGCAAGACTATGTTATTCAAGATGAAAAATTTATGCGCCCTGCAGAAGTTGATTTATTGCTTGGAAATCCAGAAAAAGCGAAAGATAAATTAAATTGGGAACCGGAGGTTTCTTTTGAGCAATTAGTGAAAATGATGGTAGATCATGATTTAGAAAAAAATCGTGTGATTTTATGAGGGCATTAGTTACAGGGATAACAGGATTTGTGGGTCAATATTTAAAGAAAGAATTAAAAAATCAAGGTGTAGAGGTCTTTGGAACTTCAAGAAAAGCGAATCCACGTAAGACAACTTATCAACTTGACTTGTTAGACAAAGAAAAAATTATTAGGCTATTAAAAGAGATAAAACCCACCCATATATTTCACCTTGCGGGTATGAGTAATGTAAGAGAATCATGGTCGTATGTTTCTAAAACTATTGAGATAAATACAATAGGAACCGCTAAGTTGCTGGAGGCCATTAAGGAAGTTGATCAGTGCATAAGATTGATAACCATTGGATCCTCAGAAGAGTATGGAAAGGTCTATGATATTAAAAAAAAAATTTCTGAAGAAACACACTTAAATCCAGCTAATCCTTATGGTTTAAGTAAGGCGGCTATAGGTATGATGATAAAGCAACATCACAATGTGTATGGATTAGATGTTATTCATATACGGCCCTTTAATCATATTGGTCCGGGTCAAAGACTGGGTTTTGTTACATCTGATTTTGCTTATCAAATAGCCTTAATGAATAAAGGGAAAATCCACAGAAATGAAATAAAAGTTGGGAATTTGGAAGCAATTAGGGACTTTACTGACGTCCGAGATATTGTTAAAGCGTATTACATGGTTGCTTTAAACGGTATGGCGGGAGAAGTTTACAATGTTTGTTCGGGGGAAGGTACAAAGATTCAAGAAGTACTCAAAATGCTGCTCTCTTTTTCAGATAAAGAAATAATTGTTAAAATAGATAAGGAAAAAATGAGACCTTCAGAAGTTCCGTACTTTGTAGGGGATTATTCAAAATTGAAACAACTAACCAATTGGGAACCTACTTTACCCATTCAGCAATCTTTACAATGTATATATAATAATTGGCTGAATCGCTTAGCATAAGAAACAGAAACAGATCATATTAGTGGATTTAAATTAGTTGTTGAATAAATAATTGAAACTAAGTAAAAAACGAATGGTACTAAAATTGATTTAATAAAAGTAAATAAGAATGATAATTTGTTCAAAATATAAAATACTTTGTTGTTATGTAAAACTGCGAAAAACAACATATAAAACATTTCATCATCTATTTGGCGTGATTGCAAAAACTAATGTTAACAAAATCCCTGTGAATGCATTCGAGTTGAGATGTATGGCAATATTTTATAAAAAAAGAATTTTTAGTTTTCCCGTGTCTGATTTAATAGTAAAAAAAAGTGTTTTTCATCACACACCACTGGCATAAGGTATTGAACATCTAGGCGTAATAGACCTATTTCCTAATAAATTATTAATATATCACAACAATTAGCAAGACGATTTTTAAATAAAGAAATCGTGGTTACATTAATGGACTGAAGCAGTTTTCATTAAGAATTAGTTCTTTTCCTTGGAGGTAAAAGAATGATCAAAGTTGCAATGGTAATCCCAAATTGGGGAAAAGAATGTGGTGTGGCTGAATACACTAAACAGTTAGTTAATGGGATTAATGATCAAATCATAAATGTTAAAATAATTACAAATCTGAGTAGGCTGCAACCAATCAACTTAAAATATGCGGGAATCGATATGGTTCATTTTCAGTATGAGTATTCCATGTATAATATCCATGAATTAAAAAATGCTATGAAAATCCTTATGAGTTTAAAAATCCCAATTATAACCACAGTTCACTCTTGGTCTCACGAAATGAAACATCATAATAATTTAATTTCTTTTTTTAGTACCTGTATTATAGTCCATTCAAATCAATTTAAGAAAATATGTATCAAAGATGGTGTTTCAAAAAATAAGTTAGTTGTAATTCCGATGGGCTGTCCTGATATTTCTATTAACAAACCACTGAATTTTTCCCCTAAAAACCCACCTGGATATCCTCGTATAGGTTTCTTTGGATTTCCATTTCCGAATAAAGGAATTTCTCAACTTATCGAAGCAATAAAAGAACTAAATGAGGTTTTTTTTCCGGAAATAGAAGGTCATTTTTTTTCTCACTTACCAAATTCAATTGAAAAAACACATTCTGCCATTCCATATCAAAATGAGCTTGAAAATAAATTCAAACAGTTTAATTACCTATACTGGCACAAAGAGTATTTACCTCAGCAGTCGCTAGTTGAATCTTTTCAGGGTATGGATGTTTTTGTTCTTCCATATATACAATACGGAAGTGTAGGTATTTCATCGGCAGTCAAATTTTTATTCAATGCTGAAAAGCCGATTATAACAACAGAGTCTCTTCAATTTTCAGACTTAACAAATGAGGTATATAAAATTTCTAATTCTGAACCCTCATTTATAGCAAATGCAATTTATGACGTACTAACTAATGAAAACTTAAGAAACCAATTAGTGATGAATGCAAGTTCATTCAAGAGAATTAACAGCTGGAAAAGTATTTCTAATCATTATTGTGTTTTGTATTTGCAATTAAAGTCAATTTCAAAAAAAATTTAAGGCAGATAAATTTGGAGTGGCTAGATAGACCACATATTATATATGGGTGATAGGGGGATAAATATTGGAAATTTCTATTATTGGACCAACTTTTGACGCTTCAGGATACGCTCAGGCATTGCGAACAATTGTATTCGGCCTAAAGGATTTAGGTTTCATGATCCGAATAATTCCTAAGGATTGGAGTCAACTTAATGCTGGGCTGTCTCCCTCTCAAATAAAACAACTTCAAGAAATGAGCGGATCTCAGGTCCTTCCGGAAGGACCTATCCTTCATATTACTATCGCACAAGACTTTCATCCTATTCCTGGGAGAATAAATATTGGAATGACTATGCTTGAATGTGATAGTATTCCCAAGCACTGGGTTGAAAAATGTAATCAAATGCAGAAAATTTGGGTTCCCTCAACATTTAATAAAGGAACTTTTATACAAAGTGGAGTTCAAAAAGAAAAAATCTCAGTTATTCCTATTGGTGTAGATACCAATCATTTCAATCTCAATGCTAAACCTTTAAATTTATTTAATACCGAAGGCCGTTTTGTTTTCGTTTCCAACTTTGAGTGGGTTTACCGCAAAGGGTACGATCTATTACTTAAGGCTTTCTTGGAAGAGTTTACATTTAATGATCCAGTCGCATTAGTGATTAAAACATATGATGGGAGTAATTTTGATCCAAATGGTGACAAATTTATTAAGGAAATAAAAGAAATGATAAACCAAATGAAAATTGTAAATCCTCCAATGATTAATCTTATTACCGAAGGATTAGATACTGAAAGTATACCATCGTATTATGGCATTGGAAACTGCTATATTATACCAACACGAGGAGAAGGTTGGAATCTTCCCGCACTAGAAGCAATGGCTTGTGGTTTGCCGGTTATTACAACAAATTGGTCGGCTCATCTCGATTTTATCAACCAACAGAATGGCTATCTAATTCCTTCCTTGGGACTTGAGTTAATACCTAGATTTGGTATTCCTAATGATGATATTTATAATGGCTCCCGTTGGGCTGTACCGTCCCTTACAGATACTCGTAAATTGATGCGTTACGCTGTTGAAAATCCTAAAGAAGTTCAACAAAAAGGGTTACTCGCTAGAAAGGAAGTTGAGCACCAATGGAGTAATAGTAATATGATAGGAAAAGTATTTTCTGAATTAAGCAATTTGGGGGCATCAAAATGAAAAGAAAAATTGGAATGGTCTTACCCACTTGGGGGCAAGAATGCGGAATAGCTGAATATACAAAGCATTTAATAAACAATACGACAAGTAACATTATTGAATTTGTCATTATACCTTCTATACATCAAAATTTTATATCTGTAATCAAACAAAATAATATTAGCCTTGTTCACTTTCAATATGAATATTCTCTATATCCTATTGAGTTATTAAAGACAGTCATGAAAGAATTAATGGATTTGGATATTCCTATTGTTACCACTCTGCATACATGGAGTGATGATTCAGAATTCAACAAGTATAATCAAGTGGTAGCTGAAAATAGTTCAAGGGTTATTGTCCATTCTGATGAAATGAAAAGACAGTGTATTATTTGGGGATTCCCTTCAGATAACCTTGTTGTTATTCCAATGGGCACACGTTCATTTCTTCTAAAGACAGCAAAGCAGGTGAGAAGGGTCAACCGTATTGACGGAGAACCGGCTATAGGATTTTTTGGCTTTCCTTTCCCTCATAAAGGCATTGATAACTTAATTGAAGCACTCAATCAGTTAAGGAAAACATACCCAAATATTAAAGGCTACTTTCTTTCTCATTATCCCAATTATCTAAATAATAACGGGACATATTCTTCGTTTCTCCAACATCTTCAATTTGAATTTTCAAGGAATAAACACCTTATATGGATTAAAGACTACCTAGATGAGAAGCAAATTGTGCAATTTATGCACGCTATGGATATAAATATATTACCTTATAAAGATCACAACCAAAAAGGAACGTCTGCTGCTGTAAAAATGTTATTAGCTGCAAAGAAGCCAATAATTACAACGGATTTATTATATTTTGCTGACCTGGAAAATGAAGTTTACAAAATGAACGGTGAAGATGCTAATACAATAAAGCGCGCGTTGAACCATTTAATTAACAATCCATGGCTTCAACAGAAGTTAGTAGAAAGTGGGAATGATTATTTAAGAGAGAAAAATTGGAATAATATTGGAAAAAAATACTTTGAATTCTACAATACTTTATAATATTGCAAAAGTAGGAGGTTTTTAAGCATGGCTATAAATGTATCGGCTATGTATGTTGTTAGAAATGAAGAGGAATTTCTTCCATTTTCTATTCAATCAATTTATGATGCTGTTGATGAAATAATTGTAGTAGATAATGGATCCACAGATAGAACAGTTGAAATTGCCAAGTCTTTTAATAAAGTTAGGTTGATTAATTGTAATGAAAGAGGTGATTTTGCTAAATTACGAAACTTGGCCTTAGAAGCAGCGACAGGAAAATGGCTGTTAAAAGTTGATGCTGACGAAATTTTTTATCCGGATCTGGCTGCAAATATAAAAAAACTCATATCAGATGAAACAGTAGATGCATATACATGTTGGTTTTACCATTTGATGGGTGATGTATGGCATATGCAAAATGAGAGTGATTTTGATATGAGATATTACCGGCAGTTTTTAATTCGAAATCACGAAAACCTACGTTGGGTTCAACCAGTTCATGAGTATCTACAAGGTGTAGGAAGTAAAATTATCGATTCACGTTTGCAATATGTACACTATGGTTATACAAAACACCTAACATATATTAAAGAAAAGTTTAAATATTACGAAGAAATTGAGGGGCTTGTCGATACAGTCTCCCACATTCCTGCAGAACAAATCCTTGCTGGCCGGGAAATCAAGCCGTTTAATCGAAATCATCCGCCAGTCATAGAGCAGTACGTTCAAAAAAGGATAGATAATTAACATTCCTGTTTCTCAGAACAATGTTTGATTTAAAAAAACGGTGAAATCATTATATGAAACGATTTCACCGTCATCTACTTTAAATTTGTTCGTTAAACGTATTCCATTTCTTGTGATATACCAGTGCGTTGCTTTGGGCTTCCATAATTGTGTTTAAATTTTTCCTTGTTCCCATCCCTAAATGCAAAACCACGCTTCCTTTGGTAATCATTACTAGATAACCCAACTGTTTAACTCGGTTGTTATAGTCCCAATCCTCATAACCTCCACATCCAATATATTGTTCATCAAATAAACCCACTTTTTCTATTACTCTTCTGCTCATAATCCAAGGGCCTCCATTGCCATCCCGATATTGATATCGGTGTAATTGCATAAAATTGGCTGCTTCAACTGGATCATTTTTCCCGTATTGGTGATAACTGTCGGCCGATAATTTACCTATATTACTATCAAAATTATAATGATCAACCAATCGGTCTAACCAATTAGGATAGAAGGTCATATCATTATGAATGGCAACAATGTACTCAAGGTCAGGATCGTTTAAAAAATATTTTAATCCCTGGTTATTTCTATAGGATTGGCTGGTTCTTTGTTTATTCTCGATTACTTGGTAACCTTGGCTTTTGAGAAAAGATGCTGTTCCGTCTGTAGAGGCATCATCAATCACTACAAGTTTATAAGAAGAGCCTGTATTTGCCTTGAGGCTGGCCAAACATTTTTTAGTATCTTCTAGTTGGTTAAAAACCACTAAATAAATGCCTATCATTTATCGACACACTTCCTTATTTTTATTAATAGTCATTTTATGTAAAATTATAATTTAATGAAACGGCTAAATCCTACCATTTTACATGGGTGACCCTTGGCAAGTATTAAAATTTTAATAATTTTTTAATAATTTTTTGATTAGACAACTATTACCCATACATTAGTATGAAAAAATCATAATATAACATTATAAATCATCTCATTCGTGATAATTTAACTAGAGAAAGTTGACCCTTTCATTTGACAAGGGACAAGTATTCTACCGGGGGGGAAAGGTAATGTTCAAAAATAAAACCATTTTAATAACTGGGGGTACAGGATCATGGGGATACGAACTTACAAGAAAACTTTTACAATATTGCCCCAAGGAAATTCGTATTTACTCGCGTAATGAATTTGCCCAGATAACTATGTTAGAGGCATTTAATTATCACCCATCATTAAAATTTATTATTGGAGATGTTAGAGATTATGAGGCCATAAAAATAGCATGTAAGAATGTTGATTTTATTTTTCACCTGGCTGCACTTAAGCACGTCCCTGTTTGTGAATCTCAACCAGAGGAAGCACTAAAAACAAATGTAAATGGAACCCTAAATGTCATTAATGCCAGTATTATGGCGGGTGTTAAGAAAGTAATAGATGTTTCAACAGATAAGGCTGTGGATCCAATCAATTTTTATGGGTTAACAAAAGCACTTGGCGAAAAACTTATGATACAAGCCAATTGTCTTAGTGAAACAAACTTCGTTTGTATTAGGGGGGCAATGTGTTAGGAACAAATGGTAGTGTTGTGCCATTATTTAAAAGGCAGATTCAAGAGGGGCGAAATGTATCCTTAACTTCTAATGATATGACTCGATTCTTTTTATCAGTCTCTGATGCTGTTAATCTCCTTTTAGAAGCAGCCCTAGAGGCACAAGGAGGTGAAACGTTTGTAATGAAAATGAATTCTTGTCGAATTATCGATCTTGCCGAAGTGTTAATAAAGAACTATCCCGAAAAATCGATAGTATTAGAGGAGATTGGCATAAGGCCTGGCGAAAAATTACATGAAGTATTGGTATCGAACCATGAAGCGCCTCATACCTACGAATTTAATGACAAGTATTTTGTTATTCTTCCTTCGCATCCATCTCTGTCCCTCCATCAGTATTATGCTAATTTTCCAAAAGCAAACTTTGAAAAATATGATTCTAATAGGGATTTAATGTCACCAGATGAGATTAGGCTGATGTTAGAAAAAGGAGGTTTTTTGGATTGAAAATCCTTATATTTGGCGGTCAAGGTATGGCTGGTCATATGATAAAAGATTATTTGTCAGGCGAAGCTAATCATGAAGTTTGGTATACCGTTAGGTATAAGATGGATAGTGATATGAGAGAGATTCAATTAAATGTCGAGGATGAATCAGGTGTAGAGACTTTAATAAAAAGAATCAGGCCTGATATTGTAATTAATGCTGTCGGAATCCTTAATGATCAAGCAAGAATAAGGAATACTGAAGCAATTTATGTAAATAGTCTGTTTCCACATAAGTTAGAAAATTACAGTTATCAGTATTGCTTTCGTTTAATTCATATAAGCACTGACTGTGTTTTTTCTGGGGAAAAGGGAAATTATACTGAAAATGACCCACAAGATGGTCTATCCATTTATGCTAAAACCAAAAGTTTGGGGGAAGTATCTGGTGGTAAAAACTTAACAATCAGAACATCGATTATAGGACCAGAATTAAAACAAGAAGGGATTGGGCTATTTCATTGGTTTATGAATCAGAAGGGAACTGTAAAAGGTTATGAAAAAGTATTTTGGAACGGAATAACAACACTTGAATTAGCTAGAATGATTGAGTGGAGCATACGACAGGATATATATGGTCTTGTACACTTAGGCGCAAAAAATAAAATATCGAAATATGAAATGTTGATTCTTTTTAAAAAGTTTTTTAATAAAAAGGATGTTGAGATTGAAAGATGTAATATTTTTAATTATGACATGAGCCTTCTTAATACTCGAGTAGACTTTAATTACTCAGTCCCTAATCATAGTAAAATGCTTCAAGAATTAAAAGACTGGATTGATTTGAAACGGGATAGATATCACTTATACTCATACTTCAATTAAGAAAATTAAAGAATGTTCTCAAACAAACAGGGAGTTATATATTTATAATCTTACAAAATATGTAACGGAAGAATAAAATTGAAACAAATAGAGAGTGAGATATAGGATTTACTGAAAATCTTAAGAGAGCGTAAACCTAAATATATACTTGAAATAGGAAACTGGGAAGGATTCACATTAAAAAGATTTGGTGAAGTTGCTTCAGAGGACGCGGTAATAATAGGAGTCGATATTCTTAAAGTTGATCGATTTAAAACGTCTGAAAATCAGGAGTTACATCTAATACAGGGGGATTCACAACTCCATGAAACGTTAAACACAGTACAGCATATACTGAAAGGTAACATGTTAGATTTTCTATTTATTGATGGTGATCACATGGAGGTGGAAAAAGATTACAATCTATATGCTCCCTTAGTAAAGCCTGGAGGTTTAATCGGGTTGCATGACATAGTCCCTGGCCTGCCAGAAGGAGTTGGGGTAGTACCTGAATATTGGCGAAAAATTAAAGGTGATAATAAATATCTGGAGCTTGTTAATGATTGGAATCAAGGTGGATATGGGATTGGTGTAATATATAAATAATTATATTTTATATAATATGCTTTGAAAATGTTTCTTAGTAAATGTTGAATAATAACAAAGACATAAATTCAAATGTTATAATGGCAAGCATCTCATTTTTTGTTACCATCTTTTAAATCTTGTAATGGTATTAGCTTGGAGTCTTAAATATTGAAGTCTCCAAGCTAATACCAAGTATGTTCACCTCATGTAGGATAGAATAATCTATCTATTAAAAAATTTATATTACCAAGGTTCATCTGTAAAAATAAACATGCCATTATCCTTCAGATTTAAGATTTCATCTTTATTGGTTAAGTTTCCTTGTGGGTCATAAATATATTTATAGAATTCAAGGCTTTCCAGTATTCTTTTGGTTAATGCTTCTATTTGGTAAGATGAGCCAGAATGAATATCCCTGGTCAATTTCAATTTTTCCGCTTCGAAAAGAAATGGTGGATGTATAGATAAATTCAACGTTGGTCTATTGTTTTTTAAGTATTCTGAAATTGAAGGAATCAAGAAATATTCCCCGGCTTCAATATCCATTTTAATAAAATTTATTTCAGATAAGTCATAGTGGCGAATGAGCTCATTTATTGAAATAGCTCTTACTTCACATGAATCTTTTTCTGAACGTGTTGGTAGAATACTTGACATAGAATCACCTAACTCGTTCCTTTTAAATAAGGTAATATTTCCTTCCTTTTCTGACATCGCTGAATTAATGCATGTTACCTTTGAAAAAATAGTATCATTTAATTTCAAATTTTTAGTTAATTCTTGATATGCGATTGGATCTGGTTCTATTGCATAAACATGCTTTGCCTTTTGGGCCCCATAAAGCACAGTAGGGCCTATCCAAGCTCCAATATCAAGGTACGTTGAACCGGCATTCAAATATCTGTCGAAAATTTGAAAGGTTTCAATTTCCCAATAACTAAAGCTATTCCAGAACCCTTGATAAGAGGGGGAGTCATTTACTATATATTCCACACCATTTCTTTGAATTTTACGGGTATTAAACCCCATATGAATAACCCCTTTTTTGTTTGTTTAGAAACTTATTTCATTTCCATTATCATCAGTTCTATAACTTATGTATTAAGCAAGGAAATGTGCAGTATCATTTAAAAACATTATATTTCCTTGTTTTATTGTAGAATTCTTATGAATTAATTAAGTAGGATTCCTTATAAAAGGAACAATGTTTTAAATTAATGAATAATATAAAGTGAGAACTTTTTTAAAATTTTTCGTAAATTGCTTATTTGATGGAAATTCATTTTTTTCGGTTCGGATGTGAAGGAATTAATAGCTTTTTCGCGAAAATTTCATCCACAATACAGTAATTAAAATAGTTATTTAACGAGGATTTACTGCTAAATGTATTCTTGATAACAGTCCATGGTTTTTATAAAAATATAGGTATAGACGTAAATCTGGATATAATTCTGTTGTCTCCCATTAGCGGATTTAATATTTATTGATGGTGTGCATTATAGTGTTTGTTAGATACTCAGTTAGCTCGACAAGTAAACGGAAAGGGGGGATAATTTGTTGCTACACAGTTATTCCCTTGTAAACGGAGTTTCAGCACCAATTGATAGCTTAAATGAAAAAGAAAATAATCATATGTGTTTAATAATAAATGGATTTTTATGTTTTCAATTTATTAGGAAAGGAAGGTGATTTCTCTTTGAAAAGGATTACAAAAGCTAGACTAATCAATTAAGACTTTAGAGAAATAAAATTCATCAAAATGGACTATAAAAATCCACTGAAGTGTATTACCATCTTTTTTTTGAAGATAAAATAGTTTATAAATACCTGAACATCCAATTGTTTTTAGGAGAAGTGTTCCGCATGGAGGAAAATGGCCTGATATTCAACAGTATATTGAACAACTACTTCAAAAGGGCTATTATGTACAGGCAGTAGTTACTGCAAGAGATTGGCATGCTGCATGTAAGTCTCAAATACATCATAACCATGTCAAAAATGAAGATGAAGGATATAACAATCTAAAAAATGTTTATCCATATGTTTTTAAAACATTGGATCACTTTCAAGTACCTTACATTATGATTAATTATGAAAGTATTATTGCCAATCACCTCTCTATAAATGAAACTTTGAAATTTTTACAATTACCGCAACTCACTGAAGCTGCTCTACATTCCTTAAGTTTATATAATGGAAATGAACAGTGGTATAAATTTCTAGAGTAATAAGATGATAACTTACGAAGAGTTGTATTAAAGTAAAGGATGAATTTTATTCTTAATTAAATTAATTGGGTCAAAACACTCTATCTGCCTATTGCTCATTATTTTGTTTGTGTAGCTTGCAAATTCATCTGGTGTGCCATTGTCAAGCCTTCAAATACCGTAGAATATAACTTATGATCTCTTTATTAGAGTCATTTCAGCTAGCCATACTAGTGTCTAAATAATTCATTTTGAGCTACCAGAATGATAACGATCGACCACCATTTATTAAGGAACATCATTGTATTTTTTGCATGCACTTTTGTTACCGACGGGGATACATCCCTTCTCTAACATGATAGCTTTTAGGTAAGAAATTAACTATGATGCGACCATGAAACTATACTAACTCCAAGATTTCCGTTTTTTGTAGAGACGTTTCATTCTTTGGTTTTTTATTTCACAAGTGTATATACACTGGTACAGCACTTTTATTATCATGATGGGTGCACAAAATGAAAGTCGTTTGCGGGAGGTCCACCAATGAGAAAACTTATTATTTTTGCAGTTATCGTTTTTTTTGCTCAGCTATTGATGGATCCTTAGGTATGGCGTACGGGGTTACTTCAACATCGATGTTGTTGACCTTTGGAATTGCTCCGGCTGTCGCTTCGGCATCAGTACATTTGGCTGAAGTAGTGACCACTGCATCATCTGGTGTTTCTCATGTGAAATTCGGAAACGTGGATAAGCAAGTACTTTTTAAATTAATCATTCCGGGGTCTGTTGGGGCATTTACAGGAGCTTACTTTTTGAGTAATTTACCTGGTGATATAGTAAAGCCCTATATTTCTTTTTTTCTATTGATTCTTGGTGTATATGTACTTTTTCGTTTTATGTTGTTAAACCCTGTCGTTGAAAAAAAACCAATTGATTTATCTAGAAAAAAAATTGATCTTTTTAGGAGCGATTGCCGGATTCTCAGATGCAACGGGCGGGGGTGGATGGGGCCCGATTACAACTCCAGTCCTTTTATCACAAAATGGGGTAGCTGCTAGAAAAGTAGTTGGTACAGTGGATACAAGTGAGTTTGCTATTGCTATTTCTGCAAGTTTGGGATTTCAAATTGCATTAGGTTGGCAGGATGTGAACTGGTTTTGGGTAACCCACTTATGGCAGGGGGAATTATTGACGCACCCATTGCTGCATGGATCGTTACAAAATTGCCTTCTTATTTATTGGGAGTCCTTGTTGGGGGATTTATTATATTGACTAATGCTCGAACGTTGATTAACACTTTGTCTATTCATGATTATTTCTCTCCCGTTATTTACTTGCTTATATTAATTGGTTGGACAGTGTCATTAGTCGTGGCCATCGGGAATAATAAAAAGCGTGTTCTACAATAAAAATATAGGGGAGATTACATGGGTAAACAAAAGAATATCTTTCATCATTCTTTTTCCGTTACAAAAGAGCTTAGGCAAGCTTTACATGGTCATAAAAGCTATATTCTTTGGTTTACAGGTTTATCAGGTTCAGGTAAGTCAACAATCGCGAATATGGTTGAGGGAAGACTACATAAGAAGGGGATCTCGACATATATTTTAGATGGTGATAATTTACGGAACGGATTAAATGAAGACCTAGGTTTTAGTTCTGGAGACCGCAAGGGAAATATAGAAAGAATAGGGGAAGTTGCCAAAATTTTTGTCGATAGCGGGATTGTAGTATAAGCCACATTTATTTCGCCTTATGCTAGTGACCGTGATGATGTCAGAAAAAAGGTATATGAGGGTGAGTTTCTTGAGGTTTATGTCAAGTGTCCTCTAGAATCCTGTGAGAAACGAGATCCCAAAGGATTATATAAGAAAGCTAGAATAGGAGAAATCACGCATTTCACAGGGATTTCAGCTCCTTATGAAGAACCGGTAAACCCTGAATCATTACTGAAACCAATCAATATTCTATTGAAGAATGTGTGCTTCAGATTATAAACTTCCTAAAGGATAATGAGTATTTAGAAAATAAAGATATTTAAATCAGAAAAACGAATGTAGAACATACCTGATGATTGAGGTGTTAAATGTGGATGTTCAAAGAAACATAATTGAGCCACATGGCGGCAAGCTGATTAATCCTGAGTTAACAGGAATTCCTCGTGAAGAATATTTGGATAAGAGTCAATCCCTTTCATCCCTAATTATCACAAAATGGAATATTTCGGATGTTGAAATGATCTCCTGCGGGGGGGGGGGGTTAGTCCACTTATTGGATTTATGGGGAAAGAAGATTACAAGAGCGTCATAAAAAATATGCATCTTGCAAACGGATTACCATGGACGCTTCCGGTTACTCTACCTGTAACAAAGGAAGACGCGAAGAAATATAACTGTGGGGGATGAAGTTGCTCTATACAATGATAAGGGAGAACTGTCTGGGGTCATTCAGTTAGAGGAAATGTTCGAATATGATAAACAAGAAGAAGCACGCCTCGTTTATAAAACAATAGATTCTAATCACCCAGGGGTCAAAAGGTTATTTGAGCAAGGGGACATGTATGTTGCAGGCCCTATTTATCAATTAAATAGGTCTTCACATAAGCCGTTTGAGGAATTTTATATGAATCCTAGCGAAACTAGAAAGATGTTCTCCGACCTAGGGTGGAATACTGTTGTCGGATTTCAAACGAGAAATCCTGTCCATCGGGCCCATGAATATTTGCAAAAAACAGCATTAGAAACTGTTGATGGGCCTTTGTTACATCCTCTTGTGGGTGAAACAAAAAAGGATGATATACCTGCAGATGCCCGGATGGAAAGCTATCAAATTTTATTAAAATATTACTACCCATTGGATCGAGTTCGACTTGCCATATATCCAGCGGCTATGCGTTATGCAGGTCCAAGGGAAGCGGTCTTTCATGCGCTTGTCTGAAAGAATTATGGTTGCACACATTTTATTGTTGGCCGTGATCATGCGGGTGTAGGAAGTTATTATGGGACGTACGATGCACAAGAAATTTTTAGTCAGTTTGCCCCTAGGAAAATAGGTTTTAAACCATTGTTTTTTGAACATAGTTTTTACTGTAAAAAGTGTATGAATATGGCTTCATTGAAGACATGCCCTCATTCTGCTGATGATAGGTACATTTTAAGTGGAACGAAAGTCAGAGAAATGCTTCATGATGGTCTTACTCCACCACCTGAATTTACTCGCCCTGAGGTGGCAGAAGTACTTATTAAGGGCATGAACCAAAAAAGGTAAGGGAAAATAAAGGGGTAATAACTACTATTGAAAATGTAAAATAAGTAGGTCGTAAATCAAATCCATATATGTGGAGGAAATCATATGACTCATATAATATCAATCATTTTAACTAGTTACAACAAACCCAATACAATTGGTAAAGCCATAGAAAGTGTACTCAATCAAACGTATCAGAATTGGGAACTTTTTATCATGGACGATAACTCCAATGAAGAAACAGTAAAAATCATAAAGCAATATATAAATAAGCCAAGAATACATTATTTTAACAGTAACATTCAAGATGGTGATAGATACAAAACAACAAGGTATGCAACATTGATTAATGAAGCGATTCCTAAGACAAGAGGAAAATATCTTACTTATTTAACGGATGACAATTCATTTTTTCCTTCACGTTTCGAAACGATGGTAAAAGCATTGAATCAAAATCCTTCTATAGAAATCGTATATTCACAACAATTGGTGAAAACCATAAACGAATTTGGAAGAGTTGAAAAGGAAACAGTACGGAAAACATATGGAGTATTAAAGAATCCTGTGGGGTTTGTTGATCATTGTTCAATCATGCATACTCGGAATCTTGCAGAAAGAATATACAAGGAATTTGGAAGCTACTGGAATGATGATCAAGCATACTGGTATAATGGTGATGCAGCTTTTTGGAGTCGTTTAACTAAATATAAGCCATTTCATCCTATTCCAGAAATTTTAGATATCGCGATTAAAGATGATCAATCATTCCAGAGGCTGTATACTCATTTGCCAAAGAACATACCAAACGGAACTCTTGTGAGAGGGCCTTCCTCTGAGACTTACATTATTGAAAATCAAGTACGGAGAAAGATTTTCCAAGAAGTGTTTTCAAAATTAAAATATGATTCTGGTATGGTTGTAAAGATTCCAGATCCATTTCTCTTCAAATATAAAGAGGGGACACCTATCGATAGTCAGGTATTTATAAACTTTTTGCTTTTTCCGAATCAAAGGCTCGTGAAGGCGCAAAATCACCCAGCTGTATATTATCTACAAAATAATTATAAGCACCTCATTAAAAATGAAAAAGCATTTAGAGATTTTAATTTTAGGTGGGATAAGATAATATCCGTTGATGAACATTTATTAGCCCAATTACCAGATGGTTTACCTATTGAGGAATTATCCGAAAGAACACCTATTTTGCCGGATGGCACCCTATTTAGGCATGAAAACTATTATATTAGCCTGAACAATTGTTTACATCCTATAGAAAAACAGATAGCGATGAAGCTGAAGCTTCCGGTTACGAATCCAGTTAAAATGGACCATTCGTTGTTATCTAAATTTAAAACAGAAGAACCTTTTGAGTGGAAAATTCTTTTTTGAAAATAAAAAAGCCCTTCAAAAGGGTATGTAATGATGTTCCCGTTTGAAAGGCTTTTCGCGTTCCACAGTTTCTTTAATTTCTTTCAAATCACTCATCTTCCACTTAAGAAGGAACTTTTTTCGGCTGTCTAGGATGATTTTATTCTGTAATGCTCTATTTAACCTAAAACTGCTGCTGCCATAATGATGAATAAAAACATCATTTGCTACCCATAGTTCTTTATTGGAAATTCGAGCTCTTATACTGAAATCTGCATCTTCAAAATACCCTGGGGAAAAGCGTTCATCAAGACCCCCAATCATATCAATCAAACTTCTTTTAAAAATCATACAAAGGCCGCTTAAGTAATCCACTTCATAGCCTTGCTGATCATGCTTTTGTGTCCATTCTTTAGCAAATTTTTGCATTTGGTCCATTGTCTTGTAGGTAGTTGGTATAATTGCCTGATGTGAGACGACATTATTTGATCTGGGCCCAACGATGCCAATGGAAGGATTTTTATTGAGTTGCCAAAGTAGCCTGCGTAACCATTCGTTTGTAACAATAGTATCATTGTTTAGAAGGACAATATTTTCTCCTCTTGCGATGGTAAAGCCCTGATTGCATCCGCCGGAAAATCCTTTATTTTTTTTATTTGCAATAACCTTGGAGTTAGGGAGCGTTTTTAGAAAATCAACGGTCCCATCCGTAGACCCATTGTCAACTAAGATCAATTCAAAGTTTTCCTTGCTGTGGCGAAATATGCTCGATATACATTCTTTTGTAAAAGAAAGGCCATTTCTGGTAAGTATGATAATGGAGGTTAGTGGTGATGTAGCAGTTGGATATTTATTGATCTTCAATTTTTCTCCTCCTACAAAGCAGCCCCTCATAAAGGCTATTGTTTACTAATGGGCTAGATGTAATTAAGGTAGTCATAGCTCTGAAATACGAGCTTTCATAGGAAAATCCTTTTTATTCGTCTCATTCAATCTATTTTAAAAATTGATGGTATTCAAATCCCATAAAGCTAGTGATTTATCCGTATATTTCATTTTTCCTTCCGTACAATTCTCATTAATAACCAAGATCGGTTTTGGAAAGTTGAATGGATCAATCTCTAGATTAAGAGGGCGCCAGCTTCCTGTTCGTATTTCATGATTGCTCGTAAGGGTAGTAAATGTAGTCGTTAATAAATACCTCGACTGGCTTGCTTTAAAATTGTTTAAAGCTAAATGAATATCAGAAAAACTAAAATGTACAAGACAATCTCTACAAAGGATCAAATCACCTGTAGGTAGACAATCTTTTGTAATGTCCATATGGAAAAACTGTACTTTGTTTAATGGATATTCTTTTTTATTTTTTTTTATTATTTCATCAACGATATCAATCCCAATATATAATTCTGTATTTTTGTATATTTCCTTCATCCAATTAAAATCACCACATGGTGCATCTATCATTTTTTTTATTTGAAGCTGTTTTAATATACTCGGTAATTCCTGAATGAGTGTTTTGGTTTGAGTAAGTGATGAACCCGGACCAGATACAGACTCAGAATTTCCCCACATGTTTTTCTTATAAATATTTGTAAATAGCTCTTTCATTTACATTCTCACCTTTCATCAGTTTGGTGTGTTTAGAAAGGAATTATAAAAACGACATGACACTTTTGGGGAGATAGGGCGCTTCGTAAAATCTAGAAATCTATATTAAATTTGGCAAAGTACCAATCATCATCAAATTTTCGTTTTTGAAAGTAGGCCTGTCGCTGCTTTTTAACTCCATCAAGGAGCACTTGGGATTCAATAGGGTTTGCTTTTACATGGATCATGAGTTTTTTGCACTTTTGTATGCGATAAGTATTAAAATGAGAGTAGGCCATCCTTAATAAATTATAATAAACTTCATCATAGCTAACTTCATAGGGGTGAGCTTTTCTGAATAAATGGATTATTTTCACACCAGGCAGGGCGTGGCAGCGAAATCCAAACAGCCATAGCTTAATTGAAAGCTCTACATCTTCATGTCCCCAAGTTTTAAATCCTGTTTCAAATCCGCCAACCTCTTCAAACACTTTTTTGGGGATAATAAAGCATCCTCCGGGTAATACGGCAGTTTCAAAGAGGTCATTTTGTTTAGAATTCCATTTAATTCTAAGGTTTGACTTTAAGGTTTGACCATAGCCAATGAAGTCGGAATTGCCAAACGAGGCGATTGCCGGGGTTACTGCATCCGATTTTCCTGTAATCAGTGGTTCTATAATATGATCGATCCAGAAATCTTCAAACTGTAAATGGGCATCGCAAAAAATCAGGAATTCTCCAGAAGCTTTTGTTGCACCCAAATTTCGTGCGTTAGCAGCTCCAATTCCTTCTGTTTGAAAAAGTTTAACTTGGTTTGAATGATTATAGGTATTAAGGAAGTCGCAGCAATTATCTGATGATCCATCGTTTATAATAATCACTTCGAAGGAATACTGTGTTTCAACTGAAAATAATGAATCAAGAGTTTTTTTCACATTTTCCCCTTCATTTTTGGCAGGGAATATTATTGAAATTAAAGGATGAGTTTTCATTTCATTTATCTCTCCTTTTGTAACGAAGTTTTCATTATAAAAAAATATCAAGGACTGTGAAATGGATGTTAAGAGGGGGGTATCACGATCCTTGATTTTCGTTTGTGAGTAGTTGTTGCTTTAAGGTAATAAGGTTATTATTTATGCTTTCTATAATTCTTAAAGGGATCTATTGGTGTTTTTTGCGCTCCCGAATGTAAATTATATAAAGGATGATTTTTATAAAACATATCTAATGAATCTGTATGAGTGTTTTTAAATTTAGTATCTGGGTAATCTCTTTTCTGATACGATGACATTATCCCGGAACTATAATTTTGTTGTGTTCTATCAATTTCTGTGTAATTCGGTTTATTTGGGGGATAGAGTGTTTGAAAATGTGATGTTTGTTTATTGAAATTTCTGGTTGTAGTTTTTTGTTGGATTGTTTCATTCGAGAATCGAAACGCATTTGGTTGAATTACCTCTTTGTTATTTGGCGAATTGACATCCCCAAAATTCACACGAGTATTTCCAATTTGCTGTTCTATTCCATTATTATTAAAAGGTTTATCCATTTTACTTCTTGGTTGTAAATAATTTTTGTCTTGTCCTTGAATATATTTTGCCAGTTCATCTTTATAACGTATTTCTTTTTCTTTTTGATCCTCTAACGTTTTATTTATGGTTTCAATTTTTTGAATATAATTATTTTCTTTTTCTGTAAAGTCTGTTATGGAATCTGTTAAATTATTGATCTCCTGTTGATGTTGATTCTCATTTTCCTTTAGATTGTTAATCGACTGTTCTAAAGCATCAATCTCCATTTTATAGTGATTTTTTTGCTCCGAAACAAGAGCAATCGTTTGTTTTAGATGATCAACTTCCTTTTGGTGTTGATTTTCATTTTCCTTTAGGTTGTTAATCGTCTGTTCTAAATTATCGATCTCCGCTTTATAGTGATTTTCTTGCTCTGAAAAAACCGCAATCGTGTGATTTAACTGTTCTACTTCTTGTTGATGTTGACTTTCATTTTCCTTAAGATTGTTAATCGTCTGTTCTAAACTTTCAATTTCCATTTTATATTTATTTTCTTGTTCCGTTACAAGCGCAATCGTTTGATTTAACTGATCGATTTCTTGTTGACGTTGATTTTCATTTTCCTTTAAATTCATCATCGTTTTTTCTAAATTATCAATCTCCACTTTATAGTGATTTTCTTGCTCTGAAACAAGAGCAATCGTGTGATTTAACTGATTAATTTCTTGTTGATGTTGATTTTCATATTCCTTAAAATTAATAATCATTTGCTCTAGGTTATCAATCTCGGCTTTATATTTAATTTCTTGCTCTGAAACAAGAGCAATCGTGTGATGTAACTGATTGATTTCTTGTTGATGTTGATTTTCATATTCCTTAAAATTAATAATCATTTGCTCTAGGTTTTCAATCTTGGCTTTATATTTATTTTCTTGCTCCGAAACCAGACGGATGGATTGATGTAAATGATCAATTTCTTGCTTATAGTGGTCTTCCTTTTCGGTAAGTCGGTTATTAGCCTTTTCTAAGTTACCAATGTCCACCTTATATTGACTTTCCTGTTCCGATAAGCGGTTGATTGTCTGAACATAATTTTCAATTTCTTGTTTAAAGTTTTCGATAACTTTTATATGCTGATTTTCCTTTTCGGAAAGTTCAACCATGGCTTTTTCTAAACTTTCAATCTCCACTTTATATTTATTTTCTTGTTGAGACACAACGCTAATCGTTTGATTTAACTGATCGATTTCTTGCTGATGGAAGTTTTCATTTTCCTTTAAATCTATAATCATCTGTTCTAGATTTGCAATGTCCACCTTATATTGACTTTCCCGTTCCGATAAGGTGCTGATCATTTCATTATAATTTTCAATTTCCTGTTTAAAGTTTTCGATAACTTGTTTCTGCTGCTCTTCCTTATCGGAAAGTTCGATCATGGCTTTTTCTAAACCTACAATCTCCAGTTTATATTTATTTTCTTGTTCAGATACAACGCTAATCGTTTGATTTAACTGACCGATTTCTTGTTGATGATAGTTCTCTTTTTCCTTTAAATCGGAAATCATTTGTTCCAAATTCTCAATGTTCATTTTATATTGACTTTCCTGTTTCGATAGGTGGTCAATCGTTTGCATATAATTTTCAATTTCCTGTTTAAAGTTTTCGATAATTTGTTTATGATGATCTTCCTTTTCGGAAAGTTCAATCATGTCTTTTTCTAAACTTTCAATCTCGGCTTTATATTTATATTCTTGTTCAGATACAACGTTCATCGATTGATTTAACTGATCGATTTCTTGCTGATGGAAGTTTTCATTTTCCTTTAAATCTATAATCAACTGTTCTAAATTTGCAATGTCCACCTTATATTGACTTTCCTGTTCCGATAGGTGGCCGATCATTTGAGTATAGTTTTTAATTTCCTGTTCAAAGTTTTCGATAACTTGTTTATGCTGCTCTTCCTTATCGGAAAGTTCGATCATGGCTTTTTCCAAGCTTTGAATCTCGGCTTTATATTTATTTTCTTGTTCAGATACAACTATAATCGTTTGATTTAGCTGATCGATTTCTTGCTGATGGAAGTTTTCATTTTCCTTTATATCAGTAATCATCTGTTCCAAATTCTCGATGTTCACTTTATATTGACTTTCCTGTTTCGATAGGTGGTCAATCGTTTGAGTATAATTTTCAATTTCCTGTTTAAAGTTTTTGATAACTTGTTTATGATGATTTTCCTTTTCGCAAAGTTCAATCATG
Organism: Peribacillus sp. NPDC094092; assembly: GCF_050279365.1. Taxonomy (NCBI): domain Bacteria; kingdom Bacillati; phylum Bacillota; class Bacilli; order Caryophanales; family Bacillaceae; genus Peribacillus; species Peribacillus sp. NPDC094092. Next base: position 240,890 of record NZ_JBNNUC010000004.1, on the reverse strand, counting down.
TCTTTTTCTAAACTTTCAATCTCCAGTTTATATTTATTTTCTTGTTCAGATACAACGTTCATCGATTGATTTAACTGATCGATTTCTTGCTGATGGTAGTTCTCTTTTTCCTTTAGATCTTTAATCAACTGTTCTAAATTTGCAATGTCCACCTTATATTGACTTTCCTGTTCGGATAGGTGGTCGATCATTTGAGTGTAATTTTCAATTTCATATTTAAAGTTTTCGATAACTACTTTCTGCTGCTCTTCCTTTTCGGAAAGCTCGATTATGGTTTTTTCTAACCTTTCAATCTCCACTTTATTTTTATTTTCTTGTTCAGATACAATGCTAATCGTGTGATGTAACTGATCGATTTCTTGTTGATGTTGAATTTCATTTTCCTTTAAATTGTTAATCGTGTGCTTTAAATTTTCAATCTCCAACGTATATAAATTTTTTTCTTGTTCGGATACAGCGCTGATCGATTGTTTTAACTGATCGATTTCTTGGTGCTGGTATCTTTCTTTTTCCTTTAGATCTTTAATCATCTGTTCCAAATTCTTAATTTCCACCTTATAATGACTTTCCTGTTCGGATAGGTGGCCGATTATTTGATTATAATTTTCAATTTTATGTTTAAAGCTTTCGATAAGTTGTATTTGATGATTTTCCTTTTCGGAAAGTTCGATCATGGCTTTTTCTAAATTTTCAATCTCTATTATATATTTATTTTCTTGTTCGGATACAGCGCTAATCGTTTGATTTAACTGATTGATTTCTTGTTGCTGAAAGTTTTCTTTTTCCTTTAGGTCGGTAATCATCTGTTCCAAATTCTCAATGTCCACCTTATCCAGACTTTCCTTTTCCGAGAGGTGGTCGATTGTCTGAACATAATTTTCAATTTCCTGTTTAAAGCTTTCGATAACTTGTTTTTGCTGCTCTTCCTTTTCGGAAAGTTCGATTACGGCTTTTTCTAAGTTTTCAATCTCTATTATATATTTATTTTCTTGTTCATCAGATACAACGCTAATCGTTTGATGTAGCTGATTGATTTCTTGATGCTGGTATTTTTCTTTTTCCCTTAAATCGGTAATCATCTGCTCTAAATTTGCAATGTCCATCTTATATTGACTTTCCAGTTCCAATAGGTGGTCGATCATTTGAGTATTATTTTCAATTTCAAGTTTAGAGTTTTCGATAACTTGTTTATGATGATTTTCCTTTTCAGTAAGTTCGATCATGGCTTTCTCTAAATTTTCAATCTCAACTTTATATTTACTTTCCTGTTCAGATACAACGCTAATCGTTTGATTTAACTGATCGATTTCTTGTTGCTGGTATTTTTCTTTTTCCCTTAGATCGGTAATCATCTGCTCTAAATTTACAATGTCCACCTTATAATGACTTTCCAGTTCCAATAGGTGGTCGATCATTTGAGTATTATTTTCAATTTCAAGTTTAGAGTTTTCGATAACTTGTTTATGATGATTTTCCTTTTCAGTAAGTTCGATCATGGCTTTCTCTAAATTTTCAATCTCAACTATATATTTACTTTCCTGTTCAGATACAACGCTAATCGTTTGATTTAACAGATCGATTTCTTGTTGCTGGAAGTTTTCTTTTTCCGTTAGATCGATAATCATCTGTTCTAAATTTGCAATGTCCGCCTTATCTTGGCTTTCCTGTTCCGATAGGTGGCCGATCTTTGAAATGTAATTTTCAATTTCATGTTTAAATTTTTTAATATCTTGTTTATGAAGCTCTTCCTTATCTGATAGTGCTTTTTCTAAATTATTAATCTCCACTTTATATTGCTTTTCTTGATCGTATAAAAGATCAATGGTTTTAGTAAGATGATTCATTTCATTTTTATATTTCATTTCTTTTTCATTGAGTGAATGAATGGTTTCTTTTAATCCTTGAATTTCTTTTTTGAATGTATTTTGCTCTTGAAAATAAAACATAACTGTTTCAACTAATTTCTCAATCTCTAAATTAATGCTTTGTACATCTAAATTAGTTATTTTTTTATTTACTGGAGCAAGAAGTGATTTCACTTCTGTAAGCCCATCCGCCATTTTTTTAAAACCTTCATGGCCGAACTTTTTAAATTCCTCATCTTTTACATTTTGTTTTTGAGCAGACTCATAATCTTGAACTTTCTTTTGAAGAGAAGCAATTTCCCTTTGTAATGTTTTATTCTTATCTTCAAGAGTTTTCATGTCATTTTTTTGCTTTTGGTCGTTTGTTTTGGTTACGTACTGTAGTTCGGTCTTATATTTTTTTATTTCTTCCTCCATTTTCTGAACCTTGGATTCTGCACTCTTCCTTTCATGTTCCTTACGATTGATTAGTTCTTGATATGCTCTTTGTTCATTTATCATTTCTTCATTGTGTTTTATTAATTTCCTTATTTTCTTTTTACTATAATCCACTTCGTATTCATTAATTTTTGATTTGTATAGGGAAAGTTCAGATCTAAGGTGAATGATCATTTGCTGAAGTTGAACTGGAGTTATTTTATTCAATTTACTTTTTTGAAGTTCATTGGCTTTTTCATCATCTGTGTACAAAATAACCACTCCTTATTTTTGATCACGTGTGAACAGCTCGCAATCTCCGGCCATTTCTAATAAAGGAATCAATTAGATAGGATGAGATAGCGGCCGTAAATGACCAAGAAGTTCCTATGCGGAGATGTTTATCAAGATTTTTATGGGTGGTAACTTAAGATGGTGTACTCGTTCGTGAGATTGTTGGTGTTTCTTTGTAATAAAGAACGTAGCGATTTCCAAATCATGCTGGGGGTTGGTAGATAAAAGTAAATACCTCCTCATAAAATAACCATCTTGACAGAAAAATCTTTTATTCTTATGACGTGTTTTAATCAAACACTGATCCCTTTATAAATGATTCCATAATAGTTATATGTACCGTATTTCAATTTGGTGATTGCATATTATCTTATTATTCCCTCACAATTTCACAATCCATTAAAGACCGCTAAGTTTATTCTTTATCATTTCTTCATTACTCTTACATATCATTAATAATGGGTGATATAAGGTTTGTGATGAAACAAGCCGCACGGTATTATTTATCCTTTTGAAAATCAAATCGAACTGGGATTAAAAGGGGGATCCATAAATGGATTTTAGAGTAGAAGTTGGAAATAAGGAGGCAGGAACCATACCTTATGAGTCTCTCCCGGCATTTACTTATCTTTTTAGGGAACTGGGTTTTGATGTGCAGCCAGATACTGAAAATCACAAAGTACATTTAAGTTCTGCATTGCATGGTAAAAGAATTATACTTTCTTCCGATCAAGATATTAAACATAACACCTTTAGAAAGAACCTTCTAGAAAGGAAGGTGCTGGAGTATATTCAAACATTCCTTTCTGCATGTGGGGTAAAAGTGATTCTTATGGATGAAAAGAAGGAATCAGAAAGAGCTGATTTTCATGTATATTTATCACTCTTTGAAATTCCGGTAATAAAAGAGCCCATCCTTGAGTTAATTCATAATTCCAAATCCTCTAATAAAAAGTTATTGGATATTTTTCATTATGAATGTACAAAAACTGGAACAAAATTTAAATCTAATGAGGTAGTTAGGGGTACAAATAACCCTTTTATTAATATACAGATTATGTATCCTGTTATTGCGGATGAAGATTTTTGGGAAAAATTTGGTGAAAAATATGCGATGTCCATAACAATAGGAATATTAGCCAGATTTCAAGAAAGTTCGCCTTTATCTGTTTTGTCATTAGTTCCAATTGAATTTTTCTCAAACATGTTTGTTCATTCTGAAAATACTGGGTTAAATTTAGAGCCTGTCATGCAAAAAGAAAAAAGGTTACCAGGAAAGAAAAGGTTTTTATTAAAGAAACCAACTAGTATTAAAAGAAATGAAGCAGAAGTATTTTTAGATTATCATATTTTTATTGAAGAACTTGAAGAGCGTAACAAAATCAAGCTTATTGGAAATCTTCATATAAAAAATATCGGAACGGAAATTTTGCGCAATCCAGTTATCTGTTTGCGTTCCACCCCTTCAGAAAGTATAAAAATATCTGGGCAAATATTACCGCCGAATGTTGCCGAAACTTTGGGGGTAATGAAAAATGAAGAAACAAAAGGGTGGAGATATATGAATGATGAATGGTTTGAAGAAATGGAGAAGGGAGAAACCTGGATATGTCCAATTCAATCTAAAAATATTAACCCTAGGCAAACAGAATCTTTAACGAATTTACAAATAAGCGTCCTTCAACCCGTAGATAACAGCAATATTCGTGTAGAAGCTTTTGTGTTTTTTAAAGAACAGAATCTTGAAATCAGTTCAAGTAATCAAATTTCCTTATTATTAACGAAGAAACAATGATGTAAAAGGGTAATTGGCAGAGCATATTGGGAGGGGAAGTGGGTTGGTTGAAGGGAATTATCACTTTGAGAAACAGTTATTAGATAATACGAAAGTGATAAAGTTATTGGACCAAGCGATAAAACAGAAAAAAGGTTTTTCTCTTGCCCGTTTTGGGATAGGTGAAATAAGCTATTTAAGCTGGCCTGCCAATGGATTATTGGTTCAGGAGTTTAAACGATATGAATCTTATGCGGGCGCATCGCTTTCACCAGAGATAATGAAGAGGGAATTGGTCAGGTCTTTGTGGGATACAGACATTGCTGGTTTGATAGCTCCTTGGCGACTGGATCCTTGGGCAAAACAAACCCGAATTGTACTTGAACAACTGAAGTTCATGCCATCGAAAGCTTGTTGTGCTTGGATCATGCAGAGCCTCTTGGATGAGGGGACATTATGGCCATGGCTGAGTAATAAGAAGGTATTTCTTGTTGGACGCCGTTCAAAAGAAGCAGAAATCGTTTTTAAAGAACGGGGCGTACAAATTACCGGCAGTATGGATTTAAATGGATATGCGGAATTAAATGGAGTACAAAATGAGCTACAGTCTAATCAGGACTGGGAAATAGCGTTAATTTCTGCAGGGATTCCGGCAACCATTTTAGCTCCAAGAATTGCAAAATTCACCCAGAAGGTTGCCATTGATTTCGGGCATGCCCTTGATATGATTCTTGATGGAAAAGAATACAAGCATTCCAACCTAGTAAAAAAGTGGAACGATCAGTTTTCTTAATAAGGAAAAAAACTAAATATAATCATTGTGTGGAAAGAAAAAAAGGATATAAAAGAATACTCGCAGATTCAACCTTGAATACATAAGGAAGAGGTGCGAGTATCTTAGTTACATTAATAAATTCAGTTTACGAATTTTATTTGAATCGGAAATGCTTTTTTTTCTGTTAGTTTGAAACATTTTAATTCAGGGGTAGAGTTTGCAAACGAAATAATTAGGTGGCCTACCTCTGGGTAGTTATTTAAGGAAATATCCCCCTCTGACGGATAAGCACTATCAGTTGGGTGGGAATGATAGATACCAATTAAATCTTCATTCCTCCTATCGATAAGATCAAATACATGACGAATTTGATCTAAATCCATCGAGTAGGAAAATGAGCTTCTATTGACATTTTCCATAGGCCAAATTGTTTCTGCCACTCCATTTTCCCCTGAAAGCAGTCCACAGGCCTCATAAGGAAGTTCTCGTTTGCAATGGGAAATCATTTTTTGCTTAACATGATTGGTGATGTAAAAAGTACCGGCTGATAAACTTAAATCATTTGTTTTTTCCACAGCAACCTTTTGCCCGTACTGGCCGAACCTGGAGGGCAGAGGGAGTGCTTTGTTGATGTTGTTGAATGGGCTGCGGGTTAGGCATTCCTAATTTTCTTCTTACTTTACGTCTTAGCTTATCAGATGCCATTTTTTTCTCTCCTTTTATAGGTATGCTCTATAAATATGAAAACATGAATCTTTAGGTAACCTAATAATTAATAAATGGGTCGCCTAAAATACGGGGTACATTTACTAAGTGTTTAAATGAATAATGGAATTAGACTTTTCAAGTTTCTTTACAAAAAAAACCGAGAGATTAATATCCCTCGGGTTTTTAGTATTATACAGGAAAACGTTCGCAATCTCCTACTTCAACCTCTAATCCAGGGTTAGCTCCTTCTGTCAGAGATATCATTACCATAGTAGATGAACCATTTATTGTAAGCGTAGCTGTATCTCCCCCTGGGTCAAGATCAGTTAAGGTTAGAGTGAAGCCAGCATTTTCTGGTAACCCTCCAGCAGGTGTGATAGTTCCAGTACCTGTTACTGTAAGCGTTCCTCTTGCTAAATCACATACAGGCTGGTTAAAGTCACTGGCTGTAAACGTGAAGCTTTGGTCAATATCATCATCTGGTGTTCCGATAGGTGTCGGTCCTAGTGTATCTAGGAAGGTAACTTGTATTCTGCTACCAGAAAGGGTACATTGGTCACAAACTAGAGCCGTGAGATCCAATTGTCCTGTTGTAAGGCCACCAATACCGCCTTCTCTTACACTAATAGTTGCTTCGCCAGTAAAGTCTGCTGAACCTTGGCAGTCGCAGTTCAATGTCGGGAAGAAGGTTGGGCATTGTTGAGGGAATCGTGGTGTTGGGCATATGAACCCATCTTCTTCAATCGGAATGACAGGACGTGGTCCACAAAACTTAGCTTCGACCTCTAGCTTAACCTCAGCTTCGACTTGAACATCTTTACACATGGTCACATCAAGTACAACCATATCACCAAGCATTTGATTTAAAACGACTGTACATTGAACATCGAAAATATTACAGTTGATTTCTGTTCCCTCTGGGAAACAAAGGATTACTTCATCCATGAAACTAACTGGTACTACGAAATTACACCCTGGGATTGGTTCTCCGTTGCAAAAGAATTGAACCCGGATATGGACATGGAAGGCAAGGGAAACAATTTGGGCCCCTGGAACAGTAGGAATATTAGCTGGAATGGCTCCGATAAAATCACAGCTTCGTGTACCAACTACTTCCGAACAAGTAGCTGTTATGGTGTTTCCATCATGACGTGCATCTTCAATTGCTGCAAAGCATTCCTCAGGTATTTGAACTTTATTGCGATCACGATTTGTTAGAACAACCCAGTCATATACTTTTGTAACACGAATACATTCAGGTCCGATGGGGTTCGGTACCACTTGTCGGCCCTGAATAGATTTGACGTTCCTTTTTTTCATCAAACATCTTTCCCTTCAGTATCAGGTTTTGAACACATTAACATACTATGGGGATATCTTTTTATGGGTACATTTTTCTCAGAAAATGGGCTAATAAAATTTGGGATTTATAGATGTATATTTATATAATCAAAATTCAAATCATAAAATAGTAAAAGAAAGATTAGGAGGTGAATAGGTGTTTGATATTGAATGGCTGGATTTTTTTGTTTTGATATTGGCTACCTTCCGGTTAACACATTTAATTGTATTTGACGAAATCACTTCATTCATCAGAAAACCTTTCTTGACTGCCACCATCCAGGAAAATGCCTCTGGACAACTGGAGGAAATCATTGAAATAAAAGGATCAGGACTTCGTTATTTCATTGGATCGCTTTTAAGTTGTTATTGGTGTGTAGGGTTTTGGTGTTCCCTTATTACTGTACTTACCTATTATTATTTTCCTGTCGCTTTCCCAATCATATTGGTCTTTGCTGTTGCGGGAGCTGCTTCTTTTATTGAATCTAAAGTATGAAAGTGCATTTTCCCTAATCGTGTAAAAGTAAACAATGAAAAACTTAATGAACTTTATGTAATTTGATTGGCGAATATAGTTATTCAGACTTGTATTATATGCTGATCATCATAAAAGTGCTTTATAGACAGAGAGGCTCATATATTCTTAGGTTAAAATTTTGACAGCATGGGGCAGTGCTCATTTACAGTAAGTACAAGAGGGCTTAAATTCTATTGTTAAGAATCAGGGAAGCAATTGATTGCTTAAAATCCATTCGAAACGAATGGATTTTTTCTTCTTATTACTGAAGGGGAAAATAAAGTGAGGAATACTTCATTAAAAATACTTGTCGACCGAGATCATTCGGGTGAGGCAATTATTATGGCAAATAATGCAGAAGAAATCTTTAGCCAGTTTGAGTTGCTGAAAATAGGCATAAGACCCCTGTTCCTAGAACACAGCTTTTACTGCAAAAAAATGTTTGAACAAGGCTTCATGAAACATGTCCCCATACATAAAAGATGAAGATAGATTAATGGTCCCGCCACTTGAATTCACGCGTCATGAAGTGGCTGAAGTTCTTATTAAATTGACAACCAGCAAGAAGGTGATATTGAGTCAAAATTCACCGGAACTCTAAATTTCCTCAATGAACTTGTTGAAGCGGGGAAGTTAAAACTGGTCATTGACAGATATTAAGAAATTCTAACCCATACATATGTAGAGAAAGGACACAAGAAAGGAAATCTCGCATTAATTTTGGAACATAACAGCAAGACATGATAATAAGCAAGCTTTTATAAAGCTAAAGGGTGCGTTCTGATTATCAGGATGGCCGGCTAATACTAATCTATACTCATTATTAATGGCAAATCCTCAATAAAATAACCAACTATGATGTAAGCTTCACAGACTAAGAGGGGATTGTTAATTGTTTTAGGGGGAAAACATACAATGAATATTCAGATATATATTTAAAAATTCATTGTTTTCCTGTAAGATAACAATATATAAAAACCCTGTCGACTTGTCGGCTTACTTAGAAAACGTGAGGAATACATAAATGATGGAATTAGAAAAAAGTTTTGAGAAAAGTCTTGGAAAAAGTTGGAGTAATCAACAAAACATAGGTTTAACAGCCTATTTAAAGAAAATGAAGGGCGAAGCTAGAGAAAAAGACAGAATTGATTATTTGGATTCCTTTGTTTCAGCTACAGGTGGACTCATTGCCATTATCATTATTAGTTTTATAGCTGTCTATTTAGGATATCCTATGGCATTGGCTCCGCTGGGGGCGAGCTGTGTTATTGTTTTTGGTGCGCATAAAAGTCCCTTGTCACAACCCCGTAATGTTATTGGAGGACATATAATCTCTACAATATCAGCCCTTATCATTTGGAGCTTTTTTGGTAAAAGCCTATTCATTATCGGTCTGGTACTGGCTATTGTATTAATTATCATGACTTTTACAAAAACCGTTCACCCTCCCGCAGCAGCAAGTGCCCTTGTTTCGATCAATTCTCAAGCTGGCTGGGGATTCCTGATCCCGATTGTAATAGGTACCTTATTATTAGTTTTAATATCGATGATTTATAATAATTTATTTCAAACAAGACAGTATCCAAAACACTGGTTATGAAAACCCTATTTTACTTTTATATGTGTCTTTTTTATAGCACCCCGCTTATTGTACTGACTGCTTCACTTCAATAAGCGGGGTGCTGTGGCTTTTCTAACTAATAGAATGAAAAACCTTGCTTACCATCTTATTTCATGAAAAATAGCGTTTGATCATGATTTGCTAAAGCTTGATGGGCAGTGGTAAAATCCCAGTAAAAAAGGTGAATGTTCATGTCTGAATCATTAATGGAAGATTCTTACCAAATCAGTTTGCAAAATATTCGCCATCACTCACAGCATATCCATTTAGGAATTGAAATTCTTTTCGTTATCCGGGGAGAAATTGAGGTGATGGTCAATCAAGATTCTTTTCACTTGGCGGAAAATGATCTTCTGCTTATTAATGCTAATGATGTCCATACCGTAAAGGGTCATGAAGATAATGTAGTTCTATTGCTGCAAATTCCCCTTGATTCCATCGGGCAGCATTATCCGGATATTCATGTGTGTTATTTTGACTGCCATTCATCCAAAGAGGATAACGGGTTATATCTTCTTTTTGACCAAATCCGTCAACTCTTGGCTGAAATTTTGATCGCACATTACCAAGAGCTGGATGGAAGTGAACTCGAAATCAAGAGCCAGATTTACAAGTTAGTTACACTCCTGATCCGGAATTTCAAAACGACACATCTTGGGCAGAATCGATTTAATGAAATGAAGGATGAAAGAATTAGGGATATCCTAACTTTTATTGAAAAAAATTATCGCAAACAGATGTCATTTGAGGAGATTGCCAAACGGCAATATTTATCCTTATACTATTTGTCCCGTTATTTCAAACAGTCTGTTGGTGTGAGTTTTTCACAATATGTAAAACAAATCCGTTTGAAATCGGCTGTTCATGAGCTGTTATATACCGATCATAACATTATGAAAGTCTCGTTAAATAATGGTTTTCCAAATGTGAAAGCTTTTAACAAGGCATTTAAGGAAATGTACAATCAAACACCTGCCGAATATCGAGGTCTTCACAAAAAAGAACCTTTCCAGGAAGTGAATAATATAAGCGAACAATATACCTTGGTGAATTCGCCGGACTTTTTAATTGAATTGAGCAAGTATATTTCGCAAACGGACCAAAGTGTTAAGGTGAAAGAATCTGGAGTTTCGGCCGTACATATCAACCTGCCGCAAGAGCCAGTTCTTGTGAGGAAGAAAGCTCAGCGATTACTGGTGATTGGACAGTTGGAATATGCCTTAAATGAAGAGGTTCAAGCAGAATTAAAGCTTATTCAGGAGCGGCTCCATTTTGAATATGCCTATTTCGCGAACCTATTTTCCCCCACATTTACGACAATCGACCCGCTTTTACAAATAGGTGGGCCGTATTATAAGATTGATGCTTTATTTAACGAGTTTCAAAGGCTGGGTTTAGTTCCATTCATAAGTGTGGATATTGAAAAGGAAGTCGTTAGCTGCCCGGGTTATTTAAAGATGCTAGATGACTTTTTACGGCATGCTGTCAGTTATTTTGGCGATGCCTTTGTCGGAAAATGGCAATTTGAATTGGTTTTCTCGGAGTGGGATCAAGAAGCGCGGACTTTTTATCAACAATACTTCCAAACTGTGAAGAAGAGGGCTTCCACCGCAAAGGTCGGAGTTCAAGTGCCTTTTTCCTTAGAAAAAGGATTATCAGTCCCTGTTACTGAATTTTTAAAGCAAATGGATCAAATTGACCTGGTTTGTTTTAGCTGCAATCCAAATGAACAAGTTGATTTTACCGATATGGATAACAGCTCCTTTAAGGGAGTAAAAGATTATATAAAGAAATCGTGTATCGAATTAAAAGCAAAGCTTTTGTCAGCTGGCTTGGCTGGCACACCAATTTACCTGACAAACTGGAATACACTCTACGGTAATACAGTAAATTTAAGTGGAACTTTTTTTCGTTCAGCTCTCATTTTTAAAGATATGCTTGATATTATAAAAGAGATTTCCGGTTTAGGATTTTGGATTGATACCCATTCATTAGAAAAAAGCAATATAGATAATGAAAATATTGCAATGAATGGAATTGCCCTGCTTTATTATTATCAAATAAAACGTCCGGCGTTTTTTAACATGCAATTAATGGCGAAAATAGGACTGGAGATTTTAGCCGAAGGTGAGGACTTTGTACTGACGAAGGGGAAACAAGGGTACCAATTGGCCATTTATAACAATTCCTATGTTAATCCCACTTATTCTGTCGAAGGTTTCTTTTTGCGCTCCTTAACCAAGGAAAAGAGAATCATGATTTCAGGGCTGCCTTCTGGTACATATCAAATTCGCAAACACATTCTCGATAGAAATAACGGTGCATTTTACTTTAATTGGCTCAATCTCAATCAGCAGTATATTTATGACCAGGAGATCATTACCTATCTTAAGCAGCGAGCTTATCCAGATTTGCAAATTTATGAGGAAAACATTGATTCGGAGCTTTTTTTACAATCCACTTTGACGTTAAATGCCATTCATCTCTTTGAAATTAGGCCATTAGGTTAAAACTTAATGGTCTTTTTTTGTTGTCCGGTGAAGCCGAGTATCGAAAAAGGACAAATGAAGGGGTATGTTTTCGACAATGATTGGAATGTTTTCAATACTTAAAATATTTATAATGAAGACAAGAAAGCGATTACATAAATATTATTGCGGAGGTAGCCTTTTATGTCTGTTTCTCAAGGAACGATTAAGAAGCAAAGTGAAGTAAAACTTTCGGTATCAAACGAAAAAAATACCGGTGGAGTTTTGTTGACTACAGCTTTAATGGCTGGTTATTCCATGATTTACATGGACAAAAACATGATTTCGACTGCAATTATTCCAATTGCTGAACAATTCCATCTAACCACAAGTCAAACCGGTTTGATCATGAGTTTATTTTTCCTGGGTTATTCGTTAATGCAGATACCTGGGGGATGGCTCGCAGATAAGATTGGATATAAAAAGGTACTAATGCTTTCGCTTTCGCTTATTACAATATTTTCATTCGCATTTGGCCTTGCTGGAAGCTTATTGATGTTTATTTTGATTCGTTTCTTGGCTGGTATTGGCCATGCAGGCTACCCTCCAAGCTGTTCAAAAGGAATCGCCGAAAATTTCCCGAAAAAAAGACGGACTTTTGTTCAATCGCTCATTTTGTCAACGAGTGGAATTGGCGGAATTTTGGCTTTTGTGATCGGGGCCAGGCTGATTGACTTGAATTGGCATTATGCCTACTATGCACTGGGGACAATGTTTGCGATCTCGTTACTTTTGGTTGCCCTTTTGGTACCTAATAGCCATCCAACTGCCAAAACGAAAACGGAAAAGAAACAAGTTAGTTTTAAATCAGTGATTTCCAATCGAAATGTAATTATTTTATTCGTTGCTATGCTGCTTGCGAATGTAGCTTTTTATGGAAATATGTCATGGCTGCCAACCTTCTTAAAGACAAAATTTACACTATCCATTAGTACGGTTGGGATAATCCTGGCAGTGAACGCTATTGGTGGAACGATAGCCTCCATATTTGCAGGGGTATTATTGACAAAGTATTTTGCTGGTAAGGAAAAGTTACTGCTATTGTGCTGTTCGGTAGTTTCATCCTTGTTGTTTCTTGGTTTAGTATTTTCAAATTCATTGGCCCTTTCCATTGCTTTCTTATATGTGCTTACATTTTTATTAACTACGATCTTTGTGGGGATTTTCTCTTGGCCGCACAAGATTTTACCTGAGAAAGTAATTGGGTCATCCATCGGGATCGTCAATACGGGTGGAACGCTTGGGGGCTTTATTGCTCCAATGGCATTCGGTGCTTTAATTTCTATGGCCGGTGGATCGTTTTCTATCGTATTCATCACCTTGGCAATAGCCGTTGTAATATGCGGTCTAGTAATACTTACCGTTAAAACAGAAAAATAGTAGGAGGGGAATATGATGTTAGATCAACTAATGCAAAAACTTGAAGAGAAAAAAGAAAGAATGATAGAAATTCGCAGATATCTCCATCAACATCCTGAATTATCTTTTAAAGAAGAAAAAACGGCTCAATTCATTGCTGATTTTTATAAAGATAAAAATGTAATAATACGGACAAATGTTGGCGGTTATGGAGTGGTTGTGACAATCGAAGGCGGACTCGCAGGTAAAACGGTTGCCCTTCGTGCTGATTTTGATGGACTGCCAATTATGGAAGAGGCAGATGTCCCATTTAAATCGAGTAATCCAGGTGTTATGCATGCATGCGGTCATGATGGCCATACTGCCTATTTAATGATCCTAGCCGAAGCATTGATCGAAATAAAAGATCAATTAAGGGGAAACGTTGTTATCTTGCATCAGCCCGCAGAAGAAACGCCTCCTGGTGGAGCAATTGCAATGATTGAAGATGGATGCTTGGAAGGTGTGGATAGTATTTTCGGCATTCACCTTATGTCCCTATCGGCGACAGGGGAAGTCTCTTATCGTGCTGGAGAAATGCAGGCCGGACGCTCGTATTTCAAGGTGAAAATCCAAGGAAAAGGCGGACATGGTTCGATGCCGCATACAAGCAATGACAGTATTGTCGCAGCAAGCCATTTTGTTGTTGCAGCCCAGACGATCGTCAGTCGCCGAATCAATCCTTTTGATATGGCGACAGTAACGATTGGCTCGTTTGATGGAAAGGGATCATTTAATGTTATAAAGGACAGCGTGGAACTTGAGGGAGATGTTAGGACCATGTCCAGTGAAGTTCGTTCTACAGTGGAAACTGAATTCAAGCGAATTTTAGCGGGGCTTGCTCAAGAGTTTGATATTACCTATGACCTAATATACTCACATGATTACCCTGTTTTAGTGAATGATGATGCCATGACGGAACTGGTTGTAAGTGGAATTAATAAGGCCGGAATTCCTGAAATCAAAGCGTTATTGGAAACACCGCCAATGTCTGGGTCGGAGGATTTTGCTTACTATTTGCAAAAGATTCCTGGCAGTATGTTTTATGTTGGAGCAAAGCCGGAGGATGGTCCGGTTTATCCTCATCATCATCCTAAGTTTGTCATTAATGAGGACAGCCTGATCATCGCAGCAAAAGCAATGGCAGCTGTAGTTGCAGAATATTTTGGACAGAAGTAAAGAAGGGGAGAAGGGTTCGGTTCTTATGCTTACGGCGTAGGAACCTTCTTCCTTAAGGAGTGATCACATGTCATTTACCAATTTGAAAGAGTTAATTGAACTAGCAGAGCAGGAGAATACAACGATTTCGGAATTGATGATCAAAACAGAGGTACAACAGAAAGGTTGTTCCAGGGAGACGATTACAGAAAAAATGTCGGAACAATTTACTGTAATGGAGGAGGCCGTCCGCAGAGGTACAATGAGTCCTGTCATGTCGCGTACTGGTTTGACGGGAGGGGATGGAAACCGTCTTTATCAGTATGCCAGTAACGGGAATTCCTATGTCAATCCCAGAACATTGAATGCTGCTGCAAATGCGCTTGCGGTATCTGAAGTAAATGCTGCAATGGGGCGGATTGTGGCGACGCCAACAGCTGGGTCCGCGGGAATCTTGCCAGCTGTCCTTGTTCACGCCCTTGACAGCGGGAATTTTACCCGAAAGCAAATAGTACAGTCAATATTCACTGCCTCTGCCCTTGGCTTGGTTGTTGCAAATAAGGCTTCGATATCAGGGGCAGCCGGCGGTTGCCAAGCTGAAATCGGTTCTGCAACCGCAATGGCTGCCGGCACCCTAGTAGAGCTTGCCGGTGGAACACCCATGCAGGTTGGAAATGCCGTGGGAATTGCTTTGAAAAATTCACTGGGGTTGGTATGTGATCCGGTTGCTGGGTTGGTGGAAATCCCATGCATCATCCGCAACGGTTTACATGCAATTACCGCACAAGCTGCTGCAGATATGGCTTTAGCTGGAATAGCAAGCGTCATTCCACCGGATGAAGTGATTCATGTGATGCATGAAGTCGGACAGCAAATGCCCGAATCGTTGAGGGAAACCGGGATAGGCGGACTCGCTGGAACACCGACTGGACAAAAATTAAAGAAGCAGATTCTAAGCGGAAAAAACAGTGGCGGCGGGCCTGCAAAATACCAAAGTGCGTATGAAATCATCGGACCGGTAATGGTTGGCCCTTCGAGTTCCCATACAGCGGGTGCTGTCCGAATCGGGAATATTGCCCGCCAGCTATTAAACGAAAATCCATTATATGCAAAGTTCTCGCTGATGGGATCCTTCGCCGAAACCTATCAAGGTCATGGAACAGACCTGGCACTATTAGCCGGAGTTCTGGGGTTTTCTACGATGGATGATGGCATTCCAAATGCCAAACAAATTGCTGAAGAAAATGGCTTACAATATGAATTCACGAAAAGGGTGCTTGGAAGCTATCATCCGAATACAGTCCTTGTAGAATTGACAGGGGCCACACGTACAGTAAAGGTTTTGGCCAGCTCTTTAGGCGGTGGTAAAGTGGAGGTTCAGGAATTCGATGAATATCCATTTAAATTTTCAGGAGAACGGCCAACACTTGTGATTCGCCATTCCGACCAAAAAGGGGTGATTGCCGAATTATCTGATATTCTTTATCAAAAGGGGTTCAATATAGCCCGAATGGCCAATGAGCGATCCAAAATCAATGGTGCTGCCATAACCATTTGTGAAATCGACAATACAATCGAAGACACTCTCTTATCTTTATTAAAAAGAGAGATTCCTATTATTGACGAAATTGTCCTGGTTCAAACTAAGTAATCCCTTAAAAATTATCCATTAATCTCGCGACTGTATTTTCGAAGAGCCAAAAAAGGATGGTATGCGAGTAAATTCATAAAAGGCATTCGGATTTTATTTTTCCGAATGCCTTTTGTCTAAAATCTGAAGCCAATCTTGAGGAAGGGTGTTTTTTTTTATGATTGTTTTTCCCATTATGCTCATCATTTGTGTTATTAGCCTGGGTGAAAGTATGAATGTAAGCTGGCTGGAGTTGCCCCTGGTAGATTTTAGATAATTTTCAGAAAGGTAGATTTCCGATATGCTTGATATTGCTAAAAATAAGATTCACGATTTTACAGAAAGAACGAAATTCCCGGTGAATAATTTTCTATACACTTGTTTGGACTTCATATTTGCCACTCCATGATATAGCAGTCGAGACTGCAAAGGCAACCCGTACAGTAGAAGACAAGAAAAAAGCAGTTTTCTAAATGCTTACGAAAGTATCAAAAAGATGTCGAATCGCAAGTATGTAACATGTGAAAATTAGCACTTTTTTATTGATATCTAATTCGGAAAGTTTTTGAACAAACGAGCCTGTATCCACCTTGGATCAGGCTTTAATGATATATACGAGAGAGATTACGTTAATAGACTTTGAAAAAATTCAAGCTTGAATCTGCGATTGTCTAGAATTCTTTTTGAAAATCACCTTCGCTTTAAAATGTGAGAACAAATAACAGCCTATAATTACAATACCAGTACCAATTCCTTGAACCCACGTCATTTTTTCACCTAATAATAGAAAGGCTAAAATTGCAGTGAAAATAGGATTAAAATTCAAGAAAATACCTGATGTTGTTGTACCTAATTTTTGTACACCAATGTTCCAAAGTACCATACACGCTACAGTTGAGATGACGCCTGTATATAAAATAGATTGTATGAAAGAAGTATTTATATTTGACACTGTAAAATTAGAAAAATTAAATGGGAGAAGAACCATTAGTCCAAATATACCGGAATATAATGTAGACATCATGGGTGTTGTTGTTATCATTGCCCATTTGCTACAAACGGAATATATTCCCCAAACGCATACAGCAGTCATCATATATAAATCACCTGCATTAAATCGTAATGAAAGAAATAGATCAATATTTCCTTTTGAAAGTACAAGCATTACGCCAATAAGCGAAAAAAACATCGAACACATTTGGAGAATATTTATTCTTTCTTTTAAAAAGAAAAATGAAAAAACGGCAATTGAAATCATGTTTAATGTTGATATTAATCCAACATTAGTGGCGGAGGTATTCTCTAATGCAGCAAATTGTAATAGATTAAATAGAACCACACCGGTAAATCCCATTAAAAACAAAGGAAGGATTGCATTTCGAGGGGGAAATAACTTTCTTTCTTTCCACAATACAATTGGCAAAAGACAACTAATAGCAATGATCCACCTTAAACACGTCAACGTCATCGGAGAAGCATGACCGACAAGCGATTTTCCTATGACAAAGTTTCCACCCCATAATAAACTTGTTAAAAGTAATAACGAAAAATAATAATATTGCATATCCTATTGCTCCTCATCTTTCACAGTTTAAGTGAAAAAAGATCGAAGCCATTGTGCACAATGACATTTCAATTTTCATAATTAATTATTAATAATTTTAACATTTCAGTTCGTCGTTTTATATATTATTTTGTATAATAGAAGAAACTTAAAATAATATTAAAAAATATTACTGATATACAGAATTAAATGAAGTTTTGCTGTTGGGATGATACCGTTTTTGGAATAATCGTAAAAGGGGTGACTTTAAGTGGAATCTATCATAAGTAAGGTTCTGGATAATGTTGATATTCAAATTTTAGATTTACTGCAAAAGGATGCACAGTTAAGTAATACTGAGCTTGCAAAGCGTGTGAAGTTATCTCCACCAGCTATACATTCCAGGATAAAACGTTTGGAAAATGAAGGATTTATTAATGGACAAGTGGCAATTTTAAACCAGGAGAAGCTTGGTTTTGATTTATTATGTTTTATTTTTATTAATACAAATATACATCAAGCTGAGAAGCTGGAAGTTTTGGAGAAGGCATTAGCATCTATGTCAGAAGTATTAGAGTGCCATTGTTTAACAGGTGAGTATGATTATCTTTTAAAAGTGGCTAACAAAGAACGCAAGGAATTAGAAATGTTCATTAGAAAGCTAAATAACCTAGGCATAACAAGAATTCAGACAAGCCTAGCTCTCAGAGAAATCAAATATTCAACAGTTTTACCCATATAGCAAAAAAGTCCCGTTTGTAAAAGTACACTTTTACGAACGGGACTTTTTTGATTGTTACTTCTTTAAAATAGACTCAGTTAAACAATGCTTTTGATTTTTCTTCTTCAACTTACGAAAAAGTGCTAGTTCACATAATCAGATGTTATAGGAACCAAGCCTTTTAGAAACCCAATATATCAGGTTTTTGAAAAAGTTTTAAAAAAATTAGAAGCTTCCTTCATAAGTACAAACAGCTTGTTTAATATTTTCATAGGATATAGGACGTTTACAAACATATAAATGCTCGCCAATGCCAACTTGTAATGTTACGGATTCAACTAGCAGCCTTTGTGAATCTACGCAGTTTGCTGGGAGCGAAAAACTTTTAGAAAGGTGGTATTCTGAATGTCGGAAGAAAGTTTAATTAAAATATCGAGTGCACCACCAATACAACAAATTATAGAACCAAATGAAGAACATGGGGAAAATGAAGATAATTCATTGATATCAATACAGCAAGTGGACACAACAGATTTTCGAATCTCAACATTAAATGGACGGCCCGAAAATGAGCCTACTGTAGGGGTCAATCCGAATAATCCATCGTCAATCATTGCTGCTTCCCACGCCTATACGCTTGCAAATGGATTTCCTCAATTTGGGTTATATCGATCCACTAATGGAGGTGCCACATTCACGACTTCGTTTCTCCCAGTCCCAGCAGGATTTAGAAATACTAGCGACCCAATCATAGACGCCGATCTAAACAATAGGTGGTTATTAGCTGGCATCGCTGTTCAACCGGTTTCAGCAACAGTAGATAGGGCATCCATTATTGTTTATCGGTCAGTTGACGATGGAGCAACTTTTTCTAATGCCATTAATGTTTCTGGAATAAATAACAATTTCTTGGATGATAAAGAATATCTTGCCTTCGACAAGACACCAACAAGTCCGTTTGTAGGGAATGCCTATATTAGCTATACAAGGTTTGCTAATAGTCCACAAACCTCACAAATTTTACTTCAAAGATCTGTAGATGGTGGATTAACATGGCTGCCACCAGTTGCAATCTCAGGGGTAATTGCAGGAGCACCTACCCCCTTTGTACAAGGATCAAATGTTCAAGTAGGTCCGAATGGAGAAGTATATGTTGCTTGGATTGAGGGAGATTTCACTAACGCCACGTTTCGAATTCGCCGATCAGATGATGGCGGGGTAACATTCGGTCCCACTGTTGATGTCAGTGCTATTGTACGAGTTCCTAATACTCTAACTGCAGAAGTTCCTTCATGGGCATTCCGTGTCCCAACCTTTTCTTTTCTTGCGGTTGATAGATCAGAATGTTTTGGTTCTGCAAACTTCGCAAGAGTGTATGCCGTATGGCAGGCTTACGGTACAACAAATGCTCATATCCTTTTGTCTTTCTCCGATAATGGCGGAGCCACATGGTCAGCCCCAATACGTGTTGATAATAGTCCTGAGAATACCCAAAATTTTTTCCCGTTTGTAGCAGTTTCCCCATGTAGCGGCACCGTAACCGTGATTTACTATACAAACCGGGAATCATCTACTTCTCTAGATGTTTTTTTAGCAGTTTCGACTAATGGTGGAGCCACATTTACAAATACACGGATAACAGACGCTTCTTTTGACCCTAACGCCGATCCTACCTTTGGTAATCCGAGCACATTTATAGGCGATTATATCTTTTCGGCCTTCATTCCTCCAGATTTGCCGGAACCGGAAAAGTTGATCTCAGTTTGGACTGACACTCGGAGCAATAACAGTCAAGATATATTTGGAAACATAAGCGACCTTGAACGGATCCCATCCATCAGCTGTCCTGGTAATATCACTCAGAATAATGACCCGGGTGTATGCGGAGCTATTGTTAACTATCCACCGCCAACTGTAAGTACTAGCTGTCCTGGAGTGAATTTTAGCTGCAGCCCTGCTTCTGGATCCCTATTTCCAGTGGGTGAAACCACCGTCACTTGCACTGCTACTGACATCTGTGGAGGAACTGCAGAATGCTCCTTTACGGTCACAGTAAACGATGTCGAACCGCCAACCATCATCTGTCCAGGTAACATCACTCAGGGTAATGACCCGGGTGTATGCGGAGCTATTGTTAACTATCCACCGCCAACTGTAAATGATAACTGTCCTGGAGCAACATCTGTTTGTTCCCCACCTTCAGGATCGCTCTTTCCTGTTGGAACAACTATGGTGACATGTACAGCCACGGATGCTTCTGGGAATACAAGCGCTCCTTGTTCGTTTAGAGTAACAGTAATAGATAATGAACCGCCAACCATCATCTGTCCAGGTAACATCACTCAGGGTAATGACCCGGGTGTATGCGGAGCTATTGTTAACTATCCACCGCCAACTGTAAATGATAACTGTCCTGGAGCAACATCTGTTTGTTCCCCACCTTCAGGATCGCTCTTTCCTGTTGGAACAACTATGGTGACATGTACAGCCACGGATGCTTCTGGGAATACAAGCGCTCCTTGTTCGTTTAGAGTAACAGTAATAGATAATGAACGGCCAACCATCATCTGTTCAGGTAACATCACTCAGGATAATGACCCTGGTGCTTGTGGGGCGATAGTAAACTATCCACCGCCAACTGTAAATGATAACTGTCCTGGAGTAACATCTGTTTGTTCCCCACCTTCTGGATCGTTCTTTCCTGTTGGAACAACTACGGTAATATGTAGAGCTACGGATGCTGCTGGGAATATAAGCGCTCGTTGTTCGTTTACAGTAACAGTAAAAGATACTGAACCGCCAGTGATTAAAGGTCCTGCCGACTTCACGGTTTGTAATGACCGATGTTCAAATGGGGCAATCGTTCACTTTGATCCTTTAGTGAGCGATAACTGTCCTGGGGTTACGGTTGTGTGTACACCAGCTTCTGGTTCTTTCTTTCCTCCTTGTACGACAACGGTCATTTGTAAAGCTACCGATGCTTCTGGAAATACCAGCATTCATTCGTTCGACGTGACGGTAATTGTAGATCCTTGCCGATTTTGTAGTAACAGATGCCGTTGCAGAAGATTCTAGTTAACATAGTTACTGAAAAGCCAAACCCATGTTTATCAGGGGTTTGGTTCTTAGTCGTTTTTTATCGTTTATTCAGGATTTCATACAACCTTGATGTAGCAAGGATTTGCTAGATGATCAATAAAAAGGCCTAGATTAACGACTAGGTCTTTTTATTGATCATCTTTATTTATCTAATTATGAAAGCGGTAGGTTCGTAAAAGTACACTTTTCGAACGTTTTTTTGATAAAACGTGATGGAGTGAAAAGTAGAAGAAGGAATACAAAAATGGAATTTTGGAACCATACAAGTCTGCAGCAAAATAGAAGGAAAGCAACTAAGGACATGAGATAAAAGGGGGGGGGGATAAAAAACTTGTCAAAAAAAAGCCATTGCTAAAAGAGAACATAGGCCATTATTCTATGGTGAACTATAATGTTTGTTCAAAATTTTAATCGATAAAGCTATTACTATTGCTCAACTAGTTTAAGTACTGATCCGTAAAGTATAAAAAGCAGTACACTTCATTCGAAGTTTGCACTGCTTTTGTAAATTTCGTCCGTTAATTATGGTTTTTAATCAGAAAATCGATATTGAAGAGTCACTTAATGAATCATTAAGTTTATTTACTTAATAAAATTGCTTCTGTGTTACTCGTTTGTAAAGCCGTTTGTAGTGCTCTTTTTTCTTCATGGTTTAAAGGGACCAATGGTAAGCGGACCCCGCCAACATTTAACCCCCGCATATTCAATGCTGATTTTACCGGTGTTGGGCTTGGTGCAGCAAATAATGCTTTCATAATTGGAAGAAGGTTGCGATGTGCGGTTGCAGCACCTTGGACATCACCATTTTTAAAGCTATTGATCATTTCTTGCATTTCATTACCAATTATGTGTGAAGCAACTGAAACAATACCTGTTCCACCGATGGCTAAAACCGGTAATGTTAACCCATCATCGCCGCTGTATAATGTAAAATCGCTAGTTGTTTTGCTGATGATTTGTGCCATGGCATCCAAGTCACCACTTGCTTCTTTTACTGCCACGATATTATTGATTTTCGAGAGCTTGACAATCGTCTCTACTGACATGTTCACACCACTTCGCCCTGGGATATTATAAAGCATTACCGGTAATGTTGTTGAATGGGCAATAGCACTAAAGTGCTGGAATAATCCTTCTTGAGACGGCTTATTATAGTATGGGGTAACAAGCATGATTCCGTCGACTCCTGCTGCCTCCGCTTGTTTTGTTAAGCTGATAGAAGCTTTCGTGTTATTTGAGCCAGTTCCAGCTATGACTGGTACTCTTCCATCAACAATCTCTACAACCATTTTGAATAAATCTACTTTCTCTTCTGCAGTTAATGTAGGAGACTCTCCAGTTGTACCGGCTATTACCAATCCATCAGAACCATTGGCAATTAAATAATTAACTAAAGTTTTCGTAGCATTAAAATCAACCTCATCATTATGATTAAACGGGGTAACCATTGCGGTTAATACTTGGCCAAAATTCATAACTTCACACCCTTTTGTATAATTTTTTTAAAATTCAGAGGTGGTTAGGGCCAATCAGGAAAAAACGCAAAAAAGCAACAACGAGGATTCGCTGCTGCAGTAGAAACAATATTTTCAAATAAAATGTTTCCGCGCATAAGATAGCCCTCCATATAGTTTCCTATATGACAGTCCTGCATTTATTCAATAGCAGAACCAGCTTCAAGAACATGAGATTCTTTCCGCTTCGGCAAATTCCCCTTTCCACAATAATCATAGGATCTCATTCTCCTCAAAATGTGTACTATTGGTCTTTGCTCCTCTATCCTCACTTCAAAAAGTATGAAGTAAGAAAATATTTAATTGACTGTAATATAACAAGGATCTCTTATTATTGCAAGGGCATTTTAGAAATATTTTTTTAGAATACTTGGATAATCAATGGAACGGGATAACGGATAGGGCTGGGTTCCTCTTTTAAAAAATTATGTAATCTCAACAATAAACGGTTTTATGAATAGTTTCATACTTTTATAGTCAGTTTTATAATGGATAGGTTCATTAGTATTTATCATTAGAAAACTTAGAATAAGGATCAATTTGGGGAGGGCATCATGATAATTACAAAACTAATAAAGGAAAAATAGATATGAAAATCCGTGACGTTTGGGAAGCAAGAAAACGAATCGCTTCAATGTAAGTAGGACTTCATTGATTCAATTATACTATCATAAAAAATTGAAAAGGATGGCCATTGAAGGCCTCAAGCCAATCCCATCTATCGTCCGATAAAAACTGACTGGAGCAATTGCTTGCAAGTGGAAAACAAACCGGAGGCGTTCGATAGCAATGCAACTGGCAATTTCACCAGCGAGTATGCTGCTGAAAATGGAAAAATCCGAAGCCAAACAAGACCAAACTGATTGAACTGCTTGGTGCTCTACCAGCGGAAAATTATCTTAACTTTTCCCTCATAGTCACTTTAAGTGAGCGGAAGGAATATTGGCGATAGGTTTTTGTTTTTTGTTTTATTAATAATTAAATTACACGGGTCCTATATTGTATTAATAATGTAAAGTTACTATTTTATTGGAAGAATTTATAAAAAAATAAAAAATAAGGAGGATATTTATCTTTTTGCAAAATACTTACATAATTAAAGCGTCTATACGATAAATGGGAGGAATTGATTTTGAAAGCGAAAAATAAATTTGCTGCAATGTTGACCATTGTAACGGTAGGATTAACAACTTCTTTATCAAGTGTACAAGCATTCTCGGAAGCTTCAAATTCAGATAATAAACGTAAACCGGAGCTCGTTTTTCCTGTAATCAGTGATGTACATATAGATGATGGGTCAACTGCTGATATGAATAAGTTTAGAACCGCCATGGATCAATTAAACAAAGCTGCGCCTAAACAGGATGCTTTTGTCGTCGTTGGGGATTTAACGGACTATGGATACGCTACTGAATATGATAAGTTCTTCTCCATTTATAATGAGAAGAAACAAGGCGATGTCCAATCCATGTTTACAATGGGAAACCATGATTATTGGAATGGACTTTCAGTAGAAAATGCACAAAATCGTTTTCTCGAGAAAACAGGAATGGATTCTCTTTACTATCATAAAAAAGTAAATGGATATGATTTTATTGCGTTAAGTCCGGAAAATGGTAATACGCATGGTTTATATTCCGTTAATCAAATTAACTGGTTAGGAGAAAAGTTAGCGGCAGCAGAAAAAGAGAATCCGGACCAACCAATCTTTGTTTTTCTTCATCAACACATTAAAGACACTGTGTATGGAAGTGACTTATGGGGAACTCAGGAAAATAAAGAACTTTTATATAATACATTAAAGAAACATCCACAAGTTATTACATTTTCAGGCCATTCTCATTATCCACTTGAAGACCCTAGAACGATTCATCAAAAAGACTTTACGTCTGTTGGCACGTCTTCTGTAAGTTATTTGGAATTAGAGCCGGGCAAACTTCAAGGGTTTCACCCAGAAGGATATCGGGATATTAGTCAAGGTATGATTGTAGAAGTCTATAATAATGAAGTTGTCATTAAAAAACGTGACTTTCATAAAGACGATTGGACAGGAAAACCATGGGTGATCAAAAATCATTCTAAAAAAAATAACTTTGCATATACAGACGATCGAGATCAGTTACCACCGGTTTTTGCAGTTAAAGACAAGGTTTCGATTGTAAAAGAAAAATCGACACTAAAAAGTTTAAATGTTACATTTCCACAGGCAAAAGATAACATGCTCGTACATTCTTACCACATTACATCCAAAAACAAGGAAACAGGGGAGTTAGACGCGGACTTCATTGCATTTTCTGAATTCTATATGGATCCTATTCCAAAGAATTTAGAGTTCCCTGTAGCTGGTCTTAAGCCAGGTACGGATTATGAAATTCAGGTACAAGCACTAGATTCATTTAACAATAGCAGTAAAAAGGTGTTACTGGCTGAAGGCCAGACAAAAGCCCTGGAAATGGTCTCTGCACAAGCTTCTCCTTCTTTAGTAAAGGCAGGTGAATCGACTACGCTCCAAGTGAAGATGAAAAATTATGGAAAAGGCAGTGTGAAAGGGAAAATTAAAGTTGATGCACCTGAAGGTTGGAGTATGGAACACAATGAACTTGATTATGAACTTTCAGGAACTGAAGAAAAAATATTTCCAATTAAAGCTACAGCTAGTAAGGAAAATTCCGGTTCATCGCAATTCACGATTACTGCTTACGAGGGTGGCCAGAAAATCGGATCCACCAATATAAATGTATTCGTGAACATGTTGCTTGGAGAAAGCTTTGATCAATTAGAGTCTGTATTGAAGCCAGCAGTGAATGAAAACATTCCAAGTTCTATTCTCAGTTGGAGTCATGCAGTCCCTATCGGCTGGTCGATTACAAATAGCCCCAATATGCCAGCCGGTACAATGGAGTGGCAAGGTTGGAGTTTCACTACAAAGGACTTTTGGACAAAAGCAGAAGACCAAGATCGCAACAAATTTGAGCTTGGTCAAGGTGTTATAGCTGTAGCGGACCCTGATGAATGGGATGATAACGGTTCACCATCATCAAAAGGTTTTTTTGATAGTACATTGACTTCACTTTCCGTAAAGGTTGAGGGTGCAAAAGATCTATATTTAGGATTTGCATCCCATTATAAACAAGAAGGAACGCAAACAGCTGAAGTAACTGCTGTCTTTGATAATGGGGAAAAACAACAGGTTCTCATTTATGACAATAAAGCTGCTTCCGATAATAAAAATGGACATGTTTTGAATAAGTATGAAGTTAAATCCATTAAGGTTCCTGAAAATGCTTCTTCGATGACAGTACAATGGAGAATGTATAATGCGAAAAATAATTGGTTTTGGTCGATTGACGATATTAGATTGGATGACCAAATGATCGTTTCACCAAATGAATGAGAAGAACAGGTGAACTCTTCTTAAATATTAAGAAAATGCGGACTATCCTTAAGGGGAAGTTCGCTTTTTCTTTATTTATAATGGTTTATCACTCATTTATTTCGTATCTTTGTTAAGATAATACATCAAAATGAAAGTATAGTTATTAATTAAACCATTGAAGTGCAGCATTATTTAAATCTGGGATAATTTAGAAACCATTCCATTATTATAAATGGTGGGATGAAGAATCCAATATTTTAACAAAAAACTAGCCAGGCGAGATTCGAGAGAAAACTTCCGTCGAGGAGGCTTGGCATATAGTCGGCGGGAATGGTGCGAATTCTGAAAAAACTGGAACGTTTAATCATTAAAGAACAGTAGACCGACAATAGTAGAATTTTTTCTATGTATTTTAGAAAATTTTAAGATTTGTGTGATATGTTTTTTTAAGCATAAGAAATATCGTGGGAAACATTGTTCAGATAAACGGTGAACCTATAAAAGAGTAATCGAAAGATCGATATGGGGTGAAATATTTGTCAATTAAAATGAGGTTTCTGTTGTCCTACGTTGGCGTAATTCTTATTTCCATCACTTTATTTTTAGCTGCTGGATTTTTACTTACTTTTGCAATAACAGGTGATATAAAATCGATAGAACATTTATACAAAAAATCCTATCTCCAAAAACCTTTGACTGCAGTAGAAGAAAGTGTGTTTCTCGATTTAAAGCTTTTGGCAAAAAATAATCCAGATCAGCTTCTGAACGAAGAACAGCTGGAGAAGATTGACCATAGAGATATTAAGATCGTCGTTAGAAAAGGGAATAACATTGAGTATAAGTCCCCCACACTTGATAAGCTAGGCTTGGTTCAATCACTTCCCATGTTCGAAGAAACGAACATCAATACGCGGGACACAATCAAAATGAAAGACTCTTTTTTCACATATGTGAAGTTTGATTTTTATTTTTCTGATGAAAGTGAAGGAAGTATTTTTGTATTGAGAAAGGCAAGCTCCTATGCCGAGCTGACCCGCGAGTCATTTCCCATTTTATTCGCGCTATTGTTATTACTGTTTGTAATGATTATTGGACTTTTAAATTATTTAGTTTCAAGAAGCATCATCAAACCTATCTCAATACTTAAAGAAGGCGCAGAGCGTATAAAATCAGGAGATTTAAACTTTGAAATCAAAGCGACTTCGAATGATGAAATTGGACAATTGAATAGGGAATTTGAGGAAATGAGAAAAAAGTTAAAAGAGTCCGTAAACCTTCAGCTTCAGTATGAGGAAAATCGCAAAGAACTTCTATCCAATATTTCTCATGATTTGAAGACACCGATCACTTCGATTATGGGATATGTTGAGGGGATAAAAGACGGAGTAGCAAACACCCCGCAGAAAATGGACAAGTATTTATCGACTGTATACCTAAAAGCAAGAGATATGGATTCATTGATAGATGAATTATTTTTATTTTCCAAGCTGGATCTAAAAAAGGAACCATTCACATTTGAAACGGTCAGACTGGATAAGTATTTAAAAGACTACGTAGATGAACTTCAGCTGGATTTACTTCAACAAGGAATCCAGATTGAACTTCAACAGCTGCATAAACCGATATACGTGACAGCGGATAGAGAGAAACTAAAACGGGTAATGGCCAACCTAATCAGTAATTGTGTAAAGTATATGAATAAAGATGAAAAACACATTTCCATTTCTCTGCATGAAGGAATATATGATGTAGTCGTGCAAGTAACAGATAATGGATATGGAATAGAATCTTCTGCTTTGCCTTATATTTTCAACCGCTTTTATCGTGCTGAGCAATCTAGAAATTCTCAGACAGGTGGAAGTGGTTTAGGGCTTGCGATTGCAAAAAAAATTATCGGCGAGCATGGAGGAGATATTTGGGCTACTAGCGAGATAGGAAAGGGTACAAGTGTCTACTTTTCCATGAAGAAAGGTGAGGAAATGTGAAAAAGATATTACTTATTGAAGACGAAGTCAGCATTGCTGAATTGCAAAGGGACTATTTGGAGATTAATGATTTTAGTGTTGATATTCAACATACAGGTGATGCAGGTCTCCAACACGCCCTTCAAGGAAATTATCATTTAATCATTTTAGACATCATGCTACCAGGATTGAATGGATTCGAGATATGCAAACAAATACGTGCAGTCCATAATATACCGATATTGCTTGTATCCGCCAAAAAGGAAGATATTGATAAAATTCGGGGACTTGGTTTAGGGGCAGATGATTATATTACAAAGCCCTTTAGTCCAAGTGAACTAGTTGCAAGAGTGAAAGCGCATTTAGCGCGTTATGAACGTTTAGCGGGAAGTCACCCCAAATCTAATTCAATCTATGTTCATGGGATTTCTATAGATAAGTCAGCTCGCAGAGTTCACATAAATGGGGAAGTGGTCCCGTTTACAACAAAGGAATTCGATACTTTAGTGTTTTTTGTCATGCATCCGAATCAAGTATTAAGCAAAGAACAGCTTTATGAAAATATTTGGGGATTGGAATCGGCTGCAGATGTTTCTACTGTCACCGTCCATATCAGGAAACTACGTGAAAAAATTGAAAGAGATCCTGCACATCCAAAATTTTTGGAAACCGTTTGGGGAGCAGGGTATCGCTTTAATGTTTAAAAAGCATGTTTTATGACCCGTCACGAAGGTGGCGGGATCTTTTTATAAACATTAAGAAAGTTTATAAATAAGTTAATCATTTTTTAAGAAATTGTTTAGAGAGAGCCATAATATATAGAGGAGACAAAAAAATGAACAAAAAAATATAAATTTCATCAGCTATACTACTTGGGTTACATTGGCTTTAACAGGATGCAACACAAACGCCGAAGACAATCAAAGTGCTCAGAGCATGAACAAGCTGCTAAAGAGAGTAAATACGGAAAATAAGTTAACTACAGGACAGGAAATGTGGCACGAATTGGCAAGGTTTAATGTTTATGATAAGAATAATGATGTCTTAACAAAGGAAAACGCAAACTTTATAAGTCTAGCGAATGCTGAAGCATCGAGATATGAATTTTTTGATGGTAAAACCGGTTAAAGCCGTGGTGCTTACGGCTTTTACGATGTCGTTCATGGAAATAAGATAAGGCCCTTTTTCACAAGGTGAAAATAAGTATGGCGCAGTTCTTGAACTTACAGAGCTTACTGAAAATAAATTAACTTATAAACGAATCGGTAAAGATAAAGATGGGAAAGACATAACGATAACAGTGGAACATATATACCTTATGAAGGTAATTTGAAACTAAAATCAACTAAGTAAAATATAAGAAAGGGATTTTGCATGAATAGCAAAATCCCTTTCTTAATATAGTAATAGAAGAGTGGTTCAAGATGCTTACACGTTAAACTGTTCAACAGATGTTTCCAGGTCTTTAGCGAGCTTTACCATCGAGGAGGTTGATAAGGATATATCCTCCATGAATTTCGCTTGTTGATCGGTGGATTGTGCCACTTGTTTTGAAGCCACTGCAGTTTCCTTTGTTAACCCTGCAAAATCTTCTATCGAAGCATTGATTTCCTGAGAACTTGCTGCCATTTGCTCTGTAATGGCTGATATTTCTTGAATCTGATCATTAACATGCTCAAAAGATTTTATAGTCTGTTTAAAAGTTTCTCTTGTATTCAGGACAAATTTTGTTCCTTCCTCTACCTCGTTAGTTCCTGTTTCCATCATTTTCACTGACTCATTTATGATGGTCTTAAAATGCAGTAGGGACTCTTGTATATTGATTGCAGATTCCTTCGTACCTACTGCCAATTTTCGTACCTCGTTCGATACCACTGCAAAACCTTTACCCTGTTCACCGGCTCTGGCAGCTTCAATTGCCGCGTTTAGGGATAGCAGGTTTGTTTGCTCGGCAATCCCCGTAATTAAATGTACAATATTCACAATCTCATTTGCTTGTTCGTCCAATTTCTTTATTTTAGAACTTGTTTGCAGCATCACATCTTTTACTTGAAGAATTTGATTTGAGAGTTCATTTATATCTTTATTTCCAATGGACATTCTTGTTGAAACATGATTTGTCTGTTCGCTGACTTCTGAAGAAGCTTCTGCAATTCTTTGTATACCGATGGTCATTTCCTCAATGACCTTCGATGATTCTTCACTTCTGTGCAATTGTATTTCCGCAGCACCTGCCACTTGCTGAATGCCATCAACGATATATTGTGTGCTAGTATCCATTTCTTTGATTTTGTGTTCGATTTCACTGGATGACTCCAAAAGCCGGAATGATGAGCTTTTCATGGAGTTGACGATCATAATAGTATTGGTAATCATCTCTTCAAAGGATTTAACTAAAACCTTGATTTCGTCATTCCCATTTACTTTTATGTTACTAATCAGTTTATTGGCTGTTAATAAGTTCCCATTTGAAATTTCCTTTGCAGCCAAGCTGACCTTGAGAAGGGGGCTTAGCTTTCTAGTCAAGAACCATATTAAGGCACCCACTGCGATCGCCATTAAAATTACATTGATTACTATGGCCAAGGGAAGGATCCCGCCCAGAACCTTGTTGGCCGTAGCATCGACTTTGCTTGCATCAATATCAACCCCAAGTATTCCAATGATCTCGTCCCCTTTCTTTATGGGAACAAAAACGGATAAATAGTCACCATATTCAGGATCATGAACGATGGAAGTGGTAGAGACGTTTCCTTTCATGACACTTTCTACATCTTGATATGAAGTTGCGGTTGCGGGTGTTAAAATGGGAGATGCTTTTTCATCTCCCTTACCCAGACCATCTATAAGTATATGAACTTTTTCGCTACTTTCGTTAATCCCCAATGTATATACATACAATGCTCCTGTTTTTTGTCTATAATCGTCTAACTGTTTGCGTATCTCCCAATATGTAGAGGTTTCGGATTGATTACCCAAAAAATCAGCATAAGATGTCGGATCTATTCCTTGAGAGATGTTGCTTGCTATATCTAAGCTGCTCATAGCGATTGTTTTCTCAACCGTATCATTTGTACTTTTATACATCAACAGTAAACTTCCAATTAATGCAATTGTCATGCCTGTTAATAGAACAAAACCTATTTTTGTACTAAGTTTATTCATCTTTGTTTATTCCTTCCCCGTGTTATATATTAACCATGTTTTATATATCGGTAATAATTAAATATATTTAATGAACCTATTAAAACCTTCGGGTGGGATTTTTATTCCCTAAGTCTTTAACCTGTTGTAATAGAGGTTCGTAATGAAATGATTTCAATGTTATTAATGGATTATAATTTTTCATAGAAAAAGATATAAACTTTAAAAAAGGAAAATATCTTTTTGAAGGAAATACAAAATTCTCGACAGAAAAAGAGTAGAGTAATGCATTTTTAAGAAAACCTGATTTTGGATGATATTCTATCCTAGTATAGAAAAAAAGAATCATCTTTTCCTTTCTGATTCAATAAATCTTGACTGGAATGGATGAAATTATTATTGTTGAACATCTAAATATTCATTAGGATAATCGAGGGTTTGTTAAATTGTTATAAAATTCAAAAAATGGTTTGACATAAGTAAAAATGGAAGCTTATAATCAACGTAGGATTCCAAATTTGAAAACTGAGTTTTATATTATAGAACAAATTAACCCTATTTTTTAAAAGTAATGTTTAAAAAATCATGAAGCGACTTGAAATACGTAATTAGAGGTAGAGCGTTTTCCTTACTCCGAATAAAACAAAAACGGAGTTTTATATTATAGAACAAACTAGTTTTGGCTTATACAAGGGTGAGGAGAAGTTATTGGAATTTGTCATAAATGATAACGCTTACAAAAAACTTTGGGGAGGGTTTTTATTGAAAAAAAGAAAGCTTTCTGTATTATCCACAAGCTTAACTCTAGCAATGGCATTCTTGTTATCAGGATGCGGTGGTGGCGAGGGAGAAAAGACCAGTGGATCTGGAGTTGAAAAGAAAACGATTAAAGTGGCACATTATTTTGCTGAAAATCATCCTCAAAACATTGCCTTGAAACAAAAATTCAAAAAAATGGTTGAGAAGGAGAGTAATGGTGAACTAGAGGTCCGGATTTATGCGAACAGTACATTAGGGGCAGAAAAAGAATTTTATGACGGCGTCAGAAATGGGACGATCGAAATGGGGGTGCCAGGACTAATTATGCAGGCGGACATTCCTAAAATGGGTGTTCCGGAATGGCCCTTCCTATTCAGGGATTACGATCATGTAAAGAAGGTATTGAATGGACCCATCGGAGAGGAATTGACAGAAGAGCTTGATCCAAAACATGGAGTGACACCGCTTGCATGGAGTGCAAACGGATTTAGGATGTTTTCGAGTAATCGTCCAATTAAGAGTATGAAAGATTTTGATGGACTTCGACTCAGAATGCCGAACATCCCGAATTACATAAAACTAGGTGAATCATTGGGGGCGAACGTTAGCCCATTACCTATTTCAGAAGTTTTTACCGCACTTGAACAAAAGGTAGTTGATGCTCAAGATAATCCCATTGCCACGCTGAGATCCTCGGGGTGGAATGAAGTTCAAAGTGATGTACTGGAATCCAAGCATATGTTCAGCCCCAATATTTACATTATCAATAGCAAATTCTATAAAGGACTAACAAAGGAGCAACAAAAAATCATTCAAAAAGCCGCAAAAGAGTCGGCAGCGTATGAGTTTGAATTGATGGAAAAAAGTTATGAAGATGACAAAGCTTATCTTAAGGATAATGGAATCAAATTCACTACTCCTGACGAAGACTTTTCAGAAAAAATGTTAAAAGCATCCCAACCTGTTTATGATGAAGTCTTTGAGGAAAATGACTGGGCGGAGGAGCTCGTCGGAAAAATAAAAGCAGAATGAAGCAGGCGCTCCAGATAGGAAGGGGGAGATGTATAGGTGAATAAAATACCCAGAATCTTGGAAAATTCGTTAAACATTATTATGGCAGCTGCTTTAGCAATAATGGTCGTACTCGTGTTTGGTAATGTAGTTCTTCGTTATTTCTTTAATTCAGGGATTACTTGGTCAGAAGAAATGTCAAGGTATCTCTTTATTTGGTTGACGTTCCTCGGCGCCATCGGAGCTTTCAAAAACAAAGAACACTTAGGTGTCGACATGGTCATTAAACGGCTTTCGAATAAGATGAAAAAAGTGGTACTGGTTATTAGTGATTTGATGATGTTATTCGTTCTTCTTTTAATCCTGGATGGAAGCTGGAAAATGACAATGATAAACATTGATAGTGCTGCACCGGCCACTGGAATGCCACTGGCATTTGTATATGGGACAGGTATTCTTGTAAGTGTTTCAATGGGCAGCATGATTCTCTTCAATTTGTATCGGATTTTCTTCAATAAAATTAAAGACGAAGAATTAGTGATGATAAGTGAGTCAGAAGAGCTGATTTCCCTCCATGCTGATGAGTTTGAGCCAGATATTAGGATAGTTAAGGAGGAGAAGCAGGGATGATAGGTGTATTTGTCGGATCTTTACTGGGCGCCATGGGACTTGGAATACCTATTGCATTTGCCTTACTTGTTAGTAGCGTAGTGCTTATGTACTTTCTCGGTATTTTTGATAGTCAAATTATCGCACAAAACCTAATCAGTGGCGCTGATAACTTTCCTTTAATGGCCATACCGTTCTTTATGCTGGCAGGAGAGGCGATGAATCGGGGCGGTTTATCACGGCGTATCGTTGAGATGGCAATGAATTTGGTTGGCCATATCAAAGGGGGCCTTGGCTATGTTGCAATTATTGCGAGTGTATTGTTTGCGAGTTTATCGGGATCTGCTGTAGCCGATACGGCAGCGCTTGGAGCTATATTAATTCCAATGATGGTGAAGTCCGGGTATGATGTGAAGCGGTCAAGTGGGTTGATCGCATCAGGGGGTATCATTGCCCCGATCATTCCGCCAAGCATTGGCTTTATCATTTTCGGTGTCGCGAGTGGTGTGTCCATTACAAAGCTGTTCATGGCAGGAATCGTTCCAGGTATTTTACTTGCGGTTGGACTTACGGTTACCTGGGCCATTGTTGCACGGAAAGATAAAGTCGCCGTCAACCCCCGAGCTTCAGCAAAAGAAATACTTACTTCTCTTCGTCAGGGCATTTGGGCTCTGTTCTTGCCCATCATTATCATTGGTGGATTGAAATTCGGTTTATTTACACCGACTGAAGCGGCGGTGGTGGCTGCAGTGTATGCAATATTTGTCGGTCTTGTAATCTATCGTGAAATGAAAGTGAAAGATTTGTATGAGGTATTTGTTCATGCAGGAAAAATGACGAGTGTTGTCATGTTTCTGGTCGCTGCGGCACTCGTTTCATCCTGGCTGATAACCGTAGCCGATTTACCTGGTCAGGTAATTGGATTGCTGGAGCCATTTATGGATCATCCATTCCTTCTATTAATCATGATAAACCTATTGGTTATCATAGTTGGAACTGCTATGGATATGACGCCGACAATCCTTATTCTGACACCTGTCTTGATGCCATTGGTGGTCGCTGCAGGTATTGATCCAGTTTACTTTGGCGTCCTGTTTATCCTGAATAACGCCATCGGTTTACTTACACCACCAGTCGGAACCGTTTTAAATGTCATGTGCGGCATCAGTAAGATCAGTATGGAAGATATCATGAAGGGGATATGGCCTTTCTTGCTCGTTGAAGTGATTGTATTGATTTTGTTGATTTTGTTTCCTTCCTTAGTTCTTGTACCTCTAGAATGGTTTACCTCCTAAAGGAATTTTTCATGTAATTGGTCTGTATGCTGATATTCATCTTATTTAATGGGAGGAAAATGATAATGAATAATTTGTTCAAACGTTTGGCGGTTGGAGTTTTACTGCCCGCAGTACTGCTATTAAGTGCTTGCGGAGGCGGACAAAATGAGAGTGCTTCAGCTGACGGTATTCAGAAAAGAACAATCAAAGCAGGGATCGGAAATAGTAAAATGCATCCACAAGGAAAAGGAATGGAGAAATTTAAAGAGCTGGTTGAAGAAAAAAGCGGGGGGAAAATGAAAGTCCAAAACTTTTTTGATGCCACTCTCGGAGATGATCAAAAAATGACAGAAGCTCTTCAAGGTGGCTTACAGGAAGTAACTGTTCCTTCAACCTCACCACTTGTTGGTATGATTAAGGAATTCGGAATTTATGATTTCCCATTTGTCTTTAATAATGAAGAAGAAGCTTATACAGTCCTTGATGGTGCAGTAGGCCAAAAACTTTTGGATAAATTGCCGGAACATGATTTAGTAGGTTTGGGATACTGGGAAAATGGTTTTCGAAACTTAACGAATAGTAAACACCCTGTTAAAACGGCTGCTGACTTCAAAGGGCTAAAACTTCGTACCATGCAAAATGAAGTGCATTTAGATGCATTTTCAAAGTTAGGGGCGAATCCATCGCCGATGGCTTTCTCAGAAGTGTTTACTGCACTGGAAACAGGCACTGTTGATGGTCAGGAGAATCCACTCGCAACAATTCAAACGCAAAAATATAATGAAGTCCAAGAATACTTAAGTCTTACAAATCATGTTTATACACCATTTGTATTCCTTGTAAGCAAAAAGTTCTGGGATGACCTATCAGAACAAGAGCAAGAAATCATGAGTGAGGCCGCACAAGAGGCTGGAAAATATCAACGGGAAGTTAACCAAAAAGAAAATGAAAAAGCACTTAAGTATCTAAAAGAAGAAGGAATGAAAATAAATGAAGTAGAGCCTGAAGAAATTGAAAAAATGAAGAAAGTCATCCAACCAGTGACGGACGAATATGCACAAAAATTCGGGCCGGATCTTGTAGAGGAAATGATGAGCGAAGTTGAAAAAGTTCGTGGTAAATAATCCAGACTGTTTGGAGGAAAGAAAATGGATATTATCTCTGACCTTTTACGTGAAATCCATTTACCGAAAATGGTCAAAGTGAGACAAAAATTTCGTACACCTCAAATCGCCGATGTTGCTGGTGAGGTGAAGAAGGCGATAAAAGTAGCAGGTGTCTTATCAAGAATAAATGAAGATGACAGGGTGGCAATTGCAGTAGGAAGCAGAGGGGTAGCGGACCTTCCTACTCTAGTAAGAGAAACTGTGGCTGCGGTTAAGGAGGCTGGCGGAAATCCCTTTATAGTCCCTGCAATGGGAAGTCATGGTGGTGCTACAGCGGATGGACAAATCGATGTGTTGCTTCAGCTGGGTATTTCAGAAGAATCGGTTGGAGCGCCAATACTGTCATCGATGGAAGTTATTAAACTGGATGAATTGCCAAACGGGCTCCCTGTCTATATTGATAAGCTTGCATATGAATCAGATAAAATCATAGTCATTAATCGGATAAAACCACATACGGCATTTCGTGGA
Source organism: Peribacillus sp. NPDC094092 (assembly GCF_050279365.1). Lineage (NCBI taxonomy): Bacteria > Bacillati > Bacillota > Bacilli > Caryophanales > Bacillaceae > Peribacillus > Peribacillus sp. NPDC094092. The sequence goes on along the minus strand of NZ_JBNNUC010000004.1, from coordinate 204,210 downwards.
CCGGTTGAAAGCGGACTAATGAAAATGATTACAATCGGTTTAGGCAAGCAAAAGGGAGCCGAAGCTGCACATGCATACAGCTTTAAGTATATGGCAGAGCATGTTCCTGAAATGGCGAAAATTTCCTTAGCAAAAGCTCCTATAATATTTGGTCTTGCGATGATTGAAAATGCCTATGATAAACCAGCGAAAATCGTCGCAGTCCCAGCAGAGGAACTGGAGGAAGTGGAGCCGGGACTATTGCTTGAAGCAAAATCATTGATGCCAAAAATACATTTCGATTCGATCGACGTACTTATTGTAAATGAACTCGGTAAGGATATTTCGGGAGATGGAATGGATCCGAATATTACGGGTAACTTCGCCACTCCATATGCTACCGGGGGGCCGGAGGTTAAACGGACCGTTGTACTCGGACTTACTGAAAAAACTCATGGAAATGCAAATGGCATCGGCATGGCTGATATGACGACGAAGGCCGTCATGAATGAAATCGAATGGGAAAAAGGCTATGCCAATGCACTCACAAGCACCGTGACAGATGTAGTAAAGCTCCCGATGTTTTTAGATACTCAGGAATTAGCCGTTAAAGCTGCTATAAAAACATGCAATGCCTTCGATTTGAATAAAGTGAGAGTGGTAAGAATAAAAAACACTCTTGAAATCGGTGAAATTTGGATTTCAGAAAGCATGATGGAAGAAGCTTTAAAAAACAAAAATTTAGAGCTCCTTTCAGAACCAGAAGAATTGGCACTAGACTGAAAACCTTCGTTAATATTTTTAGAGAATGGAAGAATTCATTTGTAATCCGAAAAGGAGTGCTGAAATGACACACCTATATCCGCTAATTGATAACGAAATTAACCCTTACCGCGATAATGTACAGGGAAAAGCAAATGAACCCATTACGGTTGCGGGTCTGTTGGACCGTTCGAAGCTGACGCTTGGCCCCACATATGAAGGGGGGAAACCCGATTGGACGCTTGAGGAAATTTATATGCGGCTAGAGAGGAATGCCCCGCGTATCGCAATTATCGGTGGTTCGTCCGATCATCCTGCCCACATAATGGATTATCAAACGTCGGCACGGGCAGCAATCCGCATCTGGCAAAACGGCGGCGTGCCGTTTCATTTCTCGACACCGGTAATGTGTGATGGAACAGCGCAAAACAATCAAGGAATGAGTTACTCTCTCCAGAGCCGAAACGCGGTTGCACAAATGGTTGTCAACCAGCTGGAAGCTCACAGTTATCATGGTGCATTCGTCATTCAAGGGTGTGATAAGCAGCCTCTTGGTGTAGTAAGTGCACTCGCACATGTTGATCGTGTTCGCCGAAACCGTGGTGAAGCCCCCTTTTTCGCAACATTCGCACCTGCTCACGTGTTAGAAGGCGGTTCGATTCCAGCTGACGTGTTCGAGGAATTGGAAACTCTCGCGAAAAAAGCGGAAAGTAAAGGAGCTACTGATGTAGCCGTTGATTTACGGGATACGATGGCATATATATTGCAATGTTCATCGAATACTGCATTTCAGGGCGTGTTTGAACGGGCTTATGAGCGAGGAATATTGACGAAGGAACAGCATAAATATTTTGAAATGAGACTTGCTGTCGCAACTTGTGACGGACAGGGAGGTGTATGTGCCTTCAATGGTACGGGGAATAGTTCACGTCATTTAGTGGCAGGCATGGGTCTTGTTCATCCAGCCGTGGAGCTGTTAACCGATCCACCAACACAACGCCAGATTAACTCGGTGCTGGATAGCTTTGCAGTCATGATAAACGAAGATCGCTACGGCGTGTCCAACATTGTCGCTGCGAACATAAAAAATGCAATCCGTATTCACAGCGCTTCTGGCGGTTCTACTAACTTAATGATGCATATTGTCGCAGGCATGCTTTATGCAGGATTCAAATTCAGCTTATGGGACCTTGACCGCATACATCATTCACATCCAATTCCTGACTTATTTGATTACAGTTTGACAGAAGGAAGGGACATTTATTCACTTGCGATGCAGTGTTGCAGCGGGACAAGCAGGGGAATGGAAACACTTTTTTATGAACTAATCGAGAATGGCGTACCAATGGATCAAGATGCTCCGACTGTCGCAGCAAAAACCTGGAAAGAACGACTTGCGATTACAAGTAGCCTAAAAGCGGTTAATGTAAAGAAAAATCAGGTCATTTTGTCCAATCCTCGCCGTGGATTCAGCGGTGTTGATGTATTAAAAGGAAACTTCTTTGAAAGCGCCGTTGTTAAAATCAGCGGAATGCCGACACCTCAGCTTGACCAATTCGATGATAAGCTAGCTTTTGTCCTTTATTACGAAAATGAAGATGATGCAAATAAAAGCCTGCTCGATTCTAATCTGCTTTCAAAAATAAAAGAGCAAAAGCTTTTTGAACATAATCTATTGCTAGAAACTCTTAAATACAACAATGAGCCGGTATGGTCTCTTCTAAAAAATGCTTCCTATGGGGAGTTATTTGACAGGATGGTTGAAGAAGGCATATTAAAAATTGCGATCATTATCTCAGGGCAGGGGCCAGTAGCATTCGGAATGCCGGAAATGTTTACACCAATGCAACACATCAATGCAAATCGTGTTATGAAAAAAATCGCTACAATCATTAGCGACGGCCGCTATTCAGGAGTCACCTATGGTGCTGCTATCGGACATATGACACCGGAATCGTTTGAAGGCGGCGGCATTGGTTTACTTAAAACAGGGGACGTCATACACCTTCAGCTTCGTGATCGACGGATTGATTTTGTAGATGCAGTTCAACTTCATTCAGGAAAGGTTGTTCATGATTTTGCGGATCATTTTAAAGAAGAAAGACAATCATTGGCAGTTGAACGCAAGCAACGAATGAAAGTTAGACAAAAAATGGTTGCGGCCAGCAACAGGATGTTTGGACATACAGATGCAGCAAATGGTGTTGTTCCAATCGCTGTAACTGAGGATGCGGTACTTGATTATGAACAGGATATAGTACTCCAAGAAAAAAAAGTTGAAATAAAATGAGGAATGCTCGTCATAAATCCGATAAGATAAAGGTAGACAGAATTATAAAAGGAGTGAGGAACGATGCCTATCATCCAATCGGTGGAGCGTGCCTTGAAAATATTGGATTTATTTGATGAGCGTGAGCGCGAACTAACTATCACAGAGATAAGCAAGCGAATGAGTTTACATAAGAGTACGGTTCATTCACTATTAAAAACCTTACAGGAGCATCACTATATTTCACAAGGTGAAGAAAATGGAAAATACTCGCTAGGATTAAAGCTATTGGAGAGGGGAAGCGTCGTTGTGACCCATCTCGATTTGCGCAACGTAGCAAGAAAACATCTTGAATGGCTTTCAGTAACAACGAATTTAACACTGCACCTTGTCATATTAGACGGGCAGGAAGGTGTCTATGTCGATAAAGTGGAGGGCACTGGGGTAACGGTTCTCTATTCCCGTATTGGCCGACGTGTTCCGATTCATACGAGTGCAGTTGGCAAATCTCTTGTGGCAACAAAAACGGATAGTGAACTGGATTTGCTCTTGGACGGCTATGATTATACGGGACCGACCGAAAGATCGATTAGATCCAAGGAGCAGTTCTTAGCGGAAATCGAAAAAGCTCGCATTAATGGCTATTCAATGGATAATGAAGAAAACGAACCGGGCATTTACTGTCTTGCTGTACCGATAAAAGATTATTCAGGAAAGGTAATCGCTGCAATGAGTGTATCGATGCCCGCTTCGAAAGTAAATGAAGAAACACATGAGTATTATGTACGTCTCTTAAAGGAATGCAGCAGTAAAATTTCGCAGGAGCTCGGTTATGAATATCAAAAAATATAAATGAGACCTGCCATTTAGGAGGAAATAGAAAATGAGAATTATTCGCTATGTAAAAGAAAATAAGAAACAACTAGCTGCCGTGACAAACGAAAATTATGTGGTGGACCTTCCATTTACGGATTTTATGTCGTTGATTACAGCGGCACGCCAAGATAACAGAACTGCATTTGATATTATAAAACAAATTACCGCACAAGGGGAAAAGCAGCCATTGGAAGGTCTTCAATTAACAACGCCTATCGATGCACCGGAAGTATGGGCATCTGGCGTTACATATAAGAAAAGCAAGGAAGCACGTAACTACGAAGCGACACAAGGAAAACTGGACCGCCAAACTTTCTATGACAAAGTTTATGATGCAGTGCGTCCTGAGATTTTCATTAAATCGACTGCAGCAAGAACCGTGGGCCCGAATGATCCGGTATACTTGCGTTCTGATTCAAATTGGCAGATTCCGGAGCCGGAGCTTGGTCTTGTCATCGATAAAGAGGGAACGGTACTCGGATATATTGCAGGTAATGACATGAGCTGCCGTGATATAGAAGGTGAAAATCCGCTTTATCTTCCACAGGCAAAAGTATGGAAGAACTCTTGCTCCATTGGACCGGCCATCTTGTTAAAAGAGGCTGTTCCGGATCCATATGAGCTTAAAATCATGTGCCGTATTTATCGAAATGAAGAAAAAGTATTTGAAGGTGAAGCGAAAGTAAATCAACTGAAACGAAAATTGGAAGAGCTTGTCGACTATTTAGTCTTAGATAACACTGTTTTTGACGGATCAGTATTACTTACAGGTACATGCGTGGTTCCGCCAAATGAATTTACATTGAAAGGCGATGACCGAATCGAAATTGAAATACCAGGGATTGGTGTATTAAACAACCCGGTTATTCAAAGTAAAGCAGTTCAAACAATCTAAGGGGTGACAAAATGGGCGAGTATAAAACACTTTACTTAAGTGCGAAAGACAGTGTAGCTGTCGCTTTATCCGAAATCCCTGCAAACACATCAGTAGTTGTGAAGACAGATCTTGAAGAACTTGTCGTACCCATTCTTGAACCGATTCGTTTTGGACATAAGTTCGCTGTCAAAGCCATCGAACAAGGATCAGACATAATTAAATATGGGGAAGTCATAGGGGCAGCCTCAGCTTTCATTCCCGCTGGTGCACATGTTCATGTACACAATTTAGAAGGAAAAAGAGGAAGGGGTGACAAAATTGCTGAATGAAAAAATGCAGTTTTGGGGCTACCGACGTCCGGATGGCCGCGTCGGAGTCCGGAATCATGTACTGATTTTGCCAACGATAACATGCGCAACACAAACTGCCCAGCGTGTTACAGAATTGGTGAGCGGAACCGTCACATTCATTCATCAGCATGGCTGTGCGCAAGTGGGCTCTGATTTTGATCAAACGGCCAGAACCTATGCGGGAATGGGGATGAATCCAAATGTATATGGTGTCATAGTACTCGGCCTTGGCTGTGAAACACATCAGGCGCACCGTATTGGAGATGAAATTGCTAAATGCGGTAAACCAGTGGAAACTGTATCGATTCAGGAACATGGCGGGACTCTTCAAACCATTGCCGAAGTAGCTAAAATTGCGGTCAAAATGGTTCAGGATGCCTCGATGGTGCAACGGGAATTATGTGATTTTAGCGAGCTGATTGTAGGCACGGAATGCGGTGGGTCGGATGCATGCTCAGGCTTATCGGCTAACCCGGCAGTCGGGCGTACAAGCGATTTGATTGTCCAGCAGGGGGGAACCGCAATCTTGGCGGAAACGACTGAACTCATCGGTGCAGAGCATTTGATTGCTAACCGGGCGGCAAACGACCAGGTAGCAAAAAAAGCTTATGCGGTTATTAAAATGATGGAAGACCGCTCGATTCAAATGGGCGTTGACATCCGAACCGGAAATCCTAGTCCGGGAAACATTGAGGGAGGTCTCAGCTCAATCGAAGAAAAATCACTGGGGGCAGCGACAAAATCAGGCACAACCAGGCTGGAAGAAGTCATTGATTATGCCCATGTTCCCACAAAGAAAGGTCTCGTATGGATGGATACGCCTGGCCACGACATTGAGCAATTGACGGGTATGGTTGCAGGCGGTGCGCAAATCGTTCTCTTTACAAGTGGAAGAGGGACGCCAACAGGTTCTCCTATAACACCCGTCATAAAAATCTCGACTAATACACCAATGTTTGACCGGATGAATGAAAATATGGATTTAAATGCAGGTACGATTGTTGATGGTTTAGAAACCGTTGATGAAGTGGGAAGCCGCATCATGGAAGAAATTCAACATGTTTCAAACGGAAAACTAACAAAAGCGGAGATCTTAAAGCAACATGACTTTGGTATTTGGAGAATTGGACCGACATTCTAAATTGAAAAAGGGGCTAAAGATTATGATATCAACTACATTTGCAACGAAGACATATAAAAATTTCATTAATAATGAGTGGGTGGATGCATCTTCTGGAAATACAATCGAAAGCATTAATCCTGCGGACAAAGAACCGGTTGGCTACGTTCAAAGCTCAACCGGAGATGACTTAAACAAAGCAGTCGCCTCTGCGCATAAGGCAAAGAGGGAGTGGCGCAGGCTCGGGCAGTCTGCTCGTGGACAAATCCTTTTCAAAACGGCCAATATTTTGGAAGAAAATCTAGATGAAATTGCAGAAACCATGACTCGCGAAATGGGTAAAACGTTACCTGAAGCAAAAGGGGAAACTGCACGAGGTGTTGCAATCCTCCGTTACTATGCTGGTGAAGGGATGCGGAAAGAAGGCGATGTTATACCATCATCCGATAAAGATGCCCTAATGTTTACAAAACGCTCCCCACTTGGTGTTGTCGGGATAATCACGCCATGGAACTTCCCGGTTGCAATTCCCATCTGGAAAATGGCTCCAGCTCTTGTATATGGCAATACGATCGTATGGAAACCCGCTACGGAAGGAGCCGTAACAGCAGCGAAAGTGATGGAATGTTTTACAAAAGCAGGCTTCCCTGAGGGGGTTGTGAATTTTATTACCGGTAAAGGATCGATCATTGGCCAAGGCCTAATCGATCATCCGCTTTTAAATGCAATCACATTTACCGGTTCTGAAGGTGTCGGTCAGAGCGTCGCAAAATCAGCTTCCGCCCGAGGGATAAAATATCAGCTTGAAATGGGAGGCAAGAATCCAGTCATCGTGGCGAATGATGCAAATATCGACCAAGCAGTCGAGGCGGTCATCAATGGTGGATTTCGTTCATCCGGCCAAAAATGCACAGCTTCAAGCCGAGTAGTTGTTGAATCAACGGTCTATGATGAATTTAAACAAAAACTGGTAGAAGCAACAGCGAAAATAACGGTTGGCAACGGCCTTCAAGAGGGAATTTGGATGGGACCATGTGCAAGCGAAAGCCAGTTCAATACAGTGAAAGAGTACATTGAAAAAGGCAAGCAGGAGGGAGCAAAACTCATACATGGCGGGGAAATATTAACTGGAGGAGACTATGATGGGGGCTTTTTCATAACACCAGCGATTTTTGAAGGCGTGACGACGGATATGGAGATAGCGCAGGCAGAAATTTTTGGTCCAGTTATCGCGCTTATGAAAGCGAACGATCTTACGGAAGCGATTGACATGGCAAATAATACGAAATACGGATTGAGTGCATCAATCTTCACATCAAATATTAGCTCGATTCTGGATTTCATCGATGAAATTGAGGCAGGGCTGGTCCGTATTAATGCAGAAAGCGCGGGCGTTGAATTGCAAGCCCCATTCGGAGGCATGAAAGCATCGAGCACGGGTTCGCGAGAGCAAGGTGAAGCGGCAAAAGAATTTTATACAGCCATAAAAACGGTTTTTATTAAAGGTTCATAATAAAAGAAAGAGAGGTTTCCATATTAGAAAACCTCTCTTTCTTCCAAAAAACAATGCGAGGTGCTTGATGAAAATCATAAAAATTTCTTTATATAAAGTTCCACCCCGCTGGCTGTTTTTAAAAATCGATACAGATGAAGGCATTTCCGGCTGGGGAGAGCCTGTCGTTGAAGGGCGTGCGGAAACGGTTAAAGCAGCAGTTAATGAATTGTCCGACTATTTGATCGGGAGAAATCCGAACGACATTGAAGACATCTGGCAAACACTTTATCGAGGTGGATTTTACCGTGGGGGGCCAATTTTAATGAGTGCCATTTCTGGCATTGAGCAGGCATTATGGGATATAAAAGGAAAATACTTCAATATTCCTGTATATCAAATGCTTGGCGGCAAAGCACGCGAAAAAATTAAAGTGTACTCATGGGTCGGAGGAGATCGACCAGTGGATGTCGTGGCAGCTGCGATCGAAAAACAGAAAGAGGGCTTCCTTGCTGTCAAAATGAACGCATCAGAAGAAATGAATTACATTGATAGTTTTTCGAAAGTGGAAGCGGTCATCGAACGCGTTGCTTCAATTAGGGAAGCGGTTGGCAAAGACTTTGGCATTGGTGTGGATTTTCATGGAAGGATTCATAAAACGATGGCAAAAACGATTGTGAAAGAACTTGAACCGTACCATCCAATGTTCATTGAGGAGCCGGTGCTACCGGAAAATAATGAAGCACTTCGTGAGATTGCCTGGCATACTACGTGTCCGATTGCGACGGGTGAAAGGATGTATACACGCTGGGGCTTTAAGCAGCTTCTTCAAGATGGCTATGTAGATATTATTCAGCCGGATCTATCTCATGCGGGCGGTATTTTAGAAGGAAAAAAAATTGCCGCAATGGCAGAAGCCTATGATGTAGCGATCGCTCCGCACTGCCCGCTCGGTCCGATGACTCTCGCTTCATCAATTCATTTGGACGCAACGACACCGAATTTCATTATTCAAGAGCAAAGCCTTGGCATTCATTACAACGAAGGCATGGACATTCTCGACTATATGAAAAATCCAGAATTATTCGACTATGAAAAAGGTTATGTGAACATTCCGGATAAACCGGGTCTTGGGGTGGAAATCGATGAGGAAAAAGTGAAGCAGGCAGCAGAAACCGGACATGATTGGAAAAACCCCATTTGGCGTAATGAAGACGGAAGTATCGCTGAATGGTAATAAAAGGAGGAAAAATAATGGACTTTCATGGCATCATTCCACCGGTAGTCACCTTGTTTGATGAAACGGGGAACTTAGATATGGCGCTGAACAGAAGCTATATCGACCTATTAATCTCACGGAACATAGACGGTATTTTATTGATGGGAAGTTCAGGTGAGTTCTCATCTCTTACAACAGAAGAAAGAAAATTATATGTACGCGAAATGATAAAGGATATTAACGGACGAGTGCCTGTCATGGTTGGAGTCGGGCATACCGCATTAAAAGAGGTGCAGGAGCTGACTTCTTATGCAGAAGAGCATGGGGCGAATGGCGTTCTCGTAGTCAACCCATATTACTGGAAGTTTTCTGACGAGCAATTATACAGATATTTTTCCAGTGTAGCGAACCATACTAATCTGCCAGTTTTCATTTATAATATCCCGCTCCTGACAGGTCAAAATTTATCAATCGAATTGATTAAAAAGTTAGCTGAAGATCATTCGAACATTGCTGGTATTAAAGAGACGGTCAGTGATTTCGGACACCTTCGTCAAGTTCTGACGGAAGTGAAGAAAGTTCGCAGTGATTTCCGGGTCTTCTCCGCTTTTGACGAGCATTTGCTTCCGGCACAAATGATTGGTGCAGCGGGAAGCATTAACGGAAGCGCTGTCTTTGCACCAGAAATTTCCGTTGATTTATATCAATCGTATCATAAAGGTGACCTTGCTGAAGCACAGAAAAATCATCAAGTGATTTCAAAACTGATGGATGTATATAATTACGGTCCGACATTTTTTACTGCCATGAAAGAAGCGGTTCATCAGCGCTGGTTTGACGTTGCGGCTGGACACCGTGCACCCTGTGATGTATACCCTGCTGAATTGAGTGACAAAGTAGCTGTTCTTTTAAAAAATATAAATATGAAAGAAGGCGTCCAAAAATGAAAGAATCACGAGACTTGCTTGAACAATTAGGATACCCATCAACCGATCTTAAAGAACTTCCTACATCAACCAAAACATTTCCTGACGGTGCTCAATACCGGATTGAACTTCCAAGCGTAGAAGGTCCAATAGCCCTAAAAGAAACATTGAAAGAAATTGACCGGCTCGGTTTGACTATTCACCGAATATCTCAAGGGAGCGGTATCATGCTTCAAACGGATGAAGAAATTATAGAAATGTGCAAAATGACAGCAGAGCGAGGCATGGAGCTGAGTTTGTTTGTCGGCCCCAGGGGTTCATGGGATGTCAGTGCGGCACCGCTTACGCCAGGAGGAAAATCTCAAGGAATTCGCCATGAGGGCTCCGATCAGCTTGTTTATGCCATGGAAGACCTGAAAAGAGGGGCGGCACTAGGTCTTCGCGGTGCGTTAGTTGCGGATGAAGGACTCCTTCTTTTAACGAAAGAAATGAAAAAATACGGACAGCTTCCGGAAGACTTTGTTGTTAAAGTATCGGTTCAAATGGGTTCAGCCAATCCAGTATCTGTCAAATTAATGGAAGACATCGGTGCGGATACCTACAACGTGCCACCTGCATTAACGCTGTCTAAACTTGCAGCAATCCGACAATCAATAGACATTCCAATTGATTTATACGTTGAAGTTCCTGATACCTTCGGCGGCTTTCTTCGCTATTATGAAATACCGGAAATAATCCGTGTATTGGCGCCAGTCTACATCAAATTCGGTCTTCGAAATCACCCAGATGTATACCCATCAGGGAAACAATGGGAAAGTACGAACATTTCACTCACAAAGGAACGTGTACGCCGTGCCGCAATTGGTATTCAAATGATTGAACGATACTATCCAGAAGCAAAAACATCGAAACTCGGTGCGAAAGGGCTCGGAATTGCGAAAATTGAAAAGGCAGCAGTGAAATAATGATAGTAATGTAAAGGATCCCCTCTGATATTCACGTATTTATTACTAAAAAGGAGCTGAGCCCAAATGTCCTTTAAAATTTTATTAACGGATTATGAATTTGAACATTTGAAATATGAAGAAGAGATTTTTAAAGAAAGCGGTCTTGAAATCGATTTCATCAAAGCGCAATGCAAAACTGAAGAAGAAGTAATGGACCAAGCGAAAGAAGTGGATGCAATTTTAAATCAATATGCTCCTATCTCACGCCGAGTTATTGATTCGCTTGAAAACACGAAAATCATTTCCCGTTACGGTGTTGGCGTCAATACTATTGATCTCAAAGCGGCTAAAGAAAAGGGGATTACTGTCGCAAATGTACCGGATTATGGCATGGAAGAAGTATCGAATCATGCATTGGCACTTTTACTTTCTTCGGCCCGGAAAGTGACACTGTTAAACAAGGAAGTGAAAAAAGGTAACTGGGACTTTAAGGTGTGTGTCCCGATTCATCGCTTTAATGAGCAAACTGTTGGGGTTCTAGGGTTTGGACGGATTCCGCGCCGTTTCATTGAAAAAGTGAAACCGCTCGGCTTTAAAACTGCTGCTTACGATCCTTTCGTATCGGCAGCAGACATGGCTGCGGTTGGGGTTCAAAAAATGGAGCTCGACGAAATTATAGCCGAAGCAGATTATTTGTCGATCCATGTGCCCTTAATTGATGATACATACCATCTGATCAATGAGGAGCGCCTTAAACAAATGAAGAGAAATGCGGTAATCATTAATACAGCACGTGGACCGATAATCGATGAAAAAGCACTTTCTGATGCACTTGAAAAAGGGATAATTGCAGGTGCAGCGCTTGATGTGACAGAGAATGAGCCGGTCAGCACCAATAGCCCGCTACTTACAATGGACAATGTCATCATTACGCCGCACAGCGCCTGGTATTCAGAGGAAGCAATGGTTGAACTTCGTCAAAAGGCAGCGAGAAATATCGTTCAGGTCTTAAAAGGAGAATTAACACCATACGCTTTGACTTAAGAAAGGGGAAAAAATATGAAAATAGCGACTTTTTCCGTAAATACCGAACAACACATCGGTGTTGTGAAAAATGATCAAATTATTAGTTTAACGGCTCTTGCTCCAGAAGAATTTCCAGCTTGCATGAAAAAATTCATAGAACGAAGCAGCAAATTGCAAATACGTGCTGAAAAGTTAATTGAGCAACGGGTTAATGACGAAGCAATATTCAATTTGTCAGAAGTAAAAATCCTGCCGCCAATCTCAAAGCCGGAAAAAATCATTTGCGTAGGACTTAACTATTTTGATCATTGCAAGGAAACGGGGATGGAGCCTCCTGAATCACCGGTCATTTTTTCAAAATATGCAAATGCCATTACCGGACATCATGATGCGATTGAAATTCCAATTAATTCAACCGCGGTCGACTTTGAAGCAGAACTTGCGTTTGTCATTGGAAGAGAAGCAAAACATGTGTCAGAAGAAGAGGCGAATGACTACATCTTTGGCTATACAATTATGAATGATATTAGTGCCCGAGACTTGCAATTTCAGGATGGCCAGTGGTCGAGAGGCAAAACGGCGGACACATTTGCGCCATTTGGTCCTTTTATCGTGACACAAGATGAAGTGGGTGATCCCCACAATCTAGCGATTTCGCTTGAATTAAACGGTGAAATTATGCAGGATTCGAATACGAGCAACCTCATTTTTACGGTTCCGAAAATCTTATCATTTTTATCGCAGACCATGACACTAATGCCAGGTGATTTGATTGCAACTGGCACGCCACCAGGCGTTGGAATGGGAAGGAATCCGAAAATCTGGTTGAAAAACGGTGACCGGATGAACGTCAGTATTGAGAAGATCGGTACGCTTTCTAATCACGTAATAGCATGACAAGAGAAAGAAGGTGATGACATGGATGTTGTAACCATCGGAGAAACAATGACAATGTTTACCCCGAATGAAGAAGGTCCACTTCGCCACGCCCGATCTTTTTCAATGAAGTTTGGCGGTGCGGAATCCAATGTCGCGATCGGCTTAAGCCGACTCGGTCATAGGTCACGCTGGATAAGCCGTCTCGGCGAGGATGAATTTGGCGACGCCATGCAATCGTTCATTCGCGGGGAAGGCGTTGATGTTTCTTATGTAACAAGAGACCCTGATGCGCCTACCGGAGTCTTTTTTAAAGAATTCAGACGGCTGAATGATACTAGAGTTTACTATTACCGGAAAGATTCGGCAGCTAGTAAAATGACGGCGGAATTACTAACTGATCTTGCCATCCAAGACGCAGCTTATCTCCATATTACCGGGATTACCCCCGCACTAGGGAATTCGTGTCAGTCGCTCTTGGATAAGGCGATCCGGATTGCTAAAGAAAATGGAACAAAAATCGTCTTTGATCCAAATATTCGTTTGAAAATATGGTCGGATGAAAATGAAGCACGTCACATCATAACAAAGTACGCCTCAAAAAGTGATATCGTCATGCCTGGGGTGGCAGAAGCAGAATTTTTATTCGGTCCCCATACTCCTGAGTTGTTAGCCGATCATTTTCATGAACTCGGTGTCGAAACGGTTTTACTTAAATTGGGCAAAGAGGGCTCTTTAATTTCAGCCCCGTCTGTACCGAAAACATTCGTTCCTGGATTCTATGTGGAACGGGTCGTGGATCCCATCGGTGCTGGTGATGCTTTTGCATCCGGTGTACTTTCCGGCCTGCTTGATGGACTGCCGCTAGTTGAAGCTGCAAGGCGTGGAAATGCAATGGGAGCAATGGCAACGATGGTAAGTGGCGATGTTGAAGGTTTGCCGGTCCGTGCCGACCTCGCTTTGTTCATGAGTGGCGCCGCTGATGATGTGTCGAGATAGAAAGGTGGAAAAAATGACCAAACTGGAAAAGCTTAAACATGGGAAGCTGGTAGCCGTCATTCGCGGTGCACGCCCAGAACAAATTATACCAATTGCCCGGGCCCTGAAAGAAGGGGGCATCCGAACACTAGAAATAACAGTGGAAACTCCTAAAGTGTGCCATTTAATTGAAAGTGTGAAAGAGGAGTTCGGTGATGAAATCATTGCGGGTGCCGGTACAGTTTTGGATCCTGAAACGGCCCGTGCGGTCATCATGGCAGGGGCGGAATTTATCTTTTCTCCAACCGTCAATGTCAAAACGATTAAAATGGCGAAGCGCTATGGCGTTATTAGTATCCCTGGAGCGCTCACACCAACCGAAATATTGACCGCTTATGAGCATGGAGCTGACATAATTAAAGTTTTCCCGGCAGATGCACTGGGTGTTAACTACTTTAGCAATCTTAAAGGACCGCTTCCTCACATTCCACTTATGCCAACTGGAGGAGTCAACCTTGACAACCTCGCATCCTTTTTCAAGGCAGGTGCCATCGCGGCTGGACTTGGTGGTTCATTGATCAATCCTGCGAAATTGATTACAGGTGAAGATTACACCAGGCTGACAGAAACGGCAAAAAAATTTTCAGCTATCGTACAAAAAGCTAAAGCAATCCGTCGCTAATATCAATTTCGGTTCAACAAGTGCCGGGAATGAAAGTATGATTGTGTTAATTTCCTCCTTTCTTACCGATTTGATGTATCTCGTTCAATCTTTTAGCAGTCCATCAAGGGTGTTATTGCTGGTGGACAGTAGATAAATTCAGACAAGCCAGAAAGGGGAAAAGTGCTATGTTACTAGAAAAGTATAGAAATCTTCAAGGGATTCTCCGAAAAATGGAGTCGGTTGTAGTCGCTTTTTCAGGAGGGGTGGATAGCACTTTTTTGTTAAATGTTGCTATTGATACTTTGGGTCCTGATAATGTGTTAGCCATTACAGCAGACTCGGAAACTTATCCGTCGAGTGAGCTGAAAGAAGCCATTATGCTATCAAAATGGATTGGTGCCAACCATCGGGTCATTCAAACTTCGGAGTTGGCCATTCCTGGATATTCAGAAAATAATCAGAATCGCTGTTACTTTTGTAAAAGTAGTTTATTTGACCACCTGCTTCCTATTCTTGAAGAATACGAATTCAATAATATAATTTATGGAGTCATCGCTGATGATGCCAACGAATTTCGTCCGGGCATGAAAGCAGCTAAAGAAAAAGGAATCAGGGGACCACTTCTGGAAGCCGGTTTATTCAAGGAAGAAATAAGAGTGTTGTCCAAGCAAGCCGGTTTGCCGACCTGGAATAAACCATCATTCGCTTGCCTATCTTCACGTATTGCATATGGCGATATCATAACGAAGGAAAAATTGACGAAAGTGGATAAATCAGAAGCTTACTTAAAATCATTGGATATTCATCAGGTAAGGGTCAGGACGCATGAGGATACAGCCCGAATTGAAGTTGAACCCGTTGATATGCAACGAGTGCTCCAATACCATGTGGCGATCACGAAACGACTGAAGCAATTTGGTTATAAGTATGTATCAATGGATCTCACGGGTTATACAAGCGGAAGTATGAATATAGCACTTAAAAAGGAAGAAAAGATATGATTGATGATATTTTAGAGCAGGTTCAAAAGGGTTCATTGACAGCAGCTGAGGCAAAGGAAAAACTTGCATCATATGAAAATTTAGGGTTTGTAAAAATTGATCATCATCGTAAAAGGAGACAAGGCTTTCCCGAAATTGTGTTTGGAGAAGGGAAAACAGCTGAGCAAATATTAACGATTGTACAATCACTGCGTACAAGGAATGATTCTGTGCTAGTGACTCGAATTTCTCGGGAAAAGGCAGTTTTTGTACAAAAAGAATGTAGTGAATTTGAGTATAACGATATGGCCCGGACACTTGCTTGGGTTAAAGTAAAGCCCAAATCCGAGAGTTCATATATTGCAATTGTATGCGCCGGGACATCAGATTTATCCGTTGCTGAAGAAGCTGCCGTGACGGCCGAAACACTAGGTATTCCAGTCAGGCGTATATACGATGTTGGCGTTGCAGGGCTGCACCGCCTCCTTGATAATATAGACGAGATACGAGGGGCTACCGTATCAGTTTGTGTAGCGGGGATGGAAGGGGCACTTCCAAGTGTGTTAGGAGGCCTTGTCACGAATCCAATTATTGCTGTTCCGACAAGTATCGGTTACGGGGCCAATTTTAACGGTTTATCGGCCCTTTTATCAATGCTTAATTCATGCGCATCCGGTGTAAGTGTGGTGAACATCGATAATGGGTTTGGTGCAGCCTACAATGCAGCGATTATATACAAACTTGTACATAAAAAGGAGATCAATGATGATGAAGACATTGTATTTTGACTGCTTTTCCGGCATAAGCGGAGATATGGTTATTGGTGCGTTGATCGATGCAGGTGCAGACCCATTACAAATGGAAGTAGAGTTAAAAAAGCTGAATATAGATGAAGAATATACTCTGTCATGGGGGAAGGTCGTCAAAAATGGCATTACAAGTACTAAATTTGATGTCATTCTTACCAGTCATTCCGAACAACCACATGAACACAGCCACAGTCATGGACATAAACACAGCCACAGTCATGAAATCGAACACAACCATAGCCATGTACATCACAATCATCATGGTAGCCGTACCTACAAACAGATTGTAGAAGCTATTAATGAGGCGAACCTTAATGAATCGGTAACAAACATGTCACTCGCCATATTTAAGAAGATTGGGGAAGCGGAAGGGCATATACACGGGCTTCCGCTTGATAAAGTTCACTTTCATGAGGTAGGAGCGGTAGATTCAATAATAGATATAATCGGTACTGCAATTTTAATCGATCAGCTAGGCATTGAATCAGTTCAGTCATCAGCCATTCCAACGGGATCTGGACATATACATATCGATCACGGAATATACCCGGTTCCTGCACCTGCCACACTTGAAATATTAAAGGGGGTACCGATTGCCTCAAACGGTATTCGTTCTGAATTAGCAACGCCCACCGGTGCTGCCATCGCTGCGGTTTTAGCCGAAAAATTCGGCTCGTTTCCAGCCATGACTGTCGAATCGATTGGCTATGGTGCGGGGACAAAAACATTTGAAAATCATCCGAACGTCCTTCGCATCATTATAGGGGAGTGCCAATGAATCGCCCACAAGATCATGAGCATCTTGATGATCAAATGGTAAAAATGGAAGTGAATCTAGATGATATTTCCGGTGAATGGCTTGGTCATGTCATGGATTTGTTGTTTGAATCAGGGGCCAATGATGTATTTTATACGCCAATCTTCATGAAAAAAAATCGACCGGGGGTGTTATTGCAACTTCTATGTTCACAGCAGGTGATTTCGAAAATCAAGAAGATATTATTTGCTGAAACGACTACTCTCGGTATTCGCTACTATCCTCTAACCGTGCATAGGCTTGAACGAAATTTTTTACATGTAGATACACAATGGGGGCAAGTGAAGATAAAGAGAGGGTTCCATGAGGGAAAACCCATACAGCAGGCACCTGAATATGAAGATTGCCGTAAAATTGCCGTTCAGAACAATATACCTCTTAAAAGGGTGTATGAAGAAGTATGGAAGTGTCTTGGGGAGGTAATAGAGAAATGAGCTTGGTGTCGATTCTTACATTAGGATTCCTATTAGGGATAAAGCATTCTTTAGAGCCGGACCATGTTATTGCAGTAGCAACCACGGCAGGAAAAACGAAAAAATTATCGCGATCCACTCTAACGGGGGTGTATTGGGGAATAGGCCATACATGTACGCTGTTTTTTATAGGTATGCTATTCATTTGGATGAAAGGGGAAATTCCAGAGTCGATAAGTATGACGCTGGAATTCGGCGTTGGTATTATGCTTGTCATGCTAGGGGCCAAAAGTTTATTTAAAGCTCGCCCTAACATCACGAACGACAAAGATGGATTTCGTCCTTTTTTGGTGTCTGCTTTAATTGGATTCGTCCATGGTCTCGCGGGCAGTGCTGCAATGGTCATTCTAACGATGTCGACCGTAAACGGTATAGGAGAAGGATCCATCTATATCATTATATTTGGCGCAGGTACGATTATTGGCATGCTGTGTTTTACAACTTTACTAGGCATACCGTTTGCTTTGAATGGAAAGGACCTCGTTTTAAACCGAATCTTCATCAAACTGTCGGGAGCTTTAAGTTTTGCATTCGGACTTTATTATATATACAAATTGGGTGTAACAGAAGGATTGTTTGCAATCTGGGTTAATTGATTTACTTTTTCATTATTTACGGAATCTCAGGCTGTCTGTAATCCATAGACAGTCTCTTTTATATTTATTAATTCATCAAACAAAAAGTCTTCAAGGAGGTTTATCAGAAAAAAAAGGGCCACAGCCGACAAAAAGCTTATCATAACGGGCACACTTCAATGGACATGTCCATTTGAATTTAGGGGTATATTGCAGCGGATATGAATCGTAAATTATTATTCTGAAAAAATGTTTCGAAGGTTTATAATCATCTGTAGAAGGAAGGGAGGGTGGACAATTTATAATAAGACCCTATGACACTGCTAGCCATTGGGATGGTAGTGTCATAGGGTCTCTTATTCTTGTAATGAAATCTAGGGGTTGCCGTTGCCGCTAGGCAGATATACGTTTATTTTTCCTTTGAAGAATCCATATTTCAATGGCACCCGAGCCAAGCAATACTCCCGAAACAATGAAGATAAGTCCAATGAAATGTGCAGGTACAATGGCTTCATTAAGGAAAAATGCTGCCCCTAGCAAAGAGAATAAGGTGTTTAAATTAAGAAAAATGGATGATTCGGCTGCGCCTACCTTACCAATGGCATAATTATAGCTCATGTGCCCGAGGGCAGTGGCAAAAATGGCGGAGAAAATGAAAGCTCCCCAAATGGAGGGCGGTGCAGTTGCCAGTGAAGATAAGCCCTCTGGTTCCTTCCATAAGCTGATGGCAAAAAGAATAAAAGACCCGATCAGCATCATGTAGCCGGTAAGTAATCGAGGATCCATTGTTTTTGAGGCTTTATTGATAAGTATGAAACTTAATGCCTGTGAAAGTATGGAAAGTAAAATATCCACATCCCCCAGATTAATAGAGTGAAGTCCTCCACTTCCTGCCATAACGGTAAAACTTACACCCAAGGCACCGCATATAAATCCAAACAGCCTGATTAAAGTGGGCTTTTTACGAAAAAATATCATGGTCAAGATGACAGTCAAAATTGGCCCCATGCCCAAAATCAGTCCAGCATTCGATGCAGAAGTCTTCGTCAATCCCTCAGCTAAAAAATAATGATGAAAAACGACGCTCAAAAGTGCTCCTCCAAAAACGTAAAAAAGTTCACTTTTTTTAGGGAACCGTATTAGTCCAAAAAAGAAAAGGATAAGAATGACTATAAGAGAAGCAGTAAAAATCCTCAAAGAGGTTATGGTTACGGGCTGGGTATTCGCAACCAAAACTTTAATGACCGAGACATTTAACCCCCATGTAATCATTATTCCGGTAAGCAAGATGTATATTTTCAAAAGACTCATTCGAAACAACCTTTCAAACTTATTTAACAATTGATATATTATACAACTTTCTCCAAATTAATAGCAAAGAGTAAATTTGATAGAAAGTCCTAGAATGAAAAATCAGAAACTCATAAACAGTAAAAAAAAAGAGCATGAACAATTCTTTCAATTTTACCGCAAAAAGGTTTTTTAGAAAAAATTTGGCTATAAAATAAAATGAGAAAACAACAAATAAAAATAAAATTAAAAATTATCAAACTTTTCTATTGTCTTTGATAGGGTTTTCATTTACAATTTCCTTATGATTTACCAAACCGGTTTAGTAATTTACTAAATCGATTTAGCTAAAAAGTGATAGAATCAAATGTTTTAGTTTTGATTTGTGACTGCGAAAGAAGGAGGTACTGTATTGTCATCAAAATATGGTGTTTTAACGCTTGGCGACGCCATGATTACGCTAAATCCGGAAGAGACAGGACCTTTAAGATTCGTTAACCGTTTTGAGCGAAAAGTAGGAGGCGCTGAACTGAATTTTGCGATTGGCTGTGCTAGGCTCGGCATGCGGGCAAAATGGATAAGCCGCTTAGGCAAGGATGAGTTCGGTAAAGTGATATATAATTTCGCTCGCGGGGAAGGCGTGGACATGAGTGATGTTGCCTATGTAAATGGATATCCAACATCCCTTAACTTTAAAGAAATCCGGGAAGATGGTTCCGGAAAGACATTTTATTACCGTTATCAATCTCCCATTTTAACTTTAAAGCCGGGAGATATAACAGAGAAGATGTTTGAAGAGATTGATATAGTCCACCTTACTGGAGTATTTTTGGCTATAGATCCCAAAAATGTGGTAATTGCCAAGAGGGTAATGGATATTGCAAAACTAAAAAATATACCAGTTTCTTTTGATCCGAATATCCGCCTAAAGCTATGGTCCATCGAGGAAGCAAGATCAGTATATTGTGATATTTTTCCATGTGTTGATATTTTGCTTACAGGTTTGGATGAAATAAGGTTGATCATCGGAACGGACTCTAAAGAATCTTTGGCGGAATTCGCAATGGTGAATGATATTGACCAGCTTGTTATTAAGGACGGGAAACATGGTTCAAAACTATATACCAAAGGTGTATGGCATGAAAAAGAAGCCTTCCCGGTTATACCAGTAGATACGGTCGGTGCGGGTGATGGTTATGATGCCGGTTATATTTACGGTTATCTACATGGCTTATCCATTGAAGAAAGATTGACATTCGCAAATGGGGTAGGTGCTCTTGTCACCACTGTTACCGGGGACAATGAAGGATTACCATATTTGGATGAAGTAAAGCCTTTCATAAAGAATGAGGCTGTTATAGAAAGATAGATGACTGAAAGAAATGAGGGGGAAAAATGGCAACAGTAACGATACAAGCCGAGGAAGCAAAACGATTAGTCATTCAACAGCTGACCAAAGTGGGTTTAAATGAAGGGAATGCCGGGAAAATCGCGGAAGTATTGGTTCATGCCGATCTCAGAAATGTCAATTCCCATGGTGTGTTGCGAACAGAGCATTATGTGAACCGTTTACAGGCAGGAGGCATAAATCCGAATGCCCAGATTTCTTTCCAAAAGACAGGAGCCGTTACAGGTGTAGTTGATGGAGATGATGGATTTGGGCATGTGATTAGCGACGTGGCCATGGACCATGCAATCGAGATGGCTAGAGAAAACGGCGTGGGCATGGTGACGGTTCAAAATAGCAGCCATTGCGGTGCATTAAGCTATTTCGTTCAAAAAGCCGCTGATGCAAAGTTGATTGGCATCGCGATGTCACATACCGATAAAATTGTGGTCCCTTTCGGAGGAAAAACATCATTTCTTGGTACCAACCCAATCGCTTACGGAGTTCCTGCCAAAACGAAGAAACCCTTTATTCTTGATATGGCAACATCCAATGTTGCGCTGGGGAAAATCCTCCAGGCACGCGAAGAAGGAAAGGAAATCCCTGAAGGATGGGGTGTGGATGAAAATGGAGCAAATGTCACTGACCCGAATAAAGTCGTTTCCCTTTCCACTTTCGGAGGTCCGAAAGGCTATGGCCTATCCGTAATTGTAGATGTATTTTCTGGATTATTGGCCGGTGCGGCATTTGGCCCGCACATTGGGAAAATGTATGACGACCTTGATAAGAAACGGAAGCTGGGACATTATTTTTGTGTAATTAATCCTTCGTTCTTTACGGATACTGATATATTTTTAGAGCAAATGGATCAAATGATTGAAGAGCTGCAACAGGTTGAACCTGCTCCAGGGTTCGATCGTGTATATGTACCGGGTGAGATTGAACAAATCAATGAAGAAAAAAACCTGAAACAAGGTATTACGATAGCATCTAGTGTTTATGAATTTCTTACAAAGTAGGTGGGAAAATGAAAGCGGTTCAAGTACGGAAAGCTCATGAACTTATCGTTCAAGAAGTGGAAAAACCTCGGATTTCAAACGCGACGGATGTACTTGTGAAAGTAAAAAGAGTCGGCATTTGCGGATCGGATATGCATATTTATCATGGTACGAATCCTCTTGCTACACTGCCGCGAGTCGTTGGGCATGAAGTTGCGGGGGAAGTTATGGAGATAGGTCAAGGTGTCAAGGGCATGAAAGTGGGGGACCACGTTGTCATTGAGCCCATCAGTTTTTGCGGGGAGTGTTATGCCTGCCGTAAAGGCCGCCAAAATGTTTGTGAAAAACTTTCCGTTTTTGGGGTGCACGAAGATGGTGGGATGAGGGAATGGTTCGTCCTTCCGGAAAAACAATTACATGTTGTGGATTCCGATTTATCATGGGAAGAAATAGTGTTGGCAGAGCCATACACAATCGGCGCACAGGCCGTTTGGAGAGGCGAAGTGGAGGAAGGGGACACAGTCCTTATCCAGGGAGCCGGGCCTATTGGAATTTGCATACTAAAGATGGCAAAGCTTCAAGGAGCAACAGTAATGATCACGGATTTAAGTGATGAGCGTTTGGAATTCGCTAAAGAAAGCGGCGCCGATATCACCGTCCATGCTGGAAAAGAAGATGTTCAAAAACGAGTGGAAGAATGGACGAATGGCCAAGGGGCCAACGTCGTCATTGATGCAGTATGCTTGCCGATGACATTCGAATTGTCCTTCGATGTCGTGTCAACGGCGGGGCGGATTGTCGTACTCGGTTTTGATGAACGTCCTTCATCGGTTTCCCAGCTGCCAATCACAAAAAAGGAAGTATCGGTGAAAGGGTCTAGATTGCAAACCGATCAGTTCCCGAAAGTGGTTAAACTTTTAAATGAAGGAAAGCTCAGACATGAAGGTTTAGTTACCCATACATTTTCGCTAGATGATATCCAGGAAGCATTTAATTTTGTTGAAAATCATCCCGAGCAAGTTCGAAAAGCGATCATCGTTTTTAATTAAGGAGGTAGGTGTTATGGATAAACATTCAATCATACGTCGAATAACGGAAACGAAAGTTGTGGCTGTTATCCGGGGGCAGGATGCAAAGGAGGCGGTACAACTTTCTAAAGCAGCTGTAGAAGGCGGTATTCAGGCAATCGAATTGACCTATACTACTCCGGGAATTGAAGATGCTTTCAAAGAACTGCAAAATACGGATGCACTATTAGGAGCAGGCTCGGTACTTGATTCTGAAACGGCTCGGCATGCGATTTTAGCTGGCGCCAATTTTATCGTCAGCCCCTACTTTGTCAATGGCGTAGCCGAACTTTGCAATCGATACGGCATTCCCTATATGCCTGGATGCATGACAATTAGAGAAATGGCTACATCATTGGAAGCCGGTTGTGATGTGTTGAAGTTATTTCCGGCCAACCATTTTGAACCTTCTTTCATCAAGTCGGTTAATGGTCCACTGCCCAATGTAAGGATCATGCCAACCGGGGGAATAAATTTGGATAACATGAAGGAATGGGTGAATGCGGGCGCGGTTGCAATCGGGATCGGCAGTGACTTGAACAAAGCCTATCAAAATGGCGGCTATGAAGCCGCAGTGGAATTAAGCGGAAAATACATGCGGAAAATTGCAGAATGATGGAGGTGCATGATGAACATTACATTTAGATGGTATGGGAAAGACAATGATACCGTTACATTAGATCACATTAAACAGATTCCTGGAGTGAAAGGGATTGTATGGGCACTTCACCAAAAACCTGTTGGTGAGGTTTGGGAAAAAGAAGAAATTAAAGAAGAAATCGAGTATATTCAATCATTTGGTTTTCACACGGATGTCGTAGAAAGTGTAAATGTCCATGAATCGATTAAATTGGGTAACGAAGACCGCACGATATATATAGAGAAATACAAAGAGACGATCCGGAATCTTTCGGAAGCTGGAGTGAAAGTCATTTGTTATAATTTCATGCCGATCTTTGATTGGACCCGGACGGAAATGTTCCATCCTTTGGAAGATGGCTCAACTGCCCTGTTTTATGAAAAAGCGAAAGTGGATACATTAGATCCGCAAGATTTAATTCGTACTGTAACGGAAGCTTCAGATTTAACTTTACCAGGTTGGGAACCAGAAAAGATGGACAGAATCTCTGAATTATTCGAAGCTTACAAAACTGTGGACGAAGAGCAGCTATGGGCAAATCTTGAAATATTCCTAAAAGAAATATTACCTGTTGCCGAGGCTTGCGGTATAAAAATGGCAATACACCCGGATGATCCGCCATGGTCCATTTTTGGCTTGCCAAGAATCATCACCGGAGAGTCAAGTTATGAAAAACTGATCTCGATTTCGGATTCACCATCGAATGCGTTTACCTTATGTACAGGATCGATGGGGGCAAACCCTGAAAATGATATGGTCCAGGTGGCTAAAAAGTATGCAAACCGTTCGCCTTTCTCCCATATTCGCAATGTGAAGATTTATGAAAACGGAGACTTTGTGGAAACATCACATTATACCCAGGATGGATCGATCAATATTCAGGGCGTCGTGGAAGAATTGAATAAGCAAAATTATACTGGTTATGTCAGACCGGATCATGGTCGCCATATATGGGGTGAAGTTTGCCGCCCAGGTTACGGTTTATATGACCGAGCATTGGGAATCATGTATTTGCTCGGATTATGGGATGCATATGAAGCGACTAAATTAGGTGAAAAGTCATGATTCCCATTCATGAAAACTTATCGAACAGGGTGGCTGTGATCACTGGCGGAAGTGGTGTTTTATGTTCCAAAATGGCGGTGGAATTGGCCCGTCATGGTGTCAAGATAGCTATATTGAACAGAACGGCGGAAAAAGGGCAAGAAGTGGTCGAACTCATAGAACAAACTGGGGGGACTGCGATTTCCATCGCTGCTGACGTTTTGGATAGGACTTCATTGGAAAATGCAAAAGGTAAAATAATAGAATCGTTCGGAAGAGTGGATCTATTAATAAATGGTGCGGGAGGCAATCACCCTGATGCCATAACAGCTCCAGAGAAATATGGGGAAGAAGCGGAAGGAAAATCCTTTTTTGATTTAGATGAAAATGGTTTCTCTCAGGTTTTTGCCAGTAATTTCACCGGTACATTTTTGGCCAGTCAGGTTTTTGGGAAAGAGTTATTGAAAGTGGAAGCACCAGTTATCGTAAATGTATCTTCCATGAGCGCCTACGCTCCAATGACTAAAGTACCAGCATATAGTGCTGCCAAAGCTTCGATAAATAATTTTACCATGTGGATGGCTGTTCATTTTGCCGAAGAAGGTTTACGGGTGAATGCCATTGCTCCCGGATTCTTTTTGACGAAGCAAAATCGGGATCTTCTGCTTAATGAAGATGGCAGCCCGACGGCAAGATCTAATAAAATCATTACTTCAACACCCATGAAGCGCTTTGGGCAGCCTGAAGATTTACTTGGTACCTTGCTTTGGCTTGTTGATGAATCCTATTCGGGCTTTGTCACAGGAATTACGGTGCCAGTCGATGGTGGTTTCATGGCATACTCAGGTGTCTGAAGTCAGGCCCAATAAAAAGGCAAACAAGTGAACGTGATTAGATTATATTCACGGTATGGGAAATTGACTTTTTTACTTCATCAGAAGGTGATTGTAAAGCTTTCCTTATTATTATAGAATATTCCTTATAAATCTAAGTCATTTTGGTATTAGAGAATTTGAAACCACACGACAGGAATGAATGAATTGAAAACCATTACAATTACCGATGTCGCCAATCACGCGAAAGTATCAAAAAGCACAGTTTCCCAATACCTGAACAAACGTTACGAATATATGAGTGAAAAAACCAGGAAAAAGATTGAAGAAACAATAGAAGAATTAAACTATCAGCCTAATATAATAGCTCGCAGTTTAAAACAAAAATCCACTTTTACCGTTGGGGTGGTGGTTGCGAATATCCTTCACACGTTTTCAACGCAAGTTATTAGGGCCATAGAAAACTACTTTTATGAACAAGGGTTCCATATTATCGTATGCAATGCAGATGACAATCCTGAAAAGGAAAAGAATTATATTGAAATGCTAAGAGCAAAACAAGTGGATGGGATCATCATTTTTCCCACAGGGGACAATCTTGATTTATATCAACGTATGAAGAGTGATCATTTCCCGATTGTTTTCATGGATAGGACGATCGAAGAATTGGATATTGCAACAGTCATGCTCGATAATCACCTTGCTTCCAAGTTAGCGATCGACAGGTTTATTGAAAAGGGTTATGAAACCATTGCAATCATAACCACTTCAATAATACGCGATATCAGTCCTCGTATCGAACGGATCCAAGGGTACAGGGATTCACTGGAGTCACATGGGATACCATTCAATTCTGAATATATTAAAACAGTGAACGCAGATGAAATTCAGATTGCACTTTCAGAATTTTTCGAATTGGAAAAGCCGCCTCAAGCCATTTTGGCAGGAAATGATATCGTACTCAATGAAGTGTTGCGTTATATGAAACAGCATGAAATCAGTATACCTGATGACATAGCGGTCATAGGGATTGATGATGTACCTTATGCCAGTTTCTATACACCGACCATCACAACGGTCAATCAGCCAGCCATTGAAATGGCCAACTTGGCAGCAGAGTTACTGCTTAGTCAAATCAATAAAACAGGAAAAGAGGATACAAGCGTGCATCGCTTGAAACCGACTTTGCTTTCAAGGAATTCTTGCTAGAACCGGTTGTAAGAATTCCTGTGAAAAAGAAAGTGCTTTTTTAAGGGAATTCTAAACCGATTTAGTTAACGGTCATATAGGCTTTACTCTTGGTTATTAAATGGAAACGTTTCCAAAGTGCTGTTGCATTTATAGGAACGTATAGGGGGGTACTTTATGTTTTCAAATGGTAGAGGAATGGTTATCGTTTTCTTGTTCTTGGCAGGGGTAATAAATTATCTGGACCGATCTGCACTGTCCATTGCAGCTCCGTTCATCCAAGATGATTTATCCTTAACAGCAACACAAATGGGGATTATCTTTAGTAGCTTTTCAGTTGGTTATGCCATTTTTAATTTCCTTGGAGGAATGGCGTCCGATAAATGGGGTGCAAAACTTACGCTATTCGTGGCGATGATCGTTTGGTCTTTATTCAGTGGTGCACTTGTACTGGCTGTCGGTTTTGCCAGTATGATAGTCATCCGCATCTTGTTTGGGATGGGCGAAGGCCCTCTTTCGGCAACCATCAATAAAATGGTGAATAACTGGTTCCCAGCGAATCAACGGGCATCTGTCGTTGGTTTGACGAATAGCGGGACGCCGCTTGGCGGCGCCATAGCAGGTCCGATTGTTGGATTTATTGCCATCTCATATGGATGGAGGGTTTCTTTCATTGCCATAATGGTGATTGGTCTTATCTGGGCGATTTGCTGGTGGAAGTTCGTGAAAGAAAAACCAGAAGATACAAAAGAACAGAAGCATACGGGGAAATCTTATGTAGCGGCAACATCGGAAGGGAAGTTGAAGTTCACCTTTTATTTAAAACAAAAAACGGTTTTGTTTACAGCTCTAGCCTTTTTTTCTTACAACTATATTCTCTTCTTTTTCTTAACTTGGTTCCCAAGCTATTTGGTGGATGCACGCGGCCTAAGTGTAGAAAATATGAGCATCATTACTGTGATTCCGTGGATTTTTGGATTCATCGGACTTGCTTTGGGGGGATTCGTGTCGGATTTCTTCTTTAAAAAATTCGCTCAAAAAGGTGTTTTATTCTCACGTAAGCTCGTGCTTGTAACATGTTTGTTCTTATCGGCAGTATGTATCGGTTTTGCCGGACTTGTATCCACAACGATCAGTGCCGTAACGCTTGTCGCACTATCCGTTTTCTTCCTATATTTGACTGGTGCCATTTACTGGGCAATCGTCAACGATGTTGTCGACCCTGGTAATGTTGGATCTGTAGGAGGTTTTATGCACTTCTTGGCAAATACTGCAGGAATCATCGGACCGACGTTAACAGGATATATTGTTGATACTTCAGGCACATACACAGTTGCATTCTTGCTAGCAGGTGGATTGGCCATCGTCGCATCGCTTGCAGTCATCCGTTTTGTAAGACCGATAGTAAAGCCTGCGTAATAGATTGTTAGAATGGAAGTGTCTCCCAAAGGAAATATCAAGGGAAGACACTTCCTTTTTTATTGGATTCATATTTTTCATATGTTTACTAGGCATGTTTAACGCTTCCGATTTTCTTTTCGAAATGTTGCTGGAGTCTTTTCATTGTATTTTTTAAAAGTGCGAAAAAATTGGGGCATGCTTTCAAAACCACACATTTCAGCAATATGGGCAATGGTGTGATTCGTCTCCAGTAAAAGTTCCTTTGCCTTGATGATTCTTTTCGTATTTAAATATACTATTAAGCCAATTCCAGTCGTTTCCTTAAAAACTCTGCTGAAATGAGCGGGACTGACCAAAGCTTTTTGTGCAAGAGCTGTCAAAGTCAATGCATCATCAATATGTTCATTAATATAGATTAAGATATCTTTAATCCATTCTGAACGATAGTTATTGCCCTCTGGTAAATCTTCTTTGCCATTTATCCGAGTACGGTATAAATCAAGTATGATTTGATGAACGGTCAGCAAACAGGCATGCCTCGAGCCCGTTGATTGGCTAGTGGTTTCTTGCAGGATGAGTTGTAGCTGTTCCTCCATCTTTACTTGTTTCTTTTTCGGCAGTGATATTTTATAATTCTTACTCTTTTTTGTCAGGTCAAATAAATGTAAATATGAAAAAGAATCATCAACCATATCTTTATATATCAATGTGGGACTGAAAAAGATGATGGTGGAGGTAACAGGGTCATCCTTATTGGGTAAAGCCCTATGAATCGTATTATTAGGGATCAGGAATACATCCCCTTGCTGCATATCATAAAACACATCACCGATAAAAAATGTCCCCTTACCGCTGTAAACATAAACAATTTCATAATAGTCATGCATATGATCGGACAATTCATTCTGTGGACTTTTCGTATCTTGATAGACAAATGAAAATGGGAAGAGTAAATCATGGTTTAATGCATTATGAATCTTTTTCATTACGTTCAGCTCCTGAAAGTATAATACAACAAAAATCAGTATATTTATAGCAAAATACGCAATTTATATTTCAAAAATTGATGTTAAAATTAAAATATATTTAAAAATTAGAAAAGTTCAAGCTGAAAATGAAAGGGCTTTCCGAATGGATTGACGTTTGGTTTTGAACGTCTTCACTAATGATAAGGAGGGGACAAAGTGAATAAATTTGTTCAATTGCATTCAAATGATGATGTTGTTATTTCCTTGGAGGGGATACTTAAAGGACAGAGCCTCCAGATTCAAACGGAAGACAGGGGAATGATTCATATAAAGGCAAGTGATGACATTCCTAAAGGGCATAAAATGTTAGTGAAACCGGTAAAAAAAGGGGAGAACATAATCAAATTCGGCTACTCGATCGGAAAAGCTAAAAAGGATATCTCCATTGGAGATTGGGTTCACACCCATAATCTAGCATCCGGTTTGCATGGTATATTGGATTATTCCTATCAACCTAGCAGTCAAAATCCAAAAGAGCCAAGTCAAAATCATACCTTCCAAGGATATATCCGTGAAAATGGGGAAGTGGGTATCCGAAATGAAATCTGGATCATCAACACGGTTGGTTGCATCAATAAAACATGTGAAGTTCTCGCTAAATTGGGAAATGAACAGTTTAAAGATCGACAAATCGATGGGGTTCATCACTTTTCCCACCCATACGGTTGTTCTCAATTGGGTGATGATTTGACACATACACAGAAACTTTTGGCTGCCTTGGCTCAACATCCGAATGCAGCAGGGGTTTTAGTTGTAGGGTTAGGATGTGAGAACAACCAAATCGAAGCATTTAAAGAAGTCATAGGCGCATTTCCTCCAAATCGCATAAAATTTTTAAAAGCCCAGGAGGTTCAAGATGAATTGGAGAGCGGACTACGTTTAATGGGGGAATTAGTGGAATATGCCGAAGGTTTCGTACGCAAGCCCGTACCGGTTTCAAAGCTGAAAATAGGCTTGAAGTGCGGGGGTTCAGATGGTTTTTCAGGCATTACCGCTAATCCATTGGTTGGTGCTGTTTCCGATCTTATTGTAGAAAATGGCGGGACCACGATATTGACAGAAGTCCCTGAAATGTTTGGAGCGGAAACGATATTGATGAACAGGGCAAGAGATGAAGAAACCTTTAATAAAATCGTTGGCCTTATTAATGATTTCAAACAGTATTTCATCCGCCATGATCAGGAAATTTATGAAAACCCCTCACCTGGAAACAAGGAAGGCGGCATAAGTACGCTGGAGGAAAAATCACTTGGGTGCACGCAAAAAGGCGGCCATGCCACTGTAGTGGATGTTAGCCCATATGGTGAAAGGGTAGTGAAGCATGGTTTGAATTTAATCAATTCCCCTGGAAATGACTTGATTTCGGTGACGGCTTTGGCTGCAGCGGGTGCACATATCGTTCTATTCACTACTGGAAGGGGAACACCATTTGGCGGACCTGTGCCAACTTTGAAAATAGCAACAAATTCAGATTTAGCCGAGCGTAAAAAACACTGGATTGATTATAACGCAGGGCAGTTGATTGAAGGTCAAAAGATCGATGAATTAAAGGATGATTTATTCCAATACATTCTTGAACTTTCATCAGGTAAACAGAAAACGAATAATGAAAAATTCGGTTATAGGGAGATAAGCATCTTTAAAGAAGGCGTCATTCTCTAACAGGTGTACATATCTATTAAAATATTAAAAAGGAGTGTTAGTCAGTGAAAAGTATTGTTTGTGAACAACCTTTTGAATTTAAGCTGATCGAGTCGGATAAGCCGGTTCCAAATTCTGGCGAAGCTTTGGTTCGTGTGCGGCGAATAGGAATTTGCGGTACGGATATTCATGCCTATGGTGGTAATCAACCCTTTTTTAGCTATCCTCGAATACTTGGACATGAATTATCCGGTTATATTGAATCCATACCGGAGAATGAATCGGGGCTGAATGTCGGGGATCAAGTATCGATCATCCCCTATATGGAATGTGGAAAATGCCTGGCTTGCAGAAGTGGAAAAACGAACTGCTGTAAGGATATGAGAGTTTTGGGAGTACATGCTGAAGGCGGCATGAGTGAGTGGATTACTGTTCCTTATGATCATTTGGTTAGGACAGAGGGTCTTACACTTGACCAATCCGCAATGATAGAGCCTTTAAGTATAGGGGCTCACGCAGTTAGGCGCGCTGCTATTAATAAAGGGGAATTTGCACTGGTAATTGGTGCTGGTCCAATTGGCTTGGGAGTCATGGCATTCGCTAAAGAACAGGGTGCAAAGGTGATCGCAATGGATGTAAATGATGAACGCCTTGCGTTTGCAAGTAAATGGGCAAATGTCGATCATACTTTGAATGTTTTGGAGAATCCAATGGAGGAATTGGCCCAATTGACGAATGGAGATATGCCAAGCGTGGTATTTGATGCGACAGGTAATGCCAAGTCAATGATGGATTCATTTAAATATCCTGCTCACGGCGGAAGATTGATATATGTAGGTTTAGTAAAAGCGGATATTTCCTTTAATGATCCTGAATTCCACAGTAAAGAGCTTACATTAATGGGAAGCCGTAATGCAACAAGGGATGACTTTGATTATGTCGTGAATACGCTGAAGAATGACAAGCTGGATATGGACCAGTATATTACACACCGCACACAATTGGAAGAAATGATCGATCAGTTTGAAGGGTGGTTAACTCCTGAAGCTAAAGTGATCAAGGCTATCGTCGAGATTTAAGCATCAGGTATGCTTTCGCATGGGCAACCTCTTAAAGCGCACTCCGAATTCGATAATTCAATAAGAAAGGAGTTCTTTGATCATGAACATAAATAAGTGTCAGCTAACGAGCCTGAGTAAAGATACAAAAGCTCACCAATATTCACATATGATGGATTTTCCCATAAAAGTATTGCAGATTGGGGAGGGGAATTTTCTTCGAGGCTTCTTTGATTGGATGATTCATGAATGTAATAAACAAGGTCATTTCATGGGAAGTATTGCAGTTACCCAGCCTCGCCGCGCAGGAAAAGTGAAAATAGAGGAAGTGAAGCGCCA
This sequence comes from Peribacillus sp. NPDC094092, assembly GCF_050279365.1. Classification (NCBI taxonomy): domain Bacteria; kingdom Bacillati; phylum Bacillota; class Bacilli; order Caryophanales; family Bacillaceae; genus Peribacillus; species Peribacillus sp. NPDC094092. Next base: position 172,281 of record NZ_JBNNUC010000004.1, on the reverse strand, counting down.
AGATGGGCTGTATACATTAATGTTACGTGGCTTTCACCAAGGGGAGAAAGTGGAACAAACAGAGATCATTTCCGTTTTTTCGAAGGTAATTGATCCATATGAAGAATGGGGGGGATTTTTAGCTCTATCAGAAAATCCTGAATTGGAATTTGTAGTTTCCAACACGACTGAAGCAGGTCTCAAATACCAGCCGATTCCTTTGGAAGAAGGAGTGCCAATTGAATCCTTTCCAGGAAAACTGACTGCATTTTTGTATCATCGTTATCAGCATTTCAACGGAGATGAGAAAAAAGGACTGATCATGCTGCCATGTGAGCTTTTAGAGAGAAATGGTGATTCATTGAAGCAATGCGTTCTTAAGCATAGCAGGGATTGGGATTTACCAAAGCCATTCATGGAGTGGGTGGACCGCGCCAACCTATTCTTAAACTCGCTTGTTGACCGTATCGTTACAGGATTCCCAGCCAGTGAGTCGGAAAAACTTTTTACGGAATGGGGATATAAGGATACTTTACTGAATACGGCAGAACCCTACCATTTATGGGCCATTGAAGGAGATCCTACTATAGATGAACGTCTTCCTTTACAACAATCCGGCTTAAATGTTCGATGGGTAAAAGATTTAACACCTTATCAAATGAGGAAGGTCCGGATTCTTAATGGTTCACATACCTTGTTGGCTCCTTTAGGCATTTTAACTGGATTGGAAGAAGTAAAACAGGCAGTCGACGATCCGGAATTCAACCAATTCCTGAGCAATGCCATCGAGAAGGAAATAATACCTTCATTACCTTTTGATCATAATGAGATGATGCTGTATGGGGAAAGTGTTCTTGAGCGATTTAAGAATCCTTTTGTACATCACCAACTGGCCGATATTTCGCTGAACAGCATATCCAAGTTCAAGGTCCGTCTCCTGCCTACCTTAGAGGAATATCATAAGGCGCAAGGCAGGCTGCCTGCCTGTATCGTTCGAGGTTTTTCAGGCTTGATCCGATTTTATAAGGTTCGCGAAGTGAAGGGGAGTTATATTGGTAAAAGCTTTGCGGGTAAAGCCTATCTCGTTAAAGATGATATAAAGACAATTGAATTTTTCAAGGAACAATGGCTTCGTTATGATAAGCAAGAAATCCCTCTTAGACAATTGATAGAGGCCACCTTAAAGAATCAATATCTATGGGGGAAGGATTTGGGTGAAATCCCGAACCTAGGTAACGAAATATGCCAATATTTAGAAGGGATGGTTGACTGAACTATTCCGTTGAAAGGATATGGGCAAGCAAAGTTCATGAATCTCCTGCCTATCTCTCATTTTTTTCTTTATTTTATTTGTATTTTTGGTATACTGAATTAGTAATATTTTTTCTTGGTAGTTTCCTAACGGAAATATATTAAAAGAGTTACATATTCTTTATTCCCGTGAAGGGGAGTAGCGTCAGGGATAACCTGAAATAAAGTCGTCATTACGTGGAGATCCCACCGGCTTTATTGGCCTAAATTCATTTAGTGCTTAGCGAGACCTTTGCCATTTTTGGCAGAGGTCTCTTTATTTTTGTATAAAGGAGGAAATAGTGTTGGATTTTTTAACAGGTGAATTCATTTCAGGACTTTTAGCGATCATTATGATAGATCTGGTTTTAGCCGGTGATAATGCGATCCTTATTGGATTGGCTGCAAGAAAGCTTCCAAAAGAACAGCAAAAAAAGGTGATAATTTGGGGAGCGGTCGGGGCAATAGTGATAAGGATCATTGCAACGCTGCTGGTTGTTTGGCTATTAGAGGTGCCAGGACTGCATTTAATAGGGGGATTACTCCTCGTATGGATCGCTTATAAGCTCCTTATTGATGAAGAAGAACATGATGTGAAGCCTGCAGACTCTATGTGGGCTGCTATAAAAACGATCATTATCGCAGATGCATTGATGGGATTGGACAATGTCCTGGCTGTTGCAGGTGCATCACATGGTAACTTCGCTTTAGTGGTGATCGGTCTACTAGTTTCCATCCCAGTAGTGATGTATGGAAGCACTTTGATCTTGAAACTGATTGAACGCTTCCCATTCATCATTATCATTGGTGCAGGAATACTAGGCTGGACAGCTGCTAAAATGATCGTAGCTGAACCTTTCATGCACGACTACTTTGTAAATCCTTTCCTTAAATATGGATTTGAAGCAATAGTGGTGATTGGAATCCTGGTAGCCGGGATTTCAAGACAGAAAAATATCGAAAAAGAAAAAACAAACAGAGAAAAAATGCAAATCGAACGTAATGGATAATGGATACAAAGAGACCTTTCGAAAGTGAAAGGTCTCTCTTTGTGTCTAAGTTCAATTAGCTATAAAACAAGAAAAGGTGTACCAAAGTCGAAGCTTCGGTACACCTTTTAAAAAATATCCAACATTGCAATCACGATATTTGAGCCAAATGATCCTAAGTTGCGTTCACTTTTTTATTTAGTTTAAGTTAATCCATACACTTTTGACTTCCGTATAATTTTCCAAAGCATAGCTGCCCATTTCCCGACCAATTCCACTTTGTTTATAACCGCCAAATGGAGAAGCTGCATCAAAGGCGTTATAGCAGTTTACCCAAACTGTACCCGCTTTTAATTCATTAGCCACATAATGGGCTTTTTTTACATCTTGTGTCCATAAACCTGCAGCCAATCCATATTCTGAGTTATTTGCGCGGTTTATCACGTCATCCAAATCATCAAAAGGCATTGCAGCTACAACAGGACCGAAGATTTCTTCTTTAGCGATCGTCATTTCATCTTCAACACCTGCAAATATTGTAGGTGTTACAAAATAGCCTTCTCCCTGTCCGTATTTGCCCCCGGTAACCACTTCAGCTCCTTCAGACTTTCCTTTTTCAATATAACTGCCCACTCGTTCCAATTGTTCACTGGAAACCAATGGCCCTATCTGGGTAGATGGATCAAGACCAGCCCCTTGTTTAATGTTTTTTGCATGAGACACTAAGTCAGCTACCACGTTGTCATAGGATTTCTTTTGAATATACAGGCGGGAACCGGCACAGCAAACTTGTCCTTGATTAAACATGATGCCCATTAAAGCACCAGGAATGGCTTTACTCATATCAGCATCCGGTAGAATGATATTAGGTGATTTCCCGCCTAACTCCAACGAGATTTTTTTCACAGTTCCCGAAGCTTGGCGCATGATCATTTTCCCTACAGAGGTTGAACCGGTAAAGGCAATTTTATCGACATCTGGGTGGTCAACAAGCGGTGAGCCTGCTGTTTCCCCAAATCCAGGGATGACATTGAGAACGCCAGGAGGAAAACCTGCTTCAAGCGCCAATTGACCTAAATATAATGCTGAAAGCGGCGTTTGTTCCGCTGGTTTTAAAACGATTGTACATCCGGTTGCAAGGGCTGCGCCTAATTTCCATGCAGCCATAAGAAGAGGGAAATTCCAAGGGATGATTTGTCCTACTACCCCCACAGCTTCATGACGGGTATAATTGAAGTAATTTCCAGCAACAGGAATTGTTTGTCCTACTATCTTAGTTGCCCATCCAGCATAATAACGGAAGTGATCGATTGCAAGGGGGACATCGGCATTAGTGGTTTCGCCAATTGGCTTGCCATTATCCAAGGTATCCAATTGTGCTAAAGCCTCTTTATGTTCCTCCATGAGGTCCGCTAATTTATATATGAGGCGGCTGCGTTCCGCTGCACTCATTTTTTTCCAAGGACCGTTGTCGAATGCCTTACGGGCTGCTTTGACTGCTTTATCTACATCTTCCGGGCCTGCTTCACTCACGACCGCTAAAACCTTGCCGTTCGAAGGATCGAGGGTCTCAAAGGTTTTTCCTGAAGCAGCTTCCACCAATTCCCCATTAATCAAAAGCTTTTTAGTGCCCTTCAAGAATTCTTGCACCCGTTGATTAAGTTTAATAGTTTGTTCCATGTATAATACCCCTTTTCATTTGGATTTTAAGTTCGATATCTTTTAAGGCAATGCGTTTCTCTAAGTAAAGGATCAGGCATGATCTTATGTTTTTGAAACAATTCTCTTTGGCTGGCTTACAGCAAGTCAGAATGATTTTAAAAACTGGATTACTGATTCTTCCCCCCTTATCAAAGGAATCACTTTCTCGACATGTAATTATGCAAGAGTTATGCCATAACAGAAATCCGATGAAACCCAGTTAAAAGATAGTAGAACGAAATGGGATGGTGCCAAACTGTTCCAATATGGAACAGACAGGTGTTCCATATTGGAACAAAAAGGGACAGGCAGTTCGCATAAAGCCGTTTTCATTTTGGTTAGTATCTGAATTTTCTGTTATAATTAAACTGAATGAACGAATCCTGAATGCTCTGAAATACATAGAGTTTCATTTATGAAATTCAATAAAAAGCAGTAGCCGATTTACTCGATTACACATACGGGAGGATGATTCAATGTCTGTTAATATAAGCGTGGATAAAGGAACCATACCGGCATTTATCCAAGAATCATGGCAGCGGTGCATTTCAAAGGGACTTCAGCCAAGCATGATGGATAAGGAAGATATGCTTGGGGCATTTGAGTTGGCCGAATACCATGATCGATATGCTGAACTCCTGTACCATTCTTCCCCCATTTTAGAAGAAGTTTATCGCTCGATTAATGGTTTGGAGTCCATTTTATTACTCGCTGCCCCTGAAGGATATATCATCGAAACAGTTGGGGATCCAGCTTTCATTCGCCATGCAGATAATGTTTCCCTGAGGAAAGGGGCCAATTGGCTAGAGGATTCAAAAGGAACAAATGCAATAGGAACAGCAATAGTAGAGAAAAATCCTGTATTGATTCATGGCAGTCAACACTTTCATCAGGATAACCATTTCCTCACTTGTGCCGCATCGCCCATTTATCACCCAGATGGGCATCTGCTGGGTGTTTTGAATTTAAGCAGCCATCAACAGAATTATCATCCTTTTTCCGTTAGCTTAGTTCAAAGGGTGGCTGATAGCATCAAACAAGCACTCTTATTGTCCCATACACAAAAAAGGGAGAAAAACCTTTATTTTATATATGATTCATATCCTGATCCGTTAATTACCCTTGATAAAGAGGGGAGAGTTACAGATCTCAATTTAGCGGCCTCACATGTTATCGGCACATTGAAAAAACCGGTATCGAATATAATATCAGGAACAGACCCACTTGTTTTGGAACAAAGGGTTTCAATTAAAGACCAGGAATTTTTGGTGCAAACCCTTAGCGACAATATGGAACAATCCGTGATCGTTCGGTTAAAAAAACAAAAATTGATTGATGGTTTAACAACTAATCGATATCAATTCACAGATATATTAAGTAACGATTCGCAAATGAATCGAACCATATCCATTGCTAAAAGAGCTGCAGCGCTTGATATCAGTCTGCTAATCACTGGGGAAAGCGGAACGGGAAAAGAATTGTTCGCTCAATCCATCCATGGGGCTAGCCTAAGAAGTGATAAGCCATTCATCGCCATCAATTGCAGCGCAATTCCCGAAAATTTATTGGAAAGTGAGTTATTTGGGTATGAAAAGGGTGCTTTTACTGGCGCAAAAAACGCCGGGCATAAGGGAAAGTTCGAAGCTGCGAATGGCGGAACCCTTTTTTTGGATGAAATCGGGGACATGCCGCTTCAAGCTCAAGCATCTCTGCTACGCGTGCTTCAGGAACGTTGTGTGACGCGTGTTGGCGGACATGCTTCCATCCCAATCGATGTAAGGGTCATTGCCGCGACTAACAAAGACTTACAAAAAGAAATTGAAGCTGGAAATTTCCGTGCAGATCTATTTTTCCGTCTTTGTGGATTATCTTTAAAACTACCAAATCTGAGGAGTCGCAAAGATTTATTGCTATTGGCAGAATCCATTTTAGTGGATTTACCCTATAAGAGCGAGCATACCGAACTGACTGATGAAGCTAAAGCATTCATTTTGCAATATTCATGGCCAGGGAATTTCCGTGAATTGCAAAACGTACTGGGACAGGCTGCATTCCTTGCTGATAATGGTCCGATTACAAGGGACTTGCTTGTGGCACTTTGTCCTGTTTCTTCCATTTCACATGAGGAAGTGGCAAACGCCGATCAAGAACCAAGAAACTTTCAAGAACAAGAATCCCTACTGATCAGGAATGCGTTGGAACGAACAAATGGAAATATCAGTAAGGCCGCGAAACAACTCGATATCGGCCGAAATACGCTTTATAGAAAAATGAAAAAATATGGAATCAACTATCAAAAATAAGATTTCCATGGAAGATTCTGTTTTATATCCCCGACCTGATTTGGTCGGTTATTTGGTATCGCAAGTTAACATATGCGGACCAGCATACCTTGTCTCCTTATAAGCTGCATTTCACCTTAAAAACAGTAAATTATGAAGTGCAAGAAATCAAAATCTCATATAGAATGATGTTATTGATATAGTATCTAAAATTCCGTAAGGGGATGTGTGGTCAATAGTATGGAGTTGTCATCTGAACATAAGAAGTATAAAAATGTATTGATTCAATATTTGGAAGAAAATGAATCTGTGTTTTTAAATGAATGGAACGAGACTATTAAGATCAATGAAATAGACCCCTACAAAGATAAGATTAAAGAAAATGGTTATGGGATGTACTCACTGGTCATCCAAACGTTCAAGGAGGTATTATCCGAAGATGTGCTGATAAAATTGGCTTACCAGGTTGCAAAAGAGCGACTTGAAGCAAATATCAACATTGGGGATTTTCTATATAATATCAATTTGGGGAGAAATATCATAATCAGAAATCTTTTTGGGGCCAATATCCCAATTAATTATATGCAGAAATTCATTAATGATATCAACTTTCACTTTGATACGTTCAGCTACCATGCAGTAACGAGATATACGAATCTTACAAATGAAGTGATTGAAGAGAAAAAGTCTTATATTAGTGAAAACCACAAGGATAAATTAGCGGTACTGGGTCAGATTTCATCAAGTTTTGTACATGAGTTCAGAAACCCTCTTACAGCTATCATGGGGTTCAATAAATTACTGAAAAGGGAGAACCCGGGCTTGAAATATTTAGATATCATTGATTATGAGTTAAATCAGTTGAATTTCAGGATAACCCAATTTCTCCATACCTCCAAATCAGATTTTAATGAGGAGCAAAGAGAGGAAATTTCCGTGTTGAAGTTAATTGAAGAAATTCAAGAACTGACTTATGCAAATATAGTGGATGCCAGTGTTAATGTGGAAATAGATATTTATCCAAACTTCGTCATGACAGCGAGCAAGGATGGGTTAAAACAAGTGTTCTTGAATCTTTTTATAAATTCCATCGATGCCTTAAAGGATAAGGAACATCCAAGAACTTTGAGGATAAACTCATTAATTGAGGCGGATGAAAGAATAATTAAAATTTCAAATAATGGACCGGCCATTGCCAGTGAATTGATCGAATCTATTTTTGAGCCCTTTGTCACAACGAAAGAGTTAGGAACTGGAATTGGATTATACGTATGTAAAAAAATCATTGAAAGTAATGCTGGATATATGAATTGTGTCTCCAATGAAAATTTAACCACATTCAGTATCCATTTCCCAAAAGTTCAGAACGAATTTATAAGAGTTTAATACATATCTTATAGTGACATTACCTAAAACAAAGCATTATATACTTATCAATATTTTTTGAGGCTTGTACATAAATCTTTGATTAATAGCGGAAGGAACTTCGGTGTTTTCGGTATTTTACAAAATCATTCTCTGTGAAAATAAATCTATTTGGAAGATGCCATGAAATCATAATTTGGATTTTAGCATCTTTTTTTTATCCTTGTCATTTTTCAGAATAAATATTTGTCGAAAATATAAAAGAAAACGATTACATTGTCATTTTTAATTCGATTGTGGATCGAAAAGGATCAATAATTAATATATGAATCATAAATTGGATTAATGATTCGATAATGAATCATTTTAAATTCATATATACGTTAAACCCTAATAAAATAACTATCCTTTTTATGGCATGGATATTGCTTTTATTATATATGTATAAAATTTTAATGAAAGAGGGCGATGAGCGGGAAAAAAGGATAGAGCTGGGTAACTATATTTTTTACATAGTAGGACTTCACTCAACAAAAAGCAAAAAATGCATAATCAACAAAAATTTCATTATACTTTCCATGCATTCGTTGAGGGGCTGAGTAGTAAAGAGGGAGCTGCAATATACATATACCGTTGTGGCCTCATTAAAATTAATGATGAAGCGGGGATAGGACTGTAAATTGTTATTGAATGAAAGATTTCTGCTAGGGTACCCATGAGCAGTGGCCTACTGCTTACAAAACGGTAAATTGACAGTTTTAAAGGAGGGTGACAATAGTGGCACTTCAAACAAATGAATTGAAACATGGTCTTAAGACCAGGCATGTCACAATGATTTCTATTGGCGGGGTAATTGGTGCAGGACTATTTATCGGAAGCGGAACAATAATTGATTCAGCAGGACCTGGGGCTATTTTATCGTATATAATCGCAGGTTTGATGATCGTCCTTATAATGCGCATGCTGGGTGAAATGGCTGTGGTGAATCCTGATAGCGGTTCCTTTTCAACATATGCACATCAAGCATTTGGTCCATGGGCTGGATACACGATAGGCTGGTTATATTGGTTCAACTGGGTTATCATCATTGCCATTGAAACTACGTTATTGGGTACTATGATTCATGATTGGTATCCTGGCATACCTATGTGGGCTGCCAGTCTATCTTTCCCTATATTAATGACGGTTACGAATATCTATTCGGTCAAAGCTTATGGGGAATTTGAATACTGGTTAGCTTTCATGAAAGTGGCTGCCATTATAATATTCCTCATCCTGGGCGCCGCCATGATGTTCGGATTGGTTCCAGGATTCGATTCACCAGGCCTCTCAAACATTACTGGGGATGGAAGTTTTTTGCCAAATGGTTTTCTACCTGTTCTCCTTAGTGTGATATTCATTACCTTCTCTTTATCAGGAAGTGAAGTAGCTGCCATTGCTGCAGGGGAGTCTGAAAATCCTGAAAAAAATATTATTAGAGCCATAAACAGTGTAGTATGGCGTCTCCTTCTTTTCTTTGTTGGTTCAGTGACTGTGTTGGTTCTCATAATCCCCCAGGGGGCTGAAGATTTACTTAAAACCCCTTATGCCAGCGTATTTGATATGGCAGGCCTCCCGGCAGCGGGTCAAGTCATGAATATCGTAATCTTCATTTCATTGCTTTCTGTATTGAATTCAGGGCTATATACAAGCTCTCGTATGTTATATTCTTTATCCAAAAAAGGTGATGCACCGAAAATCCTTTCCCGTGTGAATAAGAGGGGAATCCCGATTTGGGCGTTAATGGCAAGTGTTTTCTCTGCTTATGTGTGCACGACATTTAAATTTGTTTCCCCTGATAAATTGTTTGCTTTTCTCGCAAACAGCTCGGGAGGAGTCACTATGATCATGTATATCTTTATCGCCTTTTCCCATCTGTATTTACGAAAAAAGACGGAAAAAGAAAATCCAGGGACACTCAAAGTGAAAATGTGGCTATTCCCTTATTTGACCTACGCCACTATTGCCTTATTATTTATTATATTCGTAGCTCAGGCGTTTATTGATTCCATGAGATTGCAATTCTTTCTTACAACCCTTCTCACGATTCTGGTTATTGGGTCATACTTTCTGTTTTATCATAAGAAAAACGTAATCACTTCCGAACAAGAAGGAAATCTAAAAAACATTCACGTTAAGGAAGGGTAAGGTATGTCTGGTTATAGGTAGAAATGATTGACTATTCAAATAAAAGGGTTGCCCTTAGTGGGCAGCTCAACTACTCGATAAAAGAAGGTTCGAAAATTCTCATCCCAAAACTTCATTCTTTCTTAAAGTTTTTTACTTTTTTTATGAGTGAACATTGTAAGGTGATTTCCACTCCAGGCACTAACTTTCCGTAGGCGGTCCGGGAGCCTCCTCGAAGCACTCTGGCGTCTGTGAGGTCTCCCTTGGACTCGTTTTTCCCGCAGGAGTCTCGTACCTTCCGTTCCAATCAACTGGAATGTTTTTTTAAAGGGTTTGTTCATATAGACTATTGATTTTCCACTCCAGGCACTTGCTTTCCGTGGGCGGTCCGGGTGCGGATTTCTGAAATCAAAAGGAACATTTTGTCTGCAATTTGGGCTGCTCTAAGTGGGCAGCTTTTTTTCTGGTTCTAAAATTGATCGCAATCATTTACAGGGGGAAATTAAGCATGTTTGGAATTGTGACTGCTATCAGCCCATAATGATAGTCATTTATTTGCATCTTTGAAATCCTTTGCTAGAATATAATCTATAGAAAAGATTAGGAGTGGTGACTGTGGCTGAAACTCCAGCTGAAGAGTTGATTCATTATATTGCACCTAAAGGAGAATATATCCCTTTTTTAGATGATAAGGACTATATCGCTAAGGGATTGGAATGGAAATTATTCACTGCACGTTCTGTAAAAAGAGAACTATTATATAAATACGGCAGTTTTCAAACTAAAGTCAAATTGGCAGGTTATGAACAATATGGAAATGGCCTTGACACTGTAGTTGTTGAATTTGAAAATGGTAAGCTTAGTTGCATTCACCCTTCCTATTTAAAGGAAATGCAAAGCACCAGTTTCGGAAAAGAGTTGTTGAGTGGACCGGTTTCCGAAACATTCGCTGATTCAAGTGAAACTGAGCAGGTGATGGAAGCACCAATTACGGAAAACTCCGATCAGCTAAATGCAGAACCAAAAAAAGCAAAAACCAAAACTAAAAAGACGACTGCAAAACCTAAATTGGACTTACCTGGAGAAAAAGTGCATTTCACCGCAACGGTCAAGGAGTTCACGGCAAAAATGAACCATTTCACTGGTGAAGAAGATGAAGTCATACTCTTGGAGAATGTCAAAGTGACAACGGAGCCTGAATTGACTATCGGCGATGCTTGGTGCGGATATAGCAAGACATTAAAAAAAGCTGAGCTCGAAGAAGGGGACGCAATCGAATTTGATGGTAAAGTAGTCGACAAAAAATACAATAAAGAAATACGGTATAAAGTTAATAATCCATCTAAGTTAGTGAAAAAGGAGATGTAAGATTAAACGCTGAAGTTCTTGCATGATAGGGAGTAAGCCGCGCTTACTCCTTTTTTTTGCTGCTTAACCAGTTTTCAAAATAAATGAAAGCATGCATTATGAACTTATTAGAATAGTTGAGACCATTCCTGGAATATATTCGTTTGTGGGAGATACAACTTACTTATTCAATCGTATAGTTAAGGGTTTCGCTTATGTGGTTTCATATTTTCCAGTGTTGGGGATAATACATTATGATAATGGATTTATAAAAAGATTAGGGGGGTTTTTATTTGAAAGAGTTATTTCGGTTATTAAAACAAGGGAATAAATCGGCGTTCATTGCTGCCTGTGTGAATAGTATCATCGCTGTGCTAAAGGGGATTGCTTATTTCATGACAGGGAATGTGGCTATGTTCGCGGAAACCTTACATACTTTGGGCGATGCTGCGAATCAATTTTTCGTCTTCATTGGATCCGCACTAAGTAAAAAGTCTCCAACTGATCGATTCCCTGATGGTTTTGGACGTTTGGTTAACCTCGTGTTATTAGGGGCGGTATTGGTTGTCGGGATCATGTCTTATGAAACGGTTAAAGAAGGGTTCCATCACATTTTGCACCCTGCAGAATCAACCGGTATCCTTATTAACTTGTCCGTCCTTTCATTAGCGGTTGTGTTGGAATCATATGTATTATTTAAAGCGATGAAAGAAGTGGTGCATGAGACTGGAATAGAAGCTAAAGGTGCAGCCGTCATATTTAAGAGCTTCGCTGGTTTAAAAAGAGCAAAACCAGCGACGAAATTAGTATTCATGGAAGATATGGTAGCAACCGGTGGTGGGGTACTTGCGATAATTGCCATTTTGTTAGCAAACTTCACGCCCTTCATCCAAGCGGAAGGTGTTGCTTCCGTCATGATTGGTCTCGGTATGTTCTATGTGGTTGGTAGGGTTTTTCTTGATAATGCTGCAGGTGCTCTTGGGGAAGCCGATATTGAAATGCGACAAAAAATTGGAACGATGGTCATGGATGATCCAGATGTAAGGGATATACAGAAACTGGCCGTAATAAAAGAAGGGGAAGACTTTCATGTTGAACTTGAAGTTGAACTTGACCCCCATATTTCAATCGCCCAGGCGGATGACATTAAAGATCGGCTGTTTAATGAGATATTCAAGGAAAGAGGAGTAACGGATGTCATTATAGAATTTGATGAAAATGATGGTATCCCAAAATGGGAAGGTCAGATAAAAAAAGAATTGAATGAAATGAAAAAAGAAAGGGAGTAGAGGATGTTTAGAAGCAGAATGCAAAGTGGCTGGTTAAGGATATTTGGTTGTTTATAAAAATCATGAAAATGAAAGGTAATGCCTGTTCAATCATTCACGCACTTTCCTTGCGTATGCATTATAAGCTATCATGGACTTAGTTACATAAAGAAGGATTATGGAAGGGTGAATAAGAATGAAGGAACAAGATATTAAGCTGGTTGCACTTGATATGGATGGAACGCTTCTCAATAAGTCTGGAGAGATATCCCAAGAAAATCGGAGAGCGATAAAAGAAGCAGAAAACCAAGGGATTTTTGTGGTATTGAGCACAGGAAGATCTTATGCGACATGCAGTGATTTTGCAAAATCAATGGAACTCCAATCATACCTCATTACCGTAAACGGAAGCGAAATATACGATAATCAAGGGAAGCTGGTGGAAAGGAATATCGTCGATAGTGAGTCCATACAATGGATGTGGGAATTAAGCCAAAAACATGGTACACATTTTTGGGCAATTAGTTGCGATAATATTTACAGGGCTGAAATGCCGAAAAAAATCCATGATTCGGAATGGCTTAAATTCGGTTTTGATACAACTGATGATGACGTCCGCCAAATCATCATGGATGAACTGGTATCAAAAGGGAATTTTGAAATAAGCAATTCCAGCCCAACGAATATTGAAGTGAATGCCATGGGCGTCAACAAAGCGAAAGCGATAAAGCTTGTCTGTTCATTGCTCGATATTACGATGGATAATGTTATGGCAGTAGGTGACAGCCTTAACGACCTTGCAATGATTTCTGATGCAAAAGTGGGTGTGGCAATGGGAAACGCACAAGAAATTGTGAAAGAAAAAGCAGATTGGGTTACAGCAACAAACGAAGAAGATGGTGTGGCTAAGGCCATTCGTAAATGGGCGCTTTCAAATTGAATCAAAACTGTATATGGGATGTATTCCATATACAGTTTTTTTATTGAAATGTCGATGCTTGACAAGTTGATTCAGCTGTTGAATTAATTTCTTGAAAATTGTGTATTTTAGAAGTATGATAATCTTGTAGTGTTATATTTTGGTAATATATTAATAGGGGAGGTTTCATAGATGACAAGAAGTTTGCCTGAACAGTGGTGGAATCAATTATCTTTACCCGTTATCTCAGCACCTATGTTTTTAATATCCGGTCCAGAGTTAGTGAAAGAATGCTGCTTGAATGGGGTGATCGGCTCTTTTCCAGCACCGAATGCGCGGCCGATTGAGGTACTGGATCAGTGGATGGGTGATATAAACGACACATTGACTTCAGCAAAGGATAAAGAACCTGGCTCAAAGATTGCTCCATGGGCAATGAATATGGTTGTCCACCGTACATATAGCCGTCTTGAAGAAGAATTGGATTTGGTCAAAAAGCATCAGCCTCCTATCGTCATTACATCATTAGGTTCACCAAAACATGTGGTGGATGTCGTACATAGCTATGGCGGGTTGGTCTTTTCGGATGTTAGCTCTGTGGATTTTGCAAAAAAAGCTGCGGAGTCAGGTGTGGACGGATTGATCTTGGTTGCTGCGGGAGCCGGCGGTCATGCTGGGGAGATAAATAGCTTTGCTTTCGTGGACAGCGTAAGGACATTCTGGGACGGAATCATTTTGCTTGCCGGATCCATCAGTACTGGTCACGGTATCTTGGCAGCTCAGGCTGCAGGAGCGGATCTTGCATATATGGGTACACGTTTTATCGTGGCGAAAGAGAGCAGGGCCAATGATGAATATCGTGAAATGCTTGTCGATTCTGATCATGATGACATCATCTTGACCGATGCATTTTCAGGCGTTAATTGTAATATGCTGAAACCAAGCATCAGAAAAGAAGGATTGGACCCAGAAAGATTAGCCAAAAAAGAAAAAGTCGATTTTGACAGCATGTCCAAATCATCTGAATCTAAAGCGTGGCGTGATATTTGGTCAGCGGGTCACGGTGTTGGGGCGATTAAAAAAATAGATACCGCTGCCGGCATCATAAAACAATTAGAACGAGAATATCAGCAATCCTTAAAGAAACTTACCGGGCAGGCGGAAAAATTAAAAGGCATTATATCAAAGTGAAATGTAAGCGCTTCATTTAATTATGCTAATATAGCTAATTTAAAAGGGTATCCTTAATGGATACCCTTTTTGCCACGAAAATAAAATTTATCAGCCGATTAGATGGTCTTAATCAGTAAAAAGGCAATCTAAACAGGATATAAAGAGATAAATAGTAAATTTAGGATGTGAGACAGTGAAAAAATATTGATAAAAGAATCGATAAATGTTATATTATTTTTCGTGATAAATGACCAAATGAACAATATAGTCATTAATTATTACTTGCGTGAAAAGTAGTATATTTTAAAGAGTAAGATGGTGAATTTTTAAAATATATATTGCAGAAGCAAATGAATTGAATATGTAATCTTCAATCCGTTTTTCACCAAGATAGATTAAATAAAACGGCATATTTGTCGTATAGGAGGGCTTGATAGGCGTGTTAAAATCCATAAAGGGTGAATTTTTAGCCATAATAAAACATCCTATGATACTCATTTCCATAATTGGGATCATAATTGTTCCCTTATTATACAGCGGCACGTTCCTGTGGGCATTTTGGGATCCATATGGGAAGGTGGACCAATTGCCTGTTGCCATCGTCAATATGGATGAGGGTGCGGAGTTCAATGAATCGGAACTTACAATAGGAAAAGATTTAGTCAAGGAGTTAAAGGAAAAGCAGGATTTCGATTGGCATTTCGTCAGTCAAAAAGAAGCAAATGAAGGCCTGAAAAAACAAGATTATTACATGAAAATAGAAATACCGAAAAACTTCTCTAAAAATGCAACGACCTTACAGGAGGACAATCCGGAAAAGCTTGATTTAATTTATACGTCCAATGAAGGGTTCAACTATATATCCACTAAAATAGGTGACGCAGCTTCGGAGAGAATTAAAGGGGAGGTTTCGTCAGCCGTTACGAAAACCTATGCGGAGTCAATGTTCGATAATTTGAACGAAATGGCTGACGGACTCAAGAGTGCCAGTGACGGAGCTGGCGAATTGAAAGATGGGACAGATACAGTGAAGAACGGATCAAGTGAACTTGGTGAAGGGATAAACTCAGCTAAACAAGGTTCCGAAAAAGTCGGTGAAGGAATTGATTCCCTTCATTCAGGTTCTGTCGAAATCCATGAAAACCTGGAAAAATTAGCTGAAAAATCATTGACCTTTTCGAATGGGGTCGGTTCGGCAGCTGCAGGATCAAAAGAACTCAATCAAGGGTTACAACAGTTTAGCTCTGGTGTTGGAGAAATGAAGGATGGGCAATCCGAGCTTTTGCAAGGGGCCAAGAAATCTGAAGCAGGTACTGGTGAATTGGCCTCTGGACTGCAACAGTCATTAGAGGGCTTCAATCAAATCGAAGAAAAGCTGCCCGCTTTGACAGAGGGAGCAAATGGTGTAGCTTCTGGAGCTTCCCAACTATCAGGTTCATTGTCTGAATGGAGTGCAGCATCGAACGAAGCAAAAGCTGGGGCATCTGAAGTTTCGGCAGGTTTGGATGAGGTGATTTCCGGATTGAAACAACAATCTGGAGCAACGGATGATCCTGCAGAGAAAGCGCGTTTGGAGGGAGTGATAACTTCTCTAACCCGCTTAAGTGAAAGTAGTAAAGGCGTATCTGAAGGAGTAGGGAAACTATCGGCAAGTGCAACTGAAATTGCTAAAGGCTCAAACAGTCTTAGTGCTGGAGCTAATCAGTTAGGTGAAGGCACAAGTGCAATAAGCGGCGGTTTCACTCAATTGAAGCAAGCTCAGGATAGACTCGCAAATGGGGCGAATGAACTGAAAAATGGTCAAGGTCAATTGGTATCTGGCTTGACAACATTTGGAGATAGTATAGATTCAGCACAAAGCGGGCTTGGACAGTTAACCGAAGGCAGCAATAACTTGGTAAGCGGGCTTGATCAGCTTGAAGATGGTTCCAAGCAATTATCAAGTGGAACCTCACAGCTTTCCGAAGGTTCGAAAGGTCTGGTTACAGGAACGGATAAGTTGAAGGAAGGTTCATCCAGCCTTACTAACGGAATGGGAGAACTGGCGAATGGAGCCATTAAGTTACAAGATGGAATCGCCAAACTTTCAGATGGATCTTCAGAATTACATGACGAATTAAGTGATGGGGCAGACGAAGCAGGCAAGATTAAGTCCAATGAAGAAGTATATGACATGTTTGCAAGCCCAGTTAAAGTGGATAAATTACCAATTAATAATGTCCCGAACTATGGCACTAGTTTTGCACCATATTTAATTTCATTAAGTTTATTTATCGGGGCTATCGTTTTGACGATCATTTTCCCGTTAAAAGATCCTGCTGTAAAACCCGCGAGTGGATTTAGCTGGTTTATTAGTAAATACAGCGTCATGGCACTTATAGGAATCTGTCAAGCCATATTGGTGGACTCGATTTTAATTTTAGGTCTTGGAATCAATGTTACGAGCCTGCCGCTATTTTTTGCAGTAAGCATTCTTGCTAGCTGTACATTCATGGCAATCATTCAGTTCCTGGGTTCGGCCTTTGACAACCCTGGCCGGTTCATAGCATTATTGATTTTGATTCTTCAACTGACTAGCAGCGGCGGAACATTCCCAAATGAATTAGTTCCTGGCTTCCTGCAAGGATTCACACCGTTCCTGCCGATGACATATTCTATTAATGCTTTCCGTGCTGTCATCTCAACAGGAGATTATAGCTTCATGTGGCAAAATCTTGGCATATTGGCCATATTCCTTCTTGTAGCATTAATATTATCACTTCTTTACTTTATTTATCGGTATAAGAAATTGAACGGCGCATTAAATGAAAAACAGGAAGAAGCAACTGTATAATGGTAATAAAAACAGCGCCCCGTCATGGGTCGCTGTTTTGATAAATATCAGGTAATAAGTGAAATGCAGGGAAATAGAAGTGCCCTAAAATACCAGCATAAACCGTTTTCTCATGGAATGAGCAATTTCCGATGAAACGGTTTGTCTGTGACAAAACTTCGGTGCAGCCTGTTCAAAGAAGTAATTATGCAATCAGCTATACCCTAGTCTTTTGAGAAGCAGGTGCATATTTCTTCATTGGATTTTTTGCAATGACTTCCTTTAAATAAGGATTTCCAGAAGGTCCTGGTTTTCTCATGAGTTCCATTAGGTAAGATATATCGTCCATAGCCCTGTGTGTTTGGAAATTGGTGATATTATGTGCTTGCAGTAATGTTAAGAGTTTACCATTCTCAAACCCGTATTGCTTCCAAGGTACATTCCGCATCGTACAGAACCACTTTTGATCATTGATTTCCGGATACATTTGGTAAAGAAAACTTCTATCGAAAGAAGCATTATGTGCGAAAATCGAATCGGTACGGGAAATGAAGGATTTAATTTTTTCATCGTGAAAACTTTTTCCTTCTACGGAGCTGAATGGTATACCATGAATTCTGTATGCTTGATCATAATTCCTCCTTGCTCCATAGGAGAGAGGCTCCCTTAAAAATGATTCCTGATCAATAAGATTAATAATTTCCCCTGTTTCACTGCTGTATGTAAAGAGTATAAGAGCAAGCTCGATGATCTCATCTGAAGAGGGACGTAAACCAGTTGTTTCTACGTCAAGCACTAAACCTAATCTATTAGACAATTTTTTTTCCTCCAGTTGGGTTACATTCTTCTATTATAGCTGACATACGATAGCTATTGAAAGTGTAATGATGGTTTTAAAGTAGCATTTTTAAATTGAAAAAGATAAGTCATTCCTTAGAAATGATTTTCAAGAACAAGTGCGGAGTAACCATGCAAAAAAAAGATAGAGTATTGCTTTTTCAAGCAATCTCTATCTTTTTTTGCAATGAAGTTCATAAGGATTGCAAAATGCTTTCCAATTCATGTTCGGCAATTCGTATGAATTCTTCGTTTTTTTGAAGGCTGAAAATGTTCTTGGATTGTTTTATATAGTGCAGTCCTTTTTCAGGTTGTTGGAGATGAACCAGATTTTTACCAGTTAAAAGGTGGAGCTCCGCATATAAATATAATGATTCTATTGAATTACAAATGTTGATCCCCTTAAGGGTATAATTTAATGATTCCTGATAATAATGAAGTTCAGTCAATGTTTGTGCCAATCCATGAATGATCTTTAAAATAATGGTGCCTTCTTGATTTGCATGGGGAATATTCTCGATATATTCCATTGCTTCATTGAAGATGCCGATGGCCTCATCATAATTCTTCGTTTTAAAATGGATAATTCCGATACTATTTAAAACTTCAATCTCCTGTTGATGAAGAATGACCCGTTTACCCATGGTAATATGAATGGCGTCATTCAATAATTCTATAGCCCTTTGTTTGTCATTGTACAAATAAAAAAAAGAGATACCTTCATGCCATTTCAAGAATTGATAAAACGATATCGATTTTTCCGGTGCAGTTGCCATTTCTTTTAGGACGATTTCATAAATTGCTTCATAATTACGTGTGCGTTTGTACTTGTTAATCAAAAGTTTAATGGTTTCTATGTATTGAAAAATGGGTTCATTTTTGGAAGTGAAGAAATAAGGCAGGTCAACTTTAAGTTTATCCGCAAAAAGTGCCAATTCATCAATGGTTGGAGAAGTGATGCTTCTTTCATAATCTGACAGGGCATTAGGGTCACATATATCCTTAGCCAGTTCTTCTCTTGTAAGATTTTGTTTTATTCGTAATTCGTTGATAACAGAGCCAACCTCTATTTTCATTACAATTGCTCCTTTGTACCTATATCTGAATTCTATTTTAACATAATTTTATTTTTATAAGTACGATAATTGAAAGATAGTATGATATAACTACTTTATTTGTGTTCCTATAGTATTTATCCAAAAAAAATAGGAAACGACTTATCATTGAAGCGAAAACTGCAAGGCGTCTTTTTTATATAAAGTGAAAGTCCCCGGCACATTTATGCTTGGAGTCTCTAGTAGAGGAAAATAGCAAGCTCTAGATTTGGAATATTAGGATAAAAAAGGAGGCGGCAGATTGCCGCCTCAAACGTTTTTAATTTCCAATGAATTGCTGGGTCCAATAGTGGGTGTATTTCCCTCCTGTCACATGCCCAATTCCAATATGTGTATAGTTCTTGTTCAGGATATTGGCCTTATGTCCAGGACTGTTCATCCATGATTTCATGACAGCATCCGCACTAGGTTGACCTGCTGCGATATTTTCCCCTGCGTACTTGTAACTGATCCCGAAGGATTTCATCATTTCGAATGGCGATCCATAACTGGGGCTTGTATGATTGAAATAATTACTATCTCGCATATCCTCGGATTTCAGGATTGCTACGTTAGAAATGGCTGTATCCATTTTAAGGGAAGGAAGGCCCCGTTTTGACCGTTCTTCGTTCACTAAAATAAGGACCTGCTGTTCAACTGATTGACTTTCTTCCCGATTAACTGTCGTGTTGGACGTTGGAAGATTTATGATTTGTCCGATTCGAATTTGATTTGCATCGTTTATAGCGGAATTCGTTTTAAGTAATTCGTCAATGCTGACATTATATTCAGTAGCAATTTTCGTTAAGGTATCTCCTTTTGCCACCTCGTAAGTATTGGCTCCCAGAGCAACTTTTGGAGATAATAGGGATAGCGACAGTGCTGATAAAAGGATGATTTTCTTCATTTTGATTCCTCCTAGTAGAATATCT
Source organism: Peribacillus sp. NPDC094092 (assembly GCF_050279365.1). NCBI lineage: Bacteria > Bacillati > Bacillota > Bacilli > Caryophanales > Bacillaceae > Peribacillus > Peribacillus sp. NPDC094092. The sequence continues at coordinate 152,127 of NZ_JBNNUC010000004.1, read as the reverse complement.
GGATTGGAAGTATAGTATGCTATAAAAATAGTTTTGTGTAAAATTAGCTCATTAACATTCTTTATTGGTATGGGAAAAAGGTATCTAATGGAGAGAAGATGTCAAGAGTCCATATAACCCGGAAGTGTGTTAAGGGTAACCAAAATCATAGGGCTTTTTGATAAATTGGAAGAATTATTTCATGTAGATAAAGAATCATTTTACGTTTGCAGGACATGTTTGTCAGGGAAAATAATAATAACATCAAAACGATATAGTTATATGGAACTAAAAATGATGAATCTAATAAATTATCCTAGGGTGGAGCTTGAATGGACTTAGTGTTTTGGAAAAGGTACATTTGAAGCTCGAAAATATCCAATGTTTCTATAGTAGGGAGTGATTCATGGGGGCACATTGAGCCTATTTTTTTTTGCAGAAACGGGCCTCTGAATGTCGTCCTGGGGGCTTTTTTTGTAGGACCTATGATGGTTAACTTACAATAGGAATGAATACTATCCATCTTTATGGCTTTTTTATAGTAAAGTTTATGGCGGAATGGGACGGTTTACAGCGCCAATCTTTCCTATATTATCAGGGATTTGGTTACAAAGGGAAGGTAAGGACAGGGCATTGTATGTTAAGGAATTGGGTTTTTCAAAAAGTATTGTCCATTTGAACAGGTATCTCTTCTACAAAAATAGAATAAAGTAGACAGCTGAAAATACCGGGGGGATTCTTCGATGTGGTTTAAGGAATTGGAAACTGAAAGGCTGAGTTTAATCGAAATAGGTCACCATCATGCTGAGAGCCTATTTGAAATTCTCTCTAAAGATGAAGTGACCAAATATGATGGAATAGAAAGTTTAACCCGAGTTGAAGATGCCCGCCGCTTAATCGACTCGTTTAAAAGTGCTTATATAAACAAACGTGGACTGCGGTGGGGAGTCATTTTAAAGGATTCAGGGAAATTCATCGGTACTGTTGGCCTGAATCAATTGAGCCTTGCGAACAAACGGGCCGAAATAGGATATGAAATCCATCCTGAATATTGGAGGAACCACTTTACTTCTGAAGCTGTCAACGAAGTATTGCGCTATTGCTTTGAAGAATTGAGGCTAAACCGAATCGCCGCTTTAACTTTCAAGGATAATATTGCATCCAGGAACCTCCTGAAGAAATTTGGATTTAAGGAGGAAGGCAGCCTTCGAAGTTATCTATTTCTTCGGGATCAATCGCATGATGCCCTTGTATTTTCTTTGTTAAGTACAGAGTATTGCCAGTTAAGACAACAAAGTATTCAGGGATCAAATAGATTATAGTTTAGTATTAGACATTGAGCTGGCCAATAGTGCCAGTTTTTTATTTGTAGCATATCCCTCCCGTTAGGATCATTTTAAATTACTAAAGACAATATACATATTTTTCATGTTAAAATAGAGTGCGGATTCATAATTAAGTCCGGATGGACGTAAAAAGGAGCAAAATCATTGTGAAGATACTCTTTCCGTTGCTTGCGGTCCTAGGTGGAATCACCATTGCCGTACAAGGACAAATCAATGGTGGATTAGGGAAAAAAGTTGGGGTTATTGAAGCCTCTTTCATTTCGTTTGGAATCGGGACACTCGCTTTATTATTTATTGTTTTGTTCGCTGGAAATGGAAACATCTCTGCCATCGCGTCTGTACCAAAATGGCAATTGATAGGAGGAATATTAGGGGCTTTTTATGTCATTGTGATGGTATTGGTCGTTCCTCAGATTGGAGTGGCACCAGCATTGGTCGGGGTTATTGCAGGCCAGATACTGATCGGGGCAGTCATTGACCATTTCGGTTTATTTGGAGGCGTACGAATCCCATTGGACGCGAAAAAGGTGGCAGGTATTTGTTTACTTTTCGTGTCATTATATTTATTTAATCATAAATGAGGAAGGGGCAATATTCATTGGGTTTGTCGTGTACATAAGGTGAGAAGCTGATGGAATATCTCTATTTCTATATAGTTATTATCCATTATTTGGGATTTACTAGAAGCTAACTCAATGTTTTATTGAGAAGAAATATTATTCTACTAAAAAGTATTATCGATTTGGGAATGGTGTGCTAGGAAAGTGGTCTTAGTAACCAATCCGAGATAAATTATCGGAATATTCAGGAAAAATAGATAAGGGAACTTATATGAATACTATCATAAAGTTCTTTGAAAAAACCACATGAAGACGTAAGTCATTGTACATCAAATGGTTAATCATTCCTTTTTGCCTAGTATCTAGATCGAATTGATTAGCAAATAATTACTATCTTGTGAAAAAGTACTCATCGGTTTATTGATTTTTTGATTTATTCGTAATATACTTAAAATTCAACATCTTTAATTCGAGGTATAGTACCTTTAGCGAGGTTGAAAAGAGGGTGATTTTTTACTAGTAAACTGCATTAATGCGTTTTTTTAGGGAGAAATACAGATTTATGCAAACGGTTCGCTAGTTGTTTTTGGTGAATTCTTGCAATGAATGCTTCTAACTTTCCTCGCTGGCATTATATGTACTATACGGAAGATTAATAGGTGCTAGAAGGATAATCTCTTAAATGGGAATATTCTAAGAAAGATTAAAGATGAGGGGGAATATTTTTTGAAAAAGTCTAAATTTTCAGTGCTTGCTCTTCTTATGGCCATCATGCTTATGCTTGCAGCATGCAACGGCGGTTCGAAGGAAACTTCGAATGAAAAAGAAGGCGGCTCGGGTGACTCATCCGGTTCAAAAGTATTAAACGTAAACAACTCAAGTGAACCTGGTTCTCTTCACCCTGCCAATGCGCAAGGTACTCATGAATCATGGATCCTTGAACATACGTTTGAGGGACTGACAAAGAAAACAGAAGAGGGCAAAATCGTACCCGGTTCTGCAGAATCATGGGAAATCAGTGAAGATGGATTAACTTGGACATTCAAATTGAAAGATGGTTTGAAATGGTCAAATGGAGATCCGCTAACGGCCAATGACTTCGAATATGCTTGGAAATATGCTTTGAAACCTGAAACAGCTGCTGATTATGCTTACCAACTTTATTATCTTAAAGGCGGGGAAGCTTACAACAGTAAGAAAGGCAAGGAAGAGGACGTAGGAGTTAAAGCCACAGACGAACATACATTGGTGGTCACTTTGGAACAGCCTACACCATATTTCCTTGACTTGACTTCTTTCTATACTTTCTACCCAATCAACAAAAAGGTGCAGGAAGAAAATCCAAAATGGGCTTTGGATGCAAAAACACACGTTTCGAACGGTCCGTTCAAATTAACGGAGTGGAAACATAAAGAAAGCCTGAAAATCGAAAAGAATGAAAATTACTACGATAAAGATAAAATTAAATTGGATGCGGTAAACTTTGCTCTAATTGAAGATGAAAATACAGCATGGCAAATGTATCAGAGTGGCGAATTGGATATCGCTTATCCACTTCCAGTGGATGTGCAAGGTCAATTGGTTAATTCTGGAGACAAAGAATTCAAAAACGGCGCAGAACTTGCTGTTTACTATTACAACTTCAATACGGAAGTAAAACCTTTCAACAATGCAAAGGTAAGGAAAGCGCTTTCAATGGCTATCGAACGTAAAAAAATTACCGAAAATGTTGCTCAAGGCGGACAAAAGCCTGCATTTGGCGTAGTCCCTCCGGGAATTCCTGATGCAACTGGTGATTTCCAGGAAAATACAGGTGACCTATTTGAGGAAAACGTAGCTGAAGCCAAGAAATTGTTAAAAGAAGGTCTTGCCGAAGAAGGCATGAAAGAATTACCTGAGTTTTCAATTTTGTATAACACATTAGATTCCCATAAGAAAATTGCTGAAGCCGTTCAAGGAATGTGGCGTGACAACCTAGGTGTTGAAGTGACACTTGAAAATGCAGAATTCCAAGTTAAGCTTGATCGTGAAAAAGCTGGGGACTTCGAGATTTCCCGTGCAGGATGGGTTGGTGACTATGTTGACCCGATGACCTTCATGCTTTGGGAAACTGACGGAGCTTATAATGATGCAGGTTGGTCCAACAAAGAATATGATAGTTTATTGAAAAAGGCTAAATCTACAATGGAACCAAAAGAACGCATGGCTGCTTTGCATAAAGCAGAGGAAGTCATGATTGAAGAAATGCCGATTCTTCCGATTTACTTCTATACAAAACCATATATGGTTAAATCGAATGTTACTGGAGTCTATGCTCCGATTAACGCTTATCCGAACTTTATTTACGCGGATAAAAAGTAAGAGAGTGATAAAAGTGAAATGGGAGGTATGTCCGATTTAAGGACATACCCCATTTTTCAATTGCGAATTTGAATATTTCATGAATTCATTTCCGTTTTCAACTCCTTAGAAAATCGATGATTGGGGTGATTACCATGTTGAGATATACATTAAACCGTTTTAAATGGGCGATTATTACTTTATGGGCTGTTATTACATTAACGTTCATCATAATGCATACGATTCCGGGAAATCCATTCGCGAAAGAAGGAGCCATGCCTCCTGCCGTTTATGAAAACCTTCAAGTCCACTATGGATTGGATAAGCCGTTGTTGACCCAATATGGAAATTATTTATTGGAAGTCGTTCAATTTGATTTTGGTCCTTCATTGAAATCCTCATCCATTTCTGTGAATGATTACATTTTGAAGGGATTTCCAGTATCCTTGCATTTAGGGGCGCAAGCATTGGTGATTGCCATCTTCTTTGGGCTCATTTTGGGTGTAGTGGCTTCACTGAAAAGAAATAAATGGCCCGACTATTTTTCAATGGTCATTGCCATCGTAGGAATCTCCGTTCCTAACTTTATCCTGGCGACTATTTTAATTAATTATTTTGCAATAAAATGGAATATATTCCCTGTTGCTACATGGGCGACATGGCAGCATACCATTTTACCATCCATTGCCCTTTCGATGATGCCGCTCGCTTTCATCGCGAGATTGATGCGGACAAGCATGCTTGAAGTGATGGGGCAGGATTATATTTTGACAGCCAAGGCCAAAGGATTGAAACGGAGCGGTGTCATAATCAAACATGCTATACGGAATGCGTTATTGCCGATTATCACGATTCTGGGCATCCTTACGGCTAATATCGTGACAGGAAGCTTCATCATTGAACGTATTTTTGGTATTCCGGGCATGGGAGATATGTTCGTAAAGGGAATATCCAACAGAGACTACCCGGTCATTCTTGGTTCCACAATTGTGTATAGTGCGGTGCTTATCCTATTGATATTCATTGTTGATATAGCCTATACGTTGATTGATCCTAGAATTAAAGTGACGGGGGAGAAGAAATAATGGCAGATAAAGTGCATTTAACCGAAGATATGTTCCAACCCGCAGAAGACAACTTTAAGGAGGCTGAAAAAATAGCCAGACCAACAGTTTCATATTGGTCTGACGTCTGGCGTCGGTTTAAGGAAAATAAGCTGGCGATGACGGGGTTTATTCTTATTATCCTCCTGGTCTTGATGGCGATTTTTGGTCCGTATATTAACGGATATACTTATTATGGTCAAGATTTCGAGAAAAAGAATCTTAGCCCAAATAGCGAGCATTGGTTTGGAACGGATTCATCAGGAAGGGATCTATTTACGCGAGCTTGGTATGGTGCGAGGATTTCCTTGTTCATTGGATTGATGGCAGCTCTGATCGACTTTTTAATTGGTGTCCTTTATGGCGGGATTTCAGCCATTCGCGGTGGGCGCACAGATAATATCATGATGCGTTTTGCCGAAGTGATTTACGCGATTCCATACCTATTGATGGTTATCCTAATGATGGTCGTATTAAAACCTGGTATTTTACCGATCATCATTGCGATGTCGATAACTGGGTGGATTCCGATGGCCCGTTTGGTACGTGGACAGGTTTTACAACTAAAAGAGAATGAATATATCCATGCTGCAACCATCTCTGGAGCCAACACGAGCTGGACTTTAAGAAAACATATGATTCCAAATACAATGGGACCGATCCTTGTCAATTTAACGCTGACTGTACCTACTGCTATATTTGCCGAAGCTACACTTAGCTTTTTGGGGCTGGGAGTGCCAGCACCTCAGGCAAGTTGGGGAACATTGACAAGTGATGCCCTGGGAAGCATTCTGGTAGGGAATTTCTATCAACTTTTAATTCCTGCAATATTGATTTCCTTAACCATGTTCGCATTCAATGTGGCTGGTGACGGATTGCAGGATGCCCTAGATCCAAAACTTCGGAAATAAATGAGTCCTAACATAAAGATTTAATATTACTAGAATAGGAGGGACGATGATGGGGAACCTATTAGAAGTCAATGATTTACACATCACCTTCCATACTTATGCAGGAAAAGTGCAAGCGGTTCGCGGCGTGAACTTTGAAGTGAAAAAAGGGGAAGCCGTTGCCATTGTTGGGGAGTCCGGATGCGGCAAAAGTGTTACAGCGAAATCTATCATGAGATTATTGGAAACACCTCCAGCAGAGTATGGAAAAGGATCGATTAACTTTGGCGGTAAGGACCTGCTGAAAATAAGTGAACCGGACATGCAGAAGATCCGCGGAAATGAAATCAGCATGATTTTCCAGGATCCGATGACTTCGCTCAATCCAACGACAAAAATCGGCAGCCAAATCATGGAAGGTATTTTAAAGCATAATAAAAATATGCCACGAAATGATGCATATGAAAGGGCGTTGGAAACGCTCAAACTGGTGGGTATTCCTCAACCGGAAAAAAGGATGCAGCAATATCCGCATGAGTTTTCAGGTGGTATGCGCCAAAGGGCGATGATTGCAATGGCCCTTGCTTGTGAACCGAAATTACTGATTGCCGATGAACCTACAACAGCTTTGGATGTAACGATACAAGCGCAAATTTTGGAGCTGATGAAAGATATCCAACGAAGAATGGATACTTCCATCATTTTAATCACGCATGATTTAGGTGTGGTTGCGGAAACTTGTGAAAGGGTAGTCGTCATGTATGCAGGCAAGGTCGTGGAGACGGGGACGGTCGAAGCTATATTTTCAAACCCGCAGCATCCTTATACAAGAGGCCTGCTTAAAACGGTGCCAAGACTCGATATGGAAAAAACGGCTCCGTTGGTTCCGATTATCGGATCACCACCAGATTTATTGGATCCGCCAAAAGGGTGCCCATTTTATCCAAGATGTGAATCAGCAATGAAAGTGTGCAAAGACCATGATCCGGAGCTTGAAGCAGTGGAAGAAGGTCAGACAGCTGCATGCTGGCTGCATCACCCGATGGCAAAGGCAGCACAGGTACAAGCACCAACTAATGTTTAAAGGAGGAGAACGAATGGTTTCACTGAAAAATAAGGCAGTAAAAGAAAAGAAAGACAACGAAAATTCTCCTCTTGTTGAAATAAAGAATCTGAAGAAGTACTTTCCTATTGGTTCTCAATCGCTGAAAGCGGTAGATGGTTTGGATCTCAAAATCTATCCAGGCGAAACCGTCGGCCTTGTTGGGGAAAGCGGTTGCGGAAAGTCGACTGCAGGTCGTACAATCACTCGGCTTTATGAACCGACAGATGGAGAAGTTCTTTTTCAGGGGAAAAATATTTTCGATTACAAACCTGGGGAAATGTCACACATCCGCCGCGAAATACAAATGATTTTCCAAGATCCCTACGCATCCTTGAACCCAAGGATGAAGGTGGAGGAATTGATCGGGGAGCCACTTGCCATTCATGGGATATCAAAAGGTAAAGAGCGAAGAAAACGGGTGGAAGACCTGTTAAAACTGGTTGGTTTAAGTCCGGAACATATCACTCGTTTTCCCCATGAATTCAGTGGGGGACAACGCCAGCGTATTGGAATTGCAAGGGCTTTGGCTTTAAATCCTAAATTCATCGTTTGTGATGAACCAATTTCAGCCCTGGATGTTTCGATACAGGCTCAAGTGGTCAACTTATTAAAAGAGCTACAAAAAGAAATGGGATTGACTTATTTATTCATCGCACATGATTTATCAATGGTCAAGTATATTTCAGATCGCATTTTAGTCATGTACCTTGGAAGAATGATGGAACTTTCGGATAGTGATTCTTTAACGAAAGATCCGCTTCACCCTTACACACAAGCCTTGCTTTCTGCAGTGCCGATACCAGACCCGACTATTAAACGGGAAAGAATCGTACTTAAAGGCGATGTGCCAAGTCCAATCAATCCGCCGAGCGGCTGTGTATTCCGCACTCGCTGCCCGAAAGCTATGGAGATATGCTCCAGTGCTGTACCTGAATGGAAAGAACAAAAACCTGGGCATTTCGTTGCTTGTCATTTATATTGGTAAACAAAAAAACCAGTTGCATTTGCAACTGGTCTTTTTTATTATGTAAATTATTTTTGAATAAGAGCTATCACCCTGCAGAAATAAAATATTTAACTGTATGTCAAAATAAATTACTAGGAATCTGAAATTAAAACATATAATATGTAATTATATGTAAAAATTAAATTCTGTGGAATTTTTTCAATTTGTGAGAGAAGGAGGGACTGTTATTGTATACTACGATAACTAGTGAAATCGTCGATCGTGTCATGATTGTAACTCTTAATCGTCCTGAGAAAATGAATGCTTTCACTGAAAAGATGTGTGAGGAGATGATTCTCGCTTTTAATGAAGCGGATGAAAATGATGAAGTGCGAGCCGTCATTTTAACTGGTGCAGGGGATGCTTTTTGTGCTGGAATGGATTTGGAAAAAGGGGCCGAAACCTTTATGGATCACACTCCTTTGGTAGAATACCGCGATGCAGGGGGAATGCTGTCGTTACGGATTTTTGAGATGAAGAAACCTATGATAGCGGCCATTAATGGAGCGGCAGTCGGGATTGGGATAACAATGACATTGCCCATGGACATTAGAATTGCTTCATCAAATGCAAAAATGGGATTTGTATTTGCGAGGCGGGGGATAACGATGGAGGCATGCAGCGGCTGGTTCTTACCTAGGCTTGTCGGAATGGGTAAAGCTTCCGAATGGATTTTTACCGGCAGGATGATTTCTGCCAGTGAAGCATATGAGGGAAGGTTGGTAAACAAGATCGTTGAGCCAGATGAATTGATGTCGGCTGCAATGGAAATTGCAACAGACATTGCGGAAAATACATCTTCCGTCTCTGTGACGCTATCCCGGCAGTTAATGTGGACGATGCTCGGTGCAAGCCATCCTGTTGAATCACACAAAATAGAATCGAAAATGATTCATTGGACCGGAAAACAAGCGGATGCACTAGAAGGGATAGAAGCTTTCCTCGAAAAAAGGAAAGCCGAATTCAAAATGAAAAGCAGCACTGACATGCCTCCGTTTTATCCTTGGGGAACGGATCGGACATATGAAGTCGAAAAGAAATGAAAGATAATGTCAGGGCTTCGGAAGTGCGTGATAATTTTTACTTTTCGGATAAATTAGGGTTTCTATTCCTTGTGTGTTATACTGAGTTTACCATTTACTAAACTTGTTTCATGTTCCCTATTCCATGTGAATAGGGTTTTTTTATGATTGGTTTTTTCCATCAAAAAAACAGACCCTACTTGTAGGGTCTGTTATATTGTGTATTTAAAATTACGCTTTTTGAACGTTAGTAGCTTGGGGTCCACGTTGACCTTGCTCAACTTCAAAAGTAACTTCTTGACCTTCGTCTAATGATTTGAATCCTTCGCTTTGGATAGCTGAGAAATGTACGAATACATCGTCTCCATTTTCGCGTTCGATGAAGCCAAATCCTTTTTCTGCATTAAACCATTTTACTTTACCTTGTTCCATTGTTGTTGCCTCCTAGTGTGAATCCACACATTGTGTTACTACCCTTGCTCAATCATTAGACGAAAAGTTTTTCACTTATCAATCTTCCCGAACAAAAATAATTCTTTTTAAATATAACAGATAATGTCGGAATCTGCAAGCTGACAAGGAAGATTATTTATGTACACAGACAATGAACAATTCTGGACATCCTATTTTTTAAATCAAGCCATTTTGTTGGATGTTTTTTCACATTTAGATTGTTCTTTAAATTCCGTATTTCCTGGATGTGTACGGCGGGATGATTACATTGTTCAACCACCATAATGGGTTATTCTGAAAAAGTGGCACCGTTTCAAACACATCAAGTCAGCACCTGCAATATCTTTGTCCATTTTGCGTGAACTCCTCATTGATAAATTCCTCATTATTCATAAGTTTCGATCATATTTAAATCCGGAAGGCTTATTGCTTATCAATCTTGCTATAATACTAGTAATCAAAGGAATGGGGTGTATTCATGAATGTGAAAGACATATATGGACAGCTGCCTACTATGGAAACAAAACGCTTGGTAATGAGGAAAGTCACCATGAATGATGCCGAAGACATGTTTACTTATGCATCCAACGGTGAAGTTTCCCGTTACGTCACATGGGAAACTCATCGTTCCCAATGTGATACAAAAGATTTTATCCGTTTTATCCTACAAAATTATGAGGATAAGAAAATTGCTCCATGGGGCATAGAATACAAGGAAAGTGGTAAGTTGATTGGTACTATTGATTTTGTTTCATGGCAGGTTGACCACCATAGTGCAGAAATCGGGTATGTGCTTGCACCCGAATATTGGGGAAGTGGTTTAATGACGGAGGCTGTCCAAAAGATTATCGCCTTTGGTTTCGAAAATATGAATCTAGTTCGAATACAGGCACGGTGCTTCGTTGAAAATTTGGGTTCAGAACGAGTCATGCAAAAGGCTGGTATGTCTTTTGAAGGAATCATAAGAAAAGGCATGTTTGTTAAGGGGAAGCATCAAGACCTAAAGTTATATTCCATTTTAAAATGATGGCTTTGAAGTCTGCTGATTAAAGTCAAAGTAATAGGGATATATACATCGGCTTTGAAAGCCTGAATTTATGTTCATGATTATTATGGTTATGGGAAAATCAAAAACAAACATTATGTGCAAATATTGAATCAAAAACTATACAAAACGTCTAATGTAAAAAGTCGATTTGAAAAATATAATGAAACTATGAAATCGTGTTGAAAGGGAGGGTTTATTTAATGGCAGTTATCAATGATGTAGAAACGTTGAAAAATTATATCGGTGGAAAATGGGTGGATTCCACGACTTCGAAACATGAACAAGTGCCTAATCCGGCAACAGGAGAAGCATTGGCAATCGTACCCCTATCAACAAAGGAAGATGTAAACCAGGCGGTGCAGGTTGCTAAAAAGGCTTATAAAGAATGGAAAAAGGTGGCCGTTCCTAAAAGAGCTCGCTTCTTATTCCGTTACCAGCAATTATTGATAGAACATTGGGATGAGCTTGCAAAGCTGGTCACTATCGAAAACGGAAAAAGCTATACTGAAGCATATGGTGAGGTTCAGCGTGGGATTGAATGCGTGGAGTTTGCAGCAGGTGCGCCTACCTTGATGATGGGCAGTCAGCTGCCTGATATTTCCCCAGGCATTGAATCTGGCATGTACCGGTATCCAATGGGTGTCGTTGCCGGGATTACACCGTTTAATTTCCCGATGATGGTGCCATGTTGGATGTTCCCGCTGGCAATAGCTTGTGGAAATACGTTTATACTAAAACCTTCAGAACGGACACCGCTCTTAGCGAACCGTCTTGTGGAATTATTGACAGAAGCCGGTGTTCCGGATGGTGTTGTCAATATCGTCCATGGTGCACACGATGTGGTGAATGGGATTTTGGAACATGAAGACATTAAAGCGGTATCATTTGTGGGATCCCAGCCTGTTGCAGAGTATGTATACAAAACGGCAGCTGCAAATAAAAAACGTGTCCAGGCATTATCAGGAGCGAAAAATCATTCAATCGTCATGCCTGATGCAGATTTGGATAATGCGGTAACGAACATAACGAATGCCGCTTTTGGATCTGCAGGTGAGCGCTGCATGGCTGCGTCAGTAGTTGTAGCTGTGGGCGAAGTGGGAGATTCGCTCGTTGAGAGATTAAAGGCTGCAGCGGATGCTATCAAGATTGGAAATGGTATGGATAAGGACGTTTTCCTGGGACCAGTGATCCGCGATACTCATAAAAAGAGAACTGAACAATATATTGAAATCGGGGAAAAAGAAGGAGCTGTCCTTCTTCGTGATGGCAGGAATGAAGGCGACCAGGAAAATGGCTATTACGTTGGACCGACTTTATTTGATCATGTGAAAACAAATATGAAGATATGGAAGGATGAAATTTTTGCTCCTGTCTTATCCATTGTTCGGGTTAATACCCTTGAAGAAGCTATCGAATTGACCAATCAATCCGAATTTGCCAATGGTGCCTGCCTCTATACAGATAGTGCAAAAGCCATCCGGGAATTTCGCGAGGAAATTGATGCAGGGATGCTTGGTATTAACCTTGGGGTACCCGCGCCAATGGCATTCTTTCCATTCTCAGGCTATAAAAGTTCATTTTATGGAGACCTCCATGCCAATGGTAAAGACGGCGTTGAATTTTACACTAGAAAGAAAATGTTAACGGCAAGATATTGATAGGAAAGTGAGGGTCGACACAAATTGTGGTCGGCCTTCATTTATAAATTATTTTAGGAGGAGTGTAGCATATGCAGGTTGAAAAACAGGGGCAGGACCTTAAAGCGATGGATGGTAAATATGTATGGCATCATATGAAAGGGGCTGAATCCAGCCCTGGAGCGATGGTGATTAAAAACGGGCAAGGAGCATGGATAACGGATGTTGATGGGAATCGTTTCCTGGATGGGATGTCAGGTTTATGGTGTGTCAACGTTGGTTATGGCCGCACGGAACTGGCTGAAGCAGCTTACGAGCAGCTGAAGGAACTTCCTTATGCCCCTTTAACGAATAGCCACATCCCGGCCATTAAGCTAGCAGAGAAATTAAATGAATGGCTTGGCGGGGATTATGTGATTTTCTTCTCTAACAGCGGTTCGGAAGCGAATGAGACCGCTTTTAAAATTGCGCGGCAGTATCATCAGCAAAAAGGTGAACATGGACGCTATAAATTCATTTCCCGTTATCGCGGCTATCATGGTAATTCAATGGGCGCCCTGTCAGCTACCGGGCAGGCACAGCGGAAATATAAATATGAACCACTCGCCCCGGGATTTCTTCATGTATCACCGCCAGATTCTTACCGGAATCCAGAGGATGAAAGCGGTGAAAAAAGTGCGGCTGAAATTGAACGTACCATTACATGGGAGTTGAGTGAAACGGTTGCTGCGGTCATCATGGAACCAATCATCACTGGGGGCGGAATTTTGATGCCGCCTGATGGTTATATGAAACGTGTCAAGGAAATTTGTGAGAAAAATGGAATCCTTCTCATATCGGATGAGGTCATTTGCGGGTTTGGCCGTACCGGTAAGAAATTCGGATTTATGAACTATGATGTAAAACCAGACATTGTGACAATGGCTAAAGGAATCACGAGCGCTTACCTGCCATTATCCGCTACAGCAGTCAAACGTGAAATTTATGAGGCGTATATTGGCTCTGATGTTTATGACCGCTTTCGACATGTAAATACATTTGGCGGCAATCCGGCTGCCTGTGCCCTTGCTTTGAAGAATATGGAAATATATGAAAATGAAAAACTTATAGAACGGTCAAAGGAGTTAGGTCTGCGCTTTCTGCAAGAGTTTGAAGAAATCAAATCTCATCCCAATGTTGGGGATGTACGTGGGAAAGGTTTGTTGGTAGGCATCGAACTAGTGGAAGATAAACTGACAAAACAACCGATTGAACTTTCCAAAATCAATAAAGTAATTGCATCATGCAAAGAAAAGGGTCTGATCATTGGTAAAAATGGTGATACAGTAGCAGGTTTCAATAATATCCTGACCCTTGCTCCCCCACTTAGTATAACGGAAGAGGATTTTTCATTCATCATAACGACTGTAAAGCGAACGCTAGCTGAACTATGAAAATAAGGTGATTGCAAAAACTGAAAATTCGGCATTTAATCAAGTTTTGTATATACCTGTTGATACTCATTATTTATTTAAGTAAGATTGCATCCATATTTTATTTTTTAATGAGACTGCTGCGTTTAATCTTAGCACCGTTCAGAACTTTGAACGGTGCTTTTGGCAATGATCTAGCAAGAATGAGCGGAAAAGGATTTTGATGCGAAATAAGGTGACATTTTGGAATCGTTTTCCTTGCTTAGTCATAGCGGATGTTCGAAAATGGAATGATAAGGAGTGGCAGAAAATCAATACTATCCGTCAGAAGAGGTGAGGGACATGAATCATGATGATATAACAAAAAAACTGACATTGCATATCCCTGAAATTTTAGGGAGTGGGAATTTTTCAAAGTATGCTGTTTTGGTACCGCTTATAGAGAAAGAAGATGGAATTCATGTTCTTTTCGAAGAGCGTTCACACAAACTGAGAAGGCAGCCGGGAGATATATGTTTTCCGGGCGGGAAAATAGACAAATTGGACCATGATGAACAGGCGGCTGCCCTAAGGGAAACATATGAGGAACTTAATTTGGGAAAAGAAGATATCGATAATGTCTTTCCAATCGATTATTTGGTATCTCCATTTGGGATGATTGTCTATCCATATGCAGGATTTGTTCGTAACCATCAACGAATAATACCTAATCCAGCTGAGGTAGAAACCGTTTTTACGGTTCCGCTATCCTTTTTCATGGAAAAACCGCCAGAGATTTATCATGTTAAATATAAAGTGGAACCGCATGACAACTTCCCTCATGATTTAGTAGTTGGCGGGGAGAATTATAAATGGCAGCCAAAACAGATGGAGGAATATTTTTACATATATAATGAACGGGTAATCTGGGGAATGACGGCGAAAATCCTTACCCATTTTATTGAAATTCTTCGTTAGACCCTTCTAAAGCACCTTTTTTTCTCGATGGATTTCTATTAAACTTAAATTATGGTAATAGTTAGGGTTTAATAGAAGCGGGGGGATGAGTGGATGAAGTATAGTTTTGAAGTACTTGAAAAAGAACGGGAAATGGCAATGGCTGCACTTGTGAACTTCAACGAAAACCGCGAATACTATGATGAAACCAAAGATCAGGAACTTAAGCTGGCATACTATAAAGGTGGTTCCTTGGACCGGGAAGGATTGAAGGACCTACTTGTGGCAACCCATAAAAACCAGCTGAACTACTCACCACACCGTCATGTATATCCTTGGGTGGACTTACAGGAAAATGGCCAGTTGAAAAGCCTGTATTCCGGTAAAGGGATGGACCCTGTACGAGTAATTGAGGAAGATATCCATATACTAGAAGTGATGTCAAGAAGCATAGAATCAATGAATACGGAAAACATTCTGGTTAATTGTGAACATGTCGTACCTCAATCATGGTTCGATAAAAAAGAACCGATGAGGGGGGATTTGCATCATCTGTTCGCCTGTGAGCCAACATGTAACAGTAGCCGGAGTAACTATCCATACCATGATTTTAAGGATTATATCCCTGAAAAATCGGCTGCCGGTATAAAAGCGGGTTGCGGGAAATCTGAGGAGGGTAAATTCGAACCTGAATACGGAAAAGGCATCGTGGCTAGGGCTACGTTATACTTTTTACTCAGATATGAGGGAATCATCGATAGTGGCAATATCGACATGGAGCTGCTTATGGAATGGCATCGGCTTTTCCCGGTCAGCACGTATGAAAAACATAGAAACCAGGCAATACATGAAATGCAGGGTAATCGTAACCCATATATAGATTTTCCCGAAATGGCGGAGAAATGGAATTAATGAAGGATAATAAAAAAAGGATTGAAGCTGTGGTGCAAGCTTCGATCCTTTTTTTATCGATTATAAGAATTTTACGCAAACAGGGAAGGGAACTTGAACATCTTTTTGCAATAATATTAACTTTCCGTCCTGTTCATTCCGGGCATATAGTGTCAGGTTTCCTGATTGTTCATTAGAAGCGATCATGAATTTCCCGCTAGGATCCAAGGAAAAATCACGTGGCCAATGGCCTTCTGTAGAAACTAGTTCCAAGAATGCCAGTTTGCCTGTTTCTTGATTGATTCGGTAAACGGCAATACTATCATGTCCGCGGTTTGCGGCATATATGAATTGGCCGTCATCAGAAATATGAATGGCGCTTCCTTGGTTATTTTCCTTGAAATCTTCCGGGACGGACCGAACCGTTTGTAATACAGAAAAGCTTCCGGTTTGACTATCGTAGCTCAAAACAATGACTTCTGGTACAAGTTCTGCCATAACATACGCAAATTTTCCGTTTGGGTGGAAGGTCAAATGCCGTGGTCCGCTGCCAGAAGCAACAGATAAGCTGTTTACTTCTTCTAAAGCCCCATTATCTAATTTATAGGTTATTACTTTATCAATTCCGAGGTCGACTACAGCAATGAACCTTTCATCCGGTGTGAATCCGGCGAAATGAGTGTGCGCTTTTTCCTGACGTTCTTCATTCGGTCCTTTACCGTCATGCTGAACCGTGGATGAAACAGGCAAAGGGGTCCCATCGTCATGAAGCGGATAGGATTCAATCACGCCTTCTCCATAACTGGAAGTGACCAAGACCTGTTTCTTGCTGTCGACACTTATATGGCAGGAAGAGCCATTTGGGGTCAGTTGTTTGCCCAAGAAGGTAAGTTCACCTGATCCTTCTTTGATCGAATAGGCTGAAACTCCGCCGCTGCCCGCTTCTTTTAATATGGCATAGAGATACTTTTTGTCCTGGCTGATGGCAACATAAGTCGGATCTGTTAATTCAGCTGCAAGAACCGGTGTACTGAGTTTTCCTTCTGCTGTATCTAAAGTGAAGCGGTAAATGCCTTTACTGTTTCCTTTTGTGTAAGTGCCTATGTATCCAATTATGGTTTGTTGTTCATGATTTGCCATTTTTATCTCCTCCAAGAAAGATGTGTGTTTACATTTATTTTAACATAGATGGTACCCATTATATCCTTTTCCCGGTTTAAGTCGAGTTGGAACCTGATTCTTTTAGAAATTATTGGGGTGGGTAGAAAAAAACCCCCGACTAGGGGGTTAAATTTTATCGACTGGCTTTGATGCTTCGATAGGAATATGCCTAAACTCAGAAACTGAAAATAAACCCTGATCCGTCAGTTTAATTTCAGGGATGACAGGCAACGCCAAGAATGCAAGTGTAAGGAAAGGGTTGAAATGCCGGTTTGCACCCAGTTTCAATAGGGCTCCATCGATTTTTTTCAATGAACTGACCACATCCATATAATTCCACTCACTCATCAATCCAGCTATCGGAAGGGGAAGGGATGCAAGTATTTCCCCATTTTGGATTACGGCCAACCCCCCCTGCATTTTTTTGATTTCATTTGCTGCCATAAGCATATCTTGATCATTTGTCCCGGCAATGATCAAATTATGTGAATCATGGGCTACTGTCGTAGCGATTGCGCCTGAATTCAAACCGAGCCCTTTGACGATTCCCAGACCTACTTGTTTGGTCATATGATGCCGTTCAATTACAGCAAGTTTTATATGATCAGCATGTCCGGAGAACCGGAAGAGCCCATCCTGATTAAGTGTAACTGGTTCAATAGAATGTTTTGTAATCAAGCTGTTTGGAGTTATCTCAATAATATTAGCGAACTTCCTTTTAAAAGGTATCGCTAAATCACTTTCCGTTATTTCATGAAATTGAACGGATTGTTTCAATCCGTCGTCAATGGCATGTTCCTTTTCTGGTGGAAAGTTAAGTAAACGATTATTTTGAACGATAAGCTGTCCCTCTTTAAAGACCGAGTGGATGATGACTGAATTAAGATCATCCAATATAAGGAAGTCGGCCTTGTATCCAGGTGCTATGGCACCAGTTTCCTTTAAGCCAAAACATTCTGCTGCATTAATGGTCGCCATTTGAATGGCGGTGATGGGCGGGACACCTGTTTTTATGGAAAGTCGAACGTTGTGATCGATACTCCCCTCAGATACAATATCGTCAAGGTGCCGGTCATCGGTGACGAATAAACAACGGCGGGAGTTCTTCTCATTAATAACAGGAATCAGGTTTTTTAAGTCTTTGGCAACGGTGCCTTCCCTGATCATAAGATACATCCCTTTACGCAGTCTTTCTTTTGCCTCTTCCGCTGTTGTGCATTCATGATCCGTTTTAATGCCTGCACACATATAAACATCGAGCTGTTGTTCGGATAATCCGGCAGCATGGCCATCGATGCTTTTGCCTAGTCTATTAGCATCGTATATTTTTTGCAGCATATCCTCCTCCGTTTGTGAAACGGCCGGGAAATTCATGACTTCGGCCAAACCAAGCACTCTCGGGTTTTGATAAAATGGGATTAAATCTTCACTTCTTAGGACAGCACCAGAATGTTCAAACTCAGTAGCAGGTACACAAGAAGGCATCATGAAGTAAAAGTCAAAAGGAAGTTGATCAGATTGATCAAGCATATATTCCATGCCCATTTTGCCAGAAACATTAGCAATTTCATGAGGGTCTGCAATAATGCTGGTCACACCATGTAAAAGGAGGACTTTTGCGAGTTCCGATGGCCTTACCATCGAAGATTCAATATGGACGTGGCCATCAATGAATGCAGGGCATACGAATTTTCCTGCTGCATCGATTTCTGAAATACCCTCATAACACCCAATTCCAGCAAAAAAACCATCGGCGATAGCAATGTCGCCTGTATAGATTTCCCCATTGAAAACATCTATGATTTGCCCGTTCTTAATGACGCAATCCGCAGGCGTTCTCCCTGCGGCAACGTCTATTCTCCTTTTAAGCAAGTTTTTTTTCATATGCGTAACCCCTTTGGCAAAAATATAACCGGTTAATATTTCACTTTTTCAGTACTGGTTTCCCATGTTTGAAATGGTAATTCGTAGTCGCTGAAAGTAAGTTGTTCCATTTTTATCGTCCGTTTTTCCATTGGCAGGGCAAGTTCCTTATATATAAAGTGATCATCAAAGCCAATTAGTGCAGCGTCTTCTTTCGTGCATGCGTAATAAATGGCTTTTGGACGGGCCCAATAAATAGCACCGATGCACATGGGGCAAGGCTCGCAGCTAGTGTAAATTTCACAATCCGTAAGCTGGAAGCTATCGAGATTCCTGCATGCATCACGAATCGCCTGTACTTCAGCGTGAGCTGTAGGATCGTTGGCCGTTGTCACATTATTACATCCCCTACCTACGACTTTGCCATCTTTAACGACAATAGCACCAAAAGGTCCCCCGTTCTTTGCCATAACATTTTCATATGCAAGCCGAACTGCCATCTCCATGTATTTTACATCCACTAAAAAACACCCCTTCCTATATTTATAACCAAAAAGTGTTGATGTAACGTTAAATAACGTAAATATAATAATCAATATACCATATGCATTCGGAAACGGAGTATGATTTTCTGAAAATAAAGAAAATTCATTTTGAGTCAGAATATATGACGTGCAATCAAAGGTGGTTTAAAAGAATTTTTACAAATAATTATAAAACTGATATTGTTAGAAGAAAATCATTAGAATTATGAAGGTGATATGCATGGGGTTTTTGGGAGTTCTTTTACCGATATTCGGTATATTTGTTTTAGGTTTCATCGGTCAGAAAAAGTTTAAGCTTGATACAAAATCGATTTCCACGATGGCATTATATTTGATGTCACCTTTTCTTGTATTCCGAACTTTTTATTCCGCAGAATTTACGATTAATTATTTTTACCTTTTCTTATTCACGATAGTACTTTGTCTTTCTCTCATTCTGGTAGTCTATATCATATCTTTATTCCGTCATTATACAGTCACTGAAACAAGCGGCATGATATTGGCATCGGCATTCATGAATAACGGGAATTACGGAACACCCGTCATTTTCCTGTTATTCGGAGCCGCAGGACTCGATTATGCAATCATTCTTATGGTGGGACAGCAGTTAGTGATGTGTACGATAGGCATTTATTTCGCAGCAAAGGGCAGCCCGGAAGGTAACGGAGTCCAAACCGCGATTAAAGCAGTATGTCGGATGCCAATTGTTTATGGAGCCATTGCGGGTACGGTATTTCAGCTCGTGAACATACCTTTAAGCAATTCGGTTATGGAAGCTATTAACCTTGTTGCAAATGCAGCGATTCCAACAATCATGATTACACTGGGAATGCAGCTGGCCAACATTTCCCTGAAAAAGATTGCCTATCGAAAGCTATCAGTTTCGCTGCTTCTTAAACTTGCCGTTTCACCAGCCATTGCCTTCTTACTATCACTTGCCTTACCAGTGGGTGAAATGGTCAGGCATATAATGATCATCGTAGCTGCCATGCCAACGGCGGCCAACACAACGATGTATGCGCTCCAATTCAATACAGAGCCTGAATTCGTATCAAGTGCTACTTTCATAAGTACCTCATTAAGCCTGATTACGCTTCCGATCATCTTTTTCTTTGTATTATAGAAGATTATGATTCTAATTATGTGGACAAACTTATTATATGCACGAAGCGGGGTTTCCTATCTAATTCAAGAACGGGATCCGGAAATATTGAATGTATTGACCTTGATGACCAAGTCATGGGCTAGGTTCCACTAGCGGTTAGTATACGAATCTGGTTGATTGGGAAATCATCTTCACTATTTCATTTATATAGGTGAGCTTGTTTAATAGGCGTTTACTTTTTAAATGCTGTATTTGATTGGAGGGGTTTTGTGTTCCAGACTAAAATTAAATTGAATAATACTGGAAAGATTGATGCCATTTTAAAGGAAATCGTCCTGAAAACCCATGAAGAAGCATTAGAAGAAAAACTCTTGCTATGCATGGAGTGCGGGGATGTCGATTTTTATATCACGTATTCAAATAATGAGGAACTTCAAGATGCGATTAATGAAAACTTTGAAATTGATGAATGCGGCGAAATCATGAAAATAGATGAACATCAGGAACTTATGGATGATTTATTCGATTATTTCTTAATCATACACAAGGAAAGTGAATTGTTTGATTATTTTCCAGCAGGTCCATATGCTCTTGGTGGGGAAATCCGTGAATCGGATACGGACATGCTGGCGCCAAAAGGTTTATATTCAGCGCCATTTGAAGATGCTCTAAAAGAGTGGTGAAAAAGACAGCATTGCTGTCTTTTTTCGTCCTGATTATTAAAGATCCTGTATTTATGGGAAATAAATGATTTATTTCAAAAAAAAGGGAATAATTCGAGAGTCAACCGTTTCAACTTAGCAGTTTTATGAAATATAGCAATAATATCATAAAATATGATACCGTTTTTAACAATTTAAAGTTTATATGGTAATTTTAAGAAAAATTTTATATAATAAAAAGTGTGAATATTGAATATATTATTTAAATTACTAGTTTAAAATAACAATAAAAATGGTCTTTTCACTATCATTCTCGAAATATTGGGAAATAATATTGGAAGAAAGGATTATACATAAAATTTGATTCGAGTTAAGGAAATGCTATATCGCATTTTTAGAATTCTGATTATTATAAATTTTCAGTTTCGTGAGATTGATTATGGGCGGGGGGCAAATTATGATAGTTTTTGAACGAGTGAATAAGTTTTATGGCGATTTTCATGTATTGAAAGAGATTAATCTTACAATTAAGAAGGGGGAAGTGGTAGTGGTCATCGGACCGTCCGGATCAGGGAAAAGTACACTCCTTAGATGCATTAATCGTCTAGAGACCATTTCGGAAGGTTCCCTTTCCATAAATGGTTCAAATGTAGCAGATAAAAAAACGGACATAAACAAACTCCGTCGGAATATCGGTATGGTTTTCCAGCATTTTCACTTGTATCCTCATAAAACCGTGCTCGAGAATATCATGCTTGCTCCCAGGAAGGTTTTAGGACAATCCGAAGAGGAAGCGAAAAAGATTGCACTAAAGTATTTGGACAAAGTGGGGATTGGAGATAAAGCGAATTCATTTCCTTCCCAGCTTTCAGGTGGACAGCAACAACGTGTAGCGATTGCCAGAGGTTTGGCAATGGGGCCCGAAATCATGCTATTCGATGAGCCTACCTCAGCCTTGGATCCAGAAATGATCGGCGAGGTACTGGATGTAATGAAAGCCCTTGCCCATGAAGGAATGACGATGGTGGTGGTTACGCACGAAATGGGATTTGCCCGTGAAGTAGCGGATCGAATCGTATTCATGGACGAAGGAAGGGTTTTGGAAGAAGCATCACCGGCCGAGTTTTACGCCAATCCTCGTGAAGAGAGGGCGCGTTTATTCCTTAGCCGTATATTAAATCATTAATAAAAAACAGGGGGGAATTACATGTTGAAGAAAAAGAAATGGTTAAAATTATCTTTGCTGTCATTACTGGCTGTCATCCTATTAGCTGGATGCGGCGGGGGGAATGATTCAGACAAAGCTGAAGAGGGCGGAGGTCAAGACAAAGAAAAAGATGTCCTCGCACAAGTGAAGGAAAAGGATAAGATCGTTTTTGGGGTGAAAAATGATACAAGGCTTTTCGGACTGAAAAATCCTAAAACTGGTGAAGTAGAAGGGTTTGATATTGATATCGCCAAAGCTCTTGCAGCAGAAATCCTTGGTGATGAGAATAAAGTTGAATTTAAAGAAGTGACTTCTAAGACAAGGATGGCATTATTGAATAATGGTGATATCGATGCGATTGTAGCGACCATGACGATCACGGAAGATCGTAAAAAGGAAGTTGACTTCACTGATGTTTACTTCGATGCCGGACAATCTTTGCTAGTCAAAAAGGGCAGTGATATTAAGGGTATCGATAGCTTAAAAGGTAAAAAGGTATTGGCCGTCAAGGGATCTACTTCTTCCATAAATATCCGTGAAAAAGCTCCTGAAGCACAGGTGCTTGAATTTGAAAACTATTCCGAAGCGTTCGCTGCACTTAAGTCCGGACAAGGGGATGCATTGACCACGGATGACTCCATCCTTTATGGAATGGCGGATGAAGATCCAAGTTATGAACTTGTTGGCGGTACATTTACGGAAGAGCCTTATGGAATTGCCGTGAAAAAAGGAAATGCTGACTTTGTTGACGAGTTGAATAAAGCCCTTAAGTCACTTAAAGATTCAGGCAAGTACGATGAAATCCATGATAAATGGATTAAACATTAAACATTTTTGCAAATGTATAAGGGAAGCTGACCTTGAATAACATTTGAACATTGTCTGTGAGGATGAGCGCGTTTTGCTCATCCTTACTAGTTAAAGGAGGGTATGCCGTGCTTGATTTCTCCATTTTAACAGAGAACCTCGATATGTATTTATTAGGCTTTAAAAATACGATCATGTCGAGTTTGATTGCGTTGGTTGCTAGTCTGATTCTTGGTGTGCTGATTGCCATCATGCGGATTGCGCCGATAAAGCCACTAAACTGGCTAGGTACCGCCTATGTCGAGTTCATTCGGAATATACCGTTATTGATCATTACCTTTTTCTTCTTTCTCGGCCTTAAACTAAGCGGTCTATACGCAGGGACATTGGCCTTGACCATTTACACTTCATCTTTCATAGCTGAGGCTATTCGAGCGGGAATACTTTCCGTGCCAAAGGGGCAAATGGAAGCTGCCCGTTCTTCAGGACTGACATATGGGCAGGCAATGAGGCTCGTCATATTGCCACAGGCCGTTAAAATAGTCATACCTCCTTTAGGGAACCAATTTATCAATCTAGTTAAGAATTCTTCCATTTTAGCCGTCGTTGCAGGACTTGATCTGATGTACCACGGAGATTTGATTTCTTCAAGGACTTTTGTCGTGTTTGATGTGTACATTTTCGTTGCAGCGTTTTACTTACTACTTACCATTCCTTTAAGTTTTGGCGTTGGTTATTTGGAAAAACGTCTGGCTAGGAGTAATTGAGGGAGGTATATGATATGGATTTTGCAGGTGCCTATACACCAGATAATCTTAAGTTTTTATTAGAAGGGTTTTGGGTAACGCTCCAGGTAGCGTTTATATCCATTATCCTAAGTTTCATTATTGGCGGGCTTGTAGGTATAATCCGTTACGCGAAGGTGCCGGTGTTATCACAAATATTAGCTTTGATTGTAGAAACGGTACGTAATTTACCGCTTTTATTAATAATATTTTTTACGTATTTTGCTTTGCCGGAGGTTCGGATTAAACTGGAAATCATTCCAGCGGCCATTGTTGCCTTGACAATTTTCGAGTCTGCCATGCTTTCCGAAGTCATTCGAAGTGGGCTAAAATCGATTGATAAAGGCCAAATGGAAGCTGCCCGATCATCTGGCTTGAGCTATACACAGGCATTGATACATATTATTCTGCCCCAAGCGCTGCGCCGCATGGTTCCTCCTATTGTCAGCCAATTCATTTCATTATTAAAGGATACCTCTTTAGCTGTTGTCATCTCTTTACCGGAGCTGACTCATCACGGTCAAATCATATATGGACAAAGTCAAAAGTATTTAATACCGATTTTGATCCTTGTGGCCCTCATGTATTTCATTGTAAACTATAGTCTTTCTTTGGTAGCCCAGAGACTTGAATTGAAACGAACTTAAAGAAAACGACTCAGAGATGAGTCGTTTTAGTTTGTGGATAAAACGGGGTTCGTAAGGTCTTGCCCCAAAGACTTGGAAACCCTCAAGTATTTTTCTTTTTTTAATTAGGAAAAACCCTAACTAGCTTGAAGAATTTGCGATATAACTGCCGAATAACTAAAAGTAGCTGAGACACTGTTAGATGCTTGCGGCGAGAAGGGTTGCAGAAAGTCGGAGGAAAGGGAGCGGATTTCTGAACTCATCTGGAATATTAGAGAAGAATAAATTACAAAAAACGAATCTTTTCCTTTTACCACCCGTATATATAAGGAAGAAAGAAGGTGGGATATATGTCGGAAATCAAACCAACCAATAGCAAAGCGATAGTGTCATTGATCATGGGGGTATTATCCCTGTTTATTCCTTTCATAGGCATCATATTAGGTATTCTAGGTTTAATATTTGCATCCAAGAGTAAACAAGAGATTAAACTTACTGGTGAATCTGGAAATGGATTAGTGACAGCTGGCAGAGTGTGCAGCATTATTGGAATAATCTTGAATGTTATCGTGATCCTGATTTTCCTGGTGTTTTTTTATTTCACAGTAAGTACGGACATAACAACCTTTTAAATCTAGTTTTAACCTGAAAAACTAAGAAAAGTAAATTAAACATATATATAATGGAATTTTATGTTATAATTAACTTAAAAAACCTAAATACTGTATGAAGGGATGATATTTTGACCATTCAAATCTTTGAGTATCCAGCAGTACTCTATTATGAAAAGCACCCGTTGATTATTGATTCTTTTTCCGTTCAAGTTTGTTTCCCGGATTTTAGGCGAGAAGGGATTATTTCTTCCGTTAGCGGTAGGAATCGGGTAGATGCCTTAGCTTGTGCTCAAGAACTGTTGGAATCCATGGTCGAACATTTTATTCATGATAAAAAAACAATCCCGGATGCAAGTGAAATGGAAAAGGTGAATCTGGATAGGGGAATTAATATATGTGAGGCTGCACCCTTCAGGATTGAAATAGAAAACATAATATATGAAAAATAAAAAAACCTTGCCGATTTGGGGACAAGGTTTTTATTTTGGTTTTCTTGAATTAAAATGAACATTTGTAACCCGTAATGTAAAACATTATGCGTTATAAGTAGAGGGTGAAAATGATACCACTGCATATTTTGTAAAACCATCATTACCTGTAAAAGGAATGATGGTTTTTTGTTTTGCTTAAATTCCCCTTTTGATATTTTTTATTTTTGGGAAAAGGATATTGCGTTCTTTATAACGAATATGTATAGTAAAGGTAACATAGGTAAAAAGTATCAATAGTTATATTTTTTGGAGGTGTATGTGTGAAATATTATATAGCATCAGACGAAAAAAATTTGAAGCAAGTAAGGTCATTGATCAAGAAATTGACTTCAAAAGGGTTCACTTGTGTGAATGACTTGAATTTGACTACGAATGATGAGAATAACCCAATTACGGATGGCATAGAGGAATATGAAAAAAAAGGGATTGAGGAAGCCGATTTCATGCTGATATTCCTAACTGCGGGCAAAGGTAATCTATATGAGCTTGGATATGCTTTATCTTTAAATAAGAAAATTATTGTGTATTCACCCGAGAAAGACAATTATCATATTAATAAAAAATCAATTTTCCATAACCTTCCGGAGGTAACGATCTGCAGCGGGACCTTTTATAAGCTCGTTAAATTGATACATACGCTTTCTCAGGAAGGATCTGAAAAAGACTCCCTGCATCAAAAATGATTGTCGAATGTAAAATTTTAAAGGATACCCTCTAATAAAATTTATTTTGAACGAAGTGTTTAATGTATTGAAAATGAGGGTATAAACCATTAAAAAAGGGAGAGGACTGTTTTGGCCATTATTGATATCGACCAATTATTGTTAGCCACTGAAGCGATTGCAGAAGAGTCAGTTCCATTCCATCTTGATACATTTGACATCGATCAACTTTTGGATAAAACGGATTATTGGAATTGGTAAGGAAAAGCATGCCCAGAGAGGATATGCTTTTTTTCTGAGTGAAAATAACCTGATTACGAGTATAAAATTATACATGCAATCAGGCAAGTGAGGATTTTAGATAAGATTAAAAACGGCGTCCTTTTACGAATCCTAAAATAACAAACATCGCGATGGTGCCAATTACAAAAATTGCTTTAATGGATGTTAAGAGAATTTCATCGTACATTTGTATTACCTCCTTGTATGTAATGACAGTGCGATTATGATTAGCTGTTGATGAATAAATTATAACATAAAGTCAATAACTGATGGTGGAAAAATAAAGTCGATATGGGTAATAATGTATAGGTTGTACAATTAAAACATAAAAAAGATATCCTCGACAGCGGATATCGGTAATGTAGGTTATTTAAGTCCAAGCGCTTTTTTCGTTTTTGGTCCGACGACCCCATCGGAAGTGAGCTTTTTGGATTTTTGAAACTTCTTTACGGCAGCTTCAGTATTTTTCCCAAATGACCCATCTACTCCTTTAGTGCTGAATCCAAGTTTAGTTAATCTTTTTTGCAGTTCAATTACCTGGGGGCCGCTGCTTCCTTTCTTCAGGGAAGTGTTGGTATTTACAGGTAGGCTCACAGATCCGCTCACTTTATATCCATTTGTGGCAGCTATGGTGGCAAATGATTTATTCGAACTGGCAATCAACACTACAGTATTCATTTTCACCCTATCGTACAGCCATTGAACATCATTGTTATACATACGAATACAACCGGCACTTATATATTTTCCAATGGTGGAAGGATCATTATTGCCGTGTATTGCGTAGGTATTT
The DNA here is from genome assembly GCF_050279365.1 of Peribacillus sp. NPDC094092. NCBI lineage: Bacteria > Bacillati > Bacillota > Bacilli > Caryophanales > Bacillaceae > Peribacillus > Peribacillus sp. NPDC094092. The sequence goes on along the minus strand of NZ_JBNNUC010000004.1, from coordinate 124,796 downwards.
CCTGGTGTATTCCTTGCATTGATCCCAAGCCATCTTTTACCTAGAGGGTTTTTTGGGTCTCCGCCTCTAATGTTGCCTTTATAATAGGGACGATTCACAATCTTTGTCACTACCTTGAACTTCCCTTCAGGAGTGTACGAGGCTTTCTTTCCTGTCGCCACGCTGAATACCCTCACCAAATTATCATTTTCGTAATAGGCAAGCTGATTATTGGCTTTATTGATGATAATCAGTTGTCTTGCTGCCGCATCTGAAGTATTACTGAACCCAACAAAACTAAAAGCGAATATTAATATAAATACCATTAATTTTTTCATGTTTCTCCCCGTCCCCCATTTAAGCAACCTACATTTACACATATACTATCCTATGCATGAAGTGAAGCTGGAGTGACAATTTTTTAAAGTAGGGGTAGACTAAAAATATGTAATATTAAAACAAGGGCAACTTTCAGCTTTTTGGCAAACGTAGAAATGATGGGCACTAATATTGGCCATATTACATACATTATTGAAGTGGGAGGTGGGGAAGAATTGTCACGCCTAAAGGTGGAGGACTATTTAGAACAAGGCATTCATGGTCCAAAAGAAATAAAGCCTGGTGAACGCAGGGAATTCCTAGGAACATTACGGGAGCGCGTCGTCATCGTCCTAAAAAAAAGCCAAGTCTTTGAGACGAACGTATATCCGGAGATAGAGCAAATGATTAAGCAACACCCCCGTTCAAATTTATTTTTAAATGGTCAGATGGACTATCAATATTTAGGGAAATATATAAAATTGGCAATGAGTCATAATATTCCTTACAAAATTGTACTAAATAAAGAACATAACTCCGATTTGGGTTTGGTATTAGCAGAAAATAATGCCATAAACAAAGAGGAAATTTATATCGAGAAGAAATATCATGTCCAGCAAGTCATCAAAAAGAAAAGCTTCAAAGCGTTTTTTAAACGCATTGTTAAAAAATTATTAAACAAACGTTGATAGAATATCAACGTTTTTAGTTTGTCTACAAAAGTGGGGAAGGTTTCACTCATTTTTACGAGAAAAGGTAATCTTTTTTGTTACTGTATATGAAATCATCTGGAATTTTTGAGGGTTAGTTAATTTGGCCTTTCATCTCCAATCTAGGCATTCGCTTTCCGAGTGCGGTCCGGGGAGGTCCCTCGGCGCTCTTTGTGCCTGTGGGGTCTCCCTTGGGCGCGTTTTTTCCACATGGTCTCGACGGCTTCCGTAATTAACTGAATTTGATAATTCTTAATGGTTTTTACTGTTTTAACCTTCAATAGATTGAAAAAATATGCTTCACTCCTGCCGAATAACTGGCTTGGCAGGCAGTCGGCGAAAAGAAGTTTTAAGAAAAACTGCAGGCAAAACCGTTTCTCATAGAGGAATCTGAAATGGAAAGTCCTTTTTTAAAAAAAACGTTATTCTTTATGTAATCCTTTTCCGTAGTCTGTAAAACTTCCTGAAATTCCCTATAATCGTTTTTACTACAGAATAAGCGGGGATAGCGATTAAAATGCCAATGAAACCGTAAATTGATCCAGCAGCAAGCAGCAATAAGATAATGGTAAGTGGGTGAATGTTAAGCCGTTTCCCCATAATATTCGGTGTAACCAAATGCCCTTCAACCTGTTGAACAACGGTAAGGACAATGAGTACTTTCACTGCCAACCCAATGTCTTGCTGCAAGGCAATGAAAAGGGCAGGTATGATGCTTAATAATGGACCAAGGAATGGTACAACCGTAAAAATCATGGCGAATAAGGCTAATACGAGTGCATAATCGAGGCCGATAATCAGGTAGCCGATATACATCAAAGTCCCAATGACGATTGATATGATGAATTGACCGATAATATAAGTTGAAAGGGCTTTATCGACGTCTTTTAAAATCGTGTTCCCCTCTGATTCTACATCGTCCGGTATATATTTTAATAGAAATGGTCTTAATTTATCTCCATCCTTCAAGAAATAGAATAAAATGAATGGTGTAATGACCAATACTGTTAATACACTCGTGATCGTGGAGAAAATGGTATTGACATTCACTATTATTCTTTCCGAGTAATTTTTCAAATGGTTGACCGCTTTTTCTTTCAGATCTTCCATATTAACCATGCCAAAATCATTTTTTTCAATCATCACTTCAGATTCTTTAGAGAATTCCTTGACTTTACTGGGGAGGTTTTCAGACATTTTTTGAAATTGGTCCACGATTACAGGACTTCCAAAGTAACTTACCATCCCAATCATGAAAAATATAGTCAAAAAAACGGTGAAGATGCTAGCTGACCTCGGGATAAATTCAGTCAAAAAGTTAACTACTGGCCGTAATATATAGTATAAAAGCCCAGCCGCAATAATAGGGAAAAACATGGCAGCAATGATTTTTTGCAGCGGAAGCAGAATGAAATCAATCTTACCTAGTAAAAAAATAATTAAAATGATCAAAATGGTCGCGAATGCATATTTGAAAAACGGTTTATTGATCCACAAGACTATCCCCCCTAAATCCATATCTTACTTGATTCCCTGATTTAGCTTAATGTTAAACTATATAACTTGTTCAAATGTTTGGTCTATCGCTGTGAAATGATGGTCAATGTTTTAAAAAATATCGGTCACCTTGACGTTTTCCTGCCTTAATAAGCAAAATAAAGTCGGCCTAAAAGGATTGCGCCGCTAAATGCATTTCCTAAGACTATGGGATTTAAGCATCAGAAATGATAACAACTGAACGAGCATACCTTCCGGGGGAATGAAGTCACCCATAAAATTTCGGATGTGCTACAATTCCTATAGAAACTCCGTTATGGCCATAAACAAACTAAAAAAGGCATCATCAAAGGTAAAATCCGTTTAAGGAAGTTTACTTGATAATGCCTTTTTGCAAGGTTTTGAATTAAGATATTTTACTTAATGTGTTCGTTACTCCTTGTTTCTGTTCTCTTTGCATTTTTTTAATGTCGAGACGCAGCCAGATGGAGATGGTGAATGCTATCGCAATTAAAGCTGCGAAAACATAGAATACCGGGATGTAACTGTTCGTACTTTCCCTGATTGCAGTTACCAACATCGGTCCGCAAACCCCGCCTAGAGACCACGTAGTTAAAAGATAACCGTGGATGGCCCCAATTTCCTTAGTTCCAAACAAATCCCCGGCAAATGCAGGGAGATTTGAAAATCCTCCTCCATAACAACTAACGACCAGTAAGATGAGTCCTTGGAACAATAGTGTATTTGTTGTCGTTGGAAGTAAAAGGAATGCTCCGATTTGAATGATGAAGAAAATGATGAATACATTTGGACGCCCAATATAATCAGATGCTGCTGCCCAGCCAAGTCTTCCTCCGCCATTAAAGATTCCCATGATGCCCACTAATGTTGCTGCACCTGCTACAGAAAGACCAACAACGTCTTGAGCCATCGGTGAAGCTACCGAAATCATCATGATCCCTGCACTTGTATTTATCAATTTCATGGACCATAACATCCAGAAGTGTTTAGTTTTAACCGCTTCTTTTGCAGTTAATTGCCTTAGGTCTTTCTTCAGTTCTTTCTTACCGGACTCAATATCTTTTTTCATTCCTTCAGGTAGCCAGTTGGCCTTTGGAGGTGCAATATAGGATGCACCTAAGAACATCAATATGAAATAGCCTGCTCCTAAAATATAATAGGTAGTATAAATGCCAACGGATTCCATAAGGCTTGCAGCTACTGGGGCTGTAATGAGAGCTCCGGCGCCGAAACCTAAAACTGCCATCCCTGTTGCCAATCCCCTGCGATCAGGGAACCATTTGACTAAAGTGGATACTGGTGAAATGTACCCGATCCCCATACCAAGTCCACTTAAAAACCCATATGTCAATAGGTAAAGCGGAAGTGAATCGACCATTACTGCTAATCCGGAACCAGCTTGTCCTAAACCGAATAATACAGCTGCCACCATAGCTGATTTTCTTGGACCATTTTTTTCCACGAATTTACCAAAGAAGGCAGCAGAAGTTCCTGCAAGCGCCATCATTATTGTGAATGCTAATGTTACTTCAGTTTCTGACCACCCCATAGTCTCAACTAACGGTTTTTTGTATACGCTATAGGCGTATGCACCACCAATGGAAAGGTGAATGGCGATAGCTGATAAAGCGATTAACCATCTGTTTTTTGTCATGTTGTTACCCCTTTTCGTCAAAAATAAGAAAGTTGCATGCGTTTTATCTATAATATATCGTTTTGCATGCGTTTTATCTATCTTGTGGGATAAGTATATAAGATTATTATTTAGTAGTAAACTACTAAATTGAATTTCATGAAAAAATTTCCTCTTTATTCCATTGGGTTGAAATTGGAAATGGCACTAAAAAAACCATTTGTGAATCAGATCCAAAAAATGTTTTATCTTCTTATACTTAAAAAATACATATAAGTTTGTAGCTATCAGTTATATAAGCTTTTAGAACTTGTAATCACAAACTTGCTGCACATCTTTTTGTATAGTGATTTTCCTGTTTACAAAATGGGAAACGATTGAATTTACTTTAAGGTGCCATGATCGAATAACTAGAAATTTTCTCATTGGCTTTATTGTAATAATTTTGTTAAAATAAACTAATATTTACGAGTTCAATTACCTTAGCGGACAATCGGAATAGATTTTGATGAAGGGTTTCGGAAATTTGGGTTCTTTTTATCAGAAAACATCGTCTGAAAATCAAAAAATCCCATTTATTTTGAAAAAATTCCGAAAATTTCGTCTTAAAGGCTTGAACTATGATTCCTTATAGGAGTAAACTAATTAAAGATAGATTTTATGGAAGTGAAATCTTGTAAATTTAATCAACAAGGGGTTTTGGTAATGAAGGAACATGACATGCAAATCACGCTTAGTACAACAAAGAAAGAAAAACCACAGGCGGACCAGCTTGAGTTCGGTAAGCAGTTTACCGATCATATGTTTATTATGGATTACACACAAGGGCAAGGGTGGCATGATCCAAGAATTGTTCCTTATCAACCGCTCACATTAGAGCCGTCAGCTATGATTTTTCACTATGGTCAATCCGTTTTTGAAGGATTGAAGGCATATGCAACATCAGAGGATGAAATTATCTTATTCCGTCCGGAAAAGAATTTCCAACGCTTAAATAGTTCAAATAGCCGATTATGCATACCGGATATCGACGTGGATTTTGCGTTGAAGGCATTAAAGACTTTAATTAGCGTTGATAAGGAGTGGGTTCCCCAGGCAGAAGGGACATCCTTATATATCAGGCCATTCATTATAGCTACTGAGCCATATCTAGGAGTTTCTCCATCTGATAAATATCAGTTCATCATCATCATGTCACCAGTGGGCTCTTATTATAAAGAAGGTATTCATCCTGTTAAAATTGCAGTGGAGTCAGCTTTTACACGTGCAGTTAATGGAGGTACGGGTGAAGCCAAAACGGGCGGTAATTATGCATCGAGCCTTAAAGCCCAGGAAGTATCCGAAAAGATGGGGTATGCCCAAGTTCTTTGGTTAGACGGAGTAGAGAAAAAGTATATCGAAGAAGTTGGAAGCATGAATGTTTTCTTCAAAATTAATGGTGAAATTGTCACTCCTGCTTTAAATGGAAGTATTCTTCCGGGTATTACTCGTGATTCCATTATCGAATTGCTGAAACATTGGGGTCTTCCTGTGTCGGAAAGACGCATTTCGATGGAGGAAGTCCATGAAGCCTATAAATTAGGTCAATTGGAAGAGGCCTTTGGAACGGGAACAGCCGCTGTCATATCACCAATTGGTGAATTTTTGTGGAACGGTGAAGAAATGATTGTTCAAAACGGGGAAACTGGCGAACTTTCTAGAAAGCTATATGATACACTTACAGGTGTCCAAACAGGTAAAGTCGCAGACGAGTTGAACTGGACAACGATAGTTGAAGAAAAAGTGACTCAATAAATACTTAAAAAAAACCTTCTTTGAAGGTTTTTTTTTGTTTTCATATAATCATTTTGTGTCTTATGGCAACCGCGACCGCCTCGGTCCGATGATTCACTCCCAATTTCCTGATAGCAGAAGAAATATGATCTCTGACGGTAAATTCACTAACGCTCATTTTTGGTGCCATTTGCTTTAATCCCATTCCATTGGCTAAGTATTGAAGGACCTCCACTTCTCGTTTGCTTAGAAGGTAAGTGGGAGGGGCGGAATCCATTGTAGAACCGACAGCCAATTTTAAATAATGGGATAGCTTCAATAAATCATTCTTGGTAACTGGCTCGTTGGCGTGAATGGGGTCGACCAAAACTAAACCGATGGCCAAGTCATTCACAATTATCGGAACGATTGCTAATGATGAGATGGAAAATCTTTTAACGTATTTTGCAGGGATGGAGGATTTCGCATGCTGGATGGTTAAGTATATGGGTTTGTTATGGATGACTGCTTGGTGTATGGGGTATATATCATGAATATTTTCTCTGACATTATGTAATGAAAAGGTATCTTCATTTGTACATGCACATATTCCTTCCCCCATTCCTGTTAAACATGAGTAACTGAATAAAGATGCTCGTTGAAATGAAAAAAAATCCACACAGCCCTTTACGATCATTTGTGATTTATTTGCCATATCTTTTTCTTGGGAAATCTTTTTTACATGATTCAACAGAGTTTCCTCAAGCATTCGACTTTATTCCTCCCTACATTTTCAGTGCTAGGATAAATTCTACTGATATCTTACAATAAAATGAAAACTCTTACAAATTTAAAAAATCTTTAGAGATTCATTAGTTTAAAGTTCTAATTCCAAGGAGGCATTACCATGAAAAGAATGAATTTAACGACCACCAGCCGGAGTTTTAGAGAAGATTCCCTCCCATTTAAACTTTATCAAAAGGCAAAGAAATTCGGTATATGGAATCCACGTGACATTGATTTCAGTCAGGATAAAGAAGATTGGAAGTCATTTACTGATATTGAAAGGCAAGTGTTATTAAGGATCATTTCCCTTTTTCAAGGCGGAGAAGAAGCGGTGACTTTGGATCTGCTTCCCTTAATTATGACGATTGCCAAGGAAGGCAGGATCGAAGAAGAAATGTACTTAACGACATTTCTGTTCGAGGAAGCAAAGCATATGGAGTTCTTTCGTTATACATTAGATCAAATAGGTGAAACGGGTGATTTGACGGTGTATCACTCAGACACATATAAATCGATTTTTTATGAAATATTGCCTGAGGCCATGGAGAAACTTTTATCCGATCAATCCCCTGAAGCAATGGCAGAAGCAGCCACTGTTTATAATATGTTTACAGAGGGTGTACTTGCAGAGACTGGATATTTCGGGTTTTATCAGACTCTTGAAGCAAATAGAATGATGCCTGGTTTATTAAAAGGTGTGGGTCTTTTGAAGAAGGATGAATCACGCCATATTGCATATGGTACCTTCCTGCTTCAAAGAATCATCAGTGAACATCCACATATATTTAAACAGGTTGAAAAGAGAATGGCAGAACTTTCACCACTGGCCATCGCGTTAAATACGGAGGGATATGAACGGTTAGGAAATCCATTTGGTAATGACCAACAAGCTATTTTGGATTTTACAATGAAACAATTAACAGTGCGGATGGAGATTTTAGCCAGGGCAAAAGGAAAGGGGATTGAAGAAATCTATCAAAGTAACGAAATGGAATATGGGGTTTTGTAAAAGTCGATAAAAGAGTCAAGCTTAGTGCCCAGCTTATATTTGCTTATGAATGGACATCAGAAACTTGCAGGAAGGGGCATGAACAATTCTTAACTGAGAATAAAGACTAATTTATCTGAGGTGATATTTTATGAAGGTAAACGCTTTTTCGAATTTTTGGTTAAGGTCTTCAGTATACAGCGGCACTAACACTCGTTCACTCATTCCGGACCTATTCGATGGTCTCGGGGCCAAAAGGATTCTACTCGTGAGTGATGCAGGCTTGGAAAATGCAGGTGTCGTTAAAAAAGTTGTCGAAACTTTTGAGCGACAGAAATTAGTTGCCAGAGCTGAAATAGTTGGACAGTTTCTGGATGTCACACAAGACGCTGCTAGTGAATGTGTAAACGAAGCATTGAAATATGCACGAGATGTGAATGCCGATGCCATACTTGCCATTGGTGGAGGGAGTGTCATTGATACAGCAAAAGCATTGAAATACGGATTATATAAAGGAATTACGGATATAAATGATTCGATACCAAGCGGTTATCTGTATGAGGGATTTCCAAAAGCACAATCCATGAATATCCCGCATATTTCCGTAGCCACAACAGCAGGGACCGGTTCTGAAGTATCGCCGATCGCAGTCATTTATAATGAACATAAAAAAGTCAAAATGAATATATACAATGTTTTTTTAAGTTCGGATGTTGCCATTCTAGATCCCGATTTAACAGTCGGACTACCGTCTGACATTACGGCGTTTACTGGTGCAGATGCATTGACACATGCAATTGAAGCGATTGTTTCACCTGCAGCGACATCAATAACAGATGCCTATGCTTATCAGGCCATTCGAGTTATTGAAAGAAACTTACCTAGGGCCGTTAAGGACGGATCGAATATTGAGGCCAGAAAGGAAATGCTGCATGGAAGCATGATGGGAATCACAGCATTTTGTAGTGCACTGAATGCGATTCCGGTTCATAACTTTGCCCACGCATATGGGGCATTATTCCGTATTCCGCATGGATTGGCAAATGCCGTGTTATTACCGATCGTCATGGAATCAATTCCGGATTTATATCTTCCAAAGGCCCATTTGATAGCCGAAGCCTTTAGTGTGAAAATACAAGGTGAAGAATCAAAAGTGATCTTAGCGAAAGTGGTAGAAAAGCTCCGTGTTTTCTTATCTGATCTTGGGCTGCCTTCCGACTTCAGCGCCTATGACATCAACCAGTCAGATATGGGAATAATACTTAAAGCAGTAATGACCGATCCAGCTGCCGCTAATTACCCAATGTCTGAAGAATTAATAATGTCAGTAGCTTCAAAAGTTTCACCCGTGAGAATTAAGTAGCTAAAAAAAGCCAGCCCATAAAGGTTGGCTTTTTTGCGTTCGGTAAAAATGTCATCCAACATGTTAAGAACCAGTTCGTTTCGATATATGATCTTTTGAATAAGCAACCCCAACTGGGATTGACTTGTTATTGTTTTTTTGCCAGGTTTTCCTGTGCCATCTTTATAAGTTCCTTGACCATGCCTCCTCCTAACTTTCCGCCTATTTTTCCATTCTGCTTGGATGTAAGTTCACCGTTATAATCTTTTTTCAGCGGTACACCCATTTCTTTTGCCACTTCAAACTTTGCTTCTTCGGGATTCTTTGTACCAGCAACTTTGGCTTTTAAATCATTGAGTCCTTTTCGCGCTTCAGCTACTAGAATTTTCCTTCTTCTTGCCAATTTGCATCACTCCTGTTTTTTTCTTAGGTTATCCTAATGTAAAGAAAACGATTAATATGCAGATCGAAAGTTTTGAGAATTGGAATCCCAAGTAGGGTGCAGTCATAATCTCTTAAATAACGAAGTAATTATATAGGATGCGATGGATTAAGAAGTTTTAGTTTATTTAAAGCGGGTAACATATAATAAAATGATGTAAGGAGAAAAATGATGCTAACTGCCAATTCAAGTTTGTTAACAAAAGAAGATATGACAAATCCCGATCGAGTGCCGCAATGGCTTATTAACGAATATCAAACATTCCATAATACAGTGACCGATAAAACCTTTCCTTGTTATTTTGGTATGAAAGCTGAAAATAAAGGGGAACTCCGTTATGCTTATATAACACAGGAAGATTGGTCCAATCTCCCAAAAGCAGTGGAAAGCTTTCTAGATTTATTCCAGGAACCACCGTATATCAGGCATGGCCTTTTTGTCTTTATGGAGCCTGAATCGATAGAGGGTGATATAGAATTTTACCGTAAAAGGTTTTGGGATATCCTGCAATACCTGCATAAAGCGGATAAAAAACCTTGGCCAATTGAAAAGCCGAAAGATCCCGAACATTATTTATGGGATTATCATTTTGCAGGGGAACCAATCTTTGTCTTTGGTAATGCACCTGCTTATAAACAGCGTAAAACCCGAGATTTAGGAAATAGCCTTGTACTTGGATTCCAACCCCGGATGATCTTTGAAGGCCTGGAAGGAACAGAAAAAGGCGGAATCATGTCGCGTGAAAAGGTTCGGGAACGAGTGGAGAAATGGGATAACCTTCCTAAACATCCTGATATCAGTCACTATGGAGATGTAAATCATAATGAATGGAAACAATTTTTCATAGGGGATGATATAGAACCGATAAAAGGTAAGTGTCCCTTCCAACATAAAGAGTTAACTTAACCGAGAGCATATTGCACTCGGTTTTTTCGTATCTTACTTGAAGGCATCGGGGGTTAAAAAATTAAGCCGTGAAAATTCTTGAAAAAGACATTTTAAAATAAAAAACATATTTCTTGCCTTATTGGATATTCAGTTTTATAATGTGAAAGTAGCAATTGCAGTTAATTCGAGATATATGGATTAAATGCTATTTTTTTAATAACATACAAAATTAACAATTGGGGGAACTAAAATGTCTAAAGTATTATTTGTTAAATCAAATGACCGCCCAGCGGATCAAGCAATTAGTGTTAAAATGTATGAAACGTTTTTGAACGCATATAAGGAAGCAAATAGTAACGATGAAATTACTGAATTAGATTTATTTAAACTGAACTTACCTTACTACGGAAATACAGCAATTACTGCCCTATATAAACGCAGCCAAGGCATGGAATTGACTGAAGAAGAAGTGGAGATTGCCGATATCGTGCAACAATATTTGAATCAATTCCTTGCTGCCGATAAAGTAGTATTTGCCTTCCCGCTATGGAATGCAACGGTTCCAGCACCATTGGTAACTTATATTTCTTATCTTGCTCAAGCGGGAACAACTTTCAAATATACAGCTGAAGGCCCAGTAGGCTTAGCTGGAGGTAAAAAAGTGGCATTACTTAATGCACGCGGATCTGATTATGCATTGCCTGGAATGGATGCTGGCGAAATGGCAGAGAAATACGTAACGATGAATTTAAACTTATGGGGTATAACAAACCCAGAAACAGTTGTAATCGAGGGTCATAATCAATACCCAGATCGTTCACAGGATATCGTTGCAGAAGGATTGGCGAAAGTTGCTGAAACTGCAGCAAAATTCTAATGATTATAAGGAAAACCAGTATGTATTTTTATCATACTGGTTTTTCTATGCAGATTTTTCTGAAAGTCGATTATAATAAAGGGTAAGCCTATAAGCATGAAAGGAAGTGCAGACAATATGCAAACGTTTAAATCACGTGACGAAATAAAAATAGAAGAAACTTGGAACTTAAAGGATATTTACAATGATCAGTCTGATTGGGAAAAAGATTATCAAGAAGTCCTGAAGATGACAGAAAAATTAAAAACTTATGATGGGCATATACAGTCGGCTCAAGATTTGTTCGAGTATTTACGATTAAGTGAGGAACTTGGGTACATTTATAACAAGCTATATGTTTTTGCCATGCTGCAAGCGGATTTGGATACACGGGTAACCTCATCACAAGCATTGCTGGATCGGGCTGGTAAGCTAGGGCAGAAAATAAGTAATGCTTCTGCTTTTTTCATGCCGTTTCTTTTGAGCCTGGAAGAACACACATTAAAAGGGTACATAAAGGAAATCGAGGGTTTGAAATATTTTGAGGAGGATTTACTGGATTCCTTCCGCTATAAAGCCCATGTGTTGACGAAAGAACAAGAAGAGGTGCTTTCCCAAATAGGCGAAGCATTTTCTGCACCACAAAAAACGTTCGGGATGATCAACAATGCTGATATTAAATTTGGGGAAGTTACGGATGATGACGGCGAGAGGGTAGAGCTGACGCGAGGAATGTATTCCAAATTAATTGAAGACGATGATCGTGATAAAAGAAAAGAGGCCTATTTCGCCTATTATCAGCCATATGTACAATTGAAGAATACAATTGCTTCCACACTTTCCACAGCAATCAAGAATAATGTGAATCTGTCAAAACTAAGAAATTATCCATCTGCCTTGGAAAAATCATTATTTGGGGATCAAGTTCCAAAAGAGGTTTATGATAATTTGATTATGTCTACTAAGCAAAATATCGGACCGATGCATAAATACATTCATTTAAGAAAAAAATTGCTGGGTGTGGAAGAATTACGTGCCTATGATTTAAGTGTACCATTAGTCGAAGGCGCTAAAGAGGAGATTTCTTACGAGGATGGTTTTTCTTTGATGGTGGAGGCACTGACACCTCTTGGCGAAGAGTATATCACAATCCTGAAAACCTTTAAGGAAAAAAGATATATCGACGTCAGGGAAACACCTGGAAAACGTTCAGGTGCTTACAATTTAGGTCTTTATGGTGTTCACCCTTTCATCTTATTAAATCACCGTGATGATTTAGATAGTGTATTTACACTTGCACATGAATCTGGACATGGCATGCATTCATATTATAGTTCAAAATACCAACCGCAAATCAGTGCCGGGTATTCCATTTTTGTCGCTGAAGTTGCTTCCACTGTAAATGAAATCCTTTTGATCCGCCATTTAATTAAGACTACAAAAGACGTACAGAAGAAAAAACACTTACTTAACCATTTCATAGATAGTTTTAAAGGAACTTTCTTCACACAGGTGATGTTTGCGGAGTTTGAAAAGATCGTACATGAAAAAGCTGAAAATGATGAACCTTTGAATGCCGATGTTTTTAATACAGCCTATGAATCGATATTTCGTGCTTATAATGGAGATGAAATAATTTTCGATGAAGAAGTGAAGTATGGCTGGTCACGCATCCCGCACTTTTATCGTCCGTTTTATGTCTACAAATATGCGACTGGTTACGTTTCAGCCATTACTATCGCTGATAAAATCCTTTCCGGGGACAAAAAAACACTTGAAAGTTATTTGACTTTCTTGAAAAGCGGGAGTTCTGATTTCCCATTGGAGCTTCTTAAGAAAACAGGGGTAGATTTAACTAAACCTGAACCAATCGAAAATGCAATGAAGATTTTCAGCGATTTAGTCGACCAATTCACTGATTTGACAGAAGGCTAATCTAGACCATTTCTTCCAAAAGAGCCCATGGTATGATGTTATAAAAAATGCTATAGTTAAAACATTGGCGTAGGAAAGGCCCAATCAATAGATTGGGCCTTATTTTATATGCTGAAGAAACAGGTAATTCGAGATAAAAGTCATGGTGACAGCGTTATTTTAAACATCGGTGCCTAGCCACTGGGCCAGTTTCTTTGTATTTCAATGGCATATTTTGTGAGGAAAGTGAAAAATGAATTCTACAGTAAATTATATAAAAGAATGGCAGCAGGCACTTCAACTTGAAATCCTGCATTTGAAAAAATATGGCAGCACGAAATACCTGATTTCAAACGGCCATCTGCTTTCAAGTGACGGTTCTTTCAATTATTATTTTGAAACAGGTTCATCGATAAAAATCCCTGTCGGTTCGCTCGTTCGACTTGAATGGGGAGGGATTAAACAGGATGGAAGAATCCTTTCATCAGAGGGGAAAAGTATAATCATTGTTTTTGATCGTTCGTTAGGGGACATGATCGATGAAGCCTTTTTATTCCATGATCCTTGGGAATTGCTGGAACAATTGATTGTCCGCTTGGATGAAATCAAGAGAAGCAAAAGGAAAAGACTTCGGATCAAGCGCCTGATGGATCCGTCCATGCCGCAAAAACTTTCTTTAAATGAAAAACAAAGCAGTGTGAAAGAATTATATGCGCGCTCGAAGTTCAATCCTGTCACTTTTGTTTGGGGCCCCCCTGGTACAGGAAAAACCTATACATTGGCTCGTACAGTAGCCAATCATTATTTACAAGATAAAAAAGTTCTGGTCTTGTCCCATAGCAACCAGGCTGTCGATGTTTTGATGGCTGAAATTTCGTCATTCATTAAGAAGAAAGATCGTTTCAAAGAAGGCGATATGCTTCGCTATGGATCTCAAATCGGTGAATCGCTAGCCATCCATGATGATATTGTTACAGGACAATTATTAGGTAAACATGAACCGGCATTAATTAAAGAAAAAGAAGATCTTGGCGAAGAAAAACGTCTATTAAAGTATGACTTGGCAGGGTCCTTCAGTAAAAGGGATACAGATCAATTAATCGAGATAGAGAAAAAGCTGGCCAAAGTATTGGAGAAAATCCGCCAAAAAGAAATTCAATTCGTAAAAGAAGCAAAAGTCATAGGGACGACCTTAGCTAAAGCCGCAAATGATGAAACGGTTTATCAAAAAGAGTATGATCTGGTTATTTTGGACGAAGCGAGTATGGCTTACGTACCTCAGGTTGCTTTTGCTGCAGCATTAGCCAAGCATATTATCGTTTGTGGTGATTTCAAACAATTGCCACCTATAGCTTCAGCTCGTGATTCCCTCGTGAAACTTTGGTTGAAGGAAGACATATTTCATCGGGCCGGTGTCGCTCAGTCTGTTGAAGAAGGGGAACTCCATCCTCATTTATTCCTATTAAAGGAACAGCGCCGCATGCATCCGGATATTTCAGCATTCACTAATCGTGTAGTCTATAACAATTTTGTTGGCGATCATAAAAGTGTTGCGACTAGCAGGGAGGGCATTATGCTGTCGGAACCGTTTGCCAATAAGGCATCAACACTTCTCGATACTAGCTTAGCAGGGGAATATTGCATCTCTGAACGGACATCCCACTCGAGAATGAATGTATGGCAATTGCTTTTATCTTTTCAACTGATTCATGAAGCTTATGTGGGCGGATCGAGGTCAATTGGTTATGTTGCCCCTTATCGTGCTCAGGCAGACTTGATGGAAAAACTTTTGGATGACTTATATGGGAAAGAACGGCAAACGGGAGATATCATCGCTGCAACTGTACATCGTTTCCAGGGAAGTGAACGTGAAATGATGATCTTTGATACTGTTGATAGTTATCCGCAAAACAGGGCTGGTATGTTATTGACAGGGAGAGAAAGTGAAAGGCTCATTAACGTGGCCATAACAAGGACCAAGGGTAAGTTCGTACATGTATGTGACACTTCATTTGTTAACAAACACGTTTATCGCAGCAAAACACTTCGTCAACTTGTCGATCATCAAATTCAAAATGATCAGTTTGTATCTAAGAAAGACATTGGAAAATGGGTTAAACACCAGCACCCGAAATTGCAATGGATGCATGCCCGTAAATTGGGTGCCTTTCAGGAAGATATTGAATCAGCAATACGAGAGATGGTTATCGCCGTTCCGGATTTGAACAGTTTATCAGAAGAATGGCAGCAATATTTAACGAAAAGAAACCCTGCAGTTAAATTGACGATCATTTCAGCAAAAAGAAACCCTGATATCAACTCTGATCATTTTATTTATTCACCTGTTTCCTTTTCTTTTATCATTTTTGATAAAAAAGTTGTCTGGCTAGGTTTGCCAGTAGAGGCCAATAATCGGGTCCAGCCCCCATTTATAGCGGCCCGGTTGGATTCGGAAATAATGGCAGATGAATTACTATCTCAGTTCAAAAAAAGTGAATAGCTTAGGAAAGGCCCTTAAAAAGGGCCTTTCTCCATTTACATATATTCCTAAAGTGACCTCGCCAGAATAAATAACCTTAAGTCAACTACGCAATTAATATATTTAATCAAATACCTCGCTAGAATATATTAATTACCTCCAATCCCAAATTTGGCTTCAATTCCTTATAATATCCGTTAAAGGCAGCAAACTAAAATAACAAAGGAAGCATTTCATGCGACTTTCAACTAGTAATGATTTACCATTAAGTTACGAAAGCCAAGAAAGGCGGTAACAAAATGAAACTGAGCATTTTGGATCAATCCCCCATTTCATCCGGACAGTCCGCACAAGAAGCATTACAGGCATCATTACAACTAGCGCAAGAAGGGGATAGACTTGGTTATAGCAGAATCTGGTTAACTGAACATCATGATCTGCCAGGGTTGGCCTGTTCCGTTCCAGAGGTTTTGATAAGCTATATTGGTGCACAAACAAAAAATATCCGGATTGGATCAGGTGCTGTGCTGCTTCCGCATTATAAGCCATATAGGATAGCAGAGACTTATAATATGCTTGCAACACTTTTTCCAGGACGGATTGATATAGGACTGGGGCGTGCACCTGGTGGATCTGCCGAAGCAACGATGGCATTATCCGATAATTTTCTTCAGAATGTATACAAAATGCCAGAACTTGTTCAAGAACTGATGTATTTTCTAAGAGATGAATTTCCAAAAGAACATCCTTTTTCAAATGTCTCTGCTGCTCCTATCCCAATAATGCCTCCTGAACCATGGATATTGGGAACAAGCGGGAAAAGTGCAAAACTTGCCGCTGAGAATGGAATTGCCTACGCGTTTGGCGAATTCATGAGTGAAAGTGATGGCGTGCAGAGTTTTCTCCGCTACCGTGAGGACTTTCAATCAAAAGGGTTACTTAATGCACCTAAAACAATCCTTACGGTTTCGGCGATATGCGCAGAAACAGAGGAACGTGCGAAAGAAATCGCTCTTAGCAACATTCTATGGAAAATTCAAAGTGGACAAGGGGAAAGAAAGCAGGTTCCAAGTTTAGAAGAGGTAAGGAACCATGTTTGGACTGATAAAGAAAAAGCACTGATGGAAACCATGGATAAAAAGCTGATTTTTGGTACCCCTTCACAAGTGAAGTATCGGCTTTTGGAGATTCAGGAGAAATATCAAGCAGATGAAATCATGCTGATAACCATCACTCATAAGTTGGAGGATCGGCTTAATTCGTTTCGTTTGATTGCCAGGGAAATTCTTAACAGTTAATCCGTTCGAGCATTTTATGTGCATTTTGTGTGCATTTTCTATATGATGGCTTTGCGTCCAATTAATCATAATTGAAAGAAAGAAGATGAAGATATGAATGCTGATCAACATTCCAAAAAACTTAGCGACATTTCTTTTTCCGTTCTGGATCTGGCTTCTATCGTTGAGGGTGGTACAGTTTCGGGAGCTTTTAAAAATACAGTAGAATTAGCTAAACATGCGGAGCATTGGAATTACAACCGTTTCTGGGTTGCGGAACACCATAGCATGCCTGGGATTGCAAGCTCTGCAACGTCTGTGCTTATTGGTTATGTAGCAGGTAGGACGGAAAGAATTCGTGTGGGTTCTGGAGGCATAATGCTACCGAATCATGCACCGCTGGTTATCGCAGAACAATTTGGAACATTGGAAGCAATGTATCCTGGTAGAATAGATTTAGGACTGGGGCGTGCTCCGGGAAGCGACCAATTCACAGCCATGGCACTCAGGGGTGATTTACGTAATAACGGTCAGGATTTCCCTGAACAATTGGCACAGCTCCGCAGCTTTTTAGATGCGGATTCTAAACATAATCGTGTTCGCGCCATCCCTGGAGAAGGACAGGATATCCCCATTTGGCTGCTTGGTTCAAGCGGATTCAGTGCAGCGTTATCAGCACAGTTGGGATTGCCATTTTCATTTGCAAGCCATTTTTCCCCTGAAAATACTCAACCGGCTTTAGCACGTTACCGCAATAATTTCCAACCATCCGACGTTCTCGATAAACCTTATGTCATGGTTGGTATCAATGTATTTGCAGCTGATACTACGGAAGAAGCGCAAAGGATTGCTACATCTTATCAACAGCAGTTCTTGAATTTGATACGGAATACGCCTGGTCAACTTGCCCCGCCAGTTGATACGATGGAAGGTCTTTGGACAGAATACGAAAAGGCCATTGTCATGAAGCAGCTGAACGCTTCCATTATAGGAAATCCAAAAGAGGTTAAAGAGCAGTTGCAAGCATTTTTAAATGAAACACAGGCGGATGAAATGATTATAAACTCTGCCATTTATGATCAGGATGCACGCCTTCGTTCTTATGAAATCATTGCAGAAGTTACTGGAATGAAATAAGTGTAAAAGAATGAGCTTGCAGATGACTTGTCTGCAAGCTTTTTTAAAAATACATACCGATTGTCTTCATAAACAAAGTTAGGAGAGAAGAATGAAACGAGAAGAACCTTTATCTTTATTATTTCACTTCACGGATAAACAAGGTGACATCCGGCCACTTTATTTTACGAACCCGAAAAAAGTGTTCAGCGCCCATTCAATTGGGGATGTCCTTCCCCAATTCCAAAAAGTACAGGAAGCGATTCAACAGGGGCATTATGCAGCGGGATATGTTTCCTATGAAGCGGCACCTGCTTTTGAAAAATCTTTTAAAGTAAGAGATGGAGCCAAAATGCCATTATTATGGTTCGGGATTTTTGATAAACCGGAGGAAGAATTACCTGAAAAAATGACAGGGGCTTTTAAATTAGCTGAATGGCAATCGGAAACGGATTCAAATACCTATCATAACGGGTTTCAAAGAATAAAATCCGAAATCGAGAAAGGCAATACGTATCAAGTCAATTATACGATGCGTTTGCAATCCCAGTTCGAAGGAGATGACATCGCTTTCTTTGATCGCTTGAAGAGAGCCCAACGCTCGAATTATAGTGCATATTTGAATGTGGGTACACATCGAATCCTATCAGCTTCACCCGAGTTGTTTTTCCGTTGGGAAGATGGTCATCTGATTACTCGTCCAATGAAAGGAACGGTAAAACGTGGAGTGACACTGAAAATGGATCAGCTCAATGCAGACTGGTTAGCAGCCTCGGAAAAGAATCAAGCTGAAAATTACATGATTGTGGATTTGCTGAGAAATGATTTGGGAATGATTGCAGAACCTGGAAGCGTCAATGTTCCACAGCTTAAGGCAATTGAAAAATACCCGACCGTTTGGCAAATGACCTCCACGATAACAGCCGATACGAATCCTAAAACAACAATCATTGATATATTCAAAGCCCTTTTTCCATGTGGATCGATAACAGGTGCACCTAAAATAAAAACGATGGAGATCATTGCTGATATCGAGAATTCACCACGTGAAGTTTATTGCGGTGCAATTGGGTTTATCACCCCAGAATCCGAAGCCGTTTTTAATGTGCCGATTCGTACAGTCGTGATCGAAAAGGCAACAGGGAAAGCTGAGTATGGGGTAGGCGGGGGAATCACTTGGGATTCCGAGTTATCGGAAGAATATGACGAAGCCTTTTTAAAAGCCAAATTATTGACGGTGGAAAGGCCAGCATACAAACTTTTGGAATCGTTGAAACTCAAGGATGGCGAATATTATTTGTTAAATGACCATATCGATCGGATGAAACAATCCGCTAATTACTTCGATTACCGATTTTCTGAATCGTCTTTAAGAGATCGACTCCAAAAGTATGCGGAATTAAACCATGGGACGTTGCAAAAGGTAAGGGTACTACTTAATGAAAATGGTGAAATTGAAGTTTCCGGCCAAGCAATCAAGCCCCTTGATTCAGAATTTGCGGCCATCTTGGCTGAAACTCCAATATCAAGTGCAAATCCATTTCTATTTCATAAGACCACCAATCGTGATGTATATGAAGGCTTTCAATTGAATAATCCCGACTTCCAGGATGTTCTGCTTTGGAATGAAGAAGGATTCATTACGGAATTCACCAACGGAAATGTAGTGGTGAAGATAAATGGTGACCTCTATACCCCTCCTGTGGACTCAGGTCTCCTTGCAGGAACATTCCGTCAAGACTTGATCAGGAAGAAGGAAATCAAAGAAAAACCCATTTCAAAGGATGATCTAAATAATGCTGAGGAAATTTGGTTTATTAATAGCGTGCGAGGGAAATTGAAAGTGAATTTAACTTTCTAAGCTGTTTATTCGAAAAAGTGAAAATTGAAATTTAATGCAGTTTATGAATTTCTATCGATTCAACCGGCCATTTAGGAATAAGTATTAAAATAATATTCGGTTCCAGTCATGCGGCAGGAGTGTCGCAAATTTCTTCAACCATATGTGGTTTGATCACAAATAAAAGTCTTGTATTAATAGCATGTAAGGGAATCGTGATGAGAGCATTGCGAACCTCATTTCGTTCGACAAACAAAAAAGAAGTTCACGAAAGTGAACTTCTTTTTTGTTTATAACCCCCATGAAGTCAATAAAAGATCGATGGCCTTTTCCAATTCGGATTCAGGGATCCCTGCAAAGCCCAATATGATTTTTGGAGGGTTTTCATCGATTTTTTCAATAGAATATGTCGATAGTCCATAAATTTTAATATGATTTTCGTTTGCCTTTTGAATAAGTGTCTCTTCATCCATGCCGTTCTTAACGATGAGGACGATATGCAACCCTGACCGTTCACCAATGATCTTTATTTGTTTATGTGGTTTAAACAGATCGATCACTTTATCCAACTTGCGACGGTAAACTTTCCTCATTCGATTCAAATGCTTTTCGAAATCCCCTTCCTTCATGAACTGTGTCAACACATGCTGATCAATCCGGGAAACGGTGGAATGGTAAA
Organism: Peribacillus sp. NPDC094092; assembly: GCF_050279365.1. Lineage (NCBI taxonomy): Bacteria > Bacillati > Bacillota > Bacilli > Caryophanales > Bacillaceae > Peribacillus > Peribacillus sp. NPDC094092. The sequence goes on along the minus strand of NZ_JBNNUC010000004.1, from coordinate 104,279 downwards.
AAGATAATTCACGTTGATGCATTTGTAACAATGGAGCGGGAAGAACCATATAACTGATCCGTATCGAAGGCATCAATGATTTGGAAAACGACCCTAAATATATCACCTTATCACCAGCATCCATACTTTGTAAGGAAGGAATTGTTTTTCCACTATAACGAAATTCACTATCATAATCGTCTTCGATAATATAGCGGTTTGTTGCCCCTTGGGACCAGTTCAACAATCGCGTCCGTCTGTTAACGGATAGGATCGTCCCATTGGGGAAGTGATGTGAGGGAGTGACATACACGACGTCGATCTTTGATTCTTCAATTTGGTTAACCTTTACGCCTTCTTCATCAATTTGCAGGGGATGGACTTCATTCGGGTAGCTTCGTAAAATCCGGTGAATCAAGTGATACCCAGGATCTTCAACACCATAAATGGCATTTTTATCGAATAGAAGGACAAGCTGCTGCAATAAAATTTCCATTCCTGCACCAATGATGATTTGTTCGGGAACACATTGTACACCACGTGCATGATACAAATAATGGGCAATTTCACATCGTAATTCATATTCCCCTTGAGAATCCCCCAGTAAAAGAAGATCTTGATGTGATTCATCGATTTTGCTTTTCGTGTATTTTCTCCATTTTTCAAACGGGAAATGTTCCGTGTCTATTTGGCTGGGGTGAAAATGATACAGCAATTTTCTTTCATTATGATTGTTTTTTTCCAAGGATACTTGGTTATTTTGGGTATACTCTAAATCCTCGAATGTTTGAATATAATACCCTTTTCTTGGTATGACTTCAACGTATCCTTCAGCAGTCAATTGTTCATATGCAGTCTCGACAGTATTTTGACTTATTTGAAGGAACTCTGCCAATTTCCGTTTGGAAGGCAACTTTGTGCCGTAAAGAAGGCGGCCATCAATGATTTCTTTTTTAATATGTGAATATAATTGTTCGTACAAGGGTATGTCACTTAACCGATTTAAATCACAAGAAAGCATATTCATTTTTTTTCCACCTTTTATAAAAAAATAATACTGAACCTATTAAATTTATTAAAACTGACACTTTCAATGCGGTCAACTATTTTTTATACTAAATCTAACAAATCTAAAAAATGCAAATATTAGGGGGAAGAGAAATGGAAAAATTATTAGGAACTGAAACAGTAAAAAGAGGAATGGCACAAATGCAAAAGGGTGGCGTTATTATGGATGTCATTAACGCTGAACAAGCAAAAATCGCAGAAGCATCCGGTGCTGTCGCTGTCATGGCATTAGAAAGGGTTCCTTCCGACATCCGTGCGGCTGGCGGGGTAGCCAGAATGGCAGATCCGCGAATTGTCGAGGAAGTAATGAATGCAGTGTCCATCCCGGTCATGGCTAAAGCAAGGATTGGCCATATCGTTGAATCAAGAGTACTTGAATCCATGGGAGTGGATTATATCGATGAAAGTGAAGTGCTGACTCCTGCTGATGAAGAATACCATATTCTAAAAAGTGATTTCACCGTACCTTTCGTTTGCGGATGCCGTGATTTAGGCGAAGCTGCCCGCCGTATTGGAGAAGGCGCATCAATGCTTCGTACAAAAGGAGAACCAGGTACCGGTAATATTGTGGAAGCTGTGCGTCATATGAGAAAGGTACAGTCTCAAATTCGTAAAGTGAGCATCATGAGTGATGATGAATTAATGACAGAGGCAAAAATCATTGGAGCCCCTTATGAAATTTTAAGAGAAATCAAACGCACAGGTAAGTTGCCTGTAGTTAACTTTGCAGCTGGCGGAATTGCCACTCCAGCAGATGCAGCACTGATGATGGAATTGGGAGCAGATGGCGTTTTCGTGGGTTCTGGTATTTTTAAATCTGAGAATCCTGAAAAATTCGCATCGGCAATCGTTCAAGCTACTACATATTTCACCGATTATGAATTGATCGGCCGGTTATCAAAAGAATTGGGCAGTGCAATGAAAGGAATTGATATTTCCAAACTAGCTCCTGCAGAACGGATGCAGGAACGTGGATGGTAATATGATAACGATCGGTGTATTGGGATTACAGGGAGCAGTTGAAGAACACTTGAACCAAATCAAAGCTGCCGGCGAACAAGCAATTATCGTAAAAAAACCGGAGCAGTTGCTGGAAATCGATGGTTTGATCATTCCAGGCGGAGAAAGCACTACGATGAGGAAGCTAATGGATCGTTATGGATTTATGGAACCGATTAAAACTTTCTTCGAAGGTAAAAAACCCATTTTCGGTACATGTGCAGGGATGGTATTGGCAGCCAATGAATTGACTGGCGATGAGAAGGCATATCTTGGACTAATGGACATTTCCGTGAAAAGGAACGGGTTTGGACGTCAACGGGATAGTTTCGAGGCTGAACTATCAATCAAAGGAATGGAAGACCCTTATAAGGCAGTATTCATCCGGGCGCCATTTGCTGATGGAATTGGAGAAGGTGTAGAAGTATTGGCAGTTTATGAAGAGAACGTAGTGGCTGCAAGACAAGACCATGTTCTTGTCAGTGCGTTTCATCCAGAATTAACAGGTGATAATCGTTTTCTGCAACTTTTCATTGAAATGGTGAAGACATCCATAAGTAAAGCCGAATTAAAAACCTGCTAAACAAATGAAGCTGTCCTATTAAAAGGACAGCTTCACTTTTGAATGCTCCTAACACTATATAAATACATATTGCTTGAATTCCATATTCTTTACTTTTATAATGAAAAAAGTAAGTAATTACTTACATACTTTTAGTGGTGAAAGGGGAATGAATATGACAGCAAGAGTTGCAGTTATCACAGGAGGAGCAAGTGGAATCGGCCGAGCAACATGCAATAAATTCGCATCAAAAGGGGACAAGGTCGTTGTTGCGGATTTTAATGAAGAAATGGGACAGGAAACTGTTGAACAGATAACAGCGGATGGTGGAGAGGCCATTTTTGTTAAAACGGATGTTTCTAAGCAGGAAGATGTTGAATCGTTAATCAATAAAGCAGTGCAAACATACGGAAGGATCGATATTATGTTTAATAATGCCGGCATTGGTGCAGGCGGTATGATCCTTGATCAAGACATGGATGGTTACTTCAAAACGATTGGAGTGAACCAGCACGGAGTTGCCTTTGGAATCATGGCAGCAGGCCGAAAAATGAAGGAGCTGGGTAACAAGGGCGTCATTATAAATACCGCTTCCGTGTTTGGCTACTTAGCTTCCCATGGGACTTTTGCCTATCAGGCGACTAAAGGGGCTGTAAGAATGATGACACAGACAGCAGCCTTGGAATTGGGTGCTTATGGAATACGCGTAGTGGGCATTGCGCCAGGCGGGGTCGACACGCCTATCATACAAGGCTATAAAGATATGGGTATCATTGATAAATTGAATGCAAGTCAAATGCGCGGTAAATTAATTAAGCCTGAAGCGATTGCAAATGCCGTCTATCTATTATCGTTAGAGGAAGCGGATGCGATCAATGGAAGTGTAGTCATGGTCGATGATGGCTATGCATCTTTTAAGTGATTTTCTTTAATAAAGAAAACATCGTCCCGATCAGACGATGTTTTCCATTTATGATATATGGGAATATTAATTTTAATAAATCAAAGGTAATATTGACCGATTGATACCATCGAGATATCATGGAAAATAGATTGGTGAAACCGGTCTTATCTTTATAAAAGAAGGTTGATATTTTTGAAAAAAGGGCAGCAAACCAAAGAACGAATCATAAATGTAGCCCGGACTCTTTTTGCCACTAAAGGTTTTGACATGACAAGGACGAATGAAATTGCCTCTGCATGCAATGTTTCCGAAGCTACTATTTACAAATACTTTGACAGCAAAAAAGATTTGCTTTTGGCTACAATCACCCCTAATGAAAAAGACGAATCCGAAGACGGGGCTAGCCATTTGCCCACGGACGAACTAGTGGAGAATCATGTTTGCACCATGATAAAAAAAATTCTTGAAAATAAAGAACAGTTTTCGATATTATTTAGGGAAACACAATTCGATCAAGATATTTCAAAGCAATATATAGAGCAGATTTTCAAGCCAAATGCCAAGCATATTGAAATACAAAAGAGAATAGATAGCGGAGAGATACAATATATCTCTGACATTATCCTATTTAATGTAGGAATCATTTCTTTTACATTGGCATTATCGACACATTATGAGATCCATCAACAAAAAAAGGAACCATATTTTACTGCGGAACGAATTAAGAGCATTGCACAACTTTTGGTATATGGCATTCATGGTAAACAAAATCATACATAATGAAAAGGTCATATTGGAAGGCATGAGCATCAAGCCGGAAATATGGCCTTTTTATATTTTTTAGGATCGATGAAGTCAACTTGTGAATTCATTAAACCAGAGTGTAACATTTGACTTATATTTTTCAGACTATTACGATAAATGCATACTGGACGAAATGCTTTACGAAGATTTTATCTGGAAATCATGAACAATGGAGGGGTATTAAATGAGCGATATCGTCATTTTATCAGGAAGTCCGGCTATACCATCAAGAACGGACATTTCATTAAAACATATTCAATCATTAGTTGAAAAAGAAGGATTCACAACAGCTTATTTCTCAATTACGGATTTCTCAGCGGATGATTTATTCCAAGGGAAATATAATAGCGAAGATATCTTAAAACTTTCAGAGCGAATTCAAGCAGCTAGAGGAATCATCATTGGTTCACCGGTTTATAAGGCTTCCTATACAGGTGTATTAAAAGCCTTGATTGATTTGCTGCCTGAAGGTGCCTTTAAGGGTAAGCCGGTTCTGCCGATCATGATTGGTGGAAGTAACAGGCATCTATTGGCGATTGACTATGCGCTTAAACCATTGATCTCAATATTGAAAGGCGAGCCGCTGCAGGGCATTTATTTTGTTGATAAGGAAATAGATAAACAGAATTCAGAAAATCCGATTAATGATTCGCAATTAATTGATCGCGTCCAGAGTCAAGTTCAAGAATTTGTAGAAGCGATACAGTTAAGAAATTAATGACTTCAAGTAAGCCTTAATAAAAAAGGACTGGAATTCTAGAAAATGTTTTTTAAAGTAATTACAGGCATCAATAATGAAAATAGACTCATTTTTTTGGAGACATTATCTAAAAAAACGAGTCTATTTTCGTATTTAAATGAACAAAAAATCATTAATTGAATAGTGTGTATAAAAATAGCAGTTCATCCATAATATTAAACCAAGTTATTTTATAAGAAAACTCCATTGACAAGGATTAAATATATGTTAATATTTAAAATAATAAAACTTATCCAGAGCGACGGAGGGAATTGGCCCTTTGAAGTCCAGCAACCTGCATGATGGATGCAAGGTGCTACCTCCAACAAAATGTTGATCATTTTGGAAGATAAGGTAATGATATTTACCTTGGGATCTTTCCATCATGGAAAGATTTTTGTTTTTGGAAAAATTGCAAGCAAACCATAACAATGTAAGGTTGTATGGAATTATATAAAACTTAGAAATTCATTTAATCAGCGTTGAAAATAAAATATTCGCGGATTTTCTTAAAGGAGGAACTGGTTTGAATAAAGAGAATCAGCTTGAAGAAATATTTGAACGACTTCAAGAAATGCTTAACTCAATGAAATATGGATCCATTACACTTATTGTCCAGGATGGTAAAATCATTCAAATGGAAAGAAATGAAAAATTAAGAATTAAATAAGGTATCTGCTGACTAGAAAAACTAGAGGCGGGTTTAACTGATATAAAGAGAGTATTGGTTAGATTCGTCTCTTTTTTCCTAGAATCAAATAAACTGGGGAAGATTAAAACGGGAATTGATCATCAGTTACTCTAACCTGATACAGCAAGTTTTTAGAGGGGGCTACAAAAGTTGGCTGGATTAATAAACTATGAAAATTTCAATACAGGGGAATTCCCTGCATTTCCTGAAGACAGTGACACAAAAGGGGCTTTGGAAGTATTGCAATGGGCGAATGACCATTATGGAAACAAACTGATTTATGCTTGCAGTTTTGGTATCGAAGGCATCGTGCTAACGGATTTATTGGCGAAGGTCAACCCTTCGGCAAAAATTGTTTTCCTTGATACGGATGTTCATTTTGAGGAGACTTACCAATTGATCGAGCAAGTGAAAAAGCGCTATCCAAAGCTTTCGATTGAAATGAAGAAACCTGCCTTGACGCTTGAGGAACAGGCAGAGGAATATGGGGATGAATTATGGCTTAGTGATTCCAATAAATGCTGTAACATCCGTAAAATCATTCCGCTTACCGATGTGCTTTCAACGGCAACAGCATGGCTTTCGGGACTTCGGAGGGAGCAATCCGAAACAAGGGCTAAGACCGAGTATATCAATAAGGATAATAAGTTCAAGTCAGTTAAAATATGTCCACTCATACATTGGACATGGAAAGATGTTTGGCGCTACGCCCACAAAAACGGACTTCCATATAATATCCTGCATGATAATGGATATCCGAGCATTGGATGTAAAACGTGTACAGCACCTGCATTCAATGCAGATGATTTACGCTCAGGCCGTTGGCAAGGAGCCCAAAAAACGGAATGCGGATTACACTTATCTTAAATAAATAGAAACCATAGGGGGAAAATAGCATGACAATCAGTTTACCGCACGGAGGAACATTAATCGATCTTTGGGAACCAAAATATGATTTTAGTAAAATAACAAAATCAATCGAAATCGATGAAATTGCTTTAAGTGATCTTGAATTGATAGGCACTGGTGCCTACAGTCCGATTAAAGGATTCTTTACAAAAAGTGACTATGAGGCAGTGGTCAAGGATATGAGGCTTAGCAGCGGGCATGTATGGAGCATCCCGATTACGTTGCCTTTGACTGAAGAAACTGCAGCAACCCTTACTATAGGTGAAGAAGTAACGTTGACACATGAAGGTGAAACTTACGGGGTTCTCACCGTTTCCGATATTTACACTCCAGATAAGCAATTGGAAGCTACATTAGTATATCAAACGGATGATGAGAAGCATCCCGGAGTAAAAAATTTATATAACCGCGGTGATGTATATGTCGGCGGGGAAATAAAATTAATCAAGAGAATAGAACGTCCGCTATTTCAAGCTAATTATCTGGACCCTGCCGAGACAAGGAAAGCTTTTGCTGAAAAAGGATGGGAAACAGTTGTCGGTTTCCAAACGAGGAACCCTGTACACCGTGCACATGAATACATTCAAAAGACAGCATTGGAGATTGTCGACGGCTTATTCTTAAATCCTCTCGTAGGTGCCACTAAATCCGATGACATTCCAGCAGATGTAAGAATGGAAAGCTATAAAGTGCTGCTTGAAAAATATTATCCTAAGGATCGCGTCTCCCTTGCAGTTTTCCCTGCTGCCATGCGTTATGCAGGACCTAGGGAAGCCATTTTCCATGCGATGGTCCGTAAAAATTATGGTTGCACCCATTTTATCGTCGGACGTGATCATGCGGGTGTGGGCGATTATTATGGCACATATGATGCCCAAAAAATCTTTGGGAATTTTAACGCCGATGAGTTAGGGATCACGTTATTATTCTTTGAGCATAGTTTTTACTGTAAAGCATGTGGCAATATGGCCTCCGCTAAAACTTGTCCGCACGGCAAGGAAGACCATGTCATCCTGTCTGGAACGAAGGTAAGGGAAATGTTGCGTAATGGAGAAATTCCTCCAGCTACCTTTAGCCGTAAAGAGGTCATCGAGGTGCTGATCGAAGGTCTAAAAAAGAATGAAGTTTTTAATTGATTGGACATAAATGGAAGGGACACGAGAAGAGGGGGATTATTATATGAGTAAAAGTACGAATGTCACTTGGCATGAAACGTCATTGACCAAGGAGCTCCGCCGGAAGCAAAACGGGCATGAAAGCACAGTGTTATGGTTTACAGGGCTCTCGGGATCCGGAAAATCATCGATTGCGAATGCGGTGGCTAAAGAGTTATATAATCGAAATATTCGAAGTTATGTTTTGGATGGTGATAATATCCGTCACGGTTTAAATAATGATTTAGGTTTTTCTGAAGAGGATCGAACCGAGAACATTAGGCGGATCGGTGAGGTTTCCAAGTTATTCGTGGATAGTGGGCAGTTCGTATTGACAGCCTTCATATCCCCGTTCAGGGCAGATCGGCAGATTGTACGTGATTTACTCGAAGAAGGGGAGTTTATTGAAGTATACATAAAGTGTCCTATCGAAGAGTGCGAAGTGCGTGATCCAAAAGGTCTTTATGACAAAGCGCGTAAAGGAATCATTAAAGATTTTACCGGAATCGATTCTCCATATGAAGAACCAGAACAACCGGAAATCATTTTAGATTCCGACCAGTACAGCATTGAAGAGTGCGTTGAACAGGTTATCGGCTATTTGACAGCAAAGAAAGCGATTTAATCAAGGAGGAAAAGTAATGGTTTACGAGAAATTTTGGTCGGAGAATCCACTAATCGCTAAAAATAAAACGGAAATCTGGAAATTGGAAAAAGACGGATTGAAGATATTCGATGATATTCCACATTACGCAGCAAATGGTTTTGATTCCATCCCTAAAGAGAATTGGGATATGTTCAAGTGGGCAGGTCTATACCTGCAACGGCCAAAAGAAGCTGGTTACTGGATGATGCGTGTCGTGATTCCTGGAGGTATCCTGACGTATGATCAACAAATAACTCTAGCTAACATCGCTAAAGATTACGGGAGGGATGTATATGACATTACAACCCGTCAAGCCATTCAATTCCACTGGCTGACTATCGAACAAGTCCCGGATATCTTAAATCGTTTGGAAAAGGTTGGACTGACTACGGCTGGTGCTTGTGGTGATATCACACGTAATATCATCGGGAATGCATTGGCAGGCATCGATCCTGATGAACTTTTTGATACACGCGAGGTCCTTTATGATGTATTTGAGTATTTCCGCCTTAACGAAGACTATTCGAACCTTCCGAGGAAATATAAAATGTCCATCAGTGCTAATATCCAGAATGCTTCAAATGCTGAAATCAACTGTGTTTCATTCAATCCAGCAACTAAAGAAATCGATGGAGTAACGGAAGTTGGTTTTCACGTGAAAGTAGGCGGGGGGCTTTCCTCCGTCCCGATGCTGGCAGAAGAACTTGATTTATTCATTTTACCTGAAAAAACAGTGGAAGTAGCGGCAGCCATCACGACGATATTCCGTGACTTTGGTTACCGTGAAAAGCGTCATCGCTCGCGATTGAAATTCCTAGTCGCTGACTGGGGTCCTGAACAATTCAAGGAAAAATTGCTGGAATACACCGGACCGCTACCTGAAAAGGGAGATAGTGCGGTGAAGGGATGGAATGCAGGTTATTTCTATGGCATCCATAAACAAAAACAAGATGGTCTTAACTATGTTGGCGTCAATATACCAGTTGGTCGTCTAAATCCAGACGAAGTGATCGAGTTTGCCGAACTTGCGAAAAAATATGGAACTGGTGAAATCCGTAACTGTAATTCTCAAAATCTGATCATTCCAAATGTGCCGGATGCAAAACTTGAGGAATTAAAGCAGGAATCCATTTTTGAAAGATTTCCATATCAACCAAAGAAATTCATTGGATATTCCGTTTCTTGTACAGGCATCGAGTATTGCAACCTGGCGCTTGTTGAAACAAAAAACCGAATGAGGACCATTTCTGAATCACTGGACAAGGAAATAGATCTTGATGTACCTGTAAGGATGCACATGGTCGGTTGTCCGAATAATTGCGGTCAAAGAGCCATCGCCGAAATAGGGCTGCAAGGCATAAAAATGAAAAACCAGGACAAAAAGATGGTCGAAGCTTTTGAAATATACGTTGGAGGAACGCTGGACGAGGGCGGGAAGTTCAATGAAAAACTTAAAGGAAAAGTGGAAGCAGAGCAGCTCTATCATGTTCTGAAAGAAATGATCCTATATTTCAAAGAAACAAAACTACCTTCAGAAACCTTTCTCGATTTTGTGGAAAGGGTAGGGGTAGACGAGTTACAAAGTAAACTTGATGATATATTAGCGGGAGTGGCCGTTTAATAGGGGAAGGTAAGTATTCCATGAATCTATACCGTTTTGAAGTCACTATCAAGGAAAAACCAATCCATGTCATCATTGTTGCCGATTCAGATGAAAAGGCGTTTGAACTTGTTGATATCGAACTGGAAAAGCATTATTTGAAATTGCCCGAAGTGGATGACATCTCATTATATGAAAAAAGGAAAATTAAAAATGGAGCAGGTTTCGTTTTATCGGAATTCGAAACAATTCTCTAAGGGAAGGCAGGTTGCAAAAATGGGGAAAGTATATCTAGTAGGAGCCGGTCCCGGAGATCCAGATTTAATTACATTAAAAGGATTAAAATGCATCCAAGAAGCTGATGTCATTTTATATGATCGACTTGTCAATAAAGAACTATTGAATCATGCAAAAGACGGTGTAGAGCTAATTAATTGCGGTAAACTGCCGGATTATCATTTGTTGCAGCAGGATACCATCAATCGATTCCTTGTCAAATATGCAAAAAAGGGAAAAATAGTCACTCGGTTGAAAGGCGGGGATCCTTTCGTCTTTGGGAGAGGCGGGGAGGAAGCGGAAGCCCTTGCCAAAAGTGGCGTGAGCTTTGAAATCGTACCAGGAATTACGGCTGGAATTGCCGCTACAGCTTATGCGGGAATTCCAGTTACACATAGGGACCACGCTTCATCATTTGCAATTGTTACCGGTCATCGGAAAAAGGATGAAGAGGATAATATCCAATGGGAATCCCTTGCAAAAGGAATCGATACATTAGCCATTTACATGGGCGTTAAAAACCTGCCATATATTCAAGGAAAACTTTTGGAGCATGGAAAAAGTCCTGAGACTCCGGTAGCCCTTATTCACTGGGGGACATTAAAAACGCAAAAAACAGCTGTCAGTACGTTGGCTAATGTAGTTGAAACCGCCAATAACGAACAGATTTCGAATCCTTGCATGATAGTCGTGGGCGATGTTGTTAATTTGCGAGAAAAAATCAAATGGTTTGAAGGAAAACAAACTGAAAATTTGTTGGCGAATGAGGCCTTTTAATGGAAGCCATTTTATATATTTGCCATGGAAGCCGGGTTAAAGAAGCGTCAGCCCAAGCCATTGATTTTATTAAAGTTTGTATGCAAGCGCAGCCCAATTCCATTCAAGAGTATTGCTTCTTGGAATTGGAAACTCCTACGATTGAAGAAGCCTACGAACGATGTGTGCAAAAAGGTGCGACGAGAATCATTGCCATTCCAGTTCTATTGCTAACAGCTGTACATGCAAAACATGATATTCCAGTCATATTGAACAAAATGAAAGACCGGTACCCTGCCATTGACTTGAAATACGGAAGGCCGATTGGTGTCAGTGATAAAATGGTTGACATTCTAGTGGAGCGGTTGGAGGAAACAAAGGTAAAGATTACGGAGGATTCCTTGGTTTTATTGGTTGGAAGGGGAAGCAGTGATCCAGACGTGAAAAGGGATTTGTCCCGATTGGCCGATTTGCTAAGGAATAGGTTTCCAAAAATCTGTGTGCAAGAGTGTTATTTGACAGCTGCTACACCAAGTTTTGGAGAAGCATTGGAATTTGCACAGGGATCAAGCTCAAACCAAGTATTTATCATTCCTTACCTATTGTTTACCGGTCTCTTAATGCAGTCCATCGAAAATAGTATAAAAATGATCAAAAAAAAGGGGAAGCAGAAATTCATACTTTGCCGATACCTAGGTTATCACCCAAAGATTGAAAAAGCCATATCGGAACGAATTCATGAAGTGAGTGGGGAGGGAGCTTATGTATCCAATTACGCTTAATATCGAGAACAGAAAGTGTGTCATCATCGGCGGTGGTAAAATAGGTTACTTTAAAGCGGGCCCATTATTGGAAGCTGGTGCTGAAGTGACAGTCGTAAGCCCCGAGATATGCCCAGGGTTTCAACTGTTGGAGAAAGAAGGCAAGATTCGGGTTTTACTTAAAGAAGTGGATGAAACAGACTATAAAGATGCGTTTTTAATCATTGTTGCAACAAACTCTACTGAAGTTAATGAACGAGTTTACGAGAATGCATCCGAAAGCCAGCTGGTGAACGTAATCAGTAATCATGAGCTGGGTAATTTTCATATTCCTGCGACTTTGAATAGGGGCATGCTTTCCATAAGTGTCTCTACCAATGGAGCAAGTCCAACGCTCGCAAAAAAAATTCGGAATGACTTAGGTAAAGTATATGATGAATCCTATGAAGAATATCTTGAATTCCTTTTTGAAGCAAGGATGATAATAAAGAATGGTTCATTTACAAAAGAGGAAAAATCCAAGTTATTGAAAGATTCAATAGAGGATATTTATAAATATTCCCTAAAAGAAAGATATCGTTTTTTAGCTAGGCTTTTACCAGTAGAAGCTGAAGAAAATATATCATTGGGCTGATCAGAAAAACTGAAGGCACCTAACCAACATGTCATTTCATTTTGGTTAGGTGCCTCTTTGTGTCTTAACGGAAATCTAAATGATTTATATACGCAAACGGTATCGTCGGGTCGGTGTTATTTAGGTTCTATTTTAGTAAAAAAAGGGGAATGTCATGAAAAAGTTAATCGTTTTAGCCTTTATCGGGTTTTTAGCCCAATTAATCGATGGTTCGCTTGGAATGGGGTATGGAGTGAGTTCCACTTCCTTATTGTTGACATTCGGGATTGCCCCTGCAGTAGCATCCGCATCCGTTCATTTATCGGAAGTAGTGACAACAGCAGTATCCGGAGCTTCGCATATAAAATTTGGGAACGTGGATAGAAATATGGTCTATCGCTTGATCATTCCAGGTTCTGTTGGTGCATTTGTAGGTGCATGTTTCCTGAGCAACCTACCAGCGGAATTAGCAAAACCGTATATTGCCATATTTTTATTTGGTCTGGGTGTATACGTTTTATTCCGCTTTTTATTTATTTTTAAACCGTCGAAGGAAAATGAAATCGTAAAGCCATTGACCGCGAAACAATCCATCCCGTTAGGCCTTTTTGCAGGCTTTTGTGATGCAACAGGCGGAGGCGGTTGGGGACCGATTGCAACGCCGATTTTATTGTCAAAAAAGGGAATGACGGCAAGGAAAGCCGTAGGGACTGTAGATACGAGTGAATTTGCCATTGCATTTTTCGGAAGTCTTGGTTTTATCATTTCGCTTGGATGGGAGGCTGTCAATTGGCTTTGGGTTGTAGCATTGATAATTGGTGGCGTGGTTGCCGCACCAATTGCAGCCTGGCTCGTAAGAATGCTTCCTGCTCAATTAATGGGTGTTTTAGTGGGTGGTTTCATTATCTTAATCAATGTAAGAACATTATTAACTACATGGATTCCGATTGAAGCCCATATCTATATATATACAGGCATAGTGTTAATATGGCTTTCTGGAATTCTTCTTACCTTCAATAAGATGTCCAATGCGAGAAAACATGCTCATATCGAACAACGGCAGAATGTTTCCTGATTCCCGGGCTTGAAAGAAGCAGTATACACAAAAGGTTATTCAGAAACGTAACTCAAAACTCGTAGGTACATATATACCTACGAGTAAAGTCATTTGCCCGATTCGATTCCCCCTTTTAAGTTGATGCTGTTTTAATGAGGGTTCTTGATCCTATGTAATAGATTCATTTATTTTCCGGCCCCATTTTTTTAACTTTCTTAATTAACGAGAGATTTAAGCCCCCAGTCTATTCTCCTAACAAAAGAATCATAGTTTCCCAAAAAAAAGTCAGCGATCGTAAGTGTTTTAATAATTTTAGAACAGCAGCAAATCCATAATTTACGGCCTGTCTTTAGTTCAAATGGTTGAATTGTACATTCATATAATATATAAGCGTTTGTATATATTTTTTTACTATTGAATTTAAATCCATCCGGATTTGGTTGATGGAGGTTTATTCACCGTCCTTTACTGAAATATTCATTGGGGAAAATGTTTGTATATGTTTTTTCCGGTTCACTAGCTGATACCGCGGCATTAGTAAACTGTAACGGGAGTGTGTCCCGTGAAGAGTTACGAAAGGGATTTTTAGGAACAATAGTTTTTTAATATTCAGTTTGTCAGGTTTTCACCTATATTATTTAGCTATCACCATTCATTTTTTCAAAACGTTTTTATTTGTGGAAATGCCGGAAAAGGTAGTTAAATATTTTTTAGTTTTGTACAATGATTAAATAGCAAATTTAAAAAAGGAGTTTTAATATGGAGGGCATCTCTGATCATTTAAAGGAAGATTTGGATATTTTGTTCGTAGGTTTCAATCCAAGCATTCGTTCAGGCGAGACTGGCCATCATTATGCCAATCCAAACAATCGCTTTTGGAAAATCCTATTCGAGTCCGGGTTGACTCCAAGGAAATACGAACCAACTGAAGACTCGTCTTTACTTGATTTAGGCTATGGTTTTACGAATATCGTTTCCAGGCCTACAAAAGGTGCGGACGAAATCACTAAAGAAGAGTACATAATAGGAAGGAAGCAATTAAAAAGCAAAATTGAAAAGTTTAAACCTAAACTCGTCTGTTTTGTAGGCAAGGGTGTCTATCAGGAATATCGTCAATTACGAAAAATCTCTTGGGGCCTGCAAGAAGAGCCTTCATTGAATGAGACCATTGAATTCGTTGCCCCTTCTTCCAGCGGTTTAGTTAGAATGCCGATGGAAGAGATCATCGAAATATATAGTGAGTTGCCAATTTTGCTTAGCAAGCTGAAAAGCAATTGAAGGAACTTATTAAAACAAGGGTGGAAATATATGAGTCAAGATAGTGCTGAATGGAAAAGCGATGGATATTCCGAGGCCAATAATGGGGAAGGCTTTTGGCAAGGAGTAAAGGATTGCATTCCTTCATTATTGGGATACCTAAGTATCGGTTTTGCTGCAGGGGTCGTCGAAAAAACGTCAGGGTTAAGTATGATTGAAGTGGCACTTATGTCGCTTTTACTTTATGCAGGTTCTGGTCAATTCATAGCTGCGGGGATGATAGCTGCAAGTCATCCAGTATCGGCTATAATTTTCACGATTTTTTTTGTTAACAGTCGTCATCTATTACTTAGTGCTGCATTGGCTCCATATTTCAGGCAGCACAGTTTGAAACAAAACCTGATAACCGGAGCCTTATTAACTGATGAAGCGTTTGGAGTGGCCGTCACGTCGGCACAAAAGAGAAACCAACTTGATTTTCAATGGATGCTTGGTCTGAATCTTGCAGCCTATTTAAATTGGTTCATTGCTAATATGGCCGGCGCTTTCTTTGGCCAATGGATTCCTGATCCAGAAAAATATGGGCTGGACTTCGCCCTGCCAGCGATGTTTATCGGCCTTTTAGTTTTGCAAATATTAAGTAAAAAGGACGTTTTTAAAGATCTCACAGTCGCTTTTAGCAGCGTATTACTCGTTGTTGCAGTAAGTTTCTTCTTTCCAGGCAGTACTGGCGTCATAGTGGCGACTGTTTTAGCTTCAACGATAGGGATGGTGATCGGCAGGTGGAAATAAGCGGATATATTCTTGCTGTCATTGTAGGGGTTTCGATTGTAACTTTCATACCTAGAGTCGTTCCTTTGGTTCTTCTTAGTAAAATGGAGATTCCAAAGTGGGGCATCGATTGGCTAAAGCATGTGCCAGTGGCTGTATTGGCGGCGTTGTTGGCACAAGAACTTCTATTATCGGAACAGATCTTTTCAATTAAGGATAATGCGTTGAATTTGGCCGCGGCTTTACCGGCGTTCCTGGTTGCCATTTTTACGAGGAGTCTTTTGGGGACGGTTATGATTGGTGTTCTATCTTTGATGATATTACGATTTTTCTTTTAATAAGTACTAAACATTTAAATGATAGGCCGATATAACCAGTAATGGATTGCCATTACTGGGTTTTTGTTTTCCAAAGAACATTTGTCATGACCGGCAGCTTTTTGAACTGGTTTCGGATAGGCAAATGACGCTTTTTAATGAACAGTGTAAGCTTGATTATCAAAAAGGGCAGTGGTTACATAAACTATGGTGAATGTACTTCTGAAAAATGATTTTGGTCAGCTGAATTGAAAGCGCTTCTAATTGAAATTGCAACAGCAAATGTTTAGAAAATGGGAGTCTGTCAACAATGGGAATAAGCAAAATAACTATGGAGGTGCTCAATAAATGAATGTGAATGGTGCACTAGAGGTTCTTGATCGCATGCGGCTTCCTAATGGCGCATATACAGCAAGCGTTTCCGATGATTATAATTATGTCTGGATTAGGGATGTCGTTTATACAGTAATGCCTTTTATAAATGATCCATCCAATCGTTACGAGAAAGCATATCATGCTTTATTCGACTTATTTCAATCCTATGAGTGGAAGATAGATATTCATACGGAACAAAAACCCCAGTTTCTATTTGAACATATCCATTCAAGGTATTCCACTGAGCTTAAAGAACTGCCCGATGAGTGGGGCCATGCCCAGAATGATGCGATAGGGGCCTTTTTATGGGGTGTCGGTGAAGGATATAGGAATGGTAAAAAGGTGATTAGAAATCAACGTGATTTACAAATTGTTCAAAAGTTGGTCAATTACTTGGAATGCCTGCATTATTGGCAGTCGGAAGATAACGGGATGTGGGAAGAAAATATAGAAATCCACGCTTCAAGCATAGGTGCATGTGTTGCTGGTTTGAATTCTGTCAAAATGCTGGTCAACGTTAAGGAAGAACTGATTAAAAAAGGAGAAGAAACCCTTCGTTTCTTGCTTCCAAGGGAAAGCTATTCAAAAGAGACGGATTTAGCCCTTTTATCCTTAATTTATCCTTATCGGCTGGTAGACCGTGAAATAGCACTTAAAATATTGAAGAATGTCACAGAGCGCCTTGAAAGAACAAATGGTTGTATAAGATATGAAATGGACCTTTATTATAATGCCGGTCAAGAAGCGGAATGGTGTTTCGGGCTTCCGTGGTTGGGCTTATGCTACCTTGAACTTGGAATGATGAATAAAGTTAAGGAATATATAGATAAAACGAAAATGATCATACCGGATAATTGGGAAGTACCAGAATTATATATAGGGGGCAGTAATATTCCAAATAAGAATACTCCTTTGGCATGGTCAGTTTCATTGTCCTATTTATTTTTGACGAAGACTTCCATGATTCGAACTGAACAAATAACATGAAGCATTCATACATGATACCTTAAAGCTCTTTCCAAAAAAATGGGGAGAGCTTTTATTGGTATAATAATATTTTTACAATAAATGTATATTTTTCTTTAAAAAATGTTTTAATCTACAAAAAAACGGCTATTTATAACAATATCTTCACCTCCATTTGAAGGATTAATATCATTTTCAGCGAATATATATAATAACTGGGGAAGGATAGGTAAAAAACTATCGAGTTAATACTGATGGAGGGGTTTTATTGAGTACAATTATTGACCAGCTACAAGAGATTTATCCAAGCGATTTCGATTTGTATTTGTTTCATGAAGGCACCCTTTATGAAAGCTATAAAATGCTTGGGGCACACATTGTAACATCATTAGGTAAAGAAGGAGTACGCTTCGCCGTTTGGGCCCCCCATGCCAAGCAAGTTTCAGTAGTCGGTAATTTTAATAATTGGGACGGAAAAGATCATGCGATGAAACGGATCGA
Source organism: Peribacillus sp. NPDC094092 (assembly GCF_050279365.1). Lineage (NCBI taxonomy): Bacteria > Bacillati > Bacillota > Bacilli > Caryophanales > Bacillaceae > Peribacillus > Peribacillus sp. NPDC094092. The sequence continues at coordinate 86,574 of NZ_JBNNUC010000004.1, read as the reverse complement.
GCGATCAGGTATCTGGGTGTTGTTCGTACCAGGACTACAAGAAGGGGAACTCTATAAATACGAAATACATACACCTGGAAATAAACGAATCCTAAAAGCCGATCCATATGCCTTTTATTCGGAAGTCAGACCAAATACAGCCTCGGTCATTAAAAGGCTGGATAATTTTGAATGGCAAGATTCGAAGTGGATAGCTGATAGGAAAAAGGAAAATATTTATCATAAACCCATGTCTATTTATGAAGTGCACCCAGGAACATGGAAACAGAAAGAAGATGGCGAGTTTTATTCGTACCGTGAATTGGCTGATAGATTGATTGATTATGTGATTGATAATAGTTTTACACATATTGAAATCATGGCCATAATGGAACACCCATTTGATAAATCGTGGGGATACCAAGTCACGGGCTATTATTCTGTAACCAGTCGTTACGGCTCACCGGAAGATTTTAAATATTTAATTAACCTTTGCCACCAAAAGGGCATAGGTGTAATTCTTGACTGGGTTCCCGCCCATTTTTGTAAAGACGCGCATGGACTTTCCCGTTTCGATGGTACGCCTCTCTATGAACCAATTGATCATACTAGAGCAGATCGCCCTTTATGGGGGACATACAACTTTGATTTCACCAAACCGGAAGTAATCAGTTTCCTTATATCAAATGTTATGTTTTGGATGGATGTATACCATATTGATGGGATCCGTGTCGATGCGGTATCTTCAATGGTTTACTTAAATCATGATAATCCATTGCCGATCAAGCTGAAAAACCAGTTTGGCGGTGAGGAAAACCTGGAAGCCATACAATTTTTGCAAAAACTTAACGAAGTGGTTTTCAAGAAATATCCCAATGCATTAATGATGGCTGAAGAAGCAACAGACCGGCCACTTATAACATCTCCTACCGATATAGGCGGCTTGGGCTTTAATTACAAATGGAATATGGGATGGACTAACGATATCCTTCGTTATATGAAACTTGAAACGGGGGAAAGGCCAAATCATCATAGTCTCTTAACATTTTCTTTTTTCTATGCTTTTTCAGAAAATTTCGTATTGCCCTTTTCACATGATGAAGTGGTTCATGGCAAGAAGTCTTTATTGAATAAGATGCCAGGTGACTATTGGCAGAAATTCGCCAATCTACGCTTACTCTTTGGGTATTTCATGACACATCCTGGAAAGAAGCTTCTATTTATGGGCGGTGAATTTGGCCAGTTCATAGAATGGAAAGATGAGGAACAATTGGATTGGCTACTTTTGGAATATGAATCCCACGAAAAGCTGGCCTATTACTTCCGTACCCTTCAGGATTTCTATAGGCAATCATCCTCACTATGGAGACTGGATCATGTCCAGGAGGGATTTGAGTGGATTGATCCTAACAATAGTAAACAGAGTATCATTACCTTTATGAGAAAAGGGAAACGCAAAGGCGATTATTGCATTGTTGTCTGTAATTTTTCCGCGGAGGCTCATGCTCAATATCAAATAGGGGTACCATCCCAGGGAAAATATATAGAGGTTTTCAGCAGTGATTCAGCAGCTTTCGGAGGATCGGGTAAGATCAATGAAGAACCCATTAATGTCAAAAAGGAACCATACCATAATCAACCATTCAGCATGGAAATAACAGTACCTCCATTAGGCATTTCTATTTTTATGAAGCAAACAAAAAAAAGACGGGGGAGAGTGAACGAATAATGGGAGCGAAAAAATGGATAGCAATGTTATTGGCAGGAGGCCAGGGTTCAAGGTTAGGTGAATTGACAATCGGTTTGGCAAAACCAGCTGTTCCCTTTGGCGGTAAATATAGAATCATCGATTTTCCATTAAGTAACTGCACTCATTCTGGTATTGATACGGTTGGGGTACTGACCCAATACCAGCCATTGATTCTAAATGATTATGTTGGTAATGGCAAAGCTTGGGACCTTGATCTGGATGTTGGCGGAGTTTCCGTACTTCCCCCTTATCAAGGGAAAGAAGGCGGTGAATGGTATAAAGGGACGGCAAACGCCGTTTATCAAAATATCCAATATATTGATAACTATGATCCGGAACATGTACTGATTCTCTCTGGTGACCATATTTATAAGATGGATTACAGTAAAATGCTGGATTATCACATCGAAAAAAATGCAGAGGCAACTATAGCTGTGATTCAAGTCCCATGGCAGGAAGCAAGTCGTTTCGGGATCATGAATACCAATGATGATGATAAGATCACTCAATTCGATGAAAAACCAAAGTATCCAAAGAGTAACCTTGCTTCAATGGGAGTTTACCTTTTCAAGTGGAAAACCCTAAGAAAGTATTTAATAAATGATGAAAAGGATGAAAATTCTTCCAATGATTTCGGCAGCAACATCATTCCAAAGATGCTTGAAGACCGAAAAAAGCTATATGCCTATCGTTTTAATGATTATTGGAAAGATGTTGGAACGGTCGAAAGCCTTTGGCAGGCACATATGGACTTATTGGAGGACACGCCAAATTTCCAGTTGGATGATCAGCAATGGAAAATTTTTGCCCGCAATGCAAATCATCCGCCGCAATATATATCGCCGGATGCCGAGGTCAGTCAGTCGCTTATCAATGAAGGCTGCATGATACATGGGAAAATTGAACATTCGGTATTATCCTATAATGTTCAGGTTGGCTATGGGTCAACCATAAAAGATTCAGTCATCATGCCTAATGTCACGATTGGTGAAAACGTTCATATAGAAAGAAGCATCATAGCCAGCAATTGTGTTATAGAAGATGGTGCCATAGTTGGCAATTCAGCGATTACATCCGATATTACCTTAATTGGTGAAAATCAGACCATTATCAATCCAAACAAGAAAAAGATCACTCACTCTTAACTAGAAAAAGGGGAAGATGCTATGGAAAATGTGTTGGGTATTATTAACTTAATCAACGAAAGACAACATTTAAAAGATCTGACTGCGCACCGAAATGTAGCATCCGTGCCATTTGGTGGACGCTACCGTTTGATTGACTTCACGATGTCGAATCTCATTAATGCAGATGTATCAAAAGTAGCCGTTTTTCCAAAAGAAAAGTATCTTTCTGTTATGGATCATCTTGGCTCAGGTAAAGAATGGAACTTGGCACGGCGTTCAGGAGGCTTATACATCCTGCCCCCTATCCATCCGGATGAAACGGTAACGGGTGATATGAAACAATTTCATGATCATCTTAAATTTTTCGAACGTGCAGAGGCAGATACTGTCATCATTTCACCTGGAAGCCATGTATGTAAATTGGATTTTAATGAAGTGCTTGATTATCACAAAAAACAAAAAGCGGATATCACAGTCGTATATAAGGATTATGTAGGGGAATTGATAGAAAAACCAATCTATCACACTTGCTCGGTGAATACGGATGAAGACATTACCGACATTAGCTTTTATACCATCCCTAGACCTGGTGACCATGTTTGTCTAGAAACCTTCGTCATAAGTAAAACGCTATTGGTGAACTTGATCAAAAGCTGTGTTGCCAGTGGGGAATATGACTTTTTGAAAGACGCTGTGAAAGCAAATCTTCATCGCTTTACAGTCAAAGGCTATAATTTTACTGGAGATATGCCATTCATCCATTCCATTGAAAGCTTTCATTCCAGTAATATGAATTTCCTGAACCCTTCGGTAATCCGTTCTTTCTTTGGGGATACTTGGGATGTTTATACAAAAATCAAACATGAGGCACCAACCAAATATTCAAGTTCTTCGAAGGTGACTAATTCATTGATTGCCAACGGTTGTGATATTGAAGGGACTGTCGAAAACAGTATACTCTTCCGTGGGGTAAAGGTGAAAAAGGGTGCTATTATAAGAAATAGCATCATCATGCAAAAAGGCGTGATTGAAGAAGGGGCCATCGTTGAAAATGTCATAACTGATAAAGAAGTGAGAATTACTACTGAAAAATCAGTAATTGGATTAAAACAGCCTACTGTAATAAAAAAAGCGGAAATAATTTAATAGAGGAGGTGCGGCAATGAATGTTGTATTTGCTGCTTCAGAATGCGCCCCTTTTATAAAAACGGGAGGGCTCGGAGACGTTATAGGCGCGCTCCCGAAAGCGCTGAAAAAACAGGGAGTCCATGTAAGTGTCATCCTTCCTAAATATGGGGATCTTCCTAACCAATTCAAACAGGAATTGGAACATATGACGAGTATTGAAGTTCCTGTTGGTTGGCGCCAGCAATTCTGTGGCATCGAAAAACTTGTTGCTAATGGAATTACATATTATTTTCTGGATAATGAATATTACTTCAAAAGACATGGTAGTTATGGTTTCTTTGATGATGGCGAAAGGTTCGCCTTCTTTTCCCGTGCAATTTTAGAGGCTTTACCTTATTTAGAAGTAAAGCCGGATGTCATACATTGTCATGATTGGCAAACCGGCCTTGTCAGCGTTTTGCTGAAAGCTCATTATAGTAATCATCCATTCTATCGGGACATTAAAACGATATTTACTATACATAATTTACGCTATCAAGGAGTTTATCCTAAAGCTGTTTTAGCTGAATTACTCGATTTGAGTGAGTTATATTTTAATATCGATGGTCTTGAATTTCATGGAAATGTAAGCTATTTGAAAGCCGGCCTAGCTTTTTCTAACATTGTCACAACTGTAAGCCCAAGTTATGCAGAAGAAATACAAAGTCCTTATTTCGGGGAAAATCTTGATGGGTTTTTACGCAAGAGAAATGGCGACCTTAAAGGAATTATCAACGGAATCGATTATGAGGAATATAATCCGGCGGAAGATGAACATCTTGCTGTTCCATTTGATTCCTATGAGGGCAAAATGGAGAATAAGCGTCAGCTACAGGAATCGCTGGATCTACCTGTAAATGATCGGGTCCCGGTTCTATCCATGGTAACCAGGCTTGTTGATCAAAAAGGAATTGATCTTATTCTCCATGTTTTTCATCAAATGATGAACCAAGGAGTTCAATTCATTCTTTTAGGTACGGGTGATGAGCAATATGAATCGGCATTTCGCCATTTAGCTGACCAATATCCAAATCAGGTATCAGTCAATACATATTTTGATGAGGGTTTAGCAAGAAGGATATATGCAGGCTCTGATTTATTCCTTATGCCGTCACAATTCGAACCATGTGGTATCGGGCAGCTTTTGGCGTTGCGTTATGGTACTCTGCCTTTAGTGAGGGAAACTGGCGGACTACGTGATACGGTCATACCGTATAATCAATTTACTGGTGAAGGCAATGGCTTCAGTTTTACGAATTATAATGCACACGATATGCTTCATACCATTGAGCAATCTGTTGGACTATACAAATTCCAGCCGAAAAGATGGAGGAAAATGGCCGAAAGTGCAATGAAGTTAGACTTCAGTTGGACATCATCTTCCTTAAAGTACATTGAGCTGTATGATAGTTTGATTCCTGTCATGAAGTGATAATTGTATAGGTAATACACAAAGCACTTGCGAATATTATTTTCGTAAGTGTTTTGTTTCTTTTACCATCATATATGGGTATATGTATAGATATATATAAATATTGTTGTGTAGGAGAATGAAAAGATGAAAAGAAGAAGAATGGAATTTGTATTTTTATTTATTTTAATCGCTTCACTCTATATGATCCTGTTCACTCAAGTTAGCTTCGACGTGAAGCTATTTTTTATTGGATTATATATTTTGGTCATGTTTATTACTATATTTTCACTGATGCTTGAAAATAGATTTGCCCACGAGACCCTTTTGTGGATGTATGTGCTTTTGTTTTTCCCGGTATTTGGATATGTATTTTATCTATTCTCAGGTCAGCTCTATATAAAGGGATATTTATTTCGAAGTAAAAGGAAAAAAGATCGTGAAGAATGGAAGAGTCTTGTCACACAGGTATCATCTCCAGATTTATCGTTCTTGAATAATCATCAGCAATCATTCGCAGCTTTTGCCAAAAATGCTTCTGAGACCATCATTAGTACATCATCGCAAACGGAAGTATTGAAAAATGGTAATGAAACGTTTACAGAAATCATAAAACAGTTAAAAAAAGCTGAGAAATTCATCCATATTGAATATTATATTTTTCGATCCGACAGGCTTGGTACTGAAATTATTGATATCCTTATTGAAAAAGCAAAAAATGGTGTGGAAGTTTTATTCATTTTTGATGCAGCCGGAAGTTTAAGCCTTGCAAAGAATGAAGTTAAACGGATGAAAAATGCGGGGATAAAAGCATATCCTTTTTCGCCACTGAAACACGGATTCTTCAATCAAAAGTTTAATTTCAGGAATCACCGTAAAATCATCATCATAGATGGGGAAGTTGGCTTTGTTGGAGGTTTAAACGTAGGAGAGGAATATTTAGGCCGAAATAAAAACATTGGTTTTTGGAGAGATACACATATGGTACTTAAAGGTGAAGCGGTATTTATGCTTCATACTGTTTTCCTTTTGGATTGGGAATATGTCAGCGGGGAAGATGTATTGCAAGAACGTCCAGAATTCAAGAATAAAGTGGAACAAGGGGATGGAGCTGTTCAGGTGGTAGCAAGCGGACCTGATACACAACAGGGAATCATGAGTGATTATTACTATTCACTTATCACAAATGCAACTGATTCAATCTGGATTGCAAGTCCATACTTCGTACCAAATCAAGCGATCAGGGCAGCCATTAAACACGCCGCAATTAAGGGGATACAGGTAAGGCTTATGGTTCCGGCAATAAATGATGGGTTTTTAACCCAATATGGGAGTCGCTCTTATTTCGGGGAGCTTCTACAATTCGGTGTAGAGGTTTATTTGTATAAAAAGGGTTTCCTACATCAGAAACTTATTATCGTTGATGGTGATATGGCTTCCATAGGAACGGCAAATATGGATATGAGAAGTTTTCATCTGAATTTTGAAGTCAATGTCTTTCTTATGGGCAGCCGTTCCATTGAAGATCTCATCATTCATTACAAAGTGGATATGATGGATAGTGACAAACTAGATCCTATCGGGTATAACAAGCGTGGTTTACTGGAACGTTCAAAAGAATCATTTGCCAGATTGTTTTCTAATGTACTCTAATGGGAAAAATAGCAGATAAATAGTATAGTTGAAATGTAAAGAAATTAATTGGCCATAAGGAGAATTAAAGAAAATATGAAATTGGTTTCCTGGAATGTGAATGGAATAAGGGCTTGTGTAAAAAAAGGATTTTTAGATTACTTTAAAGATGTGGATGCAGATATTTTTTGCCTTCAAGAAACTAAGCTACAAGAAGGGCAGATTTCACTTGAGTTGGAAGGGTACCATCAATATTGGAATTATGCATTGAAAAAAGGATATTCCGGTACGGCAATTTTCACGAAGGAAAAACCGCTTTCCGTTAAATATGGTGTAGGGGAGCTGGACGAGGAGCCGGAAGGCAGGATCATAACACTGGAATTCGAGAAATTTTATATGGTGAATGTTTATACACCCAATGCAAAAAGGGATCTATCCAGGCTGAATTACCGTCTTGAATGGGAAGATGAGATGATAAATTATCTTAAAGAACTGGACTTGGTGAAGCCGGTTATCTTTTGTGGGGACCTTAATGTCGCGCATCGGGAAATAGACTTAAAAAACCCAAAAACCAATATAGGGAATTCCGGTTTCACTAACGAAGAGCGAGGAAAAATGACTGAATTACTTGATGCAGGGTTTATCGATACTTTTCGCCATTTTTATCCGGACCGGGAAGATGCCTATAGTTGGTGGTCATATATGGCTAAAGTGAGAGAGCGGAATATCGGGTGGAGAATCGATTATTTCATTGTTTCACAACGTATGGCGGATTCTTTAATAGAGGCTAACATTCACTGCGATGTCATGGGCAGCGATCATTGTCCTGTTGTCTTGGAAACAAACCTCTAAATCGAATAAATTCGGTTAAATGGGGATACTAATGGTTATCCATATTCATCAGGAGGTTAGATTATGAACACATTTATCGTAGGCTTTCATCAGGAAGATAATGTAGACAGCATGCAAGTGCAAAAATTGACGTCGGCCGAGTTTGAAAAATCAACATCACGCGGTTTTCGCAGATTATTTGAACTGGATACAAATATCGGGTATTTCGTTTTTTTTGATGCTGAAGATGATGAGGGTGATTTATCCCATCTTGTTTTACAATATGAAGAAGATAGTCAGGAACCAAGTGATTGTTACTCCTTTACTAAAAATGATTTTTATGAGTTCATGGCACTTTATTTACAAGGGATGGATGAAGTGGAAGTGGAGGATGAAGAAGATGATGACAATGAAGAGTATGGACCTATCCACCATCTTGCCCATTTGATGTTTCATATTGTTGAAGAAGGAAAATCCGTAAAGCCTTAACGGGCGAATAATGAGATGAAAGGTACTTGTGAGCTTTGTGATAGGGATGAGATAGAACTGACCATCCATCATTTAACACCTAGAGAATTAGGCGGCAGCCATTTACCCATTGCCTATCTCTGTAAATCTTGTCACAAACAGATTCACGCCCTGTATTCAAACCGAGAGCTGGCTATCCGGCTATATTCCGTGCTTTTGCTGAAAGATGATGAAGCATTAAAAAAATACTTAAAGTGGATTAAAAAACAACCGGTAACGAGGGCAGTGAAAATTAGGAAATCAAAAACGAAATAATGCAAAAGCCCATCTTTTAAAGATGGGCTTTTGCATTTCATTCAGCTTGCTTTATTTTTCAACCGGTCCAACAAAAACCCACCTTTAAAAAAACGAGGTTCATATGAAATGATGAAAGCTTTAGGTTCAAACTTTTCTACGGTTGCTATCAATTCTTGTTCCCGATTGCGTTTTGTCAAAATTTCCATGCGATAACGGTTGCTATCCCTGCCCTCGCCCGTATAAAGAGTTACACCAAATCCGTTGTTCCTCAGTGTATCTACCAAATGTTCATTTTTGGTTTGCGTATTAACGGTTACATTAATAAAACCGATAGCAAGTTTTTGCTCAATTTTCGTACCAAAAATTATTCCGATTCCAAAACCGACTGCATATACAACCATGGCGAGTATGCTTTGGTCACCGCCAAATACCAGGGATAAACCAAAAACGTATATTAACATTTCTGCTATACCAAGTATCGAGGCAAGTATGGTAATATTTTTCACTAAGAAAATGGTTCGCAACGTGTAAATCGGAACATAAATAAGTTGTAATAATAGAATCAGAAGTATTTCTTTCACTTGAGCACCTCACCAACATCTTCTTGTTTGATTAGACGTTTCAACTTGGGGATTGTTCATTCCATAAGTAACATCTTCCATAATCTAACCACAATCTAATAGCGGAATTCAATGGGGAATATTATGTATTTTTTGTGTCATTCACACCGACACAGAATTAAAATCCCTTAAGGTTTTTCAATATTCTTTTTTTTGTTAATTTGGTATCATTATCCTTATTAAATCATATGGGGGAATGATTATGTTTAATTATGATGGTCGGATATTCAAAGCTAAAGTCAATTCTGAAAATGGAGAAGTGTCGGGAAATACTTCTTTCCACTATTCACAAGATGGCTCAATTCTTTCAGCAAGTTATCAGGGCGGAGAGATTGTAAAAGGGACATTAATAGGGCTTGTCAATCTGGATGGATCTCTGGAATTCAGGTATAATCATATCAATGAAAAAGGGGAAATTAGAGGAGGCAGCTGCCTTTCCACCCCTGAAATGCTGCCTGATGGAAGGATACGTTTGCATGAAAAATGGAAATGGTCAGATCTCGAACAGACTGAAGGACATTCCATCATTGAAGAAGTGAAAAAATAACAATTTACTTAGAGGGGTTTGAGGACAATTACTACTATTTGTTTAGTGCGGCATGGTCAAACAGATTGGAATGCACTAGGGAAACTGCAGGGACAGACTGATATTCCATTAAATGAACTTGGAAAGTTACAGGCACGGCAATGCGGTGAATTCTTGTCAAAAGATGAATGGGATGTAATTATTTCAAGCCCTCTAAAAAGGGCAAGGGAAACGGCCGATATCATTTCGCATTATATGGAAGTCCCGGTTATTGAAAAAGTGGAATTTATTGAAAAGAACTTTGGCGTCGCTGAAGGAATGACAGCAGCTGAAAGGGAGGCAGCATTCGTGAATAAAGAATATCCTGGTCAAGAAAATCAGGATGCTTTACGAAAAAGGCTGATGAATGGTCTCCAGGAAATTCAGAACGAGTATCCTGGGAAGAAAGCTATACTTGTTGCACATGGTGCCGTCATTCATTTTATTTTACGCTTGATGTCAAACGAGTCAATCGTATCCAACGAAATGCGATTGTTCAATGCATGTTTGAGTACAATTAGATTCGAAGTCGACTCATGGATCATTGATGATTTCAATCAAGTAAAACATTTATCTTAGTCCTATTGAGCTTGCTTAGAGTAAAGAGGATATGGGCGAAAGTAAGGTACTGATCATGGAAAGAAGGGAATCATGAATAATAAGACGGCATTGGTTTTAGGGGCTACAGGTTTGGTCGGCACGCAGTTGGTGAAAGAGCTAAGCAACAGCAAAATTTATAGTGAAATCCATTTGCTGACAAGAAGCGAAAAGAAATTCAACGAGCCCAAGTGCATAGGACATGTGGTGGATTTCGATAATTTATCCAAGTATGCCGACTTGTTCAAAGTCAGCGATGTTTTCATTTGTTTGGGTACTACGATTAAAAAGGCTAGATCGAAGGAAGCTTTCCGCAAAGTGGATTATGACTATGTTATCGAAGCAACCAAGATGGCAAAGTCAGCGAATGCTGAGAAGTTACTCGTCATAACAGCAATGGGAGCCAATTCCAAATCAAAGTTTTTCTACAGTCGTGTTAAGGGCGATGTAGAAGGAACACTGCAGCACTTGGAATTGAATACTGTACATATATTCCGCCCTTCCTTACTTCTTGGAGAACGCAAGGAATTCAGGGCAGGTGAAAAGATTTCTGGGCTGATAAGCACTTTTGCTAAATATGTCTTTGTTGGCCCCATGCGCCCGTATCGTGCAATAGAAGCAAACAAAGTAGCCGCTGCAATGTACACTGCGGCCCAAATGACCGGAAAAGGATACCATTTTTATCATTCTTATGAAATAGAGAAACTTGCACAAAGAGGAACTATTAATCAATGAAACGAGCCTCCAAAAGCTCGTTTTTTATTTCTTACAAATTTTGATCCCTGATTATAAGGAAAAAGGAACGGATGGACATTTGCTGCTGAAAAAGGAGTGGAGTGCGTTAGATAACGAGTAAAGCAAGTAAATAGGCATCTGAAGGGTCAATCTATAGAAAATCGTTATACAAACCTTCCGGCCGAAACTTGATTGTAACAAGGATTTCCACTACAATTTGTAGTGGGAGGTGGTAAAGATGAATATTAAAAATTTTAAATATGATGAAGTTGGTTTGAATCGTTTCTTTGGTCCATTGGAAGCTAATATCATGGAATATTTATGGAATAAAGACGAAGAGAGCATAAAATCGGTTCAGCAATCATTGGAACTTGACAAACCTATCAATTTCAATACAGTAATGACCGTCATGAATCGTTTAGTAGAAAAAGGCATACTTGAAAAGAGGTCTGAAGGGAGACTTTCATTATTTCGCCCGGTGCAGACCAAAGCGGAGTTTTTAGAAGAACAGTCAAAGAAACTGACTGAGAATTTGCTCGATGAATTTGGTGGGTCAGTCATAAGCCATATGCTGGACGCCATGAAAGACGCTGACCAAGGTTTGATTGAAAAATTGGAACAAAAAATCCAAGCGTTAAAAAAGGATAAATTATAATGTGGAAGAGAAAGTCTTATTTTGTGATAGGCCTGAGTCTTTTAATTGCCTGTGTAGTATGGTGCCAAATGGGGGCGTTTTTAGTACATATCTTTTTTGGAGTGAACATTAAAGCCAACTTTTTTAAATTTTGTTTTAGTTTATTCAAGGAAGATTCAGTATACTACTTTGTGGTCGTCACACTGCTCAGTATAATAATATCCTATAGTATATTAAGCACATTGTTCAAAATTGCAGAGCAATATTTCTTATCCAGAAGATTTAAACAAAAGCTTTTTCTTTCAAAAAACGTTGATATGACAAGGTCCATTAATGAAACATTCAATCGGGTCAACAATGATATCTTAGTTGTGAACGCTGAACAGCCTCTTGCGTTTACGCTTGGTTTCAGACGGCCTTTCATTGTGTTCAGTACTGGTTTAATTCGATTATTGGACTTTGATGAGCTTGAAGCGGTAGTGGAGCATGAAGCCTTTCACCAAAAAAAATATGATCCGCTTGTAATCTTTATTTTACAGTTGATCTCAGATGGGTTATGGTTTGTTCCACTGACAAAATGGTGCCATAAAAATTACAAAATATTAAGTGAATTATCAGCCGATGAAAATGCCATTAATAAAATGGGGACTGAATTAGGCATAAGTGCGGCTTTATTGAAGTTAATTAAACATGGTTGCACTGATAAATCCTCTCCTGTCCTTGTCCACTTCTCCAATGATTCAGTTAACTATAGACTTCAGCAATTAATTGATCCCCATAAATCAATTCCTTTGAGGGCTGAAACCACCACCATTTGCGTATCAATTTATGTTTTGGTTTTACTTCTGGGAATGACTATAGTGATTGTCGGATGACTTTCACTTGATTTTTTTACCACTTTACACTACACTTTGTAGTGTAAAATAAAATAAAGGAGATGTGTCATGAATAAACACGAGATCGGTACCTTTTTATTAAGGGTTATGTTGGGAATTTCATTTTTCTTGCATGGTTTGTCAAAATTCAAAGGTGGATTGGATAACACTGCAGGATGGTTTCAAAGTATTGGCATTCCAGGATTTATGGCTTATGTAGTAGGTATTATTGAATTAGTGGGAGGTATTGCCTTAATTATAGGTCTTGGAACGAGAATAATTTCTGCCCTCCTTGTTTTCATCATGGCTGGTGCGATTGTTTATGTGAAATTTCCAGCAGGTTTTATGGGGAATGGAGAAGGTGCAGGCTACGAACTGGATCTCATTCTTATGATTATTGCACTTCACCTAGTAATGAATGGAAGCCGATTCCTATCTATAGATTCTAAATTACCAAACCTTAAAAAAGGACAAGGTTCAGAAATGATAGCAAGTTAATTAGAATAAGCGATAGCCCCAAAAAATATTTAAACAGTCTTGAGGCATGAAACCGGCAATTTACTGGGGTCATGCCTTTTTCTATTCTCTTTGCTTTTTTGAAATGGTACATGGTTTGAAAAACGGATAATAAATAGTCTGGACTAAACACCTCGGAATTTTCTTCAACCGCTAACACAAAAAAATTGATAGTTTTCAGCAAAACTCCTTGACGAACGCACGTTCTGTATTATAAAATACAAACATGGGTAATAATGGTATGGTAGTTATTGCTCCTGACACATTGTAAAAAGGAAGCTTGGAAATAAATCAAAGCAAAAGGAGCTATTTAATTATGACGATGCGTTTATCTCCATATTTAATGATGAACGGAAATGCAAAGGAAGCGATTCAATTTTACGAAAAAGCATTGGATGCAAAAGTCGTTTTTAATCAAACTTTTGGAGAAATGCCAGAAAACCCAGAATTTCCTCTGCCAGAAGAAGCAAAGGATCTAGTGGCACACGCAATGTTAAAGGTTGGGGAAACGGATCTCATGTTTTCCGATTCGTTTCCAGGTCAAACAAGTCAATCTGGAGATCAAGTCACGATCTGTATTTCAATTAATGATATTGAAAAATCAAAACGAATCTTTGAAACTTTGTCGCAAGGTGGAGAAGTGAAAATGCCGCTGCAGGAAGCCTTTTTCAGCCCTGCTTATGGGATTGTATCAGACAAATTCGGCGTAACCTTCCAAATTTATACAGAGAATCAATGATAATTTTCACTAGTTAAATAATTTCAATAGTGAAATAGCGGCCGTTTTAGTGTCTTTTAGTTGCAACTTTCATCGTAATTGATGAATAAATACATCTCAATTTCTCATTGTTATCAATGAGAGATTGGGATTTTTGATATTGGGATTTCCTTAACATTTTAAATCCACGTTTTGCTTATGGTACTCCTTATGGGATTATTGGTAATATTCTTAGTCTCTTTTCATTTCCGCCAAAAATCGTCACGTACGGTAGCATATTGACATCTTGTTTATGAATCATATAGCGTTCATTTTCTTTCAATTTCACTTTCAAGATCCTGGATTCAATCTTAATGTATTTATTGCTCTTCGAAACCAAAACTCCTCCATTGATATCATGACATTAGTAGTTACCGGGAATTTTATCTCGTTTCACCCTTTTAATTTGATACCTTATCGTTATATCTCTGTGATATTCGTCATACATTCTTCATCTATTTGTTCTTTGTTTGGAAAACGGCTATGCTATTATTTAAAACATTGACATATAAATTAGTCGCATTTGTTGTAAAATATATTCCTTTTAATAGGCTACTATCATTCGAAGTAACATTACATTGCGTAATAAGGGGAAAGGGGAACGATGTGAACACAGATCAAGCTTTCGACCTGTTGAAAGATGCAGGAGTAACAGAAAGTAGCAGTATACAAACTGTTAGGCGCTGGCTTCGTGAAGGTAAGATTAAATATGAGGGAGGAAACAAGAATAGAAAGACTGGATACATAATGGACGGTACAGATCAAGCGTTTGAAATGTTGAAAGATGCAGGAGTAACAGAAAGCAATAGTGTACAAACTGTTAGTCGTTGGCTTCGCGAAGGTAAGATTAAATACTCTGGAAACGGAAAGAGGACCAATGAATACATAATCGATGGCTCTGGCTCTGCTTCTAAGCTGGCTATAAATGATAGCATAGATCAAAATAAGGACGAAATCATACACCGATTAAAATTAAAAATACAAGCTCAAGAAAAGCATATAGAAGGTATTGAAGAACTCCATGAGACTGCAAAAAGAATATTGATTCAGCAGAGGGATATGTTCAAAAAGGATGTTGCCATTCTAAAGAATGAGAAAAGTGAATTACAAAATGAAGCAAAGGATTTATTAAAAGAAAATATTGAATTACGTAATGAATTGATAAAATTAAAAGAAAACATTAGAAACAATTACAATATTGATTCCACTACACAATCAAATGATTATAGTGAAAAATTAGGGCTTTCTAAAACGGCGAGCAATAAAGAAGTATTAGCAGAATATAAAGGATTATTAAAAATATCTCATCCAGACCATAATGGCAACGCGAAAGTATTTCATTACATTAAGACCGATTACGATAATTTTAGAAAAAGTACGAAAGGTACATAATAGTATGCCCAGATATTTTGGAGTTCAAAGAAACCAACCAGTGTTAATTTATTATTGAGCATTCTTTTTTTGCTTTCATCGTTTGCCATTTTTAATGAACAGAATCCAGTTGAACAAATAGGTGCCTAATGAACAAAGGCACCTAAAACTGAAGCCTTAAAGTCTATCGTTTACACATTATCAGGTGCAGACTTATTTTTGTCTCCGCATCCATTGTGTTGCAACCCATTTTTCCCCAGTGATAACGGGTGCCCCACCGTGTAGAGTTAGTTCGTTTAGATTTTTGTCGCTATAGAAATATTCGAAATACACAGCCATTCCCTTTCGCGGGGACACTGAAAAATTCAGTTTAGGAAAGAAAGTTTCACCTCCATGCTCTACATCATTTAAGTACATGATGATTGTGCTAATTCTATTATTTTTTGCTGCTATACTTGAGGATGTAAAAAAATCAAAATGAGCTTTATACTCTTGCCCAGGAGTATATTTAAGAATTTGAATACCATCTCCATGTTCAATGGGTATATTCATGATTGTTGAAATCCTTTTTTCAATTTTGGTAATGATGTCATTTTCATTTTCTTGAAAAAACATACTGCTGCTCGTTCTTATTTCATTTACTTCATGCTTAATTCCAATTTTGGAACGATTCATTCTGTCTTTTGACAATTCAATAAGTCCGTCACATTCTTCCTCACTCAAAACATTCCCTAGTATTACAATTAGTGGCTCATCTAATCTAGCAATTACACTTATTTCTCGGTCTTCCGTTTTGATTTTATTTCCAATATGATTAAAAATAGTTTGTTCTTTACTTATTTTATTTTCCACTGTCAACTTTCATCGACTCCTAATAGAATGAATTTTCCGAAGAATCTGATTAAAATGCTGCTGTAAGCGTTTACTACGTTAATTATACCATGAACGTTGTAATATAACCTTTTCATATTTCATGTTAACAGTGCTCCGTATATGAGGTGTACCGTTAAAAGTTACTGGTGACCTGGTGATTGACTATAGCAAACTCTAAATCTTTTACATAAAATATAGTAAGCTCAAAATATGAACAAGTCTCTGTGGATGATAATCATGTGTGTATTTTCACCACAATTCATACGTGAACTTATTTTCTTCCGTTTAAAAAAGAGTAAAATTGAAACTTTCTTGTACACATTTTCGCGCAAATTTTATCCTTCTTCTTCAATTTATATCAGCTATTCTATCTACCCATTAAACATTAATGGGGGATAATTCACTTCGTAAAGAGCTTGTTCAAGAAACTAGGGAAAAGAAAAAAGTATGGAATGGAAAGATTTATGGATAAAAAAAGTAACTCCTTTATAGTTAATAAGGAGTTACGTCATTCTGTGGAAAAAACCAGCGTTATCTTGGATTACTATGATGCTGGATAATACGGTCAACGATATCTGGCAAGTTAATTTTCTGTTCTAAAAGAAACTTGTAGAGAGCATCTCTATCCTTTGTACTCACATTCCACTCTTTTGGGATCGATTCAATCACTTGATAGATCGACTTGTCCGGCAAGTTCACTATTTTTTCTATAAACGATGTAAGCTCTGTGTGATCATCAAGAAGAGAGAAGGCCCATTTATAAAAAGGCCAATGGAAGTTATATACCGGTGTTTCACTTAGTGTCTGGGCTGACCATTGGTAACGTCCGGGAAAAACCCTGCCATGATCAATCATATGGACATAATAGCCACCATCACTGAGATTTTCCAAAATGACATTCATCGTACCTCGATCAGAGTTATTTACCCATTGGTCGAATACCGTTATACCGGCTAACATATCTCGGTTTTTAACATCCGTCTTAGTGGGAGGATTCTCTCTAACATTTTCGAAAACTGTACTGTTTTTAATATAAACACAGCCATATTGGTATCCAGAACTATAGTTGAGTTTAGTGGATTGTAATTCAGGAGTTTTCTTGATAAATTCTTCCGGTATATATACAAGATCAAATGGAATTACTGGAAGTGAAAGGAGTTCTGCCAATTTGCCGATCAGGTATTCGTTGACCACTTCTTTTTCTCTATCTTTCTTAATATCGAACCACTTCACGACATATTCTTTACCATCGTTGAATTGAATGACATGTGCGGTTCCGCCCCTTAATGTTTGTACATAGCGAACAGGATATATCGTCATATCACTTTGTCTCCTTTTAATATATTTGTCTAGCTCTATTTCTTTTTCAACTTATCTTTTTTATTTACCATATTGCCCGTGCATTGTTTGATGAAATTGGTTATAAGATTCGGTTAACCATTTTTTTGTTCTAAAAGAAAAGAAATTTGTACAGCGCTTCACTTTACTTCTTCCGGATTCCACCATCTATATGGATGGTTGGGTAACTTCATAGTTAATTCGTTTGAAAGCGGTAAAATTTTTTAGCATGGAGGAGCCCCAACATAGTTCAGTTTCCGGATCTTTTTTTCGGGCCAATGATATCCACCAGGAAAAGATGTTCCATGATCAATCATATGGACATAATCACCGCCCTCCTGTACTACAGTGAAAATGCTTATGGTCGAATCTCGCGTATTGGCATTCTGAACTGAATTGTATTTTTGGTAATGTGATTTAGGAGTGCTTTTTATGAATCGACTTAGGATATATACTACTCCGAGGGGGGAAAAGAGGAACGGAACATCGCTAGTTTATTGACCACGTACTTATTTAGTTTGCCTTTATCAATTAACTCCATTATTTTTTTCAATTAAGCTGTATAACCTTTGTTGTTCAATGATTTGTTTTTTTAAATCAAAATTTTCATCAATAATCTGTCTTGCACTTCTTGTATATCTCTTCCATACTCTTGGATGACTAAGGAAATATTTTATGCCTTGAGCCAATTTGATATCATCTTTCTCAGGGACAAGGTATCCTGTTTTTTTATGCTCAATCAATTCCGGGATCCCTCCATGAAAGGTGGAGATGACTGGTAAACCGCTTGCCATGGCTTCTTTTAATGCATTTGGGACTCCTTCTACATCGCCATCTTCACCCGTTTCACTGGCAAGGCAAAAGAGATGGGAATCTCTTAATTCCTTAGAAATTTGGTTGGAATCCATTGGACCCCTAAGAAAAACGTGTTCGTTTAATTGGTTTTCATCAATGAAAACCTTTAGCTTCTCTTCACCTTCGCCTGTCCCAATGATGTGTAGTGTCGTTCTAGGGTATTCTTGATGAATCCGTTGAAAAGCCTTCAATAGCGTGAAAAATCCTTTTTTCTCTACAAGCCTTGCTACAGACAAGATTCGGATTTCACCTTCTTTAGGTAGGGAACGTTGGACATATGGGTATAAATCTAAATCTAGACCTCCATATAATACATGTATTTTATCGTCATTAAATCCTAATTTTTTCAGCTCTTCTGCAAGAAAATGGCAAACAGCAAAACAACCAGCTCCATGTTTTACTAAATTCTGATATCGGAGGACATTCTTGCGAAATCTCTTATATGTTTGAGTGGATGAATCACGTCCCCGAAAATGCACAATCAAAGGAATATCATACTCTATAGCTGTTGGTAAAATATCTATGGAATGTTTCCCTTGATGGGCATGAATCGCCACGACATTTTGCTCTTTAAGGAAGGTTCCAAGGTCTTGAATTTCGTTCAAATTAAAATAATGTTCAAACTGATATTGAACATTGTGGCTATTTGGGTAAGGTCCTATTACAATAGGCCGATATTGATCCAACATTATAATCTGATTGTACATAAATCCTTGATTTATTTTAATAGGTTCTCTAATGTAAAATGCGATTGTCTTCACTACTTCAACCCTTCCTTCCCTCTAAAATCAAGTTTTCGATAAAACTTTGAAATATTTGTCGATCTCGTTCAGTTAATTCTTTAGGAAAGGCGGACCATTTAAAAAATTGCACCTTTTGTATTTCTATGTCATCAGGTTTTAAATCTCCGCTGAGTATGTCTTCGGTCACGTAAGCAATGTTGACTGGAAAGTATTGATCACCATTAGGCAGCTTCGTGAAATAGTCCTTCCCTGAGAAGACGCCAATTAATTGAAGGTTCCCGATGTTAATTCCCGTTTCCTCCAAAATTTCACGTCTGCAAGCCTCTTCTGCAGATTCTCCTAATTCGATAAAGCCGCCAGGCAATTTCCATATTTTATCGGATTGTACCATCAGAAAACGGCTGTTCTGATCGATAACCAAAACGGTAACCCCAGTAAGTATCAATGCTCTGGTCCCAACAAGAGCACGTAAGTCTTCAATGTATCCCATCTCAACTCTCCTTTCTGATCATGTACTTTCTGATTATTCCTTTTTTTATTAAATTCAAAATGGAAAATTTTGAAACGGACAAGCACATATATTTCAGTGTTTTTTTGTGAAATTCTTTTAAATTATACGTTTATGAGCATAAGACACTGAAGAATTGCTGGAAATCGTTCATAATGCGAATCGAATTGGGCATCAACTGCTTAAGGTTCCTTCTTGTCCACCAGTAAAGAGGGTATGACCTTATTATGTGAAAAAGTGTTATTAACCTAAAGCAACTAATCGATAATTTCATATCATAGATTATGGTTATAAAAAGAAGAAAAGAGGTGAAAGATCAGATGAATGATTTTAAAACAATAAAGGTTGAAAGAATAGAAAAGAACGGTAAAAAGGGACTTATTATTCATAATCCAACCACATTAAAACTAATTGGTGAAGGAAGTCAAGGTGCAGTTTTTCAGCTTGATGAAGATCTTTGCGTAAAAATTTATGTCAATCCAAATGCAGCAACTAAAGAGGGAAAAGCTCTTGAAGCAGCAAAGGATACTCATATTGTTCCGAAGTTATATGAAGTCGGACCAAACTATGTAATTATGGAGTATTTAAAAGGTCCCAATCTAAAAGATTATTTGAAAGGAAAGCAAGAAATTCCCGAATCGTTTACAGAACAAATCATAATGATTCGAAAGGAACTAAAGAGAGTTGGATTTAGTAGAATCAAAACCTCAATCGGGCACTTTGTTGTAACAGAGGGAAATGTGCTGAAAGCAATCGATCATTCAGATGGACTCACAATGAATGATCCATATAATCCGAAGATGTTTCGTGATCTAAAGAAATTGGGGTTATTGGATACATTCCTGGAACAAGCAAAGAAAATCGATCCTGAATCATATGAAGACTGGCAGAAAAACATCGATTTCAATGCAATATAGTATACCTATCCGATAATAGGACAAAATGGAATTGGTTACCGCAAAGGCTCTAACCTGTGCAGGTAAGGCCTATGTAAAAAAATTCATGGTGAATTCATAACTAAACCAATTATGTTGTACAAGCAGGGAAAGCTAAAAGAATAAAGTCATTTCTAACGTAAAGGAGATCAATTTTTTAGGATTGATTCTCTTAGACTTTAATAGTTGCGAAATGGGCAGTATAGCCTCCGAATCCGTTCACTCATTCGGGTACGGAGGCGTTTCTTCTGAACAGCCATTGTTAATTTTAAAAATGAACTTCTTCGGAAATACATATGTAGCGTATTGACAAATGGATGCGACTGATGCAGGCTCTGCTGCTGCATGGTAATCCTTAGTGGCTTTATAAAACCAATAGCCTCCCCTTTTTCCGAAAGCTATGGTTGCCAATATGTTCCGCCCCAACAAACTTTATGGCCTTATTTAACTAATGCTAGGCCAGAGAAGGGTAATGTGTGAAATGGGAATAAGTTTGGACTCTAGACGTTTTTATAGGCATGGACCTCCTGAAAGCAATTCGTGATATTCATGTCACGAATTTTCTCCATTTTGACTTAACCCTTACAAAGATGAAGGGTTGTTGCTTTAGGAGATAGCTGATAAAATACCTAAACTATATTCATTTCAGCATATTTCGTACACTAAGTTACACCTTAAAACCTTTTAATTAAAAATGGAGGGGGAATAAACCATCCCTTCATATTGTCTTCTCATAAATTAGATCGAGAATTCAATAGTGAAAATATCCCTTCTCAAAATCATGAATGCAGACCATCATATATTTTGATATAAAGGGGGACGGCAAGGTTTAAAAACCCCTTATAAATTAGTCACTAAAACCGGGATTTGCAATACCCATAATATTAATCAAGAAATTATTGCCCTCATTTCTGGCAGCTGGAATTTTTCAAAGAAAGAAAAAGGGAAATCGTTTGGCTACAAAGCCGTAAAAAAGCTCACATAGTAGTTTATCCAAACGGATATGACCATTAACACAAAACATGGTAACTCCATTACATAAAAAGTGTAATGGAGTTTTTAATTTGGCACTAGCCGGCAGGTTGCGACGCTCGGCCACAGTCAATCTGGGATTCTTGCATGCATAGCCTACCGGTCCCGTTAAATAAAAATGGCCTAATTGGGCTACTAACTAGACCGGAAGTTGTCCTATTGCATATAAAGGATTAATGAATGACAAAGGGAGGCAGCTTATGAAAATCCGAAAGGCCGTTATTCCGGCCGCAGGCCTTGGGACCCGATTTTTGCCTGCAACAAAAGCTCAGGCCAAGGAAATGCTGCCGATTGTTGATAAACCAACAATTCAATATATTGTAGAAGAAGCAGTAGCTTCGGGTATAGAGGAAATTATTATCATAATCGGTAGAGGCAAAAGATCAATAGAAGATCATTTTGATAAATCCTATGAGCTGGAAGATGCACTTTTAAGAAAAAATCAGCTGGATATTTTAGAGGAAGTTCAGAAAATATCAAGTTTGGCAAAAATCTATTATGTCCGCCAAAAGGAACCGATGGGGCTAGGACACGCAATTCTCTGTGCTAAAAGCTTCATTGGGAATGAACCTTTTGCTGTTTTGTTAGGGGATGACATCGTTATGTCTAAAACACCTTGTCTGAAACAAATCATCAGTGTTTTTGAGTATTGCAACAGTTCCGTCGTAGCTGTTCAGAATGTACCGGAAACGGATGTCAATAAATATGGAATTATTAAGCCAAAAGGGACAATGATTGAGCCAAACCTTTTTCATATCGATTCTTTGGTGGAAAAACCGAAAAGGGAAGAGGCACCTTCCAGATATGCGATAATGGGGCGTTATGTTTTTAGACCTGAGATTTTTGAAACACTATCCAAGCTTCCGGTTGGACATGGTAATGAATTACAACTTACTGATGCCATAAATGAGCTAAATAAGCAGCAGGCCGTATTAGCATATAACTTTGAAGGAAACCGATATGATATTGGAGATAAAGTCGGATTCATTAAAGCGACAATCGACTTTGCTTTACGCAGGGATGATATAAGAGATGAGGTACTTTCCTATTTAATGGATGTAAATAAGAAAGAAAACCTTCAAATTTTAAAGAGAGAGCATGAATAATATGAAAATAGCCGTTTTGGGTACAGGTTATGTCGGGCTTTCCACTGGTGTTTGTTTGTCCGAAATCGGGCATAGTGTTATTTGTATCGATACAGATGAAAGGAAAATTAAAAGTTTACGTCAAGGGATTTCTCCAATATATGAACCGGGTCTAGAAAGTTTGCTTGCTCAAAATGCCGCAGCGGGCAGACTGCTGTTTACTACATCCCATCGAGAAGCGCTAAATGATGCCGAGATTATCATCATTGCCGTAGGTACACCGCAAATGGAGGATGGGGGAGCAGATTTATCGTATATTGTGCAAGCCGCGAAGGATATTGCTGCGAACCTAGTACAGAGTTCAGTAGTCGTTATAAAGAGTACTGTGCCAGTTGGTACGAATGATTTTATTAAAAAAATTATGGAAGAACTTTGTAACGATCGGGTCACTTTCAATATGGTTTCAAATCCTGAATTTTTAAGACAAGGATCAGCCGTTATGGATACGATGAAGGCAGATAGAATCATCATCGGTTCTGAAAATGATGAGGCGGCCAAGAAAGTGCAAGAAATGTATCGTCCGTTAAATGTACCATTTATACGAACAAGTATTAGAAGCGCTGAAATGATTAAGTATGCTTCTAATGCCTTTTTGGCGACTAAGATCAGCTTTATCAATGAAGTTGCCAATTTATGCGGAGTAGTAGGTGCAGATGTTAAAGATGTGGCAGAGGGAATGGGAAAAGATAAAAGGATTGGTGAAGCTTTTTTACAGCCCGGTATTGGGTATGGAGGATCTTGTTTTCCAAAAGATGTTAAAGCGTTGCTTCATACTGCCAAGTTAAATGGAGTACCTTTTTCCCTGTTAAAAGAAACAGTGGCGATTAATGATTTTCAGCAGGAACTCCTTGTAACGAAAGCGATAAATCGCTTGGGGGATTTAAAAGGGAAAAAGGTTGCAATGCTTGGTCTTGCTTTCAAACCAGACACAGACGATATGAGGGAAGCTCCATCAATCAAAATTGCGCGTTCATTAACCAATCTTGGAGCAGAAGTGGTAGCTTATGATCCGGTGGCAATAGAGAATGCGAAGAAGATATTGGGGGATACAATTAGATTTGCCAACTCCGTCCGTGAAGCGACAGTGGGTGCGGATGCTGTATTTATTGTTACCGAATGGAATGAGTTTAAACATTTAGACCTGGAGACATTGATGAATACAATGAGACACCCGATTGTTTATGATGGCAGAAATTGTCTTGAAGAAGATCGAATTAGAGCGTGCAAGAAAATTGAATATTATCCAATAGGAAGACCAGCAATTGTTATTGGTAAGACATAAAGCTAAAATATTTTCTAACACTTCATTAACCCGAACATGATTCTTTAAGAAATATAGTAGGTTCGAACTGGCAATGCAGCACCTTTGATAGCTCTTGGGTGCTTTTTTTATTTCATTAAATGGAAGAAATATCTTCATCGATCAATTGTTGGCAAAGTGTCATGGCACTACTTCAATCCCCACCTTGCATGAGGCAAACGCATACTCTCTGTATTTAGCTTTACTGTATGTTATTAGTCCATGCGTACCTAAAGAGTCCTGCATAATATACTTGAAAAGGTCCAGGAAATTTGACTACTATGCATGAAAGGAGATCATTTATTTGCACACAGTTATGCATTTGAATTTAAGAGTCGACCCGACCCAATATATCTCACAGATTCGAGAAGTTCCTGATTATGATTATATCCATATGGTGCGACAACCTAAGTATATGATAGATCTTTCCCTTTTGAATGAGAAAGTTCATTATCTTAATGAAATTTTCTCACCGAAAGAGTATGTGAAAAGTAATAATATCTCCCTCCTACATGCTCACCATGGCCAATTAGGGATGTTATTACTTCCTTTTAAAGAGGAAACGAACCTCCCGTTGGTAACAAGTATAAGAGGGAGGGATGCAACTCTGGCCAATCAGCCCATTGGCTATCTAGACAACATGAAAAAGCTATTTGATCGAGGTGAGCGTTTTTTTCCAGTTTGTCAGTATTTAGCAGATAGGCTAATTGATTGGGGTTGTCCTTCAGAAAAAATCAGAGTGCTTTATGGGGGCGTAGACCTTAACGAATTCAATTACAGGCCTCCACATAAAGGGGGCTCTCAAAATATTTTATCCATCGGTAGGTTGGTGGAAAAAAAAGGACATCACATCTTAATGCAAGCTTTTCAAAAAATCAGAGGTGAATTTCCAAATGCAACCCTGACGATTATCGGAAGGGGGGAGCTTGAAGAACATCTCATTTCATTGGCAAACCAACTTAATTTAGGTGATTCTTTTCGTTTATTGAATCATCTCCCTAAAGATCAAGTACGGGAACAAATGACAAATGCAGATATATTCTGCGCCGCGAGCTTAGAAGCTTCGGACGGAGATGTAGAAGGGATACCTAATACATTAAAAGAAGCTATGGCGATTGGGGTACCAGTAATTTCAACCAATCATGCCGGCATTCCTGAATTAATAACCAATAACAAAGAAGGGGTTTTAGTACAAGAAAACAATGTAGATGAACTGGCAGATGCTCTTGAATTCATGCTGACAAACAGAGAGGTATGGGAAATATATACAGTAGCAGCTCGCCAAAAAGTCGAACAAAACTTTAACCTCATCCATCAGCTTCAACAACAAGCTGAATTTTATGATGAACTTGTAGCCCCTTATAAATGTAAACAATATTCAGTAACACCTCGTCAAATTGATAAAAAAACGTTTAAAGATACACCAAGGCCTCAACAACAAGGTGATGATGGTGAAACAATTACGCCTAGAAAAAAAGTCGATATAGCCAGAAAAGCCCTAATTTATATGCAACAGCTCCATCAGTTTCCAGAACTCCAAGAGCTCCCAGAGTTTCATGAGCTTCCACAGCTGCAACAGCTCCAACAGCTCCAACAGCTTCAACAGCTTCAACAGCTTCAACAGCTTCAACAGCTGCAACAGCTCCCACAGCTCCAACAGTTACAACAGCTTCAACAGCTTCAACAGCTCCAACAATTACAACAGCTCCAACAGTTACAACAGCTCCAACAACTTCAGCAGCTTCAAGAGCCTCCACAGCTTCAGCAGTTCCAACAGCTCCAACAGCTTCAACAGTTACAACAGCTTCAACAGTTACAACAGCTTCAACAGCAGACTAAGTATAAAGTCAGAGATGAACGTGTAGCATCTAATAAAAATGACAAAAAAGCTAAAATTCAGAAGGCTAAAGGTAAGGATGAAAAAATAGCATCTCGTAAAAATGAAAAAAAGGCTCAAAAAGCCGAAAAAGTCAAAAAAGCCCTTAATAAAATTCAACATTTTCAAAATAAGTCCATAGATGAGCAGTTAGGAGGAGACCATGGAGGATTTTAAAACCATTACTGTAACCAAAGGTGAAAAATCTTTGGAAATTCACAATCCCACTACCTATTCACTGATTGGAATGGGGGCTCAAGGAGCAGTATTTAAACTTTCAGAAGATAAATGTGTAAAAATTTATTCAGACCCAGTACAAGCGGAAATGGAGGAAGAAGCTCTTAGAGCCGGAAAACATCTACCCTTTATGCCATTGGTGTATGAAACGGGACCAAACTATATAGTCATGGAATATTTTAATGCGCCAACCTTAAAAGAATATCTGAGAAATTGTACGTATATCCCTCATACGATAGTAAAGAAACTTCTCTATATATTAAAAGAATTAAAACAAGCAAAATTCACCATGGTAGATGCCCCCCTACGTCATATTTTTGTCATGGGTAATGAGGAACTTAAGGTGATTGACCATGTAAATTCCTTTAAGAGGATGCACCCTGTACCATTAAAATTATTAAGGGATTTAAATATTATCCTTTTAAAGGAATCGTTCCTTGCCGAAGTGAAAAAGCTCGAACCGGACACATTCAATGAGTGGGAGGATTATTTCAATCAAAATAGTATGGACTTTAGAAACATTCCCGTCCTTTCAGGAGGGTCAGGTAATGGAGTAAAAGTGGATAGCGCTATAACACAAACACTCATTGGAAAAGGGCATCAAGGTGCTGTTTATCGAGTGTCTGAAGACGCATGCGTTAAACTTTACGGGAAAACTGAACATGCAGATCAGGAAAAAACGGTTCTTTTATCAAGTCAAGACTTGCCTTTTATCCCGAAAGTCTTTGAAACAGGACCCAATTATATTTTAATGGAATATCTATTAGGACCAGATTTAAATACGTTTCTAAAAAAACAATCCGTACTTTCTGAAGACATAACAAAACGATTACTCTATATATTAAAAACAATGGAAAACTCAGGTTTCAAACAAATTGATGCCCC
The DNA here is from genome assembly GCF_050279365.1 of Peribacillus sp. NPDC094092. NCBI lineage: Bacteria > Bacillati > Bacillota > Bacilli > Caryophanales > Bacillaceae > Peribacillus > Peribacillus sp. NPDC094092. The sequence goes on along the minus strand of NZ_JBNNUC010000004.1, from coordinate 59,515 downwards.
ATTACGGCATATTATCATAACCAGGAAAGGATTTAAATTAGTCGATCATGTGTACTCATTTTCACGTGAACAAAAAAGGCCTCTCGAGTTATTTAAAGACCTGCGAGAAAGAAATTTTTTAGATTCTTTTTTGGAACAAGTGAAGGCGTTAGATCCTGATACGTATGCTGAATGGACTAAAACACCAATCCCGTTAACTGAAAATGATAACACGCTTGTATAGTCATGGTTATGTAATTGGAGTCTAATGAAAAAAGGTAAAAGGTTTACGCCTAATTTGTTGGGGTTTTAGCTATCACGAAACAGGAGCATAGAAACATCTATGATGATTTTGCTTTCAACGGTTTCCAAGGTCGTTATCGTTTAAACTTCATTCGTAAATTCTTGTTCACAGCGGGTATTGGAGTGGAAAACTCATAAGGCATAAAGCGAAAAATGATGTCATGACATTCGTGAATTACGAATAAAACGTAAGCCTCTCCACAATGAAGAGGTTGAGTTTCCTTCCTCTTTATATCCGTCATAATGAACATTGTTCTGATGCTGTAAAGGTTCGAAAGCATAAATATATAAATAATGCTACCCAGTGATCCGGGAAAGTGTCAAAATCCCATTGTAATAGAAAGGGTTGGAATTAAAGTTATGAATATATTAGTAACAGGGGCAGCAGGATTCATTGGTTTCCACTTAACAAAACGCTTGTTAACCCTAGATATCAATGTTATAGGAGTAGACAATATTAATGATTATTATGACGTTATTTTAAAAAACAATCGAATCGAGATATTAAAAGAAAACCCTGAATTTGAATTCCATAAATTAGATTTGTCTAATAAAGAAAAATTAAATCAATTATTTAAAGACAGAAACATCGATATAGTTATCAACTTAGCAGCACAGGCTGGGGTGCGTTATAGCATAGAAAACCCAGATTCTTATGTTAATTCCAACCTGGTTGGGTTTGTAAATGTCTTAGAGGTCTGTCGACAAAATAATGTAAAGCACTTAATTTATGCATCCTCCAGTTCTGTATATGGGGCGAATACAAATATCCCCTTCTCAACCAAAGACCCCGTGGATCATCCAGTAAGTTTATATGCTGCAACTAAAAAGTCTAATGAATTAATGGCTCATACTTATAGTCATTTATATAATATTCCAACCACAGGGCTCCGATTCTTTACGGTGTATGGTCCATGGGGGAGACCAGATATGGCTTATTATTCTTTTACTAAAAATATTATTGAAGAGAAGACAATAAAGGTTTTTAATAATGGGGATATGAGAAGAGACTTTACTTATATCGATGATATTGTTGAAGGAATAATTCGATTACTTGATAAACCACCGGTTTATAATACTGGATGGGATCGAGCTAAACCAGATCCAAGTTCAAGCTATGCCCCATACAAAATTTATAATATCGGTAACAATAAGCCCATAAAATTAATGGATTTTATTATCACATTAGAGAAACTAATCGGAAAAAAGGCAAAAATAGAATTCTTACCAATGCAGCCGGGAGATGTTAAGGAGACATATGCAGATATTGCCGATTTGCATGCTGATGTAGGCTTTCATCCTTCAACAACAATAGAAGAAGGTTTAACTCATTTTGTGAATTGGTACAAAAAGTACAATAAATAAGAAGTAGTGAATTTTTACTAAGTGGGTTTTTGTGGATAAAAAATAATGATGAATCTCTGCTTCAGTCGGAAAGGTAAAAAAAATTCAAATTCCTCAACTTGATAAGAATTACAAGAGATAAGGTAATGGCGTCAGGCCCTTAGAAAAAATATTTCTGCATAGGTGAAGATTCAATAACGTTGAAAACCATTCACCTTCAATATAGCTGTCTTTGACACCATTTTATGTATCTTTTTAAAAAAATCCTGGTGTTGGAAAAAGGCAAATTAATGAATGTCGTTAATCAAATTCTGAAAATTAGAAAATGTCTATCTAACACCATTTAATGACAGATTCGATATAAGTATATTTGAAGTGTGCGTGGCAGTACAGTTCAATATAAATCAAAATATAATGTGTAAAAATCCAAAACCAAATAAAAAAAGAGAAGGGTAAATTACATGCATGCAAAAAGATTAATTAAAAATTTGTAAGTTAATAAAAGGAGAAAGTAATTTGAAACCTGAAAATATGAAAACACCATTGGCAGTTCTTAAGAAGTATCTAGATTTTCCCAAGAAGTGCTTTACATGTAATTCTACAAAGAATCCTCCATTCAAATTAAATCCTCTGTTTAAAAACTATTTTATAGTTTGTTCCGAAGTCCTACCATACAAAGACATTTATAAAGCCTATTCCATGTTCCCTCATGAATATCACAAGCAAATGGAACATCAAAAACGATTAGTTTTAGCAGAACGCGAGAAGAGTAAATATGAATTTCTTGTTAAAGGGACTGAGGCAGGATGAAAACCATTGCTTATTTTGTAAGTGAAAACATTAAAACACACCAACGTTTTATCTATAATCAAATCGTAAAAATAAGTAGCTACCGTACAATTGTAATCGGTCCATTCGACAATACCATCCAGACGGAATTCCCCTTTGAAAACTACTATAATTTAAACAAGATTAAAGATCTAGAAAGTTTCTTCAAAGAACAAGAGGTCATAGCCATTCATGCTCATCACGGAAAACACGGACAAGATATTTTTCCAGTATGTGAAAAATATAATATCCCATTGATTGTTAGTATTAGAGGGCGCGATGGTTCTGACAGACCAGAAATTTTTGAAAAAAATGCTCAGCGATATTCATCATTAATTAAACATGGTGCCCATTTTTTTTCTGTTTGCCAATATCTTGCACAAGGATTAAGAAATTTAGGAATTCCGGACAATAAAATTCATTTGTTATATGGTGGTATCGAATTAGATCTTTTCACCTATTCTCCCCCCACACTACCTAAAGAAGGCGAAATAAGGGTTTTATCTGTAGGTAGACTTGTAGACAAAAAAGGATTTTTTACACTTATAAAAGCATTTAAGAGGATTTACACTCAATATCCAAATGCTAGACTGCATATTATTGGAGCGGGTGAAGATGAAAATAAAATTAAATCGGTCATTACAGAATTTAACCTTAAAGATGCTGTGATTCTTAGAGGAGCTATGAATTCTAAACAAGTTTCAAACGAATTGAAAAAAGCTCATATCTTTTGCCTTGCAAGTCAGACTGGTAAAAATGGGGATATCGAAGGCATTCCAAATGCCTTAAAAGAAGCAATGGCCAGCGGTTTACCGGTCGTTTCCACTCAACATGCGGGAATCCCTGAATTAATAGAACACCAGAGAACAGGATACCTAGCACCAGAAAAAAATGATATTGAGTTAGCGAAAGGCATACAATTCTTTTTAGAACACCCAGATATTTGGAACGACTATACGGAAAGAGCACGGAAAGTCATTGAAGAAAAATTTGATATCAATAAACAAATTATGGAGCAACAAAGATTATATTCTCTTGTTAATATATCGAAAACGGAAAAGGAAGCGGAAATAGAAAAGAAAGCGGAAATGGAAAAGAAAGCGGAAATGGAAAAGAAAGCAGAAATGGAAAAGGAAGCAGAAAAGAAAAAGAAAGCAGAATTGGAAAAGGAAGCAGAAATAGAAAAGAAAGCAGAAATGGAGAAGGAAGCAGAAATAGAAAAGAAAGCAGAAATGGAAAAGGAAGCAGAAATGAAAAAGAAAGCGGAAATGGAAAAGGAAGCAGAAATGAAAAAGAAAGCAGAAATGGAAAAGGAAGCAGAAATAGAAAAGAAAGCGGAAATGGAAAAGGAAGCAGAAAAGAAAAAGGAAGCAGAAATGAAAAAGAAAGCTGAAATAGAAAAGAAAGCGGAAATGGAAAAGGAGGCAGAAAAGAAAAAGAAAGCGGAAATAGAAAAGGAAGCAGAAAAGAAAAAGAAAATGGAAATGGAAAAGGAAAAGGAAGCGGAAAAGAAAAAGAAAGCGGAAAAGAAAATGAAAAAGGAAAAGGAAACGAAAAAGGAAAAGAAAACAGAAAAAGAAAAGGAAACGAAAAAGGAAAAGAAAACAGAAAAGGAAAAGGAAACGAAAAAGGAAAAGAAAGCGGAAAAGGAAAAGAAAGCGGAAATAGAAAAGGAAGCAGAAAAGAAAAAGAAAATGGAAATGGAAAAGGAAAAGGAAGCGGAAAAGAAAAAGAAAGCGGAAAAGAA
>NZ_JBNNUC010000004.1:0-55217 GCF_050279365.1 Peribacillus sp. NPDC094092 | reverse complement strand
TAAAATGAAAAAGGAAAAGGAAAAGGAAAAGGAAAAGGAAACGAAAAAGGAAAAGAAAACAGAAAAAGAAAAGGAAACGAAAAAGGAAAAGAAAGCAGAAATGGAAAAGAAGAAAAAGAAAGGGGAAACAGAAAAGGAGAAGAAAACGGAAAAGGAAAAGAAAGAAGAAAAGGAAACGAAAACGGAAAAGGAAAAGAAAGCGGAAAAGAAAATGAAAAAGGAAAAGGAAACGAAAAAGGAAAAGAAAACTGAAAAAGAAAAGAAAAAATAAAATAAAGTAAGGAAAACTTAAAAACAGTTTCGAAAAAACAAGCTGTATAGCCAATAGTTATTATTGGGAAGTACTGTTCAATTCTTTCCAATCAAACAGCTGCTAATGCTAAAAGATATGGATTCCAATTTCATATTTTCGCTCTTCCTAAAAAGGAATGTAAAATAAATGACGCTCTTTCCAAAGTATTGGTTGGGATTATGAATAAATCGTAACCAACAACTTTGGAGGGAGGACATTTGGCGATTCTACAACTCCTTTGCAAAAGAAGATCTTTAGGTACGATGCTTTTTAGTTTTCATACTCGATTGATCGCTACATTGTGTACGAATATCAAAGTGAAAAGAAATGCCAAATAAATCAAAACTGGAAGGAGCTGTATTTCATTGACCTGGAAGCATTTGTATAACATTTGGACAAGTTACCCCAATTTAAATCATGAAATGCGTTTTATGCTTGAAGAAATGAAGGATGATGAATTAACAATTGAAGACGCCTTTTATAAAAATTTGGAATTCGGGACGGGTGGTATGCGAGGGGAAATTGGTCCAGGTACGAATAGGATGAACATTTATACCGTTCGAAAAGCGACTGCAGGACTTGCTGAGTATATTCAAACGTTTGGTAACAATGCAAAATCCAGAGGAGTCGTAATTGCATATGATTCAAGACATAAGTCTCCCGAATTTGCATTGGAAGCAGCCAAGACTTTGGCAACAAAGGGAATTAAAGCTTATTTATTTGATGAATTACGGCCTACTCCACAGCTCTCTTTTTCCGTTCGTAAGCTGGATGCATTTGCAGGTATCGTCATTACAGCAAGCCATAATCCGCCTGAATATAATGGGTATAAAGTGTACGGGTCAGACGGGGCACAGCTCTCTCCTGAAGCGGCGAATCAAGTCATTAATTACGTGAACGCGATTGGAAGTGAGCTTTCCATTGCTGTTGAGGAAGAAGAAATCCTAAAGGACAGAGGACTCATTCAAATCATCGGTGAGGAGCTGGATATTGCTTATAATGAGCATTTGCTCACTATTCCGGAAGATTTAAAGCTAGCAGATGAAATCGATGTAAAGCTCGTGTTTACACCGCTTCACGGTGCAGCAAATAAATCAGTAAAACGTGCTTTGCATGATCTTGGATATCGAAATGTCCATATTGTTAAACAACAGGAAATCCCCGATGCTAACTTTCCTACTGTAAAAGTGCCTAATCCTGAGGAACATGCTGCTTTTGAGTTGGCCATTGAGCTTGGAAAGCGTGTCGACGCTGATTTATTGATTGCCACCGATCCGGATGCGGATAGGCTCGGAATTAGCGTGAAAAATAATGCAGGAGATTATGTCGTATTAACAGGCAACCAAACAGGCGCTCTCTTTTTGGATTATTTAATTTCACAAAAACAAAAGAAAGGGACTCTTCCTGAAAATGGAGTCGTATTAAAGACCATTGTAACTTCAGAAATCGGAAGGGCGATTACAGAGCAAAATGGTTTGAAAACCGTAGATGTTTTAACTGGGTTTAAATTCATTGCTGAAAAAATCAATGAATTCCACACAAGTGGAGAACATTCTTTCCTGTTTGGCTTTGAAGAAAGTTATGGATATCTAATCAAAGATTTTGCTCGAGATAAGGATGCGATACAGGCTACTATTCTGGCAGTGGAAGTCTGTGCCTATTACAAAAAGCAAGGAAAAACGATGTACGAAGGTTTACTGGATGTTTTCAGTAAATACGGATATTACTTGGAAGATTTGCGATCGTTGACTTTAAAAGGAATCGAAGGTGCCAGACAAATTGAAGCGATTATCAATGAATTCCGTGAAAATCCGCCAGATCGAATCTCTGGTCTTCAAGTAGTGGTTCAAGAAGATTATCTCAGCAGGAAAAAATTCATGTTTGCGTCAAATAGGGAAGAGGCCATCAAACTCCCAAAATCGAACGTCTTAAAATACTTTCTTGAAGATGGCACATGGGTATGTTTACGACCTTCCGGAACAGAACCTAAAATTAAATTTTATTTCGGTGTTCATGGAAGCTCGATGAAGGAAGCGAAAGGGAAATTATCCACCGTTGTGAAAGACTTTATGAGGAGTATCAATAAAATGCTTTAAAGAAGGGCTCCCTTTCAGAGGATCTTCTTAAAAAACTAGGGTCAGCATTCATTATGTAAAGAAATGCGGCCTTTTTTTGTCTATCATTAGATTAGTAATGTTTTCTAAATCTAGCGCATTAGCCTTACGGGGTCATAAATACCCTTCTAGAAATCAAGATTCCCTGTAGGTCTTACTTAGGTCTATCGGTTTTGAAAAGGGTCCTTATCCCATTGGTTGGGTATGATGGTGTGTGTGGTAGATTATAAGGGGCTGATGAGGATATTTATTACTATTGTACACTAATTGGAAGGTTGAGCATATAATATACTATTCCAATCCAATTCTTCAAATCCTTCCTATATAGTAGCCTTGCTGATACCGTATGACGTTACGTAGTACAGTTGTACAGGCCCTAGGATGGGCCTTATGAAAGGTGCTAAATGGGGAGGGTTTTTAAAAGGGTCCTCATGGGCGCTCATGTTGAGGCCATCCCCTATGAGAAAAGTCAAATAAGAAAAGAACCTTTAAAGATGAATTCTTAAAAGTGAAACTGTAACATGTACATAAAATCGACATTCAAACAAAAGAACCTCCCCATAGTTCCTACCTGGAGATATGCAAATAGACTAAAGCTCCTAATAACTAGTGGTGATGCTCATTGCTGTTCCTAATTTTGATTATGGTGTCTAGCTCATACTACATAACTTCTGCGGAATGGAACAAGGATACTCAATTCTCGTGTTTCGATCAAGGACATCTTTCATATGCTATGCGTTAACAACTAAAAATTCGATTTAGCAAGCTTTAATTAAGTTCATGAAAGGGTTCCAAAACATGCCTGTACTTTTATATTGTTGCTGTGTTTATAGAAAACAGCGTATTAAATTTAAAATCACAGAATAATATTAGAAGTGAAACGGTGCTTTGTTCGTTATTTTTTTCTTTATGTATTCGTTTTATCTCAAGCTTTCTTCATTTTTATTATTAGGGAATGGAGGTTATTTCGATAATAGAAAATTTCAATCCCATGAACTTTTTTTAAAAAGACCTAAAACTTTTTCCTGTTAATGATACTCGAAGGTGAGTGAACATGAAAAATATAATAAAAAGAAAAATGATAAAAATACTTAGTGGAAACAGGGAAACTAGATTAATCGTTCAAGTTGCAGATACTCAAAGAAAAAGAGAAAAGGGCTTAATGTTTGTTGGGAATTTACCCGAAAATGAAGGAATGTTATTTGTGTTTTCAAAAGAAATATATGGTGGATTTTGGATGAAAAACACATTTATTCCTTTATCTATTGCATTTCTTGACTCAGTTGGGGAAATTCTAAAAATACTTGATATGGTACCTTGTCAAGAGTATATATGCCCTACCTATGATCCGGAAATACCATATCATTATGCGATTGAAGTGAATCTTGGATGGTTTGAAAAGAATCATATTAAAGTAGGGGATTATGTAAAGCTTGGTTGAATTCATATCACACCCTCATCTTTAGTTATTTGAAGTAAGTTATAAATGGATATTTATGTTAATGTTACTCGGAAGATTGTGAAGAATTGTCCTTAAACAAAATAAGGTGCTTTTACCTCATTACCAGGAGCTGCTGAGCAGCTCCTTTTCTTATGCAAATAGAGAGGCAGGGTACATCAATAAGGACTATCTATATTTAGATCATAATGAAGGTAAAATAACCAAGAAACAAATTGTTTTGGGCATATTTATTATCTTAACTTTTGTCAGTTCCCCTATACAATCAGATACAACAACAATGCCTTGTAGTATTCAAAAAATGAAAATTGGGAACCCCCAGAAGTAATATCAGAAACAGTAAGTAGCAATGGAAAAAACGGGTGCTTTCATATACTAAGGTCGACAAGTAAAATTACTATTGACCTATTTTGTTGGAATCTATTTTATCAGTTGCCAGGGTAGGACGTACGGATGCGTGGGACTTAATCGATGGACACATCCACTCAAGAATCATTATTAGAATTTGACTAAAACGAACATTAAATAAAAAAGAATGAATAGTAAAAACCTTTATACTCTAGAGGGCGCGTGACAGCAGTAACCGGGCATTTATTTTTCAGAGACAACGAAACGAAAATATGAAAAGTTGGTTAAAACCGTTTGACAGTGATAATCATTATCATATAAAATATTAATTGAAATTGATAATCATTTTCAATTAATCCTTTTTCATGTCGATAAAAAAATTTCAATACGACAATATGGACCAGTAAGATAAATATGGAAATTAGTCAACCTTATCAGAATAGATGTGAACTCTGACAAAAAAAAGTCTGACTGACAAAGAGTTAGATTTGATGAAGAGTTCAAAAAAATGAACGTGAGTGGGGGAGGAACACCTATGAATAGAAATTTTGTAATATTGGAATTATTTCAGCATCAAGTAAGCTGCTGCTGTCCTGGGCAAAAACACCAACATATCATTGAGTTTCTTCAAGGTGATGTTTGGACTATTACAAACGAACGGAAGTATGTTGATTGCCTAGGATGGCACTCTTTGATAGTTGTCAACAATGAGTTTCAGTTTTTTATGCATGTGGAAGATATTGAAGAACTATATTCCAACGGTAGCATTTGTTCGATTTTGGATTTGAACCTAAAAATAAACCATTTGAGTTTTAAAGTAAACGAAGCACTCGATGCACATGATAGGGAGTCATTTCTTGCTTTTGCCGATGAACTGAGCAACGTACAGAATATAAAGAATAAAATGGACTCTGGAAATATTCATGCTTTTTAAGAAAACAAGTCAATTTCATGAACATATAAAATAAAACAATGAATCATTTTTTCATTGTGATTCGTGTTGCTATATCAGGAAAGAAATGCTGCCGGTTTAGAAGTTGACTTTTATTTTTCATGCCCTTGCAATGGTGTAAGCGGTTAAGACGTTGAATTAAATAATATGATAACAAAAATTCGATGGAAAACCTGCCAACGTTGCCTTTATTAAATTCATTGGATTCACTTACTATAAAAGAAAAAACCCATCAAAAAGGTTTTGGAGGGTTTTGGGGAATGGCCAAAAATAGTGGATCATACGGGTAATGGAAATTTACAGAAAGAACCTCCATTTGGCTAGTTGATCCTTTAATAAAAGTATCATTCAATTGTATATGGTTAGGAGCATGCTTTGACCATTTTTTTCAAAACATGCTCTATCAAGATTTTTCGTATTAATTTGATACCACTTTGTTTCAAAGCTACAATACACTTCTCTTTTGATAGGATTCATACCAAGGCGCACATAGCTTCTCTCTTATGCTAGTTTTTTTTGTTTTTGGTCTAAGCGATGACTTAGGAAAGTTAGAAGACTTGCGAAGATGGCAACCAACCCACCTACCAATGTAACACTCATCAAATTTCCCTGATGGTAAACAACTCCTCCTAATGCTGAACCAAAGGCGATACCGACATTGCTTGCTACTGGCATCAGTGAAGCAGCTAGGCCTGTAGCTTTTGGTTGATAAATGCCGGCAAGATCTATCAAATAAAGCTGGGTGGATGTTGTTAAAAGGATGGCCATTAATGACATTAAGCTAATATTAACCAATCCAAAGATCAAATTATCTGTGGTCCAATATAAACTGATCAGAACAATTGCTTGAACGAGAAAAACAAACCGGAGGCGTCCGATAGCATTGTGGCTGGCAATTTTACCAGCAAGAATGTTGCTGAAAATAGAAATAAATCCGTAGCCAAACAATATCAAGCTAATTGAACTACTTGGTGCTTCCATTCCTTTCAGGATCGGAACAAGATACGTATAAACGGCATACGTTGCACCAAATCCAAGAGATGGAATGAAAAAAGCCATTAAGATTCGCGGGTGTGTTAACAAGGAAAATTGCTCACGCATTGAACTGCGAAATGTACTGTCCATATTAGGCAAAATGAAGAAAGACGCCAAAAAAGCAATTCCACCGAGAAAGGTCGTTAAAAGGAAAGTTGCATTCCAGTCGTACCAATCAGCGATGACAGTGCCTATTGGTACTCCGATTACATTTGCAAGTGTAAAACCACCGAATACGAATGATATAGCAAGTCCACGTTTTGCGATTGGCATCGTTTCGCTTGCAACAATCATGGCAAGCGAAATTAAAACTCCTGTTACGATGGCAGTCATCATCCGAAGAGCAAGGATCATGATGTAGCTATTCGAAATTACGCATAAAGCATTCAGGATGATGAACGAACCTATCAAAAATAACATCCATTTACGTTTTGGAAAATGGCTTGTTGTCGACATCACGAGTGGTGTCGCAATGGCAAACGTAATCGCAAACGCAGAAACGAGCGTACCTGCTTTTGCATTTGTAATCTGGAGACTCGAGGAAATATCGGTTAAGATCCCGATGATAACAAATTCGCTTGTCCCAAGAACAAATGTTAATAAAGTAAGTGTTAAGATGAGTAACCAATGTCGCTTGGATAATTCTGTGTCGTGCATAAATACCTCTTTTCTTAGATGAATGTAAATGTGCCACGGGGTAGATAAACAATTCAATTATCATATCATAAAAAATATTTAGGAGTAAAACACTTGCTTAGTTATCGTTTATTATTTCTTCCTGAAAAGCTTGTACCTGAATCATTCACTGTTTTTACCATAACTTGTTTTATAGTAGAACAAAAAATATCCAAAACGGATTAATAAGGAAAAGAATAATGATTCCGATGGTTCATGAAAATAAGCAAAAAAACAAACGGGAAAAATGGAAAAAGGATGGTAAGGGTAATCTGATGAGGGAAGTTGTCACCATCATAGCAAAAACGACAGACCTTGCAAGGTTAGATGCTAAACTCAATAATACCTACAATTTAAACATCAAGGATGATAAACAACATACAAATGGGAAGTGTATGAACATTAATGGAAAAATCCAATTCAAGAAATTCTGATGTTAAGTTATATGGAAAACAGCAATATCGTTAGTATGTAACTTATAAAATAACCGAACCGGAACTTATTATTCACTTTGTGTTTTAGCAGAATTACATGAAAGGTTCATGTTATTATCGGTTTTTATTCGGGGTATATTTCTTCTTTCTGATCTCATACTAAAGATAAGAAGGAGGGGGTTCCATGGCAAAACGAACCAAGAAAAATGATGCAGACCAAAAGAACAAACAAGGATTCAATTCAAACAAAACCGATTCAGAGTTTTCTCAAGAATTTGGTAGTGCAAACGCTAATCGAGCACATAAAAATAAAGCAAAAAAAGAAAAAGCATCTAAAAATCAAGGTGAGTGGAAAGGCATGCATTAATCAATGCTTGCCAAACTCGAACTATCATAAGTGATGGCTGCACCGGGTACAAGGGTGGAGGCTTTTCTTGCTTCTAACGGTTTACTGAACTTTATGTAAAGGAGCTTATTTAGATGACTCAATCTAAGCGACAAGAAGAACGCCAATGGAAAGATCGTAAACAATCGCAGAATCCACATGGTAAAGTTAAATCATTTGAACAATTATCTGAAGGCATGGGTAAAAATGAATCTGAAACTAAGTAAAACCGCTTAAGAATGAGAGGCTATCCCAAAGGTCCAGAGGCCCACATGAGGTCACTTACTTTGGGGTATCCTCTTTTTTGTCGTTACCTAAAGTTTTGTTGAAATTTACCCTTTATCAACCAATGGGGCAGAGTGGTTCACAAGCAAAGTGTCTTTGAAGGGGTAGTATTAGACATTTTAAGGAATTTGATAGATTAATTGGTTAAAATGATTTAGAGGTGATTTTGTTTTGGGATACACAGGGTTGTTTGTAATGCTGCAATTATTTTTATAATCGTAATTTCCAATAGGTTTTTTTATTGGTGGATAAAAGCTACAATAGTAGCTTATTATACTGTAATTTCTTATATCTTTATAAAAACTAAAAACAAAATTGATAGACAATTTGAGAATATCCTCCCTGTACCAGATGTATTTTGGGATAAGCATTCAGGATGGGTTGACATGATGGTTGGATATTTTTCCTGGCCTTTGGCAGTAATTCTCCTTTTAATTTATTACAAATGGTATAGAAGTGTACATAGCAAAACAGCTAATGGATTGGTTGTTGTAAGTTTCATTCCACCAACTGCCATTTTTTTATTTATTACTTTTTTTATTCGGATTTGGATATGGGTACAGACCATAAGTTTAGTGCTTGTTTATTACAATAGTTTGTGTTAACTCTTCAATAGATATAGAGCAACAAGCGGGTTAATAAGGCTGCCAAATGGCAGCCTTTTAAAAGTATAATTAATAATCATTTCAAAATAAGAAAGAAAAAGAATGATAGGAGTATTTTAGATATTTTGTATTTTTTACACACATTATGCATAAATTTGTAATGATAATGTAAAATTAGGTAAATATGTTTGTCACTTAAAGCTGATAAAATCATAAAAAAAGGATTTTATCGGGGGAGAAAATGAAAAAAATTATAGCATCTTTTGTAGTCTCAGGATTGTTACTATCAAATCCGTTGGTTAGTAATGCTGCATTGGGCGATCGGACGTTAAAAAGTGGAATGACCCATACCGAAGTAAAACAATTACAAGAGGTATTAAAGAAAAAAGAATATTTTAAGAGTAAGAATACAACTACATATTTTGGTACGGTTACTAAAAGTGCAGTTGTAAAGTTCCAAAAAAATAAAGGCTTAAAAGCTGATGGTATTGTAGGTCCAAATACATATAAAGCATTGGGTGTAAAAAAGCAGCCATCCACCGTAGCTAATGTGAATAAAGCAAGCAATAAATCTTCTGCTATAGTGAAAGAAGCAAAAAAACATTTAAATGTACGGTATGTATGGGGGGGAACTACGCCTAAAGGTTTTGATTGCAGCGGATTCCTAAAATACGTTTTTGATAAAGGCGCAGATGTCACTTTACCGAGAACGGTATCTGAAATTTATAAAAAGGGGACAAAGGTTTCCAAACTACAAGCTGGAGATTTAGTCTTTTATGAGACCTATAAATCTGGTGCCTCACATGCTGGTATTTATATCGGGGGTAATCAATTCATACACAGCTCATCATCAAATGGTGTAAGCATTACCTCTATGGATAATAGTTATTGGAAGAAAAGATATTTAGGAGCAAAAAGAATGTAATAGAGAAAATTTGCCAGTTCTTTTTTAGAAACTGGCTTTTATTTTTTAAAATTGTTCAACCACAAGTCCTATGTGATCCTTATCAATCTAATAAGGATGCTAGCATTAAACCCCGCAAATCCAGACTATTCATCAATTAACGTGGAGCAAGTTCCTCCAAATGTCCAATAAGATTTCATTTTTTTCATGGGTGGATGTATCCTTTAAAATGAAAAATAAAAAGACGAGTTGCCTCGTCTCAATTATGAAACTGTTGATTTATCCTGCTTCTTTTCAACATTCGTTAACTCAGGATTTTCCCCCTGATCCTTATCTTCATCATTTACTAATCCCTTGGTAGCACTTTTGAATTCAGTTAAAGTACGTCCAAAAGCTCTACCGATTTCCGGCAGCTTTTTAGGTCCAAATATTATCAAGGAAATGACAAGGATTAAAATTAAACCCGGTATACCTATACTTTGAAACATAATGCTTCCCCCAAGTAATTAAATATTTTAATTCCTATACTCATTTTTTAGAATTACTTCAATATAGAAATGCCGTTTGAATCCATTTCTTATCGAGTTTTTTTAGTCCTGATTTATTTTATCACCGTTGATATTTGTTTTTTTTATGCTCTTTCTAACTCTAAATTTATTACCTTTCTTGCCCATCAATGTTGAACCCACAGCTCTACCAAGTCCGAATTGTTTATGGACCCATCAAGTTTATTAAGGCACCCCTTAAAATTTCACAAAAAATGCAGTAAAGTACATGACTAATAGTCCGATTGCGAATCCAGAAAGGTTTAGCCATGAAACGTATGCTTCATTATGTTTTCTATGATCTTCAATGAGCATTTTCGTTATTACATAAATTACTTGAAGAATTGCCCCTGCACCTATACCAAGGAACAAAGATCCCCAAATTGGTGAGAAGATGAATCCGCCAACCCAAGTACCTACAATGGCAGGTGCACCTGCGATAACTCCCAGTAATAGAAAAACTCTAAATCGAGGTGTGGTCTTTAATAAAGGAGCAGCGATTCCAATCCCTTCCGTAATGTTGTGCAGGGTAAACCCGATAATTAAAAAGGTGCCTAAAGCCGCTTCACCTAGTGCAAAGGAAGAGCCAATTGCCAAACCTTCTCCAAAGTTATGAAGCCCTATTCCGGTAGCCATCAACAAAGCCAGACCAAATGGAGAATATCCTTTCTTTTCTTGTTTTCTTTGTTGATACTGATCAAAACCGATCAATAATAAGAAGGTTAATGAAGCCCCGATTATGACAACCATATTTCCCTGAAAGACTGAAGGTGCTTCAGCACCAATTTCAAATCCATCAGCTAAAGTCCCGACAAATAAGAATAAAAGGAGACCAACGGTAAGGGCGAGAATCCCATTTATGGATTTTCGTGAGAAGCGTTTCATAAAGGGATACCACAACAGCCCCAATGTAATCGGGACAATACCAACGTAAAAGCCGATTAAGCCGTAATTAAGAAAGTTGCTCCAGGTGGTTTCTGGAGTGAGTGTGGCAGCAGAAACTTCGCCTTCCGTGATAATCCCATTCTCTGTAATTAACTTAATCGTATGTGGATCACCTTCCACCCATGGATAGGAGATGGTCACCTTTCCCTCATCAAATCGTTCAAGTTTTGCTTGAGGAGAGACCTTGTAATTCCACACTGAATCATTAACCATCACTTGGGAAATCGTTAAGGATTTGGGTCCGGTATTACTAACAAATATTTCGAAACCGATTGTAGTTACCTTGATGCGTTCAATGTTCAAGACTTCTATCGGTGCTGAAGGAACTTTTTCAACACCTGCTCCATTCTTTAGCACCCATCCTAGTACTCCTATAAGGAATACTAACGGTATTAATACTGTAATCAATCTTTTACTCTTCATATTATCCCTCCTTTTTTTACTCAACCTCAAAGAATCCCATCCAGCCTAACTCAGCAAATTCACTTACATGGGCATGGAACATATATATTCCCTTGTACGGAAACCGAACTTCAATGATTCCGCGTTCTCCCTGACATTGCATGATGGTATCTGTGAACTGAGAGGAGTTATCGTTTCTCCCGGTTGGATAATACGTAAAGTAATTCGCATGTAAGTGAAACGAATTTAATAAATCGAATTCAGTTAAATTACTTAGATAGATCCTTACTAGTTGATCCTTTTTGATTTTAATAGGGTGATTCATAAATGCGAAGGCATAGCCATTCACCGTATAAAACTCGTTTTCGCCGTCTAAATCCAAATCATATCCATTCATAACCATGTTTAACTCAAATGCAGGCTCTCTTGGCTTCTTTGGATCAATAATAAAATTACCGTATAAGCCTTTATGGATATGTCGGGCTAGGGGGAGTACATGGCAATGGTAAATTTGTAATCCGTATGGGTTTGCTTTAAATTCGTACGTGAATTTTTGTCCAGGATAAATGGATGTTAAACCGTCCATCTCTGGAGGATGAATTCCGTGAAAATGAATAGAGTGGGGATGGCTGCCCTTATTAATAAAGTGAAACCGTAAAAGGTCCCCCTCGGTACAACGAAAAGATGGTCCTGGAATTGATCCGTTATACGTCCAGCCTGGAAATTTAATTCCTTTGGCAATTTCGATTTCTTTATCAATTGCCACTACTTCATATTCCCGAAGGATTTGTCCGTTGGACAGCTTAGTAACTTTACCATAATCAAACTCTGTAAGGAGCCGTTCTGCCATTTTATAACCTGTGGTTTTTGTTTGATCAACCATATTTACATGACTGGAATGATCATTCTTTTGAGATGAATCAATGGATGCCTGAGCCACTGGTGGGAATTGTGCCATTTTATTCAGATAATATGACCCGGCTATTCCAAACGCACCAGCAGCCCCCATCTTTAAAATGTCTCTTCGTGAAACCTTTTTATCATCCGACATTTCTTGACCCCCTCCTAAAAAAGTTTCTTTAAGGAAACTTTTTGTTGTATAGGCTATACTTTAAGTTGGGTACAAGTTTCATGTCAACTATTTTTTTAGGCTACTTATTGCTCAGGTGGGGGATTTTCAACCGTATTAAGACTGGCGGGATTTTTTATAATCTATAAATAAAACAATATGTGCTCTATGAGACGGAAACTCTACAATAAGTCTCGTTTCATATACCTGAGTCATGCCCTAGACCTATTGATTTCGTACAGCCAGCTTTGAATAAGATCCTTAATTGAATCGAAGGCTTACGGTTGCGGTATAGCGAGTCATGATCTTTGCTTTTAGTTTCTATAGCCTCGCGCTTTGCTTCCAAGTTCGATTTTCAATCCCTGTTGAGCTGGGGGCAGCGCATTCTGTAGCACTATATGTTAAGGATGTCCTTAACCGAATCCTCTTTCGAAAATTTACTAGATTTAGGCAAAATAATCGGGTTAACAAGTTTGTCATCGTGTATTATTTACAAACTTTTAATAAGCTTTAATAATCTGGATCGGTCCTTTTATGACAAAATCCTTAGTTTATTCTCGACTTTGGACCCATACCATCATTTTCCACCTTATGCATGTTGCAAAAGTGGTCATAACATCCATTTTTTTCGTATTAACTGTGACTTTTGGCTTGTTTTTCATACGAAGTTATAAAATCACACGTAATTAACGGAACATTTAAAAAGGTCTGTTAATTTTGAGGGTAGAGTTTGCTATAAGGAATATAGCATCCCACAAAAAAATTTTGGAGGTAATGTTAATGATACCTAGCAATAGCGGTTTAAACAGACGTGATTTCTTAAAAGTTGGTGGAATGAGCACTTTAGCATTAACACTTGGTTCAACTGGCGTATTTTCTCTTGCGGGAGCTACAAAAGGATTTGCAGTGGAATCTAGCAATCCAACAAGCGGTTTTGGTGGATATGGCCCGTTAGTGAAGGATCCGAATGGTGTTCTTGATTTGCCAACGGGATTTCATTACAAAATGCTTTCACAAACTGGTGATGTTATGCCTAATGGTGACCTTGTCCCATCTGCTCACGATGGAATGGCTGCCTATAAGGGGGAGAAGAGTACAACCATTCTTGTAAGAAACCATGAAAATGGGACAAATTCAGATTTCCCTGTAAACGGAAAAAAACCTTGGAGCGCTGGTGCAGCGGGCGGCACAACCACATTAATCGTTGGACAAAATAATAAAGTCATTGATCAGTATGTATCAAGTTCAGGTACGATCCGTAACTGTGCGGGTGGATCTACGACGTGGGGTACCTGGTTAACAATGGAAGAAACTCGTGATATGGGACATGGCTTTGTATTTGAAGTAAATCCGCTTGATCCTGAAAACGAAATGTCAAGAACACCAATCCGTGATATGGGTTATTTTTCACATGAGGCAGGGCATGTTGACCCTTCAACAGGAATTTGGTATTTAACGGAAGACGCAAGTCCAAGCTTCTTGTACCGTTTTACACCACATGACCGTAGTCAAAAACTAGGTTCTCTGCAAAAGGGCGGTACACTTGAAGCAGCAGCGATTGATGAATTACCAGCTGCAGCTGCAAGTCAATTTAGTACTAGGCAAAAATTCGGTATTGTTTGGAAAAAATTAAATCCTGAAATCGCACAGCAAGACGCTAAGGAAAAAGGCTGTATTCAGTTTAGCCGCTTAGAAGGGGCTTATTTTTCTGAAGGTACTTTATGGTTTGATGATACAAGTGCA
Source organism: Peribacillus sp. NPDC094092 (assembly GCF_050279365.1). Taxonomy (NCBI): domain Bacteria; kingdom Bacillati; phylum Bacillota; class Bacilli; order Caryophanales; family Bacillaceae; genus Peribacillus; species Peribacillus sp. NPDC094092. Next base: position 41,025 of record NZ_JBNNUC010000004.1, on the reverse strand, counting down.
GGTTCAGCACGCCTAGGCCGTGTTTATCGCTACACGCCAGCAACAAACACCTTAGAACTATTCTATGAGTCTACGGATAAAAATGATTTAGAAGCACCAGATAACATTACAATCACTCCTTGGGGAGATTTATGGATTGCGGAAGATGGTGGCGGTAATGATCGTATTGTCGGATTAACTCCTAAAGGAAATATATATACTTTCGCTGAAAATATGATGAATGGTTCTGAATTTGCTGGCCCTACATTTTCTCCAGATGGAAACACTTTCTTTGTAAATATGCAAACACCAGGTATCACCTTTGCGATTTGGGGACCATTTGCACGCAGAAATTCAACCCGTAGACGAGCTATGAACCAGGCTCTGCCACCAGCAAGTCTTGCTCCCATTGTTTCGGATAAACTTACGGCTTTTGCAAATGAACAAGGCATGTCTGTATTAGAAGCAGCAGCTTTAGAGCGGCATGGTATGCCAATTTTATAAGTAATCATCGCATTTTTTTGAGTACAAAACAAACCATCATGCTTTAGGGGGTGAGAAGATTGTTATCTAGTATCGGCATTCCTGGCTTAATTCTCATTCTAGTCATTGCGTTAATCATTTTTGGTCCTTCTAAATTACCGGAAATCGGAAGTGCTTTCGGGAAAACTTTAAATGAATTTAAAAAGGCAACAAATGATTTAATCAGCAATGACAAAGAAGAAAAAACTAAACTTGTCGCTCTTGAAAAAACAGAAAAGACTCGAAACTAAATAACATGTTTAACAATTAATAGAGTAATTGCTTGGAGGAAATAGGATGAATAAAAGGGGAAGGAATTTATTGACGGGATGCTTTTCGTTGGCGATGGCTGCTGCTTTTGTCGGACAGCCCGTAATAGCAAGTGCGGAGGAAAAGCTCAAGGAGGGAGAGAAGTTTGAACTCACCATTCTCCAGACGAATGACTTTCATGGTCATTTGGATGACCTCGTCACGCTGGATGATGGAACCATTCATCACAATTCAATTGCGAAGTATGCCACCATCATTGAAAATGTGCGCAATGAAGAGGAGAAGCTACTTCTTGTCGATGGCGGGGACGTCTTTCTGCGCGGCGAGTTTCAGGCAGGACAAGGAGAGTTGGAGACGTCTCTTTTGAAAGCTTTGGACTATGATGCAATGGTTCTCGGAAACAACGACTTCCGCGTTTACCCTTCCGGTGAGGGCACAGAGGACAGCCGGTATGAACAGTTAAAGAATTACCACCGCAACGTGAATTTCCCCATCCTTACTGGTAATGTCATTGACAGGAAAACAGGAAAGTACATCCAGAATGTCAAGCCTTGGAAGAGTTTTACTTTCAATGGCGTAAAAATCGGCATGATCGGCCTTACCTCGATGAAGCCGGAAATTCGCGGTTGGAATGATGTTGCTGACCTCGATTTCATCGAACCGGTTGAAGCATTGAATGAGTTGCTTCCTGAAGTGAGTGAAAAGTCGGACATTAACATTGTTCTTTCGCATGCCGGAAACACTGAAGAACACAAGTTGGCTCAGGTTCCAGGAGTTTCAGCGGTAATCGGCGCAGATACACACAAAGTCATTGAAACACCCGAATACGAATTCAACGGAGAGGTGATGGTGCCAATTACTCAAGCTGGCGGAGAACAGGAACATTATTTGGGCCGTCTGGATTTGTCTTTTGAAGTTGTTGACGGCAAAATGACCCTAGTCAAATCCGATGGATCCCTATACGACGTCACAAATGTCCCAGCCGATTCGGAGATACAAGCGATTATAGACAAATATCGTTCAGAGTTGAAAGCGCAATAATCCAAATGAAGTCTTCTTAATGGTTTGAGGTATGGATAAAGCGAGATTTTCGCTTTGTCCTTTCTTTATTAATTATGCAGCAAGAATGCAAGGGGTTGTGCAGGAGTCAGTGAAAACTAACGACTGCCGGTCTTTTTATTTTGCGAATTTCCGCTCTTTCCACTGAGAACGTCGAACTTAGTGTCGATTTTGTCTGTGTTGTAAATTCGGCTCCCTTTTTGTGTAATAAGGATGGTGAGGTGAGGAAGTAAACGTTTGTTCCATAAAAAACCAATTATATTTTGCCCGTTACTGGTCATCATAAATAAAGAAGAAGGGGCTAGTGATTTACGTATGATTCATATCATCTAGTAAATGAGGTGTTAGTTAAAGACGTTTAACTTAACTACTGGAAGCTTCATTAAAAAATCGTTCGAGCAAGGAGATGGTTCGCTTGCACGTAAAAGCAAAAAACTCATTCAATAATTGTCAATTATGCTTTGAAAGTTGATAAAACTTTTAAGATATAGGAGATGGTTGCTTTGGATGATAAACTCTAGTCAGATACCAGTATTTACTCTAATGTAGATGAGGTGTTTATCGCAGAGAATTCATGCTGATTCGAAATGAAGCAAACCCCTTTTTCAGACAGGGTGCAACATTCAGTTGCATCCTGTTTTTATGTGTGTTCTTTTTTTGTAATCATTAGCGTGAGCCATTTTATTTATAAGCTCTTTACATACCTGTTACGTTACAAAATAAATCAATAAGGAAAAGCATTAAGGTAACAAGTTGGTAAAAATATAATACACTATATCCGGAGAAGACATAAATCAAACAAAAAGGATGGGATCCTGATGGTTGATGAAAATAAACAAAAAAACAAACGGGAACAAATGAAAAGGAAAGTCATGGATAATCTAAAGAGGGAAGCTGTCAAAAATATCATAGCAAGAACGGGAGACCTAGCAAGATTAGATGCTAAAGTCAATAATACTTACACAGTTTACATCAAGGACGGAAGGGTGATAAAGCAACCTACAAATGGGAAGTGTGTTGTCATTAATGGAAAAATCCAAGCTTAAAATTTGTGAAGGAATAGAGAATAAACATTGTAGAGGGCATAGCCGATGGACCAAAGTGATTGGTGCAGGGCCATAACAAACTTCATAACATCGTAAAGTAATTCTCAGATTCCTTACTTTTACGAGTTCTAATTTGATTAGATTTGGTACATTTGAAGTGTACGACCGAGCAGGTCGAACTAGAAACCCACATACAGGGGAAGAATAATTTGCCACTTCCAAAGTTCACTGCTTTTATACCGGATAAGGAAAAGAGGCAGTTAAATGAAAAAGTGGTATCGTAAAAAATACTCTTGGATGAGATATTCTCCAGAGTATTTTTTCTTTATGTAAAGTTTAGGTTATTTACTTTCGCACCTGTTTTTACATAGTTAAGTGCTATAGGAAATTTGTTAATTAAATACAAATTATATTCCAAAAATAACCTCGATAGAATATATATAGTAAACCCCTATTCAAAGCAGTTAAGTAATAAACAATCAAGATTTAAAATGGTAAAAAATAGATTTATAAAGGGAATTCAATACTTTTGTTGAACAAGAATATTGTGGGCCCTTTTAACAGTTTGGATATTTGCGATTGTAATCGTTTACAACAGAGGATTTAACTTGATCATGTTAGAAGATTATACGTACAAAATCGTTAGAGAATGGAGGTTAACCCATGGTTAGCACGATGGCAATCAATAAGGATGATTCTCGTTCCTTCCTAACGGAAGAACACTTATTATTTAAACAATCAATTCGTGATTTTCTCGCCAAGGAGGCTGTACCCTTTTATGAACAATGGGAAAAGGAGGGGGAGATACCTTGTTCATTTTGGGAAAAAATTGGAGATAATGGATTTTTATGTCCATGGCTTGATGTGGAGTTCGGTGGAATAGGAGCAGATTTTGGATATTCAGTTGTTCTGGCAGAGGAATTGGAAATGGTTGGATCAGCGTTAGGAGGAATATCCATTCATTCTGATGTTGTAGCCCCTTATCTTGCCTCATTCGGAACAATAGATCAGAAACAAAGATATTTACCAAAGTTCATAACAGGTGAATTGATCTCAGCTTTTGCATGGACAGAGCCGGGAATGGGTTCGGAAATAGCGAATATTCAAACCACAGCGATTAAGAAAGATGGGTATTATATTGTCAATGGAGCCAAAACATTTGTCACAAATGGCTTTAAAGCCGACTTCATGATATTGGCATGCAAAACTGATCTTAATGCTGTTCCTTCCCAGGGCGGAATCAGTTTGCTGATCATTGATAAAGATACGCCAGGATTTTCACGAGGAAGAAAGCTTGGTAAAACAGGACAGGGATGCTTAGACACAGCCGAACTATTTTTCGATGATGCTTCTGTTCCTGTTGGCAACCTCCTTGGGGAGGAAGGGAAGGGCCTCTCATATATCATGCAAAAAATGCAGCAGGAAAGACTAATTTGTGCGATCGGGTCTTTAATGGCAGCGAAAGAAATGCTTCACTTAACGATGAATTTTATAAGCGGGCGGAAAGCATTTGAAAAGAAAATAAGTAAGTTTAAAAATGCACAGTTTACCATTGCTGAAATAGCGACAGATATTCATCTGGGAAGAACATTTGTTGATGGTTTGATCTGTAAACATATGACTGGGGAGGATATCATAGCTGAAGTATCGATGGCAAAATATTGGATAACGGAAATGTCCAAGCGAATATCTGATAAGTGCATGCAATTACATGATGGCTATGGAAATGTAGGGGACGCTAAAATTGCCCAGCGTTACCGGGATATTCCTTTGACAACTTTCTTTACAGGCACAAATGAAGCTGTAAAAACCCTTATTTCTAAAAATATTGGGTTTTAATTCATCTTTAATTTTATAAATCTTTTAACTACCTCAATTAACTTGGGGTAGTTTTTTTTACCATTTATTCTATATAATTCCATTGAACTAGTTTTTTAAAAATAAAAGGTTTATACAGTTATCTATATGGGTAGAAAAGACTGTGCAAATGGAAAATTAATATATTTGTAAAATTTGTAATTTTACGAGAATGTTGGAGGTGCTTGTTATGTTAAAAATCGAAAATGTATCGAAAATCTATAAGGGAGGAAAGAAAGCTGTAAATAATATATCATTGGATATTAAAAAAGGGGAGTTCATTTGCTTTATTGGTCCGAGTGGATGCGGTAAGACAACGACAATGAAAATGATTAACCGCCTTATCGAACCGTCGGAAGGGAAGATACTTATTAATGGTGAAAATATCTTGGATGAAGATCCAGTCGAATTAAGAAGACAGATAGGTTACGTCATCCAGCAAATCGGCCTTTTCCCTCACATGACGATTCTTGAAAATATAACCCTTGTTCCAAAACTTCTAAAATGGGATGAACAGAAGAAAAAGGAGCGCGCACTGGAATTGCTACAGCTTGTCGATATGGGACCTGAATACTTGGAAAGGTATCCCTACGAATTGAGCGGCGGGCAGCAACAAAGGATAGGCGTTCTCAGAGCACTAGCTTCCAATCCTCCACTCATACTAATGGATGAACCTTTTGGCGCACTAGATCCAATCACCCGCGATGCCCTTCAGGAGGAATTCAAAAATCTACAGCGAACACTTGATAAAACAATCGTTTTTGTTACCCATGATATGGATGAAGCCATTAAACTAGCCGACAGGATCGTCATATTAAGAGCTGGTGAAATCGTCCAAGTGGGAACGCCGGATGATATCCTCAGAAACCCTGCCAATGAGTTTGTGGAAGAATTCATCGGCAAAGATCGCCTTCTTCAAACTAGACCAAATGTTGAATTGGTTGAACAAATCATGAGTCGAAATCCAATATCCATTACAGAAGAAAAATCCCTTACAGACGCCATATCGATCATGCGCGAGAAAAGGGTTGATTCTTTACTTGTAGTCGATGAGCAAAATGTGTTGAAAGGGTTCGTGGATGTTGAAACGATCAGTGAATATCGCAAAAAGGCTAAATTTATCAGTGAAGTCATAAATCCTGAAGTCTATTCAGTGAAACAGGATACTTTAATCCAAGATTCCGTTCAGAAGATTTTAAAACGTGGATTCAAATACGTGCCCGTAGTTGACCAAAATAAACATTTGGTCGGAATTGTAACTAGAGCTACATTGGTGGATATCGTATATGACAGCATCTGGGGAGAGGAAGAAAATCAAATGACAGAAATGGCAGAAATGTTTTAGGAGGTGAATGTGTTGGAAACTTTGCTCGATTTTCTACAAATGAACTGGCAAGAATTGGTTTACAAGGCGTGGGAGCATTTATATATTTCCTTGATTGCTGTTTTCCTTGGAATAATAGTTGCCGTACCACTAGGAATCATGTTGACGCGAATGAAAAGGAGCGCTTCGTTAATAATCGGAATAGCAAACATTATGCAAACATTGCCGAGTTTAGCGGTCCTGGCCTTTTTCATTCCTTTCCTCGGAGTTGGGAAAACACCCGCAATCATTGCGTTATTTTTCTATTCCGTTTTACCCATTCTTAGAAATACATACACGGGCATTAAAGGCGTAAATGAAAATCTTCTGGAATCCGGACGTGGCATCGGGATGACAAGCTGGGAGAGAATTCGTCTGGTTGAATTCCCGCTTGCACTTTCCGTCATCATGGCTGGCATCCGTACGGCTTCCGTCTATTTAATTGGATGGGCCACCCTAGCCTCCTTTATTGGAGGCGGGGGGCTTGGAGATTACATTTTTATCGGTTTGAATTTATACCAAACAGAATATATCATCGCAGGTGCAGTTCCGGTAATCATCATGGCTATCCTGGTGGATTATGTATTCTCGATCATTGAACGAAAAGTCGTACCAAAAGGATTGAAAGGTATGAAGGAAGTTGCTTGAGGAGGATTACCATGTATAAAAAAATGAGACGTACCATTTTCATGACCCTTTTAGTTTGTTCATTAGTGATCACCGGCTGCTCCCTGCCTGGTTTAGGGTCATCTTCTGAAACTACTGTAAAGATCGGTGCCCAAAGCATGACCGAATCCGAAATCTTGGCGAACATGATCGCTCAACTCCTTGAAAGGAATACGGAAGTTGATACGAAAATCATTAAAAATCTAGGTTCCAATTTCGTTCAGCAAAAGGCGATGGAGACAGGTGACATAGACATAGCTGCAACTCGATATACAGGGACTGATTTAACGAGTGTGCTGGGTCAGGAAATTGAAAAGGATCCAGAAAAGGCGATGGAAATCGTTCAAAGGGAGTTCAAAGAACAATATGGGTTCAAATTTTTTGATTCTTACGGATTCGATAACACTTATGCCTTTACGATTTCAAATGAATTGGCAGAGAAAAAGGGATATCAGAAAATATCGGATTTAAAAAAGGATGCAGATAATTTAAGGTTAGGTGTAGACAGTGCTTGGCTGAAAAGAAAAGGGGATGGTTATAAAGGGTTCGTCGATACATATGGATTGGAATTTGGGGAAACTTATCCGATGCAGATTGGCTTGGTATACGATGCAGTCAAAAGTGGTCAGATGGATATTGTCCTTGCATATTCCTCAGATGGACGGATTAAGGTTAATGATTTGAAGCTTTTGGAAGATGATAAACAATATTTCCCTCCATATGACTGTTCACCAGTCGTTACCGAAGAATTATTGGAACGATTTCCTGAAATTGAAGGTGAGCTTAACAAGTTAATTGGTGAAATCACTACAGAAACCATGCAGGAACTGAACTATGAAGTTGATGGGAACTTGAAGGAACCATCGGTCGTAGCATCGGAATTCCTTAAAGCACATAAATACTTTGAATAAATGGGAGGTGCACACTAATGGAAACCTTGCAACAGCTGGGAACGTATTATTCCCAAAATTGGATGTATGTACTTACTGAATTTTATCGACACTTTTTGATGTCCGCCTATGGAGTTATATTTGCGGCAATTGTAGCTATCCCGTTAGGCATATTCATCGCGAAACATAAGAAATTGAGCAATTGGGTATTTTCGATAACGAATGTCATACAAACTACACCAGCATTGGCTATGCTCGCTCTCCTGATGCTAGTAATGGGGTTAGGAACAAATACGGTAATCTTATCATTGTTTTTATATTCCTTACTGCCAATCCTCCGAAATACTTATGTAGGTATTACAAGTATCGAACAAGCTTATTTAGAATCTGGCAAGGTAATGGGGATGACGAAGCTCCAGTTACTAAGAATGGTCGAACTGCCATTATCTCTGGCAGTCATCATGGCTGGCTTACGTACAGCCCTTGTCGTCGCAATTGGAGTAACCGCGGTCGGAACATTCGTAGGTGCAGGCGGACTGGGGGATATCATTGTCAGGGGAACGAATGCTTCAAATGGAACAGCAATCATACTCGCAGGAGCAATCCCGACAGCATTGATGGCGATTCTCTCAGATCTTATACTCGGATGGCTGGAACGAATTCTCTCACCGATAAAAAAGAAAAAAATTCATACTGCCTAAACCAAAAGAGCCATTGCATGTTAATGCAATGGCTTTTCCATGGCCAGAAATGACAATACTGATTATAAGTCAGAAGCTTAGACTGGCTGACTTAGTTTTTTATTTCGGAAAAAGGGTAACTATAAGGGTAGTCGTAAAAAAATATAAGGGGAATCAATCATGAAACTTACACCGGAGCAGCGCATTGAACTTCATGGCTTTAATAATCTTACCAAATCTTTAAGCTTTAATATGTATGATATTTGTTACACAAAAACCAGGGAAGAAAGAGAGGCATACCTGGATTATATTGATGAACAATATAATGCAGAGCGGCTTTCGAAGATCTTGCACAATGTTTCTGATTTAATAGGGGCACATGTTTTAAATACGGCCAAACAGGATTATGTCCCTCAAGGCGCAAGTGTAACCATTCTTGTTTCGGAAGGTCCTGTCGTAGAAGTACCTACAGGAACTTATGAAGAATCACCAGGGCCTTTGCCTGATAATGTGGTCATGCAACTGGATAAAAGCCATATTACCGTACATACATACCCTGAATTCCATCCAAATGAAGGCATTAGCACATTCAGGGCCGATATCGATGTCTCTACTTGTGGGGAAATATCACCTCTCAAAGCCCTTAATTATCTCATTCATTCCTTCGATACCGACATTATCACGATCGATTACCGAGTAAGAGGCTTTACGAGAGATAAAGATGGGCGGAAATTGTTCATTGATCACGATATTAATTCCATTCAAAACTATATTCCTGATGAAGTAAAGGGTTTATATGACATGATTGATGTGAATGTATACCAGGAAAATATATTCCATACAAAATGTAAGCTGAAAAGATTCGATATTAATAATTACCTATTCGGCTATACAGAGGAAAAGCTGAATACAGAAGAAAGGGAAGAAATTATAGAAAGGCTTCGAACGGAGATGGATGAAATTTTTTACGGTGCCAATGTACCGCATCCAATAGAAAAAAACAAGCATGCCGATTAAGGGATGCTTGTTTTGATTGAAAAGTTAATTTAAATGGAGAACCTGGACTAATACATACCCCAGACAAGTCAATAATATAGAGCCGATCAGTCCAGCAATAAAAGGTTTACCGCCATATTTCCTAAAGGTTACGAGGTCAATATTCAATCCTAGTCCTGCCATGGACATAGCCATGAGGATATAGGAAAGCATAACAATTTTATCGGCTATGGGTTCAGGAACTGCACCTGTAGAATAGAGGGAACTCATTAACAAAAATCCAAAAATAAACCAAGGTATTTGAATGGACTTCCAGGAAATTTTCTTTCCGTCATCTCTTGATCGTTCTTTCCAATTCATGATGAAACCGATTAAAATGGCAACGGGAATGAGCAGCGCCACCCTAGTCAATTTGACTACGACTGCCAAGTCGACTGCCTCACTTCCCCCTGGCGCTGATGCGGCGATCACATGAGCGATTTCATGGAGTGTCGCACCCGAAAATATACCATAGCCATGATCGGATAACTCTAATAATGGATATAGGATAGTATAACCGAAAGTGAAGGTTGTGCCTAAAACGGCAACAGTCGCTACGGCTATTGCTGTATCTTTTTCTTTTGCTTTTATTTGGGAGGAAATTGCCAGGATGGCAGCAGCCCCACAAATTCCCGTTCCGCAAGCTGTCAATATGCCTAGCTTTTTCTCAACTTTAAAAAGACGGGTCAGTCCATAAACTACTAATATAGCAAATACAAGACATATGGCACCCACTGCAAATGTTTTCGGACCGGCATTAAATATATCCTTTAGGTTCAGGCGCATTCCCAATAAAATAATGCCCATTCTCAAAAGGACTTTACTTGAATAATTTGTCCCTGCAACAGTGTAGGCTGGGACGCCAATGATCGCTTTCCAAACAACTCCAATCAATATTGCAATGACTAACTGTCCCATTATATGAAGGAATGGAAGCTCTGCTAAGTATTTTGCAACAATGGCTATGAGCAAAGTCAATGCTATTCCTTTTGTAAATCCAAGTTTTTTAGTTTCGACGTTTGTTTGTTCCAGTGTGATCACTCCATCTATGTTGATGCTTTAACTTTAAAGCTTCATTAAAAATAAGTGAAATATATATTTGCTATTTCAATGATTACTTCTACTTATGATAAAATGGATTACAAAGAATAAGGGAGGTAACCATGGATCCGTTAAAAGTATTTGTCACCGTAATCGAACAGAAAAACTTTTCAAGGGCTGGGGACATTCTGAACTTGTCGCAGCCAGGAGTCAGTCTTCACATAAGAAATCTTGAAAATGAATTGGGAACGAAATTAATTTATCGTTCTCCCAAACAAGTGCAAATAACAGAGCCGGGAAAAATTTTATATAGACATGCAAAGCAAATGCTTGATCACTATGAGACTGCAAAGAGAGAAATAAATGAATTTAATAACGTGGTTAGCGGAACGATGAAAATAGGTGCAAGCTTCACGATAGGTGAATACTACCTTCCAAAAGTTTTAGCGGAGTTTGCGGCTCAATATCCGATGGTGGACATACAAATCATCATCTCGAATTCTAATGAAGTCATACAAGGAATACGCTCGAATAAGATTGATATAGGATTGATTGAAGGTGAAACGGATTATAAAGATATTGATGTCAGACCATTCATGAATGACGAGATGATTGTCGTCGTCCCCCCGGTTCATCCACTTTCACAGATGGATTTCATCGAGAGTACATTACTCCAAAACCAAACTTGGGTGCTTAGGGAGCAAGGATCGGGAACCCGTACATATTCCGATAAACTTCTGAGCAACCTGGAGTTGCATATAAAGAAGTCGTTTATTTTCACCAGTATCCAAGGAGTGAAAGAAGCGGTGATGGCGGGGCTTGGCATTGCCCTGTTATCACGACTGACTGTCCAAAAAGAACTGAAGTCCAATGAATTGAAAACCTTTCATTTGAAAAATGAATCCATTATAAGACCTTTTTCAATCGTGAAAAAGTTAGACCTCGAAGCATCAAAAGCCATGGAGTTGTTTTTGAGGAAGGTCGAAGAATTTGCGATAAAGGGCCGTCCTAAATAAATCACCTAAACTTTTGCTCATCCTTTCATTTTCTATGTAGAGGTTGGGCATTTTTAACGACGAAAAATTTTTAATTTTAATGAAAACGTCGAAAGTATTTTGGAATATGTCAATGATTATGCAAATTTTACGTATTTTCATATTATTTAAAACATATAAATTAAATAGGCAGTGTTCAGGAAGATCTAAGTCCTTAGACTTTTCCTGATATTAATAATCTCAAAAGGAGAAACCACATTGGCTATAGAGGAGCAGAAAGATAAGCGAATTTCTGTTTTCGACAGGATTATAGGATTCATGCCAAAATTTTATGTGATTGGGACAATATTAATTTTTATTTATACCCTTGTCGCAATGGCTCATTTAGGTATCCAAACTTTGAAAAAGCCAGAAGAAGCCGTTGGTCCTGCCATAAATCCCCCTATATCTCAGGGCTTTGAACATACATTGATATCGTTAATCATTGAACCGATCGTAACGTCTGATTTTTATCAAATCATCTTTAACACGTTATTTCTTTACCTTGTTTGGATATTGCTTTTCCTATTAGCACCGATTGCTTTTTACCGTTTAAAACACTTTAAATTTTTTAATATCGAAATTGAAATTGAAAAACAAGATGCAGCCGTTTACGAAGTATTCAGCATGAGCAGTTCAAAAATGAAATTTGCTGCGTATTTAACGTCCGAGGAATATCAATTGGAGATATCAGAGGAAATTGCCAACAGCAAGGACTTTAAAACACCCTTAATTTATACATTGGACTGTGCCGTAGATTTTTATTCCGATCAATTAGGACTTTCATTTACCTACGATATCTATACCCTGAACCATTTCAAAAAAGCAAAGCTGCCTAAATCCATCAAAGCCATGCTTGATAAATCCATTCAAACCGGCGATCCATGCATTACGAATAAAAGCAATAGTGATAGTGAATATTACAAGAACTTTCTTATCCATTATTTCGAAAACATGGACGGGAAATTTGTCACTGTTTTAAATAGTTACGAGACTGAATTCGATACATTCGATAAATCATTGCTTAAGATCCTGCATAATGTCATATACGATTACTATTTACAATATCACTATATTTACGATGCGAGTGAGAAGCTGGAGAAGAATGAAACGATTTCCCTTAATAATTAAAAAAACCACCCTACAAGTGGTTATTTTTTTTGGAAAGGTGATTATTTATTATATTTTGGACAATTTCATTATTCCCAATGAGCTCGGATGAGTTCTTTACGTGTTGTTCCCGAAAATTCATGTTTTTTATTTTCTTGGACTTTTTCCCATTTTTAAAGTTATTGAAGGCATTTAAAAAGGCTATCTGAATCACTCCCCTTATAGATTAGTATATTCATATGATGGATAAAATTTCATGAAAAACTACAATTTACAGAAAAATATTTTGCGGTTTTAAGTGATGAAAAGTACCTAAACAAAGCAATCAAAGACGTTCTAGAAGAAATGATTTTAATTTAGAACGAGGGATTTATAAGCTCAAAATATTGATTACTACGGCTTTTTTATAAAAAATAAAGAAATTTTCCCCAAAATATTGTATAGTTAGAATACTGGAGTTCGAACAAACATTCGTTTCTAGGGAACAGAGATTACTTCTTAGTGGAACAGGAGAGAGACAGTGAACGGTACAGCACACATGGCATTAGGGGCAACAGTTGGATTCTTGACGGCAAACACACTTCAAACAGATCCAACCACCACTTTATTCTTGGTTGGCATTGGGGGAGTTTCAGGCCTTATGCCCGATATGGATATTGATGGGAAGTTAAGTAATAGGATTACTTTTTCACATAAGTTAATTCGAACGATTGCACAAACAATTGGGATACTCATGATCATTTATAGTCTTTTGGAAGGCTCTGAAACTGAAAAATGGATCGGTGTAGGGGCAGGAATCGGAATCATCATCATTTCATCTTTCATCAGACAAAGGCATATGCTGACCTTGACTGGATTAGCGGTTTTAGGCGGTGGCTTATCTTTACAGGAGAACTGGCTGTGGCTGTTAGGAGTTTATATTATCCTAGCATCCTTTACACCACATAGAAGTTATACACATTCGATTGCAGGCACCGCTTTCTTTGGCATCATAGCCTATCAATTCGAAGCCTTTATGGGGACTGACGGAATTTTCACTACTTGTTTATTAGGATACATAAGTCATTTAATTGCAGATTTGAAATGTTTACCTTTTAATAAGCGTGGGGTAAAGTTATTTCTTCCATTTTTATCCAAAGAATTTTGACAGTGGATTTCTTACCGCTGTTTTTTCTATGAGGTAAAAGTAACTTTAAATAGTGATTGGAAGCCAAAGTATATAGATGCAAATCGTATATATAGAAGGAAATCAACTTTATTATAAAGAACAAATAGACTTAATGATGTCTTTGCCTGCGTTTTTTTCTTTAAAAACGTTCAAATCGCTTTAAGAAATCCGCTCCCTTTACACCGACTGTCTGCCAAGCCTCATCAAAGCATGGGGATATTGGCTAGCCAGATATACGGCAGAACTAGATCAGGATGAGACCAATCCTGGACCTTGTTGTCAAAAAAGAGACTTTAATAAAGTCTCTTTTTTATTTAAGTGGATGATGCATATGGACAAGGAAAACGGGAATTGATGTCTTGTTAATAAAAAATTAGGTTATGGTTAACTTGAAGTGGGTAATCAATAATATCTGAATGTACTAAGAGGCATACATAGAAACTTTTTATTTGACTGGAAATGGATAGTTTAATATGCTTAGCAAACCAAATCGAAGGAATTTCATTTTTTATTGCAAAAAAAATTCCCAGACAAAATTATTGAAAGTCAAAGAAGGTCAATGTATAATAAGGTCAGAAAGTCAAAGAAGGTCAAAGATTTATTGTGTATTCATTTTTTAAAAGGAGGAGTACTACATGCTTTGTGAAAAATGCCATGTAAACCAAGCTAATATTCAAGTTCACCTAAATATGAATGGTCAGGAGCATGATGTGAAACTGTGCTCCACTTGTTATAAAGAAGAGCGAAACAAACTTGGAGCAGCAATGGGCGGAATGGATACAGGGAAATTCCAATATAATGGATTTCCAAATTCATTCAATCCATTTAATTATAATGATATACCAAAACCGGATTCAGCTGAACAGGGCGAGGACGGAGGATTGCTTGAGGAGTATGGCCGCAATTTGACTGATGCTGCGAAAGCAGGACTTATCGATCCGGTTATCGGAAGAAATGAAGAAATCAAACGCGTCATTGAGGTTCTAAATAGACGCAATAAAAATAATCCCGTTTTAATCGGTGAACCTGGTGTCGGTAAAACAGCCATTGCTGAAGGTCTAGCTTTAGCGATTGTTGAAGGTTCAGTGCCTGTTAAATTACGTAATAAGCTTGTATATATGCTTGATGTAGCGTCCCTCGTTTCAAATACTGGAATTAGAGGGCAATTCGAAGAACGAATGAAGCAATTGATCAGCGAACTGCAGGAAAGAAAAAATGTCATTTTGTTCATCGATGAAATTCATCAGCTTGTGGGTGCTGGTTCAGCCGAAGGATCAATGGATGCAGGAAATATCTTGAAGCCTGCACTTGCACGCGGTGAACTTCAGCTTGTCGGAGCGACCACTTTATCTGAATATAGGAAAATTGAAAAAGACGGTGCCCTTGAAAGACGCTTCCAGCCTGTTCACGTTAATGAGCCGACAACTGCTGAGGCATTGGTCATCTTACATGGTTTAAAAGATAGTTATGAATCATATCATGGTGTAACATATAGTGAGGAAGCCCTAAAAGCGGCTGTCGAACTCTCGAACCGCTACATTCAAGACCGATTCCTGCCTGATAAGGCAATAGACTTAATGGATGAAGCTGGTTCCAAATTGAACTTGACCATCGAAAACGGCCAGGTAGAAAACATGAAAGAGCGTCTGGCGCAAATTTATAAAGAAAAAGAAATGGCGTTAAAAGAAGAAGCATATGAAAAAGCTGCCCTTCTTCGTGATGAAGAAGAAAAACTGGAAAAGTCCTTGCAGGCTGGAGAAGACACAATTAAGCCAACCGTTACCGTTGAAGATATTCAAAATATCATCGAACAAAAGACTGGTATACCTGTAGGGAAACTCCAAGAAGATGAGCAAGAAAGAATGGTTCATCTCCAAGAGGAGCTGATGAAAAAAGTAATCGGGCAGGAAGAGGCTGTCAAAAAGGTTGCCAAGGCCGTTCGAAGAAGTCGTGCCGGATTAAAATCCAAAAATCGTCCTACCGGTTCTTTCCTTTTCGTTGGTCCGACCGGAGTAGGTAAAACCGAATTGGCGAAAACTCTAGCAGAGGAATTGTTCGGGGACAAAGAAGCGATGATCCGTCTTGACATGAGTGAATTCATGGAAAAACACAGTGTTTCTAAATTAATCGGTTCTCCTCCTGGATATGTAGGGCATGAGGAAGCAGGACAATTGACGGAAAAAGTTCGCCGCAAACCTTACAGTATCATCTTATTGGATGAAATCGAAAAGGCACATCCGGATGTATTGCATATGTTCCTGCAAATCATGGAAGATGGCCGCTTGACTGATAGTCAAGGGCGGACCGTTACTTTTAAAGATACCGTCATCATCATGACGAGTAATGCTGGAGTCGGAGAGAAACAAAAGGTAATGGGATTCGGTATAAGTTCTGCTGTGGAAGAGGCTTCAATCCTACAATCTTTAGGCAGTTTCTTCAAACCGGAATTCTTGAACCGATTCGATAGCATCATTGAATTCTCGGCATTGAAGAAGGAAGACCTTCTGCAAATCGTTGATATTATGATTCACGAGCTAGACGAAACACTTGCTGTAAATGGTTTATCTTTGGATGTAACGAATGAAGCGAAACAAAGGCTAATCGAACTGGGATATCATCCAGCTTTCGGGGCGAGGCCGCTCCGCCGTGTTCTTCAAGAACAGCTCGAAGACGGCATCACTGACTTTATCTTTGAGCAGCCTGAAGTTAAGAACTTAGCTGCAATTGTTGAGGACACCTCTGTGAAAATTATTAAAACACCATAAAGAGTACTAGAAATGCCTCCAAGACCGTAAAACTGTTATGGAGGCATTTTTTTATTTTTTGGTTCACTTTTCATAAAATGATAAGCAAGGTTCGGCTAATTATCCTATAGCTTTCAGTAATAAACATAGATTTCTGAATTTTCGACATACTTTGCCATTCGAATGTTTTGATGTGAAATGCCTGTGGAATCATAACATAAGGGAAGATACACTCATGATTATAAAATTAATAATTCCTGTTCTAAAATGGGAATTTCAATGGAGGAATGACCTATTAAAGATTCACTTTCTTACTTTGAAGAGGAAAATAAAAATAACCGAAAACCTATGGATAATGAAGCGGAAAATCAGTTGGAATCCCTGCCAATTGCAAATATTAATCCGGTAAACCCGTCGGAGTTGGATGAACTATATTTCTATGAAGGCAAAGATTTAGGGAATTCCTATCTTAAAGATAAAACGGCATTCCGAGTATGGGCACCACTTGCATCTGAAGCTAAATTAGTTACTTACAAACATTGGGATGATCCAGATGGAATGGAAATTCAGATGGTTCGTTCAAAAATGGGAACCTGGACCATTGAGCTGAACGGAGATCAGGATGGTTTGATTTATACATATAAAGTGAGAGTGGGAGAATCCTGGAGTGAAGCCGTTGATCCCTATGTTCGTGCAGTTACTGTTAATGGCAATAAAGGAGTGGTGATAGATTTAACTGATACGAACCCTGAAAGGTGGACTCAGGATAAACCATCTCTCGAAAAAGCTGAGGACATAGTCATCTATGAATTGCATACACGGGATTTGTCGATTCATCCTGAAAGCGGAATCCATCATAAAGGTAAATTCCTTGGAGTGATAGAAGCCGGCACCAAAGGTCCAGAGGGGGTGAAAACGGGTCTTGATCATATTAAAGAGCTAGGTGTTACCCATGTCCAATTTATTCCTATATTCGATTTTGCTACAGTCAATGAAATGAAATTGAATGAACCACAATATAACTGGGGATATGACCCACAGAATTATAACGCTCCCGAGGGCTCTTATTCGACTGATCCGTATCAACCAAAATTGAGGATCCGGGAGTTAAAGGAAATGATTCAAGGTTTACACGATCATGGTTTACGCGTAATCATGGATGTTGTATATAATCACGTTTATACAGTGGAGGATTCAAACTTCCATAAACTCGTTCCCACTTACTTTTTTCGCTATAACGCCGACGGCACCTTATCTAATGGAACTGGTGTAGGAAATGATACCGCGTCTGAACGTAAAATGATGCGAAAATTCATCGTTGAGTCCGTAACCTATTGGGCAAAGGAATTTAACCTTGATGGTTTTCGTTTTGATTTAATGGGGATTCATGATGTGGAAACGATGAATGAAGTCAAAAAGGCACTTGCAGAAATTGATCCGACCATCATTGTTTTGGGAGAAGGCTGGGATATGGACACCCCCCTTCCCCAAGAACTGAAAGCAAATCAAAAGAATGCTTTTAAAATGCCTGGGATCGCTCATTTTAACGATGCGATCCGTGATGGTTTAAAAGGGTTTGTAATGAATGAACATGATAAAGGATTCGTGAATGGCAAACCTGGAATGGAAGATATTATAAAAAAAGGAATCGCTGGTGGTTTGAAATATGACGAAAATATAGCAACATATCAAAGACCGGATCAAGTGATCAATTATGTTGAAGCGCATGATAATTATACCTTATGGGATAAGCTTCTCATCACTAATCCAGATGCGACAGAACATGAACGAAAACAGATGCATAAATTAGCTTCGGCCGTTGTCTTACTATCACAGGGCATTCCAATGATACATGCTGGACAAGAGTTCATGCGCACTAAAGATGGGGACGAAAATAGCTATCAATCATCCGATTGGATTAACCGGTTGGATTGGAAAAGGAGAGCAGAGTTAGATCGGGAAGTGGAGTATATGAAAGGACTAATTTCGCTCAGGAAAAATCATTCTGTTTTTAGGTTAAGCACACCCGAGGAAATTGAGGAGCATTTACAATTCATTGATGCTCCGCCAAATGCGGTTGCATTTACTTTAAAACATAAGGAATACAAAATGTCAGTGATTCATAATGCAAATTGGGACGCGATAACCATTTCTCTTCCCCATGAAGGTGATTGGTCCGTTTTGGTGGATGGTCAGCGGGCGGGCCTGGAAGAAATAGAAAGAGTTAAAGGGAGTCAGATAACCGTTGCCCCTTTAAGTTCGTTTGTACTAAAAACAAACTCTAACCAATGAAAATAAAGTCGAAGTGAGTGAATACTATGTCTCACTTCGACTTTATTTCATTTTCGGATATGAAAATTATTGATCAGGAAGTCTTCCATTATTATCTTTCGCGGGTTTCAGAAAAATGTGCGTGGGTAGAAAATACTTAATGATGAATTTTTATCGTTTTTTAGAGGGGAGCGATTATTTTGCCAGAGAAAGTACAGATAAAAATCAATGGTGCCGAGGCCAGCCTAGAAGGTAATCAAACAATATTACAAATGCTGATGGATAGCTCGATTGAAGTCCCGAATGTTTGTTACCATCCCAGCCTGGGTCCTATCGAAACATGTGATACATGTTTGGTGAGCGTTAATGGAGAACTTGTAAGATCTTGTTCCACCAAAATCAAGAATGGGGATGTAATCGATACAGTTTCACCGGATGTAAAAGAAGCGCAGGTCATGGCGATGGACAAAATATTGTATAACCATGAGCTTTATTGTACGGTATGCGATTATAATAACGGAACTTGTGTAATACACAATACTGTTAAAGAAATGAAGGTAAATCATCAAAGTGTTCCTTTTGATCAAAAACCATATGAAGTGGATCGGTCAAATCCATTTTATCGATATGATCCGGATCAATGCATCCTTTGCGGCCGTTGTGTAGAAGCTTGTCAAGATGTACAGGTCACCGAAACGTTGACCATTGATTGGGAAGCTGAACGCCCACGTGTCATTTGGGACAATAATGTTCCAATCAATGAATCTTCTTGCGTGTCATGTGGACACTGTTCCACAGTTTGTCCGTGTAATGCAATGATGGAAAAAGGTATGGAAGGGGAAGCCGGATTTTTAACCGGCATCGCTAAGCAAACTCTTCGACCCATGATAGAAATCACGAAAAATGTAGAAACGGGATATGGTTCGATTTTAGCGATTTCAGATATGGAATCAGCCATGAGGGATGCAAGGATCAAGAAGACGAAAACGGTTTGTACATACTGTGGGGTAGGATGCAGCTTTGACGTTTGGACCAAAGATCGTAAAATCCTAAAAATCGAACCGCAAGTGGAGGCGCCTGCAAATGGGATTTCGACTTGTGTAAAAGGGAAATTCGGATGGGATTTCGTGAATAGTGAAGAAAGACTTACAAAACCTTTAATTAGAGAAGGGGATGCGTTCAGGGAAGCTGAATGGGAAGAAGCACTGGAATTGATTTCCCATAAATTCACCGAAATCAAGGAGAATCATGGACCGGATTCGATGGCTTTCATTACGTCTTCCAAATGCACCAATGAAGAGTCCTATTTAATGCAAAAGCTGGCAAGGGGAATCATTGGCACCAATAATGTGGATAACTGTTCCCGGTATTGTCAGACACCGGCGACTTTGGGACTATTCAGAACAGTTGGATATGGCGGGGATACAGGGGGCATAAAGGATATCGAAAAGTCCGAACTTGTATTGATCATAGGCTCGAATACATCCGAAACCCACCCCGTTTTGGCTACCAGAATCAAACGTTCCCATAAACTAGGTAAACAGAAGCTGATTGTGGCGGACATCAGAAAGCATGAAATGGCTGAACGTTCTGACCTCTTCATCCAGCCCGCTCCTGGAACGGATCTCATATGGCTGTCGGCCGTGACTAAATATATCGTTGATAAAGGTTGGACAGATAAAGAATTCATCAAAAATCGTGTAAATGGGATGGAGGAATACATCAACACTTTAGAACCTTACACAATGGAATATGCCGAAAAAGTAACAGGCGTAGCAAAAGAGGATTTAATTACGCTTGCAGAAGCCATTCATGAAGCGAGGAGCGTTTCATCGCTTTGGGCCATGGGAGTTACGCAGCATGGAGGAGGAAGCGATACGAGTACAGCCATTTCCAATTTATTGCTCGTAACTGGCAACTACGGGAAACCTGGAACAGGTACTTATCCTTTACGCGGGCATAATAATGTTCAAGGAGCCAGCGACTTCGGCAGTATGCCGGATCGCTTGCCAGGTTACGAAAAAGTAACGGACAAAAATGTACGCACGAAATATGAAAACATCTGGGGTGCAAAAATACCAGAAAACCCTGGCCTTAATAATCATGAAATGGTCGAAGGGATTCATGCAGGTACCATCAAAGCAATGTACTTAAAAGGAGAAGATATGGGTCTGGTCGATTCCAATATCAATCATGTTCATGAAGCATTTGAAAAACTGGACTTCTTTGTGGTACAAGATATCTTCTTATCAAGAACGGCAGAATTCGCGGATGTTGTCCTCCCGGCAAGCCCAAGCTTTGAGAAAGAAGGAACTTTCACGAATACCGAACGCCGTATTCAACGTCTATATCAAGTCTTTGAACCGTTGGGTGACTCAAAGCCTGATTGGCAAATCATTATGAATGTAGCTAATTCGTTAGGAGCAGGTTGGATTTATGAGCACCCAAGTGAAATCATGGACGAGGCCGCTAAACTATCACCATTATATGCTGGAGTGAGTTATGAACGCTTGGAAGGATATAAAAGTCTCCAATGGCCGGTGGCACCAGATGGGAAAGATACGCCGCTTCTATTCACGGAAGCTTTTCCTTTCCCTGATGGAAAAGCAAGGTTATTTCCAGTCGAATGGACCAGACCGATTGACTTTGGGGATGAGTTTGACATTCATGTGAATAATGGCCGATTGTTGGAACATTTCCACGAAGGAAACATGACCTATAAATCAAAAGGCATCACTTCCAAAACGCCAAAAGTATTCCTTGAGGTATCCCCGGAATTGGCAAATGATAGAGGGCTTGAAAATGGCACTCTTGTTCGGCTTACTTCACCATATGGAAATGCAAAAGTGCAATGCTTGATTACGGATCGTGTAAAAGGGAAAGAGGTTTACCTGCCAATGAACGATTCAGGAGAGGGGGCAATCAACCAATTGACAAGCAGCCATTCAGATAAAGATACTGATACCCCTGCTTATAAGGAAGTTCAGGCAAAAATGGAAGTGCTTAGGAACAAGGGAGATGATCCCTTGCCTAGCATCAACCATCGTAATGGCAATCCACAACCACAGATAGGTGTGCAAGTACAAAAAAAATGGGCCCGTGAAGATTATATATTCCCTGGTGACCTCTTGAAAATCAAAAAGGAGGAGAGGAACCATGGCTAAAGCGACAAAAATGATCAATCGAATCAACTTAAGCGATGACGAAAAAAGAAGAATTGAACTGGAGGATATAGAGCGTACCCTTTTGGAAAATAAAGAAGTGATTAAAGAAACCTTTGAAGTTATGAAAGGCATGCAGGATCGAGGTATTTTATCAATGGTTAAAAGTTTGTTGAAGGAAGGGGACAAAGTGCTGAACATTCTGGTCAAGACAGCAGACACCCCCGAAACGGCAAATACGCTAAAAAATATCCTTCTCATACTGGGCACCTTAGGAACACTTAATGTTCAGCAGCTTGAACCGCTTATCCTCAAAGTCAATTCAGGGATTGCCCGTGTGGCCGAATCTGATAAATTTTCAGAAAAGCCAAGCTATCTAACATTGCTGCGTACCTTGAATGACCAAGAAGTCAAACAAGCCATGACTTTTCTGATGACCTTCCTTAAAGGAATGGGAGAAGATACAAGCGATTTAGAAAGAACAACCCAACTTCCAGAAAATCAGCAATTGCATAGAGCGAATGAATCAGCAGACATAGAACGGCCGACCACCAGAAAAACATACGGATCAAGTATACCCAGTAAAGGAGGAAGAGGAAAAAAACGAAATAGCAGCTGGGTTTGGATTGCAGCAGGAGTTTCACTCATAACCATTCCGCTAACTTTATCGAGAAGTAAGAAATAAAGTACATTTCTCGTTCATGTTGAAACGCAAGTAAAATCGTGAACGGTGACGAATATCCACCAAAATATTATAGCCGATGATTCCCTTATGGGAATTCATCGGCTATTTTCGGCAGGAAATAAGTAAATGTGTGCCTTACAAAATACTAATGATGGTAGCACTCTCACCTCATTATTACTTCGTTCTTTTCTTTAAGTGCGGATAATACTTTAAAAATATGCACAAAGTCGTACCATAAAGGCAATTTAATCAATGTGGCATGGATACTTGTCATTTTACACCCTTATAAATATGGAACCAAATACTTGTAGAAATCCATTGCGTACCATAAAATGGGGGTATCAAATTGATCAAGGAGTGTATAAATGAAGCTAAAATTAATGACCATCACTTTGGGGATCTGTTCTTCATTGATACTTTCAGGTTGTTCAGGTGAAGAGGAAAGTGTTGTTCAAAAAGAAAGCAGTCATGAAGGACATTCAGAGCATTCTGTATCCGGAGATCTTCAGGAGGAGACCAGCAGCAAGGAGATAGCACCGGATTTCTTGGCTGATAAACCTGAGGATATGAAGACAATCTATTTAGCTGTTGCGCAAAACAAAGATTTACTTGAAAAAATACCTTGTTACTGCGGTTGTGGAGAGTCAGCTAATCATAAAAATAATTACGATTGTTTTATCCATGAAAATAAAAAAAATGGTGAAGTCGTTTGGGATGACCATGGGACGAAATGCGGAGTTTGCTTAGAAATAGCTGCACAATCCATTTTGGACTTGAATGATGGTATGAGCATCAAAGAGATCCGGAGTAAAGTCGATGAAAAATATAACAGTGGATATGCCAAACCGACCCCGACTCCTGAAGTGTAAAGGTATGAAATCCTAGCGTGAAAATGAATTTGGAAAAATGGCTTTTGCCCGATATTCATTCGGTAAAAGGCCATTTTTTAATTTTTTGGAGGGATGGGTGCTTACATATATAATATGGATTCCAAAGGGGAATACTTCCAATAAACATAAAACTGTAAAGGAGCTACCCCATTGACATTAATTCGCCTTGGCTATGTAGCCATGAGTAATCATGTTCCAAACTGTTCACCATCCCAAACGATGACTTTTGCCCAGTTTTCGAAAATTAAGGACAGAGATGCCGCGATAAGGAAGCTCGAACGTATTTCAATTTCCAATCTTCATAATTGCTGGCGTTTACTGATTCATAATGAAGCTAATAATATCCAGTTCTTTAGACTTTCTTCAAAACTTATCCCTTTAGCCAATCATCCAGAAATTCCAGAATGGGATTACATCGATCCGATTTCAGAAGAACTGGCTAAATTAAAAACATTCATTAAAAACCACCCAAAAATAAGGATAGATTTTCATCCAGATCATTTCGTCATCTTGAACAGTACAAATATCGATATTTTGAAGACATCATTAAAAACATTAAGGATGCATCATACATTATTGAAAAAAATGGGAGTGGATCCCGAGCACCGCTGTGTTCTGCATGTTGGTGGCGGTTATGGGGAGCATGTTCAGGCATTAGAGCAGTTTATTTATAATTGGGGTTTGATTCCTGAATCGATTCAAAGAATGGTCATTCTTGAGAATGATGATACTACTTATACTTTGTCGGAAACCCTTTATTTATGTGAGAAATTAGGGATACCAATGGTTTTTGATTATCACCATTACCTCGCACATCAGTTACCAAATGAAGATTGGAAAGACCATTGGGATCGAATATTAAATACCTGGAGTAATTCGAAGCTGCCTCCTAAAATGCATATTTCAAGTCCAAGGTCCGATAAGGAATTTCGAGCACACGCTGACTTTGTGGACACAGGAATGTTCATGGAATTTTTGCATCAAATAAAAGGAAGCCTACCACAGCTGGATTGCATGATCGAAGCAAAACAAAAGGATGGAGCACTTTTCCAATTGGTGTATGAGCTGAAAAGCTACAAAGAAATAGAGTTCATAGATGATGCCAGTTTTTATATTCATTAATTGATTGGTTACATTTGACAAAGGGAAGCAACTTAGATTCTCTTTATCAAATGTAATGGTTTACATAACATTGTTATTGTTAATATAAATGATTCCATCATCAAATGAGCCGAAGAAATTTCGGGAACGATTATATTTGTTTTTTACAAGAATAAATTGTAATTAATGCCGAACATTCCTTAGCATGGGGAAATCGGCTTTTTAAAATGGCGTTTCCCTTATATTAATATAGAATGCAGACATTATTATAATTTAGAGGAACAGTCTTGTTTAATATTTTATATTTTTTTAAAAAAATATAAAAGCAGTCAAAAAACGAGCTTCATATTTAACTTTTAAAGCTGTTGTTTTAATTCCTTAGAGTCTTTATTCAAGTTTTGATTAAAGTCGCTATATGAAGCTATATGGCCGGTTAATGGAGGTTTTTAGATTTTAAGCGGTTTTTCAGTTTCTTTTATAAGAATATTCCGAATGTAACAAAGGACCTCTATTGATACATTCAAAAACGCGTTAAATCAAGGTTTATAAGGGTATCAAAAGTGATAAAACTTGCCTTTTTTGCACCTGTTCACGTACAATGAAAGAAGGGGAAAGGGGAATGAACCACTCATGCAAGCAACCTCTCAAAGAATAAAGAATGTCCAGCCGATACGCCGGTTGGATCACATAGAAAAGATGAAAAAGTCATTATTAAAATATTGCAGTTACAGGGATTATATGATGTTTTCAATCGGGATAAACATTGGATTACGCATAGGGGATCTTTTACAATTGCGCGTGAAAGATATCCTTGAGGGTACGCATATAGTCATTGTGGAGCAAAAGACAGATAAAATTAAGCGTTTCCTTGTCAATCCTCAACTTCGGAAGGAAGTAAGGAAGTATGTCCGGAAATCGAATCTGAAAAATGAACAGTATTTATTTCCGAGCCGAAAAGGAAATGGTCCAATCACTAGGGTACAGGCCTATCGGGTGCTGAACAAAGCAGCTGAAATGGCAGACATTCCGGATGTCGGTACACATACTCTTCGAAAAACTTTCGGGTATTTGCATTATCAAAAATTCAAGGATATTGCTTTACTGCAACAAATCCTTAATCATTCCAATCCAAAAGATACGATGATTTACATAGGGCTCACACAGGATTTAATGGACGAAACATTAATGGATTTCTATTATTAACAGAACGGACGAACACAACTCCTGTATTACTCATTATTGCTATTACAGGCTTGTAATAGGGAATTATTCCAATGTGAACATTATTTAGATATTTTTGTATGCTCAAAGGTAACTGGTAATACTGGTAATTGAACAGGCCTTAACACATTTGAATGATATCAACAAAAAAAGACTATATTCCAGTCTTTTTTTGTTGATATCATCCAGTAGCGATTCTGTAAAAAATTCCAATTTCTTTTTAAACAATATATTAGAAACATTTAGACTTCTGAAAATCTGTTATTCTACTTTTTTGAATAAATAATATTATAAAAGTTATCAAGAATGTAAGGGGGCAAACAATGAAGTTACTATAATAATATTATGGTAACTAAAAGTGGCGATTTATCCTCCTTGCCCAAAAAGGAATATGAACTTCACCCCACTTGTTAGAGAACATGTAAAAATTGGGGTGAAGTAGGGAAAGCGTGGAAGGAATTCGGGGTATAGTTTGGTTAAAAGGTATTCCTATTCGTTATATGATCTAGCTCCAAAGGCAAAAAAGCATACTCCCCGTCCTTAATAATCTCACATTTACGAACGGGGATCGGCTGTTTAAAAATAGGACCATCTATCACTGTGGTATGGAACTCTCCACCTTCTCCGCAGGGATCAATGCCCCGAGCTTCAAGTTCCTTCACGTATTCATGGGTTAACGTTCGTCCTAAATCATCTTCTCGCATTCCCAATGTTAAATTGACGGTTACAATGACCGTTACGAATCCTAGATGCAAGAACTCTTCGACAGCTTCACGATGGTTCATTTCCCATAAAGGCATTCCAAGCTTCAACCCGGCATTCTTCGTAACCTTATCATGCCAACAGCCATGAGCGGGCATATCCAAGTCTCCAGTTACTAACACTTCTGCTCCTTGATTTTTAGCATTTTCTAAAAGACGCATAAATACTTCTTCATAATCAGTCCAACTGGCAGCTGCTGTATATACAGGCAAACCTATTGATTCAGCTTGGG
Source organism: Peribacillus sp. NPDC094092 (assembly GCF_050279365.1). Lineage (NCBI taxonomy): Bacteria > Bacillati > Bacillota > Bacilli > Caryophanales > Bacillaceae > Peribacillus > Peribacillus sp. NPDC094092. The sequence goes on along the minus strand of NZ_JBNNUC010000004.1, from coordinate 14,238 downwards.
CATGTATGAGTTCCGGTGGCATCCCATGGGATCTGGAACGTTTTCCTTCTTCCTCCAGCATGACGATCAGTCCTACAGCTTCGCCATCCTTCATTGCTTTATATAGAGCTAAGACACTATCCTTTCCTCCGCTAAAAGATGCTATGAATTTATGCCCGTGAGCATTATTTTTCCAATCGATTAATACTGCCATGCTATTTTCCCCTTTATTCTAATGACTTTTTTGCCAATTTCATATTTTATAGATGAATTTTCATAACTACATTTGTTTGATTTTATCACGGTTGTAGCTTGCAGATAAAATATTAATGCACCCTGACACAAAAAAATGATGAATAAAAAAGAATGCTAAGAAACTACAAATAACGGACTGGACAAGATAAGTCATATTGCTAAAGGAGGTTTATTCCAAATCCCTAGTGAATAAAGGTTAAATAAAAAGGCAGGTTATGGTGGGGTGACGGGGTTCATACCATTAAGGCTAGCTTTAATCAGGTAAGAAGTAGATGATTTTTCTTTATTTTGTATCCATTATTTTTGGAATTGGATACAAAATATTTAATTTTCAGTATTGTAATCGCTTTATATAGTTGATATAGTTAAAATTGTATCCAATATCGAAAGGTGGACGCTGAATTGGATAATGCTAATTCTGGAAAAGATAAATCGACAATCGTTAAAAATGTAACAAAAAGTCTTAGGAAAGCGATTTTGAATGGGACTTTGAAAAAGGGAGAACGACTCATCCAAGAGGAGTGGGCCGATCGCCTGGAAGTGAGCAGGATGCCCATTCGTGAGGCCCTTACACAGCTTCAAATGGAAGGGTTGGTGGAAATGGTTCCCCATAAAGGAGCAATCGTCACACCGATTACCCGGGATGATATTGAAGAAATTTATCATACCAGGTCTCTGCTAGAGGGCCTTGCAGTAGAAAAATCACTTCCGTACTTAACAGAGGAGGACAAAGAAAAACTAAAAGGAATTTTAATAGAAATGGAAGGAATTCAGTTATCTGATGAAACCAATGAGCATTATATCCTATTGAATGCGGCTTTTCATGAAACCCTTCGAAAAGGGTGCCCATGGCCAAGGGTTCAAAAAATGGTAGAAACGCTGGGGATCTCACCCATTGCTCCAAATTTGCTGATTGATTATTACCCAGAAACGCAACGGGAACACCGGATGATATATGAAGCGGCACTAAGAGGAGATCCTGCAGAACTAAGGGCAGCAGTTGAATTTCACATCTTACGGACTAAGAACAATTTAATTACGTATATGGAGTTGCTGAATACTAAAAATCATCAATAAAAGGAGTGTTAATTGTGTATGATTTCGCAATTGTTGGCGGAGGAATTGTAGGATTATCGACGGGAATGGCACTTTACCAGCGTTTTCCTAATGCTAAAGTGGTAGTCATTGAAAAAGAGGCTGTTGTTGCAGATCATCAAACCGGGCATAACAGCGGCGTCATTCATTCAGGAATTTATTATAAACCAGGCAGTTTCAAGGCACGGTTTGCCCGTCAAGGTAGCAAATCAATGACGGAATTCTGCCGGACGCATGGAATTGAACATGATATTTGCGGAAAGGTCATTGTTGCAACAAAGCCAGAAGAGTTGCCCCTTTTAGATGATTTATATTCTCGGGGTTTACAAAATGAACTGGCTATACAAAGAATCGGTGTGGATGAGTTAAAGGAAATCGAACCGCATGTTAATGGTCTTGGTGCGATTCGCGTCCCGCAAGCTGGCATTGTCAATTATCGTCAAGTAAGTGAAAAGATGGCGGATATCATCAGGGGCAATGGCGGTGAGATTAAGCTGAAAACAAAAGTCGAGAAAATTGACGAGGATTTTGATGATGTCATCATCGAAACGAACAATGGTACCATAAAGGCAAAAATGGTCATTAATTGCGCAGGGTTGCATAGTGACCGTATCGCAGCTGCTGCTGGGTATAAAACTGATATGAAAATTGTCCCGTTTCGCGGTGAGTATTTTAAACTGAAGCCCGAAAAACGCTACCTTGTCAATCATTTGATTTATCCGGTACCTAACCCGAAGTTTCCATTTTTGGGGGTTCATTTTACACGGATGATTAGCGGTGAAGTGGATGCCGGTCCAAACGCTGTACTAAGCTTCAAACGGGAAGGCTATAAGAAAACGGACTTCAATGCGAAAGATTTAACTGAAGTTTTAAGCTATAAAGGCTTTTGGAAGCTGGCTAGTAAATTCATGAAGGAAGGGATGGATGAATACGTCCGTTCTTTTAGTAAAAAGCAATTTACAAAAAGCCTGCAGGAATTAATTCCTGAAATTCAAGAAGATGATTTAATCCCAGCACCTGCTGGAGTACGTGCACAGGCGTTACAGGATGATGGTAATATGGTGGATGATTTTCATATTATAATGGGAAAACGGACCATACATGTATGTAATGCACCGTCACCTGCTGCAACAGCCTCAATTGAAATTGGAAAAGAGGTTGTTAACCGCATTCCGGAACAACCACACTTATTGGAAGCCGTATTGACAAAATAAAAATCGTTAAAGAGAGAGGAAGAAGCCTCATGTTCAATGGTAAAACAATCTTCATTGCAGGTCATGCACGCTTACCTCAAGGGATGGCTGCGAAAAGTGTCTTTGAAACACTGACTATCACTGCAGAAGTCGATGCTAAATATGGAGTTGTCCTGGAAGCTTCCTGTACACTGGCAACAGAGCATGGCAGGGAATTTATCGGGCGTCTATTAAAAGGAATCAGTTTAAATGATGGGGTTGATGATGCGATAGAATCCATTCAATCTTATTATCGGGGGAAAGCGGCTAATGCACTGATTGCTGCCTTGAAAGACCTCGATCTCCATTTTCAGCAAATTAAATCAGGAGATAAATCGAAATTACCAAGTTAGGAATATAATTTATCAGAATAATATGTTAAAAGTATTGACAATTTTACGAAAAAACGTTTTAATGGAATTAAGCCAATATTATGACATTAACACCTTTGGAAAATACCTTTTCAGAATCGTGTAAAGATCATATTGATTGGAAACAGGAAAAATAAATCATACATAAACTGCATATTCGCTGTGACTCTATTCGCATAGAGCAGTGAAGTGAATATAAGCCAGTTGTACAGTTTGATTCCTATTTTATTTGGGGTCATGTGCGACTGGCTTTTTATATTTCCCGTTAACTTTGTCACCTATATTACAAATAACAGGAGGAATTATTCATGAGCATTGCAGAAAAAAGGAGAGCTAAGTTCGAAAGGAAAACTGAAAAATACGAAGTGAAAGTTCACCCTCAATCCAGCCGTTTATATCATATTGAAATTTCAAAAGAGGCAATTGCCGCTTTTTTAGAAACCGTATCGAAGGATAATCAGTCTGTTCAGCATCTGGAATATACACCATATGCACGGCTCATCATTGCTTCATATCTATTGGATCAAGTGGGTGAAGATTTTGGTGAAGTGCTTCGGAACATCGTTCATGATCGGGAATCCGGCGGCTTCACCTTAGGCTTGGAGGGTGTCACGGAAAATACGGATGAATACGTCATTTTTGCAACGGCCATTTCATACTTGCTGGGAACTCCAAACCATGATGCGATGTCAGGAAAATATTATGCTCGCTTTAGTGTTCAAGACACGGATAGCAGTGATTCGTATTTGCGTCAGGCCTATCGTTTATTTACCCTCCATACGGACGGCACCTTTGTAGATGAACCGACGGATTGGTTATTAATGATGAAGATGATTGAACAAAATGCTCGCGGTGGCGAATCACGTTTATTGCACTTAGACGATTGGAAAGAGCTTGATATGTATGTGAATCATCCATTATCCAGCCAGAAATTCACATATAAGGCCCCAAAAAGCAAGAACATTGATCAGGAGATTGAAAGATTGACTTTCTTCAATCATAACAACAAACCTGGTATATGTTATATCGATCAATTTGTTTATCCTGAATCAATCGAACAAGCCAAATACTTACGCGATTTATCCGATTCATTAGAAAGCGATGAAAGTGTACTTGAACTGGAACTGCCTGTTGGAGATTTAGTTGTCGTAAATAATATATTCTGGCTTCACGGTCGCGCTGCATTTGAAAAAGACCCGAACCTGAACCGTGAATTACTTCGCCAGCGCGGAAGATTCAATCAATAGTTTCATTTTGTAAACCCAAATTTTTATTTATCCCCAAACCATTTTAAGATAAATTCTTTTCAACCGAAGGGTTGGAAAGCAATTTATCTTTTTTTTAAGGTTCAATTAAAGAGTAACATTGGTGATGGAAGGGAAAAAGAGGACCTTAAACATGGGCCTTTACCTGTTTTATTGCACTATATTCTCTTTAATCCTACTGATCCAACATCAAATCCTCATTTAACTCTATATTTTCTGAAATTAAGGAAGTGAATTGAGCCTCTCTTATGGAAGCCAGTGAATGTCTTCATAACCGAGAACGCACCCGTGCTCGTTGACAAGCCTCCTATTCTGATATACTGATATGGGCAAAATAAATAAAAAATGTGGGGATAGGATTTTATGGGAATCGCTTGTTTTTCTAATTTTACGCAATTTAAGGACTTAATTAATGCTTTACCTGCTGATTATACAGATAAAATGATACAGAGCGAACAATTTTTGCTTGAAAGAGATGAAACGAAAAAACTCGAAATCTATTACGCACCTTTCGAATATGTAAATGAACGGGCCAAAGTGGTAATAGTCGGAATCACTCCTGGTTTACATCAAATGAAAAAATCTTATTCTACCGTAATTAATGAAAGTGGGCACTTACATAGCGATGAAGAGATTCTGCACGAAGTAAAAAAGAATTCCAGTTTTGAAGGAACGATGAGAAAAAATTTGGTTCAAATGTTAGATGAACTTGGATTACACACATACTTAAACATTTCGTCCACACAGGATTTTTTTAACGAAGCTACTCACCTTGTTCATACTACCTCAGTTTTAACCTATCCAGTCTTTTATAACGGTAAAAACTACAGTGGATCGACTCCGAACATTTTAAAGACCGAGTTGCTTAAAAAATATATAATGGAAGGATTTGCTGCAGAAATAGGTACCATTGAACGCCCGCTTATTATTCCTTTAGGCGTTAATGTTTCCAAGGTCTTAAACTATTTAGCGGGTCACGATTATTTGGATGCTAAAAATATACTTCCAGGATTTCCTCATCCTTCTGGAGGAAATGGTCATCGACATAAACAATTTGCAGCAAATAAAGAGCAAATGAAAAACATGTTACAGAACTATTTTTCAAAGGAATGACCACTGATTAAATATACTTAATGAAACTTTAATAGATATAAAAGGATGGCAAACATCGATTAGCTCTTTAATTCATCTAATAGTGTTAAAAGTAAAATTAACTATTTACTATTTACTAGTGATATTTTGGAGATTATAATAAGAACAAATGTTCTTTATTATGGGAGGCATTAAATTGGATGAACTAGAGGAATTTTTAAAATCACTTACTATTGAAGAGTTAAAAGTTATTTATGAAGAAGTATGTGGACCTGATATAAATAGATGAAAAATTCGAATGGAAGATTCTTGATTTTTCATTTCATGGAATGAAAAAATAAATGGAAACATTACTTTTTCCGCAAGAAATCTTGTTAGATAAATTAAAGATTAATCAAGGACCCATTAAAGGTCCTTGATTTTTTTAAGAAAGGAATATTTTAAAAAATGATCTGGGAATTTTTCAGTTGAGCCGACATTTATGGAAGCCAATAGTAATGATTTGAAGGTTATGTGGAAAGTGCACCTCTTACATCATAATTTTCTATATCGATTTCGATTTTTCTATCGAGTGCTAGGTCTGCCAATAGGGAGCCTAAATATGGGCCCATTGTTAAACCGGAAGCTCCAAGACCATTAGCTACGATTATGCCTTCCCAGTCAGGTAAAGGACCCATGACCGGAAGGAATCCCGGCGTGAATGGGCGAAAACCGACCCTTGCTTCAACAAATGTACTATCCGTCAAACCGGGAGCGGTTTGCAAGGCCTTGTTGAAAACTTCCTGCAGCCCTCCTGCGGTCATTCGGTTATCGAAAACTACCGTATTTTCATGCGTCGCCCCCGCAACGATTTTATGATTATCGAAAGCCAAAAGATATTGATCACTGGGGGGCATGACTACAGGCCGGTTATTCGTATTTTCATTTGGCGTTTCCAGATGGATGATTTGAGCCTTTTGGAAGGTGACTTGAAAATTCACGCCAAGTGGTTTCAATAATTCCGGTGCCCAAGCGCCAGCACAAACAATCACTTTATCGGCAGGTATGAATTCATCTCCAAGTGTTACACCTGTCACTTGAGTACCGATATACGAAAGTATAGCCTCACCATACAAAAGTTTTGCACCGTTTTTTTGTGATGCCCGCAATAAGGAATCACGAAGTGCGCGTCCATCGACCCGCGCGGCACCGCTCACGTGAACGGCTGCATATTCTCTGGAAAGAGGCGGGAATAAGGCACGTGTCTCCTCTGCGGAAAGTAATGTGATCGCCCCCATTTCCGGTGCATCTTCTTTCCGTATTGCCGCCCGCTTCTTCATGGCATTCAATTTAGCTTCCTCTGTATGTAGACTTATGGCACCGACTTGGGCATAACCGGTTTCTGTTTCCCCGTCCCGTTCAAGTTCTTCAATTAAACCGGGATAAAAAGCAGCACCATTTTTTGCAAGTAGATACCAAGCCTGGTTACGCCTTTGCGATATCCATGGGCAAACGATTCCTGCAGCAGCAGATGTAGCCTGCCCGACATCTTGACGGTCAATAATGATCACTTCAGCCCCATTTTTAGCTAACTGATAGGCAGTTGAAGCTCCCAAAATTCCTGCACCGACCACAATGATTTTTTTCATATTCAACATCTCGTTTCTCTCATATGTATAAACTCATAACACTACTATATCGAAGACATGAATTGATTGCTACAATCGACATTGTAATTTCTTTCACAAAATTATTTTATCTATAATGAATATGCTATGATTGAAATTGCGAGAGCTTGAAAAGATACTAGGAGGACAAATCATGTTAAAAAAACAAATGGAATCATACATATCAAAATCCGTAACCGAAAAAAAGGTTGAGTTGTTTAAAGAAGAAAAGGATTATGTAGAAAAGCATAAATTAATTGCCGATGATATCATTATAGTGGAAAAAGAAAATACATCCCGTTTTACTGATGCTTATATGGAGCGCAGTAATAAAGAAAGCGAAGAATTAATCTCGGAAGAGAACTATGCATTTTTATCACAACCCATCGATTATTTGAAAAAAAACAGAGATGAATTCCTATACTTTGAATCACAATGGTTCGAATTAATTGGTGTTGAGGCACTTTCGTTAGAAGTCGATGATGTTTTCGGCACATATAACGCGATGTTCGGATTGAAATTCCAGAAAAAAATGGGTGAAGTGTTAAAAACATATTTAACTAAGGAACTTCAAGAAGCAATTGGATCGTACAGTTTAATGTTTAATCAGGGCGAAGGGCTATGGGACGTGAATTTTGCCTTGGATAACTTAAAAGGGTTTAGAGATGGCATGTCATTAGAAGAAGCTTTTGATTTAATCTATCATTTTCTTTTTATCCTTGTACAAACAATCGAGGAAAATTTATAAAATGAGGTGTCGTCATACATGTTAATGACGTCAGTTTGTAGACAAAAGGGTTTCGGTATGCTCTCATGCCGACCCCTTTTTGTCTTTAATGCCCCATGCTATGTGTTTTATATTTTAATCGATTGGATCTGGATATCGATTAAAGGAACTTGAAAGAAATCGTCGAATTGATTAATGATATACTTTTATTTAATAAACTTAAATGTTTTACATCGGAAGGGGAAGTTATAGTTGCTGAATGAATTGAAAGTTACTCAAGTTACCATTCCACTGCCTTTTAGGTTGGATCATGTCCATTGTTTCTTAGCAGAAAGTAAAAAAGGATGGACGATCATTGATGCGGGATTAAATAACAAAACGACAAAGGATTTATGGAACCCAATTATCGAAAAACACGATATTACTGATCTTATCATCACCCATTATCACCCAGATCATTTCGGATATGCTGGGACATTACAACAATTAACCGGTGCCGATGTTTGGATGACACAAGTGGATGAACATGCGGGAACTACGTATTGGGAAACGGATTCGCTGAATCTGCTTAAGGAAAACTATAAGGCATGTGGTATGGAAGACGAGGTGGCCATTGCCTTATCCAGTGACGAAAGTGGATTCGTGCCCCAAGTAAAACCCTATCCTACCGTAAATCATCATCTTGAAGAAGGAATGAAGCTGCAGTTTGGCAAATATGAGTATGAAGTAATTTTCACGCCGGGGCACTCTGATGGCCTGATATCATTATACAATAAGGAAAGAAGTGTCCTTTTTTCGACAGATCATATATTGCCAAAGATATCTCCAAATATTTCGTATTGGTTTAAAGGTTCTTGCAACCCATTGGAAGAGTTTTTTACTTCCTTGAAAAAAATACAAAAGCTGAACGTTGAATATGTCATCCCTTCACATGGGAAACCGTTTCAAAATGCCAATAAAAGAATTGTTGAATTGTTGGACCACCATCGGGACAGATTGCATGTAATTCATGAAAACATGAAAGAGCCGATTACTGTAAAAAGTGCTTGCCATATCTTATTTGGAAATCTGCCCATTCATGAAACCAGGTTTGCTGTTGGTGAAACATTGGCTCACCTTGAATACCTTCTTTTGAATGACCAATGCAGAAAGTTTAAACGTGATGGCAAATGGTATTATCAATCCATTTGATATATTGAACATTGTTTCTAGCTCATGTCATATGAGCTTTTTGTGCATGCAAAACGTTAATGAATAAGTTTAAACGGTTTAATTTACTTAAAAGGAAAAAATGTTATGATTATTTTTAGATTCTTATGAATATTGAATCGCTGGAGAAGATTTACTGAAGATAGGTTGGGAGTTTTGAGATGAAGAACACGTATATGAAAACAGCATCAGCAGTGTATATTAATTATTTCCTGTTAGGCATGGTCAATATCATGCTCGCATCGAATATGTCGTATTTAACGGAGCAATGGGATACAGATAATGCCGGGGTAAGTAATATCATCGAAGCTATAGGGGTAGGGAAGTTACTTACATATGCATTTACCGGATATTTATCAGATAAAATCGGGCGTAAACCATTAATTATTGCTTCATCATTGGGAATGGGTATCTTCTTGTTCGGTATTCCATTATCACCAAATTATCATTTGGCTTTTGTTTTTGCCATCCTTGCAGGTGTCGCTAATTCTTCGATGGATGCCGGTTCATATCCTGGTTTAACAGAAATTTTCCCAAGAGCTTCCGGTTCTGCCAGTGTACTGGTGAAAGCATTCATGTCTGCTGGAGCTTTTCTTCTCCCGTTCATGATATTATTTTTCTCGAATCATGAGATGTTTTATGGTCATGCCTTTTTTATTCCTGCTGCCATTTATTTATTGAATTTGATGTTTTTATTCACGGTTTCCTTTCCAAGTACAAATATGTATAAGGAAAAACAAGTGGATGTTCGTACCGGGAGTAAGAAATTCATTTCAGAACCGGTATTAAGCAAAGAGGGACTTGCTCTTGTGATAATCGGCTTCACTTCAACAGGATTATTCACCGTTTCACAGATATGGCTTCCGACTTATGGTCAGCAAGCTGTGGGCATGACGATGGCCAGTTCCATCAAATTACTGAGTTATTATAGTTTAGGGGCGCTTATTTCTGTATTGGTTTTATCCGTATTATTAAAAAAGATCGTGAGGCCAATAACGGTTATCATGGTTTATCCGGTCATAACTTTTATTTCAATCCTTACGATCCTTTTGGTTAAGGTACCGATCATCGTTTCCATCACCGCATTTTTCATCGGACTTTCCACTGCGGGGATTTTTCAATTAGCCATTACGATTATGACGGAATTTTTCTGGAGAAAAAAAGGAACCGTGACAGGGATCGTGGCAACGGCTGCTGGATTGGCTTCTATAGTTATGCCGCTTGTAACGGGGTGGATGTCGAAAAGCGGGAATATATCAATCATCTTCATATTTGATGCTTTTCTGTCTGTAACTGGTTTTATAGCTGCAGTTTATGTGTATTATCGCTATGGAAAACTGATGGGTAAGGGAAAAGAGCAGACAGGGGATATTCGTTTACATGCCTGATACATTTTGGAGCAGCCTAAAATGACTTCACTTATTGATAAAGTGAAAACCACCGCCCATAAACTTGGGCGGTGGTTTTTTCATTGTCTGGCACCTATATGTCCCTTTACTTCTTTCATGATATCTTCAAGGGATGTGACAATTCCTTTATCATCCTTATAACTGATGTGCTTAGGTTGAAAATGGATAGGTGAATCCAAACCAGCAGCGGCTGAGATCCGGTATAATCCTTTTCTAAGTGTAACAAGAAAATTGACCACACGGAATTTCTTTTCGTCGATGACAAGTGCCTTTTGCAGTTCGGGATCAGTGGTTGCTACCCCGACAGGACAAGCATTGGATTGACATTTCATCGTCTGGATACATCCTATCGCAATCATGAAACCACGCGCTATGTTAACAAGGTCGGCTCCCATGGCTAGGGCAATGGCGATTCTATCAGGTGTGAACAATTTACCGGAGGCAATGATTTTAACCCGATCACGGACGCCGTATTTTTCCAGTGTCGATACTAAAATCGGCAACGCGGATTTTAGCGGCAATCCTACACTATCGATCAATTCCTGATAAGAAGCACCAGTGCCGCCTTCACCGCCATCCAATGAAATGAAATCCGGACCTTTCCCGGTTTCTTTCATATAGCTAGCAAGTTCTTCAACACTGTCATTGCCGCCGATGACCATTTTGATGCCGACTGGGATGCCTGTATGTTCCCTGATTCTTTCAATGAAATCGCACATGGATTTCACGTCATTGAATTGATGAAACCGATTTGGACTATCAATCGCTTTGTACGGTTCGACCTTACGGATTTCAGCGATTTCCGGATTCACTTTTTCAGCATCGATATGCCCTCCGCGAGTTTTGGCACCTTGAGCCAATTTGACTTCAAATGCTTTGATTTCTGGTATTTCACTTTTTCTTTTTAACTCTTCCCAATCCATTTCGCCCTTACTATCACGAACCCCAAACATGGCTGGCCCGATTTGCATGATTATATCGACACCGCCGGTTAAATGATAAGGAGAAAGTCCGCCTTCCCCAGTATTCATCCATGTGCCCTTTGCTGCAGCCAATCCCTCAGAAAGGGCAGTGATTGCGTTCTTACCCAAAGAACCATAACTCATGGCGGACATGCCGATAAGACCTTTTACCCGAAAGGGATGCTTAGTGTTTGGGCCGATGGTCACGGCATCTTCATCATCCAATAAGAATGCAGAGGACACTTCATCTCCCCATTTTTCTTCTCGCTGTGAGAAAAGCGGGTCCTTCATTAGAATGTATCTTTTAGTCGTCACCTTTGTTTCTCGATCGTATTTTTCTTCTTCGGCCAATTTTGGGAACATGCTATTCTTAACAAAGAAGCCTTCTTCATCAAAATCCCGTTTTGAACCAAAACCTATAACATCCCTTAAATATTTTGAACTTTTCACCATATGTTCATAATCATCCCTGGAAAAGGGTTTTCCTTCGTTATCACTGTTAAACCAATATTGCCGCATTTCAGGCCCTATTTTTTCCAGGAAGTAACGTATTCTCCCGAGCACGGGATAATTTCTTAAAATTGCATGATGCTTCTGGGTGCGATCAAAGAAAATCATATAAACTAATAGGAAAGCCAAGACGATGATAACGATCAAAATTACGGTAAATCCTAGGATAATTAAAAGATTTGCGATGCCACTCATTCAAATTCCCTCCTGATATGCAAAAAAATCATGTATTGTTAATCTACTCGGTAATTCGATCAATTATACAGATTTCCAATGCAAGGATTTAATAGGAATAGAATGAGTTAATTTAAAAGACCGTCTTATTTTTACTTTATATTACCCAAATGGCCAACTGCTTAGTTTATGGCATCATTAGTTCATGTGAATAATACCGTTTTATCGGTATATAAAGGCATTACGAGGATATACATTCTTTTTTGCACATACCCCGATATGTTAGTTACTAAGGACAAAAATTGTTGCAGTGTCCCGGCCAATTGCAGATAAGCTGCTTAGTATTCTTTCATGTAATTGCCGTTTCGTCCGCTCATCTCCCCTTTCAAACAGTGCCTTTTTGCTTCACCTAGTAAAAGTGCTGATTCAGCTTCCAGGAAAAAGTGGCATTTGTAAGATTCCTTTTCCTTCCACTACGGAGCACAAACCGATTCGACTAACCGAGCCTTTTGTTTAATTGATTGGTTGATGACTGTATCCAGTCTTTGGTCGATACTATTTTCAGCAAGCGCAGCAGTGGGAGTGAAAACCCGAGTCAAATTGACCCAACAAGGGTGTGCTGAGAATCAAAAACAGTTTCCGTCATTTGAATCACTTCACTCTTATTTAACGGATATAATTTCAATTCACCCCATGCAAACAAGCTATGACTTATAATGAAAGTGTGAATGGTTGTTAGTTTAAGCCTTTAGCAGCCTTATACTTAAGGTAGGTGGGTAAATAACAGAATGCTAACTAAAGATCATGTTTTCTATAACGTATAACCAAGGACAAAGCGAGCAACAAGTCATACTATTTTTCGTATGGAATGAAAGATGATTTAAATATATCAAAAGATTATAATTAAAAATTCATTCAAAGGGGGCCTGAGCATGAAAATTGTTATTGCACCTGATTCCTTTAAAGGAAGTTTGTCAGCAATAGAGGCATCGGAAGCAATCGAGCGAGGGGTCAGGAAGGCACTGCCGGATGCGAAAACAGAATTGGTTCCTGTAGCGGATGGCGGGGAAGGTACGATGGATAGCCTTTTGGCAGCTACGAATGGTCGAAAAGTTGAAGTGACTGTTAAAGGACCATTACTTGAAGACGTTCAGGCAGCATATGGAATCTTGGGTGATCAGGAAACATGCGTGATTGAAATGGCCAGTGCATCCGGACTGTGCCTAATCGATCCAGATGAGTTGAACCCATTGATCACAACTACATACGGAACAGGGGAGCTGATTCAAAAAGCATTGAATGATGGCTGTCGAAAGTTCATTTTAGCGGTAGGGGGAAGCGCTACCAATGATGCGGGTGTTGGAATGCTCCAGGCTTTGGGAATGAGGGTGTTTGATGAAGACGGTAAACCGCTTGGATTCGGCGGTGCCGAATTATCGCGGATATCAGAAATTAATATGGAAGATTTTGATTCCAGAATTGCCGATTCCGAGTTTTTGATTGCTTCGGATGTCCAGAATCCGTTAGTCGGTCCGAACGGTGCATCAAGTGTATTCGGACCTCAAAAAGGTGCCACTCCTGCCATGGTTGAAATGCTTGATAAAGCTTTATCATTATGGGCTGATTTAGTGGAAATCAAGACAGGCATACACTTGCATGATAAAGCGGGTGCTGGTGCTGCAGGCGGAATCGGAGGTGCATTCCAAGCCTTTTTCCCTGCAGAAACAAAAAGGGGCATCGATATTGTGTTGGAGCATACGAAAATGGAGGAGAAATTTTCCGATGCTGATTGTGTCTTTACCGGTGAGGGCCAAATCGATTACCAGACTGCTTCAGGCAAAACACCAATGGGAGTTGCACAAGAAGCCAAAAAGCATGATATTCCAGTATTTGTTTTAGCTGGATCGATCGGAACTGGGATTGACGTTTTATATGACCATGGAGTAACCAGTGTACATAGTTTAGTGAACACTCCTATGCCTTTAAAAGAAGCAATGGAAAGAGGAGCTGAATTGCTGGAAGCTACAGCCGAACAAGTAATGCGGACTTTTTTGGGAGCAATTAAATAGGGGATCTTTAATTGTTTTCTAAAAGAGCTTCAAGAATTCCCATTTAGTTACCGGTTGGCATTTTATAAAATTTGTGGCGATGCTTTTCCTATTTAACAAACGGGTAAGTTAGCTGTAGACCGAAGCTGTCTTTAAGGCAGCTTTTTCATTATGCAACTGATATGAACGAAACTGTCAACCCACCACACCCAAATGTTTTAAATGGTGTTACATTCAGCAATGAATAGAGTTATTCCTTGTTCA
>NZ_JBNNUC010000003.1:381530-599981 GCF_050279365.1 Peribacillus sp. NPDC094092 | reverse complement strand
GAAGAAATGTTTGACTTGCTCATTCGCTTTTTTGATAGTGTGTGCTCACTTAAAATTTAACGTTGGCGCTTTGTTTTGTTCAGTTTTCAAAGAGCGATTTGAGTCGTTCACTTGGAAGCGACTTTAATAATATATCAACTATATTAATTTTTGTCAACAACTTTATTCTTTCGCTGTCGACTTAGTTATTATATCTAGTATCAGGAATAAAAGCAATAGTTATTTTAAAATAAATAATATACATGAATTCATAGATTTCAAATATGATGACTGCACTCCTGATCAAGCTGAAAAAGCTCACCTTTTAACAGTAAACTTTTTCATTAAACATTATAGTATTTCTTCTATGTATAATTCACGATTAATCCCTAAATTGATAATTTGCTCACTATCCATCACCTTTATGACCGGTCTTGTTTCCGAGCCGGCATCAATAAAAATGATTTCAGCAATGAATCCATTGTTCAATTTGACCCTGCTTCCTATGAAAAAAATAGCGAAACTTGATAGCAAGGTTTTAACTACCTCAATATCATATTTACCAAAATCATCATGTAGGATCTTTTCTAATACCTTAAACGGTGACTGTTTCTTTCTATAGGTCCTCTCGGAAGTCATGGCGTGAAATACATCTGAAACCGCAATGATTTTTGAGAATAAGTTCATGGGCTTTGATTTCAATCTTTTGGGATAACCCGTTCCATCTAACCTCCCATGATGCTCAAGAACGGCTATCTTCACACTATCCTTAATGATGGAACTATCTTTAATCATCTTGTAACTGAAAATAGGATGAGAATGTATCTCCTCGTAATCATCTGCTGTCAGGCTTGCCGTTTTACTTAGTAACCTTGGCGGCAGCTTTGCCATCCCGCAATCTGCCAGGCATCCGCCAATTGCGGCTTGGTAGACATCCGCCTTATTGCATTGCATTTTAGATGCAATATATCCCCCTATTAATCCAATGGAAATGGCATGATGATATATATAGTCTTCTTTATTGCAATAGCGGTGCAGCTTCAAAATGTTTCCTGGTTCCTCTAAAGCCTTGTCCATAAGGGGAATCATGATTAAACGAATCATATCCACCTCGACTTTACTGCCCGCTTGCCAATTTTTGAATAATCGCTTATATGTATGTACTGACTTAAGATAAAAATCCGTAAAATTCGATGACTCTTCCATTTCATCCCATTCTGGATCCACTGCTTCTTTCGGCATAAATCTCTTTCCATCAATCAAAGTTTTTTCAACGCTTACCTCTGTTATTAAAAAGGCTTGCAAAGCTTCGATTAATTGCTTGGTCAATATTGTTTTTTCATGCATTATGGGTCTGTCCGAAAGACCTCTAATCTTTTTTGACAGGATGCAGCCTTCGATTAAATAGCGAGTTTTCACTAGCAAAATGTTTCACCTCGGTAATATTTGTGAGTATCATTCTACTTGAAAAACATGGTAGAAACTATCTTTTTTATGATTAAATACCTAGTAAAATTCAATTTATTAGTATTTTTATTTTAGATACCTTTAATAAGATAAGTCTTTTTACTCAAATTCGAACACTCATAAAATCAGTTTATAATTCATCTTAAGCAAAAAAAAGCCCAGCTCAATTGTCTGGGTCTTTTTTTTGGAAAAGATCATTCTTCCGTATCTTTTTCAGTTTCTTCACTTGCTTCACTTACAGTAGGTTCAGAATCTGAATCTGAAGTCGTGACCGTTTCTATTTCCATGTCTTTTTCTTCTTCTTCCCTTCCTACAATGGCTACCGTCGAAACATATTCATTATCAGCGGATTCGAGTCGGATGAGCTTAACACCCTGTGTATTACGGCCCGTTTTGGAAATGCCTTCGACTTCCATTCGGATCAATACACCAGCTGCTGTAATAAGCATCAAATCTTCATCTACACCCGTTACTGTTTTCACGGCTATAAGTTCACCATTTTTCTCAGTGACATTACATGTTTTTATTCCTTTTCCTCCACGGCTTTGAATACGGTATTCCTCCGCAGAGGTCCGTTTTCCATAGCCGTTTTTCGTAACGATCAGGACTTCTTCATCATCTTCAAGAATTTCCATTCCGACAACTTCATCATTCGTCCCTAAGGAAATCCCTTTCACTCCCGCTGCAGTACGCCCCATTGTCCGTACATCCGTCTCAGGGAAACGGATCATCATCCCGGACTTCGTTCCAATTATGATCTGTTTCTCTCCATTCGTAAGACGGACAGAAATCAATTCATCATCTTCACGTAAACCTAGGGCAATTAATCCATTATTACGGATATTTGCAAAAGAAGATAAAGGTGTACGCTTCGATACCCCATGTCTGGTCGTGAAGAATAAATACCAATCGTCAGCAAATTCCTTCACAGGTATGATCGCGTTGACCCACTCGCCTTTATCGACTTCCAACAAGTTAATAAGCGGCAATCCTTTTGCCGTTCTACCGAACTCAGGTATTTCATATCCTTTTGAACGATAGACTTTACCTTTGTTGGTGAAGAATAATAGAGTGTCATGGGTCGATGTGGTTAACAAGTGACCGACAAAGTCATCTGTATTCGTTCCCATACCCTGTATTCCGCGACCCCCGCGTTTTTGACTGCGGTATGTGGTTGCAGGTAGGCGTTTAATATAACCGTTATGCGTAAGTGTCACGATTATATTTTCCTCTGGGATTAAATCTTCATCTTCCAGGCTTTCAAAGCCGGCTAATGTGATTTCAGTTCTCCGTTTATCATCAAAACGCTCTTTAATTTCAAGAAGCTCTTCACGAATAATTTCAAGAACCTTTTCCTCATCAGCAAGTATGGCTTTATATTCTGCAATTATTGCCATTAATGCCTGATATTCTTCTTCAATTTTTTCACGTTCCAGACCTGTCAAACGTTGTAAACGCATATCAAGGATGGCTTGAGCCTGTTTTTCGGAAAGTGAGAATTGTGTCATTAAGCCTTCACGGGCAATTTCTGTCGTTTGGGAACCGCGGATCAACGAAATGACCGCGTCCAAATTATCAAGTGCAATGCGCAACCCCTCTAAAATATGGGCACGCGCTTCCGCTTTCCGTAAATCAAATTCAGTCCTGCGCCGTATGACTACCTGCTGATGCTCCAAGTAGTAGCGCAGGCATTGTTTTAGATTCAGCACTTTAGGCTGTCCGTCCACCAAAGCAAGCAGGTTGATTCCGAAGGTGGTCTGCATCGCGGTATGCTTATACAGATTGTTTAAAAGGACATTTGCATTAACATCCTTTCGAAGCTCCATGACAATGCGCATGCCATTGCGATCCGATTCATCCCGTAAGTCGGTAATGCCTTCAATTTTCTTATCTCGAGCAAGTTCGGCAATTTTTTCAATCAATCTGGCTTTATTCACTTGATAAGGGATTTCCTTAACAAGGATTACCTGTTTACCATTGGGTTTCTCTTCAATCTCGACTTTCGCACGTTGAATGATTGACCCTTTTCCGGTTTCATAGGCCTTTCTGATGCCACTTCTCCCTAAAATCAAACCGGCTGTCGGAAAGTCCGGACCAGGGATGTATTCCATCAACTCAGGAATTGTAATTTCAGGATTCTTGCTTAAAGCCAGTACGCCGTCAATTACTTCACCCAATTGATGTGGTGGAATATTGGTTGCCATCCCTACTGCTATTCCTGATGAACCATTCACTAACAAGTTCGGGAAACGGGCAGGCATAACTGCCGGTTCTCTTTCTGAACCATCGTAGTTATCCTGGAAATTGACCGTATCTTTATTTAAATCTCGGAGTAGCTCCATCGAGATTTTTGACATTCTCGCTTCTGTGTACCTCATTGCGGCAGCTTGGTCACCATCGACTGAACCGAAATTGCCATGACCATCTACAAGCATATAGCGATAGTTAAAAGGTTGCGCCATCCGTACCATCGTTTCATATACAGCCGAATCACCATGCGGGTGATATTTACCGATTACTTCACCGACAATACGGGCTGATTTCTTAAATGGTTTATCCGAAGTCATTCCAAGATCGTTCATTGCATATAGAATTCTTCGGTGTACCGGTTTCAAACCGTCCCTTACATCAGGCAAAGCCCGGGACACGATAACGCTCATCGCATAATCCAAAAACGATGTCCGCATCTCGGTACTTATATTTATTTCTTTAACACCTGATCTTTCATTTTCTGACATGGAGCCAACCTCCTATTAAAAGCTTATACTCTCATCTAAAATTTAACTATTCGTGCACTATTTAAAGAACAGGATGTAGAAAGCATCCTGTCAAAAATCAGATATCAAGATTTTTTACATAAATTGCATTTTCTTCAATGAAGTTACGTCGCGGTTCCACCTTGTCGCCCATCAACATCTCGAAAGTTTCATCTGCCTCTGCAGCATCTTTCAAACTGACTTGAAGCAGCGTTCTCGTTTCAGGGTTCATGGTCGTTTCCCACAATTGCTCTGGGTTCATTTCCCCCAGCCCTTTATAACGCTGCAAGTTAGGCTTAGGAGTACTTGGCAAACTCGCCATGATTTCTTCAAGCTCGCGGTCATTATAAGCATAATCCACTTTTTTCCCTTGCTGGATCTTGAAAAGTGGCGGCTGTGCAATATATATATATCCATACTCGATAATTTTTCGCATATACCGGTAGAAGAATGTCAACATCAGTGTTCTGATATGGGCACCATCCACATCCGCATCGGTCATGATGACAATTTTATGGTATCTAGCTTTTTCAATATTGAATTCATCACCAATTCCTGTTCCGAGTGCCGTTATAATCGTGCCTATTTCTTCATTATGCAGGATTCTGTCCAATCGCGCCTTTTCGACATTCAGGATTTTACCCCTCAGCGGCAAAATGGCTTGGAAATGGCGGTCCCGCCCTTGTTTTGCCGAGCCTCCCGCCGAGTTTCCTTCAACGATGTACAATTCGCTGATACCCGGGTCCTTAGATGAACAATCTGCCAATTTACCCGGTAGATTGGATACTTCCAAAGCACTTTTCCTCCGGGTCAATTCACGTGCTTTCTTGGCTGCCAAACGGGCTCTCGCCGCCATTTGCCCTTTATCTACGATTTTCCGGGCCACTGCAGGATTTTCATATAAGAAGGCATCCAGCCTTTCCGAAAGAATGGAATCGGTGACCGTTCTTACTTCAGAGTTTCCGAGTTTGGTTTTCGTCTGACCTTCGAATTGTGGATCAGGATGCTTAATCGAAATGATTGCCGTCAAACCTTCCCGGACATCCTCACCAGAGAAATTGGAATCCGCTTCTTTCAAGAGACCATTTTTCCGTGCATAATCATTGATGACACGGGTCAAAGCTGTCTTGAATCCTGACTCGTGCGTACCGCCTTCATAGGTGTGGATATTATTGGCGAAAGAGAAGACATTACTGATATAGCTGTCATTATATTGCAATGCCAATTCAACAGAAATTCCATCTTTCTCGCCTTCCATGAAAATCGGTTCATCATGCAATACCTCTTTAGAACGGTTCAAATGCTCAACATAAGATTTGATGCCGCCCTCATAGTGGTAATCCCTGATTTTCTCTTCTTCCCCGCGTTTATCTTCAATGACCAGCTTCAAGCCTTTATTCAGGAATGCAAGTTCACGGATTCGCGTGGCTAATGTATCGAAATCATATTCCAGGGTTTCCGTGAAGATTTCACCATCCGGAACGAAGTGAACAGTCGTGCCGGTATGATCGGTTTCCCCGATAATTTTCAAATCTTCTTTAGGAATCCCTCGGTTAAATTGCTGATAATGGATTTTGCCTTCACGATGAACATAAACTTCCAATACCGTGGACAAGGCATTCACCACTGAAGCCCCAACGCCATGCAGACCACCGGAGACTTTATAACCTCCGCCGCCAAATTTTCCGCCCGCATGAAGGACCGTCATGATTACTTCCACAGCTGGTCGTCCCATTTTTTCATGGATGCCCACTGGAATTCCCCGCCCATTATCGACTACGGTTATGCTATTGTCTTCTTCGATCGTCACTTTGATTTCCGTACAGAAACCAGCTAGTGCCTCATCAATACTATTATCGACAATTTCCCAAACAAGATGGTGAAGTCCTTTTGCAGCGGTAGAGCCGATATACATCCCCGGACGTTTACGAACTGCTTCTAAGCCTTCTAAAACCTGTATCTGATTCTCATCGTATGCCTGAGCTTGTACTTCTTTTTGTTCCATTGTCATTCGTATCACCTACACTTTTCTTTTGGCATTTATCAATTTTAAGGAGTAATCATAACGTTTAGCTACAATTCAAAGAATATCTATATCATCGATTAAGAGCGATGCCTGCAGTGAACGCTTTTTCAAAGTGGACGACGCAAGCGGTGAATAATATACCTGTTTGTCCGTCACTACAATCGATTTAACCGAGTTTTTTGCTAAATGGTAAGTTACCTCAGACTTTTTCTCCAAAAATTCATTGATGATTGGGGAGGCCTGAAGCAGCTTCTTATCTAAAATGGCTATGACATCATCCGTTTTCACAAGAATGTCTTCACCAATATGGAGATACATACATTCACCTCATCATTTAACCTTTTTTATACTTCCTTGACTCACATAAAAGGTGGACGCTTCTCTTAGGGTTTGATGATCGATTCCATCAACGGAGGGTGTCGTCACAAATGTTTGCACTTTTCCTTGTATCGTATTCAGTAAATGGGATTGACGGAAATCATCTAGTTCCGATAAAACATCATCCAATAATAAAATGGGATACTCGCCGATTTCTTCATGGATCAGCTCAATTTCGGCAAGTTTCAAAGACAGGGCAGTCGTACGCTGTTGTCCTTGTGAACCATATGTCTGGACATCACGGTCATTCACAAAAAAAACCAGGTCATCACGATGAGGACCTACCAATGTTACACCCCGTTCAATTTCCCTTGTTTTTATTTTATCAAATTTTTCTGTGTATACTTCTATCATTTTCGTCAAATCCATAGATTCTGATACATCAAGCGACGGTTTATATTGGATTTTCAATACTTCTAGATTTCTGGAGATCCCCGAATGGATCGGCTCTGCCCATTGCTGGAGCTTTAAAAGAAACTCGTATCTTCTTTCGACAATTTTCGCTGCATACTGAATAAATTGATCAGTCAGCACGTCAAGCATCGTCGTATCCGTTTGTTTCCGGGTCTGCAGAAGCTTTAAGTAATGATTTCTTTGTTGAAGTATTTTATGATATTGGCTCATATCATGAAGGTATACGGGAGAAACCTGGCCAATTTCCATATCTATAAAACGGCGTCTGACTAGAGGACTTCCCTTTACAAGGTTAAGATCCTCAGGCGCAAACATGACCACATTCATATTTCCGACATATTGACTCAACTTTCTTTGTTCAATATGGTTGCACTTCGCCTTTTTCCCTTTTTTTGAAATGGTCAGCTCAAGTGGTATTGAGGTATTTCTCTTTCTAACTCTTCCTTCTATTTTAGCATACTCTTCATCCCAGCGAATAAGTTCTTTATCATTTGAGGTCCGATGGGATTTTGCCATTGCTAAAACAAAAATGGATTCCATGACATTTGTTTTTCCTTGAGCATTTTCGCCGAGGATTACATTGACTTTATTCTCAAAAGTCAGATTCAATTCGGTATAGTTGCGGTAATTTTTCAAACTTATATTTTCAATATACATATTCCGCTCTTCCCTTATGTTTTAGCTTGTAATTGTGTAGGTGCCAAATCCAGGAATCTCTATTTTATCACCTGATCTTAATTTTCTGCCCCTTCTCACGTCTAATTCGCCATTAATGTAAACCTCATATTCACTTAAGAACCATTTCGCCATTCCGCCGCTTTGAATCAAATCGGCCAATTTCAGGAATTGTCCAAGCGTAATATATTCGGTATTGATTTTTATGGAGTCCATTTCATGCCTCACTCATTTCTAAGTAGTCTTTAATATTTCATTTTACTAAATTAATCCCATTAAGACAAAGTATAGCTTTTTCAGTTCTCGTTTTTAACGGTTCAGCGTTCCTTGCAGCATTGAAAAAACGCTAAAAACCCTTTGGAAACCTATATTTAAATATAAAAAAATTAAAGACCTGCTATACAAGCCTTTAATTTTTTTAAAATATTATTTTGGTTTAATAAGTCCTTACCGGGAGAATTAATTGCAACATGGAATCATCATGTAGCGGGCGAATGACGAACGGACGCATTGCACCTGTGAAATTAATTTTTATATCGGAACCTTCCAACGCTTTTAGAGCATCCATTACAAATTTGGCACTGAATGAGATTTTCAGGTCTTCACCTTCAATGGCTTCTGCCTGAACCTCTTCAATTACTTTACCAATTTCAGGGGTGTTGGAAGAGACTTCGATTATACGGCCTTCCAGGGTTGTCAATTTGACGACATTATTTCTTCCTTCTCTCGCCAATAAAGATGCCCTGTCGATCGCTTGAAGAAAATCTTTAGTGTGAACAGTCACATCCGTTTTGCTATCAGATGGAATCAAGCGTGATGTATCCGGATAATTCCCTTCAAGCAGTCTTGAGAAGAATAATAAATTTTCAGCTTTGAAAAGTACTTGGTTTTCGGTAATGACGATTTCAATGAGTTCGTTTGTATCATCAAGGATTTTACTTAACTCATTCAGACTTTTACCTGGGATTACAACGCTATAGGTCCCGTTAATTTTATTTTCTATTTTGGCCGTTCTCATTGCAAGCCTATGGCTATCTGTTGCAATACAGGTCAATTCGTCATCTTGAACCTTCAAGTTTACACCTGTTAAGATGGGGCGTGTTTCTGACGTGGACACTGCAAAGCCAGTTTGGCGGATAAGGGTCTTTAAAAGGTCCGTTGGAAGTTTGAAAATATTTTCTTCTTCAATGATCGGGAGATGTGGATATTCCTCAGGATCCAGTCCATTTAGATTAAATTCAGCTTTACCTGAGCGAATAATCGTTTGAAAGTTATTCTCCACTTCAATTTCTACAGTATCCATTGGCAGCTTTTTGACAATTTCACTGAAAAAACGGGCATTCAGGACAATGCCGCCGCTAGTTTTAACTTCAACAATTTCATCTCCGTCAACCTCAGCCGGAATGAATGATTGGATGGAGATATCTGAATCACTTCCCGTTAGAGTGACACCCTCACTAGTAACGCTTATTTTTATCCCCGTTAGAATCGGAATCGTCGTCCTTGATGTGACTGCTTTCATTACTTCTTGGACACTATGAACTAATCGATCTCTTTGGATTATAAATCTCATGTTTCATCCTCCAATTTTTTATTGCCGAATAGGCATATTTATTAATAATTTTTATTAAAAAAAGATAGTAGTAATAGTAGTAGGGCCTGTTGATATGTGGATAAGTCCACTCAACCTAAGGAAAAACAGTCTATCCACATGTGGACAGACTGTGTGTAAGTAGTCGTCAGTTATTCACATTATCCAGAATCCATTATACCCTCAGCTGGTCCTGGATTTCTTTAACCTGACGTTGAAGCTGGGTGTCCGTTTGCATGAGTTTGGAGATTTTTTCATGTGCATGGATAACGGTCGTATGATCGCGACCCCCAAACTCATCACCTATCTTGGGCAGGGATGAGTCCGTTAACTCCCTGGAAAGATACATGGCAATCTGTCTTGGAAAGGCTACGGATTTTGTCCGTTTTTTTGCCTTGAAATCCTCAAGTTTGACACTATAGTGTTCACCGACCGTCTTCTGGATTTCCAAGATGGTGATTATTTTAGGTTTGGAGCTAGGGATGATGTCTTTTAATGCTTCAGCTGCCAAATCGGCATTAATATCTTTATTGATCAATGAAGAGTAGGCGACGACACGAATAAGTGCACCCTCCAGCTCACGAATATTGGAATCGATTTGGTTGGCAATATAGAGCATGACTTCATTTGGGATATCAAGGCCCTCAGCTTTTGCCTTTTTACGCAATATGGCAATCCGCGTTTCCAGGTCAGGAGGTGTGATATCCGTGATCAAGCCCCACTCAAACCTCGAACGAAGGCGATCCTCGAGTGTAGGTATCTCTTTTGGCGGGCGGTCACTAGAGATGACAATCTGTTTGCTTTCTTCATGCAACGCATTGAATGTATGGAAAAACTCTTCTTGAGTTTGTTCTTTTCCCGCAAGAAATTGAATATCATCAATTAATAAAACATCGACACTTCGGTATCTATCACGGAATTCCCCAGCTTTATTGTCCCGGATCGAGTTGATGAATTCATTCGTGAACTTTTCAGACGATAAATAAACGACCTTTGCATTCGGATTATGCTCAAGAACATAGTGCCCGATTGCATGCATTAAATGAGTTTTTCCAAGTCCTACGCCCCCGTAAATGAATAGGGGATTATAGGCTTTGGCAGGAGCTTCTGCGACAGCGAGAGACGCGGCATGGGCAAAACGATTGCCGGAGCCGATGACAAATGTATCGAATGTATTTTTCGCATTCAGCATATGCTGTGGAAATGCAGCATGCTCTTTGTCCTGTTTTTTTATCTTTTTAGGCTGAACAGGAACGGTAAAATCATCATCTTCTTGATTTGGGGGAATGATGAATTTTGCTTCCAATTCCTCACCGGTAAGTTCAAACAATACATCGGAAATAAGATGGGAATAGCGTTCTTCAAGCCAATCCCTGGCAAATTCATTGGGAGCGGTGACTGTTAAGGTATCACCTTGCAGTAAATAAGCCTTGGTTGATTTAAGCCAAGTTTCAAAACTTGGTTTACTTATTTTTTTTTCGATTTTTCCGAGCGCCTGGTTCCAGAGGCTATCGATGTTATCCAAACTTATCCCTCCTTTGCAAAAAAATTTTAATAATTGTATCTAAATGTATAGGCACAAATAAACTCATCGATTGCCGTCTTTATATGAATTTTGACAGCAAAGGTTCGGTGAGCTGTATAAGGGATTTTGTGTTGTGTAATGTGAAGTGCCTAAAAACTATATCTTGCGTTGTACAACCTTTGTACAGACTGCATCTGGTGAGCCAGTGCAGATTTGAATGTTTATTCATCAACAGGCATTTTAAGAATTATATAATAAAGAAGAAAAAAGGGTTTTCGACAATATCCACCATCTGTGGACAGATTAATATACACAGGTCGAATAAACTATCCACAAGTTATGCACAATCTGTGGATAAACGTTCCCTGTTGATAAAGTTATTCAGAGTGAAAACACAAATATAATATCAGAAATTCAGGCGTCTTGCAATGGTTTAGAAAACTTTATCCACAACTTACCGAGCTTGTGGGAAAAACTTTTCCACAGGCCATTGTTATGTGTAAAAGTCTATAAAATGGTTTGTGGATAGAAAAAAACATGTCGAATTTTATCCACAGACCGTGATTGCAGGCCAGAATTAATTTAACTTGAACCGAGGTGTTCAAGCTGGAGGACCTGCATGAGACAGATCGAAAGTGACTCAGGTTCATTCTTATTATTTGTCGAATGTTGTGCCGATCAAGGGATGATTCAATGCGAATCTCATATTTGTGCTAATGGATAAAATGATGGGAATTTTCCTTTCCCCAAAAATTTCTATATCAGTTCGGAGCAAAATCATTTACAATAGGCTAGGTAGTAAAAAAAGGCCTACTGGACATTGAGCATTAAAAATGAAATATTTTTATGGATGAGGTTGACAAGTAGAAACCTCCATCTATATAATTGTAAAGACTGTCTTTAACTGTTATTCCTCAGGGAGGTGTCATATAATGAAAAGAACTTATCAACCGAATAACCGCAAACATAGTAAAGTTCACGGTTTCCGTGCACGTATGAGCACGAAAAACGGACGTAGAGTTATCGCTGCACGTCGCCGTAAGGGCAGAAAAGTATTATCTGCATAGACCACTGAAAAGTCTCAGTGGTCTTTTTTCGCAAAATAAGGGATTTACTGAGACTCAATTCATGTAATGAAGGTGTAAAAATGAAAAAAAAGTTAAGGATTAAGAAAGAGGACGAATTTCAGCTTGTGTTTAAAAAAGGTGAATCTTCTGCTAATCGGCAATTCGTAGTCTATGTCCTTGAAAAGCCGGGTCAGGATTATTTTCGGATCGGCCTTTCAGTCAGTAAAAAAATCGGGAACGCCGTTGTCAGGAACCAAATCAAAAGATACATACGGCAAGCGTTTTTGGAATTGAAAGAAGATATAGAAGAAGGTAAGGATTATATTGTGATTGCTCGAAAACCAGCGGCTGAGATGGACTTTTTCCAGGTGAAAAGCAGCTTGATCCATGTCCTGAAACGTTCTGAATCATTAAACTTTAAAAAGAAAAAACAATAAAGTCCCCTTATATCGAATAAGCACTCCCCGTATCATGTGGTTACTTGAGAAAGATGACATAGAATATCCCGATTGTAAACTGTGGAAAAAAGTGGATTACTTTTCCTTGAAATCTTCTAATAAACAGTTCACAATTGTTTCAAAAAAGATTGATTGCAGTTAGGAGGAAATTACGGTTGAAAAAACGAATATTACTCATTATTGGACTAGCCTCGATAATGATGTTGTTAGCAGGATGTACGGAAATTAAAGAACCTATTACTGCAGAGAGTGAAGGTTTTTGGAATTCATACATTGTCTATCCATTATCAGCCCTGATCATTTGGCTTTCTGAAGCATTTGGCGAGAACTATGGTTTGGGAATCATCGGTGTAACACTTATCATTCGCTTAGCATTACTTCCATTAATGATCAAACAGGTGAAAAGCTCGAAAGCAATGCAGGCCATTCAGCCTGAAATGAAAGAACTTCAAGCAAAATACAGCTCAAAAGATGCTGCCACACAACAAAAACTACAGCAAGAAACAATGGCTCTATTTTCAAAATATAATGTGAATCCATTGGCGGGATGTTTGCCGATATTGGTGCAAATGCCGATTTTGATCGGATTTTACCATGCAATCAGCCGGACGGAAGAAATTGCTTTACATAGTTTTCTTTGGTTTGATTTAGGTTCCCCGGATCCTTATTATATTTTACCGGTCGTTGCGGGTATCACGACTTTTATTCAGCAAAAGATGTCCATGGCTGGAATGAACTCCAATCCACAAATGGCGGCACAAATGACGATGATGCTTTACATCATGCCAATCATGATTGTTGTTTTTGCTATTAATTTCCCCGCTGCTCTTTCTCTTTACTGGGTAGTTGGTAACCTTTTCGGTATCGTTCAAACATATTTCATCAAAGGTCCGGATCTTAGAAAAGCAGCTGCGGAAAACGCGGGAGGGGCAAAGAAAAAGTGAAAAAAGTAACTGCTACAGGACAATCTGTCGAAGAAGCAGTAAATTTAGCTTTAGCTCAACTGAACAGCACGAAAGATCGCGTGGAGATTGAAATAGAAGATGAGGGCAAAAAAGGATTTTTTGGTTTATTTGGTGCAAGGCAGGCGATTGTCCATGTGACATTGCCTGCAGAACCCATTGAAGAGACACTTGGGTTTTTGAAGAATGTCAGCATGGAAATGGGAGTGGATGCACAAATAGATGTCACGCGTAAAGGGAAGAACGTAACATTCCATTTATCAGGTGATAAAATTGCATTATTGATTGGAAAAAGGGGTCAAACACTAAATTCACTTCAGTATTTAGCGCAGCTTGTTGCAAATCGGTATTCGAAGCAGTTTTTGAATATTACTGTGGATGCAGAAGATTATCGAAATCGCCGCAATGGCACCTTAATCCAATTGGCTGAAAGAATGGCAAATAAAGCCATGAAAACAGGCAAGGCTGTTTCACTCGAGCCGATGCCATCCTATGAACGTAAGGTCATCCATAATGCCCTCTTGGATTATCCAAAAATAAAAACAACTTCAAGTGGGACTGAGCCATATCGCCACTTGGTCATTACTCCACTTAAATGAACCCACTGCTTTTAAGCAGGGGTTCTTTTTTTAGGCCATGAAACCGTTGTGTGTCGAATGTTTTTTTCAGAGCTTGAATTCAACAATAACTGACAAATTTCTTTTTATATTCTCTTGATTCGCAAAGGGAGTGGAAGAATGGGGAGCGGGCGATATTTGTTATTCACATGTGGATAAGTTAGAATGGATGTTACAGAATATGGATTAATTGCATGTGGATAACTCTTGGAAGGAAGGAGTATCTACTTTTTTTCATGAATATACTGTGGTATTGTAGTAATTTAGGGATTCGACGATTTTATTAACAGAAAAAAATAGAACCATCAATATATAAGAGGTGAAAGCATGGAATTCGATACAATCACCGCTATCTCTACTCCCTTAGGGGAAGGGGCAATCGCCATCGTTAGAATCAGCGGTGATGAGGCCATAGAAATAGCCGATAGGATCTTTAAAGGACCAGGTGGAAAAGGATTGCTTGAAGTGAAATCGCATACGATTCATTATGGCCACCTTATCCAGCCTAAAACAGGTGAAATCATAGAGGAAGTCATGGTTTCTGTCATGATGGGTCCAAAGACATTTACAAGAGAAGATGTTGTTGAAATAAATTGTCACGGTGGAATCGTTTCGGTCAATCGGGTATTGCAGCTTATTCTCTCACAAGGTGCTCGTTTAGCGGAGCCTGGTGAATTTACGAAACGGGCTTTTTTGAATGGCAGGATCGATCTCTCGCAAGCTGAGGCCGTTATGGATTTGATCCGGGCTAAAACGGATAAAGCCATGAATGTTGCATTAGGTCAAATGGAAGGCCGGCTTTCGAAATTAATCCAAAATCTGCGTCAAGAAATTTTACAGACCCTCGCTCAAGTCGAGGTAAATATAGATTATCCGGAATATGATGATGTCGAAGAAATGACGCATCGCATATTTTTGGAAAAGGGCAGTTATGTGAAGAATGAAATAGAGAAACTGCTTCACACGGCCCAACAGGGGAAAATACTTCGTGATGGGCTTGCGACCGTTATCATAGGGCGCCCTAATGTCGGAAAATCTTCTTTGCTTAACAGCCTGGTTCATGAAAATAAAGCGATCGTCACTGATATTCCAGGTACAACACGTGACGTAATCGAAGAGTATGTCAATGTTCGCGGTGTACCGCTTAAACTTGTCGATACGGCAGGGATTCGTGAAACGGAAGATATCGTCGAACGAATTGGAGTTGAACGGTCTCGTGCAGTATTAAAAGAGGCTGATTTAATATTGCTTGTATTGAATTATTCCGATGATTTCACTACTGAAGATGAGAAACTGTTTCAAGCGGTTGAGGGTATGGATGTCATCGTTATCATCAATAAAACCGACCTTCCACAAAAAATCGATATGGCAAAGGTTAAGGAAATGGCCGCATCCCATAAAGTTGTTACGACTTCATTACTGGAGGATCGAGGGGTCGATGAATTGGAAGAAGCCATCGCTTCTTTATTTTTCGAGGGTTCTTTAGAAACGGGAGACCTGACGTATGTTTCCAATGCAAGGCATATAGCTTTGCTGGGACAGGCATTACAGTCTATCGAAGATGCAATCGATGCTATTGGAATGGGAACACCGATTGATTTGGTTCAAATCGATTTCACGAAAGCATGGGAGCTACTTGGAGAAATCATCGGCGAAAGCGTTCAGGATAATTTGATCAACCAATTGTTCTCTCAATTTTGTTTAGGAAAATAAGCGTAAAAGGAGGAAAAGGATATGCAGTACGAAGCAGGTAGCTATGATGTCATTGTTATTGGCGCCGGTCATGCTGGCAGTGAGGCAGGCCTTGCAGCGGCAAGGGTCGGAGCTAAAACGTTGATGATCACCATTAACTTGGATATGGTCGCCTTCATGCCATGCAATCCCTCTGTTGGTGGGCCGGCAAAAGGGATAGTCGTTAGGGAAATTGACGCATTAGGCGGAGAAATGGGGAAAAATATCGACAAGACCCATATTCAAATGAGGATGCTCAATACGGCTAAAGGTCCGGCTGTTCGTGCATTGCGGGCGCAGGCAGATAAATTTCTCTATCAACAAGAAATGAAAAAGACGATAGAAGACCAAGAAAATTTAACATTGATTCAAGGAATGGTAGAGGAATTAATTGTTGAAAACAATGTTTGCACGGGGGTCATCACTAAAACAGGCGCGGTATACCGTGCGAAAACTGTCGTAATCACGACTGGAACATATTTACGCGGTGAAATCATTTTAGGGGAACTGAAATATTCAAGCGGCCCTAATAATCAGCAGCCTTCCATCAGGCTTTCTGAACATTTAGAGCAGTTAGGATTTGATTTGGTCCGTTTTAAAACAGGAACGCCGCCACGCGTGAATAGCTCATCCATAGATTATAGCAAAACGGAAATTCAACCTGGCGATGAAGTTCCGCGTGCATTTTCTTATGAAACGACAAAATTCATAACGGATCAATTGCCATGCTGGTTAACGTATACGAATGAGGGGACACACCAGCTCATTGATGAGAATCTACACCGTTCACCAATGTATTCGGGAATGATCAAAGGAACTGGTCCGCGTTATTGTCCATCGATTGAAGATAAAGTCGTACGTTTTAATGATAAACCAAGGCATCAAATATTCCTTGAACCTGAAGGTCGCAATACAAAGGAAGTTTATGTGCAAGGTTTATCTACGAGTCTGCCTGAAGATGTACAAATGAAAATCCTGCAAACCATTCCAGGACTTGAAAAGGCGGAAATGATGCGTGCTGGATATGCGATTGAATATGATGCTATCGTTCCTACACAGCTATGGCCTACACTTGAAACCAAGAAGATCAAAAATCTTTATACAGCTGGCCAAATTAACGGGACATCCGGCTACGAGGAAGCAGCAGGGCAAGGATTGATGGCCGGTATTAATGCTGGATTGAATGCAATGGGTAAGGAAGAACTGATTTTAAGCCGTTCGGATGCCTATATTGGTGTTCTCATTGATGACCTTGTAACGAAAGGAACGAATGAACCATACCGATTGCTGACTTCACGTGCAGAATATCGTTTATTATTGCGTCATGATAATGCCGATTTACGGTTAACGGAAATTGGATTCAATATCGGAATGATCAAAGAAGAACGCTACAATCGATTCCTCATGAAAAAAGAAGCGGTTGAAATGGAAAAGGAACGACTGAAATCAAACTTCATCAAACCGACCAAAGAGGTACAAGAAGTCATTACTGAAAGTGGCGGCAGTGAGTTGAAGGATGGAATCCGTGCCTCCGATTTATTGAAACGGCCTGAAATGGATTACTCCCATATTCAGAAGTTGGCGCCAAGTGATGTCGAACTGAGCGATGAAGTGACGGAACAGGTCGAAATCCAGATCAAGTATGAAGGATATATCGAAAAATCCTTGCAGCAAGTCGATCGCCTGAAAAAAATGGAGAACAAAAAGATTCCAGAGAATATCGATTATGATGCAATTTCTGGGCTTGCATCGGAAGCACGTCAAAAATTAAAGCAGGTCCACCCGCTATCAGTAGCTCAGGCTTCAAGAATTTCCGGTGTGAATCCCGCTGATGTTTCCATTTTGCTTGTTTATTTGGAACAAGGAAAGATCGCCAGAGTATCTCAGTAATGGAAATACCCGAAAAGGATTGAAAAGACATGAATATTGAACAGTTCCAACAAGCATTGCTGGAGAAAGGGATTGAGCTTTCTCCCCAGCAGCTTGATCAGTTTGACACTTATTATCGATTATTGGTGGAATGGAACGAAAAGATGAACTTAACAGCCATCACTGATAAAGAAGAAGTCTATCTTAAGCATTTTTACGATTCAATCAGTGCAGCCTTCTATTTTGACTTTAACGAATCATACCGAATTTGCGATGTCGGGGCTGGAGCTGGGTTTCCGAGTATTCCATTGAAGATTTGTTTCCCTGATATCCACGTCTCGATTGTGGACTCCTTGAATAAGCGAATTTCTTTTTTGAATCACCTTGCGGATTCCTTGCAATTAAAGGGAGTTTCCTTCTATCATGACCGGGCGGAAACCTTCGCCCAAAAACAGGAGCATCGCGAATCCTATGATATTGTCATGGCAAGGGCAGTAGCCAGGATGTCCGTTCTAAGTGAACTATGTTTGCCGCTCGTTAAACTGGATGGGACGTTCATTGCCATGAAAGCGGCTAGTGCACATGATGAAATGGACATAGGGAAGAAGGCCATTTTTACGTTAGGCGGAAAAATCGAAGAAATTCATCCTTTCACATTGCCAGAGGAAAATAGTGAAAGAAACATCATTACTGTAAAAAAAGTGAAGAAGACTCCTAAAAAATACCCGAGAAAACCAGGGACACCGAACAAGCAGCCTATTGAATAACCTCTGTATGCTGAGTAAGTTTTCATGGTAAACGTAGATGATCCAGATATATTTGGCTGGTACTTGCCCTTATTTTCTTTTACTATGAATGTATGACCTTATTATTTTCACTCAATACGGATTTGCAACAAGAAGGCATTTGCGGTACGTGTACTTGTGCCCTGTGCTGGCTGATTCAGGGAAATAATCTTGTGCAAGCCGGCAGATATGTATAATAACTGGCCGTCCATTCCTCATTATTGCCTTGATGGCGCCAGTCGACATGTTTTTTACAGTGAAGGACCATATGTATAACCATGTCGGGAAATGTATGCAGGACTTGTCCTTTAAATAGAGAATATGTTATTTGGGAGTTTTAAAAGGTGGTGTAGGAAGATGAAGCATCCTTTTTCGCGGTTCTTTGGGTTTGGCGAAAAAGAAGAAGAGCAACTAGAGATGGAGACACCTAGCAATAATAATGAAGAGATAAGAAAAATTTCCATTTCTGCTATTGTGCCTAATCGATTTCAACCAAGGACCGTTTTTAATGACGATAAAATTGCCGAATTGGCTCAAACGATCCATACACATGGGATCATTCAACCAATTGTAGTAAGGGCATATGGTCAGGAAAAGTATGAAATCATTGCAGGTGAGCGTCGTTTTCGGGCCATGCAAAAGCTTGGCTGGGAATTGGCACCTGCTATAATCAAAGATTTCACCGATACAGAAACGGCTTCCGTTGCGCTGATTGAAAACCTTCAGCGTGAAGAACTGACTCCGATTGAAGAAGCTTTGGCTTATGGAAAACTATTGGAGCTGCATAGTTTAACACAAGAAGCTTTGGCACAAAGACTGGGAATAGGTCAATCTACCGTGGCGAATAAGCTTCGGCTGCTTAAGCTGCCTCAGGAGGTTCAGGATGCACTTCTTCAAAAGCAAATTACGGAACGCCATGCCCGCTCGTTGATACCGTTGAAGAGTCCTGAAAAGCAGCTTAAACTGCTTTTGGAAATCATCGAAAAAGGGTTAAACGTCAAACAGACCGAAGAGCAGGTCGTCAAGCTCTTGGCGGGTACTGTGCAAAAGCCGAAACCTAAGCGAAAAGCGTTCAGTAAAGACATGAGGATTGCCGTGAATACCATACGCCAATCACTCAATATGGTTACAGACAATGGAATAAATTTGGATGCAGAGGAAGAAGAATTCGAGGAGTATTATCAGTTCACGATTAAAATACCCAAGAAAAAATCTTGATTCCCTATCCTTACCCGCTTGGTAGTCTCCGATTACCAAGCTTTTTTTATTTTCAAGCCAAGATTTCCACCTTAAAAAACATTCGACTTTTCCCGGATTTTTGATGCTTTTAGATATAGTTTAAATTTTAAGAGGAATTTCAGAAAACGATTTCTTCCAGTAACATTCATGATAAAATAGAAAGAAATAAATGGATTTACGGTAAAAATCAATAAATAAAAGCGTGATGAAGATAGTTGAAAGCGGGTGAATTCGTGGGTAAGATTCTCGCCATTGCCAATCAAAAGGGCGGTGTTGGAAAAACGACAACTTCTGTCAGTCTGAGTGCTTGTCTTGCATACATAGGACAAAAAGTCTTAATGGTCGACATTGACCCGCAGGGAAATGCGACAAGCGGTGCGGGTATCGACAAAGCTGATGTGGAACAATGTATTTATGATGTATTGGTTGATGATGTCGAGGCCAGTACCGTCATCATGGAAACAAAGGTAGAAAACCTATATGCCATACCTGCGACAATTCAACTTGCAGGTGCAGAAATTGAACTTGTTCCAACCATCTCAAGGGAAGTCCGACTAAAAAGGGCATTAGAAGAGGTGCAGGGCCAATATGATTACATTGTGATTGACTGCCCTCCATCATTGGGTTTGCTTACGCTTAATGCCTTAACGGCCGCCGATGCAGTTTTGATACCGGTACAATGTGAATATTATGCATTGGAGGGTTTGAGTCAACTATTGAATACGGTCCGCCTCGTCCAAAAGCATTTGAACCATGAGTTGAAAATCGAGGGTGTGCTATTGACGATGTTGGATGCAAGAACGAATCTAGGTCTCCAGGTCATAGAAGAAGTCAAAAAATACTTTCAGGATAAAGTCTATCAAACCATCATTCCCCGCAATGTCCGTTTGAGTGAAGCACCGAGTCATGGAGAACCGATAATTATATATGATCCAAAGTCACGAGGGGCGGAGGTCTATCTAGAACTGGCAAAGGAAGTGGTATCAAATGGCTAAAGGACTTGGCAAAGGACTTAACGCACTTTTCAACAGTGGGGAAATCAGTAAAGATGAAATCGTGCGAGAAATCAAATTAAGGGAATTAAGGCCAAATCCTTATCAGCCCCGAAAGAGCTTTCGGCTTGAAGCTATAGAAGAATTAAAGCAATCCATCATGGAACATGGGATATTACAGCCGATTATTGCCCGGGAAAGCATAAAGGGATATGAAATCGTGGCTGGGGAAAGACGTTATCGTGCTGCCAAGGAAGCTGGTTTAAAGACAGTTCCGGTCGTTGTGAGGAAATTGAGCGAACAGCAGATGATGGAACTGGCGATTTTGGAAAACCTGCAACGGGAAGATTTGAATCCGATCGAGGAGGCTGTCGCTTATCAAACGCTTCTTGAAAAATTGGAGTTCACCCAGGAGCAGTTGGCCAATCGGCTTGGTAAAAGCCGACCCCATATAGCAAACCATGTCAGATTGCTATCTTTGCCTGAAGGGATTAGGAGATATATCTCCGACGGGGAAATTTCCATGGGGCATGGCCGGGCATTGCTAGGTTTAAAGAAAAAAGAGATGCTTAAGCCGGTAGCGGATAAAATCCTTAAAGAAGGAATGAATGTCAGACAGCTCGAGCAATATATACATCAATTGAATGATACCGTTTCACGTGAAACCAAACATAAGAAACAGGAAAAAAAGGATATCTTCATAAAGCAACGGGAGACAAGTCTGCGTGAAAGATTAGGAACGAGCGTAACGATTAAACAAAGCAAGAAAAAAGGAAAAATAGAAATAGAATTCTTTTCAAAAGAAGATTTAGAGAGAATATTGAACTTGATCGATCAAGAGAACCTTTCCTCTTAGATCCCCTTATGAAAAGATCATGACGACATATGCAGAAAATTAGGTGGATGAGATGGTATTATTAGGGGCTTTGGTGAATGGTGCCTGCATTTTAATTGGTTCGATTTTAGGGAGATTTTTACAAAATATACCTGAAAAGATAAAAGAAACGGTCATGAGCGGTATCGGTTTGGCTGTCATGGTCTTAGGTTTGCAGATGGGTTTTAAAAGCGATAATTTCCTTGTTGTCATTTTAAGTATTGTCGGAGGGGCTGTTCTCGGTGAATGGATGAATCTTGAGGCGAGGCTAAATTCTTTAGGCAACTGGATTGAACGCAGGATGAAAGCGAAGGAAGGAACTTCGATATCTCAGGGGTTTGTAACGGCTACGCTCATATTTGGCATTGGGGCGATGGCCATCATCGGTGCCCTGGATAGCGGTATCCGGAATGATCATGACGTTTTGATAACAAAAGCGATCATCGATGGCTTTACAGCATTGGTCCTAGCCAGCACGCTTGGCATAGGTGTACTTTTTTCAGCATTTCCGGTCATTCTTTATGAGGGATTCATAGCGATTTTTTCAAGGCAGATCAATACGATGATCCCAACTGCTTTAATGGATTCCTTCATACTGGAAATGACGGCAACTGGGGGAGTCATGATTTTGGCGATTGGCTTGAATATTATAGGTCTGACTAAAATAAGGGTGGCAAATCTGCTTCCGGGCATAATGATCACCGCGATTCTGGTTACTTTCATGTATTATGTATAAAAAAGAAGGAAGGGGATGGCCCCTTCCTTTTTTTTATGATGAACCAATATCAAAGGGTTTTTTCCTGCTTGAATGACCATGTGAAAGGAGTGATGGAAGGTTTTATTGGATAATGATTTTGTGCTTCATAAATCCCCTCGGCAATGGTTTTGGCCATTTTTAGCACAAGATTAAGTCGCGTGTTCTGCAAGACCATGAACTCCATGAATCCACTTACATTCACGATTCCTGTAATATGGGCATTTCCGACGGAAGGAAGATCTTTATTGACCCCAGCCCCTGGTTTCACTGGTCCCGGGCCGATTTGAACGATGCCGACACTTTTCATTTTCCCTAAGCAAGCATCGATTCCGACGATAAAGGGATTGGCATGCATCTTTTTGATTTCATTTAATTTCTCCTGTAAATTCATCGCATGTATAGGGTCATCCAGAGTACCATAAACATGGAATGAAGAAGAATCGTTTTCAGCTTTTTCACTAAGCAGAGTGCCGACAAGTGGTCCGAGTGAATCGCCTGTGGAACGGTCCGTGCCTATGCAGACGATGACGATTGGTTGGAGCTTTCCGGTTGGTAGGAGGTTGATTAATTCCTGGGAAATTTGTTTGGATGCATCCGTATCTTCATGCAGGATGCGACTCAATCTATTTTTATTATTATTAAATAGACTAGAATTCAGATTCATCGGCTCAACTCCTTTACTTTATTTGGTATTACAGTATACGGATAAAAAGGGGAAAATATACGGTATTTAACATCATGGATGAGGGAATTTTTTATAGAACATGCAAACAGGTGAAGGGGATATAAATCGACGTTATCCTCTACCAATTGCTTTCATTTATACTTTCTAGTAAATAATCACTTGAATATTTGGGAAAAAATTTCTAATTCTTTTACCTATATACCCAAATTTTTTTTGTACAGAAACCATTATTTATTGATAAAATAGAGAAAATCGCTCTGCTCATGGTTATCTCAGTGCATGAAGGGTAGAGGAATACGTCTATATGGCATATAGGCGAATTAAAAGATTTGCAGTTAATTGCATCAGGCAGGAGGAAAATATGGATCGCATTTATGATAACGTTACAAAAGAGATATTGGATGAAAAGATATGGCTGCTTATGGGCGAGGGGATTATTAAAATCTTCCTTGTTCTGTTGTTATCGCGTATCATTATTAGAATAGGAAAGACTATTCTGAATAAATTTTTCAAAGCACGTTTAAGGAGTCCCATTCGGGTATCGGAGCGCAGGGAAGCGACACTCATTAAATTGCTCGAGAATATCATCACTTATGTCATCAATTTCATTGCTTTGATGATGATTTTGGAAATTTTCGGACTTAAGGTAATGCCGTTACTCGCTGGTGCCGGTGTTCTCGGTTTGGCAGTTGGGTTTGGTGCTCAAAGTTTGGTCAAGGATATAATTACAGGATTTTTCGTTATTTTTGAAGATCATTTCTCGGTTGGGGATTATATTAAAATCAATAATTTTGAAGGGGAAGTCATTGAAATCGGGCTTCGTACAACGAAAATTAAAAGCGGTGCAGGTGAATTGCACTTCATACCCAACGGCAGCATCATCCAGGTCACGAATTATTCCATTTTAAATAGCATGGCTGTTGTTGATGTGACCATACCTAACGATGGATCGGTCGAGCGTGCTGAGAAGGTGCTGATTGATCTTTTAAACAGTATGGAAGGCAAATACGAGGCCTTGATCAAAACACCTGAATTTTTGGGAATTGAAAAAATTAGTCCTGAAGAAGTCGTCTTTCGGATTAAGGCGGAAACAAAGCCGATGCATCACATTGAAATCAGTAGGATATTAAGAAATGAAATGAGTGCTGCGCTTGGTTCAAGTGGGATTAAATCTACGTACAATGGCAGCGAGTCATAGGGATTAGGGGGCTCATGGTTATGGAAGAAAAGGAATTTGCGCTTAAGGATATTGTCGAAATGAAAAAACCGCATCCTTGTGGGGTTAATAAGTGGAGAATTATACGGCTCGGTATGGATATACGGATAAAATGTGAAGGATGCGGCCATAGCGTGATGCTGCCTCGACGTGAATTCGCAAAGAAAATGAAAAAAGTTCTGCAAAAGCATGAGGAGTGATCATGCTTTTTTTTTGAGCGAAAGTAGTCCTGCGCGTTTCTCATGATTTACTTGTCTTTTTAGGAAGCGAAATCTATAATTGGGAAAGGTTTAGGTAATTGGAGGGTCTTTATTGAAGATCAGTTCTTTTCCCATATGTACGAATCATCTTGAAGGAGTGAAATATAAATGGCTTTAACAGCTGGTATAGTCGGTTTGCCTAACGTAGGTAAATCCACTTTGTTTAATGCAATTACTCAGGCAGGTGCGGAATCTGCGAACTATCCTTTCTGTACGATCGACCCAAATGTCGGGATCGTGGAAGTGCCAGATCACCGTCTGCAAAAACTGACTGAATTGGTAAAACCGAAAAAGACGGTTCCGACCGCATTTGAATTCACCGATATCGCCGGAATCGTAAAAGGAGCAAGTAAAGGAGAAGGGTTGGGTAATAAATTCCTTTCCCATATCCGTCAAGTGGATGCCATTTGTCAAGTCGTCCGTTGTTTTGCAGACGATAACATTACCCATGTCTCCGGAAAAGTGAATCCAATCGATGATATCGAAGTCATCAACCTTGAATTGATCCTTGCCGATTTGGAATCTGTCGTCAAACGCATCGACCGTGTCGGAAAAATGGCCAAGCAAAAAGATAAAGCAGCTGTGGCGGAACATGAAATCCTTGTAGCTTTAAAAGAAGCATTGGAAGATGAAAAGCCTGCACGTACCGTCGAGTTTACTGAAGAACAGCAAAAAATCGTGAAGGGCATGCATTTACTTACAGCGAAACCGACGCTTTATGTGGCGAACGTGAGCGAAGATGAAGTGGCGAATGCTGACGATAATGAATATGTACAGCAAGTACGTGAATATGCTGCTAAGGAAAATGCAGAAGTGATCGTGATTTGTGCCAAAATCGAAGAAGAGATTGCAGAGCTTGAAGGTGAAGAAAAGGAAATGTTCCTATCTGAACTTGGCATCGAGGAGTCTGGTCTTGATCAGTTGATCCGTGCTTCTTATAACCTGCTTGGATTGGCAACATACTTTACAGCTGGTGTACAGGAAGTGCGTGCTTGGACATTCCGCAAAGGAATGAAGGCCCCTCAATGTGCAGGCGTCATTCACACGGACTTCGAACGTGGTTTCATCCGTGCCGAAACGGTTTCTTATACCGATTTACTTGAAGCGGGCAGTCATGGTGCTGCAAAAGAAGCAGGTAAAGTACGTTTGGAAGGAAAAGAATACATCGTTAACGATGGCGATGTTATCCATTTCCGCTTTAATGTTTAAGATTCAAAGACCCTACCTTTCCATATGTAGGGTCTTTTTTTGAGACTTGAACCGTCGGATTACAATTAATCGTAATAAGGCGAACCGTTCGTTGCAAAGCCGCTATAACTATGCTATAATCTTATCTTGTGAGTAATTATAAATAATTGCTCCTTGCCCAATTGGGCCGCTTAGACCAAAAGGAGGTGACAGTGATGAGAAAATACGAAATTATGTATATCATCCGTCCAAACATTGAGGAAGAAGCTAAAAAAGCTTTAGTTGAACGTTTCAACACAATCCTTACTGATAATGGTGCGGAAGTAGAAGCAAAAGAATGGGGTAAACGCCGTCTTGCATATGAAATCAATGATTTCCGTGATGGTTACTACATGCTTCTTAAAGTTAACGCTGAAAGTGCTGCGATTCAAGAATTCGATCGTCTTGCTAAAATCAGTGAAGACATTATTCGCCACATGGCTACTAAAGAAGAAGAATAATCCGATATTTAATATAAATTCTAATCTTGTTTCAGATGAAACAAGCTTGAAACCTAGGGGTTGATTCTGATGATGAATCGCGTAGTTTTGGTAGGACGCTTAACTAAAGATCCTGAATTACGATATACACCTAATGGAGTTCCCGTAGCTACCTTTACTTTAGCTGTGAACCGTAGTTTTACGAATCAGCAGGGTGAACGTGAAGCGGACTTCATTAACTGTGTAGTTTGGCGTAAACCGGCAGAAAATGTAGCTAACTTCTTGAAAAAGGGCAGTTTAGCTGGCGTGGATGGACGTGTCCAAACACGTAATTATGAAGGACAAGACGGCAAACGCGTATATGTGACGGAGATTCTGGCTGAGAGCGTTCAATTCCTTGAACCACGAAGCAGTTCAGCGGGTGAAAGAAATGAAGGCGGTTCTTACGGTGGAGGTCAAAGAAGTTATGGCAATAATAACGGAAATGACAACAATTCGTATGGACAAAATCCTAATCAGAATCAACGGAGCAATAACAACTACACTCGTGTAGACGACGATCCGTTTGCAAATGACGGTAAGACAATCGACATTTCAGATGATGATCTTCCGTTTTAAACAGCCGTTTAAAATGAAAATTCAAAAAGCAGGGAGGGAAATTTATCATGGCAATGGGTGGACGTAAAGGACGCGGTAAGCGTAAAAAGGTTTGTTATTTCACATCTAACGGAATCACTAAAATTGATTACAAAGATGTAGATCTTCTTAAAAAATTCGTCTCAGAACGCGGTAAAATTTTACCACGTCGTGTAACTGGTACAAGCGCTAAATATCAACGTAAATTAACGATTGCTATTAAACGCTCACGTACTATGGCATTACTACCATATGTATCTGGTGAATAATAAATCGGCACATTGAGGAGTTATCCTTAATGTGCCTTTTTTATAAGTTGTCACTTATGCCTGGAAACCGCTGAATTGCGGTTTTTTTCTTTCAAAAGGAAGCTATCCGGACGTTTTCCTCAAAAAAATAATCATATCCTAAAAAAGAATGTGATGTTTGAAATATCCTGGCCGTAACGGATACAATATAAAGATGGAGATAAGACACCAATAATAACAGGGGGTGAAATAAAGATGAATAGCGGGAGACGGATAGCCGAGGGCGGAGCCCTTCTGGCACTATATTGCATTTTATTGTTCATCACCATTCAAATCCCACTATTGGGTATTTTCACTACTTTCTTTTTACCCATTCCATTCATACTTGTCACAATCAAACAAAAGATATCGTGGAGCCTTGGTTACTTATTTGCAGCCTCATTATTGTCAATCCTCATCGGGACGATATTGTCTGTTCCGCTGACTTTGCTCATGGGGGCAACGGGAATCGCGATCGGCTATTTTTTGAAAAAGGACAAACCGATGGCACCTATGTTCATAAGTGCAGTCCTTGTCTTCCTGGGAGGCATTTTATTAATATATGCAGCTTCCGTATTGATAACGGATGTTAATTACATAGAAGAATCGATGAACATGGCTGAGGGCTCCCTCGAGAATACTATCGGCATAATGGGTTCTTTTGGACAGGCACCGACGGAACAAGTCAAAAAGCGGATGTATGAATCACTCGATATGATGAACACGCTGATGCCAAGTTTGTTCGTTCTGATGTCCGTCATCATGGTTTTATTGATTTTCTTTGCGGCGCATCCCATTGTGAAGAGATTCAGTGATAAGGCGTTAAAATGGCCCCATTTTCGAGATCTGCGACTCCCGAAAAGCCTTTTATGGTATTATTTAATTACGATGCTTCTTGCTCTTTTTGTGAATATGGACAAGAACAGTTTTGTATATATGGCCATAACGAACCTATTTTTCATACTGCAGTTCTTCATTTTATTACAAGGGTATTCTCTGATATTCTATATCGCTCATGTTAAGTCATGGGCTAAGGCCATACCTGTTTTAATCGTGATTTTTTCTTTGCTGCTGCCGATCCCGATTATTACGACGGCCGTTCGATTTTTAGGTATAATAGATTTAGGCTTTCCTTTTAGGGAGACAATCAAGAAAAAGGAATAGAAGACTTTTTTGTAAAACAGATGCTTTTAGGAGCTGAAACTATGCCATCTTATTTGAAAGAATACTCGATTAAGTCCCCATTATATGGGGTGCTGGCCGCAGTCGTTTTACTTTTGGGCGTACTGGCTTATTATAATTGGGTTATTGCACTTGTTGGACTATTGATTCTTGCTGGTTTATTTTATGTAACATTAAGAATGGTAGAAAAAAAGCAACGAAAGACAGAAGAGTATATAACGACTTTATCCTATCGTTTAAAGAAGGTGGGCGAGGAAGCGTTATTGGAAATGCCGATTGGGATCATGCTCTTTAATGAGGATTATTACATTGAATGGACCAATCCATTCCTGGCTTCTTGTTTTAGCGAAGACTCCTTGGCAGGAAGATCGCTATACGATGTTGCGGACTCGATAGTACCGTTGATCAAGCAAGAGATCGAGACAGAGACGCTTACGCTCCACGATCGGAAATTCAAGGTGGTCCATAAGCGTGATGAAAGGCTTCTTTACTTTTTTGATGTGACGGAGCAAGTGGAAATCGAGAAATTATATGAAGATGAGCGGACGGCAATTGCGATCATTCTTCTTGATAATTATGATGATTTGACACAGGGTATGGATGATCAGCGTAAAAGCAGCATCAATAGCTTGGTTACCTCACTTCTTGACAAATGGGCAAGGGATAATGGCGTTTTCTTTAAACGGGTTTCCTCGGAACGATTCATTGCTGTCTTCAATGAGCATATCCTTCATCAGCTTGAGAAGGGCAAATTCTCAATTTTGGATGAAATCAGGGAAACGACGGCCAAGCAAAATGTACCATTGACCCTGAGCATCGGGGTCGGCTCTGCCGTGTCATCCTTACCGGAACTAGGTACGCTTGCACAGTCCAGCTTGGATCTCGCCCTTGGGCGGGGCGGTGACCAAGTAGCGATAAAGCAAGCGAATGGTAAAGTGAAATTCTATGGCGGCAAAACCAATCCGATGGAAAAACGCACGAGGGTCCGTGCACGTGTCATTTCCCATGCATTGAAGGATATAGTCCTTGATAGCGATAAAGTCATTGTCATGGGCCATAAAAACCCGGATATGGACGCAATCGGTTCAGCGATTGGCATCTTGAAAGTTGCCCAGATGAATGAACGTGAAGGCTATATTGTCATCGACACCCAGCAGCTCGATAGCAGTGTCCTTCGTTTAATGGAAGAGATCAAAAATAAAGAAGAGCTGTATTCCCGGTTCATAACACCTGATGATGCATTTGAAATGATTACGGATGAGACCTTGCTGGTTGTGGTCGATACACATAAACCTTCCATGGTGATTGAAGAGCGGTTATTGAATAGGATCGATAAGGTTGTAGTCATCGACCATCATCGCCGCGGTGAAGAGTTCATCAAGAATTCATTGCTCGTCTATATGGAGCCATATGCATCTTCAACAGCAGAACTTGTAACCGAACTGCTTGAATAT
Organism: Peribacillus sp. NPDC094092; assembly: GCF_050279365.1. Taxonomy (NCBI): domain Bacteria; kingdom Bacillati; phylum Bacillota; class Bacilli; order Caryophanales; family Bacillaceae; genus Peribacillus; species Peribacillus sp. NPDC094092. The sequence goes on along the minus strand of NZ_JBNNUC010000003.1, from coordinate 570,432 downwards.
CAACCGAAACGCTCGAAGATTGATATGCTGGAGTCGACGGCGCTTCTTGCAGGTATCATCGTCGATACGAAAAGCTTCACATTAAGAACAGGTTCACGCACTTTCGATGCAGCCTCTTATCTAAGGGCGCATGGAGCCGATACGGTACTTGTCCAGAAATTCTTAAAAGAAGACGTGGACACCTATATCAAACGTTCGAAGCTCATTGAGGAAGTCATCTTTTATAAAAAGGGAATTGCCATTGCTTCTGCAAAAACCGACCAGGTTCATAATCAGGTGCTCATCGCTCAAGCTGCGGACACCCTATTGACCATGGATGGCGTTGCGGCTTCTTTCGTAATGGCTAAGCGATCTGATGATACAGTTGGCATAAGTGCGCGTTCTCTAGGTGATATCAATGTACAGGTGATCATGGAAATGTTGAATGGAGGCGGACATTTAACGAATGCCGCCACTCAACAGGTTTGCTCCATTGATGAAGCCGAAAGTCGATTGAAAGCAGCTATTGATGAATATTTAGAAGGGGGACAAAAAGAATGAAAGTAATATTTTTGAAAGACGTAAAGGGTAAAGGGAAAAAAGGGGAAGTTAAAAATGTTGCAGATGGTTATGCACATAATTTCCTGCTAAAACAAGGATTGGCCGTTGAAGCAAATAATTCAAATGTAAAAACCTTGGAAGCCCAGAAAAATAAAGAGGAATCACTTGCAGCAGAAGAGCTGCAGCATGCTGAAGAATTGAAAGTGCAGCTGGAGAAATTAACGGTTGAACTATCTGCCAAAGCCGGTGAGGGCGGACGTTTATTCGGTTCCATCACGACTAAACAAATTGCATCAGAGCTTCAGAAAAAACACGGTATCAAGGTTGATAAACGTAAAATGGAGCTTGCTGAAGGCATCCGCACTTTAGGGCATACAAAGCTTCCAGTCAAGCTTCATCCTGAAGTCACTGCGACACTGACTGTGCATGTGAAAGAAATTAACTAATTTTAGCTGTTTCATATCTGTGAAAAATTGATAAAATAGAGATAGACGAAAAATGTGATTGGGCACGTTGTCCTTTCACTTTTTTCTTTTTTTACTAGAAACATATAAAAGGTATCCTCTTAGAATGGGAGGTTTTAAGATATGATAGAACAATTTCAGGATAGGATTCCCCCTCAAAATATAGAAGCCGAACAGGCTGTGCTAGGAGCCATTTTTCTTGAGCCCTCTTCATTGACCGTTACATCGGAAGTTTTGATTCCGGATGATTTTTACAGAAGTTCTCATCAAAAAATCTTTAATGTGATGCTTAAATTGAATGACGAAGGAAAAGCTGTCGATTTGATTACGGTGACAGAAGAATTGGCTGCGACAAAAAACCTTGAAGAAGTTGGCGGCGTTTCTTATTTAAGTGAATTGGCCGGATCGGTGCCTACCGCGGCCAATATTGAATATTATGCCCGCATCGTCGAGGAAAAGTCATTGCTGCGCCGTTTGATCAGGACAGCGACCAACATCGCTCAGGAAGGCTACAGTCGCGAGGACGAGGTCGAGGAGCTGCTCGGGGAAGCAGAAAAAACGATCATGGAAGTGGCCCAGCGTAAGAATTCCGGGGCTTTTCAAAATATTAAGGATGTATTGGTTTCGACGTACGATAATATAGAAGTTTTGACTACCCGTACAGGGGATGTCACGGGGATACCGACAGGGTTTGCTGAACTGGATCGAATGACGGCAGGGTTCCAACGTAATGACCTCATCATAGTGGGTGCCCGTCCTTCGGTTGGTAAAACCGCATTTGCATTGAATATCGCTCAAAACGTTGCGACCAAAACGGAGGAGAATGTAGCGATTTTCAGTCTTGAAATGGGTGCAGAGCAGCTCGTTATGCGTATGCTCTGTGCTGAAGGGAATATCAACGCCCAGAATTTACGGACAGGTTCCTTAACTGATGAGGATTGGCGTAAACTGACGATGGCGATGGGAAGCTTGTCGAATGCCGGCATTTATATCGATGATACGCCAGGTGTGAGGATCGGTGAAATCCGTTCAAAATGCCGTCGTTTGAAGCAGGAACATGGCCTTGGCATGATATTGATCGATTACCTGCAGTTAATTCAAGGCGATGGTCGTTCAGGCGACAACCGTCAGCAAGAAGTATCCGAGATTTCACGTTCACTCAAAGCGCTCGCTCGTGAACTTAAAGTGCCCGTCATCGCCCTTTCCCAGCTATCGCGGGGAGTGGAGCAGCGTCAAGATAAGCGTCCGATGATGTCTGATATCAGGGAATCCGGGAGTATCGAGCAAGATGCCGATATCGTCGCATTCTTATACCGTGATGATTATTATGATAAAGAGTCCGAGAATAAAAATATCATCGAAATCATTATAGCGAAACAGCGTAATGGTCCAGTAGGCACGGTTTCGCTTGCATTCGTAAAAGAATATAACAAATTCGTTAATCTCGAACGCCGCTTCGATGATGATTCGATGTCTCCCGGTGCATAGGGAACTGCCTGCCATTTTTGCAATGGCGGGCTTTCTCTGTTCTTGGAAAAAGAAAGGGCCTTATGATAATAGAAAAAGAAATCAAAGGGTACAATAATGATTGACAATCCAAAACACATTGTAAAATCGGAAAGAAATTTTCTCAAATTTACGAACAAAGTATTTACTAAAAAGTGTATTGTTCGGATTTTGTATTGACTTCCCGTTTGGATTATTGATAAAATAGGTTTGTTTGATAAGAACCGGTTAAAATGATCGGTATTACGTGAACCTTTGGAGGTGCTTTATTCAGATGTCATCAGTTGTAGTAGTCGGTACACAATGGGGAGACGAAGGTAAAGGTAAAATAACAGATTTTCTTTCCCAGAATGCGGAAGCCATCGCTCGTTATCAAGGTGGGAATAATGCAGGACATACAATAAAATTTAACGGCGTTACCTATAAACTGCATTTAATTCCGTCAGGGATTTTTTATAGTGATAAGATTTGTGTCATTGGAAATGGTATGGTGGTAGATCCAAAAGCTCTTGTAGAGGAGCTAGCTTATTTACATAGCCATGGGGTGAGTACGGATAATCTTCGTATCTCGAACCGTGCACATGTCATTCTTCCTTACCATATCAAATTGGATGAAGTTGAAGAAGACCGTAAAGGCGCCAACAAAATCGGAACGACTAAAAAGGGAATCGGCCCTGCATATATGGACAAAGCTGCCCGTAACGGAATCCGCATGGCAGACCTATTGGACCGTGAAATTTTCGAGGAAAAATTATCTCAAAATCTTGTCGAAAAAAATCGTATGTTTGAACGTTTCTATGAAACGGAAGGTTTCAAGATCGAAGATATCTTGGAAGAATACTATGAGTACGGACAGCAAGTGCAGAAATATGTTTGTGATACTTCCGTTGTATTGAATGACGCACTTGATGAAGGAAAACGGGTATTATTCGAAGGGGCACAAGGTGTCATGCTTGATATCGATCAAGGAACATACCCATTCGTCACTTCATCCAACCCAGTTGCAGGTGGAGTTACGATCGGTTCTGGTGTAGGTCCTACAAAAATCAACCATGTGGTTGGTGTATGTAAAGCATATACAAGCCGTGTGGGTGATGGTCCTTTCCCTACAGAATTGCATGATGAAGTCGGCAACCAAATCCGGGAAGTTGGCCGTGAATATGGTACAACTACAGGCAGACCGCGCCGTGTAGGCTGGTTCGACGCTGTTGTCGTTCGCCATGCTCGCCGTGTCAGCGGGATTACCGATTTATCATTGAACTCGATTGACGTATTATCAGGCCTTGATACGGTCAAAATTTGTGTGGCTTATGAATACAAAGGCGAGATCATTCATGAAGTTCCAGCAACTTTGAAAGCGATTGGCGAATGTAAACCAGTCTATGAAGAACTGCCGGGCTGGTCAGAAGACATCACAGGTTGCCAATCATTGGATGAGCTTCCAGAGAACGCTCGCCACTATGTAGAGCGCGTATCTCAATTGGTGGGCATTCCTTTGACCACTTTCTCTGTCGGTCCTGACCGTAACCAAACAAATGTCGTGAGAAGCCCTTGGCGTCTAGCGTAATTCTTGAAAAAGGAGCTGGCTTTTTTGCCGGCTCTTCTTTCGTTATTAACATCCATGCATGATATGTCACATTCGGAATGTCTGGATACCGAATGAATGGGTCAAACTGTTGGAAAATGAAAAAATATAAGAAAAAAATAATTTTATTTTAAAAAAGTATTGCCTAAACTATATGAACCATGATATTATCAAAAGCGTCGTCACAATAGAAGTTAACATCCTGAAAAGAAACATTCCATTAGTACGAGCCATTAGCTCAGTTGGTAGAGCATCTGACTTTTAATCAGAGGGTCGAAGGTTCGAATCCTTCATGGCTCACCATTTTTTCCGGCCCATTGGTCAAGCGGTTAAGACACCGCCCTTTCACGGCGGTAACACGGGTTCGAATCCCGTATGGGTCACTTCTTTATATAAATGCTTTACTGGTCCCGTGGTGTAGCGGTTAACATGCCTGCCTGTCACGCAGGAGATCGCGGGTTCGATTCCCGTCGGGACCGCCATTTTATTTTTTCAAAAAATAGAATATTTGGCTCAGTAGCTCAGTCGGTAGAGCAAAGGACTGAAAATCCTTGTGTCGGCGGTTCGATTCCGTCCTGAGCCATCCTTTTATAAACGCCTTTCTTTTAAGGCGTTTTTTTGTTTTGCTTCCAGATGTATTTTGAATGAAATCTTGTTAATAGATTGTTAACGATTTGTAACATACCAATTTCGGCCAATTTGGCATATACCCGCTTTTAGCCTTACTGGGACTAGGCCCAATCCTTTTTCCGCAGTTTATTGAACGTTCCCCATTCCTATATTTATTGGTACATGTTGTCACCATTTATACAGTTCCATTACATTATGAAGTCTGTTTCTTGTTTTTTTTCTTAATATGGTAGAGTTATGAGTGATAAAAATCATTATAGAAACCAGTCATATGCATGTGGATATTTAAATTGGACTAATAAATCTCGAAATAAATTGATTAGTTTCTTAATTGGTGACTGAGCCGTTAAGGAGGACAATATATGTTTAGCTCAAAAGACAAGGGAATCATCCTATTGATGGTTTCCGTCATTTTAATGCTTGCAGGAAATCGGGCAACCGCTGCTGGGATACCGGAAACTACAACCATTCACCATGTCTATCTTAACGATGAGTTCGTCGGAAGTGTGACCGATGAAACGGAAATCGAAAAGATCGTAGCCGATAAGGTAGAAGAAGCACAGGAAGATTTTCCGGACTTTACATTCGATAAGGAGTCACAGCTGACGTTTATACCTGAAGAGGTATTCGATGAAGAGGTAAAAGAGGATCAGGCTGTTAAGGGAATTCAAGATCAGTTGAATGTGAAGGCAGAGGCGTATGAAATCGACATAGATAATCAGGCGGTCGCTTATGTTGCGTCTAAGGAAGATGCCGAGGACGTCATCGAGAAAATCACTCTATTATATGTGAATGAAGAGGAATACGCTGAATATGAATCAGGTGAAAAGGAAAGTGAAAAAGGCGCGGATCCGTTAAAAGAGCCAGGAAGTAGAATTCTGGACATCGACTTTTCACTTCCCGTCACGTTTAAAGAGACAATGGTATTTCCAGACGAGATCAAGAGCGTCGATAAAACCCTTTCCATGATAGAAGAAGGGAAGGAAGGAACGACAATCTATGAGGCTAAGGAAGATGAGGATCTTGAATCCATTGCCACTAGCCATGATATGGACCTGGATCAGCTGCTGGAGCTAAATCCGGGACAGGATGAGAACAAAGGTATTAAAGAGGGCGAGCGTCTCTATGTGACCCAACGTATCCCCTATGTGAACGTAATGGTAGAAAGAGAAGTATATAAGGAAGAGAGGATTCCCTTTAAAAAGAAAGTGAAGGAGGATGACGAACTTCCAAAGGGTGAGCTCATTACTGAACAAATAGGGAATGAGGGGATTCTTGCGTTCACCTATAATGTATCCGAAACAAATGGAAAGAAAATCAGTGAAACGATCGCAAAAAAAGAAGTCACGGAAAAAGCCAAAACGGAAATAACCAGAAAAGGCACCAAGGTCATTCCTTCACAGGGCAGCGGTACATATTCATGGCCTGCAGATGGGGGCTATATTTCCAGTAAGCAGGGCCAGCGCTGGGGGAAACTGCATAAAGGTATTGATATCGCCCGGCCAGCCACCAGGACGATAACGGCAGCAGATCATGGGATAATCGAAACTGCCGGAAACTCCGGAGGATATGGAAATAAGATAACGATCAATCATAATAACGGGTATAAGACAGTGTATGCCCATTTGGATTCAATAGATGTACAAGCAGGACAAAAGATTGAAAAAGGCATGAAAATTGGCATGATGGGTTCAACGGGGAACTCGACCGGTGTCCACCTCCATTTTGAAATATATAAAAACGGGTCTCTTGTTAATCCGCTAAACTATATAAGCCAGTAATCGATGGAAGTCTTCGAAAATTATTCGAAGACTTCTTTGCTTCATACATAGATGAGAATAATAGGAAAAAGGTGATTTAATGCCTATAAAATGATAAAGTAGAATAGAGACAATTTGCTTTCATTTCGGTGTTCAGCCCGTGTTCAGCCCCTTTTATTGGGTATATATATGTAACTTTGCTTAATACTAGGTTGCCGGCGTTGTGCAAGCAGAAGGAAAAGTGAATAAGGTCCCGGATAAGGACACGGTTTTTAATAGATTCAGTTCAGTTATTAAAAAGGAGATAAGTTCATGGATAAAAAGATTCTGGTAGTGGATGACGAAAAGCCAATTGCTGATATATTACAATTCAATCTGAAAAAAGAAGGCTATGAAGTTTTTTGCGCTTATGATGGCAATGAAGCCCTCAAAATGGTAGAGGAACGGCAACCTGATTTGATTTTACTTGATATCATGCTACCGCAGCGCGATGGGATGGAAGTTTGCAGGGAAGTAAGGAAGAAGTATGAAACGCCGATCATCATGTTAACGGCAAAAGATTCAGAGATAGATAAGGTCTTAGGATTGGAGCTTGGTGCAGACGACTATGTGACAAAGCCATTTAGTACCCGGGAAATAATTGCCCGTGTAAAGGCGAACCTAAGACGTCAGCAAGCTGTTCCGGTTCCCGATCAAGAAAATGAACCGAAGGAAATTACGATAGGAACGCTCACTATCCATCCGGATGCCTATGTGGTATCCAAGCGCGGCGATACGATTGAATTAACGCATCGCGAATTTGAGTTGCTTCATTACTTAGCGAAGCACATCGGTCAGGTCATGACAAGGGAGCACTTATTACAAACCGTGTGGGGCTATGATTATTTTGGTGATGTGCGGACGGTCGATGTAACGGTCAGACGTCTTCGTGAGAAGATCGAAGACAATCCAAGCCATCCCGGCTGGATTGTAACTAGAAGAGGGGTCGGTTATTACCTGCGTAACCCTGAACAGGAGTAGTTTCTATGAAAAAGGTTGGTTTTTTTCGCTCAATTCATTTTAAATTTGTTCTGATTTATGTATTGCTCATTTTCGTAGCTATGCAAATAATCGGGGTATATTTTGTTGGGGAATTGGAAGAAAATCTTGTCGGGAACTTTACGAAATCAATAAAAGGTCATGTTAACCTGCTTACCTACAGTATTGGTGAAGAAATGGAAAAAGAGAGGGGAGAGGAAGATCCAACCCTCGAAGAAGCGATTGACACGATATTGAAGGACCGGGATAATTCATCGAATGATATTTCGGAAGTACGTGTCATCGACACCCGCAGCAGACGCGTGATCGGGACTTCTGCCCCAAGTAACCAGGATATTGTAGGGAAGAAGACAACAGAGGTCCTTATTAAGAATACGCTCATTTATGGAAAAGAAGATAGTGATGTATTTCGGGATCAGAAAACAGGCAGGCGGCTCTGGGTCCTTTCGACACCCATTGAAGCAAATGGGGAGGTCATTGGCGCCGTCTATGTAATAGCAGAGATGGAAAATGTCTTTGAGCAGATGGATGAAATCAATAGTATCTTCATGACGGGTACGGCCATCGCCCTAGCCATTACGGCCATCTTGGGCATCCTGCTCGCACGAACGATCACTAGGCCAATGTCCGATATGAGAAAGCAGGCCCTGGTGATGGCGAAAGGGAATTTCTCCAGGAAAGTTAGGGTATATGGCGATGATGAAATTGGCCAGCTTGCCGTAACTTTCAATAATTTGACCAAAAAGCTTCAAGAGTCGCAATCAAGCACAGAAGGGGAGCGGCGCAAGCTATCATCTGTCCTTGCCAATATGACGGATGGCGTAATTTCAACGGACAGGCGCGGTCGGGTGAATCTGATTAATGAACCGGCTGCACAATTATTGAATGTCTCGAGTGAGACCGTCATGAACCAACCGATCATTGAGGTTTTGGGTCTTGAAGAGGAATATAAATTTGAGGATTTACTGGAAGAGCGAGATTCCATTATCCTGGATTACAGCAAAAAAGACCGGCCTTTCATTTTGAGGGGGAACTTTTCGGTCATTCAAAAGGAAACGGGATTCGTCAATGGTTTGATTACTGTTTTGCATGATATAACAGAGCAGGAGAAAATCGAGAGCGAACGCAGGGAGTTTGTTGCCAATGTATCGCATGAACTGCGAACACCGTTAACGACGATGAGAAGTTACCTGGAAGCATTGGCTGAAGGTGCATGGAAGGATGAGGAAATCGCTCCATCCTTTTTAAGCGTGACCCAAAATGAAACGGAACGAATGATCAGGCTTGTTAATGATCTGTTGCAGCTTTCGAAAATGGACAGTAAAGATTACAGGCTTAAAACCGGCTGGGTGAATTTCAATAAATTCTATGACCACATCATCGATCGTTTTGAAATGACGAAAAATGATGATATCACGTTTAAACGTGATTTGCCGAAGGAAGCTTATTTTGTGGATATTGATGAAGATAAAATCACCCAGGTTCTCTATAATGTAATCTCCAACTCCTTAAAGTACTCACCTGAAGGGGGTCAAGTGACTTTCCGCGTCAGGGCATCTGATGGCTTTATCATTGTGAGCATTACAGATCAAGGAGTGGGTATCCCGAAAAACGTCATTGATAAAATATTCGACCGCTTCTACCGTGTGGATAAAGCAAGGGCCCGTAACTTAGGCGGGACAGGGCTTGGTTTAGCGATTGCAAAAGAGATGGTCGTGGCGCATGGCGGGAAAATATGGGCGGAAAGTGTGGATGGAAAAGGAACTACCGTGTTCTTTACACTTCCTTACGAACAGGAAGAAGAGGATGATTGGTCATGAATTTTGAACGTGCAAAAAGTATCATACTGATTATTTTGGTCGGGACAAGCATTTTTTTGACATGGAGCATTTGGACGTACGAGCCTGAATATGATCAATTTGACCAATCGAATTATATAAAGATTAAAAGCGATGTCCAGATTGTCAGTGATGTCATTAAACCAGTCAGTATCCTCTTCCATGGCAATGGACAGCATTTCCAGACTTCCAATCCGGTAGAAATAGATGAAATGGAAAAGGAATTTGCGCAATGGCGTTTCAGCGGCATTAAAGAGGTATCCGTAAAAAGGCTGCAAAGGAAATTTGACGATTTTGTCCATGAAGATGGATCGGTTGAAATCGAATTTTCCGATGATATACCCATCGCCCTTTATAAAACGGTATTGAATATAACGGATAAGGAAGTGCCTGGATTTTCATTCGATCGAATCATCATTAAACAAAAGGATCTCAGTGGTAATGAATCTCCCGTTTATTTTGTTTCCTATGATCAAGAGAAGATTTATCAGGGGTTGGTCGACTCTAAAAAACTAAGGAATTTCATGGATTCATTTTATAGGGATTCTTACGATAAGCATCCTGAATACACGGCCGAAACCATAAGCAGCAAAAGGACGCTGTTCGTTCCGGAAAAGCCAGTGGAGATCAAAAGACTTGAGTATTATATTGATTACTTGGATATTGGTAACTTGAAAAATGCGTTATTTAATTATCCGAAGTTCGTACGTCAGGAATCCGTTTCGGTCGGTGAGGAATACACGGATGGAACAAGACTTATGACCGTCAATAAAGAGAATTACTTAATTTCTTATATCAACCCGGCACAAAAGAGCAAGTTATTTGGCAGTTCCAGTGACCTTCTGCAAAAAAGCATCGATTTCATCAATGATCATGCCGGTTGGGAGAATAACAATTACCGCTTTGCCTATATGTCTGAGAATGAACAACGAGTGGTATTCCGCTTATTCGTAAATGGTTATCCGGCCTTCAATGAATCGGGAATGACAGAAATCGAGCAAATTTGGGGGAAAGAAGAAATTTATAGCTATGACCGCCCATACTTTTCACTCGATTCAGTCCTCCCGTCAGAAGGAGCGGTAGTAATTTTACCAAGCGGTAAAGAAGTGTTGAATAAGCTGAAATCGAAAGATAATATCGATTTCAAAAGCGTGGAGGACATCTCGATTGGCTATAAACTGAATAAATCCCTCGATTCCAAACTTGTAACACTCGTTACACTTGAGCCCACTTGGTATTATCGTATCGGCGATAAATGGTTTATAGTGCCTTTTGAAGAAGATACAGGAGGCGATCAAAGTGGATTGGAATAATACAAAGTCGATTTTCATCATGGTTTTCTTCATTTTGAATATTTTTCTACTTTATCAATTCCTGGAAAAGATTAATGACTCTCAATATGAAAGTTTCACGGAATCCTCAACAGAAGAACTTTTGCAAGAAGATGAGATTTCAATAGAAGTACCACTTCCGAAACAAAAGTTGAAGGATCAATTCCTGATTGCTCAAAGCAAGACTTTCGAGAAGAAAGATATACAGTACCTGAAAAATCAAAAAGCGAAAATCATCGATGGTAAGAAGCTTGTGGGCACATTTAAAACACCGGTTGGCATGAAAGCGGAAGTTCATGCTGCAGACCTGGATATATTCCTGAAGGAGTATATATTAAATGGAAATGAGTATCATTTTTGGAGCTATGATGAAATCAACCAGACCATCATCTGCTATCAAGTGGCAGATAAAAAGATGTTTTTTAATAATAGTAAGGGGAAGGTCACTCTATATCTGAACAAGAAGGGTGAAATCGTTTCCTATGAACAGATGTATTTAGAGGGAATCGAAAAATTCAATAAACCTAAAGAATTGGTATCTGCTTTAAATGCCATTGGAGCATTGTATCAGAATGGTGATATTGATCCAAAAAGCAAAGTCACGAATGTGAAACTGGGCTTTTATAATTCGCTGCAGACGACATCTGTGTCACATTTACTTGTGCCAACATGGTGGGTGGTCATTGATGATGAAACGGATCTCTTCGTGAATGCTTTTGATGGAGAGGTCATTGAACTGAATACAGAAGAAAAAATACTGGAGTGAGTAAAGATGACAATGCATTTTAGTGTTCTCGCAAGCGGGAGTACAGGAAATGCCTTTTTCGTGGAAACGGAGGATCAATCTTTCCTTGTCGATGCCGGCTTAAGCGGTAAAGCCCTGGAAGCATTGTTTCAGGATATAGGCCGAGATATGTCAAAGTTATCGGGTATCCTCGTTACCCATGAGCACAGCGACCATATTAAAGGTCTTGGCGTGGTTGCCAGAAAACATAAACTCCCGATCTATGCGAATGCAAAAACATGGAATGCCATGGATCGATCAATCGGTGAAATTGCAACCGAACAAAAATTCACATTTGAAATGGAACAGGTCAAAACGTTCGGCAGTCTTGATATAGAATCTTTTGGCGTTTCACATGATGCGGCAGAGCCGATGTTTTACGTCTTTCATCATGAAGATAAGAAACTTGTGGTCATTACCGATACAGGGTACGTAAGCGATCGGATGAAAGGAATCATCTCGAATGCCGATGCGTATGTATTTGAAAGTAACCATGATGTGTCCATGCTGAGGATGGGAAAATATCCATGGAGCATCAAGCGCCGGATTTTAAGTGATGTAGGACATGTTTGTAACGAAGACGCTGCCCTGGCAATGAGTGAAGTGGCCGGTGATAAGACCAAGCGGATTTACTTGGCCCACTTAAGCCTTGATAACAATATGAAAGATCTAGCAAGAATGTCGGTCGAACAGACGTTAAAGACAAAGGGGATCATCGTCGGCGAACAATTTTCCCTATATGATACAGACCCGAAAAGACCAACGGAGCTTGTTACGTTATAAATAAAAGGAATGGATGAGGGATACCTTGTTCATTCCTTTTTTATTTTTAAAAATTTCGGTTGGTAAGTTACGAAACGGATTAAAAGGGGTATCGTTTGGTTAGAACTGTATAGGTAAAAGGAAAATGGCTGTATACCCTTAAATAAAAGCATTCATTTTTTTAGAAAAAATTCGGTAATTGAGTATAATTGAGGGAGGATACCAAACAATAGAATTGCTATATTTCATTCCTAAAATGAGAGGATGGGGCGGTCTTGGGTTATTATGATCAGAATGAAGAGAACCAAAATAAACGGAAAAAAGGCTATACAGGCTATTTTCTGGCAGGCTTGGGGGGCGTCATCATCGGGGCCTTACTTATTTTACCGGGAAGTGGCCTGTTAAATAACGATGATAACGAAATGACAACGGAGAAATCAACGGAGAATGAACCCGCGGAGCAGTCCCAGCAAAACCTTACTCTTGATGTAACAAGTGCTGTCACCAATGCTGTTGATAAAGCCAGCGACGCAGTGGTCGGGATCACTAACATTCAGGAAACGAACTTCTGGAGTCAAGGGAGCAACGCCGAGGACAGTTCGGCAGAAGCCGGCACTGGTTCTGGAGTCGTCTATAAAAAAGATGGGGGCAAAGCCTATATCGTCACGAATAATCACGTCATTGAAGGCGCTAATGAACTGGAAGTGACATTAAGTGATGGCACTAAATTACCAGCTGAACTACAAGGTAGTGACCCATGGACAGATTTAGCCGTCATTGTCGTGAACGGTGATAAAATCAAAACCATTGCTGAATTCGGAAAATCCGGCAAATTGAAACCTGGTGAGCCCGTAATTGCCATTGGCAATCCTTTAGGCCTCCAATTCTCTGGATCGATCACACAAGGGATCATCTCCGGTTTGGAGCGTACGATAGAGGTGGATATCAATGAGGACGGACAAGTGGATTGGAATGCGGAGGTCATCCAGACCGATGCAGCGATTAACCCAGGTAACAGCGGGGGGGCACTCGTTAATATGTCAGGGCAGGTCATCGGAATAAATTCGATGAAGATTGCGGAAAATGCAGTGGAAGGAATCGGTCTTTCCATTCCGATCGATTCAGTTATCCCGATCATTAATGATATAGAGGAATTTGGTGAAGTGAAACGAGCCTTCTTGGGTGTGAACTTGGCATCTGTAGAAGAGATTTCCCAATATCATCAACAAAATACATTAAAATTACCAAGGAAAGTTACATATGGCGTTGCCATAACAGGCGTTCAAAGCAACTCCCCAGCATCCAAAGCAGGTTTGAAGGAATTTGACGTCGTCGTTGGAATGGATAATGAAAAAATTCATGACGTCGTGGAATTACGAAAATACCTTTACAACGAAAAGAAAATCGGAGATAAAGTTAAAATCATTTATTACCGTGACGGAAAGAAAGAAACTGCGGAAGTCAAACTTTCAAGCAGCGAAATTTAAAAGAATGAAAGGACAGGGGGAAAAAATGCCTCCTGTCCTTTCTATTTCCTTGCGATTTTCTTATTTTTTGTTACGATTACCTGTGGATATATACTTAAATTAATAATCTCAAGTAACTTGTGGATAATTGGGAATGGAAGTACTGGGAATAATGAGTGGGAAAGGAGTATGAAAGATGAAATTATATTGCTGTCAGGAACACGTGGACATGGCGCTGGATGAAGTGGTATACGAATGTGAAACATATCCTGTTTTAACGCTGGTTCCAGAAGGAAATCAGTTATCAACAACCTGTGAATATTGTCGAAACGTGGCAATATATCTAGTAGGGAACTAATATTCCCATACAAGATGTGGATAGATTTTGTGGATATGTGGATAACTTTTGTGGATAACATGTTCGTAACCTGTTCTTAACCTGTTCTTAACATTTTCCGAAGAATGAAGCGGCGGGTGGAATGGTTTAGATTCAAGCTTTGGTTGTACGAAAATCAACATCATCCTTCACCGGATCTGAACTAAATCCAGCCCTTTGTTCTTCCATTCACATTAAAAAATAACGAAAGTTACCGTTGCCGCTTTCAGGGGCAGCGGTTTTTATTTTAAAAGCATTAAAAATTGGAAAGGATATGCTTGTTTTGCTTATAGGTCACTGTAAGGTATGATAATAGGTAGGCAAATCCAACAATTGATAGTAAAAACATAATGAAAGCTAGAGGATATATATGAAAATAACGATTATTACAGTTGGCAAGCTAAAGGAAAAATACTTAAAGCAAGGAATTGCTGAATATACAAAAAGGTTAAGCGCCTATGCTAATATAGAACTTGTCGAAGTACCGGATGAAAAAGCCCCGGAGAACCTGAGTGCAGCGGACATGGACATTGTTAAGCAAAAGGAGGGTGAACGAATCCTGGCGAAAGTCAGTCCGGACACCTACGTAATAACGCTTGAGGTCAATGGGAAACAGCTTACTTCAGAGCAGCTGGCCACTCATTTGGATCAGCTCGCCACCTATGGAAAGAGCAAAATTGCCTTTATTATCGGCGGGTCGCTTGGGCTTGGCACCGAGGTGTTATCAAGGAGTGATTATGCCCTTTCCTTCTCGAAAATGACCTTTCCGCATCAATTAATGAAACTGGTTCTGGTGGAGCAAATATATCGGGCTTTTCGGATAAATAGAAATGAACCATATCATAAATGAAATGAACTGATTCCGGGTGAACTCCCCGTAAAGTTAATGGGATAACATATTAAATCTTAATGTAATGAAAAGAGGGTAACGAATGAATAAAGAGTCCATTTATGGTTTAACATTCGAACAATTGACAGCGTGGCTTTCGGATCATGGCCATAAAAAATTCAGGGCTTCCCAAGTTTGGGAGTGGCTCTATAGAACACGTGTGACGAGTTTCTCTGAAATGACGGATGTTAATAAAGAGTGCATAAAATTACTTGAAGAGCACTTTGTCATCCAGACTTTGACTGAGCACGTCAAGCAAGAATCAGCGGATGGCACGATCAAGTTCTTGTTTAAATTACAGGATGGAAACCTTATCGAAACGGTCATGATGAGGCATAAATACGGAATTTCGGTTTGTGTCACCACCCAAGTGGGCTGCAATATTGGATGCAGTTTCTGTGCCAGCGGATTATTGGCCAAAAGCCGTGATTTATCCAGCGGGGAAATAGTGGAACAAATCATGAACGTTCAACTGCATCTGGATAAATTGGAACAAGGGGATGTTGTAAGCCATGTTGTTGTAATGGGTATTGGCGAACCGTTCGATAACTTTGAAAATATGTTAGACTTTTTGAAGGTGCTCATGGACCATAAGGGTCTTGCTATAGCGGGCAGGCGCATTACTGTTTCGACGAGCGGTCTTGCCAATAAGATTTATGAATTCACCGATACCCAATTACAGGTGAATCTGGCCATCTCATTGCATGCGCCGAATAATGAGCTCAGGACACAAATCATGAAAATAAACCGTGGTATCCCGATAGAAAAATTGATGAAATCTCTTGATTATTATTTAGAGAAAACGAATAGGAGAATTACGATTGAATATATCCTATTGAAAGATGTCAATGACCACCAAGAAGAAGCCGAGCAACTCGCCACTCTTCTTGAGGACAAAAAACATCGGCTCTATGTCAACCTGATTCCATATAATCCTGTAGATGAGCATAGTCAATATCAGAGAAGTGAAAAAGCGTCCGTTCTCGCTTTTTATGATACACTGAAAAAAAGAGGCGTAAATTGTAAAATCCGCCAAGAACATGGAACGGATATTGATGCAGCTTGCGGCCAGCTTAGAAGCAAGCAAATCAAGAAAGCAGAAGCCCAGTAATCACTAAGAGAAACCGACAAAAAGAGGCCGCATATTTCGCGGCCTCTTTGGCATGACTTTATTATTTAGCTATTTCCTTTACCGAGGCGACTTCATACGTTGTAAGCTCGCTGCCTAAAATTGGAGATTCCTTTTTTGCTTCACCGGTACCTGGTTCAGGACGTTTATGTGCAGCTTTGAATGCATCGCTATTTCTCCAAGCAGTAAAGTTTTCAAGGTTTTCCCAGTACATATTTACGCTAAGTTCATCGTAGTCCGACAAATTCTGCGTTAATAATACTTCAACTTTTACGAAGCCTTCCATCGTATCAAGTGGACCTGGTGCAGTAAATCCTGGGGCCATGACTGCACCCATCCCTTTTTTGACTCTGATTCTATTCGTTACGATTATCATAAATCAGCACTCCCTTTGGAAATCGGTTTAGAAACTACACCCTATTTAGGCTTTATATCATGCATATTTTAGCATATTGAAAGAAGCAGGGTCCATTTTGATTAACTCAGATCATGATATCCTTTTGATCATTTTTTTAATGAAGAGGGGTGTTTCATTATATTGAAATAAGGCAATTGAATTTGGTTATTACAAGGTTTATCGATGCATATCGCGTATAATAGAACCTTGTATAAGGAAATTATGATTTTGGAAACAATAAAGCAACATACTAAACAACAAAAGAGGCTGTCAAATGAATGAATTGAGTTTTACTGATTATACATTAAGCGATGAAATTGTAAGGGCATTAGAAAGCTTGGGATATCAACGTCCAACGGAAGTACAGCGTGAAGTGATCCCGGTGGCGCTGGAAAAGAGGGATCTTGTCGTTAAATCCCAAACGGGGAGTGGCAAGACCGCTTCGTTCGGCATACCGATCTGCGAAATGGTCGATTGGGAGGAGAATAAGCCTCAGGCGCTTATTTTAACACCGACACGTGAGCTGGCTGTACAAGTAAAAGAGGATATTACGAATATAGGCAGATTTAAAAGGATAAAGGCTACTGCGGTTTATGGAAAGCATCCTTTCGCACTGCAAAAAGCGGAATTGAAACAAAAAAGCCATGTAGTCGTCGGAACCCCAGGGCGTGTCCTGGATCATATCGAGAAAGGGACATTCGCCTTGGAACGCCTAACTCATTTGGTTATTGATGAAGCAGACGAAATGCTGAATATGGGCTTCATCGAACAAGTGGAAGCCATTATTAAAGAGCTTCCAAAAGATAGAGTAACCATGCTATTCTCTGCTACGTTACCTGAAAGTATAAAAAAACTATGTAAGCAATATATGAAAGATCCCCTTGATATTGAAATCAAAGCAAAGGGTGTAACGACGGAGAAGATTGAACATGCTCTTATAGAAGTGAAGGAAGACGATAAGTTTTCCTTGCTTAGAGACGTCACCATCACGGAAAACCCCGATAGCTGCATCATTTTCTGCCGGACGAAAGATAGGGTAGACCAAGTATGTGAACAGCTGCTTGAACTGGAATATCCGTGTGATATGATTCACGGCGGCATGGTTCAGGAAGATCGCCTTGCAGTGATGAATGAATTCAGAAGAGGTGAATTCCGCTATTTGGTTGCGACAGATGTTGCTGCACGTGGTATTGACATCGACAATATAACCCATGTGATTAACTATGACCTGCCAATGGAAAAGGAAAGTTACGTACATCGAACTGGAAGAACGGGCCGTGCCGGTAAAAAAGGGAAAGCCATTACTTTTGTGACGCCGTATGAAGACAAATTCCTTGCTGAGATTCAAGGATATATTGGTTTTGAAATCCCTAAGATGACTGTTCCTTCAAAAGAGGAAGTATCCAATAAAAAAATGGAATTCGAAGCGAAACTGGAAGCTCGTCCAAAGATCAAAAAAGATAAAAGTGAACAGCTGAATAAACAAATCATGAAGTTGTATTTTAATGGCGGCAAGAAAAAGAAACTCAGGGCTGTAGATTTTGTCGGAACCATCGCAAAGATTGATGGAGTGAATGCAGAGGACATCGGGATCATTACGATCCAGGACAATGTGTCTTATGTGGAAATATTGAATGAAAAGGGACCGCTTGTCTTGAAAGTGATGAAAAATACGAAAGTAAAAGGCAAACTTTTGAAGGTTTCAGAGGCTTTTAAGAAGTAAAGGTGTTGAATGGAAAGAAGCTGGAAGACCGAAATATAGGTCTTCCCGCTTCTTTTTTTATGTTTTCCGTCCCCAGTGTTTCAAAACTGGGGACGAGAAGAATTCGACAAATCCCAAAATAATTCGACCTCCTAATCCATCCTCACTGGAATGATTTTTTGTTTTGAGAATGTGAAAATTCTTTTTCTGAATTCTGTTTATCCGTCAAAATAGAGTGGTATATGAGGAAGGATAACGCAATTATTTCGTATCAAATAAATACATACAACACGATTTAATCTGAATACTTAGATATGGAGGGGAATGAGTGGGATGAAAGAAGCAAATGAAAGCGGAAGAATTGATGAGCAAAGGAAGCAGCGACAGCTGGATCAATATCGAGTGGACGATAATGGGAAAAAGATGACGACTAACCAAGGGTTGCGTATTTCTGAGGATGAGCATTCATTGAAAGCGGGAACACGTGGTCCAACTTTGATGGAGGACTTTCATTTCCGGGAAAAAATGACACATTTTGACCATGAGCGTATTCCCGAGCGGATTGTCCATGCCCGTGGATCTGGTGCTCATGGATATTTTCAGGTATATGAACCGATGGCCGAATATACAAAAGCCAAGTTTCTTCAAGACCCTTCAGTCAAGACACCAGTATTCGTTCGTTACTCCACGGTGGCGGGTTCCCGCGGATCGGCAGACTCGGTCCGTGATGTACGGGGATTTTCCACCAAGTTTTATACGGAGGAAGGAAACTATGATTTGGTAGGAAATAATATTCCAGTATTTTTTATCCAGGATGCCATTAAGTTCCCGGATTTAATTCATGCGGTTAAACCGGAGCCTCATAACGAAATACCTCAGGCTGCGTCTGCCCATGATACTTTTTGGGACTTCGTCGCCAACAATGAAGAAACGGCCCATATGGTCATGTGGCATCTTTCCGATAGGGCCATACCGAGAAGTTTCCGGATGATGGAAGGGTTTGGTGTCCACACATTCCGTTTCATAAATGAACAAGGCGTGGCCCATTTCGTCAAATTCCATTGGAAGCCTGTACTGGGAGTTAAATCCCTTGTCTGGGATGAGGCACAGAAAATTGCAGGAAAGAATCCCGACTTTCACCGCCAAGATTTATGGGAATCGATAGATACCGGAAATTATCCTGAATTTGAATTTGGTGTGCAAATGATTAAGGAGGAAGATGAATTCAAATTCGACTTTGATATCCTTGATCCCACTAAACTATGGCCGGAAGAACAAATCCCGGTGAAAATAATCGGAAAAATGGTTTTGAATCAAAATACGGATAACTTTTTTGCAGAGACGGAACAGATAGCATTCCATCCGGGGCATGTCGTACCAGGTATTGATTTTTCAAATGATCCGCTGCTCCAGGGACGTTTATTCTCATACACCGATACCCAGCTATCCCGATTGGGAGGACCGAATTTCCATGAGCTTCCGATTAATAGGGCGGTTGCCCCCGTTCATAATAATCAACGCGATGGCATGCACAGAATGTCAATAAATCCAGGGCAGGTCAGCTACCATAAAAATTCCCTTGCAGGCAACTCTCCCGAACCTGCTTCGGAGGAGGAAGGCGGCTATGCACATTACCAGGAAAAAGTCGATGGCAGGAAGGTCCGACAACGCAGCGCAAGCTTCAAAGATCATTACAGCCAGGCTAAATTATTTTGGAATAGCATGACGGAAGTGGAGAAGGAGCATATTATTCAGGCTTTCCATTTTGAAGTGGGAAAAGTGAAAAATAAGGACGTTCAGCAGCAAATCGTCGAGATGTTCAGCAATGTGGATGTCGAACTGGCTAAAACGATCGCAATTGGGGTGGGCGTGAATCCTCCGGCCAACAAAAGTGGGGTCAAAATGGATTTGGCTTCTCCGGCTTTAAGCCAGGAGCAAGTGAAAGTGAACACGGCCGCAACGAGGAAAGTGGCAATCTTGGCTGCAGATGGTTTCAATGGGTCAGAGGTTAATCAAGTCTTGGAATCATTTAAATCGGCAGGGATTACGGCTGAATTCATCAGTCATAATCGTGGAGTGATTACAAGTTCTGAAGGACAGCGTGCAGAGGTGAATCAGACATTCCTGACAGCCGATTCAGTACTTTTCGATGCTGTATATGTGGCAGGAGGCCAGGAAAGTGTCGATGCTTTAAAGGCATCCAAGGAACCAATTTACTTTGTTGATGAAGCCTACAATCATTTCAAGGCGATTGGTGCGGGAAAAGAAGGGGCAGAAATCTTATCGAAGGCAGGTATTGTCTCCAATGATCCAGCCTCAGGCATTGTAGATGTTACGGATAATAATGGTGGTACTGCCTTTATCGAGGCAATTGCCAAGCACCGTCATTGGAATCGCGCTTAAATTGTATGAAAAACCCCCAGACTTGGAGTCGGGGGGTTTTTTAATATAAGCTACTTTGCTTTTTCTTCAAAAAGCGATGCAATGCCAACGATTACCTTTGTGGCCAGGATCATATTATCGACAGAAATAAACTCATACTTGCCATGAAAGTTCTCCCCGCCCGTAAAGATGTTGGGTGTTGGCAGGCCCATATACGATAGTTGAGAACCGTCCGTACCGCCGCGTATCGGCGAAATCTTCGGTTTTATATCGAGTTTCTCCATTGCTTCGTGGGCAATATTCACGATTTCCTTTACGGGTTCGATTTTTTCCTTCATGTTGAAGTATTGGTCGTGTAATTCAAGCTCGATACGGTTTTGCCCATATTTTTCTTTTAAATCTTCGATTGCTTTTGTTATATATTCCTTGCGTTCATTGAATTTTTGGCGGTCGAAATCCCTGATGATATAAGATAGCTTGGTCTCTTCCACATCACCGTGAAAGGAAATCAGATGATAAAATCCTTCGTAGCCTTCCGTATATTCCGGAGCTTCTGACACTGGGAGTCCATTATGGAATTCCATGGCGATTTTAGCGGAGTTGACCATTTTTCCTTTAGCCGTACCAGGGTGAATATTCGTCCCTTTGATCAGGATTTTGGCCGATGCTGCATTGAAGCTCTCATATTCAAGTTCTCCAAGCGGTCCACCGTCCACGGTGTAGGCAAATTGCGCATCAAAAGCATCTACATCAAACTTATGGGGCCCCCTGCCGATTTCCTCATCGGGAGTAAAGGCAACACGGATTTTTCCATGCTTGATTTCCGGATGCTGGATCAAATAATCCATGGCAGTCATGATTTCGGCAATTCCAGCCTTATTATCTGCACCCAACAGGGTTGTCCCATCCGTTGTAATCAAGGTATGCCCAATATAGTTCTTAAGCGAAGGAAAATCGTCAGGTGAAAGAATGACATCCAATTTTTCATGTAAAGTAAGATCTTTGCCATCATAGTTGTCAACGATTTGCGGTTTTACATCTTTTCCAGTGAAATCCGTTGCTGTATCGACATGGGCCAAGAAACCGATTGTCGGGACATCCTTAGTTGAATTGGCTGGCAAGGTTGCCATGACATATCCGTTCTGATCAATCGTCACTTCCTTCATCCCAATGGATTCAAGTTCCTTGACCAATGCATTTGCCAAGGTCAACTGTCCGGGTGTAGAGGGGCATGATGGATTTTCCTCATTCGATTGGGTATCCACTTTCACATAAGAAGTGAATCTTTCAATGATTTCATTTTTCACTTTTCCTTCAACTCCTTTTTCCCTTATCTTACCATGATTGATCAAAATGGAAAAATTATCTTTACCTATGTGACATACAGAATCATTTACTAAATATTCAAGGGTGTTGTCACCAGCAAAGAACGGCATATCCGTAATTGACATGCCGCTCTTTGCTTTCGCTTTTTAGAGTGGGTTATTCAAGGCCCATACCGATACGCTTTTCCCATGTACGGGAAAGGTCGCGAAACCATCTTCTTCAATGGTGATGTGGTCATCTCTATGACAAGTTACATCACTCCAGATTTCACCAGCGCGATGTTCACCGACGAACATCCTTTTTTCACTGTTGTGATCTCCATTCGAGATTATGACGGCGCACCCCGAGCCTTCCAGCTCTTCAACGCCGTGCCGGACCCACCCTATCGTATTTGGGTCATCAAAGTAGTCCGTCTGTTCTCCGTAAGCTTTTTCATATCTGGCATATAATAGGCGATCTAGAATGTCCTTTTTCCCAGGCACCGGAGAAGGCCCGCCGATTCCATAATAGTCCCCGTAAAAGACACATGGATAACCGCAAAGTCTAAGCAAGGTAAGTGCATATGCCGATGGTTTGAACCAGTCCTTTACCCAGGATTCCAGTGATTCATGGGGCTGGGAGTCATGGTTGTCGACAAAAGTGACGGCCTGTGCCGGATTGGTTTGGACGAGGGTATCATCAAAGATGGTTGAGAGGTCGAAGTCAGTTCCTGCGTTTGAGGCCTCATGAAACTTATAATGCAGGGAAACATCGAACAAGTTGAGGTCATGATTGGTTTGCTCTAAGTAAGTTTGACAAGCTTTAACATCCGCCTTCCAAAATTCTCCGACCATGAAGAAATGTTCCTTTGTATAAGGAATGAGTTCTTGGAGAAATTCATTGATGAATTCATAATCGATATGTTTGACGGCGTCCAAACGAAAACCATCACACTTTAACGTATCAACCATCCATTTTCCCCAGCTAATCATTTCCTGACGAACTTCCGGCAGGCTGTAATCGATGTTGGCAAACATTAAATAATCATAATTTCCGAATTCATCGATGACATGCTGATTCCAGTGCTTGTTTTCGCCTGTGATTCGATATACACCCATTTTGTCGTTTTCGGCATCATAGTCTGTACCATTAAAATGGGTATGGTTCCACTTAAAATCAGAGTATTTATTTTTACGGCCTGGAAAATCGAATTTTGTCCAACCTTCCATTTCAAATGGTTCTGAGATATCTTCCATGCGGTTTTCTGGATTGACTTCAATCACTTCAAATTTTTCGGTTCCATCGGCTCCTGCTTTATGGTTCATGACTAAATCGATATAAACGCAAAGCCCGTAGTTATGACAGGTTGCTATTGCTTGCAGCAATTCATCTTTGGTCCCGTATTTGGTACGGACTGTCCCTTTTTGGTCAAATTCCCCCAAATCGTATCCGTCGTATATTCCATATCCATTATCCCCAACGGATTGCCCTTTCGTAACTGGCGGAAGCCAAACGCAGTCAATTCCTATATCCTTCAACTTGGAAGCCGCAAATTTCAATCTCTCCCAATGAGAACCATCTGCTTCAAGATGCCACTCAAAAAATTGCATCATCGTATGATTTCTTTTCATCCGTTCCCCCCCTGACACCGACCCGTTATCAACAAAAGTGAAACTGTACGATCGGATAAAGTAATAATGGAAATCTTTACCCCCTAAATTCAATTGATAAACAAGTGAATAACTCACTTGATTGAGGTTCATTCACCTCTTTATTTTACTATTTTATACCAAATAAGGGTATTTTATATTGATTAGCAGCTAAAAATTAATCAAATGTGGGGAATACCCGGGAAAAGGCTATACGCCGCTTCAATAAAAAAGGTATCCCGAATATTTTGGGATACCTCGGACTATAGATAATTCGAAGAAAAGCAGTTTGCCTACAGTTTTCTTAAAAAAACGTAGCATACCCTTGTCATAATCATGTTTAGGGATGGAACCATTCCCAACTCCTTTTTGCACCTTTTTTATTGGGAGGGGGTTGTCCATTATACTTTTTACCCTCTTCGTTTAAAGAAGTGGGCGAAAGCCATTGCACCTAATAATAAGATTAGGAGCACGGAAGATAGAATGATCATATCTTTGGGGAAGCTACTGTTACCTGCCTCCTTTTGGTTCATGTTCCCATTTATTCGTGAAGGTGCACCATTCTCGCCGCGGTCCATGTCAGGGGGACGCATGGCAGCCCCATTCTCGCCGCCGCCCATGTTTGGTGGTTGTTGGCCTGCATTTGCGTCATCACCCATATTAGGGGCCCCGCCGCCCATACCGCTTTCTGTCTCGGCTTCCACAACCAGATCTCCAGAAAGCTGCGCCAAGATGGATTCAGCACGTTGGACAGCGAAATCAACTAGCGTTTCCTCGCCTGACGTTGCTTCTGTATACTCGTCCATTGTATAAAACTTGGTAGGATCCTTTTTCACATATGGTGTGATTAATGTAGAAATTTCAGTGGTCATTGCTGTCATATTTTCTTCAGAGAAAAAATCCGTGGCAATGTCGTCCAGATAATCATAATATTTTTCACGATACCCGTCGTTGGAAAGCAGGGCATTCAATAAAGGGCGGTCTTCAAGGGCCGTACCTGAAACAGGCTCGGTAATGCTGAAGTTGATATTATTTTCATTCATGAAGTTCGAACTCATATCCATCATTCCGCCACCGTTCATATTCGGTGCTTCCCCAAGAAGTTCCGTGTCATCCTGCTTAGCAGCATCGTCGTTATTTTCAGCCGCCGCTTCATCTTTTTGGCCAGCGGCCACTTCATTTTTATTTTCTGGATCGGGTGCGCCCTCCTGTCGCCCGCCGCCTCCGGAAAAGCCTCCAAATGACATATTATAGTCCCAGGGAAGCATGGAAAAGATTCCATTTTCCTCATACAGATAGTAATTATGCTTTAATGTGCCTTGATAATGATCGAGGTTGACGAGGGCCGTATTTGCTGCAAAGTAGCGTAATGTTTCATCTACATCTAACACTTCTTCCAAATCCCCGCCATTATTGATAGCATCAAGCATCTTGATCATGGCAGATTGATCGGAATTTTCATTTGTTTTTAAGTTCAACCCTGTATAATCATCAATATCATCACTGATCCATTTTAAATCACTTCCGGTGCCATCAGGATAATAAAGATCACCGTTGCCAGATGGAAAGTTATGATTCAGAAATGTTTCATTAATAGATTCAACGCCTAAATACAAGCCCCATTCTTTTCCGTTGATGGTCACGTACATATAGGAGTGTCCAGGAGTTGCGATGCCCATCTTTTCCATTAGCTCATATGAAAGGTACTCCCTCATATACGTGGGATCACTATAATTATTATTTAAATCGAATTCTTTCAGACCGTGTAAATTTTGATCTGATTGATAGTAATCAAAATCTATATTCCAGCTGTAGCGTTCCGAATTTTCCATTTGTACAACAGAGTTTAAGGAAAGGTTTCCTTTGGTTCGAAACCCCACATTTTCAACTTTTTCCCCATTAATGGTCACATCCGATGCAACAACTTCCTTTTCAGAGGGGTTATCCAGGATGGATTCCAAATCCTCATCAGCCAATGTTATATCCACGGTTGTCACCTTACTTTGGTCAAATACAGATTTTGTATAAGTATTTCCTTTAGTGGCTTTTTCAACTTGAAGATTGGGAAAGAAAAACATCACTGCAATAAAAATTATGATCAATAATCCGCTGGTCGCTACTACATATCTTGTTTTTAACATGCCAAGGCTCCTTCCTCTAGAGGGGTTGGGCATGGATTTTTATGTCCGCCATCTATCTTAAGCTGTGAAGTTGCCATCATAACTTAACATGATGGCAGAGTGAACGCTGTTCATGTCCTTGACTTGATTTATGAATTCCGCATTATTATCTTTTAATCGAATTTCATATGTCACTTCGAGGTTATTATCCGCCATGACGGATTTCGATTTGACGGAATGCCTTTTCACCTTGTTGGATATCACTTCTTCTAACGCTTTTTCAATTGATGCATCTGAATATTTAACGATTAGTAAAAATGGATTTTCAACAGTGATCCGATTGGCAAATATGAGCATCACAATGCCTATTAAAATGGCACCTATGATCACCAGCGGAATAAGTCCGGCCCCGCATAAAATCCCGGACGCCGCTGCCCAGAATAGGAAGACCAAGTCCATGGGATCCTTGATAGGCGTTCTGAATCGCACGATGGAAAGGGCACCGACCATACCAAGGGAGATAACGATATTAGTTGATATGCCCATGATGATCAAAGCCGTGGCCATTGTCATGATGATGAGGGATATATTGAAATTATGTGAGTACATCACACCGGAAAAGGTCTTTTTATAAATGACGTAAATGAACAATCCGATGGCAAATGCCAACAGTAATCCAATTAGGGAGTCAATGATTGAAAAACTCTCGGTCTTGTCCAAAAAGCTGGATTTGAAAATATCATTAAAAGTGGTGCTGGTTGTCGTTGTATCCATTTTCTATTCCTCCAAATTTCATGTGTTTGTTGCAATCAGCCGTATCTTCTGCTTAGTTGGTATTTCGAAAAAGCCGTTTTTCTAGTATCGATGATGGATAACAATTGTTTGATGATATCCGGAAGAAATTCATCAAACTTTATTTCCAGGATGACACAATCTGGGTCTAAAGCATTGACCACGATTAATTCGGGATTCAGGAAGTCCGTATCCCGATAGCTCGTTTTCACATTACTGTCAAAGGTTACCCGCACATTTCCGTACTCATAGATGAATACCTCCCTTTCATAGTCAACGACAGTTGTCGGCTTGATTTGGAAAAGGGTCATTTGGATGTATAAGTCCCTGAGGATATCCCTTGAATCCTCGGACATCCAGTCTATATCCCCTGAACGAATCCGTTCGTATTCTCTAGCAGAAAGCCTGCACTTCTGTTTATAGGTAAGGTTATTCCGCTTACTCTTTTTTTCTAGATTGATGAAATTGGCATTATGATCATAAAGTCTGGCCCTGAATTTATCCCTATG
This sequence comes from Peribacillus sp. NPDC094092, assembly GCF_050279365.1. Lineage (NCBI taxonomy): Bacteria > Bacillati > Bacillota > Bacilli > Caryophanales > Bacillaceae > Peribacillus > Peribacillus sp. NPDC094092. Next base: position 543,478 of record NZ_JBNNUC010000003.1, on the reverse strand, counting down.
ATAGAACCCCTCTGTTTTTTGCCGCAGGATTTTATTGTCAAAGTTGTCGAAATAAACACTTCGAATTAAATATTTCCCATCAAGCCCATGGGGATCAAGCCTCATGAAGTTTAGCAGATTCTTTCTTAGTAAATGACAATCCGCTTTGGTGATTGCATGTTTGAGTTCCCGCCTTCCCTTTAAACCGTTCATTGTCGTTCCTCCTTTTCCATGATTTTTACTGCATTCAGCTTATAAACGGAAGCTTAATAAAACCTTAAGAACATTTTTTATATGGAATAGTTAAATAGAGAATAGGCCCCAGTTTTAACCTTTTCTTAATTTTATTGGAATTTAATAGCAGAAAAATGAGTGAATTTACTCATTGAGAATAATTATCATTATCAGTAAAATGAATTCCATGATAATGATAATTATTCTCAATTAATTCAATTCATGGAGGTTCACTATGATAACGAATACGCTGACAAAAAATGATCAACTATTGGAACAACAAAATACAAGGGAATCAAATGCCCGATCATATCCTAGAAGATTACCCATGGCGATCGATCATGCGGAGGGAATTTACTTAACAGACATGGATGGAAAACGATATATTGATTTTCTTGCCGGGGCTGGAACATTAGCACTTGGACACAATCATCCGGCAGTGCTTGAAGCAATGGAAAAAATTCTTAAGGATAAGCGTCCTTTGCATACATTGGACTTTACGACGCCGATCAAAGAACAGTTCGTAGATGAAATTTTTAAATGCCTGCCTGAGGAATTCAGGAAAAATGCGAAAATTCAATTCTGTGGTCCTACTGGCGGAGACGCCATCGAGGCAGCACTTAAACTGGTAAAAACAGCAACAGGCAATAGAAGCATTTTATCCTTCCAAGGAGCTTACCACGGGGCAACGCATGCAACCATGTCAATCAGCGGCAATACAAAACCAAAGGAAAAAATACAAGGGTTAATCCCGGATGTACAATTCCTGCCGTATCCTTACCAATATCGCTGCCCCTTTGGAATAGGCGGAGAAGAAAGCCATAAAATCAGCAGCCGGTATATCGAAAATCTATTGAACGATCCTGAATCTGGATTATTGCCGCCTGCAGGAATGATTTTAGAAGCCGTACAAGGTGAGGGTGGCTCCATTCCAGCTCCAATTCCATGGCTTAAGGAAATCAGGAGAATAACGAAAGAGAAGGGCATCCCGCTAATTATTGACGAAGTTCAATCAGGTATCGGACGTACAGGGAAAATGTTTGCCTTTGAACATGCAGGAATCATTCCGGATGTCCTTGTACTATCCAAAGCAATAGGCGGAAGTCTTCCATTATCGGTGGTGATTTATAACAAAGAGCTTGACCTATGGTCACCAGGTGCACACATCGGTACGTTCCGCGGAAATCAAATGGCAATGGCAGCGGGAACAGCTACTTTAAAATACATGAAAGAGACGAATCTTGTGGAGCATGCCGCTAAAATGGGAGAAATCTTAAAGGATACTCTTAAAGATTTGCAAAAAGAAATTAAGCAGATCGGTGATGTCAGGGGCCGGGGATTAATGGTCGGTGTGGAAATGATCAATCATGAAGAACCGGAAAATGCAAATGGAAGCCATCCTGCTAATTCGCAACTTGCCAGTGCCATTCAACAGGAATGCTTTCAAAGAGGGTTGATTCTGGAAGTTGGCGGCAGACATGGAAGTGTAGTGAGGTTCTTGCCTCCATTGATCGTAACGGAATCCCAGCTTCGCGAAGCCACTGCAATTTTTGAACAAGCAGTTCGTGCAGCTGTTGCAAGAGGGTGAATGATCAATGATTGAAACGATAAATAAGACGGATTTTGCTTATTCTCGTATGTTCTTGAATAACGAAGAAGGTTTCAATAACTACAGCCAGTCATTAAAAGTCATCGAAAAAAAGCTGACGGACTTTTTAAAAGGGAATGATTCACCATACTCCGGGAAAAAACCGTATGAAATCGAGGCAAGATTAAACGAGCTTTCACTTGCTTCTCTAAAAGGGAAGACAATGGAAGCGGTAGCGGATGAGCTGGCGGAGTTTGTTATTAACGACAGCATCAATGTACACAGCCCCACTTGTATCGGACATTTGCATTGCCCGACATTGATACCTGCCGTGGCTGCCGAAATGATTATCGGTACGTTGAATCAATCCATGGATTCATGGGACCAAAGCTCGGCTGCCACCTTCGTTGAAGAGCGTTTAATAGATTGGCTGTGCAGCCAGGTGGGGTTACCTGAACAAGCGGATGGGATTTTCACAAGCGGTGGAACCCAATCTAATTATATGGGACTGCTATTGGCGAGGGACGCTTATTGTAAGCGTTTCTGGGGTGTGGATGTTCAGCAGCAAGGTTTGCCGGTCGAGGCGAAAAAATTGCGGATCTTATGCTCCGAGGCTGCCCACTTTACGGTCCGTAAATCAGCGGCACAGCTGGGGCTTGGTGAACAGGCTGTAGTCACGATTAAAACGGATTCAAAACACCGTTTGTCCATGGACGAATTAAATCATCAAATGTCGAATTTAGAGGAACAGGGTTTACTGCCATTTGCCATCGTTGCAACTTGTGGAACAACGGATTTCGGTTCAATCGATCCATTACATGAATTGTCCGAAGCGGCAAGGCAACATGGGATATGGCTGCATGTGGACGCCGCATATGGAGGCGCGATGATCTTAAGTAAGGATTACAAAGGGTTAATCAGCGGAATTGAACGGGCCGACTCGATTACGGTTGATTTTCACAAATTATTTTATCAACCCATCAGTTGCGGTGCTTTTCTTGTCTCTGACAGCAACTCATTTCAATATATCCAGCATCACGCCGATTACTTGAATCCACAGGAAGATGAAGCAGAGGGCATGGTTCATTTAGTCAATAAATCTGTTCAAACGACGAGAAGGTTCGACGCATTGAAACTTTGGATGTCATTGCAGGCCGTAGGACTGGATACCTTTGCCGAAATGATCGACTATACTTGTCATCTTGCACGTGAAGTGGCAGCGAAAATCGATAAGGAGGAAGGGTTCACGGTATTGAATAAAGAACCTGAATTGAATGCGGTGGTATTCCGTTATGATTCCGAGGGAGAAAATGATCAGTTAGTGAATCTATTAAATAAACAGATTCAGCAAGAATTACTGAAAAGCGGACGGGCATTTTTAGCAAAAACCCGTTTTGACGGACAGGTATATTTAAAAATGACACTATTGAATCCAATGACAAGCCTTGAACACATAGATGGAATTTTAGATGAAATCCGCGTTTTGGGTGAAATGTTCAAGATAATGGAGGAATGAAGATGAATGGTAAGCAAATAGCTGAAAGGGCAACAATGCAAAGCTTTCTGAATTGTTATTTCCGGGAAACCGGAAATTACAGTTTAGAAGAAACGAAAGACTGGCCGAATTTGGATGGGGCCATTCCGGATTCATTAGTAGTCAGTAAGCTCATGTCCCAAGATATTGCATTGCTTGTTCCGCTTAAATATTGGTCGGAAACGGGGCGTCATATTTTCAACTTCCCTATTTACTATCAAACGGCATCCATGCAAGTACATGAATTGGATTACGTGACAATGGTCTCGATCATTTCCAAAGAATTATTGAATGAGCAGGGGCGGACGGATAGTGAAGATGAATTGATGCTGCGTGTCATCCTAAGCAGCCAAAATATCCAACGGTATGTTGAAGCAAGGATGGAAGACATTGATGCACTTCAAAGTCCTGATTTCACCTACATCGAAGCGGAGCAGTCCCTTTTATTCGGGCACCTGTTCCACCCGACGCCGAAAAGCAAGCAGGGCATTTCAGAAAAAGAAGAATGGATTTATTCACCCGAATTAAAAGGGGAGTTTCAGCTGCACTACTTCCTGGCAGAACCTTCGATTGTCATCCAGGACTCCAGTGATGTCCGATCGGCAAGTGAGATCATTAAACAGGAATTAGCCGGTGACTTGGAGATTTCCAGTGAATTCAGAGGAACGTATTGCCATAAGGAAAGCAAATATGTCATCATCCCGGCACACCCGCTCCAGGCAAAAGTGCTTATCGAAAAGGAAGAGGTCAAGAGGCTGATCGAGCAAGGGACACTAGTTTATGCAGGACCGTTTGGGAAAAAATTCACGGCGACCTCTTCATTCAGAACGGTATATAGTGCCACATCGAGATACATGTACAAATTTTCCGTTCCGGTTAAAATTACGAATTCCTTACGTGCAAATTTGCAAAAAGAATTAGATCGCGGTGTGGAAATTGCTAAATTAATAGATTCTAAAGTGGGCGATGATCTTAAAGAACGGCACCCCTCCTTCCGTATCATCAAGGACCCAGCTTACCTAACGATCAAAACAACCGAGCAAGAATCGGGATTCGATGTTGATATCCGGGAAAACCCTTTTTATGAAAACAATAAACAAGCAAGCCTGATTGCCGGCTTATGTCAGGACAATGCCTATGGCGCACCATCAAGGCTTGGAGCGATCATCCGCAAATTATCGGCTCAAGAAAACCGTAATACTGAAGAAGTAAGTAAGGATTGGTTCAAAACCTATCTGTCAATGACTTTAAAACCGATGCTTTGGCTTTTTGAAGAGTATGGAATTGTTTTGGAGGCCCATCAACAAAATTCCATCATTCAACTTCAAGATGGGTATCCAGCCACTTTTTATTATCGGGATAATCAAGGGTATTACTATTGTGAGTCCAAAGTGGACAGGCTGCTGAAGATCTTGCCTGAACTAAGTGAAAAAAGCTTCACGATTTGTTCAGATGAAGTCGCTGAAGAAAGGCTGCAATACTATTTCTTTTTTAATCACTTATTAGGCCTAATCAATAATTTTGGTACGGAAGGATTAGTATCAGAGAACAAACTGTTACAGCTCGTTCAGGAACAACTGGAAACATGCAGCAGGGAAAGCGAAGATGAAGGTGTGAATCGAGTTGTTTCAAAGCTGCTTCATGCCCGGGAATTATCGTGTAAGGCTAATTTACTGACACGATTCCATGATATGGATGAACTTGTCGGCTCACTTGAGACACAATCCGTTTATACAACGATTGATAATCCGTTCGCACAGGGGGTCATGGCCGTCCATGAAAAATAGTTATGAAGAAATGCTGAAGGACCGTAATCAACAGCTTTCATTTGTCAAAGTTGAATTTGAGAGGGATTTGTCTACGCTGCATAAATGGATGCATGAAGATCATGTGATCCCCTACTGGAATTTGAATTTCACAAAAGAAAAATTCGCCGTTCATTTAAAAAAGGCATTGGCTGATACACACCAAACACTCTATTTAGGCTGTCTTGACTCCATTCCCATGAGCTATTGGGAATCATATTGGGTAAAAGGCGATATCATCGAAGATTATTATGAATCCGAAGATGGAGATCAAGGCATACATTTACTCATAGGTAATCCGGATTATCTAGGAAAGGGACTGGCTTTGCCATTTTTACGTGCAATGGTGAAATACCAACTGCTTTCTGCGAAAACGAAAAAAGTGATGGCTGAACCGGATATTCGAAATGCAAAGATGATTTACTTATTTGAAAAGTGCGGGTTTACCCCAATTAAAGAAATTGAGCTCCCTGATAAAACAGCATTACTTATGTCATGCACTCGGGAGAACTTCGAGAGGAAGTGGAAGTATGGAGAAGCAACAATCTATCTATGACCTGGTAGGGATAGGGATAGGACCCTTTAACCTTGGACTTGCGGCCCTTTTGGAGAAAACCCCGGAGCTGAATGCCGTCTTTTTTGAGAAAAAGCAGGAATTTAATTGGCATGAAGGGATGTTGTTGGAAGGGACAACCTTACAGGTGCCTTTTTTTGCCGATCTAGTTAGCATGGCAGATGTGACAAGCCCATATAGTTACCTGAACTACTTACAGCAGCATGATCGGCTTTATCATTTCTACTTTCTTGAAAAATTCTTGATTCCGCGAAAAGAATATAACGAATATTGCCGCTGGACTGCCCAGCAACTTGATAGCTGCCGTTTCGGAAAAGCGGTGGAGGCGGTTGAATATATAGGTGATCAAGGTGAACCCTGCTATCAAATCAGCGTAAGGGATGCACAAACACAAAAGATTGAAGTCTATTATAGCCGTCATATAGTAATGGGAATTGGCAGCGCCCCGACAGTTCCAGCGGCCTTTCATCCATATATGGGAGAGAGCATCCTGCATTCGGCCGATTATTTACGGAATAAAGCAAATGTCTTAAAGAAAAAATCCATAACGGTTGTCGGGTCTGGACAGAGTGCAGCAGAGGTCTTTCTCGACCTGCTTAATGAGCAGGAGGAAAATGACTACCAGCTAAACTGGTATACAAGATCCAAGGGGTTTTTCCCTATGGAATATTCAAAACTTGGGTTGGAATACTTCACTCCGGATTACCTTGATTTCTTTTATCGGCTGCCACAGGAAAAGAAGGATGAAATCCTGCCGAAACAGGATTTATTGTATAAAGGGATCAGTGCTGCGACAATTGCAGCAATTTTTGACAAGATGTATGAAAAATCGATTGGAAATGCCGAACTTTCCATTGAACTTCGGGCCATGACGGAAGTTGCGGCAGTTACCCCCGCTGAAGATGGCTGGAGATTGAAATGCCGACAGTGGGTAGAAGAAAGCGAATTTGATGTGGACACAGAGGCGATCGTTTTTGGAACGGGCTATAAATCAACCCTTCCGGCATTCCTTGAAACCATGGAGGAACATTTAGTCCGCGATGATTTGGGGCGTCTTGCAATAACGAAAGATTATCGGGTAGGAACGGCCATCCCTACACCGAATCACCTTTTCATTCAAAATGGCGAGATACATACACATGGTGTCGGTGCTCCGGATCTAGGCTTAGGGGCATTCCGAAATTCGATTATCATCAATCAATTGGCAGGTAAAGAAGTTTATCCATCCGAGCCAAAGGGTGCATTTCAGTCATTTCGTGTAAAAACGCCCGTCATGGCTTACTAAGAGAAAGGAAGGGGAGAATTATATGCAGTTCGTAAATGAAGTGGAACAGGCGGTTTCAGAAAACAATTGGGCGATAGTCAACCAAAACCTGCTGGCCAAGATGATTTCTGAGTACATGTATGAAGATATGATCCATCCAGCTGTTCTGAACGAAAATGCAGCGGGAAACCTATATGAGTTAAAGATAAATGAGGGGAAATCTTATCAATTTTTGGCATTGCCCCGTCTTTTTGACAGCTTTGAAGTACAGGCCGAGTCGATCCAGGTATGTGAAAAGGAAGGCTTTACACAGGCCAATGATGCCATTCAATTCATTTTGGACATCCAGCCATTAATTGGGATGACTGCAGAAACTACAGGACATCTAATCAAAGAATTCCATCATACGCTGCTTGCAGATCTCCAATTGCTATCCAAACCTGAACAAGATGCAGATGATTTAGTCGAATTGGATTATGCATTACTTGAAGGAGAAATGAGCGGTCACCCTTGGATCGCTTATAACAAGGGAAGAATCGGTTTCGGTTATGATGATTATTTGAAGTTCGCTCCGGAAAACCAGAAGGAAGTTCAGTTATCTTGGATTGCCGTCCATAAAACGAGGGGAGAGTTCAATTCAGTCGAAACGTTATCCTATAAGCAATTGATGGAGAATGAACTGGATGGGGAAACCCTAAAATCTTTTGCAAAGATATTGACGGAAAAAGGGCTGAACGCAGAAAACTATTATTACCTCCCAGTCCATGAATGGCAGTGGAAGAATGTAATCATCCAGAACTTTACCGATGACTTGGCCAAAGGGCTGATCGTAGCTTTGGGAAATGGCCCTGATAAGTATCTGCCGCAACAATCCATCCGGACATTCGTTAATGTATCGAATAAGGATAAACACCACGTCAAGCTGCCGATGAGCATTTTAAACACGCTGGTCTACCGTGGATTGCCTGCTGAACGCACGGTCATTGCCCCAAAAATCACAACGTATATAAAGAACATTTATGAAAATGATTCATTCTTGAAAGAACAATGCAAAGTGGTGCTTCCTGGTGAAGTGGCCAGTTTAAATGTCGATCACCCGTATTATTCCAAACTAGAGAATGTACCCTATCAATATTTAGAGATGCTGGGGGGCATTTGGAGAGAGAGCATATACAGTTATATGGGAGACGGCGAAAAGCCCATTACGCTTGCGTCCCTTTTACATGTGGACAGCAAAGGGAAACCATATGTAGAAAGCCTTATTGAAAAATCGGGATTGACTGCAGAAGCCTGGACAGCTCAATTGTTCGACGTCATCCTATCACCATTATTACATTTTATTTATCAATATGGATTGGTCTTTTCGCCGCATGGTCAAAATACCATTTTAGTATTGAAGGATTACAAGCCTCACCGTTTGGCGATTAAGGATTTTGTAGATGATGTGAACGTCAGTGATCAGCCGCTTCCTGAATTAAGCAGCCTTCCTGATGATTTAAGGAAAGTACTAAGAAGTGAGGCTCCCGAGGGGCTGGTTCAATTCATTTTCACGGGACTATTCATCTGTCATTTCCGATACTTATCAACACTCCTGATGAAGAGGTCTCTTTTGGATGAGAATGCTTTTTGGGAAGGTGTCGCCCAAACAATCCTTACACATCAGAAAAAATTCCCTATGTTAAAGGATCGTTTCGAGACATTCAATTTCTTTGCGCCAAAATTAACGAAACTCTGCCTGAATAGAAATCGGATGCTTCAATATGGATATAGCGATGGTGAAGACCGTCCTCATGCATCTGAGTTTGGGCATGTGAATAATGCCCTTTATGAAATGTTACCGGCAAAAACGGTTTAAAGTTAAACATGCTCAGGCTTTTGGGCCAGTTTCAGACAGTAGTCAAACTCCGTGAAAATCGAGTTTGACTGCTGTTTTTTTATGGCTTTTACAATTTGAGAGATGATTTCCGCTCCAGGCACTCGCTTTCCGCGGGCTGTCAGGGAGCCTCCTCGTCTGCGCCTGCGGTGTCTCCCTTGGACGCGCTTTACCCGCAGGAGTCTCTTACATTACACCCGTTCAACCAACTTTGTTATAAAAGTTGATAGAGCGGTAATGGTTAACAAATATACGCATAAAAAAGGATTATGTTATCCTTTTTGGTTCGAATTGCCTAAAAATTATCTTTGGAATAGGGCTTGCCGTTCATATAAATTGGTGATAAGCTATTGTGTAAACGGTTACACAAAATTATTGAGGGTGGTATTTTGGCAACTATTCGGGATGTGGCAAAGGAAGCTGGGGTTTCCGTGGCAACGGTTTCCAGAGTTATGAATGGCAGTGGTTATGCACATGAGGATACAAAAAAGGCGGTCATGGCAGCTGTTGAAAAATTAAATTATAAACCGAATGAAGTGGCAAGATCCCTCTACAAACGGAAATCCAAATTGATTGGTTTGATTTTGCCGGACATTACGAATCCTTTCTTCCCGGAAATGGCAAGAGGTGTCGAGGATTATTTGCAGCAATTTGGGTATCGGTTAATTTTTGGAAATAGTGATGAAAAGAGAGATAAAGAAATAGAGTATATTGACACTTTTCTGCAAAATAATGTAGTGGGCATGATTGCTTCAACGAGTGAAGAAGCCAATGAAAATTTTGATAATCTGGATATTCCAGTTGTCCTTCTTGACCGTACGGCAGAGAAATTACCAGCTGTTTATTCCGATCAAAAGACAGGCGGTAAGCTGGCAGCGCGCGTGTTGCTGGATAGAGGCAGTACGAATATCGTCCTCATTAGGGGACCAGTCGAAATCAAGCCAGTATATGAACGGTACACGGCAGCACTGGAAGAATTGAAACAAGCAAAAGTGAACGTGCAAGTCATGGATTCTTCCCTAACGCTTCAGGGCGGCCAAACTTGCGTGAAGCAGCTGTTCGAGCAATATCCGGAAACGGATGGGATCATTGCTTGTAATGATATTGTTGCAGCCGCCGCACTTCAAGAGATTTTAAAAAGGGGAATACGGATACCGGAAGACATACAATTGATCGGCTATGATGATATCTCCTTCACGGCATTATTGCACCCACCGTTATCGACAATTCGGCAGCCAGCCTATGAGATGGGGGCACAAGCCGCGGAAATGCTAATTAAAAAAATCAATCAGGAAAAAATGGAAGTAACACATAAAAAGCTCCCTGTTTCTTTTGTAGAGAGACAAACAACGAGAAGGAAGGCGGAGAAAACATGATAAGAATTGCAGTAGTGGGAAGTTCTTCGATGGATTTAGTGGTGACATCGGCTAAGCGGCCAATGGCCGGGGAAACGGTTTTAGGTGAGTCATTCATCACGGTTCCTGGAGGAAAGGGAGCCAATCAGGCTGTTGCAGCGGCCCGTCTTGGTGCAGAAGTGTCAATGGTTGGATGTGTAGGGGATGATGTTTATGGAGAGATCATCTTGGAAAACCTGAAAAAAAATCATGTAAATACGCAGTATGTGGAACCGGTTACAGGTTCTGCTTCCGGGACAGCACACATCACCCTTTCGGAAGGCGATAACAGCATTATTGTTGTGAAAGGTGCGAATGATTTCATTACCCCCGAATATGTACAAAAGGCGAAAAAGGTGATAGAAGAATCGGATATCGTGATGGTTCAGCAGGAAATACCTGAGGAAACAGTGGAATATCTTGCTGAAATGTGCAGCACTCTTCAAAAGAGACTGCTATTGAACCCAGCTCCCGCCCGCAAGCTAAGCGATGCTGTCATTCAACAGGCGTCATTCCTTACTCCGAATGAACATGAATTCGAGATACTATTCAATGGGAGAGATAGAACGAAAGTCTTGACTGAGTATCCAAATAAATTATTCATTACCGAAGGAAAAAATGGCGTCCGTTATTTCGACGGGAATGAAGAAAAGGTTGTTCCAAGCTTTGAAGTCGAAGCGGTGGATACAACAGGCGCAGGGGATACATTCAATGCTGCCTTTGCCGTGGCCGTTGCAGAAGGAAAAAGTTTTGACGAATGTTTGTTATTCGCGAACCGGGCAGCCTCCATTTCGGTGACGAAGTTAGGCGCCCAAGGTGGCATGCCGCAAAGGGTAGAGGTCGAGAGGGGCTTTGAAGCATGAAACGTCAAGGAATCATCAATAGTTCAATAGCCAAGGTCCTGGTTGACCTTGGTCATACCGATTATATTGTCATAGGTGATGCCGGGCTGCCGGTGCCACCTGGAGTCTGCAAGATAGATTTAGCATTGAAGCCTGGAACACCATCATTTCAAGATGTCGTCCGGGCGGTTCACGAAGATATGGTTGTTGAAAAAGTTATCGCTGCCACAGAAGTGAAGGTTAAAAACCCCGAACAGCATCAATACATGGAGCAGCAATTCGGGGCAGTGATTGAATATGTTTCCCATGAAGAATTTAAAAGGCTGACAAGTAACGCGAAAGCAATAATCCGGACCGGGGAGACGACGCCATATTCAAATTGCATATTGCAGTCTGGAGTATTCTTTTAAAGAAATGAGATGATGAGCATGCAAATCGAAATGCACAATATTTATAAAGCATTTGGTCAAAATAAGGTATTGGAAGGTGTTCATTTTTCTTTAGAGGCTGGGGAAGTACATGCACTAATGGGGGAAAATGGAGCGGGGAAATCAACCTTGATGAACATTTTGACCGGGCTGCATAAACAAGATCAAGGAACGATCGAGATTAACGGTAAAGAAACCTCATTCAAGGATTCAAAGGAAGCTGAAGAGGCGGGAATGGCCTTTATCCGTCAGGAATTGAATATTTGGCCGGAAATGACCGTGCTGGAGAATCTATTTATCGGCAGGGAAATGGTGAATGCCTTCGGTGTCCTGAAGACGAAACAAATGAAAGCGCGTGCAAATGAGATTTTTAAAACACTTAATATTTCCCTTCCTTTTGATAAGGAAGCAGGATTTTGTTCTGTCGGGGAACAGCAAATGATTGAAATTGCCAAGGCGCTCATGACGGATGCCGAGGTCATCATCATGGACGAGCCCACAGCCGCCTTAACTGATAGAGAAATAGAGAAGCTCTTTGAAGTGATGAAGGGACTTACTAAAAAGGGAGTATCACTTGTTTATATTTCTCACCGAATGGAAGAAATATTCGCCATTTGTGACAGGATCACCGTAATGCGTGACGGAAAAACAGTAGATACGAAAAGAATTGCAGATACAAATTTTGATGAAGTCGTACAGAAAATGGTAGGGCGGGAGTTGGAGGATCGTTTTCCTCATCGTGAAGCGAATGCTGGCGACATCGTCCTTGATGTAAAAGGTTTAACTAAAAAGGGGCTTTTTGAAGATATCCATTTCTCGGTTCGGCAAGGTGAGATTGTCGGTGTTGCCGGATTGATGGGAGCAGGCAGAACTGAAATAATGCGCGCCCTTTTTGGCGTCGACCAAATAGACAGCGGTGAAATTACCATTGAAGGCAAAAAAGTTTCCATACGGAAACCAACGGATGCAGTTCGGCACGGCCTGGCTTTCATTACGGAAAATCGTAAAGAAGAGGGGTTGATCCTGGACTTTTCTGTAAGGGAAAATATCGGCTTGCCGAATCTCAAGAGTTTTGCACCTGGCGGAATCGTAAAAACGGAAGATGAGATGAACTTTGCTGAAATGATGATCAAGCGACTTCATGTGAAGACATCTTCTGCCGAAACGGTCATCGGCAATCTATCCGGAGGGAATCAACAGAAGGTGGTAATAGCCAAGTGGATCGGCACTTCCCCTAAAGTTTTAATTATGGATGAACCGACCCGGGGCATAGATGTTGGTGCGAAACGTGAAATTTACGAATTGATGAATGAATTGACGGAGCGGGGCATCGCCATCATCATGGTTTCGTCAGAACTTCCCGAAATCATTGGAATGAGTGATAGAATCCTTGTGGTTCACGAAGGTGAAATTGCTGGGGAATTGTTAAAGCAGGAAGCGACGCAAGAAAAAATTATGGCATTGGCGACAGGAGGGAACTAGGATGAAACTTGAGGCAACAGGGAAAAGCGGGATTTGGCAGAAATTTGGTCCGTTACTCGCCCTGGTACTTTTATTTATCGTAATAACCGTTTTAAATCCATCATTCATGGAACCGAATAATATTTTAAATTTATTGCGTCAAACCTCCATCAATGCACTTATTGCATTTGGAATGACCTTTATCATATTGACAGGCGGCATCGACTTGTCCGTCGGTTCCATTTTGGCTCTATCCAGCGCACTTATGGCTGGTATGATGGTCTCGGGTTTAGATCCGATTTTAGCTATATTAGTAGGGATTCTGCTAGGTGCAATAATGGGTGTAATCAATGGGATTCTCGTTTCAAAGGGAAAAATGGCCCCTTTCATCGTGACATTGGCAACCATGACGATTTTCCGGGGGTTAACGCTTGTTTATACGGATGGAAAGCCGATTACTGGAATAGGCGATTCTGAAATGTTCCAGATGCTTGGGAGAGGTTACTTCCTGGGACTTCCAGTACCGGCAGTGGTGATGGTCATCGCTTTCTTAATCCTATGGTTCCTGCTTCATAAAACATCCTTTGGCCGTAAAACATATGCCATTGGGGGAAATGAAAGGGCTTCCCGCATTTCGGGGATTAAAGTTGACCGAGTCAAGGTGGCCATATATGGTCTGGCCGGTACGATGGCGGCAATCGCTGGTGCCATTTTAACATCCCGTCTGAATTCGGCACAGCCGACTGCAGGCCAATCCTATGAAATGGATGCCATCGCAGCCGTGGTGCTGGGCGGAACGAGCCTTTCAGGCGGTAAAGGGCGGTTGTTCGGTACGCTTGTAGGTGTCCTGATCATCGGTACCTTGAATAACGGCATGAATTTACTTGGTGTATCCTCTTTCTACCAACAAGTGGTAAAGGGTGCAGTTATATTAATCGCGGTCTTACTTGACCGTAAAAAATCATAAGAAGAGGTGTAATCAATGAAAAAAATAGTATCGATCATCATGGTCCTTTCTTTAATGGTCTTGGCTGCCTGTTCAATGGACTCAGGTTTATCAGATGATAAAAAAGAAAAGAAAGACTCCATGAAAGACGTGAAAGTCGGAGTCAGCATCTCTACTTTAAACAACCCTTTCTTCGTTTCCTTAAAAGATGGCATTGAAAAAGAAGCAAAAGAAAAGGGCATGAAAGTCACAGTTGTTGACGCCCAAGATGATACGGCAAAACAAATTAGCGGAATTGAAGATTTAATCCTTCAAAAGGTTGATGTCCTTCTTGTGAATCCTACTGACTCTGCGGCAATCTCTTCAGCCGTTCAATCAGCAAATGAAGCGGGCATTCCAGTTATCACGATTGACCGCTCTTCAGATGAAGGTGACATTGAAACATTCATCGCTTCCGACAATGTGGCTGGCGGGGAAATGGCTGCAGAATATCTAGTTAAAGAGCTTGGCGATAAAGCGAAAGTAGTGGAGCTTGAAGGGGTATCCGGAGCATCCGCAACTCGTGAACGCGGGAAAGGTTTCCACAATATTGCGGACAAGCAGTTAGATGTCCTGACAAGCCAAACGGCGGAATTCGACCGGACAAAAGGGCTTAACGTCATGGAAAATATCCTGCAAGGCAATAAAGACATCCAAGCGGTTTTCGCCCATAATGATGAAATGGCACTAGGAGCCATTGAAGCAATCAAGGCAGCAGGAAAAGACATCATCGTGGTTGGTTTTGACGGAAATGATGATGCATTGAAAGCAGTTGAAAGCGGTGAACTAAAAGCTACAATCGCCCAACAACCGGCACTTATCGGTGAAGAAGCGGTTAATGCGGCTGAAAAAATCTTAAAAGGTGACAAAGTGGATGACACAATTTCCGTTCCGTTGAAATTGGTCACAAAAGAATGATTGTCCCTCAAAAAAAAGAGTGCCGGAACTTTTCCGGCACTCTTTTTTGTCGTAAGGAATAAATGTTTTTAATCCAATTGATGTTAACTGATTGTGGATACCCAGCTTGAATTGATAGGAATGAGTGGTATAAAAAAGAAGTGAAAACGCTCTTTTACAAAAGCAAGGCGGCCCTTGTCGGAACCGCCTCCTAAATCAACTGATTGCTAGAGTATACCTTGAGTCAGCATCGCATCCGCCACTTTAAGGAATCCGGCAATATTGGCCCCGACAACCAAGTTGCCAGGTGCACCATATGCCTCTGCAGCCTCTACACTGTTTTTATAGATGTTTTTCATGATCTCATGCAGTTTGGCATCGACCTCTTCAAAAGTCCAAGGCATTCTGGCACTGTTTTGGGCCATTTCAAGTGCAGACACGGCAACGCCGCCTGCATTGGCCGCTTTTGCCGGTCCAAAAAGGATGCCGTTATTAAGGAACACATCTATGGCCTCGAGGGTTGAAGGCATATTAGCACCCTCACCGATTGCTTTCACATTGTTTTTGACCAATAATTTCGCTGCTTCCTCATCGATTTCATTTTGTGTCGCACAAGGCAGTGCGATGTCACATGGTACAGACCAAATGCCATAGCTTCCTTCCTGGTATACAGCTTCCGGGTGCGCATCGACATACTCGCTCAAACGTTTTCGTTCCACTTCTTTTAGACGTCGAACTGTGTCAAGGTTCAGACCATTTTCATCGTATATATAGCCATTGGAGTCGCTGCATGCCACGACTTTTGCTCCTAGCTGTGTAGCTTTTTCAATGGCATAAATGGATACATTACCAGATCCGGAGATTACGACAGTGCTGCCATGGAATTGTAATCCTTTGTCTTTTAGCATTTCTTCGACAAAGTAAACGGTTCCATATCCAGTCGCTTCTGTACGGGCCAAGCTTCCGCCGTAACTTATGCCTTTACCGGTTAAGACACCGGCATGGTAGCTGCCTTGCATCTTTTTATACTGACCGAACAGGTAACCGATCTCCCTTGCACCGACTCCGATATCACCGGCCGGAACATCTGTATCAGGTCCGATATAGCGAGCCAGTTCCGCCATGAAACTTTGGCAAAAACGCATGATTTCCGCGTCCGATTTTCCTTTTGGATCGAAGTCCGATCCGCCTTTTCCCCCACCGATCGGCTGGCCAGTAAGAGAGTTTTTAAAGATTTGCTCGAAACCAAGAAACTTAATGATGCTGGAATTGACAGTGGGATGGAATCGAAGACCGCCTTTGAATGGCCCGATTGCACTGTTGAATTGTACACGAAAACCACGGTTGACTTGAACATTTCCCAGGTCATCAACCCATGAAACACGGAAGGTGATCATTCTTTCGGGTTCAACCAGCCTCTCCAATATCCCGGTTTTCATATATTCAGGATGTTTTGCAAAAACGGGGACCAATGAAAGGAATATCTCCTTTACGGCTTGATGGAACTCACTTTCGTGGGGATTACGCTCCTTCACCTGTGCATATACTTGACTTACGAACTCTCTGGCAACTTGTAACTCCTCATGCTCGACTTCTTGTGAAGTGGTCATTGCTCTCTCTCCCTTAAGGTAATGTAATAAAGTCTTAAAATACAATTGAATAAGATATCAGTCTTATATGATACTTTCATGATATAATTTAAAAATAAAACAAACAATCTGAATATTAGATAAGTAACATGCTGTTTTGATATGGAAGAGGGAGCTTAAAGTGGAATTAAGGCAAATCGAATATTTCATTGAAGTGGCAAAGCGTGAACATATGACGGAAGCGGCAGTGAATTTGCATGTTGCCCAGTCGGCTGTCAGTCGTCAAATCTATAATTTAGAAGAAGAATTGGGCGTACCACTATTTATCCGGGATGGACGAAAGATTAGATTGACGCCTATCGGGCATACCTTTCTAGCTAATATGGAGCAAGCTATGGATATAATCGATCGTGCCAAGCGTGAGATGGCTGAAAGCCTGAATCCAGAAAAAGGGACCATCCGCATAGGCTTTCCCAGCAGTTTGGCGTCTTATGTATTGCCGAGGGTCATTTCCGACTTCAGGGAAAGTTATCCGCAGGCAAAATTCACACTGAAACAAGGTTCATACCGATACCTGATAGATTCGGTAATAAAAGGGAACATTAACATGGCCTTGATCGGTCCTCTGCCGGTGAATGAAAAGAAAATCAAAGGAGAAACGCTATTTATTGAGAACTTAGTTGCCCTTTTACCAGAAAGCCATCCTTTGGCCTTGAAGAAATCACTATGCTTGGATGAGCTTAAAGGAAATCCGTTCATCCTATCTCCAAAGGGTTATGTTTTAAGGGATATCGTTATGAAAGCTTGCAAACTGCATGGCTTTGAACCGGAAGTGGCATTTGAAGGAAAAGATACTGATGCTATAAAAGGCCTGGTGGGTGCAGGGTTGGGCATAACCTTGATACCTGAGATATCCTTGATTGATAGCTTGCCTCGTTTTACCGTTAAATTGCCGCTGGAGGATCCACCTGTAACCAGGACTGTAGGGGTCATCGTTCCGACAGATAGGGAACTGATGCCAACAGAGAAGTTGTTTTACCAATATTTGAAGGATACCTTTGAAAAATTGGAAGGGTTTCAAAAATAGAATGGGTATCTATTAGAAAGGTCATAAATCCGGTTAGTGAGAGAATCCTTAATCGGGTTCTTTTTTTTGTCGCAAATGTACCGAAATATCTCCATCTAGCACATCCTTAAAAGGGGTAATCTATTTTGAAATAATACAATATTAGTTTTTTCTTGTATAAGGATGTGTTAAACCACTGTTTTTGAAAACGGTTTTATTTTATTAGAATAAAAATACTCCTTACATTATCAGAAAATTCATGTTATTATACGAGCAGACATTATAGGCAGCGGTGCGATATACTTAATAGGCTTTTTTAAATGAAGACCATTTTTTTTTCGTTTTTATCAAATTGAATATTCTGATAATTTATAAGGAGTGGAAATATAGTGAGCAGGAAAGAATACATCAGCGATCGAATGTACAAGGCATCGACAGGGATAGCCAACGCTGTTTTGGTTACATTAGGGATCGGGTTATTGTTTGAATCCATTGGGGGATATTTAGGTTGGGAGGTCTTCCTGGCAATAGGCGGGGCCGCTAAGGTCTTGCTGGCACCGGCTTTGGGAGCAGGCATCGCATATCAGCTAGGTGGAAATTCATTAATCATCTTTAGCGCCATGGCTTCAAGTGCTGTTGGGGGTGCTGCCATCCACAGAACTGCCGAGGGTGCCTTCACGATTGTTACGGGTCAGCCGCTAAGTGCTGTCTTGGCAGCAGTAATTGCAACATATATAGGTAAGCGCTTGATCGGCAAAACGAAGTTGGACATCATGGCCATCCCTATGGGAGCCGTTCTTATCGGTGGAGTTTCGGGATATGGGCTGGCTCTTGTCACCACTCCGCTCCTGACATGGATAAGCAGTCAAACTACCGCTGCGGTCGCAGGTTCTCCCTTAATCGGTTCAATGGTCATAGCCTTGGTTTGGAGCATTTTATTGATGACACCTGCGTCTTCCGCCGCACTGGCGATAGCTCTGCAATTAGATCCGGTTTCAAGTGCTGCAGCTCTAATCGGATGTACCGTTCAGTTTGTCGGGTTCACTGTCATGTCTTATAAAGATAATGATATGGGCGGGTTCCTGGCACAGATGGTCGTTACGCCAAAGGTTCAATTTCCTAACTTAATCAAAAAACCATTATATGTCTTTCCGCCATTTGTGGCGGCAATCATCTGTGCGCCTATCGCTACCTTGGCCTTCGATTTTCAAGTGCCGTATGAGCTTGGAGGCATGGGGCTAAGCTCAATGATTGCCCCGATTGCCATCATAACCGGTCAGGGGTTGTACACGTTCCTAGTTTATGTGGCAGTGGGTATGGTATTGCCAGCTTTAATCACACTTGCATTGCATCGGGTATTGAAGATGATGGGTAAAGTTAAGCCAGGAGATCTTCATTTGGAAGTTTCATAATCAAATTTTTCTTGGAAACCAGCCTGGTTAAGGAACCGGGCTGGTTTTTATTTATAAAGGGATTAGGGTAAAATGGGGAGGAAAGCATTTGCATAGATAGGATGATATATATGGGAAAAGAAATAGATATAAAAGTGAAAGCTAAGTTCGTGAGTAAAATCGGCAAGGGCTTTCCCTTGATTGTTAAAGAGTCGATAGCCAACCTTAATGACCTTAAGGAAGAGGGAGCCATGGTGCGTTTGGTGGATGAAAACAACCGCTTTTTGGCAAAGGGGTATTATGGTAAACAAAATAAGGGCTATGGCTGGGTATTGACCCAAAATGAAGATGAAAAGATCGATCAAGCCTTCTTTAACGGTAAAATCCAGGCAGCATGTGAATTCCGGAAGTCATTTTTTGAAGATGGGGAGACTACAGCTTTCCGCTTGTTTAATGGGGAAGGTGATGGAATTGGCGGTTTAATCATTGATCATTATGATGGCCACTATGTCATTAGCTGGTATAGCAAAGGAATATACTCCTTTAAAGACTACATCATTAAGGCTTTGCAGGAAACGGTCGAAGTTAAATCGATTTATCAGAAGAAACGCTTTGATACAAAGGGGCAGTACGTGGATGAAGATGATTTTGTCATGGGTGAACAGCCTGCATTTCCGCTTCTTGTAAAGGAGAATGGAGTCCATTTCGCTGTTTATCTGAATGATGGGGCAATGGTCGGTGTCTTCCTTGATCAACGCGATGTCAGAAGGAAAATCCGGGATGTATACGCAAAAGGGAAAACGGTGTTGAATATGTTCTCCTATACTGGGGCATTCTCCGTGTTTGCCGCTTTAGGCGGTGCTGTTAAAACAACCAGTGTCGACCTGGCGAATCGCAGTTTACCAAAGACGGTCGAGCAGTTCAGTGTGAATGGAATAGATCCCGAAGATCACAATATCGTGGTGATGGATGTTTTTAATTATTTTAAATATGCAGTGAAGAAGGCCTTGAAGTTTGAAATGGTCATCCTTGATCCGCCTAGCTTTGCCAAATCGAAGAAGTTCACTTTCAGTGCTGGGAAAGACTATACGAATCTATTGAAGGATACCATTTCCATTACGGAAGATAATGGGATCATTATCGCCTCAACTAATTGCAGTACGTTTGACATGAAAAAATTCAAGACCTTCATTGATGTTGCTTTCAAGGAAATGAATGGAAAGTATGAAATCATGGAACAATTCTCATTACCGGCTGATTTTAAAACAATCAGGGAATATAAGGAAGGCAATTATCTAAAAGTAGTCTTCATTAAGAAAATTAAAGGTTGAAAAAGGGCATCCACAGTTCCATTAGAGCTGAGGATGCCTTTTTTAATGAAAAATTGTTTCATGTGAAACGAACGGATATTCGACATTCAAAGGTTTGTCCGTTCACTTTGAAAAACTTTCGATAAATGGAAAGAAGGTTTCATGCGAATGCTGTTAGCGATGCAAAACTGGGCTGCATAGTAGGTAAGCATGATCAGTGGACCAGAATAGGCAACATCATCGATGAATTTGTTCCAAGATAAAATGGAGTCGGAAATCACAAACAGGACCCCGCCAATGATTGCGGCCGCATTTCCGGTCATGAATGCCGCCCAGCCCATGAGGGAGATGACCGTTACATAACAGATTACAGGGATGATGAGGTCATGCTCACCTTTTTCAATTAAAGAACGTACAATTTCACGGCCAATCCAAGTGGAGAAGATGCTAATCGGAAGAATCGTCGCAAATCGAAGCCATGAAAAGGTCCACAGTCTAAAGAATGCCGAAATATAGAAAAGGTGGCCGATCAAGAAGGCACAAAGCCCGATGACGAACCAGATTAACAAACCATCTCCAAGCATGCAAAAGAATAAACCAAGAAGTATGAAGGATTGGTAACGATCCCGTCTTCCCGCATTTTTGCCGGCGTAGAGCAAAATTAATAACATGGGGATGACCTTGAACATGATTTTAATGATTAAAGGCTCTTCCGGTATAAAAAAAATATATAATAGTCCCGTGATAAGGATGGCGGCAGGTAAGCTTTTCATTAACATTCAAATCCCTCCTTCCATCTTTTATTCTATGTAAGGGATAGGAACACCTTGTCAATTAAAGGACTGTTTGAAGGAAAGTCTTGAAAATGAAAAACTGGCTCCCGTTTTTACCAGGAGCCAGTTCAGATATAAGAATCATACAGCTTCTTTAACAAATGCTTGTTTTAACCAGTTTTTTCCCTCAACAAGCCTTGTGACAAGCATGGCACAAACCGTGTTTCCTGTTGAGTTAAGCAGTGTTGCGGGAGCATCGATGATCGTGGATATAACGGCAATGATCGGCAGGACTTCAACAGGGAAGCCGAATACACTAAGAATCAGCATTTCTCCAATCATCCCGCCCCCAGGAATGGCACCCATAACGGCGCCAACCAAAAAGGCAACAGCAAGTATACTTAAAATGCTTGATATGCTTGTCATATCCTTTCCAAATAAGCTGAATAGGAAAACGATTTTCAATACCCCGCCGAATACCGAACCATCTTTATGAGTGTTGGCTCCGAGTGGGATGACAGTCTCCGCTATATCCTTAGGCACGCCCATTTTCTTGACTGATTCCAGATTGACTGGAATGGATGCGGCACTGGAACAAGTTGCAATGGCTGTTATGGATGGTGTCAGGGCATTTTTCCAAAATAGTTTAACTCCATCTTTCCCGCCTGCGATAAAGGCATACAAAGTGAAGAAGCCGAAATAATAAATCAAGGCCAAGACTAGATAAAGAATGAATGTGCGAGCATAGCCTTCTAAAATCTGCGGCCCAAGCTGCCCGATTATCGCCGCAAAATAAGCACCAAGCCCAATTGGAGCATAGTACATGACGATTTTGACGACCTTCATCATGACAGCTGTACCCGCTGTCAAAAACTCGGTAATCGGTCTTGCCTTCTCACCGACCAGTGCAGTGGAAAGTCCGATTAATACTGAGAAAACGATAAGCTGAAGCATATTGCTTCTGGAGAACAGTTCTGGAAAATCGGATACAGTTACTGTGCTGACCAGTTGACTGAGGAAAGAAACTTCTTCGATGGCCTCTTCAGAGGAACTGTTTTCCATCAGTTCTTTAATGGCTGTCGTATCTGTGCCTTCCAAGGGATTGACGATGGTTGTCCCAATAAATCCAATGACGGCGGCCAAAGCGGCTGTTGTCAGGAAAACGAGAACGATGCTGCCCATGATTTTTCCAAGACGTTTCATTCCGCTCATATTGGCAATCGCTGAAGCAATGCTGAAAAATACCAATGGCACGATGATCGTGAACATCAGATTTAAGAATAAGTCCCCTAGCGGCTGTATGACCGAGGTTTTTTCCCCGAAAACCACGCCGGCTATCCCGCCGATAATAATGGCAGTGAGCAGTATTAAAGAGGATCGATAGTTTTTGATAAAGCTCTTCATTAAATTTCCGTCCTTTCAGGATGAAGATATCAATAAAAATATACTTCATTATCAACTCTAAAATCAGGTTTGACAATATTTTTTTATAGGAAGGAATGTTAAAACGAGAAATGCAATAAGTAATAATAGGGAGTGGGTTATGAAAAAATAGTGAAGGCGGGATGGAATGTCACTTATTGAGGTGGAAGAGGGAGTTCGGTTGTTTTATGAAGAAAAAGGCCAGGGAAGACCGGTTATTTTTATCCATGGTGTGTGGATGAGCAGTAGGTTCTTTAAGAGGCAGCTTCCGTACTTTTCAGAGAAATATAGAACCATCCTACTTGATTTAAGAAGCCATGGCCAGTCCAATCATGTACATTACGGAAATACGGTCTCCGTTTATGCAAAAGATCTTCATGCATTCATAGGTAAACTGGCATTAAAGGATGTCATACTTGTAGGCTGGTCCATGGGGGCATTTGTCGTCTGGGACTATCTTAAGCAATTCGGTGAGGGAAATGTTCATTCAACCGTGATTGTGGATGAATTGGCTTCTGATTTCAAGTGGCCCGATTTTAATATCGGTGCATTTGATATGGACACGTTGATTGCCTTCATGACTGAAATTCAAACGAATCGTTCCCCGTTTTTACAAAGCTTCCTTGCTTCCATGTTCAACAATGAATTATCTGCAGAGGATGCAAGCTGGATGCTTGGGGAAGTGACCAAAATGCCGGAATCCATCGCCAGCAGCATTCTATTTGACCAATCGATTGTGGACTATCGTGAATTCTTGCCAAAAATCAATATTCCGACACTTCTCTGTTTCGGAAGGCATGAAAAAGTCATTCCTGTAGCAGCAGGGGAACATTTGCATGAAAATATTCCTAATTCCAAACTGGTAATCTTTGAAGATAGTTGCCATTGTCCATTTATGGAAGAAAGCGATCTGTTTAATGAAACCGTGGATTGCTTCATTCAAAAGGGCGTATAGTCGGGCAGGACGGGAAAAAGGGGATGCAGGGTTCGTGCCCGCATTCCTTTTATTTATGGTATGGTTATAAATCAAATTTTTCTGTCAATTAAACGGTTTCGGCAAGAAATAAAGGGAATACTGGTACTAAAGAAGTCTGTCATGCCGGTTAATGGAATTGATAAATTAAATAGGTAATATTTTTATATCCTTTTCACGGGAATTGGGCTATTATGAGGTGGATTTAACTTGGTATGATCGTTATCTGTTATTGAGGGAAACTCATGCAGGAAGTGATGGAGAGGATAAAATGGATGATCGTTTACCATACAATGAAATTATAGATGTCTGTTTACTTGCGGGAAAAATCATGCTTCAAAACGGGGCGGAAACTTCGCGGGTGGAAGATACGATGGTAAGAATCGCTGCGGCGTTTGGATGCGGTGACTCACATAGTTTTTCGACCCCTACAGGGATTATTTTTTCGCTGGATGGCATGCATCCAGCTTCAAAATTAATTCGAGTTTCCCAGCGATCTACAGATTTACATAAGGTGACGCTGGTCAACAGTATATCCCGAAGCATTTCAAGCAAGGAAATGACACTGGAGGAAGCTTATTTACAGTTAAAACAAATCGAAAAAGCCGGGATGGGGTATCCCATGTGGGCACAGGTCTTTGCTGCTTTTATATCGAGCGGCTGCTTTTTAATCATGTTCCAAGGCCAGTGGAATGATTTCATCTGGTGCTGTATAGCTGGAGGGATGGGTTTCTCATGCCTGTTTTATTTACATCGGTTACTGGAAGTTCGTTTTTTTGCTGAATTCATCGCCTCTTTAGTCGTAGGTTTAGCAGCTATGTTCTTTGTCCAGATTGGAGTCGGAAGTCATTTGGACAAGATAATCATTGGAGCGGTGATGCCGCTTGTGCCGGGGCTGTTAATTACGAATGCAGCAAGGGATTTAATTGCGGGACATTTGGTTTCGGGCCTATCCAAGGGTGCTGATGCAGGTTTGACTGCTTTAGCCATTGGGGCAGGAATATCGGCTGCATTTGTTTTCTTATGATTTTAGGGGAGGAAGAATGATGATTGCACAGCTTATTACAAGTTTCATTGCCTCTGCCGCCTTTGGAGTCATCTTCAATGTACCAAAAAATTCATTGTTACAATGTGGTTTTGTGGGGATGTTGGGGTGGATCTTATACTTTTTCCTGGTTGAAAATGAAATAAACAGCATCATTGCTACATTAGCGGCTGCATTTATCGTTGCGGTTATCAGCCAGTATTTTGCTAAAAGGTATAAAACGCCGATCACGATTTTCAATGTATCGGGAATCATCCCGCTCGTGCCTGGAGGTTTGTCGTATGATGCGATGAAGCATTTTGTCGGAAATGATTTTTATGTCGCCGTTCAGTTGGCAGCCAAGGTCTTCATGCTGGCTGGTGCCATTGCGATGGGGCTGATTTTTGCAGAAGTCATGAACCAGTTAGTAACTAAGTACAATAAAAGGAAGGTAAGATTGAGAAGTTAGAAGGATATTTTATCATCTTCCTGATATATGTTTCTAAATAAAGAGAAAGGAGAGCAGGCCGGACCCTGATCTCCTTTCTCTTTTTAATATTCTAAAATGATAAGTAATCTAGCTTACATAGGATCTTTCATCCCAGTGTTGGCTGTAACCAAAATTTCGTCGAATTTTTTTGCATCGGCTTTCTTGCTTGACAGAAGTGTTCCGGCGATGGCTGCGATAAAACCAATCGGGATGGAGATGATGCCTGGATTGGCAAGCGGGAATAATGGCTCCCCAACGAATATTGCCGCTCCCTCCACCGGTGACCAGACATTGGGGCTCAGGAACACAAGTACTAAAGAACTGACCAATCCAACTAACATGCCAGTGACAGCTCCAGCTGTGTTAAAGCGTTTCCAGAATACCGTGAAGACAATGATGGGCAGATTGGCACTGGCAGCGACGGCAAAGGCAAGTGAAACAAGGAAGGCGACATTCATGTTTTGGGCAAATAAGGCAAGGATGATGGAGAGGACGGATACTCCGATCGATGCCCAACGGGCAGCAACCACCTGTTCCTTGTCAGTGGCTTGACCCTTCCGGATAATGTGGCCATAGAAGTCATGGGCAAAAGCAGATGCTGCCGATAGAACGAGGCCTGCTACAACCGCTAGAATGGTAGCGAAAGCAACAGCAGAGACAAAGGCGAACAGGAAGTCGCCCCCAATGGCTTCGGCAAGCAGCGGAGCAGCCATATTCCCGGCCGCATTTGCGGCTATGATTTTGTCGTATCCAACAAAAGCCGCCGCCCCAAATCCCAGGAAAATGGTCATTATATAAAAGATGCCAATGATCCAAGTGGCATATACTACGGACTTCCGGGCTGTGATGGCGTCTTTCACCGTAAAGAAACGGATGAGAATGTGAGGGAGTCCAGCTGTACCGAGTACAAGCGCTAAATTAAGGGATAAAGTATCCAATGGATACTTGAATTTGTTACCGGGGTTGAGGAAATCCCCGCCCAAAGGAGTGGCTGTTTTCATCTGCTTGAACATCTCGATCACGCTAAAGTCGAATTTCGCCAACACGATGAGGGAGATGATGAATGTGCCTGCCATCAATAAAACGGCTTTAACGATTTGGACCCAACTGGTGGCAGTCATACCGCCAAATACGACGTAGACGGTCATTAAAATGCCTACAATGATGACGGAGTAAAGATAATCAATTCCAAGTAAGAGTTTTATAAGGGCACCTGCACCGACTAATTGGGCGATCATATAAAAGGTTGATATGGAAATGGTGTTAAGGGCAGCGACCCCGCGTACTTTCTTTTCATTGAAACGGGCGGCGATCATATCCGCCAATGTATACTTGCCAAGGTTACGGAGGGGTTCGGCCACGATATAAAGAACGACCAGATACGCAACAAGGAAACCTATGCTATAGAAAAAACCATCAAATCCTGAGAGTGCGACCATTCCTGCTATCCCCAAAAATGAGGCAGCGGACATATAATCTCCCGCAATGGCCCAGCCATTCTGCCAGCCGGTAAGGCTGCTGTCCGCCGTATAAAAGTCCGCGGTCGTTTTGGTGCGCCGTGAAGCAAAATAGGTAATGACCAATGTTAGCCCGACAATGATTAGAAATAATATGAAAGCAAGTATATTCATTGTGAATTCACCTTTTATCCTTTCGCTTCTTTAACGATTTTTTCCACTAATCGGTCAAATGTCGCAGCTTTTTTGGAATAGAGGATGCATAATGTCCAGGTCATGATAAATTGAGCGAAGGCAAAAATCCAGGCCCAGCTGATTGCCCCGAAAGCAATTGAGTTAAGAACTTTAGAATAGGAAGTTAGTACGGGTAAGGTGAAATAAAAGACCATGAAAAAGATGGATAGCGGGACGATGAAATTGCGTTTTTTCCTTAACAGTTCTTGAAAAGATTGTGATTGGACGATCTTGGTGTAATCCGCGGAAGCGCTTACCTCGGTTTCCTTAGCGATTGAATCGTTTGATGCCAAGTTAGTTCCCCCTTCATCATTATTGACTTGGATTTCATTACCAATTCTCGATAACAGTATCAGTATATAATTTTCAGAATATATTGTAAATTTAAATGCGGAAATTACATCTTTTTTCGTTCGACATCGTTTTAACTTTTTCGTACAAGCAGGGAAGTGTGCTGTATAAGCGAAAGATCATGGAAATCAAACACATGGCCATTAAGGAAAAGTTAAGCTTCTTTCACGATACTGGTTTCAATGAATGGTATCTGAAAGGAGAAAAGTGATGAAAAAGTTGATGATGATATGTACGGTTTTAGTGCTTGCAATTGGGGGATGCGCTTGGTTTTTCATGAAGGACAGTGCTGAGCCTGTCATTGCAAAGTCGGTGACTGCTACAGTTGAAAAGGGGGAGGTTGAAGTTCATATAAGCGGTTCCGGATCGGTTGCCGCAATCAATAGCGAGGATATCACTTCTGCTGTAACGGGTGAAGTGGATGAAGTCCTTGTAGAGAAGAATGAATTGGTTGAGGAAGGTGATGAACTTATTACCTTCACGGATGGAAGTGACCCGGTAACGGCCCCATTCGATGGTACCGTTACAACAATGGATGTAGAAGAAGGCGAACGTGTATCAAGCAGTGAAGTGTTGGCACATGTTACGGATTATAAAAAATTGAAAACCACGATCAGTGTTGATGAATTGGATGTTCCAAGTGTCAAAAAAGGACAAACCGTTGAAATTAAAGCCAGTGCTTTTGAAGATGAAACGTTTACGGGGGAAGTAACCAGTGTAGCAAAGGAAGGTACATATGAGAATGGGGTTTCTTCGTTCGATGTCACGATCAAAATTGACAAACCCGGTGATATAAAAATTGGGATGTCGACTGAAGTGAGCATTTTGACGAATAGTGTAAAAGATGCCTTATATGTCCCGATTGAAGCAGTCCAAATGGATGGTGAAGAGAAATATGTAAATATACAACAATCCGGAACAACTGAAGGGACTGCCAGTACAAAGACAACGGTTGAGACTGGGATCAGCAATGATAGGTATATTGAAATAACTTCGGGTCTTGAAGAGGGGCAGTTGGTTTCCTTGCCTATTACCATTAACGAAAGCTCGACTGGCAGTGGCGGCGATGGAATGAGGGGAGGCCAAGGGGGCGAAATAAGAATGCCAAGCGGCAGCGGAATGCCGAGCGGCGGAATGCCAAACAGTGGCGGAATGCCGAGCGGCAAGGGAGGTCAGTAAAATGGCGAAACCCATCATAGAAATTAAGAACATGTCTAAATCATATGAATTAGGCGGTGAAACGGTTAAGGCACTTCAAGATGTCTGTCTTACAATCGAAAAAGGCGATTTCATTTCGATCATCGGTCCTTCTGGGTCAGGGAAATCGACGTTCATGAATATGATTGGCTGCCTTGACAAGCCTGATATTGGTGAATATCTTCTTGATGGAAAAGAAGTGGAAAAGATGAAGGATAATGAGTTAGCTGCCATTCGTAATATTAAAATAGGATTTATCTTTCAAAATTTCAACCTGTTGGCAAAGCTGACTGCGTTGGAGAATGTCGAACTTCCCTTGGTTTATAGAGGGGCAAGCGTGAAGGAAAGAAGAGAAGTGGCCAATGCATGCCTTGATATGGTAGGCCTGGGTGACCGGAAGAATCATCTGCCGACCCAACTGTCGGGCGGACAGCAGCAAAGAGTTGCGATTGCTAGGGCACTTGCCGGCAAACCTCCCGTTTTATTGGCGGATGAACCGACGGGGGCCCTTGATAGTAAAACGAGTAAAGAAGTGCTGCAGATGCTGAAAGAATTGAACGAAAAGGGTCAAACAATCATTCTAATAACCCATGACTTGGAAGTGGCAAAAGAAGCGACTCGTGTCGTCCGGATACAGGATGGCCAGTTATTTGAGAACGGAGGTGATTGGATTGAACCTGAGCGAATCAATGAAAATGGCTATACGCAGTATCAAAACCAATAAAGTAAGAGCATTTTTAACCATGCTTGGGATCATAATTGGAGTTGCCTCCGTAATCGTTCTGGTTTCGATCGGGCAGGGTTCCTCAAAGTCCGTTCAGGATGAGATCAATAGCCTGGGAACGAACTTGATAACGGTAAGTGTCACGGATACCGACTCCGTGGCACTGACGGATGATACAATTGAACAGTTTAAAGAGCTGAACGGGATATCGGAAGTGGCGCCTGTGGTCACCGGACGCGTTTATGCAAAAAATGGAGAAGCTGCGGCACAGGTTTCAATGACCGGTGCAACTTCATCCTACTTATCAGTTAGGGATCTGGAGCTCAGTCAAGGCCGGTTTTTGACTGATATGGAAACGGAATTACGCTCCAAGGTCGTTGTCCTGGGGTCGGATACAGCCGACACGCTTTTTGAAAATCAAAAAGCTGTGGACCAGAACGTGCTTATCGGCGGCGTTTCCTATCGCGTGATCGGTGTGCTGAAATCGGTAGGCACCTCAATGGGATCGAGCGGGGATGATGTGATCATTGCCCCGATCACCACTGCCGAAAGGGCTACAGGAAGCACGACAATCGGAACCGTATATTTACAAGCGGAGAACGAGAATATCATAGATAGGGCAATGTACCAGGTACAAGGTACGATGACCACTTCATTCCCGGAACAGAGTGATAATTATTCGGTGTCCAATCAAGAAGATCTAATGGATACAATGAGCTCTGTTTCGGATACGTTCACACTCATGCTTGGCGGTATTGCCAGTATTTCGTTACTGGTGGGCGGAATTGGAATCATGAATATCATGTTGGTTTCCGTCTCAGAGAGAACGAAGGAAATCGGGATTAGAAAAGCAATTGGAGCAAATCGGAAATCGATTCTTCTTCAGTTTTTAATTGAAGCGATGGTCCTGAGCTGCTTAGGGGGATTGTTGGGAGTTGGAATTGGATTGGGAATCGCAAAATTGATTTCAATTTTTTCAAGCTTAACGATCAGTTATTCATGGTCGGTAACACTGTTTGCCTTTTTATTCTCCATTTTAATCGGGATAATGTTTGGCGTATTTCCCGCAAATAAGGCATCCAAGTTAAATCCTATCCAAGCATTGCGTCACGAATGAACATTCAATTCGAAGAAAGCAGGCGATTAAAAGCCCGCTTTCTTTTGCATATGAAAAAGGATAAAATCAACATATATATCACAATTGAGGCGGTTGGGAGGTACCCTGAATGAAGGTTTTGGTGGTAGAAGATAATGTTTCATTATTAGAATCGATCCGGCAAATTTTGACGGATGAATATGAAGTGGATACAGCGGATAATGGGGAAGATGGGTTATTCATGGCTCAGCAAAGTATATACGATGTTATCATTTTGGATGTCATGCTGCCGGGAATCGATGGATTTGAAATCGTACGGAAAATCAGGGAAGCAAAAATAGATACAAGTGTCTTGTTTTTGACGGCAAAAGATGCACTCGAAGATCGTGTCATGGGATTGGAAATGGGTGGCGATGATTATTTAGTCAAGCCGTTTCAGGCACCGGAACTTAAGGCCAGGATTCGCGCCCTGCTTAGAAGGAGTGGCATTATATCGCTTGAGCAGCATGTCAAATACCGTAATATTGAACTGTTGGAAAAGGAAAAGGACATTTTGGTTGATGGAAATGTCGTTAAAATGACCTTGAAACAGTTTGAATTATTGGAGTACCTAATTCAAAATAATGGGAAAATATTGACCCGTGAGCAGATTTTCGACCGCATTTGGGGGTTTGATTCAGATACGACAATAGCCATTGTGGAAGTGTTCATCCATCACCTAAGAAAAAAATTGGAACCCTTCAATTACCATAAAGATATTCAAACCGTCCGGGGTATTGGTTATATGCTAAAACAACCATAAGGGGATCATTATGTTCCAAAAAACACGGCTTCAACTAACAATATTGAATTCTATCGTCTTTATTATCTTAATAGCCATCTTAAGCAGAACGATTTATTTCTATACGGAAAATCAGATTTATAGGGATGTCAATGATTCACTTAAACAGGATTACAGGGATTTCAATAATGGCGGCAGGCCAGGTGGACGTCCGCAAGGTGAGTTTCTCTTGGGACCGGGACCGAGCGTCATCATTTGGGGGCCGGATGATACGATCATTGAGCCAAGACTGAGTGCAGACAATTTTTTTAAGGTTAATGAATCGGAATTTTACCCTGAAAGATTTGAAGAGATTGAAGAAATATCAGTGAATGGATACACGTACCGGGCCCTTTCCACCAAGGTCGATACGGAGTATGGGGAGATGACCGTACAATTCATCAGGAATGTGGATACAGAAAAAGAAATGCTCGATCGCTTGCTGCTCATTTTGTTTGTTGGTGGAGGAATTGGAAGTCTAGTGGCGGTAGGTGCAGGCTATCTTCTGGCTGGACGGGCCCTGATCCCGGTCAAGAAATCATGGGATCAGCAGCAGCAGTTTGTCTCGGATGCTTCGCATGAAATTCGAACGCCGCTTGCTGTCATTCAATCACGGGCTGATTTGCTATTCCAATCACCGAACGCGACCATCGAGGAAAAAGCCGTTGATATATCCATCATTTCGAAGGAAGTCCGGCGATTGAATAAACTTGTTAACGGACTCTTAACCTTGACCAGAACGGATTCGAATCAAATGGAGGTTAAGAAATCGAACTTTTTCCTTGATGACTTACTGATGGATATCGTGGAACAGTATAGGGATATAGCTTCTTTTCAGGAGAAGTCAATCATTAGCCATGCCCCCGAACAGTTGGTGTTTCATGGTGATAAAGAGAGAATTCATCAGCTTTTGGTGATCTTGGTCGATAATGCCATGAAATTTACCGAGGAAGGCGGGGAGATTTCCCTATCTTGCA
Organism: Peribacillus sp. NPDC094092; assembly: GCF_050279365.1. Classification (NCBI taxonomy): domain Bacteria; kingdom Bacillati; phylum Bacillota; class Bacilli; order Caryophanales; family Bacillaceae; genus Peribacillus; species Peribacillus sp. NPDC094092. The sequence goes on along the minus strand of NZ_JBNNUC010000003.1, from coordinate 511,726 downwards.
TCAAGAATGCTTCATCCATCATTCTTACTGTAGAGGATAATGGAAAAGGCATTCCGCAGGAAGATCTCCCCTTGATTTTTAATCGTTTTTATCAAGTAGAGCAATCCCGTTCAGCAAATGAAGGCTCCGGCTTAGGTTTATCCATAGCCAAATGGATTGTAAGCACACATCAAGGGCACATCAAGGTTACGAGTGAACAGAATGAACGCACCCGTTTTGAAATTACTTTTCCGAGAAATCAAAGGAAAAATTAATCCACATTTAGATGCCATCCAATATGAAAAGACCCTTACTTTTTTCCTTGTTGCTTAAGGAAAAATTAAGGGTCTTTTTAGATAATCATTTTATAAATACATTTATTTTCGGAGGAGAAAACCATTGATGAAAAGACTTGGTAAGTTACACTTTTTGGTTGGAATATTGGTGTCGGTCCTTTTAATGGTCCAAGCAGTCGTCGGGATCATGATGTATGTGGATGGCAGCGGCAATGAACCCGTGAATCGACAGGCGATGATGGGTCAGCCTGCCGACCGCAGCACAACAGGATCGGATGATACGGAAGAATCGGCTAATGGCAGTACGGCTACAGATGATTCAACTGCGGAAACGGAATCAGATGATACACAGGGCAATATGGGGGCAGCTCCCCAAGGGGGGCCTAATGGTTCTGGAATTCCAGGAGAGATGACAAGCGGTGGCGGTTTCCAAGGCAGGGACTCTTTTGCAGGGAATTTTATCGACTTTTATCAAGGGGCAGGTGGCTTGGCCGCCTCCATCATCATCTTTATCATTGGATGCGCTGGATTAGCGACGTCGGTGATATCCAGAAAAACAGCTGCCTAAATAATCGATACGATTTAAGGAAAGAGAAGGTTCCTTTCGAAGGGGAGCCTTCTTTTTTCATTCATGAAACCCATCATTGTCACTAATTGTTATTTTAAAAAGGGAAATAATAATTGCACTAAAAAAAATATTAGTTTAATATAGACTTCTGGAGAGATACGTACATGTATTTTGGATGAAAGAGAAAACGTTTGCATAAATTTTTTGAGGGTATCCTACTAGTAATGCACGAACATTAAATTCACCCTTAGTGGAGGCAGAATATATGAAATTTCTGATTGCAATTTTAGGACTGCTTATTGTTTTTGGACTAGCTTTATTAGCCAGCAGTGACCGGAAGAAAGTTAAAATTAAACCGATCATCCTCATGGTGGTCATTCAGCTTATTTTGACTTATTTATTATTGAATACGAAGTTTGGTTTAGTGATCATCAATTCGATTGCCGATGGTTTTGGAAAACTTTTAGAATGGGCAAATGAAGGGATCACCTTTGTATTCGGCGGGATTGTAAACGAAGGGGCCTCGCCATTCTTTTTAAATGTCCTTCTTCCAATCGTCTTCATCTCGGCATTAATCGGGATTTTACAGCACTTCAAGATCCTTCCGTTCATCATGAAGTGGATTGGATTCCTTTTAAGTAAGGTGAATGGGATGGGTAAATTGGAATCTTACAATGCGGTTGCATCAGCAATAGTGGGCCAATCCGAGGTTTTCATAACCTTGAAAAAACAACTCGGTGCCATTCCGCCATCTCGCATGTATACGCTTTGTGCTTCAGCCATGTCAACTGTATCGATGTCGATCGTCGGTGCGTATATGACGATGATTGAACCAAAGTACGTCGTGACGGCAATTGTTATTAACATGTTCGGTGGGTTTATCATTGCATCCATTATCAATCCTTATACCGTAACGGATGAAGAGGATATTCTCCCTGTTGAAGAAGGGGCAGAGAAGCAGTCTTTCTTCGAAATGCTCGGGGAATATATCATGGATGGATTTAAGGTTGCTATCACTGTAGCAGCGATGTTAATTGGTTTCGTTGCCTTGATTGCAGGAATCAACAGCGTATTCGACATGATCTTCGGCATCACCTTTCAAGACATCATGGGGTATATCTTTGCACCGTTTGCCTTTATCATGGGTGTACCGATTTCAGAAACCGTGACTGCTGGCGGAATCATGGCGACGAAACTGGTAACCAATGAATTCGTTGCCATGCTGAGCCTAGGAGAAGCATCAGCTGCTTTGAGCGAAAGGACGATAGGGATCGTTTCGGTTTTCTTGGTTTCATTCGCAAATTTTTCATCTATCGGAATCATTGCCGGTGCAGTCAAAGGCCTTCATGAAAAGCAGGGTAATGTTGTGGCACGTTTCGGCTTGAAGCTGTTATACGGTGCGACTCTTGTCAGCATCCTATCAGCGATCATTGTTAGTGTGATACTTTAATTAACGGCACAAAAGGCACTTGGGTTTACTCCTAAGTGCCTCTTTTATATTTGTACAGCACAGATAGAAAACGATTTTTGAATTTGAAGGCGTTTGGTTTGCTGGTATATAATACATGAAATGACAGGCGGGAAAGGGGAGTTTAAGGATGGCGATGGCTGGACAAGAAACGGCTATCTTTGCAGGAGGTTGTTTTTGGTGCATGGTTGCTCCCTTTGATGAAATGGATGGTATTATTTCCGTGACATCAGGTTATACAGGCGGTGAATTTGCCGCGCCTAGTTATAAACAAGTGATTTCCGGTTCGACTGATCATGTTGAAGCGGTTCAAGTGGTATTCGATCCATCCATCATTTCCTATAAAACGTTATTAGAGATATTCTGGCGCCAAATCGATCCCACGGATGACGATGGACAGTTCTCGGATCGAGGAAAGCAATACAAGGCAGTCATTTTCTATCTCAATGAACGTCAGAAACAGGAGGCAGAACGATCGAAGGAAGATTTAATGATGAGCGGGCGGTTTAAGAAACCTATTGTTACGGGTATTCTACCCTCGGGGAAATTTTACGAGGCTGAGGAATATCATCAAGAATTCTATCGGAAAAATCAGTTTCGCTATGAATTGTATCGTAAAGGTTCAGGCCGGGATGCTTTCATTAAAGAAAATTGGCCTAAAGATCTTGCACATCTTAGAAAGACCTTAACGGAGACCCAGTTTCATGTCACCCAGGAAAATGGCACGGAGCCGCCTTTCGAGAATGCCTATTGGGATCACTTTGAAGAAGGCATCTATGTGGATGTCGTTTCTGGGGAGCCTTTATTCAGTTCGCGGAATAAGTATGATAGCGGTTGTGGGTGGCCAAGCTTCACCAAGCCGATCATGTCCGCAAGTGTCAATGAAAAAATGGATCTCAGCCACCGAATGACCCGGACCGAGGTGCGCAGCAGGGACGCCGATTCACACCTTGGACATGTTTTCCCTGATGGTCCAAGTCCTAAAGGCACGAGATATTGCATAAACTCTGCGGCCCTTCGATTCATTCCTAGAAATGAAATGGAGAGAGAGGGATATGGAGATTTATTCATACTTTTTAAAATGAAATAACTAGTGAGATAGGGGAGCACAAATGGATAAAATAGATGAAAATTTATATCGATATATCCTTGATAACTCATCCAAGATTACGGAAAACTGGCTGGCTTTAAGGGAAAAGCAGTCTGGATCCATCTATTCAATGGATATCAATGCGGAAATCGAAAAGCTTCTTAGAGAACAGAATACATTGACCATCAAGACCGTGACAAGTGCTTTACTTGAAGATAAAACTGCTTTTATTGATACGATGGAGCAGTGGGCCACACTTGTCGCGAAGAGCAGGGTTGAATCGGACACCCCCATTTACGAAGTGTTGGAAGCACTTAATAAGGTTCGTGAAACATATTGGGCATTCATCACTGATTATATGCTCATGGATACGGAGATAACGAAGGATATAATCATCCGGTGGAGCGGGCTTATTAATCGTGCATTCGATCAATTGAATCGTGAGTTCACTGAGCAGTATTACCTTTTGACAAAAGTACGTTTACTTGCTCAACAGGAGCTGATTAATGAACTGGGTGCACCCGTCATTCCCATTGTTGATGCCATTGCGGTATTGCCGTTAATCGGTGAAATCGATACCTTTCGGGCAAAGGAAATTTTGAATGCGACTCCAAGCAAATGCATTAGCAAAAATGTCACTCACTTATTCATCGATTTATCTGGGGTCGCCCTTTTAGATACGATGGTTGCCCAACAGATCTATCAATTGATAAGTACCCTGAACCTGTTGGGCATTCAATCGACCATTTCCGGGATTCGTCCTGAAGTGGCCCAGACATCGATTCAGTTAGGTCTTGATTTTAGTCAGGTTTCGACACATAGTACTCTTAAACAGGCCCTTTCCAAGCAAGGGATCAACCTTTACGAGAAAAAATCATAAAATTTGCAGAGAATGAAAAAGAACCAGACCCGCTAGGAATCTGGTTCTTTTCGTGATTCTATAACTTGAATGAACTTTTCAAGCCAACGATTTGGTTGAAGACCAAGTGATCGGCCGCAGTGAATTTTGAATCTACATTATAATAGCCATGCCTGAAGAATTGGAATTTATCCTGAGGCTTAACATCTTTCATGTTCGGTTCAACAAATCCTTGTAAAATTTCTACAGAATCAGGGTTTACCCGGTCCAGGAATGATTTTTCTTCTTCTTCATCATTTTCCTTATCCAGGATTAAAGGCTGGTAGTTGCGGAATTCTGCTGAAACGGCTTGTGAAGCTTCGACCCAGTGCAGTGTACCTTTTACTTTACGGCCGGTGAAGCCTGATCCGCTTTTCGTTTCAATGTCGTATGTGCAGCGAAGTTCAATTACGTTACCGGCTTCGTCTTTTATCACTTCTTCACATTTAATGAAATAAGCATGTTTCAAACGGACTTCATTGCCCGGGAAAAGTCGGAAATACTTTTTCGGCGGGTTTTCCATGAAATCGTCCTGTTCGATATATATTTCTCGTGAAAATGGGATTTGCCGTGTACCCATTTCAGGAACTTCCGGATTGACCTCAGCATCCAGCCATTCTACCTCGCCTTCCGGATAGTTGGTGATGATCACTTTAAGCGGATTTAGGATAGCCATAGTCCGTGGAGCCTTCAGCTTTAAGTCTTCACGCACGAAATGATCCAGCATTTGAGAGTCTACGACACCGCTTGTTTTTGCGACACCAATCTCTTGGCAGAATGCACGAATCGCTTCAGGTGTATACCCGCGTCTCCGCAAGCCTGAAATGGTTGGCATCCGTGGGTCGTCCCAGCCGTCCACGAAACCCTCATCGACAAGCTGCTTCAGTTTTCGCTTGCTCATTACTGTATTTGTCAGGTTAAGACGGCCAAATTCATATTGTTTTGGCTTGCTTTCCATTTCACAATTTTCAACGATCCAGTCATAAAGAGGGCGTTGATCTTCGAACTCAAGCGTACAAATGGAGTGTGTGACTCCCTCGATGGCATCTTCAATTGGGTGGGCAAAGGCATACATTGGGTAGATGCACCATTTGTTGCCGGTATTATGGTGTTCAGTATGGGAGATACGGTATATGACGGGATCACGCAAATTGATGTTCGGCGAGCTCATATCGATTTTGGCACGCAATACTTTTGCACCGTTTTCGAATTCGCCGCTGCGCATCTTTTCAAATAGTTCAAGATTTTCCTCGACGGTTCTATTGCGGTAGGGGCTATCTTTTCCCGGCTCGGTCAGCGTTCCGCGATATTCACGGATTTGGTCGGCATTAAGGTCGTCCACATATGCCAATCCTTTATTGATGAGCAGCACAGCTCTTTTATACATTTCATCAAAATAGTCGGAAGCGAAGAAAAGGTTATCCCAGTCGTAACCGAGCCACTTTACATCTTCCTTAATGGAGTTGACAAACTCGATATCTTCCTTCAATGGATTCGTATCATCGAAACGAAGGTTAGTTTTCCCCTTGAAATCATCAGCCACCCCAAAATTCAAAATGATTGATTTGGCGTGCCCGATATGTAAATATCCGTTCGGCTCAGGAGGGAAGCGGGTGATGACATGATCATGTTTTCCGGACTCTAGATCATCTTTTATAATATTTTTAATAAAATTCGAAGAGTTATTTTCCAACTGAATTCGACCTCTTTCATTTATATACTTCTTTTAATTTTACCTGTATATATACCATAAATACAGATATTTTTCCATGTTCGAGCCGGAATCAGAGTATATTGAAACAATTCATCAAGTATTTAGTTTGTACATTCAGAGCGAAAATATCCCTGAAAAATTTGTTCATGTAATTTAGGGGACGATGATCCATCCTGCGAATATAGAAAACAAAATAAGCAATACAGGAAGTCACGCCTGTATTGCTTATAATGGTGATTTAGGCTCTAGGTCGAATTATTCCCGCTAATAGCCAGTTTTAGAAAATCAAAAGACTGTCGTTTGCAAAAATTCTTTTGTCCGTTCTTCTTTTGGATTGGTGAAGAATTCTTTTGGCGGGCCGCTTTCGACAACTCTCCCATTATGCATGAAGACAATCCAATCCCCGACTTCACGTGCAAAGCTCATTTCATGTGTAACGACTACCATTGTCATCCCTTCCAATGCAAGTTCCTTCATCGTGGCAAGAACTTCCCCGACAAGTTCGGGATCCAGAGCCGAAGTAGGCTCATCAAAGAGTAGGATATCAGGCTTCATGGCAAGGGCACGGGCTATGGCAACACGCTGTTTCTGCCCACCCGAGAGCTTGCTTGGATAGACATCCGCTTTATCGGATAAACCGACTTTAGCAAGCAATGCTTTTGCTTCCTCGATCGCCTGGGCCTTAGGGACTTTTTTGACGTGAGTCGGTGCTTCGATGACATTTTCCAGCACGGTCATATGCGGGAAGAGGTAGAAATGCTGAAAAACCATTCCGACTTTCTCGCGGATTTTATTAATATCATGGGTACCCGGTTGGATTTCCGTTCCTTCAATGAGGATTTGCCCGCTGTCTTTTTTCTCTAAATAATTCAAGCAGCGAAGCAGGGTGCTTTTTCCGGAACCGCTTGGCCCGATCAGACAGACAACATCGCTATCCAGTACCTTCATATCAATATCTTTGAGAACATGGAGGTCTCCATACGATTTATTTAAATTCCTAATGCGAATCATTTCTTTTTGTTCCATTTCAATTCCCCCTATCGATCACTAATGGAAAGTTTCTTTTCGAATAAATTGACGATAATGGTCAGCAATGCCACTAGAATCAAGTAGTAGACCGCTACAATCAGTAAATAAGTCATTTCATCGAAATTATTCGAACCTAACGTAGTCGCCACGTTAAACAGCTCATTCATGGAGATGAAGGCTGCCAGTGATGAATCTTTCAGCCCGATGATGAATTGATTGCCAAGAGGCGGCAATGCACGGCGGAAGGCTTGCGGTAAGATGATCCTTCTTAATGTGAGCGATTTGCTCATGCCAAGTGAGCGTCCGGCTTCCATTTGGCCTTTATCGATGGATTGGATCGTACCACGTAAAATCTCAGAGATATAAGCTCCATTATGGAAGGCCAAGGCAAGTGACGCCGCCCAGAAGTCCGGCAGTAAGAAGAGATTGCTGATCCCGAAGTATAGTATGAATATCTGTACGATTAGCGGTGTTCCCCGTACCAGGAATACATATGTATCTGAAATCCAGGCAAGAATTTTTATATTGGAAATTTTTAAAAGTGCAAATAGCAATCCGATGACGATTCCAACCAATATGGAGACTACCGTCAGTTCCAATGTGAGGAGCATGGCTCGGATGAATACGTCCGAGGAGTTAAATAATGTATCAAAAAAATGTGAAAAACTTGGCAATGTAATGACTCCCTTTCTATCAATCTTTATTCAGGCTTGGTCGTGATGTCCTCACCAAAGTATTTTTTGCTGATTTCCGCAAGCGTTCCATCCTCCCGGAGGTTTTCAAGTGCTTCGTTGATACGTGCAAGCAGCTGAGGGTTGTCGTTGGGCAGTACGATGGCCTGCTCGCTTCGTTCGATCAATTGCCTTCCTTCGATGTCGAAACCTTCCTTGGCCGCTTCCTTGCCGGTTACGAAGTCGGTGATGACGGCATCATGACGTCCTCCGCTCAATGCTTTCAGGGCAGTGATATCACTGTCATAGGTTTTTACATTGGTTGTATACTTTTCTGCTGTGGTTGCGTACGTGGAGCCTTTAGAAGCCGCAACTTCCTTTCCCTTCAAATCTTCGACCGTTTTAATATCACTGTCTGAGCGGACGAAAATTTGAGGACCTGAGTAGTAATAAGGGGTCGAGAAGGCAACATGTTTACTTCGTTGTTCATTGATTGTATGACTGGCAACCGCGGCATCTGCCCGACCGGTTTTGACGCCTTCCACGATGCCTTTGAATTTTATCCGTTTAGGTACTGGCTCCAGGTCCATTTCCTTTGCTATGGCATCGCCGACCTCAATATCGAATCCGGTTACGGTCATGTCATCATTGACATAACTGAATGGCTTGAATTCTCCTGAGGCCGCGAAAACAAACTGGTCCTTATTGATCAGCTTGCTTCCATCCTCCAGCTGGTCCTTTTCAGCACAGCCGGACAAAAGACCGAGAACAGCCAGAATGGATACAATGAATGTAACTGATGATTTCATGATAATTTCATTTCCCCCTTTGAAAAAAACTAATAGAATGGTCTATACCCTTATGAGGCCGTGAAATAACCTCATTAACTAGGGAAATTAAAACGGAAGTAAAAAAGGGTGTCCGGATCATGCCGACATTTCATTCAAGGATCCCCTTCACTATGCATTTCATAAAGGTTCTCGGCCCTTGCCTTCATTTCCTTCCAAATTACCTGTAATTTCCTTAAATAATGACAATTATTATTTGGGGGAGTTAAGGAATTTCGGTTAGATTCGGCTCTAGAGAAGAAATGATGATGATTTGGACGCTATCGAAACCATATACAATGAATGGGATGGGGTAAAACTGGAGGATTTAAAGAAAGGGGAGCCTTGTCTGCCAACAAAATCCCGTATGGAATTGACTGACTTTAATTTTGCCTATGAATTGAAGTATAATATAGCAAAATAGAAGAAGGGCAGTTGGGAAAATGGTTAGCAACTTTGTGCAAGAACAGTTACAGGAGTTTCGCGAAAAGAATCAAGATAGAGGCCGTTTGATTATAAAGTGTCCGGACCGGCCAGGAATTGTTTCGACAGTTACTGCCTTTCTTAAAGAATATGATGCAAATATTGTTGAATTGAGTCAGTATTCGATGAATCCTGAAGGCGGTACCTTTTTCACCAGGATTGAATTCGATTGTCCGGGATTGAAGGATAGGGCGGCGGATATGCAGCTGGCATTCCAGGAAGTTTCGACAGCATTCTCTATGCAGTGGACATTTAACCATGTGAGTGATCTGAAGAGGACGGCAATCTTCGTTTCCAAGGAACCGCATTGCCTTCTGGAATTGCTATGGGAGTGGCAAAGCGGGGATTTATTAGCTGATATTGCACTGGTCATCAGTAATCATGAAGATACAAGGCAAATTGTCGAATCGATGGGAATCCCATTTTATTACATTCCTGCAAATAAGGATATACGTAGGGAAGTGGAGGCAAAACAGCTTGGACTTCTCGAAGAATTCAAAGTGGATCTTATTATCTTAGCCAGGTATATGCAGATATTGACGCCGGACTTCGTAGCGGCCCATCCAAACAAAATCATCAATATCCATCATTCATTTTTACCTGCATTCATTGGAGCACGGCCTTATGAAAGAGCTTATGACAGAGGTGTTAAGCTGATTGGTGCGACTTCCCATTATGTGACGAATGACTTGGATGAAGGCCCAATTATCGAGCAGGATATAGAACGTGTGGACCATCGTGATTCTGCTTCGGATATGAAGAAAATCGGTCGTTCGGCTGAACGCAGGGTGCTGGCACGTGCCGTTAAATGGCATTTGGAGGACCGCGTCCTTGTTCATGAAAATAAGACGGTAGTCTTTTAAAGTGAAACCCCCCATTGTTCACCAAGGGGGGTTTTTAGGATGGAATTTAGTGAGTGTTAGTACGTGTACTCCACCCTTACTGAGGCCGTGATGTTCAATTCACCAGGCTGAATCGGGGTAGTGGCCATTTTTGAAAAGGTACTTGTTTGGAAAAGCATCGGTGTTGCCGTTTCAGATAGCTCTTCAACCCTATTAGGGACTGGGTTCAATGAGATTCCTAGTGTTCGGGCCATGGAGAGTGCTTTTTCGTATGCCTTTTTTAAAGCGAGAGAAAGTGCCTGGTTATAGTATGCATCTGGGTTCGATAAAGAGAAACGGATGCTGGTGATTGAATTGGCACCGCTTTTGACGGCTGTGTCGATTATGCTGCCTATTTTCTCGATGTCGGTCGTTTGGGCCTGGATGATGTGCTGGACTTTATAGTTCTTGAACAATTCCTTTCCGTCAATATAATCATATTGCGGATCGATTCTGTAATCACTCGTTTTCAATTGCTCTTCGGGAATGCCTGCGGATTTTAGTGATGCGATGACATCTGCGATTGCTTGGGAATTGGCTTGCTGGGCCTTTTGCGGGTCCTTATCCTCTGTTATGACTCCTAGGGTGATTGTGGCTTGATCCGGAGCGGCAGATAGCGTTTCTGAGCCGGAAACTTTCAATGTATGTTCATCGTTACGGTAATGAACCCTATCAGGGGCATAGTATTCTTTCATTTTGACACCAGCCTTTTTTTTAAAAGAGATAATCTCCCCCTATTGTACGAATTATGAACGGGAAACATGATTGAAATATCCCATTGTCATTAATTCGGCCGGATGATCACAAAAAAACACTCGGCCTGGACCGAGTGCGCATTACTTATGAATGACTTGAACCCTGCCTACCTGGCCATCAGTCAATCTTACTTTAATTCCATGAGGGTGAGTGCTGGAGTTGGTCAAAATATCCTTTACGGTGCCGCTTGTCAGTTTTCCGCTGCGTTGATCTGCTTTAAGTACAATGTCCACAGAGGCACCCGGGGTAATGTCCTTCCGATTTTTACCGTTCATTTCTATTCAATCCTTTTCAGAGTTATTTGCAACCATTCTACCATGCAGTAACTTCAGTATAAGGAAAACAGCTGACCCAGTCGACTATTAGATGAAATTACGATGACCATCACCGTATTTTTTTCAATGGTTCGACAGCAGGGCCGTTCAACACTTCACCAGCGATGGAGTAGCGGGAGCCATGGCATGGGCAATCCCAAGTACGGTCGCCGCTATTCCAGGCAACTTCACACCCCATGTGCGTACATGTGGAATCGACGATATGAAGCTCGCCATCATGGTCACGGTAACACCCGGCCTTGTCTCCATTCACCTTCACGATTGCCCCTTCATCAATTCCTATGTCTTCAGGCGTTTTATGAATGACGGAAATTTTGCCTTTGATCAAATGCTTTGCTACATCTGCATTATCTTGGACTATATTCTTCATGCCTTTTAATCGGGCTGGGTCATACAAGTCTGCATAGCGGTTATCCCTTTGCAAAACCCGATCAGTTAAGATCTTTGCCGCAATCGATCCATTCGTCATTCCCCATTTCGCATAGCCGGTAGCTATCAGAACATTTGGAGCATTGGATGTCACTGGTCCGATAAAGGGGATTTTATCCGGTGTCACAATATCTTGTGCCGACCAGCGGTAGGGAATGTCCTTCACATCGAAATATTGGGAACTGAAGTCCTTCAGTGCTTCATAATGCTCGATCGTCGAGACTCCCTGACCTGTTTTATGGCCATCTCCGCCGATCAGTATAAGTTTTTCCCCATTGTCCAATTCCGTATAGCGCAGGGAACGGGTAGGGCTGTCTGCACTGTAATACATCCCACCGGGATATTCCTGTTCAGTCCTGATTCCAAGTACATAGGACCTATCTACATGGACACGGGCAAAGTATAAGCCCTTTTCATCATTAAAAGGGAAGTGGGAGGCAACGATAACCTGATTGCATTTGATGGTATGTCCAGTATCGGTCAGGACGGTAGGTGGATCGCCGTCTTCAATCTTCATTGCCGTTGTCCGTTCATAAATTTTGCCTCCACTTTCGAGAATTGTCGAAATGAGGGCAGTTAAGTATTTTAACGGGTGGAACTGTGCTTGATCTTTCATTATCACAGCAGCTTTAGAAGGGATGGAGAAAGGGATACTCTCTGCATAATCCCCCCGAATGCCTAGTTTTTGATAGGCTTTCAGTTCATTTTGAATTTTGACTTTATATTCATCTGTATTTGCGTATACATAGGCATCCTGTACAGTCAAATTACATTCAATGGAATGTTCTTCTACCAAGTCTTTGATTAGCTTCAATCCCTCAGCATTGGCTTCATAATAAAGTTTGGCCTTTTCTTCTCCATGCTCGGTGATCAATTGGTCATAAATCAGGCCATGCTGGGCCGTGATTTTTGCTGTAGTGTGTCCTGTCGTTCCAGTCAGGATTTCGCCTGCATCAATCAGTGTGACTTTAACACCTTGTTTAGCTAGTAGATAAGCAGAAGTGATTCCAGTGATTCCGCCGCCTACGATTAAGACATCAGAGTTTATATCCGTTTCTAGCTTAGAAAAAGATGGGAGAGTCAACGCACTGCGCCAATAGGGTTCCGGAAATCGGGGAAGGTCTGTATTTTTTTCAGTCATTTGAATACCTCCATACAGTTCATTAGTAAATTGTCCATTTATTACCATACCCAAATCCGCTATTTATACGCTTATTTTTGTATGAAGAAAGAGTAAAAAAATACAATATTTGTTTTGTTTACAAAAATGTATACATGTAAACGAAAAGAGATGTAATGTACACGAATATGTATACAAGTTTACAAACACGTACACATGGCTATACATAAGGTGTAGACATACTTGTTCCTATTGTAAACAATTTTGAAAACAATTTGATAAGTATAGCTATAATTTATGAAGGATTAATCTATCGTGGCACCTTTTTCAGCTTCCAGAATCGTGGAGAGAAGGGTAGTTAAATATTTAAAAGGGGTGAAACTGTGCTTGAATATGGAAGGTTTCCAGGGAATGGAGAAAGGATTTCTTCTGAGAAGGGCTAGTTCGATAGTCTTCTAGTTCTTTTGGGAGGTTACTTTTATATTCAAGCAAATAGTGAATATTGGTATCCATTGCAGTCAAATTACGTTCAATGGAATGTCTTCTACCAAGTCTTTGATTAGCTTCTATCCCTCAGCATTGGCTCCATAATATAATTTGGTTTTCTTTTCTTTTCACCATGTTTTAGGAAACAAACAAATCGTAAATCAGGCCATGCCATGGTGTGTTCCGTTGATCCGTTAAGGGTTTCACCAGCCTCTATTAGTGTTACTTCACTATTTGTTTAGCTGAGTAATCCCTGTAATTCACCCCCCTACAATTAAGATGCCAGTGGTTATATCTGTATCTATTTTAGAACACGAAGTGGAATGTAACGCACTGCGACAGACAATGGTGTTCCTGGATTTTGGAAGTTTCCTTATTCTTCTCAGTCATCCGAACACCTCTATACACTTCATTGGTAAACTATCCATTCATCATCATTTCCAGTCGCTATTTATACGCTTATTTTTGTATGGGGAAAGAGTGGAAAAAATACATTATTTGAGTTGTTTACAAAAATGTATGCATGTAAACAAAAGTAGTTGTAATGTACACAAATAAGTATACATGTTTACGAATACGTACACATGGCTGTGTATAAGATGTATACATACTTGTTCCTATTGTAAACAATTTGAAAACAATTCGACAAATATAGCTACAACTTATGAAGGATTGACTATCGTGGCAACTTTTTCTATCCTTAAAGGGAAAGCTTCACTTAAAATTTTTTTCTATAAAAAGGGGATGTTTTTAGATGAGTTCTAGAATCGCAGCAGTAGACGTAGGAAATGATGCTATCAAGGCTATTTTTGGAAAGCTAGAGTCTGAACTTTATATACCGAACGTCATTGCAAAAGACATAGAGGACCGTCCGGTCATCGGGATTGAGGAACTTGATGAAAAAAACCCATTGGAAGGGATTCATATTAGGGTTCATTCACCAGCCCTTCAAGATAATAATGCAATTTATCGCGTAGGGAACTTGGCGACAAAAAGCGATAATCCTGCCGAACTGGATTTGGGAAGCAGTAAATCAGAGGAAGATCAAACATTGGTCATGCTTTTTGCTGCTCTGGCATTGGACGCTGCCAAATTGGGGGACAACGATACATTCAAAAAAGTGAATAACGTTGTGGAAGCCAACTACACACTTGGAACAGGGTTGCCGCTACGGGAGGTTAAAGAAGGGAAAGATGTCGGGTACCGCTCGAAATTACTTGGTTCAGTCCACCAGGTGGAATTTTTGATTACCCCTAAATATCAAGGCATGAAGGTTAATATCAAATTTGATGAAGTGAAGGTCTATCCAGAAGGCTTTGCAGCATACATAAATTTGGTCATGGATAAAGATTTGAACATCATTAACCGTGAATTAATAGATAGAAGAATACTAATTCAGGATATCGGTGGATTATCGACGGATATCGCTGTCATTAAAAATCGTAAAGTTGACGATGACAAGGCACAAGGATTTAATTTGGGAGTAGCTGAAGCCCTTGAATCGATTCGTGAAGAAATCAGGAAGAAACATGGTGTCGAGCTCGATAGCAGGCGTGACGTCGTTGAAATCATCACGAAGAAAAATGATCGCAATCATATTATGGTTCGCGGAAGCAGGACAAGCGTCCATGATATCGTCGACCGCATTTTAGGTGAACTGGCCAAAAAGCAATATCGTCACCTGCGCAACGTATGGCAAAAAAATTCCCAAACGGAAATCTGCTATTTTGTAGGCGGGGGATCGATCGTCCTGAAAGATTACTTGAAAACATTGAATCAAAATTTCGATGGCTACAATATAGACTTTTTCGAAGATGAGCGGGAAAGCGTTTGGATGATGGCAAATGCCTATTATAAATTGATTTCGGACTTTAATCGCCGCCGGAATGCAAAGGAACAGAATCAGTCCCAGCAAAAGAAGAAAGAACATAAAACGGGCTCCATTAAATAGGTGAGAGAATGAAAAAAACAGCTTCTTCTGAAATTAAAAGAGGACAAGCCATCACTTTTCGTATCCCTTCGGATGTATCAGACTATACGTTAAGACAGCTGCAGAGATTGAAGGAAACGGAAAGAAGGAATTTTTCCAGTAAAATTGCCGAGTATGTTCTCGATGGAGTCGGGCAAACCTCCCATCAGGATCGGGAAATGATTGTCTTGCCCATGCCGAACAAACTAAGCAAATCTCAGCGTGATTGGCTCAAGCATTCCCACTCAGAAGCTATGCTTGGAACGATTATGTACCACCTTTTATCCGATCCTTTACGCGCCACGGCCCTGCTTGCCTCTTTGAACAATAATGAACTGAATGAGGAACTGTATGTCCAGGCCGAGCCTGAAGAAAAGGAAGCCGAGGAGGTTAAGGAAGGCCTGCCTAGGAAGGACCTGGATGACTTTGATTGGAGTTTGAATGAACCTGAACAACAGGTGGAAGAATCCGAACCGGAAGAGGAAAATCTCGACGATCTCCTGGGTGATTTTCTTGATCAAATGAACCAGTGAACTTTTGGAGGATATTTGACGATACGTTGAATATCCTCCTTTTTCTTTTGCAGGGGTTAATGACACAAAACCCTTTGAACTAGATCAGCATTTTCCCGTAAACAATCGGGAAAGGCTTTTTTTTCGTGACGGATGCACCCCTCATCCCTTCTTTGGATAAATTCCCATTAACCGGCCCTCTTTTCAAGATCCCAAAACACAATCCGGCTACTCCTTTATTCCATACAGATTAGCCGTAAGTTCAAATGACCGTACCAAAATTAAAACATGATATGTTGATTTTGAGAAATGCACATTTCACTTCCCATGTAACATTAGATATGCACCCCCATCTTTTTAGGTCAAATATGGTGTCCTTGTCATCAGTCTTTGAAATATATAAAAAAAGACATGGGAGTTTTACATGAAACGATTTTATAATATTGCAGGAATGTTTACCGTGTTCATCATGGCCTTCATCTCCCTCCAGTCAACGGCAGTCGGGGCAAATGAGGTGTGCGGTCCCACAACGGGAACGTTGATTCAGTTATTGGACAATAAGGGGAAGGTAAAACAAACGCTGTCACTTGGGCCGAACTATTCCACTACAACTACCCGGGCAATCGTAAATGATGCCATTACGAGGGTTTCCGACTACCCTCAAGATGTATCGAATGGGAAAAGGGGAACGGTTCGTTTGTCTAAAGGCCAGTTCACGGCGAGTGCCTTTATTATGATGAAAGAAGGGGTCACATTAGAAGGGACGATGGAGAATGGAAGACCCGTCACGACAATGTGTACCCAGCCCTCAAGTGATTCTGTCACCATAAAAATCATGGTGAGCCATACGGGTGTCAAAAACCTGATACTCGATGGAAAACGGAGGACGGAAGATCCCCAAACTGGGGAACCGAGGAACTATTATGCGGCAAGGAACAGGGGCATTGAGGTTACTGCAATCGATCAATCCAGATCCACCGCGGATTTGGTGTCTGTCTATTCGGCTCTGAATGATTTGCAGAGGATTCAGGATATCCTGATCGAAGATGTTCACATCACCGGGTATGAGGGATTTGGCATTTACTTAGAACATGTGAATGGAGTCACGATTAAAGGGTCCGATTCAAGAAAAAGAAACAAAATGATCATAAAAGATATTGGATATGCAGGTATCGGCGGGTATTCTTCGAGCAACGTGACTGTAAGGCATGCAACAGTGAGAGACCTTGGGCCAGGGGAGACGTTGGGCAAAACAAAACAAAGCTATGGCATCGCATTTAGCCACCGGAAAGTCAATGTGGCAGATCCCTTGACTCAATCAAAGTTCCCGCGAAGTGACACCATTGCAGTCGATGGGAATGTGGTGGCGAACAACCCTGTATGGGAGGGGATTGACACCCATTCAGGCCATAATGTTTCCTTTACGAATAATGTCATCTTAAACACGCGCTTTCCAATCGTTGTCGGGGGAATGGATTACAAGGGAGGGGCTACCTCAGCATACCCACCCGGCAATATTACGATTGCAGGGAATAGGATCAATGGTGAATCCTTTAATGATTATGCATATTACGGTATAGCTAAAAATGCCTCAGTCAGCGAACGGGGCATTGCGGTCAACGGAACGCAATTCCATGACCTTACTGAAACAGAGATGGGATTCCTGCAAACGGTCGTGATTAAAGGCAATTATGTGAATGATGTCCAGGCTAATGTCGAGGAATGGGGAGGCATCAGCATTCATGTGACCACAAATGCCCTTATTGAAGGCAACATCATTGAAAATTGCTTCAACAATGGGATTGTGGTCCTTAGTTCCAACAAGTTCATGAAACTCAAAGGAAACATCATAAACCAAATTCGTGAATCCGATGAAAAGTTCAGTTCAGCGGGCATCGGCATCAGAGGGTCACATAATAACGGCAGCCCTACAAATGACTATGCCATTACTTCCATGAACATGAAAAATAAGGGGATTGAAAGGGATAATATATTCAACGAAGTCGGGCATGAAATCCATGTCCAAGACAAAACGGTTTACAACCGCCTGGATGACTGGATTGCCATCTCGGCCTTCCTTGACTGGAACAAACATAATGCGAAGAAAAAATTCATGCAAGAAATCCATCTGATGCACTGCAAAGCAAGGGGAAAGAAATGCTGTGCAAATCTCTAGTGGGTTTCAAAGTTAAAACGGCACATTCTAAAAAAGGGACAGGCCACACCTATATTAAGTGTTACATTTGTTTTCTGGGGAAATCAAATTGAATCACATTGGCTAAAAGAGGAGGTGAAAAAGTGAAGGTTCTTTATTTGCATCAATATTTCAATACAGATAAAGGCAGTACCCGATCCTATGAAATAGCTAAATTTTTAGTCTCTAAAAATAATAAAGTCACCATCATCACCGGTAATTCAATAGATTCGCGTGAAGGAATAAAAATCATATCGACCAAAACTAAATATAAACAAGAATATGGTTACCCCAAAAGATTATTATCGTTTATTCATTATATGTATAAGAGTTTTTTTATTGGGGTGAAGGAGAAAGGGGTAGACATTGTTTATGCTTCCTCGACCCCTTTGACGATTGGATTGATAGGCATGCTTCTTGCTAAGGTGAAGCGCAGCGAATTTGTGTTTGAAGTAAGGGATTTATGGCCAGATATACCGATTGAGCTGGGAATCATCAGGCATGAATGGTTAAAGAGAATTTTATTGAAGCTGGAAAGCATGATTTATTCTGCAGCTGATAAAATCATCGTGCTTTCGCCTGGAATGAAAGAAGATTTATTGAAAAAAGGAGTTAAACAAGAAAAGATATCGACGATTACTAACTTTGCGGATATCGACTATTTTTCAAGGATTTGCCCCGAGGATAAAGAAGAAGCATTGGGGAAATTAGGCTTAAAGGCGAAGTTTATCTGTTTATATGCGGGTACATTAGGATTTATCAATAATATCGATTATATTTTACAGCTTGCCGAAAACACGGATGACCCCGATATTGTCTATCTGATTGTAGGGGATGGAAAGGAGAAAGGGCGCCTAATTCAAGTGAAAGAGAGCAAAAAACTAAACAACGTCATTTTTTTGGATCAGGTATCTAAAAAAGAAGCGTACTTATTAATGGCCGTATCTCATATAGGTCTGTGTTTTGTACGGAATAATGAAATATTGGATAGGAATAGCCAAAATAAACTTTTTGATTTTTGGGCAGCCGGAAAACCAACATTAATAAACTATAAAGGCTGGCAACATGGGGTCATGACAAAATATGATGCAGGTCACGGTTTTGACTATAGTGAACGATCAAAGATGATAGAGTATGTAAAATCATTGAAAAGTGACAAACAAATGTATCTGAAAATACAAGAAAATATAAAGCGGTTAACCCTGAATTATGAGAAAACCAAATTGGTTTCAAAGCTAGAGAGAACACTGTCGGACTTGGTTGTTAATAATCATTGAGTAGTCATTAGCTTTTCACTTAACGTGTAATGAAAGATCTGATTTTGGAAAAAGGATGGAGTTCTATGGAGACTATCGTAAATACAAAGCCAGTGATAACAGGTTGGGTAAAACGGGAATACCTCAAGAACATTGAGCACATTTTGGATTCCGGCAGGTTAATTTTAGGTGAGTATACCAGGAAATTTGAAGAAAGCGTCAGACAATACAGTGATTCTAAGTATGCTGTCGCACTTTCCAGTGCAACGGCAGCCATAGAAATCATTTTAAAGTATTTAGATGTTGAAGGAAAAGAAGTGATCATGCCAAGCAATACGTTTATTTCTCCAGTATATGCGGTGAAAAATGCGAAAGGAAGGGTCGTTCTTTGTGACATCAATTTAGAAGATTTCAATTTGGATTTAAATAGCCTGAAGAACGCCGTGACTCCCAAAACGAAAGTTGTCCTAATTACGTATATTGCTGGAAAGATCCCTGATAACATCTTTGAGATTAAAGAGTTTTGTGATGAGAATGATCTTTATCTAATCGAAGATGCTTCACATGCTTTTGGTGCCGCTATAAATGGATATAATGCCGGGACAATTGGGTTTGCCGGGGTTTTTTCCATGTACCCCACTAAAATTGTTACAAGTGCCACAGGCGGTGTCATTACATCGGAGGATATAGATTTAATCAAATACTGTGAGTTGTTAAGGCACCATGGGAATGAAAATGGTGCAGTCAATCAGGTATTATCCGGTGACATGCTTCTTAGTGAATTCAATGCATTGCTGGGTTATCTGCAAGTTCAGGAAGCTTATGGGATGATCCAAGTCAGGCAGGAAATCTTCAGCTTCTATAAAGAACAATTGAATGATATTTTTCAAGAACACGGTCTTTACTTCCAAGCTTCATCTGACCGTAATGAATCGTCATTTTATAAAATCATCGTCATGTCTAAAAGCAAAGAGCAATGCGAAGCATTTAAAAAGCATTTAAAAGAGGGTCATATTAGCACCGGCCATTGTTATGGGGTCCCATTACATTTACAGCCCACACTGCTAGAGGAATATCCCCTTGCGTCTCTCCCGAATGCCGATAGATTTCGTGAATCTCATTTCACGTTACCATGTCACTTGGATTTGTCTGATGAGGATCTGACATACATTGTAGCGAAATGTAAACAGGCAGTGGAATATGACAGTTAAAAATAGGATCGGAGTGGTGGGGTCGGGTCCAATAAGCCGCACAATGATTGATGCCATTAATGAAAGTTCAAATGGAGAAGTAATGGGAATTTGGGGGAGAAGACCCCATTTTGCCAAGGAGCTTGCAAAAGAAAAAGGAGTTTCTAAGGTTTATGGGTCCCTGAATGAAGTTTTTGAAGATGATGAGCTGGATACTGTTTATATAGCCACTCCAAATGCTGCCCATTATGAACAAGCGATAGCAGCCATTGAGCATGGAAAGAACGTCATTGTGGAGAAAACGGCATTCATGACAGCCGATCAAGCCAATCGAGTTTTCGATGCTGCAGAAGAACAAAATGTTTTTGTGTTTGAAGCGGTGAGATCCATTTATGAACCCAACTTTCAAATATTAAAGAATGCCATTAAAAAATTAGGGAAAATTCATGGGGCAACCTTAAAGTACCAAAACTATTCCAAGCAGTATTCGGCCTTATTGAAAGGAGAAAAGGCTCCACTTTTCGATGAAAATCATGGTGGCGGCACATTAAGAACAATCGGAATTTATCCTATTTATGCGGCCATTCAATTATTTGGTGCCCCCTTTAAAAGTTTTTATTTTAAACAGCTGATCGTAAAGAACATTGATTTAGGCGGCACATGCATTTTGGAATATAAAGATTATAAAGTAACCATGTTGATTTCAAAAATTAACTTAACCAATGATTCAATATCGGAGATTTACGGAGAGAACGGAACCTTGCATTTTCACTCGTTATACGATATTCGCACAATCAGTTACCGCAGCATCATTAATGACATGGAAGAATTGATAAGTGAACCTATTAGTGATAATAGTTTGCTTTATGAAATAACTGAATTTTCAAAATGGATTTTGACGAAAAATGAAGCAGCTTACAGGGAACAAAAGGGCATTACACTTAAAGCGATATCTATCATTGAACAAGCTTTAAATGGAGGAACATGATGAAAAAAATATTGCTGGTGACAGCACATCCGGATGATGCGGAAATTAGTATGGGCGGTACCATTCGCAAACTATTGAACCAAGGGCATTACATTATCAACATCATATTTTCCATCCCTTCGAATATCGAGGTCAGGAAACAAGAGGCAATAGAGTCATCAAGGAATTTCGGATATGAGGTACAGTTTTCTAAGTATTGTGAGGGTAATAACGTTGAGGATATTCCTCTTCATAAATTAATAAAAGAGCTCGACAATATCATTGAAAAGATGAATCCAGATGAAGTCTACACACATTGGATGAATGACAGTCACCAAGATCATCAAAAATTATCAAAGGTGGTAAGAAGCTGTTTTAGGAAAAAACAATTTACCCTATATGAATTCGAACAAATCAACCAAAACAATAACATTGCTGCCAATCAATTTCTCCCGAATATTTATAGCGATATTTCAGAGTTCATGGAAGATAAAAAACATATGATTACCATGTTCCAATCACAGCTAACCGGTTATATGGGGCACTATTTGGTGAATGCGGAACATATCGGCAGTTGGAGGGGTTCCCAAGTGAATTGTAATTACGCGGAGACATTCCTATTGATTTTTTCAAAAGAGGTTTTGTAAGTGGAAAAAAAGAAGATAGTCGCCATTCACCAGCCTAATTTCCTGCCCTGGATTGGTTTGATTCATAAGGTTTTCCAATCGGATGTTTTTATATATTTGTCTGATGTGAAATACTCTTCAAGTAATTTTCAAAATAAGACATATATTCTAGGTGCTGATGGAAAAGAGTCAAGGCTAACTGTACCGCTTCAAAGGAAACCTGAAATGTTACATGAAAAATTAATCAGTTATCATTCCCCAAATCAAAAATGGAAAAGGAATCATTTGAAGCAAATTTCGCAAGTTTATAAAAAGACTCGCCACTTTCAAGATTTTTTCCCGCTGCTGGAAGAAGCATATCAAAAAGAACACGCTTTATTAGTCGATTTAAACATTCATTTAATTGAGTTGATCTTAAATTACTTAAACTATGAAGGAGAAACATTCCTTTCCACTGATTTTAATACATCCTTTGGAAAAACGGAGAGATTGGTCAGCTTGCTTAAGCAAACCGATGGTACATGCTATTTAAGCGGGAAAAGCGGAAAGGATTACTTGGAAGAAGAATTGTTTCGTCAAGAAGGAATCGATCTCGTCTATCAAAATTTCATTCATCCTGTCTATTATGTGAAAAACGAGACAGAATGTGTAAAAAATTTATCGATTCTTGACTGGATCATGCACGATCCGGCGGATCATATAAAAGAAACGTTAACTGAACGAATACATTAGGCTAATCTGAAAAACGTAAATGAGTATAGAAAATAGAGATGTGGCGTGGTTTGAGAATATGAAAATAAAAAATGAATTCATAAATAAAATCCTTTTATTATTGACAGGCAATTCAATTGCACAGCTTATCCTATTTGCAAGTTCGCCCATACTGACAAGAATATATAAACCAGAAGATTTTGGTGTGTTTTCAACCTATACGTCCCTTTTGGCCATTCTCATGTCATTTTCATCTCTTTGTTTAGAAAAGGCGATTCCGTTAGAAAAAAACCATAAGAATACGTTTCACTTGATTTACATTAGCATGTTTACGATTGCCGTTGTTTGTATGCTGAATTTGATTTTGAGCCTTTTTAACCTGTCGTTGTTTCACCTTTACGGGATTAAAACGACAATTATGAATGACCTTTTGCTTTCAAGTGGTCTATTTTTTGCAGGGATATACCAAGTGTTGATTCACTGGTTGGTGAAAGAAGATAAGTTCAAAGGAATATTCCATTCTAAACTGCTTCAATCGATTAGCAATGTAATAAGCCAGTTCTCGCTTACGTCCATTAATCATCTTTCACCAGGAATGGGTTTAACTGCAGGAGACATGATTGGACGGGGAGTTACCCTTGTGTACATTTGGCGATTTTTCTTAAAGCAATTGCATTGGCCGAAAGTGAGCTATAGAAGAATCGGGTATTTGTTTAAAAAGTATGAGGACTTCGCCAAATATACCACGTGGTCAACACTCTTAAGTTCATTATCTATGCAAATCATATTTTTGTTATTAATGCGTCTTTACGGGCCTGAATTGACAGGTTATTTTTCAATGGCTTCCAAAACGGTAGGTCTGCCCATTACGTTGGTGGGAGCGAGTATTTCACCAGTATTCTATGCCGAAGTGTTAAAAATCATTAAAAATGATCCTGGAAGGGTCCTGAAATTATATAGAAGCGTACTTACTAAGTTAGCGATGGCAGGTATACCGGCACTGATACTGCTTGCCTGGATTGCCCCGGGGCTCTTCAGCTTTGTTTTTGGTGAAGAGTGGCGAGTTTCCGGTGAATATGTGAGGTTGATGTCATTTATGTTTCTGGGTCAACTGATTGTTGTCCCGGTTTCCCAAATATTATATTTGGTCAATAAACAGCGTACTCAGCTTTATTGGGACTTTTCAAGGCTGTTGCTGTCAAGTGTTGGAGTACTGGTCATTTTCATTTCAGGGGGATCGGCAGAAACAGCCATTTTATACTATAGCATTTGCATGGGGGCCAGCTACTACTTTTTTGCTCTCCTTGGCTATAGGGCGATACATTCCATAGATGGAGAGGTTAACCTAAAAAAATGAAGCTGATTCTAATGGGTCTGGTAGGTATATATGTCTGGTTACTTCATATATCCTACGTTTACTTTATTTCCCCTGAATATGCTTATATGGGGTTTATGTATCGACAACAACCAAGTGCAGTCATGATAGTGATTTCCATGTTTTTTATTATATTGCCAGCCATATTCATAAAAATGGATCTGGATAAGCCGTCGGAACTCGTTTTCTGGATTTTGTATTTTATTGTCTATATACCGGTAGTATGGGTTCCGAATTATTTATTTACGCTTAAGCCGGATTATATATATACGAATTTCCTTTTGTTTTTTTGTTTACTTATCATCGGAAATGTAAATAGATTGCCAGCCATGAAGGTTAACCCTCCCACTGTTAATAGCGGTCTATTAAAAGTCATTTTCGTTGTAACATTAATCATTTTTTTTCTATATATCATCAAGGTTTCGGGTGGAATTAGTCTAAAGCCGCCCATTAATTCCGAGGATATCTATGATAAGAGATTAACCTTTCGTACGAAATTGACTCCTCTTGCAGGCTATATTATACAGTGGCTTGCAAAAGTATGTAATCCATTTATCGTGACCATTGGCTTATGCAAAAAAAGATATCCCTATGTGTTTGTCGGACTAGCACTGCAATACCTTTTATACACCGTCAATGGATTGAAATCCACTCTATTATCGACTGGATTATTAATTGTTGTATTTATTGCTTTTCGGAAAAAGGGAAGGAACTTCTCGATTCTTTTTTGTGTAAGTCTTTGCTTGTTGTTAGGCATCAGCATCAATCTGGATGTTATCCTTGGTCAGGCATATTTATCCAATTTATTTGCCAGAAGGATGATCGTCACGCCGGGATTGCTGACAACCTATTATATAGACTTCTTTTCAACCCATCCAAAAGCCTTGCTATCGTACAGTATTTTTGAAAAATTCATAGATCCTGTTTATGACAAGAGTCCGCCATACATTATCGGTACAGAGTATTTTGGCCGACCCGAAATGGCAGCTAATGCCAATATGTTCGCCGATGCTTTTGCTAATTTCGGTTATATTGGATTCTTGATTTATACAGTGATCTTAGCAGCGATATTATGGCTTTATGACAGCCTTACGCAAAATGAAAAGTGGCAAGGCGTTGGCATAATCCTGTTTGTTGTACCTGCATGGTGTTTAGCGGATACTGCGCTTACAACAACGTTTGTGACAGGCGGGATGGTTTTTGCTTTCGTTATCATGTATTTAATTTCAGGGTCAGATTCACAAAAGGGAGATAGCAGATGAAGTTATTTTATAATATCAGTTCGGTGCATCCATGGAATGATACCAGGATTTATTTTCGGCAAGCCTTTTCACTTGGGGAAACGGGAAAGTACAAGGTGAGGCATATAGCTATTAAAAATAATCTGATCCCGGATAATATACCAGAAAATATTGAAGTTGAACTGTTAGCTAAGCGATCTAGAAAAGGACGTATGTTAAATTGGATTGCTCTGTACCGGGAGATTAAGAAGGATAAACCTGATGTGATTCAGTTTCATGATCCAGAGCTGCTGATTTTAATGAATATAATTAGAAGGATCCCCCGTTATCAGCCAGTCATTGTTTATGACATGCATGAAAATGTAACAAAGGTCCTTATGAGAAAAAAAATCCCCGAAATCGCATTGAGTATGTACCGTTATTTGGAGAAGCAATTACTAAGGGCTTGCAGCGGGGTCGTGTTTGCAGAAATGACGTATAAAGAGGATTATCGATTCTTAACATGTCCAACAGCTGATGTATATAATTACCCGAAAATTCCTTTAATGAAAGAAAATACAGAGAAAGAAGATGTATTTACTTTTATCTATTTAGGAAGCATCTCTGATATACGTGGCGGAGAAACCATGCTGCTTCTTGCCAAAAGATTAGTAGAATTAAAGAAAGTTTTTCACATGAAGATCATTGGAACGGGCAGTGAAGCATACATCGGAAAATTGAAAACGTTCATATTTGACAACGGCTTAGAAGATTATATCAGTCTAGAGGGCGAAATGGCTTTTGATAAAGCATTTGAATCCATCCAGAAAGCACATGCTGGCATGGCATTTTTAGTTCCTGACCCTAATTTCATTGGCGGCAAAACTACAAAGTGCTTTGAATACATGGCAGCTGGCATTCCATTTATGGTTTCTGATTTTCTTATTCAAGATGTATTGGATAAATGGCGCTGCGGAGTGTCTGTCGATGTGGCAAACATGGATGAAATCGTCCAAAGTGCTGTTTATTTAATGGAATCCCCTGAGGAGGCCGGAAGAATGGGTGAGCTGGGGCAGGCCGCATATGGACAAGAATATAATTGGGAGAATGAAGAAGAAAAGCTGCGATCACTGTTCGATAAATTAAAATCATGTTCCAAGGAGGCATATCATGGGTTTATTTAAATGGTTCAATAAATTGGCATTTATTAATAACTGGGGGAGACTGGGGGGAATCCATGGAATGATCGTCATGTTTGTTTACCGGATAGGCAATATAATTTACTATAAAGTGAACATTCCAATCTTGAAACAAGTATTATGGATTATGTACCGCATGGTAGATTTATTAATCATAAGACTTTTCCTGAATTGCGAATTTCCTGGGCAATGTCAAATTGGCAAGGATTTACGTCTGCCCCATGGAGCTAAAGGCGTCCTTATCAACCCATATTGCAAAATAGGAGATCATGTTACGATTATGCATCAAGTATCGCTCGGACAAAATAAAGAAAGTAAAAAAGCTCCTGAGGTTTGTGATTATGCGTATATAGGAAATGGCGCTAAAATACACGGCGGCATCCGAATTGGCACGAATTCGAAAGTGGGGGCAAATGCAGTTGTTTTGACATCCGTTCCCGATAATTGCACGGCAGTTGGAGTGCCAAGTGTGATTAAAGGTAAGCGGGTGGATGGCGTTATAAATTAATGGCACGTAAACAAACAAAGGAGTGTTCAATTAACATGAATTGAACACTCCTTTTTATTATCCCATGATGTCCTTCATGAGATGATCAAGCCAGGAAAATCAGTTGGTAAAGGAATAAAACGGCAAACATGTACACGAATGGATGCACTTCCCGGAATTTGCCCCTTGCCATTTTTAAAATGGGATAGGAGATGAATCCGAGTGCTATCCCGTTGGCGATGCTTGATGTTAAAGGCATGGCGACAATGACCAAAAAGGCTGGGAATGACTCATCAAAATGTGTCCAGTCAATTTCATTAATGCTTTTAATCATCATGCTGCCGACGATGATCAAGCTAGGTGCCGTGATTGCCGCTACATTTGAGACAGCTCCTATCAGTGGGCTGAAGAAGGCGGTCATCAAGAAAAGGATGGCCACAACCAACGCGGTTAAACCTGTCTTTCCGCCAGCTCCTACGCCAGCTGATGATTCAACTGAGGCAGCGGTCGGGCTTGTACCGAACATGGCGCCAACAGTAGTGCCGATGGAATCTGCAAAGAAGGCACTGCCGGATTTTTCAAGTTTATTATCCTTCAGCAATCCAGCTTGACGGACTATCCCTAATAAAGCACCGGTCGTATCGAAAAGCATTACAAGCAAGATGGAGAAGACGACGCCATAAAGGCCGTAGTTAATGACATCGGCGATAGATGTGATTGGATTGGCGACTATAATTCCTTCAGGTAATGAAGGGATGGAAACTAGACCGTCAATTTCCAATTGGCCTGTAAAGAAAGCGATTATGGCAGTCACGATCATTCCGATGAATATCGCTCCCTGCACATTGCGAACGATCAGCACGATCGTTATGACCAAACCAACCAATGTTAGCGCCACATTAGGATCCCTAAAGCTTCCAAGGGTAACCAGGTTGGATTCATGCTGTGTTACGACACCTGACAAGCGAAGTCCGATGAAGGTGATGAAAAGCCCGATTCCGGCACTGATTGCATGCTTCAAGTTATTTGGGATGGCCTCGATCAATTTTGAGCGGAAAGAGGTTAGGGATAAAAGGATAAAGATGATACCGGTAACGAAGACTGCAGAGAAGGCAACTGTGTATGAAATATCATGGGTTCCCAACACCGAGTATGCAAAATAAGCATTCAATCCCATTGCCGGCGCGATGACAATAGGGTAATTGGCTAAAAGGGCCATGCTTAGGGTACCGATTATTATTGCGATTATGGTTGCCGTGAATGCCTGGTCGAATGGAACACCGGCATCAGAAAGGATCATTGGGTTTACAACGATGATATAAGCCAGAGTTAAAAAGGTTGTAAGCCCCGCAAGTACTTCCGTCTTAATATTTGAATTCCGTTCTTTTAATTTAAACATGCGGTCACTCCTTTTTTATATACAAAAAATCCTTGCAAAATCTACAAGGATGAGTTGCTTACCCTTTATTTTAAAGTAAGTAGCTCGATTGGATAATCTTATAAATTATATTAGAAAAACAACTAAAGTACAATAGGATGAAAAATTTTAAGGTACAGGTTTTCTCGAAAATAGATAATGATATACTAACAATTAGCTTAGACTAAGGAATATGGCATCAAGTGAAGGAAGCCGTTACCATTTCAGTGGATTATCAATCAATTAAATGAAGAAATTCAGAAAGTAGGCCCATACATGACAGAATTCATCGACCTTGGCGTCAGCCCGGCGATAAATAAGATATTAAAGCAAATAGGAATAACCGTCCCTACCCCGATCCAGGAGAAATCGATACCAGATATCCTTGCTGGAAGGGATGTCATCGCTAAGGCTCAAACGGGGACGGGGAAGACTTTGGCATTTTTGCTGCCAATCCTGGAAAAAGTAGATCCCGCCGCATCCCACATACAATCCCTGATCGTCACGCCAACCAGGGAATTGGCTTTGCAAATCACTGCTGAATTGAAGAAATTCGCTAATGAAATTGAAGGACTCCAAGTGCTTGCAGTTTATGGCGGACAGGATGTCGAACAGCAAATGAAAAAGCTGACAAGAAACATATCCGTGGTGGTTGCAACGCCAGGCAGGCTATTAGATCATTTACGAAGAGGCACCATCGATCTATCACAAACTGGAACACTCGTGCTGGACGAAGCTGATCAAATGCTGCATATTGGATTTTTACCAGAGGTGGAAGAAATCATGGGGCAGCTTCCAGAGGAACGCCAAACGCTGCTCTTTTCAGCGACGATGCCTGAACAGGTACATCAATTGGCCAAGCGCTATATGACTAAACCATTAACTGCCGCTGTGAAGGCTGAGCAAGTAACGGTCGAGAAAATCAGGCAGCTTGTCGTCGAGACCACCGATCGTGCCAAACAGTCATCATTAATCAACATGATCAAAGAGGAACAACCATACCTTGCGATCATATTTTGCCGGACAAAACGTCGCGTTTCGGTTTTGAATGATGCCCTGAAGGCAGCTGGATTCAATTCTGAAGAGCTTCATGGTGACCTTTCACAGGCAAAGCGGGAACGTGTCATGAAAAATTTCAGAGACGCAAAGCTTCAATATTTAGTGGCGACCGACGTTGCTGCACGAGGACTCGATGTAGAAGGCGTGACACATGTGTTTAATTATGATGTTCCCGAGGATGCAGAAAGTTACATCCACCGAATTGGCCGGACGGGCCGGGCGGGTGAGAATGGCTTGGCGGTAACTTTCATAGCAACGAAGGATTTACAGCTTTTAAGCGAGATTGAAAAAGGGATCTCCATGAATATCGAAAGAAGGACGATTGAAGGAGTGAAAATGTTCCAACCCGATGAGGTGAGGCAAAAAAGGAAACGCCATGAAGACTCTTCTTATGAGGGTACCCGCCGACCGCGTTCGGGAGGAGGAAGGAAACACCGGGAACGGATAGATACGAGAGGGCCGAATCGGGGCAGTCACCGTTCTGTAAATCAAGCGGACAATCGAGAATTCGAAAGGGAGAAACCACGGGGAGGCCGAATGGAAAACAGCCGCGGCCCTAAACGTGAGGATTCTCGGAGTGGCCGGATGGAAAACAGCCGCAGACCAATGCGTGATAATCCACGGGGTGGCCGGCCGGAAGACAGCCGTGGACCAAAGCATGACAATCCAAGAGGGGCTCAAAGAGATGGCCGTAGAGCAAACAGTACACAAGGGCCAAGTAATCATAGAGGCGGATCTGGCAGCAGTCCCATTAGAGGGAGAAACAAGTAAAAGGGGGAGACGGGAGTGGAAAAGCCTTGGTTGGCAGAATATCCGGTTTCGCTGGAGCTAGCGGGGAAATTGATCATGCTGCAGTTTCCGGAAATTGAGTTGAAAGAGATCAAGCAACTTGGGGAGGGTTTCGATAACACGGTCATACAAATCAATGGGCAATTTGTATTCCGTTTCCCTCGCCGCCCTATTGCGGTTACGTTGATCCAGGTGGAGAGTCAGCTGTTGCCTTCCATTGCAGGCACTTTTCCGCTAGCTATCCCTGAACCGATCTTTTTTGGGAAGCCAAGTACACTGTATCCTTATCCTTTTACCGGTTATAAAATGGTAAAGGGACACTTGCCTGTAGAAGGATCAACGGCAAATAAGGCCGAGTCGGCAAAACGGTTTGCCCATTTTTTGAAAGCCCTTCACAGTTTCCCTGTGGAAAGGGCTATGCGTTTAGGTGTGAAGCATGATGGGATGATGAGGCTTGATGTATCCTATCGTAAGAAATCGCTAATGGAAAATGTCTCGAATCTATTAAAGCTAGGATTTTTTGAACAGGCGCAAGCGGTTAAGGATTTTGTTGAAACTTTAGGTGAATTGGATGTTCAGCACCCGGTTTCACTCGTTCACGGAGACATTCATATCCGGAACGTTTTACTTGATGACGAGGGCGTTCTCGCGGGCATCATTGATTGGGGAGATGTTCATGTCGGGAATCCAGCCATTGATTTCTCCTTTTTATACAGTTATTTCCCCAAAGAGGCGCACAGAGTTTTTTTTGATATCTATGGCGAAATCGAAAAGGAAACAGAGGATTTGGCCCGGTTCAGAGCAATATACATGCTTGTTACATTACTCGTTTATGGCATAGACCGCCATGATGAAGAGCTGATTGCCATTACGAGTACCGGTTTAAAATTTGCTATAGAAGAATAATTGTCATGTTCTTTTGATGTTTAGGAGGTTCATATGAAGGCAAGTTATTATCATTCAATCATTTTAATGGCGAACATGTTGGATCAAGCTAACATCCCATACCAGTATACAGGTCGATCCGCTCTGTTCGTGCAAGGAGTGGATATCGGTGAGTATAAGGAAATCGGTATTGATGTACAATGGGATGTCTTTAATGAGGCTTTAGGTCTTTTTTCCGAATATGCACCAACAAAGCCTGAAAGAAGTCCCGAAACCGCTTCCTTTCTAATGAATGTCGAGGGGGTTTCTGCCACTATACGCTGCCGGTTTAACACGACCATTAAAACGGATCCTTATCGTTTGTCCATTAAGATGGGGGATACGGAGGTTTGGTGCAGGTCGTTATACAGTTATCTATACGACGAAGAAATGAGAACGTACAGTTCCGGGATCCATGCTTATTTATCTGCCGAGCAGAAGGGGTTCACAGCGGAAAATGAACAGGCGTGGAACCAGAATAATTATTTAGCGCTGGTCAATCGTTATGGAGACCCCATGGAATTGGCATTAAAAATCAAGCAAAATCCCAAATGGAGATTGCACCCTTTTTATAAATACATGGGAGAAATATCCGGTAAAAAAATCACTCATTTGATGGGATCGAACGGTGTTAAAGCAGTTGCCCTCGCCATATTGGGAGCTGAAGTGAAAGTTGTTGATTTTTCCCAGGAAAATGCAATGTTTGCAAATGAGCTGGCCAGCGGGGCCAATGTCTCCATCGAGTATATCGTTTCGGATGTCCTTTCCCTATCATCCGAGCATGAATCAGGGAATCAGGATTTGGTTTTAATGGAGCTCGGTGTCCTTCATTATTTAATAGACCTGCAACCTCTATTTGAAAAAATTAAAAAGATGCTGAAACCTGGAGGCCGATTCGTCCTGCATGAATTTCACCCGATTTCAACAAAGCTCATTACTTCAAATGGTAAAAAACATAAAATAACAGGCAACTATTTCGCTCCGGCAATCGAAAACAATGAGGTCGCTTTTTCGAAGCATATGCCGGATGAGGAAAAAGGGAGCCTTTCAAGAGTTGTACAGCGTAAATGGACAATCGGGGAACTGATAACGTCAATAGGTCAATCAGGGCTTGTTATTAAAGTGCTCGAGGAAGAACCGAATCATAAAATCCATGATATTGGTCTTCCGAAAACATATACCTTGGTGGCGGAACGAGTGTAGGGATGCAGTCAAAAGTGTTATGCGTATAAAAAGGATGTCTCCATGCCTCAGATAAAAACATAAAATTTAAAACAATCAGGAGGAACTTTTATGAGTAAAATTTATATCATTCATGAAAATGAGGACTGGACTGCCCATTTAACCAAAAGAATGAATGAGTTAGAACTTCCCTATGAAGAATGGCATCTTGATCAGGGTGTGGTGGATTTAACAGAGGAACCGCCTGAGGGCGTTTTTTATAGTCGTATGAGTGCAAGCTCACATACTCGTGGGCACCGATTTGCGCCTGAAATGACAGAATCTGTGCTAGCGTGGCTTGAACAGCATAATCGTACAGTGTTCAATGGGTCACGAGCGCTTCGTTTGGAGGTCAGCAAAGTCAATCAATATACGGCACTGACAAAGGCTGGAATTAAGACTCCGAAAACGATCGCAGCTGTAGGTAAGGAAAATATCATGAAGGCAGCAGAGAAATTAAATGTCGCTCCGTTTATCACGAAACATAACCGTGCAGGTAAAGGACTCGGTGTTCAATTATTTCACTCAGTAGAAGCATTGAAACATTATGTGGAAGGTCCAGAATTCGATGAACCAGTTGATGGGATTACATTAATTCAGGAATACATAAAAGCACCGGAGCCATTCATCACCCGTTGTGAATTCGTGGGTGGCAAGTTTATTTATGCGGTTGAGGTTGATACTTCTGAAGGCTTCGAGCTTTGTCCGGCAGATGCATGCCAAATTGGTGACTTATTCTGCCCGATCGGTGAAGAGGTAGAAGAAAAACCAAAATTTCAAATTGTGCAAGATTTTCATGATCCAATTATTGAAAAATATGAAGCGTTTTTAAAAGCGAATGAAATTTCGATTGCAGGAATTGAATTCATTCGTAACAGCGATGGTGAAATCTACACGTATGACATCAATACCAATACGAATTATAACAGTGACGCTGAGGAAGCAGCAGGCCAATATGGCATGCTTGAATTAGCAAAGTTTCTAGGATCTGAATTGGCGAAACAGAACTTGAACAAATAAAATAAAAAAAGTGTTGCTGACTGAATGGGTGATTTTATAACCATTTCAGTCTTTTTTGACATAAAAAGAAGGTGCCCCTTCCCAAGCGGGCACCCTCTAAATAGACCAAGTTAATTATTGTTCGACCATTCCTCTACATCCCATACTTTGGTTACCCAATCTTCATAGAAATCAGGTTCATGGCATACGAGGACAATCGTTCCTTTATACTCTTTCATTGCACGTTTCAGTTCTTCTTTTGCAACTACATCCAAATGGTTGGTCGGTTCATCGAATAACAGCCAATTACTTTCGGTAAGCATGAGTTTACATAGGCGCACTTTTGCTTGCTCCCCACCGCTTAAATGGCTCATCGGACGTGTAATGTGCTCGTTTTTCAAACCGACACGGGCAAGGATCGCACGTACCTGCGGTTGGTCTAAATGCGGGAATGCATTCCATACTTCATCGATCGGCGTCGTATCGCCTGCTTTCACTTCCTGTTCAAAATAAGAAGAAAAAAGGAAGTCCCCAAGTGATCTTTTACCGCCTAGAGGATCGATTTTACCCAAAATCGTTTTTAAAAGAGTGGATTTACCAACTCCGTTACAGCCGACCACGGCAATTTTCTCTCCTCGTTCGATGGTCATGGATAGCTTCGGTAGCAATGGGCGGTCATATCCGATTTCCAGATCTTCACCTTCAAAGACATAACGGCTGCTCGCACGTGATTCTTTAAAGTCGAAGGTAGGTTTCATTGCAGTTTCTGGACGATCGATACGTTCCATGCGATTCAATTGCTTTTGACGGCTCTTTGCACGGCCGGTCGTTGAATAGCGGGCTTTATTTTTTGCAATGAAATCTTCCTGCTTTTTAATGAATTCGCGCTGTTTTTCATATGCGTTAATATGTTGGTTTTTATTTAATTCAGCCAGCTCAAGGAATTTTTCATAAGTTGCCGTATAACGGGTCAGTTTAGAAAATTCAAGATGGAAGATGACGTCAACGACGCCGTTCATGAACTCGGTATCATGTGAAATCAATAGAAAGGCATGTGGATATTCCTTTAAGTAGCTGCTCAGCCAGCGGATATGCTCCACATCCAGATAGTTGGTTGGCTCGTCGAGCAGCAGGACTTGCGGTTGTTCCAACAGTAACTTCGCCAATAAAACCTTCGTCCGTTGTCCGCCGCTTAGGGCAGAGACATCACGGTCCAATCCGATTGCATCCAACCCTAAACCGCGTGCCGCTTCTTCAATTTTAATGTCGAGATTATAAAAACCGCCGGCTTCCAGCTTGTCCTGGATTTCACCCATTTGTTCCAAGAGCTCTTCAAGTTCTTCCGGTGTGGCCGTACCCATTTTTTCTGTCACTTCATTCAGTGCTTTTTCCTGCTCGAATAATGGCAAGTATGCATCCCTTAAGACGTCGCGAATCGATTTACCTTTAGAAAGTATCGTATGTTGATCAAGATAGCCATACTCGACACCAGGTGTCCATTCCACCCGGCCCTCATCATGGATGAGTTGTCCTGTGATGATATTCATCATCGTTGACTTCCCGACACCATTCGCCCCGACCAGTCCAACATGTTCACCGGCCATCAGGCGGAAGGATACATCCTTGAATAAGGTACGGTCGCCAAAGCTGTGTGCTAATTTATCTATAGAAAGTAAGCTCATTTTATATTGAACCTCCCAATTAATTTGAAAAAATCCCTACGTTTCATCATACTAAAATCTGCACGGGATTGCTATCTAATCTATTAATTTACATATATGTGGGTTCGGGGAGCCCTGTTCGATCTGTTTATCAATGCCATGCTGTGCATTATCGCCCTGTCATTAATTATATGAGATAATAGAGGAACCAGTTTAAAAGCGAAAGGATGTTATTATGAGTAAAACAGTCGTACTGGCCGAGAAACCTTCGGTCGGAAGAGATATAGCTAAAGTGCTGAATTGCGGGAAAAAGGGGAATGGCTTTTTTGAAGGCGAAAAGTATATCGTCACTTGGGCACTAGGTCATTTGGTCACCCATGCAGATCCGGAATCTTATGATGAAAAATATAAAACATGGCGCCTTGAGGACCTGCCCATGTTGCCGCCTACCCTGAGGTTGGTCGTGATTAAGCAATCAGGCAAACAATTTCAATCGGTTAAAACACAATTGAACCGCAAGGATGTCAAGGATGTCATCATTGCAACGGACGCAGGGCGTGAAGGGGAACTTGTTGCGCGCTGGATTCTCGAGAAAGCGAATGTGAAGAAGCCGGTCAAACGGCTTTGGATTTCCTCTGTAACGGATAAAGCGATCAAAGATGGATTTAAAAACCTGAAGGATGGCAAGGAGTATGAAAACCTATTTGCCTCTGCTGTAGCAAGGGCGGAAGCGGACTGGATCGTTGGGATGAACGCGACACGTGCCCTGACGACCAAGCACAATGCCCAGTTATCCTGCGGGAGGGTCCAAACGCCGACACTTGCGATGATCGCAAAGAAAGAAGAAGAAATAAAACAATTCCAGCCTAGGAAATATTATGGCGTTTCGGCAATGGCAGAACCTAATTTGCGCCTGATATGGCAAGATGCCCAATCAAAAGATATCCGCACATTTGATAAAAACAAGGCAGGACAGGTTCTTGCAGCCGTTAAAGGGAAAAGTGCAGAAGTGGTTGAAGTTAACAAGTCCCATAAGAAAAGTTTTGCCCCTTTCTTATATGATTTAACAGAACTTCAACGGGATGCCAATAAGAAATTCGGCTATTCGGCGAAAGAGACGCTATCAATCATGCAGCGCCTATATGAAAGCCATAAAGTCTTGACTTATCCAAGGACGGATTCACGTTTTTTATCGACGGATTTGGTTGATACGCTAAAAGAAAGATTACAGGCTGTAAGCATTAAACCATATGCCCAGTATGCATCAAGGATCCTGCGCAGCCCAATTAAGGTCAATAAATCGTTCGTGGATGATAGCAAGGTTTCTGATCACCATGCAATCATCCCCACTGAGCAAACGCCGCTTCCGGGAAAACTGAGCGACAAAGAATCGAAAATCTATGATTTGGTCGTTAAAAGGTTCCTTGCTGTATTGATGCCGCCTTTTGAATATGAACAAACGACCATCACCGCAAAAATGGGGCAGGAGACGTTCATGGCAAAAGGGAAGGTCGTCCTGAAGTCAGGTTGGAAGGAAGTTTATGATCACCAATTCGATGAGGAAGAAGCTAAAGATGGCCTTGCAGAGCAACTGCTTCCGAATGTTCAAAAAGGTGACCGTTTAACCATTTCGACCGTAAAACAAACAGAGGGTGATACGAAACCGCCGGAGCCATTCAATGAAGGGTCGCTTCTTTCGGCAATGGAGAATCCTGCTCGTTTCATGGCAGGGGAAAGCAAAGAGCTCATCAAGACATTGGGTGAAACAGGCGGGATTGGAACTGTTGCAACGCGTGCAGATGTTATTGAAAAACTGTTCAATAGCTTCCTGATCGAGAAGAGGGGGAAGGGCCTTCATGTTACCTCGAAAGGAAAACAACTTCTTCAATTGGCGCCTGAAGACTTGCGATCACCAGCTTTGACGGCTCAATGGGAACAAAAGCTAACCGCGATTGCAAAAGGAAAGCTGCCAAAACAGGCTTTCATTGGAGATATGCGTACCTATGCTAAAAATATCGTCCATGAAATCAAAAATAGTGACCAAAAATTCAAGCATGATAACGTGTCAGGAACGAAATGTCCTGATTGCGGCAAACTGATGCTTGAAGTGAATAGTAAAAAGGGAAAAATGCTTGTCTGTCAAGATCGTGAATGCGGCCACAAAAAAAGTGTTTCACGTGTAACAAATGCCAGATGCCCACAATGTCACAAAAAGATGGAAATGCGCGGTCAAGGAGAAGCACAGACATTCACCTGTAAATGCGGTTTTCATGAAAAACTTTCTTCTTACAATAAACGAAGAGGGCAAAATAAAAATCAAAAAGTATCCAAAAATGAGGTTTCAAATTATATGAAAAAGCAAAATAAAGAAGAGCCGATCAATACTGCATTGGCGGATGCCCTGGCAAAACTGAAATTCGATAAATAAAAGAAAAGAGCCCTTCACCTTTACCTTCATGGTGGAAGGGCCCTTTTTTATGGGGTTATTTGCATGGAGCACTTGTGGGCCATTTTTCTTGTCCAAACAACAAGGTTGCCAATTGATGAATTGGCGACATCCATATAAAAGAAAAAGACGGCAGAAAGGGATGGAGCACTCGCTCCATCCCTTTCCATATATCTGCTTCTGTTAAACTTCATTCAGTACGGTGCCATGTAATTCATATTCAAGTGTTTTGTCAGTGTGTGTGTGTTTATCCAAATCTACTCGTGTGAGCGTACTGAATGGCTTCTGATCACCCGGACTGAAAATTGCTTCATCATTCTCTGGATTCCATAGGCTGTAAATACTCATGATCGTATCCTCCTCCTTTGGATGAGAAGACTAGTAATTCCCAAACTTGATCATCATCTAACGCTTCAATTGACTCTAACGCTGATCACCGGGACTAAACACCGCTGCGTCATTCTCTTTGTTCCATTGGCTTCTGATTGTACTCATCATGCACATCATCTCCTTTGGTGAGAATGTCTTACAGTATTTTTATACCCGGATGGGACAGGTTAAAACATATATTTTTTAAAAAACATGATTTTATCCAGAAATCCATGTAATAAAACCAACTTCCTTTACTATTAAACAGGTTGACTTGTATTGTTCGATTTTTTGCGGGAATGTTTTGAATTAGATAGTTTAACAAACCCCGTCAGATGGAGCATGCCCACGTTTTCGTCGTCCCCTGGTGGACTGACTTTAAAAGCGGATGGGCTTCGTACCCAGTCAACGTACAATTTCTGTAAGCGGGCCTGGTTGATAAGTTGGGAAAAGCTCCGGGCTCGTGAAAATTAAAGAACCATTTTTACTATATTGACAAATCATTATTATAAAGTGATATAATTTTAAATTGTATGCATGACGAAAAAGTAGGAGATAGGATCAAATGAATCAACCATTAATTAATATTGAGAGTAAATTCAGACCAGAAATCGAAGGGCTGCGCGTTGTTGCCGCACTGCTTGTAGCGGTATATCATATATGGTTAAATCGTGTTTCTGGCGGTGTTGATGTTTTCTTTGTAATTTCAGGTTTTCTGATTACCACTTCAATTGTTTCCACAATTAATCGTACAGGGGAATATCGTTTTCGGCCATATGTCACAAAGTTAATGAAAAGATTACTTCCTTCTGTATTTTTCATTCTTGCAATTGTTCTGGTTTTAAGTTGGTTTTTATTACCTAAATCAATTTTAGATAAAACTATACATGAAGTATTTGCCTCAATGTTTTTCTATCAAAACTGGCAATTGGCTTTTTCGAGCACGGATTATTTAGATTCCAGCCAAATGAAAACGCCTGTTGAACACTTTTGGGCTTTGTCCATACAAGGACAATTTTATATCATCTGGTTTTTGGTATTCACTTTAATTTTATTTTTAATAAAAAAATATAAATTAACTAAAGTTAAAACATTAATCAATACCATTTTAGTAATATTATTTGTTTCTTCTTTTATATATTCAATATATTTAACCTCCGTCAATCAGCCATGGGCTTATTTCATTACGATGACACGTGTATGGGAATTTGCTTTGGGCAGTTTGCTCTGTATCAATTTATCAGCAATCAAGGTAAATAAATATATTGCTACAGTGATAGGCTGGCTCGGATTAATCGGATTAATTTTAACTGGAATAGTCTTCAATGTATCTGAAATGTTTCCAGGGTATATTGCCTTATGGCCAATGACCTGTGCATTATTCATTGTATTGTCTGGTACACGCGATACGAAATATGGTGTCAAACGCTTTTTAGGTTCGCCGGTAATGGTGAAGCTAGGTGGAATTGCTTTTGGAATCTATTTGTGGCATTGGGTATTATTGGAGTTCTATCGTTATAATGTCCAGGAAACTCCAGGATTCATCGTCGGAACTCTTATTATCATTTCATCAATTGCCCTATCGTTTTTAATGACTCGATTTATAGAAGAACCAATCCGAAGCTCGAAGGACAATAAATTCTCATTCAAGAGACTTGGGATAATGGGCAGTGTGAATGTACTTTTGATTGCATCACTTTTAATTGGAACATATATCGATCAAAATAGGCTGGAAAATAATATAAACGATAAAAATTATCCAGGAGCGTTAGCTGTAAAAAACCCTGACGATATACCTGATCAAGAACCAATTCCATCATATTCCGAAGTCTTTGATGATTTGCCAAAAGCGCATTTGGACGGCAGTAATCAAGGGTTAAAGGAAAGTGACTTGAAAATTGGGGAATATGGCGAAACTGAAAATTACGATGCTACAATTGCCCTGATCGGCAGTTCCCATTCAGAGCATTGGTTAGGTGCCATATTACAAGCGACAAAAGGTGAAAATTATCGTGTATTGAATATGACTCGTTCAGGTACACGTTTTTCAACAGGTTATGCGGATGATGATTTGAAAGGTATCTGGGTCAATAATGTTCTCGATTATCTAAAGGATGCAGATGTAGATCTTGTCATTTCTCACGCTACAGCTTCTGATACGCCCAATAATAAAATACAGCAACAAATGGTTGATCAGCTGCAGTATGTTAAAGATGAATTTGGCATTGAAGTATTAGCGGTTCGTGATGATCCTAGATATAGTTTTAATGTACTGGAATCACTAGAAACAGATGGACTAGAAGAAACTACAAAAAAAATGAATTCAGTAGATAATCAGAAAGACGAAAGCTTTTGGAGACAATTTGAAAAAGAGAATAAATCATTGCATAAAATTGACTTAACAGATTACTTCAAGGTAAACGGTAAATTTCAGCCCATTATTGGTAATGTTATAATTTATCGGGACAATAGACATTTAACGAATACTTATTCTGAAAGTTTCGGACCTGTTTTTGAGGAAAAAATCAACGAGATAGGCTTAATCGAAAAGTAAAGATAGGTATCTTGATATAAAAAGTCTGAGTTCTGTGTTTTACAGGGCTCAGACCTTTTTATACCTATAGAGATTGATGAAGTAGTGGTTACACCATATGAATTACAGAAAAAAACCCTGTTACTAAGCGAATAACCGCGTTGTAACAGGGTTTTTAATTAGCGTCCCAGATAGGAGTCGAACCTACGACCTACAGCTTAGGAGGCTGTCGCTCTATCCTGCTGAGCTACTGGGACATATAAATAAGTCGACGACTTATTTATTATATTTCTTATAGGCAAACTTTTCAAGCTTATAGCACATACTTATGAAAAAAATCTTCATAAATGCTCCAGTCACCACCGAACCTGGGGGAGCTTCAAGGGAACCAAGGGATGCATGCCCTGCATCGAGTACGGGTTTCACCCTGATTATCAGTCGATGGGTTTGCGTCATTGATTGAAAATTCCTCGAATCAATGAAGTTGGGCGGGGCATTTCCAACCTGTTCAGAAAAATCATATAATAATCGATTCTTACATGGTGTATAATGAAGGCAGTGAAAATTATATACATAAGAACGATTTGGTGTCTTAATGACTTAAAAGGGAAGCTGGTGAAATGCCAGCGCGGTCCCGCCACTGTAAATGGGAGCTGACGGCTGTATACCACTGTATGAGATATGGGAAGGTGCCGTTGACGATGACCATGAGCCAGGAGACCTGCCAGAATTCGTACACCTGTAACCTACGCGGATGGGAAGGTGTGTGGCAGACCCTAAGAAAGAGTCCGTAATGATATTGTTGCCATACAAGCACCTTCCGTTTAACGGGAGGTGCTTTTTGTTTTGGGGGTATCTTCCGGGAATGAGTTTTCTTTATTTAGGTGGGAAGAAATTAAATGAAAAGATTGTGGGGAATGAAAATGAAAAAGATTTTTGGTCTGAAGCTGTTGATGTTGCTTACTGCAGGCTTGATGGTTGGCTGCAGTGACGCTAAGGATGAAGGAAAAGAAAAGCAGCAAACAAATCATGCTCAACACGAAGTTTTCCCGGTTACGATTGAAGATGCAACTGGGGAAAAAGTAACGATAGAACAAAAACCGAAGAAAATCGTTTCGTTGATACCAAGTAATACGGAAGTGGTCTTTGCACTTGGTTTGGGAAAAAAGGTC
This sequence comes from Peribacillus sp. NPDC094092, assembly GCF_050279365.1. Classification (NCBI taxonomy): domain Bacteria; kingdom Bacillati; phylum Bacillota; class Bacilli; order Caryophanales; family Bacillaceae; genus Peribacillus; species Peribacillus sp. NPDC094092. The sequence goes on along the minus strand of NZ_JBNNUC010000003.1, from coordinate 470,400 downwards.
GTCGGTGTATCCGACAATGATAATTACCCGGAAGAAACGAAAGAAATTGAAAAAGTTGGCGGAATGGAAATGAACACAGAGCTGATTGTCTCCATGAAGCCTGATCTTGTTCTTGCGCATGCATCAAGTGCCCATAATTCAAATGAGGGTTTACAGCAACTTAAGGATGCTGGAATAGATGTTCTCGTAGTCAATGATGCACAAAGCTTTGACCAAGTCTATAAGTCTATTGAAATGATTGGACAGGCAACGGGAGAACATGATAAGGCAGAAGAAATCGTTACGGATATGAAAACGAAACTCAAGGATATCCAGGAAAAGGCCAAGTCCGTAAAGGAAGAGGATAGGAAGACCGTTTTAGTGGAAGTTTCGCCTTCACCGGATATATACACACCTGGAAAAAATACTTTCATGAATGAGATGCTTACTATTATTTCAGCGGATAATGCTGCTGCTGAATTGGACGGATGGGCAAAAATTGATGAAGAGTCGATGATTGCTGCAAATCCGGATGTCATCATTACAACGTATGGTTACTATACGAAAGATTCAGTAAGTGAAGTGAAGGGCCGAAAGGGATGGCAAGATGTAAATGCCATTAAGAATGGCCAAGTCTTTGATGTGCATTCAGACTTGGTGACCCGTTCCGGTCCACGTTTAATAGAGGGAGTAGAGGAACTTGCCAAATCAGTCTATCCGAACCAATTTGACAACTAAATGGGCGTTTGCTTATTTGAGTGCGTTGTTGATTTTGTTATTCGCAATGACGATAGGCATTTCCTTTGGTTCGGTGCCAGTACCGGTTCCCGTACTTATGCAAATAATCGGCAAGGAGATTTTCCATTTGCCGATTTCTGCTGATCCGGATGTGATGCTTGCGAATATCGTGATGAACATCCGTTTGCCGCGTGTATTGCTTGCGGGTTTGGTCGGGGCATCACTTGCGATTGCGGGTGCGGCTTTTCAGGGACTGCTCCGGAATCCGCTCGCTGATCCTTATACATTGGGTATTTCATCAGGAGCATCGGTCGGCGCCGTATTGACAATATTCTTGAATATTTCTCTGCCATTCATCGGTATATATACGCTTCCGGCATTGAGCATCTTATGCTCAGTGCTCACGATGCTTTGCGTACTGACGTTTGCAAAAAAAATGGATCGATCGATGAAAGTGGAAACGATCATTTTAACGGGAATCATTTTCAGCTCGTTTTTAAGTGCCTTCATTTCATTGATGATTGCGTTGACGGGTGATGAATTAAGACAAATCATCGGCTGGCTGATGGGAAGCGTTTCAATGCGCGGATGGAATTACATTGCAATCATTTTGCCGTTTTTTATCATTGGTTCATTGATCTTGATCATGAATACAAGTGAATTGAATGCGATGACTTTCGGGGAAGACCGGGCAAAACATTTAGGTGTGAATGTTAAGCGGCGGAAAATGTGGATCTTGATAGCCGGTTCAATATTGACAGGGGCAGCCGTTGCTGTTTCGGGGGCGATTGGCTTTGTAGGATTGGTCATTCCTCATTTTGTCCGAAAGATTTGGGGGCCTGATCATAAACATTTACTTCCGTTGTCATTGTTGATGGGAAGCGGATTCTTAATATTGGCGGATTTTGTGGCACGAACGATCATCGCCCCATCGGAACTGCCGATCGGGGTGATCACCTCACTTATCGGGGCACCTGCATTTGCATTGATTTTATTAAAGAGACGGAGAGAAGGGTAAAAACGGATGCTTGAAGTAAGAGGGTTAACAGGTGGATATCATAACAAAGCTGTTTTGGACTCTGTCTCTTTTGATGTACATAAAGGGGAATTATTCGGGATTCTTGGTCCAAATGGCAGTGGAAAAACGACGCTTTTAAGCATGCTTAGCGGGGTGCTCGATTTTAAAGGCGGAAGCGTACGGATAAGAGGCAGGGATTTGAAGGATTATACGTCAAAACAACTGGCACAGGTCATTGCTGTGCTCCCTCAACATTCCTCATTGGCTTTCTCCTATACAGTAAAAGAGACGGTCTCACTTGGGCGATATGCCCATCAATCAGGTTGGTTCCATAGTTGGTCTGCGGAAGATGAATCGATTGTCCAGCGAGTTATGGAACAAACGGGAGTAGCTGATTTTCAGGATCTTCATTTTGAAAGATTATCAGGAGGGGAGAAACAAAGGGTCTTGCTGGCACAGGCACTTGCCCAGGAGCCGGAAATCCTTTTTTTGGATGAACCTACGAACCACTTGGATCTTTCCTATCAAAAAGATCTTCTTGATCTAATGAGGAAAATGGCAAAAGAGCAGAAGTTGACCGTTATTTCAATTTTTCATGATCTGAATTTGGCCGGATTATATTGTGATCGGCTTATGTTGCTTGAGAAAGGGCAGATTCAAGTTGTTGATGTGCCGAACGAAGTGCTCCAACAAGAACGGATTCAGGATGTATATCATACGACGATCGAAAAACATCCACATCCCGCCCTTCCGAAACCGCAGATGTTCATCGTTCCGGAAAAGCATGGCAATGATACTATCCCATTGGAAATCGATGGTTCTTATTTGACAGTCGGTCCTGAGATGATTCAATTGGATTCTCCGATCCCGCTTAGAACGATGTCTTCTGGAGTGACTGGTTCAGGGACGGGCTGGCATAAATATTTTGTGAATAGGCACGTCCATCATGGCTATGATTGCGTGGATCATCATGTTGAAATGGCCGACTATTTAAAGACTCATGGTTTTGAACCTCAGGAAACGGTAGGGATGATGACAGCTGTCTTTCTGGATACGGTTGCCTTCAAGCTATTAAGAGCTGAAGATTTCTCGGTTTTTATTATCGTGACGGCTGGTGTAGGCAATGCCATCGACGCTTCTTTAGCTGACCGGCATTCTTGGAGTTCCGTTCCAGGAACGATAAATACTTGGATATTCATAAATGGGCATTTGGCAGAAGAGGCTTTCATCCACAGCATAGTCACTGCGACCGAGGCAAAAGTAAAAGCCCTTCATGATTTGCGTGTCATGGATAAGGTGACAAATACATATGCAACAGGAACATCGACAGACAGCATTTTGATTGCGGCAACTCAAAGAGGGGCAAAGCTTCAATATGCGGGCACCATCACTCCGTTAGGGAAGCTGATCAGTCGCGGTGTTTATGATTGTACAGTGGAAGCATTAAAGAATACTTGGAAACGGATTGAGGATTTATGATTTATCATCATCTTTTTGCAGTTACGCTGGCGTTTATCCTTGATCTATTAATTGGTGATCCGCCGAATTGGCCGCATCCAGTCAAATGGATAGGAACGATGATAAGCAAGTTGGATCTGGCATTCAATAGAGGAGCATATAAGAAACGTAATGGACTCTTCATGTTGATCCTTGTCTTATCGGCGGTGTTATTGATTACGGGTCTTACCGTCTATTTGGCATATCGGATCCATCCGCTTGCAGGTATCCTTTGGGAAGCTGTCGTCATTTCCACCACGATAGCTCAGAAGGGCTTGAAGCAAGCTGGGATGGATGTTTGCCTTCCGCTTAATGAACGGGATTTTCCTGAAGCGAGGCTAAAGCTTTCCTATATCGTGGGCCGTGATACTGCTGAGCTTGATGAATCCGAAATCGTCAGGGGCACCGTGGAAACCGTAGCGGAAAATACCAGTGATGGGATTACGGCACCGATGTTTTGGGCAGCATTTGGCGGTGCGCCGCTCGCGATGGTGTACAGGGCGATTAATACCTGCGATTCCATGGTAGGGTACAAAAATGATAAATATGGACAATTCGGATGGGCTTCTGCCAAGCTCGATGATATCGTCAACTGGATTCCCAGCCGCCTCACCGGATTCCTAATGTTGCTGAGCTCGAAATCTCGCCATCATCGATTTGGTGCCAGATGGAAGATATTATTCAATGATGCAAAAAAACATCCAAGCCCGAATAGCGGGTGGTGTGAAGCAGGCGTTGCTGCCATTTTGGGAATCCAGCTTGGAGGCCGGAATATGTACAAAGGAATTGTTTCCGACCGTGCGAGGATGGGAGTTCCGCTTGTTCGATTGGAAGCAAAACATATACCAAAAACGATTACCATCATGCATCGGTCATCTTTTCTATTTTTACTGATGCTATGGCTAGGGGGACTTATTCTTGACATTACCTTCTCATGGCTCTAATCCTCATTATCTTTACGAAGCGCTGGAAATTGAAATGCCTGAATCGGTTCTCGACTTCAGTGCTAACATCAACCCATTGGGTCCGCCTTTACGCATAAAGGAACAGTGGTCTGGGTTTTTCGAAGGAATCCTTCAATACCCAGATCCGCATGCCAGTGAACTGACAAAATCAATCGCAAAAAAAGAAACACTCCCTGAGCAATCCGTTTTGATGGGGAACGGTGGTGCTGAAATCATCATGCTGGTAGCGAACGGATTAGCCAATCAAAGGGTGCTAATCATTCAGCCGGCATTTGCGGAATATGCAGAAGCGTGTTTGGCAGCTGGATGTAAGGTCGATTTTCACCAGCTTGATGCTCCTGAGTGGCAATTGGACTTGGATCGATTGATTCCCCGATTACCCGAATATGATGCAATTTTCTTATGTACGCCCAATAATCCGACGGGCGTTTCATTTAAGCGGGATACAGTTAGGGAATTGATCATTGAATGCCAAAAAGCGGATTGCCTGGTAATCCTGGATGAAGCCTTTTATGATTTTACGGAGGATGCCTTTAGTTATGCTTCTTTAATTCATGTATTTCCACATTTACTCATTCTAAGGTCAATGACTAAAATCTTTGCAATTCCGGGTTTGAGACTGGGCTATTTGCTTGCGGCACCTGACATCATAAAACGGGTAAGAAATTATAAACCGCATTGGAGCGTCAACCATGTGGCACTTGAAGTAGGGAAAATCTGTCTTGCAGAAGAAGCCTATATGAAAAAGACAAGAGACTATATTGCATGGCAAAAGCAAAAACTATTCCGGTTTTATGAGGAGCAGGGGTTGGATGTCTCCGATAGCACAGTCAATTTTTATTTGGTGAAAGATGAATCCTTATCCCTTTTCCCCTTTTTGCTGAAAAAAGGAATCGTACCGCGCCATACCTATAATTTTCCCGGTTTGGATGGAAGGTGGCTTCGGTTTGCAGTGAAGAGTGAACATGATAACGAAGCACTGATGGAGGGGGTAAGACAGTGGAGAAAGCAAGGCTCTGTTTTATAACCGGGGGTGTCCGTTCCGGAAAAAGCAGCTTCGCAGAAAGAAAAGCCCTGGAGTATGCACTCCAATTGGATGGGAACTTGCATTACCTCGCCTGTGGCCGTATCAGTGATGTGGAGATGGGTGAACGCATCCTTAGGCACCGGAAAGATAGAGAAAGCAGCCCGATTGCTTGGAAAACTTCCGAATACGCAACAGATATTACAAGAATAGGGGAGGACATTGATCAGGATTCCATCATTCTGCTTGATTGTCTGACAACCCTGCTTGATAACGAGCTATTTGGCCCAGGTGTTCCGCTTGAAGAAGAATTTTTAAATGGCGTTTTTTCAAAAATAATAACCGGAATCAATGAAATAAGAAAACAATCCAGCTGTTTAATAGTCGTGAGCAATGAATTGGTGCAGGAACCGATTTTCCAGGATGATTTCCTTCATATATACGGAAAAACACTGGGCCAGCTTCATCAAACGATCGTCGGGCAGGCTGATGAAGCCTTTCTTGTAGAAGCGGGAATTCCATTGCGGAAGAAAGGGTGCATGCAGGAATGAGCGGAGTGGTCGGATTTTTAATTAACCTGCAGTTCTTTACGGTTTTTCCAATAAAGAAGCAGCTTCCGATGGAGAAGAAATATATTCACCGTGCCATTCAAACCTTTCCGTTGGTAGGTCTTTTGCTAGGCTTGATATTGGGCGGTGTTTTGTATGCGCTAGTGGAATGGACCCCGTTGTCATCGCTTGCGATTGCCTTTTTCCTTTGGTTTTTGACGATGGCATTAACGGGAGGTTTGCATCTCGATGGCTGGATCGATGCAAGTGATGCTTTTTTTTCCTATCAGGATAAAGAGCGGCGATTGGAAATCATGAAGGATTCCCGGACAGGTGCATTCGGTGTCGTCTCCGTCATAGTCCTATTGGCCGCCCGTTTTCTATTCATCTATGAAATTGTCGAAAGGATAAATGAATGGACATACTTCTTGATCATTGCCCTTCCGCTCTTAAGCAAATGCGTGATGGGTTATTTACTCATCCGGATGCCGCTGGCTAAAAAAGAGGGGCTCGGTGCTTTTTTTCAAAGTGCAGTAAAGAAAAGCAGTTTGCCCATTTATTGGCTGTACCTCCTTGTAAGTCTGGCGATTGCCGGGATCATCGATTTTAAGCTTGTCACCTTATTTTTCATCATGTGTCTGGCTGCGTTTTTTTTCCTGATTTATATAAAACGAAAAATCGTCAGTTGGTTCGGTGGGATAACGGGGGATGTACTGGGGGCATCCGTGGAAGGGGTTGAGCTTTGGTTATGGTTGATATTGTGGCTATTACACTACTTCGTCATGGGCTGACGGAAGCAAATGAACGAAAAGCCTATTTAGGCTGGACGGATTCTCCATTAAGCGTCAAAGGAGAAAAGGAAATACTGGAATTAAGAGGATCTTACCCAACGTATGAAAAAATCCACAGCAGTGATTTGCCCCGCTGTGTGGAAACTGCACGTCTGCTGTTTCCTCATGCAGTTCCGGTCAAGGACCATTTGTTCCGTGAAATGAACTTCGGCAGTTGGGAGGGACGGACGTATCAAGAGTTGAAGACAGATCGAGATTATCTTAATTGGCTGGAACGTCCCATGGAGGCCCTTGTGCCCGGGGGTGAAAGCTATCCGGCATTTTCCGAGCGTGTGAATAAGGGCTGGAACCATTTGATTGCCTGTAAGGAGAACCGAATTGCCCTAATGACGCATGGTGGGGTAATTCGTGACTTATTGGTCCGCTATGCCCCGAAGGAAAAGTCCTTTTTTGATTGGGGAATTTCCCACGGCAGGGGATATGAGCTGATATGGGAAGACCGGGACAGCTTAAGGAGGGGAGAACGTTGCACTTTGTTACAGGAGGCGCCTATAATGGGAAAACTAAATGGGTAAAGCAATTATATGGTTTGGAAAATGATGTCCTTTGGCTATCCGGTTATCGAAAAGAAAAGCCGGAATTGATCGATTTTCAAGGCAAGACTGTTGTATTGCAAGGATTGGATGCATGGATTCAACAAGATGCAGAAAAGATGGATTCAGATTCGATTCGAAAAAGATGGAAGGAAATCATGGCTGATTGGCGAATATGGGAGAAAGAAAAGGATGAACACAATTGCATTGTGATCGGTTCTGATATTTCCAAAGGCATCGTCCCGATCGAAGCAAAAGATCGCAGATGGCGCGATGCCTGCGGATGGGTCTTTCAAGATGTAGCATCCATGTCCAGTCGCGTTGATATCATCTGGTATGGAATTAACCAGCAAATAAAGTAGAGGAGGCAATTGGGATGAAAATCTATACACGTACAGGGGATAAGGGACAAACAAGCGTAATCGGAGGTCGGCTTGATAAGGATGACATCCGTGTTGAATCTTATGGAACGGTGGATGAAGTGAATAGCTATATCGGTCTTGCGGTGACGGAATTGGATTCTGCGATATTTACGGATGTACTGGCCGATCTTGAGAAGATCCAGCATGAGTTGTTTGACTGCGGCGGTGATTTGGCAACCGTTTCCGATAAGGCCCCACAAAAGCTGACGGAAGAGGCCATTACCTATTTGGAAGAACGAATAGATGCCTTCATACTTGAAGCGCCGGAATTGGAAAAGTTCATCCTGCCTGGCGGCTCAAAAGCGGCTGCAACCATTCACATTGCCCGTACCGTTACAAGAAGGGCGGAACGATTGGTCGTTTCATTGATCAAGTCTGGTGCGGCCGTTTCACCATTATCACTTCAATACTTAAATCGTTTGTCAGATTACTTCTTTGCTGTTGCACGTGTGATCAACTTCCGTCTTGGTGTGAAAGATGTGGAATATATCCGCAGCGCAAATGTATTCCGTGGAGGGAAAAGAAAGGAAAAAGAGTAAACATGGATGTAAGAAAAATTAGTGCAATTGCTATATTCATTGCCTTATCGGCGGTAGGGGCGATGATTAAAATCCCTTCCCCGATCGGGAGTATCGCTTTGGATAGTTTCCCGGCCCTTTTGGCGGCTGTCATACTTGGCCCGGTATCGGGGGCTATTGTAGCTGCGCTTGGTCATATCATTTCAGCGTTATTCGGCGGCATGCCACTTGGGCCATTCCACTTTTTGATCATGGTCGAAATGGCAGTCCTGACATGGATGTTTAGCATTTTATATATAAACGGAAAAAAAGTGGGCGCGTTTTTCCTCTTCTTTATCGGCAATGCCTTCATTCTAGCCCTGCCTTTCGCATTCCTGATCAGCCCTGGCTTTTACACGTTGTTGGTTCCGGGATTAACGGCAGCGACGGCGGTAAATGTAGTATTGGCTGCCCTTTTACTGCCACGCTTGGAGCCTGTCTTGAAAAAAATGATTTTTAAAGATGGACTCGCAGAATGAGTGATTCATTGATTTTGCCATTTTCCGAATCGGATTCATTGATCATTTCAAGTGATAATAGCGGCGGAATCGGCCTGAAGGAAAAAGACCTTGTCCATGTCCCTTATGAGGTCGTAGGATATTATTCCTTTCGGGTGGCTGTCATGGAATGTTTGGGCGTTGGCGGGATTCCAGTATCCGTCGTCCTAAATAATTTCTGCGGTGATCAAGCCTGGGAGGACTTGACCAAGGGTGTCAGGAAGGGGCTTGATGAATTGGGGATGGAGAATCTCCCCATTACAGGCAGCACGGAAAGTAACATGCCGCTTCTTCAATCAGCACTTGGTCTTATGGTGATTGGTAAACGGGCGAATGAATGCGTTAAAAAGCAGCATCCTATACGGAAAATAGCTCTGATCGGCAGGCCGCTCGTTGGAGAAGAAGTAATGGAACAGCAAAATTGGATTGCGCCGTTATCTTTATATAAATGCCTATGTGAAATGGAAGGTGTTCAGGCACTTCCAGTCGGCTCAAAAGGGATAGCATATGAATGGGGGCATTTGGATCAAAGTGGTGAAGGTGTTTCTGTGCATATAAGTAATAAAGTCGATATTGCAAAATCATCAGGACCATCCACTTGCTTCCTCATTGCTTATCCTGAACAACTGGAGGAAGAAATCAAGCACCGATCCGGTCCTCTTTTTATTGGTGAATGATTATTTCATGGCTGAATCAGGTATCGAATTTAGTTCACGATGAACTGGTTCGATACTTTTTTCATTGAGAGCTTACCTTATTGAATTCCTTTCAGAAATTGTAGTATCGCGCGTATGGATATTCCGGATGTTGCAGATGCTGTTCAGACAGGGGCAGGTAATAATTTTGGTTAGATGGCACTCATTGACGTAGGAACCATGCTTGGAAAGGCGATGGTCCATTAAGCGGTGCAGAGAGGTTACGAATCCCCGTTTAGGTTCAGTGAACAGATAGTGCATTCAGTGATGGTGATTGACCTGTTTCCTGTATATCTAAGGAATGGGTGTTACAAGCACCCCAGGGTCTAGCGGATCTACCTTGAGCAGTTTCGGCATTACATTGACGATTTCAATGCCGGACTTATTAATGTTGATCGAGACTTTCAGTGCTTTTTTTTGTTAAGATTCTGTGGCGGTTTCATTTTACATTAGGTTGCGCTAGAGGTTTTAATAAAGAAGAACTAAGCCAATTCATGGCCGCCCTCCTCGCCCCAGCTGCATCCATCATCTTGATTATTGGAGCCGGCGGTGCAGATTGGGGGAGCCAGGATTTTGATGATCAAAGGGCTTTCTAATTTAAAAGGCGCGCAAACATTAAAGTCTTGGACTATCGAAACGATTAGATGAGTCGTTTCACTTATCCTAATCTTACTTTTGGACTCAATTGTTTAAGAGAAAGGAGCATGATGTAAATATGGGACAATCAGGTTATATGATGGGAATCGATATTGGCACGACGAGTACGAAGGTGGTCCTTTTTTCAAAAGGGGGGGAGGTTGTCCAATCTTGTTCGAGGGGATATCCTCTTCACAGTCCAACTCCTTCCGTTGCGGAACAAGATCCCAAGGAAATTTATAAAGCGGTCATCATTGCAATAGGCGAGGTTATGATTGCAAGCGGAATAGAAAAGCAAGAACTGGGCTTCATATCGTTCAGTTCGGCGATGCATAGCTTGATCGCGATGGGTAAAGACGGCAACCCGCTGACGAATAGCATTACATGGGCGGATAATCGAAGTGTTGCCTATGCGGAGAAATTGAAGGCTTCGGAACAGGGGATGCAATTGTATCACAGAACGGGAACACCCATTCACCCAATGTCGCCAATCACGAAAATCATGTGGTTAAGAAATGAACATCCCGGGATTTTTAACGAAACGGAAAAATTTATAGGTATTAAAGAATACATCATCTATAAATTTTTCAATGAGTATGTGATGGATTATTCGCTCGCTTCTGCAACGGGCATGTTCAATTTGAATGACCTGAAGTGGGATGAAGAGGCACTCACCATTGCTGGAATCGGGGCTGACAAGCTGCCAGCCCTTGTCCCTACTACGCATATCCTCCCAGGCTTAAGTGAGGAATTAGCTGCAAAAATGAACATTCATTCTGGTACCCCGTTTGTGATTGGCGCGAGTGATGGCGTGCTTGCCAACTTAGGGCAAAACGCAATCAAGCCAGGCGTCCTGGCAGTGACAATCGGAACGAGCGGTGCGGTAAGGACCGTCAGTGACCGGCCGCTTACCGATCCCAAAGGCAGGACCTTCTGCTATGCCCTTACTGAGAATCATTGGGTAATCGGCGGACCGGTCAACAATGGGGGAATCACCTTCCGATGGGCCCGCGATCAATTGGGCCGTGTGGAAATCGAAAAAGCGAAGGCTTCGGGACAGGACTCCTATGAGATTCTGACGGATATGGCTTCTAATATTGCCCCTGGTTCTGATGGGTTGATATTCCACCCGTATATGGCAGGGGAACGGGCACCATTATGGAGTGCCGATGCAAGGGGCTCCTTCTTTGGACTGGCTCTCCACCACACTCGTGACCATATGGTCCGGGCAGTGCTGGAGGGTGTGATGTATAACTTGTACAGTGTCCTTATTGCTGTAAAGGAGCTGGCTGGTGCTCCCGAGAAAATTCATGCAAGCGGCGGATTCGTCCGCTCGAAGCTCTGGCGCCAAATCATGGCTGATATATTCAATCAAAACGTGACAATTCCTGAAAGCTTTGAGAGTTCGAGTTTAGGTGCCGCCGTTCTTGGATTATACGCTTTAGGCGAAATCGAAAGCCTTGATGAGGTTGAGGGTATGGTTGGTGAAACGAATGAACTTGTCCCGATCGAAGAGAATGTTAAAGTGTATGAAGAATTAATGTCGATTTATTTATCCGTGAGCAGGCAATTGGAAGGCGACTACAAGAGGATCGCTGATTTCCAAAGACGCCATTTAGAATAATTTCCAGGGAAAGCACAGATGAGTAAGCACTGTGCTTTTCTTTTTGCCCATTATTTAAAATGGTAAGATGGTAGAAAACGATAAGGGGAATTTCTTATGGGAGCCAGTAAAACGAATGCAATGCGAATTCTTGATAACAAACGTATAGAGTATGAAATGATGAGTTATGATGCCCGCGATGGAAAAATCGACGGGATCACTGTTGCGGACAAGATTGGAAAAGCGCCGGAAACCGTTTTTAAAACGCTTGTTACCCATAACGGACCGCAGCAGCTTTACGTATTTGTCATCCCTGTAGCAACCGAACTGGATTTGAAAAAAGCAGCGAAGGCCGCAGGTGCAAAAAAAATTGAAATGCTTGCGGTTAAAGATCTGCAAAAATATACAGGGTATATTCGGGGGGGCTGTTCCCCGATCGGAATGAAGAGGCAATACCCGACTTTTATCGATGAAAGTGCAACAAACCTGCCTGAAATCATCGTAAGTGGAGGGAAAATCGGTACACAGATCGTATTAAAACCTTCAGAATTCCTGGAAGTCACACAAGCGGAATCTGTAGCCCTAATAAAATAAACTATTTTCCTTTAGGTATTCACCTATTGGGTCTTTTTTTCATACGCTGTCTTGAAGTTACATCTGTATTGTGAGGGAGAGTGTGAAAGTGACAGGAAAAGTGATGAATTATTTTGCTGGAGGCAATACGGCTAAAGGTTTTTATAGTTTATATGATTCTAATTTAAAAGGGCTGGAAAGATTATTCATATTAAAAGGTGGACCTGGTTCTGGTAAATCGACGATTATGAAAAAAGTCGGCCAAGAATGGCTGGATAAAGGCTATGACATCGAGTATTTACATTGTTCGTCCGATAATGATTCCATTGATGGAGTAATCATACCGGCTTTGAAAATCGGGATCGTGGATGGGACCGCGCCGCATGTGATTGAACCGAAGGCACCAGGTGCCATTGAGGAATATGTCAACCTAGGGGCTGCCTGGGATTCCCAGCAGCTGGCTTCTGAAAGAGCCGCCATCATAAAGTTGACGAATGCGAGAAGCAAAAGTTTCGAAAAGGCATATTCCCTATTCGCTGAAGCATTGAAGATACATGATGAATGGGAAGACATTTATAAGGCAAATATTGATTTCGCAAAATTGAATGGGTTGACCAATAAATTGATAGAAGGCTTTTATAGAGATATCGTCCTTAATAAGAAGTCGGATGTTCGTCACCGATTCTTAGGGGCCGCTACACCAACGGGTGCGGTTGATTTCATCCCGAATATTACTGAGGGAATACAAAAACGGTACTTTTTAAAGGGACGCCCAGGTTCCGGTAAATCAACGTTGCTGAAGAAGATTGCAAAGGCTGCAGAGCAAAGAGGCTTTGATGTGGAAATATATCATTGTGGTTTCGATCCGCATAGCTTGGACATGGTAATCGTCCGGGAGGTTGGGATCGCCATATTTGACAGCACCTCCCCGCATGAATATTTCCCGAGTTGTGGAGGGGACGAAATCATTGATATATATAAAACAGCCATCCTGCCAGGAACAGATGAAATATATGCCGAACAGTTAAAGGATGTTTCCACTAGGTACCGGACGAAAATGAATGAAGCGACAGCAAATCTGGCTAAGGCAAAAGAGCTGCATGACGAACTCGAAAAGATTTATGTAAAAGCAATGGATTTTACAGCCATCGATGACATTCAAAAAGACATCCACGAACAGATTACTGAACGGGCCCAAGATGTCGACAGAAAAACGATACTGCATTAAGAAAAAAACTGCACCTATCTTAATTAGGTGCAGTTTTTTTTATGACTGAAGTCACACCAAGAATCTAGACGTGGTGGTAAAACGTGTTTATCCACGATCTTTCGGTTAAAATAGGGATTATATTGAAAAAAGGGGCCGATTGAATTGATAAAGACGATTGCGATTGATATGGACGGAACATTACTAAACAAAATGCAAAAGGTCAGTGAGGAAAATAAACATGCCATCCAGAAGGCGCAAAGCGAGGGTGTGGAAGTGATCATTGCTACTGGAAGATCTTATGTGGAAGCTAGGTTCGCCTTGGATGAAGCAGGCATCGATTGCCCTGTCATCTGTGTAAATGGTGCTGCCCTCTTTACGGAGGACGGAAAGATTGCCGCTTCCAATCCAATGTCTGCTGCCACTGCTAAAATGGTTGCTGGATTCCTCGAAGAACAAGGGGTTTATTTCGAAATATATACGAGTCAGGGGATTTATTCCAAAGACTATGAAAACGCAATATCCGTTTTGGTTGATGTATTCGTTACAGCCAATCCTGACATTGACCCTGAGAACATGCGGAAATATGCAGAGCAACGTTTACAGCTTGGACAGGTAACTTCCATTTCCGATTATTCCGAGCTATTCAGCCGTTCGAATGAGGAATATTATAAAATTCTCAGCTTCTCAAAGGATTCAACTTTATTAAATCAAATTGCTTCTAAATTGGAAGGGCAGGGAGTTACAGTCACTTCATCCGGACGTGAAAATGTGGAAATCATGAGTGAAACAGCTCAAAAAGGTACGGCACTTGAAGCATATGTGAATGGAAAATCCGGCTCAATGCAGGAAACGATGGCTATTGGGGATAATTATAATGATGTATCCATGTTTGAACGGGTAGGTTTGTCTGTCGCAATGGGAAACGCCCCGCTCGAAATTAAAAAAATGTGTGATGAAGTAACAGGCAAGAATGATGAAGCCGGTGTCGCGGAGGCCATTTTAAAGGTACTTAAACAGTCAGCCTATTAAACTCATGAATCGAAGGGGGAAAGGCTTTGAAAAAAACGCTCTTTTTTTACCTTATGGCTACATTGATTTTAACTGGTTGTAACATGAATGATGGCGACAGCAAAAACCAGCCGAATCCTGACAAAGAAGTGACGGGCACTTTAGGGGAAGAGCCGGATGTGCTGATAACGAACCTGCAGGCCCCATGGTCGATCCAGAAGAATGGGGGCACAATGTATGTGTCAGAGCGGGCAGGAACCATCGTTGAATGGGACAAGGATAAGATGACACGGCAAAATGTCAACCTTAAAAAGACATTGTCAGCTAAAGCGGAAGCTGGGTTGCTTGGATTTTTGCTTGCTCCCGATTTCTCTAAGAGCGGGCAAGCTTTAGCCTATTATACTTATGAAGAAGGCGGGGATTCCATCAATCGAATCGTCATCTTAGAAAAAAATGATGATAAATGGCAGGAGATGGAGACCTTAATCGACGGAATACCAAGCGGTGACTACCATCATGGCGGCAGGATCAAGATTGGAACGGATGATAAGCTATACGCAACAACAGGCGATGCAAGAAACGCTGAAACCGCACAGGACCTTGATTCTTTAGGCGGGAAGATTCTGCGCATGAACCTGGATGGCACCATTCCGAAAGATAATCCTTTCGGGAATTCATACGTCTATTCTTACGGTCACCGCAATCCACAAGGTCTGGCCTGGGATGAAGCAGGGCAGTTATATGAAAGTGAGCACGGAGATTCAGCACACGATGAACTAAATAAAGTGGATCCGGGTAAGAACTATGGCTGGCCAGATATAGAGGGCGATGAGCAAAAACCTGATATGATAAAGCCATTGATTCATTCCGGTGAAACTACATGGGCTCCTTCTGGCATGGCCTATTTTGAAGGAAAGCTCTATTTTGCATCCTTAAGAGGCGAAGCGCTTAAGAGTTATGATGTAAAAAGCGGAAAACTGACGAATATCATTACGGGCTCAGGAAGGATCCGTGACGTATTCGTTGATGAAGGATTCCTTTATTTCATAAGCAATAATACGGACGGCCGAGGAAATCCTGATGAAAACGATGATAAACTTTATCGTTTGCCACTATCTAGGTTAAAATGAGAAGCTCGGAGATGTAGTATTTGTGTGATTCAAAATAGTTTTCGAACGAAAAACAAATAACGGAAGCCTCGCTTATTAATAGCGGGGTTTCCTTTTTGTTAATGACCCCGATTTGACCCCTGCTTTCGCCAAACTTACGAGTAAACGCACCAAATTCACGAGTAGTTCTTTCATGAGGAAACGGTGTGCATACGATATTTTCGTTCAGCCGAAAGCTAGACATTTCTTACGAATAGGTGTATAGTTACCTAGGTAACTACTTTTCAGGAGGAATATCTTTGTCCTTTAATAATGGTTTTTTTCATCATAACTTACAATTTACGAGGTCATTTACCAAAAAGTTAAATGAACAATTGGCCAAGGTCGATCTTTTTCATTCCCAATGGTCGATTGTATATTATCTGAGTCAGTTTGGCTGTTCCACGCTTGTTGAAATAAGCACATATCTAGATGTGGAGAAACCGACGGTAACCAGGACGGTAAACCGGTTGGAAGAACTTGATTTGATTGAACAAGTCCCGGGAAAAGATAAGCGGGAACGGAGAATACAGTTAACGGAGTCAGGTTTAAGGACTTATCACGAGGCCAAAAAGGTAGTTGAAGAATTTGAACTTCAATTAATGAGCGGTTTGGCTGAAGAGGATCGGGAGGCAACGTTACGAACGTTGACTTTCCTGAAGGAAAAATTAAAACAATAGTAAGGAAGAAGGATTGAAATGAATCATAAACCGAAATTGTGGACGAAAGACTTCTTGATTGTCTCGTCTGCGAACTTTTTTTTATTTTTAACTTTTTATGTCTTGATGGTGACATTGACCATTTACACGATGGATAACTTTCATGCGTCGCAAGCACAAGCGGGACTTGCTTCAAGTATCTTTGTTCTTGGGGCTGTGCTTGTCAGACCGATTGCAGGGAAAAAAATTGACAAGATCGGCCGCAGAAAGATGTTGCTTGGATCGTTGGTTCTATTCCTGGCCGCATCCATAGGCTATTTCCTTGTGAATGGTTTATCACTTTTATTGATCGACCGGCTTATTCACGGTTTTGCTTTTGGCCTTGCCACCACTGCGACTGGAACGATTGCTGCAGATATCATTCCGAATGAAAGACGCGGGGAAGGTACAGGTTACTTTGCCATGAGTACAAACTTGGCAATGGCATTCGGTCCGTTTATTGGATTGCTGATTACACAGCATTTCAGTTATTCCATCATTTTCTATGCAGCCTCCTTATTTGCCGCATTTTCTTTAGTTGCCTCATTATTCATGAATGTGCCTGAAAGGGAAAAGGGCGGTGCTTCACCACAAAAAGGATTTAAAATCAGTGATTACTTTGAGAAAAGGGCACTGCCCATTTCCATTTTCATCGGATTTGCCGGATTTACCTATTCGAGCATTTTGTCCTATTTAACGTCTTTTGCAAAGGAAATGGATTTAATGGATGCGGCAAGTTTTTTCTTCGTCGTATTTGCTGTATTCCTTTTGGCGTCCCGTCCGTTTACAGGACGTATGTTTGATGTGAAGGGGGAAAATGCCGTTATTTACCCGTCGCTCTTACTATTTGCCGTCGGTATGGTCATCCTTAGCCAATCCCATCACGGTATCACGCTTCTGATTGCCGGCGCCCTTATTGGAGTCGGGTATGGTACGTTCCAATCAAGCTGTCAAGCGATTTCGATTAAGGAAGCCCCATCAAATCGGATGGGATTAGCCACATCCACGTTTTTTACAATGTATGACTTCGGTATTGGTGTCGGCCCGTTCCTATTGGGATTCCTAATTCCATTTACAGGGTTCAAAGGGTTATTCATGGGAATGTCGATCTTTGCATTCATACTTATTGGCATTTATTTCTTGGCGCACGGAAAAAAAGCCTCGGCAAGAACGAAAATGCAGCATGAGAAACGCTTGTCTGCTTAATTTTTTGACTAGGATTGTATAAAATGAAGAATTTTGGGGATGCTTATATTATGATTGATTTTCCAAAGTATCCCCCTTTCTCCGCCTGTAATCGACAGGCGTTTTTTTTATGCCATAAACAAAAAAAACCGCCTATTGGCGGTTTCTTTAAAATCTATAGGTCCATAATCGTTCTTTGCGGATCCAGTCCAGAAAATCTGCATCCTGATTTTCGAACTTCTCTTTCCAATCGATCACCATTGCCTGTGTTTGAGAACGATGGGCAGTGAATGCAGCCACCTTTTTTTCTTCAACGGCAGAGATATCCTGGATGATGTCAGGCTGACCCAATTCGTCAATGCAGTTATTCGAGAAGGCGACACAATGAAGTTTAGGTCTCTCTTTCTCTTCCATTCTTTCCACGGCCCGAACCACAGCCCGTGCTGTCGCTTCATGGTCTGGATGGACACTGTATCCTGGGTAAAACGTAATGATCAATGAAGGGTTCAATTCATTGATGGCATCGGTAAATAATGAAGTCAGTTTTTCATCATCTTCGAATTCAATCGTTTTATCACGCAATCCAAGCATGCGTAAGTCTTGGATGCCAATCGCATTTGCTGCATCGATCAATTCCTTTTTGCGAATTTTAGGGAGCGATTCCCTTGTCGCAAATGGAGGGTTTCCTAAATTACGTCCCATTTCTCCTAAAGTTAAGCATAAATAGGTGACAGGAGTGCCCGCTTCTCTATGAAGGGCAAGCGTTCCGGAGACCGAGAAGGCTTCATCATCGGGATGTGGGAATATAACTAATACATGGCGTTCTTTTTCCAAGGTATATTTCTCCTTCCGTTCTACTTACAGTGAGTATGGTTATCGGTGAATGGGAGTTTTCATCGGAATTATATGATATATATCAAGCTAAGTTGTCATCATTCAAAGGGGGTGGGACTGAGCTGCATGGAGACAGCAAGCTTTCCGGAAAAATCAAGGCCTGCCAATAGCAATCTCCCCTGTTCATCCAATTCGAAGTGGTTAACGCCTTCTGCATATACCCAGCCAATATTGAGCTTCAAGCCGATGCGGTAGGGTCCATCCCCAACTATCTTCCCATGTTCATACTGTATAAAAGCATTACGAATATAAGCACCTGCCGAAAAGAAAGCTTCATCTACATGAGTGGCATAGGCGCCATTTGTCGTTTCAAGGTGAAGATATACATCTTGTCCGGCGAAAGAATCAATGGCATTTTGCACCTCTGTACGGTCTATAGGTTTCATTCTATAATTTCCTCCTTAACTGGGCGGCTAGATAAGCTTTTCCTTCTTTCTATTTTACTAAATAAAAGCAAAAAAAGCGAAAAAGGCCGCTCGATGAATTTGAGCAGCCATTAAACTTGATGTTTTATTTTTGTGTTTTTTCCGCAATTCCATATTTGTGATATGCACCATGATTGACAGGTCCAACATATTCATTCATTTTCCAAGAATGGCGAACCGCCTCGGTAATGAAGTCTTTAGCAATGAGGATAGCCTCACGCGGGCTTTTCCCTTCAGCCAATTGAGCTGCAATAGCTGCAGAAGAAGAACAGCCGGCACCATGTGTATTGGTCGTTTCGATTTTTTCTGATTCAAGGATTTCAAATTCTTTTCCATCATATAAAAGGTCGATGGCTTTATCAAGATCCAGCTTATTACCGCCTTTGATCAAGACATATTTTGCACCAAGTGCATGAATCTTTTCAGCTGCGGCCCTCATGTCATCAATCGTCTTGATTGGCGCAGTTCCCGCTAACTGAGCGGCCTCGAAAAGGTTTGGCGTGACTACAGTTGCACGTGGAACAAGCAGATCACGCAGAGCGACAGCCGTTTCAGGGTGCAACACTTCATCTTCACCTTTACATACCATAACTGGATCGATTACGACTTTGTCCAGCTTCAACTCATCTATTTTACGGGCAACAAGTTCAATGATTTCCACTGATCCAAGCATTCCCGTTTTCATTGCGTCAATGCCGATTGATAAAATCGTTTCGATTTGGGCTTCCAAAACTTCGACTGGTGTAGGGAATACATTATGGGACCAGCCATTCTTTGGATCCATCGTCACGATTGTCGTTAAAGCGGACATACCGTAAACGCCGAATTCTTGGAATGTCTTTAAATCTGCTTGAAGTCCAGCGCCGCCGCTCGAATCAGATCCGGCAACTGTCATAGCTCTTTTCATAGTCATTATGTGACCTCCTCAGGAGAATTAGTTATCGATATTATCAGCATACCAGTTAATATCCTATTTTTAGAATATACCAAAATTTCTTTTATGTAAAACTTAGTTTTCACCATAATATGAGTGTCTTGGAGAAAGAAGTGCAATGGCCTCGCATAAGTCATTTTTCGGACCTGGTATCCAGGAAATCGGATGGACGGTCAGCCTGCTTTTTTTAGCTTTGGACCTTACTTTCCATCCTTTGAAATACAAAGCAAAGTTTGAGAAGGTGTCATTATTTTCAAAGTTGATTTAAAATATTTAAATATAGCGGACACTTTTAGTATAGCTTTACCGTTCGGTGCTGGAATAAACCCAAAAAAGGGAGGGAGATTCTTATGGAATGGACAATGTTGCTTTTAGCTGGTGGGAAATCAAGCCGTATGGGAGTGAATAAGGCCCTGTTGACCATAGGTGGCGTTGTGAACATTTCAAGAGTGGCATCCGAATTGAAAAAGGTGTCAGAAAACATCATGGTCATTACGAATGCATTTGAAGAATATCATTTTCTGCAACTTCCGCTGATTCCAGATTCACATAAAGGTCAAGGCCCGCTTGGCGGATTGCATGCAGGGTTGGCCTCGTCGGAAACGGAGCTTCAGTTTCTTGCAGCCTGTGATATGCCGTTTGTGAGTGCAGATGCCATAAAGGATATCATTTCTCATTATGAACCTGAATTCGATGCTGTCGTTCCAGAAATAAATGGCAGGCTCCAGCCGCTTTTTGCTGTTTACCATAAAAGGTGTCTTCCTGTACTGACGGAGTGTTTAATGAAACATGAATTAAAAATGCGTTTATTTTTGGAAAAGATTTCGGTGAAGGTCATGAAAGAAACCGACTTTACGTTATATCGAGAGAATCCTGAACATTTTCAATACCTTTTTTTCAATATGAATACGATGGAAGATTATCAAGAGGCGGGTTATATTGATCAAACTGAATTATATATAAAGGATGGTAGACATGAATTATAATATTTCAAAAGAGCCGATTGTCATCCAGGAAGTGATTGATAAAGTAGTCAAGCGGAATGCAGGTGCCGTCACGACCTTTATTGGTACTGTGAGGGAAATGACGAAAGAAAAAAAGACTCTCTTCTTAATTTACGAAGCGTATGAACCGATGGCCATCAAGAAATTGGAGCAAATCGGTTCTGAGATCAAGGAACGTTGGCCTGATGCAGAAACGGCGATCACCCATCGTGTAGGCAAACTTGAAATCACGGATATCGCAGTGGTCATTGCCGTTAGTACGCCACATCGAAATGATGCATATGAGGCGAACAGATATGCGATTGAAAGAATAAAAGAAATCGTCCCGATCTGGAAAAAAGAACACTGGGAAGATGGGGAGACATGGGTAGGAAACCAGTTGGAAACCGTTCCATATCCATCGGGGAAACCGGAAAAGGGGGATATTGATGATTAATGTACTTTTATTTGCCCAATTGAAAGATGAGCTGGGCAAAGAGACTCTTTCTGTGGAAGGAAATGGGATGAGTGTGGCGGAGCTAAAAGGTAAAATGAAAGTGGATTTTCAATTGGAAGGTCTAGAAACCGTGATGACGGCGGTCAATGAAGAATTTGCCGATGATGACACGATTCTATCTGATGGAGATACAGTTGCTTTCATTCCACCAGTAAGTGGGGGCTAAAGTGCTTGGAAGGGAGGGTTCACGGTGAAAGAGCGATATTCAAGGCAGACTTTATTCGCCCCCATTGGCGAAGGGGGCCAATTGAAAATTATGAAGAAGCATGTCTTGCTTCTTGGTGCAGGGGCTTTGGGATCTGCTAATGCCGAGGCCCTTACTCGTGCAGGAGTGGGGAAGCTTACCATTGTCGACAGGGATTATGTCGAGACCAGTAATTTACAGCGCCAACAAATGTATACAGAACGGGATGTCGAGGAGAAGCTGCCAAAAGCAGAAGCGGCAAAGCGTCATTTATTTGATATCAACCATGAAGTGGAAGTGAATGCCATCATCATGGACGCGACTGCCCAGAACCTCGAACAGCTTCTTGGTGATGTTGATTTGATATTGGATGCAACCGACAATTTCGAGACACGGATGATCATTAATGATTTATCTCAAAAGCTTCATATACCGTGGATTTATGGGGCATGTGTGGGGAGTGTTGGCATGACTTTGACGATCCTTCCCGGACAGACTCCATGTTTGCACTGTTTGCTCAAAGCAATCCCCATTCAAGGAATGACCTGTGACACAGGGGGAATCATATCACCAGCTGTAACGATGGTAGTGGCACACCAAACTGCCGAAGCTTTGAAAATCCTTGTTGAAGATTGGGAATCGGTACGGCCTGCACTTGTTTCTTTTGATTTGTGGAGAAATCAATACCAAACCGTTAAATTGACGAAAGCGAAAAAGAAGGATTGTCTCTCGTGCGGAGAGCAGAGGACATACCCTTTTTTAACACTGGAAAATGCAACGAAAACGGCTGTTCTTTGCGGAAGGGATACTGTACAGGTAAGACCGCCAAATCCTTTGGAACTGCAACTCGAGAAACTAGCCAAAGATCTGGACGGCAGCGGCTATTTGGTGAAATTCAATCCATTTCTTCTCTCTTGTGAAAAAGCTGGGGAGCGTATCGTCATTTTCAAGGATGGCAGGGCGCTGATTCACGGTACGAAGGACATGGTCCATGCAAAGGCCGCGTACCAAAGAATCCTGGGATAATGAATATAAAAAAACGAGGCTGCCGGTTAAGGAGCCTCGCTTTTTTATGAACCCATATAGGGTAATGGTTATCAGGAATTAGTGTGTAACCTCGTCCTTATTATCTTGTTTGGAAGCAACGATGACTACTTTTCCTTCGTCAAGCACTTCCTCGTAACGTTCTGCCTCCATATCACTAAGGCCAAGGTTGCTCATTCGGTTACGAAGTTCATCTCCGCGAGATTTAAAGATATTTCCGACGCTGTCAAGGAAACCTTGTTCCTTCATGCCTACACTTTCTGTATTTGTATTCTCGGTAAGGTGTTTTGAACGGGTTTTATCATGGGCAAACAAATATACATCGTCTTTCGTATAACCTGTAGTAACTAATTCATCGATTTTTTCCTTTGCTTGTAGACCGTTTTCTACTACATGTACTTGATACATATAAACTCCTCCTTGAATTTAGTTGGATTCTCTTGAATGCAGGTAAATGGAATCTTGCTTATTACAGTTGCTGGTTGGCTATAGTAATATATAACCTCATTTGGGCACTGATAAACATTTATATAGAAGAAAGTTTTAGTAAGTGGTGAAGCGGAATACCTTCTGAATGCGGTAGGTCAAGTATTTAAAGACAGGCAGTTTCTTCTGGTATTCACTGTAATCCACCGTGTATGTTCCATTTTGATTTGTCCAGAGTCTTTGAAAATAGCCATCGACGTCCTTGGAAACGTCCGCATCATTTGGAGCATGGATTTCAACATTCGCTTCAAGATTATAGTCATCCAGATTGCGTGACGTATAATTAGCCGATCCTCCAAGGATCACCGTTTCATCAGCCCTTTGAATCATCATCAACTTTGTATGGAACTGTTCTTTATCTGTTTTGTACCAGCGGATCGAGATATTTTCATCCCCCAGTTTTTCGAATTCGGCGGCAACCGGTAGATTGGGAAGCCCGATTTTTTCACTTCCGAAAGCGTTTTGATTCGGATCCAATATCATTTGAATCTTCACACCCCGTTTCGCTGCATCCGTCAATGCCTCGACAACCTCGCGATCGGCAATGTAGAACATGGCAAGATGGATGATGTCACCATTTTTGGCATCCTTAATTGCCCTAAGGACATGTTTATTGATTTTTCCTTCCGTTAGCAGCTGTACCGATATCGGTCCTTTATCCGCTGATGTCCCTTTAAACTCAGGAAATGACTTCGGTCCTCCCGAGAATTTCGAAGCAGCTTCTTCGGCTTTAACAAAATCTCCTATAATATTCCCATCCATTTGGAATGCAATATTGGAATGGAATCCACTTGCATCATGAGGATTGGCAGATGAGATGATGGCCGTTTTTTCAGTAGCGACCACTTTTCTGTGATTGGCTTTGATGTTCATCAGTCTAAGATAAGAACGCAAGGTGACTTTTGGTGCGCTTTTAGCCATTGGATTCACAATCCAGCCTTTCCCGCTTTCACCGAACCATTGGAAAAAGGTCCGATATACACCTGAATAGAGAGGATTCGGGTCCCGGAGGCGGTCTAAGTTGGTAACGATGACATCGATGCCATTTTTCTTCATCGTTTCCAATGCCTCTAACTGGTAGGCATTATAGGAAGTATTCACTTCATCCGTAATGAAAATAACCTGGAGGCCAGGTTTCTTTTTCTTCTGTTCAACCAGATTATCCTTCAGAGTCTCGGTTAGCTTCGGGAAGTTTATCTTTTCATCATAAAAAGCATTAAACAAAAACATGTCGATCACGATATAAGAATCAGCCTCTTTTATGGCTTTGTTTATGGTTCGGAAAATACGCTGCTCATGTTGCAGACCCCCTTGTTCATCGTGATAGGAAAGGTCATAGATGAAATCGATATCCTCGACATGGTGAACCTTTCCTTCATAGGAAATACCATCGGGGAGAGGCTTGTAGCTGTTATAGGCGATTACGAGTGCAATGACGATCAAAATGCTGACAAGCAGATAAAATCGTTTTCTTTTGTACCATTTTTTCATAGGAAATCCTCCAACATGGTTAAATTGCTTGCTAACTTTCTGTTTTCCCACTTTTGGGGTATATAGAAACATAAATCGTAATCTATGGAAAAATGCAGGGAGATGAAGTTTGATATAATATAGTTTCATAAAAGTGGAGAGGGGCTGTGGCAGATGGCAAAGCAGTTATTAACAAATGATTGGTGGCCTCTATTGAAAGAGGAGTTCAAAAAGGAATATTACCAGAAGCTAAGGGAATTCATAAAGCAAGAGTACAGTCAGCAAGTCGTTCATCCCGATCAGGACGATATTTTCAATGCACTTCACTATACTCCTTATGGAGACGTAAAGGTTGTCATCCTTGGACAGGACCCTTACCATGGCCCTGGTCAAGCGCACGGCCTTAGTTTTTCAGTTAAGCCGGAGGTTCGCATCCCACCTTCTTTAAGAAATATTTTTAAAGAGCTGCACACAGATCTAGGCTATGAGGTTCCGAATAATGGTTACCTAGTCGAATGGGCAAAACAGGGAGTTCTCCTATTGAATACCGTCTTGACTGTTCGTGATGGAGAGGCCCACTCACACCGAGGAAAAGGATGGGAAATCTTTACGAATCAAGTGATTCGCCTATTGAATGACCGTCCAAAGCCGATTGTATTCATCCTGTGGGGGAAACCTGCACAAACCAAAATCCCTTTAATTGATGAAACCCGTCATAAAATCATTAAGTCCGTACACCCGAGTCCGCTGTCTGCTTCCCGTGGTTTCTTTGGCACCAAACCTTTTTCCACAACAAATCAATTGCTGATGGAAATGGGGGAATCCCCAATTGATTGGAAAATCCCCAACCGATGAAATGGGCAAGAAAACGAAACGGGCGAATTGTATGGCGTGCCGCCATTTCTATATAACTTGGGATCCCAGTTTTCCAAAGGGCTGCGGTGCTTTTCAATTTAAAACATCAAACCAGCCTTCTCTTGATGTCTTTCATTCTTCAGGACAGCCATGCTTGAAATTTCATGCCAAGCCAATTAAGAGGTAGGAAATATGCAAGGTGTTTTCTTCTCCGATTTTTGCTATGCTAGTTATGATAGTTTTGACCTGATATAGACGAGGTGGTAAAGTTGGATATTTCATCAAGACAAATGTTGGATAAAATCGAAGAGCTTGTTTTAAAAGCGAAACAAGCAAATTCAGAGGATAAGGTGCAGGGGTATGTAATCGCCATCAAGTCCCTTTGTGAAGTAATGGTGGATGAAAAAGCAGCGAACATCAGCATACCGAAGCCAATCACATTGACCCAGCCCGTTATGTCGGCTACACCGAATGTAGAACCGGTTAAAATGGATGAGGCCAATGGAGAGTCCTTGTTCGATTTTTAAATAAGGGAAGGGGAGTGAAATAATTGAAACTGTTCATCATTTTAGGTGCATTGAATGGGTTTATTGCTGTGGCACTAGGTGCATTCGGTGCACACGGACTGGAAGGGAAAATTCCTGATAAATATTTAGAAACCTGGCAAACCGCTGTTCAATATCAAATGTTCCATGCGGTGGGTTTATTGGTAATCGGTTTATTGGCTGGGAAGGTTTCAAGTCCGCTGATCAACTGGTCCGGCTGGCTCATGCTAATAGGAATTATCCTGTTTTCCGGAAGCCTATTCGTTCTAAGCGTTACGCAAATCAAAATCCTTGGTGCCATCACACCGCTTGGCGGGGTTTCATTCCTGGTTGCTTGGGTCTTGATGATCATTGCTGCATATAAATACTTGTAATGGAAAAAGTCATTCCAATATAAGAAGAGCCTCAGAATCAAATAGATTCTGAGGCTCTTCTTTATTGGATTTTAATCACCTTGGCGAATAGGTGGCAAGCCCAGCGCCTCCAAATGGATATTCATATTCGATTTCTTCATCAAACGTTATATAATCTAAGTATACCATCGGGATTAAGTACCGTTTTCCCGTTTGAGGGTCGCTTATGATTAAGTGATCGCGTCCTGCAGCCTCAATGATTCCTTTGAAGATTTTGGCATTCCATTCCTTGTTGTTTTCAAACGTTGTATAAACCGTGGCCAATTTCCCTTTATTCAAACGCAAGATGTTCTCGATGTATGATTGTTCGACCGGAAGCATGCCAGGTATCTGTGGTCCGGAAGGGGGTTGACCCATCGTCATCGGCATTTGTTGTGGCGTGCCTGCCATGGTGGGCTGTTGTGGCTGGAATGATGGCTGGAATCCTTGCTGCGGGTAACCTTGCTGCAAGTTAGGATTCTGCTGCCTTAGTTCAGGCTCATTATTCTCATAGGGATAATAGGGGCTTCCCCCGTAAGGGTAGTTACCATAAGGATTATTTTGTGACATTGCATTCCCTCCTAAATTCAAGGTTTAGTTGATGCAGTGGAATTTGGACAATCCAAGAGTGTGGACTGGGAGAAACTGTGCGATTTATAGCGACCGGTAGTATTGTATAGGTTTTCTGGACAATCCCCGGGTGGCCTAAAAAACCACAATGAAAGTTAAGCGATACATAACGGCTGCCGTTCATGATATAAGCCATATCGTCTTGCCGGCCAATGAATAGAAGTAACGTTCCTTCACCTCGCTAGAGTCAGGAATTGCCTTGATCAATTTTCCTGAAGCTGAATGGGACTGTGAAAAAATAAATTCATCACTATTGAAAATGTATGGGCTATGGAATGGATTTATTCCACAGCAGGGGAAAATAAAAAGGAGGGGACGTAAAAAAAGCTTCCGGAAACCGGAAGCCCATCGTCTTATACGTATAGGAATGAAGATACGTTTTCTTCCGGCAGGATATTGCCTACAAAGAAAGAACCAAATGCAGCGTAACGTGCACTCACTTCATCAAAACGCATTTCATAGATTAATTTTTTAAATTGAAGGACATCATCTGCGAATAGTGTAACGCCCCATTCATAATCGTCAAAACCGACGGAACCCGAAATGATTTGTTTTACTTTACCGGCATAACTGCGGCCAATCAAGCCGTGGGAACGCATTAAGCCTTTGCGTTCTTCCATGGAAAGCATATACCAGTTATCATCGCCATCACGACGCTTGTCCATTGGATAGAAACACACATGTTTCGCTTTTGGAAGTATCGGATAAAGTCTTGAACGGACATGAGGGTTCTGGTAAGGGTCCTCACCGTCTCCTCCAGCCAAGTAATTGCTTAATTCCACTACGGAAACATATGAATAAGCGGGAACCGTATATTCGGCAAGCTTCGTTTTGTTGAATTCGTTTTCAATTGCATTCAATTCTTCCATGGTTGGGCGGGCAAACATAAGCATGAAGTCCGCTTTCTGGCCAACGATGGAATATAGGGCATGGCTGCCTTCATTGTCGCTTTGTGTCATATTCCATTTATCCAGTAAACCTTGGAATTCTGAGATGGCCAATTGGCGTTCGTCACTTGATAACGTTTTCCAAGAAGCCCAGTCGATCAGACGGAAATCATGTAAACAATACCAGCCGTCCAGTGTTTGTGCTGCTTCACTCATTACGATCACTCCTATGTCTTATTATAACTTTAATATAACATAGTTTCAGTATAAGGAAATTTATATCAACCCGCAAACACCATCACTGTTTTTCGGTGTTCAAACAATTTTCAAATTTGCGGATTGGCAGAGGACCAAAGTGGCTGGAAATTACCTGGCTGCTAGAGTATTCTTAGAGGAAGACGACTATGGATTTTCACCGGATGGTTAAATATAGAAGGAAACAGGGAAAACGTATCTAAAAAGGAGGAAGAGCCAATGAGTGATTTATTCGAAATATTGGAAGCGAAAGTTATGGGGCATAATTTAAAGATCGTTTTTCCAGAAGGGCTGGATGAACGGATTTTGGGAGCGGCAGCAAGGCTTGCCAAAGCTAAACTGGTGACACCGGTATTGATCGGGGATATCGGGTTGATTCAAGAGAAGGCAAAAGATATGAAAATTTCCCTTGATGCAATCGAAATATATGATCCGAAGAATTATATCATGATGGATGAAATGGTTGAAGCTTTCGTGAAGGTCCGTGAGGGTAAAGCGACCGATGTACAAGCACGTGAAGTCTTATTGGATGAGAACTACTTTGGAACCATGCTCGTCCATATGAAACTGGCACATGGAATGGTGAGCGGTGCAACGCATTCCACTGCCGATACGGTCCGTCCCGCCTTAAAGATCATAAAAACAAAGCCAGGCGTCCAAAAAACATCGGGAGTATTCATCATGGTCCGGGATGAAGAAAAATATGTGTTCGCGGATTGTGCGATCAATATAAACCCCAATTCCCAAGACCTGGCTGAGATTGCTATAGAAAGTGCGAAGACTGCGCGAATGTTCGATATCGAACCGCGTGTTGCAATGCTGAGCTTTTCGACGAAAGGGTCGGCAACATCCCCCGAGACCTTAAAAGTGGTTGATGCTGTCGATTTGGCAAAAGAATTGGACCCTGAAGTCATTCTCGATGGGGAATTTCAGTTTGACGCGGCTTTCGTTCCTTCTGTAGCAAGAAAAAAAGCGCCTGATTCCCTAATTCAGGGGGATGCGAATGTTTTTATTTTCCCAAGTCTCGAAGCGGGGAATATTAGCTATAAGATGGTACAACGCTTGGGTGGCTTCGAAGCGGTCGGTCCGATCCTACAGGGGCTGAACCGTCCGGTGAATGACCTTTCGAGGGGATGCAATGAAGAGGATGTATATAAACTGGCTGTCATTACAGCGGCACAGGGATTTGTGGCGCAGTATCAATAGGCAGCTTGAGGATTAAATGTAGAGGGAGATTCGTATGAGTGAAACAGATTCATTATTAATGCAGCAAGAGTGGAGGATTATAGATCAATCTTCCGTTGGACCTCAATTTCCAGCTCTGGAGTCCTTTGCGATGGATGATACATTTTGTGCTTCCGTAGGGTCAGGTAAATCAGCTGCCGTAGCCAGGGCCTGGGTACATCATCAAACCATCGTCATGGGTATACAGGATACGAAGCTGCCTTTTCTTAAAAAGGGTTTGGATCATTTGGAGGAACATGGTTTTCGGGCAATCGTGAGGAATTCCGGAGGGCTGGCAGTCGTGCTGGATGAGGGTGTCCTTAATTTGTCGCTCATTTTTCCTGAAAACGAGCAGAAAATTGAAATCAATCGTGGATATGATGCGATGTGGGAGCTTGTCCAATTGATGTTTGCCGATTTCCCGGTCACGATGGAGGCAAGGGAAATCGTCGGTTCCTATTGTCCTGGAAGCTATGATTTAAGTATAAATGGGCAAAAGTTTGCCGGGATATCCCAACGCAGGATCCGCAATGGCGTAGCGGTGCAAATCTATTTGTGTGTCAATGGAAGCGGGTCTGAACGTGCCAGCCTCGTGAAGGGTTTTTATGATGCAGCTAAAGGAAATGCAGAAACCAAATTCTCTTATCCTGATATCGTCCCTTCGGTAATGGCATCCCTAACGGAATTGTTGGGCGTGCAATTGAGTGTTCAGGACGTTATGCTCAGATTCCTGCATGTATTGAAGAAACATAGCGAAAGGATATTCTCTGACACTCTTTCCGTTCAGGAATGGCCGATGTATGAGGCATACTTGACTAGAGTGGTGGAACGCAATGATAAAGTATTCGATGCATTAAAGGATTGATATGAAAGAAGCCGTTCCAGTAATTCAGGAACGGCTTCTTTCATTTAATACGACTTTAGCATTCACTGAAACTGTAAAAGGCCTGTATGATAGGCGGAGTCCCTGAAAATGAAAAGAAGAGCCTTGTCGGCTCCCTTTTTCGAATAAACATGGGTGAAACGGCCTTTGGCATGTGGTTGTTCTATTATAACTGAACCCCACATTATCTTATTACTCGGCCATTTTTTCCAAATTGCCATTCCGGTCCATCTTGAACTTCGTTGCCGGACGTTCCTCTTCCTCTAACAAGACCAGCTTTCTTGCTCGATTCATGATATTCATCAAAGTTTCATAATCTTCCTGCATCAAGCCGCTGTTTTGTTCCAGGTGGCTGATTTTATTCTCCAAATCTTCGTTTCGCTTTTTCAGCCCTTTAATTTCAAGCTTCAATCTTTCATTTTCTGTTTTTAATACTTCAGCTTGAAGCATTCGGACGTTCATAGATTCCAAATAGGCGATGACGGCATCAAGGCTCATGGCCGTTTCCAAAGTCGCTGGTGTGGGCTGTGTCTTAGGAGCGAGAGCTTCAGCCACAACGAATTCCTCTGCTGCTTCATAATTGGCAGTATCGACTTCTGATTTCAACTCTAGTTCCTCTTCTTGTACATGGGGAACCATTATGTCGGAAATCGTTGGGGACGGCGGTGTATAAAGGAGCCGTTTTTTCCCTCCTTGATCTTTTCCAAGGATCCTTTGCCGTTGTTTACGCTGTTTCTTGGCTAGGGAAAGCGCTTTGTCATAATTATGGCGGACAACTGCATTCCAGCGAAATCCGCATGCTGCAGAGGTGCGGTTCAATTTATCTCCTACCTCTTCAAAAGCGTTAAGCTGAGTGCTGCCTTCCCGCACATGGCGCAATACCGTTTCAGCCAAAAGCAAATCATCTTCTTCTGTCCAGGCGTCTTGACGAACCTTCATTTCTACATACTCCCTTTCTGGTAACTTTTAAAATAAATAACTATATAAAATATCGTGTGGCAGTGAATTATGGAGTGTTCTACTAGTATTTTGGACAAAATCTGGATTTTTTATACAAAAAGGTTAAAAGGATACTAGTTTTTTGATGAATTACATCCTTTTACAACGGATGCCCTTTCCTATTCACATGATCAAGCCCTCTTGATATTCATAAGTAGAAGCGGTAAAATACCCTTTAGTCATATAAATGGATGAAAAATAGTTTGTCATGGAAAGGATGGTGACCGGAGGATGTCCAATGAATTCAGAGTGTGCGATGACTGCTTGGCGGTGAACATTAAAACATTGATCCCGCGCCTTGAAAAGCTTGATCCCGACGCGAAAATTGAAGTGGGCTGTCAATCCTATTGCGGTCCTGGCAGAAAGAAGTCTTTTGCCTTTGTCAATAACCGTCCGGTTGCTGCACCGACAGAAGACGAGTTACTAGATAAAATCAATAAAAAACTAAAGTAGGATCCATGATATATAGGTAGAGTGGATTGTTTGCTTATGATAAATGGAAGAAGTAATCATCACCCAGATTCAAACACTGCGGTGATTTTTTATTTTCTTATTTTCAAGACAAAATCAGACTGAAACTTCCGTTTTCTTACAAAAGGACCTCTCTTACTAGCAAGGTGGATGTTAGGGTTTTTTGTCAAAACACGCTATAATGAGTGCATCGAGATTATGAAAAAGAGGGTAGTTCATGGAATATTCCGGCGAAAAATTACAAGAAGAAAAAGTATTCAAGGACCCGGTGCATCGATATATACATGTTCGTGACCGGGTTATATGGGATTTAATAGGGACGAAGGAATTCCAGCGTCTTAGAAGGATCAAACAGCTGGGTACGACTTATTTGACCTTTCATGGTGCGGAACATAGCCGGCTTAGCCATTCGCTCGGAGTATATGAGATTGTCCGGAGAATCGTGGATGATGTTTTCGAGGGCAGGCCGGAATGGAAACCTGAGGAACGGTTACTATCCTTGTGTGCAGCCCTGCTGCATGATTTGGGCCATGGTCCTTTCTCTCATTCTTTTGAAAAAGTGTTTGACCTGGATCATGAGCAATTCACGCGGCAAATAATCCTCGGCGATACGGAAGTGAATAAGATCCTCCTTAGAGTTGCACGTGATTTTCCAAAGAAAGTGGCAGAAGTCATAGCGAAAACCTATAAAGGCAAATTAGTAGTCAGCCTGATTTCAAGCCAGATAGATGCTGATAGAATGGATTATTTACAGCGTGATGCATATTTCACTGGCGTTAGTTATGGACATTTCGATATGGAAAGGCTTTTGCGTGTAATGAGGCCAAGGGAAGAACATGCCGTCATAAAGCAAAGCGGGATGCATGCGGTTGAGGATTATATCATGAGTCGCTACCAAATGTACTGGCAGGTTTATTTCCATCCAGTTACGAGAAGTGCGGAGGTCATACTTACCAAGATTCTGCATAGGGCGAAACATTTATATGAATCCGGTTATGGGTTTGCTCAAGAACCGCACCATTTTTATTCATTGTTCAAGGGGGAAGTGACTTTAAAGGACTACTTGAAAATGGATGAAGCGGTGATGCTCTATTATTTCGAAGCATGGGAAGAGGAGAACGATGCGATTTTAAAAGATTTATGCACTCGCTTCGTTAACCGTAAACTATTTAAATATGTGGAATTCCATCCATCGAACAGTCAAATGAACAGGTTGATGGAATTAAGGACGCTATTCAAGAAGGCAGGCATCGATCCGGATTATTATCTTGTCGTTGATTCTTCATCAGATCTGCCGTATGATTTTTACCGGCCAGGTGAGGAAGAAGAGAGACTGCCGATTCACTTGCTGAAAAATAATGGCGAAATTCGTGAATTATCGCGTGAATCCGAAATTGTCGATGCAATTTCAGGGAAAAGAAGAACGGATCATAAGTTATATTATCCAGCCGATTTATTGCGTGATGAATCTACGAAGAAAAACATAAAAAAACAGATTCGTAAGCTTTTGGAGCTATCGGATTAAAGTGGTACATTTTTGGTGAGGAGTGACGAGCCTTGTTTAAGGATCATGCAAACATTATCAATGCAATTTCTACTGCAGGTGAAATCTCGGGTCGGAAAAAGTTGCAAAAAATCGTTTATATTGCGAAGAAGCTTTCCTTCCCATTTCATGAAAAGTTTCAGTTTCACTTTTACGGACCGTATTCGGAGGAGTTGACATTAAGGATTGAAGAGCTCTGCGAGATGGGGTACTTGAATGAAGTGAGGGAAAAAAAGGCAGGCTATTATCAATATTGTTATTCGATAACGGATGCCGGCCAGGATTTCCTATCCATTCAGGAAGTGGAGATGCCGGCACTTGAGGCATGCCTGCTGGATATGAATGAACAGAATGCCCGTTTTTTGGAGCTGGTTTCAACGGTGCTATACTTCGACACGCTTGAAAAAGAGGAAGTCACCGAGAAAATTTTCA
The DNA here is from genome assembly GCF_050279365.1 of Peribacillus sp. NPDC094092. Taxonomy (NCBI): domain Bacteria; kingdom Bacillati; phylum Bacillota; class Bacilli; order Caryophanales; family Bacillaceae; genus Peribacillus; species Peribacillus sp. NPDC094092. The sequence goes on along the minus strand of NZ_JBNNUC010000003.1, from coordinate 436,962 downwards.
CGCTGAAAAGCAAACAGAAATATACGCTTGAAGAAATTGATGAGGCATATGAATATATTGAGCAGTTAAAAACAAAAGCTAAGCCGAATTGATGGCTTAGCTTTTCCCCGTTATGTAAATCTTATAAATCGCTTTTACGGACACCGGCTACTGCTAAATGGTTTTTTGACATTTCTTCAATGAAAATCGTCACGGCTTCAGCTGGTGCTCCAGTTGTTTCCGTAACGGCTGCAGTCACCTTTTCGACTAAAGCCTTTTTTTGTTCGTCTGTACGGCCTTCAAGCATTTTGACTGTTACATATGGCATCTCTTTTCCCCCCTTCCTCTCTTATCTTGTAGTGTTTCACACTGGTAAAAGAATTGCAAGACACGGAAGTCAGAGTTTTTTCACTTCTTGGACTTTTGATGTATACTAACGGTAATAAACTATGGGGGAGAAGCTATCGATGGAATTCTTTGATCAAATAGAACGGTTTTTGGCTTATAGGTTGGAAGAACTTCCATATGTCATTGTGTCACTGTTAATCGCCTTTACGGTTCATGAATTTTCCCATGCTTATGTGGCCTATAAGTTCGGTGACCCGACTGCAAAGAATGAAGGAAGAGTCACATTGAATCCGATTTCTCATTTGGATCCGATCGGAACATTGCTGATATTAATAGCCGGTTTTGGTTGGGCGAGACCTGTCCCGGTTAATCGTTTTCATTTCAAGAACCCAAAATTGGCAGGAGTGCTCGTCTCTTTTGCCGGTCCGTTCAGTAATTTGATTGTTGCAATTTTGGGGTTTTTAATTTTTTACGGATTGCTTGCAGCTGGCGTTGGACCTGATTTACCATTTTTCGTCGAGCCCTTCTTAAATATACTCATAAATTTAAATGTCCTTTTATTTGTATTTAATCTGATACCGCTGCCGCCCCTAGATGGTTATAGGATCGTACAGGATCTTGTTTCAGCGGACTTGCGGGCAAAAATGACACAGTATGAACAATATGGCTCCCTGATTTTCTTGATCCTGATCATCACACCGCTGAGTCAATATACAATCAGACCGATTTTGGATACTGGTATCCGATTTGTGGGAGACATCTTGAGTCAATTTTTTTCACTTTTGTTTTTTTAACCAATAATAAAGAATGACAAACGATAAAGGGGGATATAAACATGGAAGAACAACCAAAGAAAAAAGTAGGCTTCAATATTATAAAAAATGACCCTACAGAAGGTCATGGCGGATATGGGGCAGGGGTTTTAACGCTCGATAATATTTCGCCGGTCATCATCGATGTGGATGCAGGAGAAGCAGAGGTCGATATCGGCGCGATGCATGCAAGAAGTGCAGTGGAAAAAGGGATCAAGTTTTTAAAGACTAAAGAGGAAGTCCCGAATGCCAAACCTTACTGGCTTGTTTGGGTGACCATTGAAGCCACTCAAGACGGTCCGCACTACGCAGGTGTGACAGCATGTGAAATGACGGTCGACAGGTCGATTAGACGCGGATACAAATCGCTTCCGGAGCATGTCAACAGGATGGATAAATCGCTGAAACGAAAAATCATCGTCGAGGACATGGACGATAAATCAAAGCGTGTGCTTGCAGACTTCCTGAAAAATCATGATGCAGGAATGTGGGAGCGCTCTTCAGATCAGCTGAAGGATTCATTGACGGTTTGAAATCTTGTTTAATGGATGGAAATGTTAAGTTTAGTTAAAAATGCACTTGTAGGAAAGCGATAAAATCAGTAAACTTAAAGACAGCAGTTTAGTCACTGTGGAACTAGGACAGAAAAACCCCCGAAGCCGCTTCCGGCTTCGGGGGTTTTTCGTTATCCCCAAGGTTTTAAGACTCTTTTGTACCACGGTGCCTTTTTATGTTCTTCTTCTTTTGGGGCATGATTCGGGTTCTCGCCATTAAAGTGCTCGGTACAGTATTCGACAGGTTCGGTTCCTTTAACATAATAAGTCAATCTTGAGACAGGGCATTCCTTTGTGGCCAATTTTCCGCTTACGGGATTCACGTTCACCCCGATTACGTTTTTGGTTTCTTTAAACGATTTTGCCGGTTCCCCTTCTAGGCCCTTCTCCATATAGGAAGCCCAGATTTTCTTTGCATAGCCCTTTTCGGCAGGGATCTCGATCTTCTTGCCTTGATCATATCCAGTCCATACCCCTGCAACAAGCCCCGGTGTGTAACCGATCATCCAGCTATCCGTCGGCGTGGAGCCTGATTTGCCGGCATATGGGCGGGTCAGCTGGGAACTTATGGTGCTGCCGGTCACCTTCGTATAGCCATTTAAGGTTTCATCGAAAACACCTGTAAGCATCTGGGTCATGACAAATGCCTTGTCCTTATCCAAAATCTGTTCCGTTTTCTCATTTTCATCAAAAATCACTTCACCTTTTTGATTTTCAACTTTTTTGATAAACACGGGTTTAACCTTCTTGCCGCCGTTAGCCAGAATGCTGTATGCGTTCACCATTTCAATCGCCCTTACACCTGACGTACCGAGTGCCAGGGAAGGAACCGCATCCATCTTGGCCGTGATTCCGAAACGACGCGCCGTATCGACCAATGTCTGTTCCCCAAGGAACAAGTGCGTTTTTACGGCGAAGATATTATCGGAAAGAGCAATGGCCTGGGCCATTGTGATTTCGCCTTCCGCATATTGATGGTTGTAATTATGAGGCGTGTAAGATGAGTGACCATCATCGAAAGAAAATGTAGTTGTCTCGCTTTTTAAGGTGGTGGACGGTGTGAAACCGTTCTCCAGCGCTGAATAATATAGCAACGGCTTCATGGTTGAACCAGGCTGGCGGACGGCCTGTGTAGCCCGATTGAATGGCGACTCGGAATAATCTTTACCGCCGACGAGCGCACGGACTTCCCCGGTTTCAGGATCCATTGCCACGATCGAGGCTTGAATGCCTGAAGACTTGGGTATGGTATTGGAAAGAACCTCCTCGGCAGCATCCTGCTGGGTTTCGTCCAGTGTTGTATAGACTCTAAGTCCGCCGAGTTCGATCGTCCGGTCATCCAAATGAAGCTGAGACTTTAAAGCTTGCTTGACGGCATCTTGGAAATAGGGAGCGGTCTTATTGGTGACCGTTCCGTGCTCGCCCTTTAATGTAAGGGATGTCCGCAACGCTTCCGCGATATTTTTTCCTGAAATGTAGTTTTTGTTTTTCATGGCTTGCAGGACAACTTTCTGCCTTGATTTGGCTTTTTCAAAATTATCCAATGGTGAGTAGTTTGACGGCCCTTTTGGTATTCCGGCCAGCATGCTTGCTTCAGGAAGAGTCAAATCCTTGGCATCCTTGCCAAAGTAATATTGACTTGCAGCTTGGGCTCCATATGCACCGTGGCCATAGTAAATCGTATTTAAATAGCCTTCTAGAATTTCCTTTTTGGAGTAGTTCATTTCTAACCGTATCGTATAAAAGGCCTCATTAAACTTACGCGACCACGTTTTGTCATGCCCAAGAAACAGGTTCCTGGCATACTGCTGGGTTATGGTGCTTGCACCCTGGACTTTGGACATTGCCTTAATATCAGCAAGGATGGCACCGCCGATCCGCTTTATATCGAATCCATTATGAGTGTAAAATTGGCGGTCCTCAACGGCGACAGTCGCTTTGATGAGCTGTGGTGAAATTGACTCCATTCCGGCCCAATAACGTTTCTGGCCATTATCTGTTTCACCGATCACATTTCCATCATCACTATAATAGAGGGTGGACTGTGGTACGACCAAAGGGGGAGGACCTAATATTTTTGCATAAATCAGTAAAGAGAGAAGCAATACAAAAAGTATCGTGAGCCCGATTGCCGCAAGGATGATGATGGCCCGTACATATTTAGTTGTCCTTTTAAATCGTTCGCTTGGAATCAATTCCATTGCTTTCACCTCTCTTATCAGGTAAGAATCTAGTATCTATTACTATTATGGAAAAAAAAGAAAATTTTAAACATAAGAACTGCATTTATGAAATTTATCTTGCAATTCTGCTAGATTCGTCTATAATTTTTCTAGCTAATGACTATACCGATTTTGGGGAACCTATAAGGTGACTGACAATATGAAATGGAAAAGGAGCGTTAATAAATGAGCATTTGGTTTACTGAAAAACAAACAGAGAATTTTGGTATTACGATGAAAGTGAATCGTACTTTACATACGGAGCAAACTGAGTTTCAAAAGCTTGATATGATTGAAACGGAAGAGTGGGGCAATATGCTATTGCTGGATGACATGGTAATGACTTCACAGCGTGATGAATTCGTTTACCATGAAATGGTAGCCCATGTTCCTTTATTTACCCATCCTAATCCAGAAAACGTTTTGGTTGTAGGTGGAGGGGACGGAGGAGTTATCCGGGAAATCCTAAAACACCCAAGCGTAAAAAAAGCTACATTGGTGGATATTGACGGGAAAGTTATAGAATACTCAAAGAAATTCCTGCCTGAAATTGCAGGCATGCTTGAAGATCCGCGTGTAGACGTACAAGTTGGGGATGGTTTCATGCACATCGCCAAAAGTGAAAATGAATATGACGTGATCATGGTTGACTCGACTGAACCTGTCGGACCTGCTGTCAATTTATTCACAAAAGGTTTTTATGCCGGGATTTCCAAAGCTTTGAAAGAAGACGGGATTTTTGTGGCCCAATCCGACAACCCTTGGTTTAAGGCGGACTTAATTCGCGATGTACAACGTGATGTGAAAGAAATATTCCCAATCACCAGCCTGTATTTAGCGAATATCCCAACGTATCCAAGCGGCCTTTGGGCATTCACGATCGGTTCGAAAAAATATAATCCATTAGAAGTGACTGAAGACAGTTTCCATGAAATTGAAACGAAATATTATACAAAAGAACTTCATAAAGCAGCATTCGTTCTGCCTAAATTCGTTCAAGATTTAGTGAAATAAGGGAGGCATGGATCATGAAATTCGATGAAGCCTATTCAGGCAATGTATTCATTAAAAGCCACCCTGTTTTTGAGGAATCAGAAGCTGTACTATACGGCATGCCGATGGACTGGACGGTAAGTTTCCGTCCCGGTTCTCGATTCGGCCCTACCCGGATTCGTGAAGTTTCGATTGGGTTGGAAGAATACAGTCCATATTTAGATCGTGAATTAGAGGAAGTCAAATTCTTTGATGCCGGGGATATTCCATTGCCATTCGGCAATCCGCAGCGCAGTATCGATATGATTGAAAAATTTGTCGACAGCTTGTTGGATGCAGGTAAGTTCCCAATGGGTATGGGAGGGGAACATCTTGTCACATGGCCAGTCATTAAAGCCATGTTCAAAAAGTATCCCGATATGGCCATCATCCATATGGATGCCCATACAGATTTACGTGAGGATTATGAGGGAGAACCGCTTTCCCATGCGTCCATCATCCGTAAATCCGCAGAACTTATCGGTCCGAAAAATGTATACTCTTTCGGCATTCGTTCCGGTTTGAAGGAAGAATTCCAATGGGCAAAAGAAAATGGCATGCACATCTCTAAATTTGAAGTTCTTGAACCTCTGAAAGAGGTACTGCCGCAGTTAGCCGGCCGTCCTGTATATGTGACGATCGACATCGATGTACTTGATCCTGCGCACGCGCCAGGGACAGGCACCGTAGATTGTGGAGGCATTACTTCCAAAGAGCTTTTAGCTTCGATTCACGAGATAGCACGATCCGAGATTAATGTAGTCGGCTGCGATTTAGTAGAAGTGGCACCGATTTATGATCCATCCGAGCAAACTGCGAACACGGCTAGCAAGCTGATTCGCGAAATGATTCTAGGTTGGGTTCAAAAAGGTTAATGATGAAAGACTTGACTGTTCCCGTTTTTTAGCGGGAATGGTCTTTTTTTATCCATTCAGGGAAAGAATTTTACATCAGAAGGATCATTTTTGAATAATTTCGCCCCAATGAGTCATTATTGCGTTAAAATCAAATGAATGGCAATGACATGATTTCGACAGTTTATCCCCACACTTTTGGATTTACACTTTATTTTCCGCTCCAAGTTGAAACTTCCTTGAAGAATATTTATACTTATAAAGTTGAGAACGACATGATGAAGGAAGTGTAGCTTTGACTCTTCATGATATAGATAGGCATGCTATTAAAGTGACTTTACAGACAAAAATCATGCACGGCTCAGAAACGGAAACGTATGAGCTGGTGACATTTGGTACAAAAATGTATAAAGGTGCAGATTTATATTTGCAATATAAAGAGGAAAATGAGGCAGGACAAATACAAACGACCATCAAGCACAAACCGGACGAAACGATTCTGCTCAGAAATGGCGCCATTAAAATGAGGCAGCTTTTCCGCCTGCAGGAAGCGACAAATGGACATTACGAAAGTATATATGGCAGGTTAGGATTACGGACGGCCGCGAAGAAGATCCATCATCAATGGGATGAACAGACCAAACAAGGGAAACTTGTCCTTATATATACGTTACATATGCAGGGAAGCGAACCCGGTCAATATGAGATGACGATTTCCTACAAGGAGGAAGCATAACGCATGAATATAGTAAAAGAGGTACAGGAAAAACTGAAAAAAGAGATCAAAGCGGCAGTCATTAAAGCTGGATTGGCAACGGAAGAGCAGATCCCAAATGTGGTATTGGAACTGCCAAGAGATAAGACACACGGAGATTATTCCACGAATATGGCCATGCAATTAACGAAGATTGCAAAGAAGGCGCCGAAGATGATAGCAGAAGCAATCATCGAAAACTTCGACAATTCAAAAGCATCCATTGAAAAAATCGAGATTGCAGGACCTGGTTTCATCAACTTCTACATGAATAATTCCTATTTGACAGAATTGGTTCCTGTCATTTTGAACGTGGATGAAGCATATGGGGAAAGTGACTTTGGTAAAGGCGAAAAAATCCAAGTGGAGTTCGTTTCCGCGAACCCGACCGGTGATCTTCACCTTGGTCATGCCCGTGGTGCGGCAGTAGGTGATACGTTATGTAATGTCCTTTCTAAAGCAGGTTATGATGTTTCACGTGAATACTATATCAATGACGCAGGAAACCAAATCAATAATTTGGCCATTTCCATAGAAGCCCGCTATTTCCAGGCACTTGGCCTCGAAAAGGATATGCCGGAGGGTGGTTATCATGGCGAAGATATCATTGGAATCGGCAAGACGCTTGCCAGTGAATTTGGGGATAAATATGTAAATGCCGACGAAAAGGAACGTTTTGAATTTTTCCGTGAGTACGGATTGAAATATGAAATGGAAAAACTGAAAACGGACTTGGGTAATTTCCGTGTCGGATTCGATGTATGGTACTCCGAAACATCTCTATATCAAGACGGTAAAATTGATGAGGCACTCAAAGTGTTGAGGGACAGGGGCCATGTTTACGAGGAAGATGGGGCCACATGGTTCCGCTCTACGGAACTGGGCGATGATAAAGACCGGGTGCTTATTAAGCAGGATGGGTCTTACACATATCTGACACCGGATATTGCCTATCACCGTAATAAATTGGAGCGCGGCTTTGAAACGCTGATCAATATCTGGGGGGCAGACCACCACGGCTATATACCGCGTATGAAAGCGGCGATCGAAGCATTGGGGTACAAACGCGAGCAGCTTGAAGTGGAAATCATCCAGCTTGTTCACCTGTACAAAGATGGCGAGAAAATGAAGATGAGTAAGCGTACCGGTAAAGCAGTTACGATGCGTGACCTTATTGATGAAGTAGGTCTGGATGCAACCCGTTATTTCTTTGCGATGAGAAGTGCTGATACTCACATGGATTTCGATTTGGATCTTGCGGTATCACAGTCCAATGAAAACCCGGTTTATTATGCACAGTATGCCCATGCCCGGATTTCCAGCATTTTACGTCAAGGTGTGGAACAAGGAATCAGCTATGAAGGCGTCACTGATTTCTCTGCCCTATCTACTGAAAAAGAAGTGGAGCTTTTGAAGAAATTAGGAGAATTCCCGCAGGCAATTGCGGAAGCAGCCGAAAAACGGATGCCTCACCGCATGACGAATTATATATTCGACCTGGCTTCTACATTCCACAGTTTCTATAATGCCGATAAGGTTTTGGATGTTGAAGAGATGGAAAGAAGTAAGGCGCGTTTAGGACTGGTCAAATCCGTCCAAATTACCTTAAAGAATGCATTATCGATAATCGGGGTTTCGGCACCGGAAAAAATGTAATGGAAAAAGCGGCTGTTTCTAACGAAACAAGCCGCTTTTTTTTTAGGTTCATTAACACTCGACGGCACCGCCGCTTACCCTTTTTACACCACGAACCTTAGCTATATCTTCAATCAGCTGCAACATCGCCCGATCCTTCATCTTGGCCTCGATCATGAAATCGACGTCCTGTCCAAGATCCTTAAGCACTTTAAATAGAGGCATGATGAAGTCCAAATCGATATAATCTGCATGCGAGCGAAATTCACTTGCCGATTTTGGGGATGAAATATGAATCTTTGGTACCGCTCCTGCCTGCCTCCAAGTGGTGAACACCTCGGTGAGCAGCTCGTTTAGCGGCTCATCTGAAAGGTTTGCGATATGATGGTGGTAATCGAATACAAGTGGGATGCCTTCCATCTTACAAACCCTCAGGGTTTCAGATGCTGTATAGGTTTTATCATCATTCTCCAAAGTCATTCTTTCCTTGACGTGCATAGGCAGCGATTTAAGGTTGTCATGAACCCTTACAAGGGCGGACTCTTTATCACCATAGGCCCCACCGACATGGATATTGATGAAAGAGGTGTCCGCAATGCCCATTGCATCAAGCATTTTATAATGGAACTCCATATCTTTAACGGCATTTTGTGTAATCTCGGGCTTAGGGCTGGTAAACAGCGTAAACTGATTGGGATGAAAGCTAATCCTCATCTTGTGTGCAGTGGCCCAATCGCCAAGCTGTTTCCACTCTTTTTTAAAAGGTGTAACGAAATCCCATTCTATTTCGGGATGTGTCGCTAAAGGAACAATGGAACTGGACATCCGGTATATTTCTATTTGGTGTGCCGTGTTATATTGAAGGACCCTTAAGGTATTTTCAATGTTCTGCCTTGTCACATCCAGGAGTTTTTTCATTCCTTTTTCCGCGCCAAGTGAGCTATATCGCTTGTAAGTAAGTGTCTTAGCCGGAGAAGCTTCCCATAAACAGGTGGCATTGGATACGAATCCAAATCTTATTTTCATTATATTTTCTCCTCGAGAAACAGGATATCAAAGAAAAGGAGAAAGGATGGCAGCCAGCGATTCTTTTGCTGAACGGATTACATTCATGTTAGAAATCTCGTCCCCGTTTAACGGCTTGGATTCGGCTAGGTCCACTGCCAACTCCTTTTCTACATCTTCTATGAATGTCCGGTCAAATATGATGCAATTGATTTCACTGTTTAAAAAACAACTGCGTTTATCAAAATTAGCCGTACCGATATCACACAGTATATCATCAATCAGAATCACTTTAGAATGGTAGAACCCTCTTTGAAATTGCATGATTTCAGCCCCTTCTTTTATTAGTACCCGGAAATAGGGAAAAGAAGCTTCCTTGACAAGGGCATGGTCTGAAATTTCAGGTACGATGATCGTAACGGAAACATTGCGTGCAAGTGCTTCCCTTAATTCTTGAAATAAAGTCTCGCTTGGAATGAAATATGGAGTCCCGATAATGATTTTTTTAGTGGCTTGCTGAATTATGTTTGCCAGTGATTGTTCAAGATCACTGCCATTCGTGACGACAAATTGCTGTGCCTGCCTCCCGGGAGTCAATTTCGGGAAATAGGCAGGCGTTCCTCTATAATCCTCGTTTGTATCATGGAACCAATCCGAGAGGAAGACTTCCTGAAGGTCCTTTACACCTTCCCCGGTCATTTTTAAATGGTAATCTCTCCACGGGTTCAGCTTCTCCCCTTGGTTTATATACTCCTTACCGATATTAAAGCCGCCAAGATAGCCGATTTTTCCATCTATCACCGTGATTTTACGGTGATTTCTTTTTTGTATGGTATAGAAAAGGAAGGGGAGTCTCGGTTTAAAGCTGAAAGAAAAATGAACGCCGCTTTTCGTTAGCTCCTGAATGGTTTGGCGGGACATCTCTTTACTTCCTACCCAATCGGCTAAAAGCCTCACTTCCACGCCCTCTTCCGCTTTTGACTGCAGTAACTTCAAAAAGTCCTTGCTGAATTTATCCTTTTTAATAATATAAAAAAGGATATGGATGGAATCCTGAGCTTGCTTTACTTCCTTCATGTAATCATCAAACAGGGTTTTCCCTGACGTGAATACAGTCATGTCGCTGTTCCGAGGCGGGTATTTTATACTGGTAGCTTTCTTTAAATAACGCCTATGCCCTACCTTAAGATCAACCCAGCACCAAGAGAAGATCAATAAAAATATAGAGGCAATCGTAGTGATTATCTTCAAAAAAATCCCCCCTAAATGATTATTTTTAGTTTGGCTCTAATTCCCCGTCAGTAACCATTAAAAAGCGGGGAGGGGCTTCTGATTTTTTTAGAATGGGGAAGGGGAATTCATGAAATTGTCGAATTATAATAATTAAGATCCAGAAAAATTAAATAGATTTAGAAAGAAAAAAGTTGACTGAATGCTCATTCATTATATAATGGAGTTAATCAAATTTCAGAAAAATGCCAAATTTCCCAAAAAGGTACCTGGCATTTTGCAATCTACTAAAGAGGGGGAAAGTCTGCATGGAAATGAATGGTTTACTGTGGATCAACTTAGTTGCATTCCTGCTTGTAACCGCTTACGCCGCCGGTTTGTTTGCCTACTTGATAAAGACCCGTATAGCTTATATAAAACTTGGCAAAAAAGTGGAATTCGATAACCGTGTGAAAGATCGTCTTGTTAAAATAGGGGTTTATGTATTTGGACAGAAGAAGCTCTTTAAAGATAAAAAGAGCGGGATCATTCATGCCATGTTATTTTATGGTTTCATTTTAGTACAATTTGGTGCACTTGATTTTTTCGTTAAAGGCTTAAGACCAGGGTGGCATTTACCGTTTGGCCCTGTTTATCCTGCCTTTACATTCTTCCAGGAAATTGTGACGCTTACCGTTCTTGTTGCAATCCTATGGGCGGCATACCGCCGTTATGTCGAAAAGCTCGTTCGCTTGAAAAGGGATTTCAAAGCAGGTTTGGTTGTCATCTTCATCACCGGTATCATGATCACCGTATTACTGGGGAATGGAATGGGAATGATCTGGCATGGACACGATGCAACTTGGTCAGAGCCAGTCGCATCAAGCATCGCTTTCCTATTCGGCTGGATGGGGACAACGGCGGCAACAGTCGTTTTTTATGTAGCTTGGTGGCTGCATTTACTGATCATATTATCTTTCCTTGTTTACATCCCGCAATCTAAGCATGCTCACTTGATTGCCGGTCCGATAAATGTATTCCTGAATCGACTGGACAATCCGGGGAAATTGAAACCGGTTGATTTGGAAGAAGAGGTTTTCGATAAAGAAGGCAATCAATATTACGGTGCCAAATATATCGAAGATTTGACGCAGTACCAAATGGTGGACCTTTATGCCTGTGTGGAGTGCGGGCGCTGTACGAATATGTGCCCGGCTACAGGTACCGGTAAAATGCTGTCACCGATGGATATCATAATCAAGATGCGTGATCATTTAACAAATACAGGCGCTGCCGTTACAACGAAGCAGCCATGGGTGCCATCTTTTGTTTTTGGGAATACGAAGGGAAATAAGATAGCTTTGTCTGGTGCCGCGCAGGGGGCGCAGGAATCTGCTGCAGCAACCGAGGCTTACAGTCCGAGCCTGATTGGCGAAGTCATTACGGAAGAAGAACTTTGGGCCTGTACCACATGCCGGAATTGTGAAGATCAATGCCCGGTAATGAATGAACATGTCGACAAAATCATCGATATGCGCCGTTATCTAGTGTTGACGGAAGGCCGACTTGATCCTGATGCGCAACGTGCCATGACGAATATTGAGCGTCAAGGAAACCCTTGGGGACTGAACCGTAAAGAGAGGGAAGATTGGCGAAGCCTTCGGGAAGATGTCAGCGTCCCAACCGTGAAGGAATTAAAAAAGGCAGACGAAGAATTCGAGTATTTATTCTGGGTAGGTTCAATGGGATCGTACGATAACCGTAGCCAGAAGATCGCCCTTTCCTTTGCAAAATTATTGAATGAAGCGGGAGTCAAATTTGCCATTCTCGGAAATAAGGAGAAAAACTCAGGGGATACTCCCCGTCGATTGGGTAATGAGTTTGTTTTTCAGGAGCTTGCAATGAAAAATATAGAAGAGTTCCAGAAGAATGAAATTAAGAAAATCGTGACGATCGATCCGCATGCTTACAATATCTTCAAGAATGAGTATCCGGATTTTGGCTTGGAAGCGGAAGTGTATCACCATACTGAACTGTTAGCCAAACTTGTCAGTGAAGGCAGGTTGGTGCCTCAGTACCCAGTGAATGAGACAATTACATTTCACGATTCCTGTTACTTGGGAAGGTACAATGAAGTTTACAGCCCGCCGCGGGAAATCTTGCAATCCATTGATGGTGTGAAACTTATTGAGATGGAGCGCAATCGTGAGAAGGGTATGTGCTGTGGAGCTGGAGGCGGTTTGATGTGGATGGAAGAAGAAACAGGAAACCGCATTAATGTGGCCCGTACCGAACAAGCACTGGCCGTCAGTCCAACAGTGATCAGTTCAGGATGTCCTTATTGCCTGACCATGCTATCTGACGGGACGAAGGCAAAAGAAGTTGAGGAAAATGTTAAAACATATGATGTAGCTGAACTGCTCGAAAAAGCGGTCATTGGTGAAAATAAATCGATTGCCTCTTAATTTAAAACAAAATTGCCTGCTTCAAGCAGGCAATATTTTCAATTTTCATAAACTAAATATTTTCATTTTTGAGAAAAATGTGTAATATAATATATAATTAAGCGCTTACAACACTATTTTTTTAACTCCAAATTGAGCGAGCGTTCAATCAATGTTACTTATAGGGGGAAATAATGATGGCGAAAACAGTGATTATTAGCGGTGTGAGAACACCTTTTGGTAAATTTGGCGGAGGTCTTAGCAGTTTGACGGCATCACAACTTGGTGGAATAGCAATCAAAGAGGCACTTGTTCGGGCCGGGATCGAAGGCGACCAAGTAGACGAGGTCATCATGGGGAATGTACTTCAAGCAGGCCAAGGCCAAATACCGTCCCGTCAGGCAGCCCGTCATGCTGGATTGCCTTGGGAAGTGAAAACGGAAACCATTAATAAAGTATGCGCATCAGGACTTCGCAGCGTCACATTGGCTGATCAGATCATTCGCTTAGGTGAAGAAGAAATCATTGTTGCCGGCGGAATGGAATCGATGAGCAATGCGCCTTATATCCTTCCGAAAGCAAGGTGGGGGCTAAGGATGGGTGATGGAGAACTGAAGGATACGATGATTTCGGATGGACTTAGCTGCAGTTTTACGGGCGTCCATATGGGGACTTACGGAAACAGTACTGCCGAGGACCTTGAAATCACTCGTGAGGAACAAGATAGCTGGGCTTACGAGAGTCATCAAAAAGCGATAAAGGCAATCGATGGCGGTATCCTTGCAGAAGAAATCATTTCCGTACAGGTGCCGGTACGAAAAGGCGAACCAATTACCATCGAACATGATGAAGCCCCAAGAAAAGATACATCTGCCGGGAAGTTAGCTAAATTAGGTCCAGCTTTCAATAATGAGGGGACCATTACGGCAGGTAATGCACCAGGTGTCAATGATGGGGCAGGTGCACTCGTTCTGATGAGTGAGGAACGTGCAGAAAAAGAAGGGAAAACGCCTTTTGCCTATATTTTGGCTCATGCAGAAGTGGCAGTGGAAGCAAAGGACTTCCCTAAAACGCCAGGTTTGGTCATAAATGAACTCCTGAAGAAGACAGGTAAATCGATAGAGGAAATTGATTTGTTCGAAGTGAACGAAGCATTTGCAGCGGTTGCACTGGCCAGTGGGAAAATTGCCAACATCTCACCGGGAAAAGTGAATGTAAACGGAGGGGCTGTAGCATTAGGTCACCCAATCGGGGCGAGTGGAGCCCGCATAATCATTACACTGATGCATGAACTGAAACGCCGCGGAGGGGGATTGGGCATCGCAGCGATCTGCAGTGGCGGCGGTCAGGGAGATGCCATTTTAATTGAAGTGCCTGAGCAAGGATAATAGTTTCATAGATAAATGAGGGGGGATTTTCATGGGCATTCAAAAAGTGATGGTCATTGGTGCGGGACAGATGGGATCTGGCATTGCCCAGGTCTGTGCAATGAGCGGTTATGAAGTTCTTTTACACGATTTAAAAGAGGAATTTGTAGAAAAGGGGTTAGGAACAATTACCAGAAACCTTTCCCGGCAGGTTGAAAAAGGGAAGATGGAATCCGGTGAGAAAGATGCAATCCTTTCCCGTTTGACTTCATCGACGAATTTGGAAAATGCGGCTGCGGTAGATTTAGTGATTGAAGCCGCAGTGGAAAACATGGAAATAAAAACAAGAATATTCGCAGAGTTGGATGAAATTACACCGCAACACGTCATTCTTGCATCCAATACTTCTTCGCTTCCGATCACCGAGATAGCCGCTGCCACGAAAAGGCCGGAAAAGGTAATTGGCATGCACTTTATGAACCCCGTTCCAGTCATGAAGCTGGTTGAGATCATTCGAGGCCTTGCTACATCGGATGAAGTTTATAAAGAAGTTGAAAAGATGGCTGAATCCTTGAAAAAGGTACCGGTGGAAGTCAATGATTTTCCAGGTTTTGTAGCCAATCGGATTTTAATGCCGATGATCAATGAGGCCATCTATACACTATATGAGGGTGTCGCTACTAAAGAGGCGATCGACGACGTAATGAAAATGGGAATGAACCATCCGATGGGCCCGCTTACGCTAGCTGACTTCATTGGGCTAGACACATGCTTGTATATAATGGAGACCCTTCACCAAGGGCTGGGAGACGATAAATATAGACCGTGTCCGCTGTTAAGGAAATATGTAAAAGCTGGGTGGCTAGGTAAGAAATCAGGACGGGGCTTTTACGAATATAACTAATCTTGAAAGTTGTGCAGCTATGGAGGGATGAAGGATGGATTTCAAGTTTACAGAAGAACAGGAAATGATGCGGAAAATGGTAAGTGCTTTTGCGGAGAATGAGATCACTCCTCATATCGAGGCAATGGAAACAGGCGTGTTTCCAAAAGCGATTCTGCAAAAAATGGGTGAGCTTGGTTTGATGGGAATTCCGATTTCAGAAGAATACGGCGGCGCGGGTATGGACTTCATGTCTTATATCATAGCCATCAATGAGATTTCCAAAGTAAGTCCCACTCTCGGTGTCATACTGTCCGTTCATACTTCTGTTGGAACAAATCCAATCGTTTATTTTGGAACGGAAGAGCAGAAGCGAAAGTATGTGCCTAAGTTGGCCGCTGGTAAATATTTAGGCGCCTTTTGCCTGACCGAGCAAAGCTCAGGTTCCGATGCTGCGAGTTTGAAATCGAAGGCAGTGGCAGTCAAGGAAGGCGGAGAATATCGAATAAATGGGTCCAAGGTTTTTATCACCAATGGCGGGGAAGCGGATGTGTTTATAGTTTTTGCTTCAACCGACCCTCAGAAGGGAAGCAGGGGAATATCCGCCTTTATCGTAGAAAAAGGGACGCCAGGCTTAATCATCGGTAAAGATGAACGTAAAATGGGCCTTCATGGCTCGAGCACGGTGCAGGTAACGTTCGAGGATATGAAAATCCCTACAGCCAATCTCCTTGGCCAAGAAGGTGAGGGCTTTAAGATCGCAATGGCCAACTTGGATGCCGGAAGGATCGGGATTGCCGCTCAAGCGCTGGGAATTGCCGAGGGTGCCATGGAACATGCTGTCCAATATGCAAAAGACAGGGTTCAATTCGGGAAACCTATTGCACAACAACAAGGAGTTGGTTTCAAACTCGCAGAAATGGCAACGGGCATAGAAGCTTCAAGGCTACTGGTCTATCGGGCGGCATATTTACGCTCGCAGGGATTGAATTGCGGTAAAGAGGCGGCAATGGCTAAGCTATTCGCTTCGAGGACGGCTGTAGATGTGGCGATTGAAGCTGTCCAAGTGTTCGGAGGATATGGATATACAACGGAATATCCGGTCGAGCGCTATTTCAGGGATGCAAAAGTAACTGAAATTTATGAGGGTACTAGCGAAATACAGAGAATGGTCATCAGTAAGAATCTATAATTTCGAGAAATTTGGAGGGCATATCATGCAATTTAAACTAACGGAAGAACATGAAATGATCAGGAAAATGGTGCGCGACTTTGCCCAGAATGAAGTGGCCCCGACTGCCGCCGAGAGGGATGAAGAAGAACGATTTGACCGTGAGATCTTCGATAAAATGGCTGAGCTTGGATTGACCGGGATTCCGTGGCCTGAGGAATACGGCGGAATTGGCAGTGATTATTTAGCATATTGCATAGCGATTGAGGAACTTTCCCGCGTTTGCGCATCCACCGGGGTGACTTTATCAGCCCATACTTCGCTCGCAGGATGGCCTATCTATAAATTTGGATCTGAAGAACAAAAACAAAAATACCTTCGCCCGATGGCACAGGGTGAAAAAATCGGAGCATACGGACTGACTGAACCTAGCTCGGGATCAGATGCAGGCGGTATGAGAACGACTGCTAAGCTTGTAGGTGATGAATATGTTATCAGCGGTTCAAAAATCTTCATTACGAACGGCGGGATTGCGGATACATATGTCGTCTTTGCATTGACGGATCCCGAGTCGAAACAGAAAGGAACGAGTGCTTTTATCATTGAAAAGGATTTCCCGGGCTTCAGTGTAGGTAAAAAAGAGAAGAAGCTTGGAATCCGTTCATCACCGACGACGGAAATCATCTTTGATGAGTGTCGGGTGCCTAAAGAAAATCTCCTTGGAAAAGAAGGAGAAGGCTTTAAAATTGCGATGATGACGCTTGATGGCGGCCGTAATGGAATTGCAGCCCAGGCAGTAGGGATCGCCCAAGGTGCATTGGATGCCGCGGTTGATTATGCGAAAGAGCGCGTCCAATTCGGCAAGCCAATTTCTGCACAGCAAGGAATCGGGTTTAAATTGGCGGATATGGCAACGGCTGTTGAGGCTTCAAGGCTATTAACCTATCAAGCTGCGTGGTTGGAATCAGTGGGCCTTCCTTATGGAAAAGAGTCGGCGATGTCCAAACTTTTTGCTGGGGATACAGCCATGAAAGTGACGACGGAGGCCGTGCAGGTTTTCGGGGGTTATGGATATACAAAAGATTATCCAGTGGAGCGGTATATGCGCGATGCGAAAATAACCCAGATTTACGAAGGTACACAGGAAATTCAAAAGTTGGTCATCTCACGGATGGTCACTAAATAGAGTTGAAACTGAGGTTTTCCGATAAGGCACTGCCTTTACCGGAATTCCCTTTTCAATTTCTTCGGAATGTCTTTGATAATTGAATAACGGGCTTTCAAAAGGAGTTTGGAAATGGAAAAAAGAGAGGTTCTTGCATCTGTAAAGGATGAGCGGCTTGTTGAAAAAAGGCGTACACAAATGATTAAAGGAGCGGTTACCCTTTTTAAGGAAAAGGGGTTTCACCGTACAACTACCAGGGAAATTGCCAAAGCTGCAGGCTTTAGTATTGGCACGTTATACGAGTATATCAGAACCAAGGAAGATATATTATACCTCGTTTGTGACTTTATCTATGATGAAGTCCAGGAAAAGCTTCAGAAAGAAATAGAACAGAGTGATGGGACACTAGAAAGTTTGAAACTGACGATCGCCTATTTTTATAAAGTGATGGATGATATGCAGGACGAAGTGCTGGTCATGTATCAGGAAGTGAAGGCCCTGACGAAAGATGCTTTACCATATGTTCTGAACAAAGAAATTCGGATGGTTGGCATGTTCGAAAAAGTGATAACGAAATGTGTCGAAAATGGGGAGCTCTCGTTAACGGAAAAACAAATAAGCCTTGTTTCACATAACATTTTCGTTCAGGGACAGATGTGGAGTTTTAGAAGATGGGCTTTGCATAAACAGTATACGCTTCAAGAGTATGTTGAACTGCAGACGCAATTATTGATTCAAAATGTATCGGGTTCCAAAAAGCACTGATATAAATAAGTTTCAATAAGGAGGAGCTATATGAGTACAGTTGAGGTGTATAAACCGAAGAACCATATTAGATTCGTCACAGCTTCGAGTTTATTTGATGGACATGACGCATCCATCAATATAATGAGGAGAATCCTTCAGTCCAGCGGGGCAGAAGTTATTCACCTAGGTCATAATCGTTCGGTAGAGGAGATCGTGAATGCGGCCATCCAGGAAGATGTTCAAGGCATAGCCATGTCATCTTACCAAGGCGGACATGTGGAATATTTTAAATATATGTATGACCTGCTGAAGGAAAAGGGAGCCGAGCATATTCGGATTTTTGCCGGCGGCGGCGGGGTCATCATCCCAAGGGAAATGAAAGAACTGCATGATTATGGGATTGCCCGTATCTTTTCGCCTGATGAAGGGCGGGAATATGGGCTTCAAGGAATGATAAACGTATTGATGGAGGAGTGTGATTTCTCGACAGTCAAACCATCTTTACAAGAACGTTTTGATGAATTGATTGCCGGGGGAACAAATGCCATTGCCCAATTTATTACCTTTGCCGAAAATAGACTCGACGTTTCACAGGAATCAGCGGCAGCGGTGGAGAGTCTTTTTGAGCAAATCAAGACTTCCGAAAAGAAGGTTCCCGTTCTGGGGATTACAGGGACTGGCGGCGCCGGAAAAAGTTCATTGACTGATGAATTGATACGAAGGTTCATTAACGAAATTCCAGACGAGAGAGTCGCCATACTATCCGTGGATCCGACCAAACAGAAAACGGGCGGTGCCCTGCTTGGTGACAGGATCAGAATGAACTCGATCTTTTCAGAGCGTGTTTATATGCGGAGCCTAGCCACGCGCCATTCAAAAAGTGAGTTGTCTTTGGCGATAAAAGATGCCATTTCAGTCGTCAAGGCAGCTGGCTTCGATTTAATCATCGTTGAAACGAGCGGAATTGGTCAGGGAGATGCAGAAATTGCCGAAATATGCGATGTATCGATGTATGTAATGACGAGTGAATTCGGTGCTCCTTCGCAACTTGAAAAAATCGATATGATTGATTATGCAGACTTGATAGTCATTAACAAATACGAGCGCAAAGGCTCCGAGGATGCAAAAAACCAAGTTCAAAAGCAATACCAAAGAAGCCGTACACTTTTTGATCAAGATCCATCGGAAATGCCAGTATACGGTACGATCGCTTCCCAATTCAATGACCCAGGCACCAATGCATTATTCGCTGCACTGATTGAAAAGCTTAATGAAAAATCAGGGACGGTTTGGAGTACGGCCTTTTCGAAAGAAGCGGATGTTTACAAGCAAAATGTGATCATTCCTACTGACCGTCGGTATTATTTACGTGAAATCAGTGATACGGTCAGGTCGTATCATAAGCGTGCGGCTGAACAAGTACGTATTGCCCGGAGGCTTTTCCAGCTTGAAGGAGCAATTGATGCAATCAAGGAGAATGATAACAACGGCGAGATGGTGGCTTCTTTAGAAAAACTGAAAAAGGAAACCGCTTTGAATTTATCACCTGAATCTAAAAAAATCCTTTCTGGATGGATGGATTTAAAAGAAAAGTATGCAGGGGAGCAGTTTGTAACGATAGTCAGGGATAAAGAAATCGTCACGAAGCTGAAAACCAAAAGTTTATCAGGTTTAATGATTCCGAGAGTATCGCTGCCTAAATATGTGGATTATGGAGAGATCTTAGGATGGGTATTCCGGGAAAACGTTCCGGGCTTCTTTCCTTACACAGCGGGAGTATTTCCATTCAAGCGTGAAGGGGAAGACCCGAAGCGGCAATTTGCCGGTGAAGGATCGCCAGACCGAACCAACAGGCGTTTTCATTATTTGTCAAAGGATGATACGGCTAAACGGCTTAGTACGGCTTTTGATTCTGTAACTTTATATGGCGAGGACCCTGATCACCGGCCTGATATCTATGGAAAGGTAGGAGAAAGCGGAGTCAGCATCTGTACGTTGGATGACATGAAAAAGCTGTATGCAGGCTTTGACCTTTGCCACCCCTCAACATCTGTATCCATGACCATCAATGGACCGGCACCAATCATTTTGGCCATGTATATGAATACTGCAGTCGATCAGCAGATTCAACGGAAAGAAGAGGAATTAGGCCGTCCCCTTACTGATGCCGAAGCTGAAGAAGTGCAGGCATACACTCTTCAAACGGTACGCGGAACTGTTCAAGCGGATATCCTGAAAGAGGACCAAGGCCAGAATACATGCATCTTCTCTACAGAATTTGCTTTAAGATTAATGGGAGACATTCAAGCATATTTCATAGATCGCAAAGTCAGGAACTACTACTCTGTATCCATTTCCGGCTATCACATTGCAGAAGCGGGTGCCAATCCCATTTCACAGCTGGCTTTTACATTAGCGAATGGCTTTACTTACATCGAATATTATTTAAGTCGCGGAATGAATATTGATGACTTTGCCCCGAATTTGTCGTTCTTCTTCTCAAATGGTCTCGATCCGGAATATACGGTTATCGGGAGGGTGGCAAGAAGGATTTGGGCGACTGTCATGCGGGATAAATATGGTGCAAATGACCGCAGCCAGAAGCTCAAATACCATATACAGACTTCTGGGCGCTCCCTTCATGCTCAAGAAATTGATTTTAATGATATCAGGACGACGCTTCAGGCTTTGATGGCCCTGCAGGACAACTGTAACTCCCTGCATACAAATGCGTACGATGAAGCGATCACGACGCCTACCGAAGAATCCGTGCGCCGGGCGATGGCCATACAAATGATCATTACAAAGGAGCATGGTCTCTCAAAAAATGAAAACCCGATGCAAGGTGCCTTCATCGTAGAGGAATTGACGGATCTGGTTGAAGAGGCCGTACTGCAAGAGTTCGATCGCATCAACGATCGAGGCGGTGTCCTGGGTGCAATGGAGACCCAGTATCAGCGCGGGAAAATCCAGGATGAATCGATGCATTACGAAATGAAAAAGCATACGGGGGAATTGCCGATCATTGGCGTGAATACTTATTTGAATCCAAACCCTCCTTCCGAAGAAGCGGTGAACAGCATGGAAATTGCCCGTGCAACAAAGGAAGAAAAGGAAGGGCAAATCATGAATCTCCGGGCATTCCAGGAAAGAAATAAGGAGTTCACGGATGAGGCGCTAACCAAACTGAAATTGGCAGCCATGAATGGGGAAAATATCTTTGCGGAACTCATGAACTGCGTGAGAGTGGCCAGTCTGGGTCAAATCACGAGGGCACTATATGATGTAGGCGGTCAATATCGAAGAAATATGTAAACCAAGAAGGGGGCCCCGAACGTTTAGGGGCCTCTTTTTTAAATAATTCCCCTCTTTTTTAACAAAATGAAGATTTTACCTTATAATTATTTGGAAAAGGGGCAAAAATGAAGAATCAGCCCTATTGGAGTTGAGAAAATGAACCTGAAAATGATTGGATTAATCATAGGTTACATTCTTGCCATCATTTTTTTATTTGAGCTGTATGAGCATCAATTGGGCGCCATTTCTTTTTTTATCCTGACGGTTATCTTTTTCACGGCAGCCTATCGTCAGAAATCCAAAAAGAAAAAGGAATGATAATTACCTTTTGGTTTCCTGTGAATGATAGACAATAAGGTAAATGTGTGAAAGTATCATATAGAACTAGCATAAACCCATTTACATTGTTTATAATGGAGTATATGTCTAGCAGGAATTGTCGTTATTTTATCGAACTACTGTTTTAGATTATTTTTTTATGTGAAAAAACACGGAATTCAGTGTTTGAATAGAGAAGGGAAGTGCGGAATTTGAGTTTAAAACAATACTCAAAAGAGCAATTGTTGGAAATGTCCTTAATAGAGATGGCATATGATTTGTTAGTGGAAAGAAATGAACCGATTCCATTTAAAGACTTAATAAGTGAATTAGCTTCGCTGCACCATTTATCTAAAGCGGAAGTGGAAAAGAAAATTGCACAATTCTATACGGATTTAAATGTGGATGGCCGTTTCACTTCACTTGGGGACAACCGCTGGGGATTGAAAACATGGTACCCGGTTGACCAAATCGAAGAAGAAGTCGTACATGTTGTAAAACCTAAAAAGAAAAAGAAAGCCAAAAAGGCTGCTGTCGTCATCGACGATTTCGATGAACTTGAAGACGAAGACCTTGACTTTGAAGAAGATATCGATGATCTGGATGAGGATGAAGATGACGACGATGATGATATTCTAGGTTCTCCAGTCATCGACGAAGAGCTTTTGGATGATGACGTGGATGATGACGACGATCTGGAAGAAGAAATAATCGAAGATGATGCATTTGTCCTGGAAGATGATGAGGATGAAGACGAAGATGATTTGGATGACCTGGATGAAGAGGATGAGAAATAAATAATCGCCCTTGACTTTTTGAGGCGAAATTTGTAGAATCATTTTTGGGCTCCTTAAAAAAGGACACAATGATTAAATTATATCGCTCCCTTACTTTTATTGTAAGAGGAGCGTTTTTGTTTTTAATGATGGAATGAATAAATGACATCATTTTTTTATTTTTAAAAATGATTTCTCGTAGAATTGTAAAAACTATAGAGAACATATTTATGTTTACGTCATTTAAGGAAATTTATTCTTGTTCATGTATCCTGCATGACTCTCACTAAAGACCTTTAAGTGATTAATGGTTTGTACTGGTTTACGGTTTTTAGCTTTTAACCGCACATGTGGCGGAAGATTCGATTCAGGTTCCGAATTATTGATGTGAAGAACAGAATTGGAAGAAAACATTCTATAGGAGGATATAAGATGACAAAATATATTTTTGTGACAGGTGGAGTAGTTTCTTCCTTGGGAAAAGGGATAACAGCCGCTTCTTTAGGTAGATTATTAAAAAATAGGGGATTGAATGTTACGATCCAGAAGTTTGACCCGTATATCAACTTGGATCCTGGTACGATGAGTCCATATCAACATGGTGAAGTGTTTGTAACGGATGATGGTGCTGAAACGGATTTGGACTTGGGGCATTATGAGCGTTTCATTGATATCAACCTTGGTAAACACAGCAATGTGACGACAGGCAGAATTTATTCAACCGTCCTAAGGAAAGAACGCCGTGGCGATTATCTAGGTGGAACGGTTCAAGTCATTCCCCATATCACGAATGAAATTAAAGAACGCGTTTTCCGTTCAGGCAATGAAACGAATGCCGATATAGTCATCACTGAAATTGGCGGTACTGTAGGGGATATCGAGTCTCTTCCATTCCTTGAAGCGATTCGCCAAATCAAGAGTGATATCGGCATCAATAATGTTATGTATATCCATTGTACACTGGTTCCTTACATCAAAGCTGCCGGTGAAATGAAAACAAAGCCGACACAGCATAGTGTAAAAGAATTACGCAGTCTTGGCATTCAGCCGAATATCATCGTTGCACGTACAGAAAGCCCGATTTCACAAGATATGAAGGATAAAATCGCTTTATTCTGCGATATCGATAAAAATTCCGTTATCGAATGTCTTGATGCGGATACACTTTACTCCATCCCTCTTGCGCTTCAAGCACAAAATATGGACCAAATCGTTTGTGATCACTTGCAATTGGACTGTGGAGAAGCGGATATGGAAGATTGGAAGGAACTAGTCAAAAAGGTTACTTCTTTATCGAAGAAAACGAAAATCGCCTTAGTCGGAAAATATGTTGAATTGCAAGATGCTTACCTTTCTGTCGTGGAAGCACTTAAGCATGCCGGTTACGCATTTGATGCAGATGTTGAAATCGACTGGGTGAATTCCGAAGACGTAACTAAAGAAAATGTTGCTGAACTTCTACAAGATGCAGATGGAATCCTTGTCCCTGGCGGATTTGGAGATCGTGGAATTGAAGGGAAAATTGCAGCGACTGAATTTGCACGTACAACAAAAAAACCATTCTTCGGAATATGCTTGGGCATGCAGTTGGCGTCCATTGAGTATGCACGCAACGTACTTGGATTGCCAGAAGCGCATTCAGCTGAAATTAAGGAAGATACTCCAGATCCAATCATCGATCTTCTTCCTGAGCAGAAGGATGTAGAAGATTTGGGCGGAACACTGCGCCTTGGTCTGTATCCATGTAAGCTTATCGAAGGAACTAAAGCATATGAAGCGTACAATGACGAGGTCGTTTACGAACGCCACCGTCACCGTTATGAATTCAATAACCACTACCGTCAAGCTATGGAAGAGGCAGGATTCGTGTTCTCCGGTACAAGTCCGGATGGCCGTCTAGTCGAAATCGTTGAACTAAAAGATCATCCTTGGTTCGTGGCTTCTCAATTCCATCCGGAATTCACGTCGCGTCCTAACCGTCCGCAGCCGCTATTCCGTGACTTTGTCGGTATGTCATTAAAATACGGCAAAAATCTTTAATAAATATAAAAAACAGCCCATGTGGCTGTTTTTTTTTGTATAGGATGAAGGGGTCATTCTTCATCTTCATATTCTTTTATGATTTCTTCAAGAGTGAATTTAATCCCATGATAAGCGAAAAGAGCGGCAATGAGGGTAGGGAACCCATATCGATTTCCAGTTTCATCGGGAATCAATCCCCGTTGGATGCGTAAATCAATATGAACGTCAGCCAACTCCAAAAGAGATTCTTTTTCAGAAGGGACGGATGTAGAAACAGCAACAAATGGTATATCTTTTTCCTTGAGTTGTCTTGCCAGGGTCAATGCCTCTGGATCGTCAGAATGACGGGTGAATATAAGGAATCGATCTTCCCTGGAAATGGTTTCAGCCAATTCATATCTTTTTGCCTTTGGAAAGGGTTCTGCCCCATTCAAAGCCTCGGCAGTGACGCCCTGCATTTCACCAAAACCGTGAATGAACACAGAACCATCCCCAACCGCAGCTTGAGCAAGTAAGCGTCCGGCATCCTCCATTTCAAAGTCCTCATTATCAATCATTTTTTTAAATACACCGCTTATCTGTGTCGAGAAAATTTTTAACATGATCAGGGACTCCTTTAAAAAATAATATACTTATTATAAAGGACTTTCCTTTCCATTGACAGGTTCAGGGCTTTTGATCCGGAAGGGCTGAATTTACTAAATCGGTCGAAAAAACTAAAAAATTAAAATTCCCTTTAGCCATACAGCAGGAATTTTGTTACAATTATCGAATATGAACATAGAAATCATGATGGAATAAATGCGTTGGACCTCAAGTGATTTAACGCACTCTATGTAACTACCCTTTTTCGGGTAATATGGCCGATTAGGCTAATATATTTTATTGATGAATCGGGAAGGGGAGAGGTGATAAAATGCCAGGGAAAATATTGATTGTTGATGATCAATTCGGGATTCGTATTTTATTGAACGAGGTTTTACATAAAGAAGGGTATGAAACATTTCAAGCGGCAAATGGCATTCAGGCCTTGGAAGTGCTAAACAACCATTCACCCGATCTTGTATTGCTGGATATGAAGATTCCGGGAATGGATGGCATTGAGATCTTGAAAAGGATGAAAGTCGTCGATCCGGATATCCGGGTCATCATCATGACGGCATATGGTGAACTTGATATGATTCAGGAAGCAAAGGATTTAGGGGCAATGACACACTTTGCAAAGCCGTTTGATATCGATGATATTAGAAAGGCCGTACGAGAATACTTACCGATTCAATCAAGTTAACGGTCTTGAAAATTTAATTTTATTGACTGGGGAATTGCCGCGGCTATCTTTTTTTAGATGGGCCGTGTTTTTTTGGAATAAAATTTGAAGCTTGGAATAGTGTAATTGTTGCTGTTTTTTTGATGTATTGATATGCTAAAAGAGGAGAGATATTCTGATTTATAAGCGTATGCTACTTTGGTTTTAGGGAATATCTAGAAAGAATTAACTTTAAAAATCATAACATCCACTAGTAGGAGGAAATCAAATGCCTTTAGTTTCTATGAAAGATATGCTTAATAAAGCCCTAGATGAAAAATATGCAGTAGGTCAATTCAATATCAATAACCTTGAATGGACCCAAGCTATTTTAGCTGCTGCAGAACAAGAAAAATCTCCAGTCATCCTTGGTGTTTCCGAAGGTGCTGCCCGTCATATGGGTGGTTTTAAAACGACTGTCATGATGGTTCAAGGATTGTTGGAAGATATGAAAATCACTGTTCCTGTGGCGATTCACCTTGACCATGGTTCAAGTTTTGATAAATGTAAGGAAGCTATCGAAGCCGGATTCACTTCAGTAATGATCGATGCTTCACATCATCCGATCGAAGAGAATATAGAAACAACCAAGAAGGTTGTCGAATTCGCTCACGCACGTAATGTTTCGGTTGAAGCGGAAGTGGGCACGGTTGGCGGACAAGAAGATGATGTAATCGCTGATGGAGTCGTATATGCAGACCCTCAAGAATGTGAACAGTTAGTTAAAGAAACGGATGTCGACTGTTTTGCTCCAGCTTTGGGATCCGTTCACGGACCATACAAAGGTGAACCTAACCTAGGCTATAAAGAAATGGAAGAAGTGCGGGATTTAACGAAAAAACCTCTTGTTCTTCATGGCGGTACAGGCATACCTACGAAAGATATCCAAAAAGCGATTTCACTTGGAACATCGAAAATCAATGTGAATACGGAAAATCAAATTGTGTTCACAAAAGCGGTTCGTGAAATTTTGAATAACGATTCTGAAGTGTACGATCCTCGTAAATATATGGTACCTGGCCGTGAAGCCATTAAAGAAACTGTCATCGGCAAAATACGTGAATTCGGTTCAAACGGCAAAGCATAATTTAGAAACGTAACATAAGGGTTCCATCCCTTTAAATGTAAGATGTTAAAGGCAATATTCCCATTGGGGGGCTCCCCCCTAATGGTTTCTTTAAGATACAGGGCTGAATCCGGACTCCATTTTTAGAACAATTAGAATTCAGTGCCATATAGGGAAATAAAAAATCGATTACATACGGAGGATATTTTATGAAATTCTTTATAGATACAGCAAACATGGAAGAAATCAAACAAGCGCACGAACTTGGCGTTTTAGCAGGTGTTACGACTAACCCGTCCCTTGTCGCAAGAGAAAAGGGAGTTTCTTTCCATGACCGGCTAAAAGAGATCACAAGCCTTGTTAAGGAATCCGTTTCTGCTGAAGTCATTTCGCTTGATTTTGAAGGAATGATGGCCGAAGCCAAGGAACTCGTTGCCATTGCACCTAATATCACGATTAAAGTGCCAATGACCCCAGACGGCTTGAAGGCTGTTTCAGCTCTTACAAAACAAGGTGTCAAAACTAATGTCACGCTTATTTTCAGTGCCAACCAAGCTTTATTGGCAGCTAGGGCAGGAGCAACTTATGTATCGCCATTTTTAGGACGCTTGGACGACATCGGCCAAAATGGACTGGATTTAATTTCGGATATCGCTGACATATTTGCGATCCATGATATCAACGCTGAGATCATTGCAGCTTCCATCCGCCATCCGATGCATATTACGGAAGCGGCTCTTAAAGGGGCGCATATTGCAACGATCCCTTATAAAGTTTTAATGCAATTATTCCACCATCCATTAACGGATAAAGGGATTGAAGCTTTCTTGAACGATTGGAATTCACGTACTGAAGCATAATGCCTTGCCGCTAAGTCGCTATAGATTGCACCCTTTTAAATAAAATTAACATAAATTAGAAATTTTTATCTTTTTTTTACATGAATTTTCTACTTTTGTGTAAACTAAAGAACTAGATAGTAAAAGTTGTCGGATTATGCAATTTTCCTGTGGTAAAATATTACTTTTGAAAGTAGCTTCTAAGTGCTTAGCGTGGAAGGGAGTTTATTATGGAAAAACTTAAAATTGCCGGTGGCTACCCTTTAAAGGGTAGCATTCGTGTCAGCGGAGCAAAAAATAGTGCGGTTGCCCTTATTCCGGCAACCATTTTAGCGGACTCTCCCGTAACGATTGAAGGCCTGCCTGATATCTCGGATGTACAGATGCTGAAAGCGTTAATGGAGGAAATTGGCGGTGAGGTATCCTTTGACGAGGGTGAAATGACAGTCAACCCAAGCAGGATGATTTCAATGCCTCTTCCCAATGGAA
Organism: Peribacillus sp. NPDC094092; assembly: GCF_050279365.1. NCBI lineage: Bacteria > Bacillati > Bacillota > Bacilli > Caryophanales > Bacillaceae > Peribacillus > Peribacillus sp. NPDC094092. The sequence continues at coordinate 408,668 of NZ_JBNNUC010000003.1, read as the reverse complement.
GGGTCAAGAAGTTACGTGCCTCTTATTATTTGATGGGGGCAATGCTTGGTAAATTCAAAAAGGCAGTGATCGGCTTGCCTGGGGGCTGCCATTTAGGACCCCGTCCGATAGATCAGCATATAAAGGGGTTCGAAGCACTGGGCGCTCAAGTGACGAATGAACAAGGAGCCATTTACCTTAGGGCGGACGAGCTCCGTGGAGCACGCATATATTTGGATGTCGTTAGTGTGGGGGCAACGATCAACATCATGCTTGCCGCCGTTTTGGCCAAAGGCCGCACTGTGATTGAAAATGCTGCGAAAGAACCGGAAATCATCGATGTTGCCACACTGTTGACCAATATGGGAGCGAAAATAAAGGGTGCGGGAACGGATATCATTCGTATTGATGGTGTGGAAAGTTTGCATGGGTGCAAGCATACGATCATACCGGATCGGATTGAGGCCGGTACTTTCATGATTTTAGCCGCTGCTGTTGGTGAAGGGATTCTGATCGATAATGTCATTCCCCAGCATTTGGAGTCATTGACCGCCAAATTAAGGGAAATGGGTATTAATATTGAAGCGGGTGATGACCAGATATTCGTCTCACCGGGAGAAAAATATAAACCCGTTGATATCAAGACATTGGTTTACCCTGGATTCCCAACAGATCTTCAGCAACCTTTCACTTCCCTCTTAACAAAAGCAAGCGGTTCGAGCATGGTGACCGATACGATATACGGGGCACGATTTAAGCATATTGATGAACTGCGACGCATGAATGCGAAGATCAAAGTCGAAGGCAGAGCAGGCATCGTCGATGGTCCTGTCCAACTTCATGGGGCAAAAGTGAAGGCAAGCGATTTACGGGCCGGAGCAGCTCTTGTAATTGCCGGTTTAATGGCCGAAGGGATTACGGAAGTGACCGGGCTTGAACATATAGATCGCGGGTATAGCCATCTTGTTGAAAAACTTTCGGGTTTGGGAGCGACAATTTGGCGTGAAGAAATGACGCAAGAAGAAGTGGAGCAGCTTAAAAGCTGATCCCTTTTCTTGTTACCTCATTGTGTTACTATATATGATATAATGTGTTATACTAATATATAAATAAATCATGCTAGTGTACATGAGGGGGAACCGGAAATGGAAAGAAGTTTATCGATGGAGCTTGTCCGCGTAACAGAGGCGGCGGCACTGAATTCAGCTCGTTGGATGGGAAGAGGAAAGAAAGACGAAGCAGATGATGCAGCGACAACTGCAATGCGGGATGTTTTCAATACTATTCCCATGCAAGGAACGGTTGTAATCGGTGAAGGGGAAATGGATGAAGCGCCAATGCTTTATATTGGCGAAAAACTTGGTACTGGTCTTGGACCGCTGGTGGATGTTGCGGTTGATCCTTTGGAAGGAACGAACATCGTTGCATCTGGCGGCTGGAATGCATTGGCTGTATTGGCGATAGCCGATAAGGGGAACTTGCTTCATGCCCCGGATATGTATATGGATAAAATAGCTGTGGGACCCGAGGCTGTCGGCCAGATTGATATCAATGCTTCCATATTGGACAACCTGAAAGCGGTAGCCAAGGCGAAGAATAAAGATATCCAAGACGTGGTTGCAACAGTATTGAACCGAGATCGTCATTCGAAGATCATCCATGAACTTCGTGAGGCGGGGGCGCGTATCAAGTTGATCAACGATGGAGATGTAGCGGGAGCCATAAATACGGCCTTCGATCTTACCGGTGTTGATATCTTATTCGGATCTGGCGGAGCTCCAGAGGGAGTTATTGCAGCCGTTGCCTTGAAATGCCTTGGAGGGGAAATTCAGGGTAAGCTCGTTCCTCATAGTGATGAAGAAGTGGAACGCTGTGGAAAAATGGGCCTTGATTTAGGAAAAGTCCTCAGAATGGAAGACCTTGTTCGCGGAGATGACGCAATTTTTGCTGCAACTGGTGTGACTGATGGAGAACTTTTACGCGGTGTACAATTTAAAGGACATTACGGTGAAACACAATCCGTGGTCATGCGTGCTAAATCAGGTACCGTTCGATTCATTGATGGGCGCCACAGCCTTAAGATTAAACCGAATGGTTTGATTGATTGATAACGTTTTTTAGAAAATCACTTTAAAAAGCGAGCGGTTTCATCGCTCGCTTTCTCTTTAAAAAAATTTAAGTTGAATAATTAAAATAAAAAAAGTAAAATAAAGCTTGGTCTACTATTAATAATTTAAAATCTGCCCTTTCACTCCAAACTTCAAGAAGCCTTCAAATAATTTTCTTCTTTACATGTAAAATGTATCATCCTTTCTAAGAAAACTCTGGTCGGGTACATGGATTGCGGTTTTTCTTCCATCTAACAAACCATTTCTTTTTCAGTATGGGTGAAAACGTTTAATTAATAAAAGTGTGGTGTCATAATGAATTTAACTATTTCTAATTTAGAAAACATGAAACTAAAGGATCTATATGAGCACGCGCGTGAATATAAAGTTTCCTATTACAGCAAACTTTCAAAAAAGGAACTTATTTTCGCTATCCTTAAAGCACAAGCTGAGCAGGATGGTCTCCTATTCATGGAGGGCGTTTTAGAGATCATACCTTCAGAGGGCTTCGGTTTCCTGCGTCCAATTAATTATTCTCCAAGCTCGGAGGATATTTATATTTCTGCTTCACAGATCCGCAGATTCGATTTGCGAAATGGAGATAAAGTGTCCGGTAAGGTAAGGCCTCCAAAAGAAAACGAGCGCTATTATGGATTGCTGCATGTCGAAGCGGTCAATGGCGATAATCCGGAATCAGCTAAAGAGCGTGTCCACTTTCCAGGTTTAACACCGTTATATCCAAACAGGCAAATTAAACTGGAAACGACACCGAAGAACTTATCAACAAGGATCATGGATGTCCTGGCACCGGTCGGGTTTGGGCAACGCGGTCTGATTGTCGCACCGCCAAAAGCCGGTAAAACGATGCTCATCAAGGAAATTGCCAATGCGATAACCACAAACCATCCCGAATCGGAATTGATTGTGCTGTTGATCGATGAACGCCCGGAAGAAGTGACGGACATTGAACGTTCCGTCGCAGGGGACGTGGTAAGTTCAACTTTCGATGAAGTGCCGGAAAACCATATCAAGGTGGCTGAGCTGGTATTGGAACGAGCCATGCGCCTTGTGGAGCATAAACGGGATGTCATCATATTAATGGACAGCATCACTCGACTTGCCCGTGCATACAACCTTGTCATTCCGCCGAGCGGGCGTACACTGTCAGGGGGGATTGACCCTGCTGCATTCCACCGTCCAAAACGCTTTTTCGGTGCGGCGAGGAATATCGAGGAAGGCGGCAGCCTGACGATTCTTGCTACAGCATTGGTGGATACGGGTTCAAGAATGGACGATGTCATTTATGAAGAATTTAAAGGGACGGGCAATATGGAGCTTCATTTAGATCGTGCCCTTGCCGAAAGACGCATCTTCCCGGCAATCGATATTCGTCGCTCAGGCACTCGTAAAGAAGAATTGTTAATTCCGAAAGATCGCCTGGATAAACTATGGGCCATTAGGAAAACGATGTCAGATTCACCTGATTTCTCGGAGAAATTCCTTCGCCGTCTAAAACAGACAAAAGGTAATGAAGAATTTTTCAGTAAGCTGGATGAAGAGATGTCAGAAATGAAAAAGGGGCCAGCGGGCGTAAAACGTTCTTAAGCCCTGTAAGAAACAAACAGTTGCACAACTAGTCTTAAGTTGTTATAATGAGTTCATGTGTTTTTACAATAAATGTGAGGGTGTTTTTCCCTCAACTTGAAGTATATAACTCTGTTTCGAATGATTCAGGGCATAAGGAGCTGAAAAGAATGAAAACTGGAATTCATCCAAATTATAAGCTTTCAAAAGTAATTTGCTCTTGCGGAAACACTTTTGAAACTGGTTCAGTTAAAGAAGAGATCAAAGTTGAGACTTGTTCAGAGTGCCATCCATTCTATACTGGTCGTCAAAAATTCGCTGAAGCTGGCGGACGTGTTGATCGTTTCAACAAAAAATACGGTATTAAATAAGCCGGACTTTTTAAAAAACAGGCAAGTATTTTTCTTGCCTGTTTTTTATTTTCCATAAACAAGTAAGAATTCATATAAAGCCGGGTCGACTTCAATAATGGCCAAAGGATCGACAGGTGGAAGGGAGTAGCTGTTTCCATGTATGTAATGAAACAAACAGGCTGGATCGAGCTTATTTGCGGAAGCATGTTTTCAGGTAAATCTGAGGAATTGATTAAACGAGTCAGCCGTGCTCAATTTGCTAAAGAGCAAATAGCTGTATTTAAACCGGCTATTGATAATCGCTATGCGGAAGAGGCTGTCGTATCACATAATGGCTCTTCTGTGATGGCAAAACCGATTGCCCATTCAACGGATATTTTCAAGTATTTGGACAAGCCCCTGGATATCATTGCAATCGATGAAGTGCAATTTTTTGATCATGAAATCATCGGGGTTGCCCAGCATCTTGCGGACAGCGGTTATCGGGTGATCATGGCTGGACTCGATCAAGATTTCAGAGGTGAACCATTCGGTCCTATGCCTGTTCTATTATCGCTTGCAGAATCGGTGACTAAGCTGCAGGCTGTGTGTGAAGTGTGCGGATCACCTGCGAGCAGGACACAGCGATTGATAAATGGGGAGCCGGCCTCCTATGATGAGCCGATCATCCTTGTGGGTGCATCGGAATCATACGAGCCCCGCTGCCGCCATCATCACGAAGTTCCGGGTAAGCAGGCTGTTGGGATTAAAGAACATATTTGAAAAATGGCACCCTATGATCCGCTGAGATCGTAGGGTGCTTTTTTTTATCAAGAAATGGTTGGGATTGGGGTTGCATCACCAATACATGGAAGGGGAATAAACGATAAATATTGCCCATTTTTGGGCAGGCTAACGGGGAAATGTTCTTCTTAACCAGTCGAAATGGAGGGAAAAGATATGAAATTGAAACTGCTTATTATGACGGCCTTTCTGCTTGCTGTACTAACGGCTTGCGGCCAAAATGACAATGCAATAAATAATGATTCGGAATATGGAGATCAATCCCGTGATGGCAGGGATTTTGTTGGCAAGGGTTTAAATCAGGTATCGAATAAGGATTGGGACAATGAAGCGGAACGACCATCAGATCAGGTCCTCAATACACCGCATCATACATCCAATAATTCTCCATCCATGGGGCAGCAAATTGATGAAATCCGGGGAGTCATTGAATCGGAAACTAATTATGAGGCGGGCTCCGTTTGGTTTAATGGAAATACCATACATGTTACGGTCCATGATAAAGGTGAAATCAAGACGGAAAAAGATAGAAAAGAGGAATTGCGGCGAATAGAAGGCATGATAAACAGGGTTGTGCCTCAATATAATTTAGATGTCGAATTAAAGAAATAACGACATTTTTGAAACCTCTTTGACGTTGATTATTCACCTATACTATAATTAAACTAGAAGTGAACTGACTTGGGGCACTGAGCTACTTATTTATAGTTAGAAAAGATGGATTACTTCCAATTCGTTTCGATGTTTTGGAAAATTTATGAGGTGAATAATTTGTTTGATCGTTTACAAGCAGTAGAAGATAGATATGAAAGATTGAATGAACTATTGAGTGACCCGGAGATCATTAATGATTCTAAGAAGCTAAGGGAATATTCTAAGGAGCAATCCAGCATTCAAGAGACCGCATCGACTTATAAAGAATATAAAGCGGTTCGTGAGCAACTCCAGGAAGCGAAGGCCATGTTGGACGAGAAACTTGATGCGGAAATGCGGGAAATGGTAAAAGAAGAGGTCAATGAACTTGATGAAACCATACAAGGCCTTGAAGATAAACTGAAAATATTGCTTATCCCTAAGGACCCTAACGATGATAAAAACGTAATCATGGAGATTCGCGGAGCGGCAGGCGGAGATGAGGCAGCCTTATTTGCGGGTAGTCTATACCGAATGTATAGCCGTTTTGCCGAGGTGCAAGGTTGGCGGATTGAAGTCATTGAAGCAAGTCCTACAGGGCTTGGCGGCTACAAGGAAATCATATTCATGATTAATGGCAATGGTGCATATTCAAAGTTGAAGTTCGAAAATGGAGCGCATCGCGTTCAGCGGGTACCTGAAACTGAATCAGGCGGACGGATTCATACATCTACAGCCACGGTTGCCGTTTTGCCTGAAGCTGAGGAAGTGGAAGTTGAAATCCATGATAAGGATGTTCGTGTCGATACCTTTGCTTCAAGCGGTCCTGGAGGGCAAAGTGTCAATACGACAATGTCGGCGGTGCGCTTGACCCATATTCCGACCAATACGGTTGTATCCTGTCAAGATGAAAAATCACAAATCAAGAACAAGGAAAAGGCAATGAAGGTTTTGCGTGCCAGGGTATACGATAAAATCCATCGCGAAGTGCAGGCGGAATATGATCAAAATAGGAAGCTTGCCGTTGGAACGGGCGATCGATCCGAAAGGATTCGCACTTATAACTTCCCGCAAAATCGCGTTACCGACCACCGTATTGGTTTAACGATTCAAAAACTGGATCAAATCATGGAAGGTAAACTGGATGAAGTCGTTGATGCATTAATCATGGAAGACCAATCGTCAAGGCTGGAAAATGCAGATGAGTAACTCTGCCGTGAAAGTGTTCGAAGCCCTTAAATGGGCTTCTTCTTTTTTAAAGGAAAATGATCGTGATGCCAATGCTGGGGAACTCCTGTTACAGCACTTTTTAAAACAAACCCGCTCCCAAATGCTAGCCAACCTTCATGATGAGCTTAGTGAAGCGGATTTTGGGCAATTTAAGGCCGCTGTTGAGCTGCATGCTGAGGGAACGCCCATCCAATATATAATCGGCAGTGAGGAATTTTATGGACGGACCTTCTTTGTGAATGAAGAGGTGCTCATACCGAGACCTGAAACAGAAGAATTGATTTATTATGCTTTACGTAAAATCCCGGCCATTTTTATGGAGGAACAGAAGCTTCGTTTAGCTGATATTGGGACCGGCAGCGGAGCTATCGCCATTACGATGAAACTTGAGAAATCAAACTTATTGGTGACGGCCACGGACATAGCGGAACCATCGCTTGAGGTGGCGCGGAAAAATGCCAAATCGCTAGGTGCCGAAGTGGAGTTCATGCAAGGTGATTTGCTTTTGCCTTTCATGAACAAAAACCAGAAGGTGGACATCCTTTTATCGAATCCGCCCTATATACCAGATGATGATCATGAATCCATGTCAGTGGTCGTGACAGGTCATGAACCGCATCGTGCATTATTTGCCGGTATCGATGGGCTGGACTTTTACCGCCGCTTTATGGAGCAGTTACCTCTGATCATGAAGGTGCCTGGGCTGATCGGTTTTGAAGTGGGAACTGGACAGGGTGAGGCTGTTGCCGATTTATTGAAGCGAACCTTTCCTTCTGCAGAAGTATCCATCATAAATGACATTAATGAAAAAGATCGAATGGTCTTCGCTGCATTAAAGTGATCCGTCTTCCTATGTGAGACGGATTTTTTTATAATCCACCCTCATTATCCTTTGGAATCTATATTTCCAGCTATCAACTTTTTTGTTTTTACTAGTTTAAGATAGCTGGAAAATGGTGAGACTAATTCATGTGAGGGGGCGAAGGCGATGAAAACTAAACATTTAGCCATTATTTATCTATTAATCTTAACTATAGGAACGATCGTAAGTATATATATGCCTAAAGCGGAGATGGTCGGTGCTGAAGCTACGAAGGTGATCCCGGATGAGGCGATTCGTCTGCGGATTCTTGCCAATAGTGATGCAGAAAAGGATCAAGCGGTTAAACGCCTGATTAGGGATGAGGTAAATGAAGATATCACTAAGTGGGTCGAGGAACTTACTTCTTTGGATGAAGCGAGGGATGTGATCACCTCGCATCTGCCGGATATCCAAGCGACGGCTGAAGCAGTTATAAAGGAACAAGGGTTGGAGCAGTCAGTTAAAGTGGACTTTGGACAAGCGGAATTTCCGACAAAACTCTACGGGCAGTATTTATATCCGGCAGGGGATTATGAAGCGGTGATTATCACGCTTGGGGAAGGGGAAGGCGCAAATTGGTGGTGTGTTCTATTTCCCCCATTATGTTTCCTGGATTTTTCAAATGGGACGGCTGTAAGTCAAAGTCCGATTGTCGAGGATGAGGGTGAAAGATCCTTGAACTCGGAAGGGAAGGTGTATGCTGCAACAAATGAAGAAGGTGAGCCCGTTGCAGAGGAAGAAGTTGTAGAAGAAACGGCTGAAAAGGAAAAAGGGACCGAGGCAGCAGTTGAAGAAGAGGTAGTGGAGGAGAGCGTAAAAGAAGAGGTTACAGAGCCGGAAGTAAAAAAACAAGTGACAGAAGAAAAAGACAAGGAACAAGTGACGGAGGAAGTCATTGATGGGAATGTAGAAGAAAACCAGGTTGAACTTGCAGCATCCAATAAACAAGGTCAACAATTATATGAAGGAGAAAAGGAGCCTGAGGTGGAAGTGAAGTCTTTATTTGCAGAAATCTTCAATGATCTATTTTAAAAAAGGGGGCAGATGCCCTCTTTTTTAAAATCAGATAATTTCGTAAACTTATCCACAGGGTTATTAACAAAAAATCAAAAAAGTCTGTCATTAATTATTAATATCCACAAACTTATCCACGGATTCGATGTGGTTATCCCCAATTTGTGGATAACGCTTGAATTATGTGAATACTTCTTTTATACTTTCAAAGTATCTTCAAGAGAATTTATTACAATAATTTGAGAATATCCTTCATATAAAAGCAATTATATAAAATAAGAAACATTAAAAGGCGATGGTGTTCAAGATGAAAACGAAAATTTGGTCAGTGGATAAAAATGTGGATAATTTAGAAAGTTATCCCCAGATTATACAATCAGCTGAATTATTAAAGGCAAATCAAGTGGTGGCTTTTCCTACAGAGACCGTTTATGGACTGGGGGCGAATGCCAAAAATGACGAGGCCGTCAAAAAAGTGTTTGAAGCGAAGGGGCGTCCGAGTGATAATCCTTTGATCGTTCACATAGCCTCCGATGACCAGTTGTCAGGTATTGTAGAAGAGATTCCGGAACAGGCCAGGAAGTTAATGGCAAAATTTTGGCCGGGTCCTTTGACTTTGATCATGAAACGAAAACCGGGCCAGCTATCAAACCTTGTGACAGCTGGATTGGACACGGTGGCTGTCAGGATGCCGGATCATCAGGTAGCCCTAGGCCTTATTCGTGCAAGTGATTTGCCCATTGCGGCTCCGAGTGCAAATACTTCCGGGAAACCAAGCCCCACCTCGGCAAATCATGTTGAAGATGACTTGATGGGCCGGATTGCAGGCATAGTCGATGGCGGGACTACTGGTGTTGGCGTAGAATCCACAGTACTTGACTGCACTGTGGAAGTACCTGTTATTTTAAGACCTGGCGGAGTGACCCTAGAACAGCTGGAAGCCGTAATAGGGGAAGTCCGGCAAGATGTCGCATTGAAGGATCAGGAAACCGCGCCAAAAGCCCCGGGCATGAAGTATACCCACTACGCTCCGAAGGCACCCCTATATTTAGTCAAGGGTAATCAAGCTTTCCTTCAGAAGCTTGTGGATGAAAAAAGAACGGATGGGTTAAAGGTGGGAATCATAACGGCTTATGAACATCAACAGGATTATAAGGCGGATCATGTAGTTGTCCCGGGTTCATTAGCGGATTTACATACCGTTGCGACTGGTTTATATAATGCTTTAAGACAGTTTGACGAGCTTGAGGTCGATGTCATTTTTAGTGAAATGTTTCCTGAGGCTGGAATAGGAGCCGCGGTCATGAACCGGCTTGAGAAGGCGGCAGGTCATCAAATCATCAAGGAACATGTGTAATAAGGACTGATTTTATCCTTCTATTTCTTTTCGGACATGCATAACATGTAGTAGGCACGTCCGAGGGGGATTTGAATGAATACATTTGCTGGAGAAATCATCACCTTATTGCTAATGGCATTCGCGTTGGGAATGGATGCCTTTTCAGTTGGCCTTGGAATGGGAATGTTTAAGCTAAGGTTGAGGCAAATACTTTTTATAGGGCTGACAGTAGGCATTTTTCATATTTGGATGCCATTGCTTGGAATGGGGGCGGGCCGTTTCATTTCAGAGAAATTCGGGACCTTCGCTACATACGCCGGCGGTCTATTGTTGATCATTCTTGGTATACAGATGTTTATCCCTGGTAAAAAGGATGGGGTGGGTGCCAGGGAAAATAAGATGCTGGCCCCTATCGGGAAAGGTCTATTCATTTTTGCTTTAGGGGTGAGCCTGGATAGCTTCTCGGTAGGATTGACACTGGGAATTTACGGTGCAAAAACGATTTTAACCGTTCTTTGTTTTGGGTTTGCTGCCACTCTATTAACGTGGGCTGGGCTTTTACTGGGCAGAAAAATGCAGGGCTTGCTTGGCGTGTATAGTGAGATTCTTGGCGGAAGCATCCTGTGCGCGTTTGGATTGAAATTATTGTTCTCTTTTTGATCCGCTTGAATTCATATCGTTCCTTCCTCAACTGTTCCGATTACTGGAGCGGTTTTTATTTTTCTTAGGACAAGATGAGAGTGATTTTTTTGACTATAATAAACGGGCGATAGCTTATAATGAATAAAAAAGGAGGCGTTAAAAATGATCCGAGTATTATTTGTATGTACAGGTAACACATGCAGAAGCCCGATGGCAGAAGCGATATTGAAAAATAAGAATATTGGGGGTGTTGAAGTGAAGTCCGCAGGCGTGTATGCTTCATCAGGCCAGGATGCTTCACTGCATGCAAAAAATGTATTGGCTGAAAATGACATCGTGCATAATCATCATTCAACGCCTTTATCCGAAATGGAAATGGAATGGGCGACTCATATTTTCACCATGACGGAAGGGCATAAATCTGTCATTACTCGTGCATACCCCCAAATGATCGACAAGACTTTCACTTTAAAAGAATTCGTTATTGAGGATAAATATGATAGAGACATAATAGATCCGTTTGGCGGCTCTGAAGGCATTTACCTGGAAACGTTCAGGGAGCTGCAGGGATTAATAGAAGAATTAGTCAAAAGGCTTAAAGAATAAACGGGGTACATAATGTGGTCGCTGCAGTAAAAGATATTACTAAGCTTGTTGACCGTCCATGCAAAGTGTAGGATCAAGGCAGCCCCAAGAAGTGGCTGCTATTGCAGAATAAGCATCTGCTGGAGCGGAAGAAGTGACGGCTGCGACAAGCGAACAAGCGCTAGTCATGTAAATGTCGAATAATCGGCACTGGAACTTAAAGTGAAAGCGGAAAAAGGTTAACACGACCATACCCGCTTTCACACTTGACAATTACTGCAGGAAGCCCAAGTCGGTTTCCTGCTTCTTTGCGGGGAAAAAGGATGGACATCCTTTATCTTTTCATAATTTTGTGACACAATAAAATCAAATGAAAAAGCTAGAGGAGGATTATGATGAAAGTTGCGATTGCTTCGGATCATGGTGGTTTACATATCCGTGAAGAAATAAAGAATTTATTGAATGAGTTACAGATTCCATTTGAGGACTTTGGCTGTGAATGCAGTACGTCGGTGGATTATCCGGATTATGCCTTGCCTGTTGCTGAAAAAGTGGCGCGGGGCGAGTTCGATCGGGGCATTTTAATCTGTGGAACTGGAATTGGAATGAGCATTGCTGCCAATAAAGTCAAAGGAATACGATGTGCATTGGTTCATGATGTCTATAGTGCGAAATTGACCCGCCAGCATAATGATACCAATATGTTAGCGATGGGGGAACGTGTCATTGGCCCGGGACTGGCCAGGGAAATTGCACAAACATGGCTGACATCGGAATTTGAAGGCGGGCGTCATCAAAACAGGATCGGTAAGATTGCGGAATATGAAGGTAAACATAGTTAATACTTATTGTTTTTTGGAGAGAACCCTTTTTTGCCGATAGTAAGTTTTCTTATTGAAAGGATGCGTTTTCATGACTAGTGATGCTACATCTTCAAATGAGCTTGAGATATGGGAAAACCAGTTCCGGGAACTTTTACATGAGTTTCAAGAACAGACAGCTTTAAAAGAGAATCAGCTGCTTGTGATCGGCTGCAGTACAAGTGAAGTGATCGGGAAAAGGATCGGTACTGAAGGTACGCTCGATGTTGCAGGGATGATTTTTTCCGTAGTTAGGGATTTTCAAGGAAAAACGGGTGTTCAGGTTGCATATCAATGTTGTGAACATTTAAACAGGGCCTTGGTTTTACAAAGGGAAACAGCGGTTCGCTATGATTATGAAGAAGTTTCGGTTGTACCTGTAAGAACAGCTGGGGGATCGATGGCGACGTATGCCTACCAGCAATGGAAAGATGCCGTCGTAGTCGAGCATATCAAAGCGGATGCGGGGATTGACATCGGGGACACCTTCATTGGCATGCATCTGAAACATGTGGCGGTTCCTATTCGCTCTGCCATTAAAGAAATAGGACATGCACATGTGACCATGGCAAAAACACGTCCGAAACTGATTGGCGGGGAGCGGGCCGTTTATCGGGACATTTCTGAAAACAAAAGTTGTACTTAATGGGTAAGTGGGACAGCATTTCTCGGATGGGGAATGCTGTTTTTTAATTGAATGCGGGCGAAATCGTAAAGCCCAAGATAAGGTTCCGCAAAAAAACATTACTTTATAGCGCTAATAGAATGGTGATTTTGCTTATGGAATATAGGGTGAAAGAGCTATTCAGCACAATTTTGATGTTAAATACGAACGTTTTTAAATAAAAAAACATTTAACGTTCGATAAAATTAGACTATCACTTCTAAATTAGACATGTTAAAATGGAGTAGAATTTTCTAATAACTATTAGTAAGGCTTTTTCATGCTTTTTTGAAGGCATGTTGCACATAAATACTAAAAAGCGAATCACGCACAATTTGAGGAGGAATTACGGAATGAATCGTTTAGCAAAGCAAGATGAGCAAGTGTTTAACGCAATTCAACTGGAATTAGGGCGTCAAAGAAGTAAGATTGAACTTATTGCTTCTGAAAACTTCGTGAGTGAAGCTGTCATGGAAGCACAAGGATCGGTCTTGACTAATAAGTATGCAGAAGGATACCCTGGAAAACGTTACTATGGCGGATGTGAATATGTAGACATCGTTGAAGATCTAGCTCGTGAACGTGCGAAAGAAATTTTCGGAGGGGAGTATGTGAACGTACAGCCTCACTCTGGAGCTCAAGCCAATATGGCCGTTTACTTTACTGTTCTTCAAACTGGAGACACAGTGCTTGGGATGAACCTTTCGCATGGAGGTCACTTAACACACGGTAGTCCAGTTAACTTCAGTGGCGTTAACTACAATTTTGTTGAATATGGTGTAGACGAAAAAGATCACCGTATCGATTACAATGATGTATTGGAAAAAGCGCGTCAGCACAAACCGAAATTAATCGTAGCGGGTGCAAGTGCATATCCTCGGGAAATCGACTTCAAGCGATTCCGTGAAATTGCAGATGAAGTAGGGGCATATTTAATGGTCGATATGGCGCATATTGCTGGTTTAGTTGCGGCAGGATTGCATCAAAGCCCGATTCCTTATGCTGACTTTGTAACGACAACCACTCATAAAACACTTCGCGGACCACGCGGAGGAATGATCATCTGTAAAGAAGAATTTGGTAAGAAGATCGATAAATCCATCTTCCCTGGAATTCAAGGCGGTCCGTTGATGCATGTTATATCCGCTAAGGCTGTTGCATTCGGCGAAGCGCTTCAAGATGAATTTAAAGTATATGCACAACAAATCATCGATAATGCAAAACGTTTGGGCGAAGGTTTGAAGAAAGAAGGGTTCACCCTTGTTTCTGATGGAACGGACAATCACTTGATTCTTCTTGATGTGCGCTCTACTGGATTAACTGGTAAAATCGCAGAGCATGTTTTGGATGAAATCGGTATTACCGTGAACAAAAATGCCATTCCTTATGACCCGGAAAAACCATTCGTCACAAGCGGTATACGCATTGGGACTGCAGCGGTAACATCACGTGGCTTCGGATTGGAAGACATGGATGAAATAGCTTCAATCATCGGACTTGTTTTGAAAAATAATGAAGACGCAGCTAAACTTGAAGAAGCAAAACAGCGTGTTGAATCATTAGCGAACAAATTTGAACTATATCCTTCATTGTAATATATCGTAGCTGCTCCCTTTTAAAGGGAGCGGTTTTTTTGTATTTTATGGAAGGGTAGTGTTAGAAGAATCCGAATAGTGAAAATAGGTCTGACATCTAAACCTTTATTGAAGATTGAAACGTTTTTCTGTAAAATAGGTTGAAGTGAATTTTAAAAGACACGAAAATTTTTCTATTCGATTAGGGAAATCATAAAAAAGCGCAAAACTAAGCAATGGAATTGGAGAGATGCTAAATGGGAAAAGTTTATGTTTTCGATCACCCGTTAATTCAACACAAATTAGCCTATATACGTGATATAAATACAGGAACAAAAGAATTCCGTGAACTAGTGGATGAAGTCGCATCATTGATGGCCTTTGAAATCACGAGGGACATGCCGCTGGAAGAGGTGGAAATCCAAACGCCTGTAAGCACAGCGAAAGTGAAAATGCTTTCCGGTAAAAAAGTGGGAATCGTCCCGATTTTACGTGCAGGCATAGGTATGGTGGACGGGATCATTAAGCTGATTCCTGCTGCAAAGGTCGGACATGTCGGACTTTACCGTGACCCTGAAACATTGAAACCGGTTGAGTATTATGCCAAAATGCCAAGCGATTTGGCAGAAAGGGAATGCATTGTCGTTGACCCGATGTTGGCCACTGGCGGATCAGCCATCGAAGCGATCCATTCCATTAAAAAGCGCGGTGCAGTCAATATTAAATTCATGTGTTTGATTGCAGCTCCAGAAGGTGTAGAAGCATTAAAAGAAGCCCATCCTGATGTTGATATTTATATTGCGGGTCTTGACGAAAAACTGAATGAACACGGGTATATCGTTCCAGGTCTTGGAGACGCGGGAGATCGTTTATTCGGCACAAAATAAGGAAAGAAACTGAGGTGTCACGAATGAATAAACCGATAAAAGTCATGACCATTTTCGGAACGAGACCAGAAGCTGTCAAAATGGCTCCCTTAGTACTCGAATTTCAAAAACACCCAGAATTTTTCAAGCCAATCGTTGCCGTTACGGCTCAGCATCGGCAAATGTTAGATCAAGTTCTCGAACTATTTTCCATACAGCCGGACTATGACTTGGACATAATGAAGGAACGGCAAACGCTTGCTGACATTACAACAAGAGCTTTAAATGGTCTTGATTCGGTAATGAAGGAAGCTAAACCTGATATTGTTCTTGTACACGGTGATACAACCACAACGTTTGTCGCAAGTCTGGCAGCTTTTTATAATCAAATTGTCATTGGGCATGTTGAAGCGGGGCTGCGCACATGGAATAAGTATTCCCCCTATCCGGAAGAGATGAATCGGCAGCTTACAGGCACTATGGCAGATTTGCATTTTGCGCCGACTTCGAAAGCGGAGGAGAATCTGCTGAACGAGAACAAGAAGGATAATATCTTCGTGACGGGAAATACGGCAACCGATGCTTTAAAAACTACTGTACGTTCCACGTATTCCCATCCGGTTTTAAATGGACTTGGAGAAGACAAGCTCATTTTACTTACCGCCCATCGCAGGGAAAACCTTGGCGAACCCATGAGGAATATCTTCAGGGCCGTAAAGAGAATCATTGCTGAGCATGATGACGTTCAAGTAGTATATCCAGTCCATTTAAACCCGCTTGTTCAGGAATTGGCAAACGAAATCCTCGGGGACGATCCGCGGATTCATTTGATTGAACCGCTGGATGTATTGGACTTCCATAACTTCGCTTCAAGAGCCTATCTGATTTTGACTGATTCTGGGGGAATCCAGGAAGAGGCACCATCACTTGGTGTACCTGTCCTAGTATTAAGGGATACGACAGAACGTCCTGAGGGGATTGCAGCTGGAACCTTAAGATTGGCGGGTACCGAAGAAAAAAACATTTATAATTTGGCACATGAATTGCTCACCGATCAAGAGGTGCACGAAAAAATGTCCAAGGCTTCCAATCCTTATGGGGATGGAAATGCTTCGGTTCGCATCGCGGAAGCCATTCGTTACTATTTTAATCGAGCAGACATGCCGCCAACCCGATTTGACTCATAGAAAAAGGAAAAGCCACGCGCTTTTCCTTTTTTATTTGCATACTCCAAGGTTGTTGAGAAAAGATAACTGCTAAGGGGATGATTATGTTGGGAAAGAAAACGTTCATAGTGTTTGTTTTCCTTTTTATATTTATTTATCAAAATGAAAAGGGATTGGCATCCGTCATTCTGCCGCCTTTACCAAAACTATCTGAATCTAAGGAAGTAACGGTTGTTGTCACGATGGATAAGGTGTTTCAACAAAAAAAAATCGAAAAACTGCTTGAAAAATATCCATCCCTTCAATTACGGAATGTTTATTCAGTTGCCCTGAATGGATTTTCCGTTCATGGGAAAATGAATGAGATAGAACAACTTAAAAAAGAGGATGTAATTCAGGCTGTAACGGAAGTATCCGTTTATCAAGCGGTGTTGGATAAAAGTGTCCCATACATAGGAGGAGGCAGGGTCAGGGGTTTCTTTGATAAGGAGAATCACCGGATCACCGGGAAAGGGGTTAAAGTAGGAATCATAGATACTGGCATCGATTATACACATCCAGATTTGCAACGTGCTTATAAGGGAGGGAAGGATCTGGTTGATGGTGATGAAGATCCGATGGAAACCAAAAACCAAGGCGACCTGGATACATTACATGGGACTCATGTGGCAGGCATCATTGCAGCCAATGGAAAGATGAAAGGCGTTGCACCAGAAGCGGAGATATATGCATATCGAGCTTTGGGGCCAGGTGGTGCAGGAGATACAGACCAAGTCTTGATGGCTATTGAGTCAGCCATGAAGGATAAGGTGGATGTCTTGAACCTCTCTCTTGGCAATAACGTCAATGGCCCTGATTTACCTATTTCCCTTGCATTGAATAAGGCTGTGGAAAGCGGTATCGTTGCCGTGACATCAAATGGGAATTCCGGTCCGGCTGTATGGACCGTAGGCTCACCCGGAACAGCGGAAAAAGCGATTTCCGTTGGGGCATCGACTCCTCCCTTAAGGGTTCCGTATATGATTTACGGACTTGGATCGAAGAAGCATCAATCGCATTTAATCGTGTTTCAAGGCTCTAAAAAATGGAACCTGACGTTTTCCGAGGATGTCATATTTGGAGGTCTTGGTAATGAAAAGGACCTGAAACATGCCCGGGATAAGATTGTGCTGATGGAACGTGGCACACTTACCTTCCAGCAGAAAGTATCCAATGCAGAGAAGGCAGGTGCAAAGGGGGTAATTGTTTATAATAATACGAGCGGGACCTTTACGGGAAGCTTGGAAAAAGAAATGAACATCCCAGCTGCTTCTATTAATAGAAGAGATGGATTGCAGCTAAAGCAAATCATGGAGCAAGGGCAGAGCAAAACCGTTCAATTTGTTTATAAGAACGAGCAGGATAAGCTCGCAGATTTTAGTTCCAGGGGACCGGTAACCGTATCATGGGGAATAAAGCCTGACGTATTGGCTCCAGGAGTGGAAATTGAAAGTACCATCCCCGAAGGATATATGTCCTTGGATGGAACAAGTATGTCCTCACCGCATGTTGCCGGAGCATGCGCTTTAATCCTGCAAAAACACCCCGAATGGAATCCGGAGCAAGTGAAATCTGCATTGATGAGCACTTCCAAACCATTGAGGAAATCTGCAAAAGAACTGTATCATACATATGAACAGGGGGCTGGACGGATCCAGGTCGACGAAGCATTAAAAGCGGACACGCTCTTGAGTCCAAGCTCATTGTCCTTTGGGATGTATACAAAAAAAGACGGAATTGAAGAACATCATGAAACGATAGTCATAGAAAATACAGGAACGGAAATGAGGAAGTACTCTTTCATGGTCCCGCTGAAAGAGACGGGACTTACTTGGGAATTGCCGAAATCCCTTACTTTGAATCCGAAGGAAAAGAAACGGATAAAAGTGGGGCTGCAGGTCAACCCAGCCAAGCTTAAAAAAGGAGTCTTTGATGGATACCTCATTATAATGGAAGGAACCAAAAGAATATCCTTACCTTATTTATATGTAAAAGAAGAGCCTGATTACCCAAGGATAATGGGATTTGATTTTGGCCAAGGGGACCGGAAAGGGACATATCGATACGAAATGTACCTTCCGCGCGGGGCTGAAGAATTCGGTATTGCCCTTTATGAGGAAGATAGCTTGAAATTCGCTGGATATTTGGATTGGTCCAGGTCGGCACCTTCCGGTTTGATCAAAAAAGATGTATTGAAAAAGAACTTGCCGCCTAAAGGAGTGTATAAAGCGATAATCTTTGCGAGAAAGAGTGGAAGGGAAGATCGGATAGAAAAGACGTTACTTATTGAGTGATTAGAGGATAATAAGTAAAATAAAATGGATGTCAATAGTATAGAAAAGATAATTTGTGAACAATTCGTTAATAATTACAAACCTGTGACAAATTTCACTAACCACTCATTGACAATGATTCTTGCCTATTGTATGCTAACTAAGGATGTAAAATGAGAGGGGTTTCATACGTTAATAACGTGTCAAATAGAAGATGGTTTTTGACCTTCTATTTGGACTTGTTACGGGCAAATTCCCTAGCTAAACACAGATACAACAATATTTCTAGGGAGATTACATGACAAAATGCTAGAATTGGAAAAAATGTTCAATAGGCAGCTGAAATACATGTTGTATTTAATGGGTATTTATGTACTCGGGGTGGGTTTCACTTCACATGATTCAGTCTTCCAAGGATTATTGCTTGGAACTGCCTTCAGCCTATTTATATTCTGGTCAATGGTCAAAAAGAACAAAAAGTTCGCCCAAGAGGTTGCCGAAGGTAAGAAGACGCGCTCCCTTGGCAGTTTAACTAGAATGTCTGTAGCGGGTTTAGCTGCAATTATTGCATTGAGATATCCTGACGAGTTTCAAGTGGTATGCGTGGTAATGGGATTAATGACAGTTTACTTTGTCATTATGATAGATTATTTTATGCAAAACATACGTAGGTAGTAAAGAAGAGAGGTGAATACTGTTGAATCATGAAGCTCCTATGTGGGAATTTATGGATACTGGAATACATTTCAACTTGGCTAACGTTCTTATGATGACTATCGCAAGTCTCATTGTCTTCATTATTGCTGTAGCAGCAACTCGAAAACTTGCGATGAAGCCAACAGGAATCCAAAACTTTATCGAATGGGTTATGGATTTTGTGAAAAACATCATCAACAGCAATATGGATTGGCGTACGGGTGGTCAGTTCCTTATGTTGGGAATGACATTAATATTGTACGTATTTGTTTCAAACATGTTAGGATTGCCGTTCTCGATTGTAATAGGGCACGAACTTTGGTGGAAATCACCTACATCTGATCCGGCAATAACTTTAACCTTGGCAGTTATGGTAATGGGTTTAACTCATTATTATGGTATCAAGATGAGAGGCATGAAAAATTATGCCAAAACTTATGTCCAACCAATGGGTTTCTTGTTTCCGTTAAAGATTATTGAGGAGTTCGCTAATACGTTAACTCTAGGATTGCGACTTTACGGGAATATTTACGCGGGTGAGTTACTATTAACTTTACTTGCTGGACTAGGAACAAGTGGTGTTGTGGGTGCAGCCACTGCTGCATTACCAATGTTGGCTTGGGAAGGATTTAGTATCTTTGTCGGCTCCATTCAAGCTTTTATCTTTACTATGTTAACGATGGTTTATCTTTCCCATAAAGTAAGTGACGACCATTAATTATAAATATTGTTCATTATGAACATTATATTGATGAAAAAATAAAACAACATTTCAAGGAGGAAATTTATCATGACAGGTTCTTTAGGTCTTATAGCTGCTGCTATCGCAGTTGGATTAGGTGCACTAGGTGCGGGTATTGGTAATGGTCTTATCGTTGGGCGTACAATTGAAGGAATGGCTCGTCAGCCAGAAGCTCGTGGTATGCTTCAAACTACAATGTTCGTTGGTATTGCGTTAGTTGAGGCACTTCCAATCATCGCTGTAGTTATCGCGTTTATTGTAATGGGTAAATAAGATAACTTGAAAAAGTTCAATAATGGCGAAGATGATCCAAGGAGACCCTTCGCCATTGCTCTGTGTTAAAGTCACATTTATGACAGTGATACTGTCAATCGAAAATACAGAACTTCAATAGTGAATCTCATGAAGGGAGTGAACCGAGCGTGTTAACAAGCAATTTTGTTCTTGGTCAAGCAGCCCACTTTAATGGTGGGGATATCATATACCAGCTTGTAATCTTTATTATTTTGTTAGCGTTGCTTAAGAAGTTTGCATGGGGTCCGCTAATGGGCATCATGAAAGAACGTGAAGAGCATGTTGCGAATGAAATCGAAGCAGCTGAAGTTAGTAGAAAAGAAGCACTGAAATATCTAGAAGAACAGCGTGAAATCGTAAAACAATCTCGCACTGAAGCGGGACAACTTATAGAGAATGCTAAGCAACAAGGCGAAGCACAACGCGAAGATATTATTAAACAAGCGCGTGCAGAGGCTGAACGTGTTAAAGAATCAGCAAAACGTGAAATCGTTCAAGAGAGAGAAAAAGCAGTTGCCGCATTACGCGAGCAAGTAGCTTCATTATCTGTCATGATCGCTTCTAAGGTGATTGAGAAAGAACTTTCATCAGCTGATCAAGAAAAACTAATCAATGAATATATTCAAGAGGCAGGAGAAGGTAAATGAGCGATATAACTGTAGCAGGACGTTATGCTGTAGCTCTTTTCCAAATTGCGAAAGAGCAAAATCTCATTAACCAACTTGAAGAAGAGCTTCGCATAGTGAATGAAGTTTTCACAAATGATAAAGAGCTATTAAACTTCTTGGCTCATCCTAAAATGACTAGCGATGCAAAAAATACATTGCTTGCAAATGCATTTGCAAGTCTTTCGTCTTCCGTTCAAAATACTGTAATGTTAATGGTGGAGCGTCATCGTACAAATGAAGTGACTGCCATGGCACAAGAGTTCATTGAACTTGCGAATGAAGAAAATTCAGTTGCGGATGCGACTGTTTATACAGTCAATCCTTTAACTGAAGCTGAAGCGAAAGCTGTGTCTTCAGCTTTTGCTGCAAAAATCGGCAAACGTAATTTGCGCATCACTAATGTTACGGATAGCAATATTCTTGGCGGCATCAAACTTCAAATCGGTAACCGTATTTATGACGGCACGATAAGCGGGAAGCTTGATCGCCTTAGCAAACAACTATTAGGTTAATATTCACAGATAGGGGTGAAATTCATGAGCATCAAAGCTGAAGAAATCAGTGCGCTGATTAAAAAGCAGATTGAAAACTATCAGTCGGAAATTAAAGTAAGCGATGTAGGTACAGTAATCACTGTTGGTGATGGTATCGCTCGCGTTCATGGTTTAGATAATGCAATGGCTGGGGAGCTCTTAGAATTTTCTAATGGTTCAATGGGGTTGGCACAAAACCTTGAGCAAAATAACGTAGGTGTTGTTATTCTTGGACCATTCAGAGACATTCAAGAAGGCAGTGAAGTACGCCGTACTGGCCGTATCATGGAAGTGCCAGTTGGAGAAGAATTAATCGGACGTGTCGTGAATCCGCTAGGACAACCATTGGATGGTCTTGGTCCGATCGCTACAACAAAAACTCGTCCAATCGAAAGCCCTGCAACAGGCGTCATGGACCGTAAATCTGTTCATGAGCCATTACAAACAGGGATTAAAGCAATCGATGCTCTTGTACCAATCGGACGCGGACAACGTGAGTTAATCATCGGTGACCGTCAAACTGGTAAAACATCAGTTGCAATCGATACAATCCTTAACCAAGCTGACCAAGACATGATCTGTATTTATGTTGCGATTGGTCAAAAAGAATCAACAGTTCGTGGAACAGTTGAGACTCTACGTAAAAATGGTGCACTGGATTACACAATTGTTGTATCTGCATCAGCTTCTCAACCAGCACCACTTTTATACCTAGCTCCATATGCTGGTGTGACTATGGGTGAAGAGTTCATGTTCGCTGGCAAGCACGTTTTAGTGGTATATGATGATCTTTCTAAACAAGCATCAGCATACCGTGAACTTTCCTTGCTTCTTCGCCGTCCTCCAGGTCGTGAAGCATTCCCTGGGGATGTATTCTACTTGCACTCCCGCTTACTTGAGCGTGCAGCTAAATTGAATGACACGTTAGGTGCCGGTTCAATTACTGCGCTTCCATTTGTTGAAACACAAGCAGGCGATATCTCTGCTTACATTCCAACAAACGTTATTTCCATCACAGATGGACAAATCTTCTTACAATCTGATTTGTTCTTCTCAGGTGTACGTCCTGCGATTAACGCTGGTCTTTCCGTATCCCGTGTTGGTGGATCTGCACAAATTAAAGCGATGAAAAAAGTTGCGGGTACATTACGTCTAGACTTAGCTTCTTATCGTGAATTGGAAGCATTCTCTCAATTCGGTTCTGATCTTGATGCTGCTACTCAAGCAAAACTTAACCGTGGTGCACGTACAGTTGAAGTTCTTAAGCAAGATCTAAATAAACCAATTAAAGTTGAAAAACAAGTCATGATTTTCTATGCATTGACGAAAGGTCATCTAGATGATATTCCAGTATCGGATATCCTTCGTTTTGAAGAAGAATACTATGTGTTCCTAGATCGTTCTCATCCAGAATTATTAGATCACATTCGCACAACTAAAGGTCTTCCTGAAGACGCTGCTATCGTTGCTGCAATTAACGAGTTCAAAAAGAACTTCGTTATTTCTGAATAATAAGGTCTAACTAATTTATAAAGGGTGGTGAGAATGAATGGCCTCTTTACGCGATATTAAGTCTCGGATTACTTCAACGAAAAAGACGAGTCAAATTACAAAAGCGATGCAGATGGTATCTGCTTCTAAAATGAACCGTGCTGAAGCTAATGCTAAAGCATATGTTCCATATATGGAAAAAATTCAAGAAGTAGTATCAAGTATTGCGAACGGAAGTACGGGTGCATCTCACCCAATGCTTGTCTCACGTCCAGTGAAGAAAACCGGTTACCTGGTAATCACATCGGACCGCGGATTGGCAGGAGCATACAACAGTAGCATCCTTCGCCACGTTCATAAAACTATTCTTGAACGCCATAAATCCAATGATGAGTTCGTCATTATCGCAATCGGAAGGGTTGGCCGTGATTTCTTTGTCAGCCGTAATATGCACGTAGAGCTTGAAGTAACTGGGGTTCCTGATCAGCCGTCTTTCGCTGACATTAGCTCCCTTGCTAAATCAACAGTGAATTTGTACCTAAATGAACTGTGTGATGAGCTTTATATGTACTATAACCATTATGTCAGCCCAATCCAGCAGGATGTAACGGAAACGCAAGTCCTTCCTTTAGCTGACTTTAATACTTCCAATGCAGCATTGACTTCTTATGAATTTGAACCGAATGCAGAAGAAATTCTTGAGGTATTACTACCTCAGTACGCAGAAAGTTTAATTTATGGTGCTTTATTAGATGGTAAAGCAAGTGAGCACTCTGCACGTATGACTGCAATGAAAAATGCAACCGATAATGCGAAAGAATTGATCGACTCGCTTTCATTGCAATATAACCGTGCACGTCAGGCCGCAATTACTCAAGAAATCACGGAAATTGTTGGCGGTGCAGCAGCTTTAGAATAAAAACTTTAAAGGGGACGGTCGGCCCGGACGAAGCTTGGCCGTTCCATAATCTCGATAGTCGTTATAAGCAACGTTAGGAGGGAAAACGATGAATATAGGACGCGTTACTCAAGTTATGGGTCCGGTTGTTGACGTGAAATTCGAAGACGGACAACTTCCTAAGATCTATAACGCGTTAAGAATCGAAAATACAGCGTCTGGTACAGGACTAACTCTTGAAGTAGCCCTTCAACTAGGTGATAATACAGTTCGTACTGTAGCAATGTCTTCCACTGATGGTTTAACTCGTGGTGCAGAGACTGTTGATACAGGAGCTCCAATTTCCGTTCCTGTAGGTGAAGTGACTCTAGGCCGCGTTTTCAACGTATTAGGGGAAAACATTGACCTATTTGAACCACTTACAGCAGAGGTGCGTCGTGATCCAATTCACAGACAAGCACCAACTTTTGAGGACTTATCAACAACAGTTGAAATTCTTGAAACTGGTATTAAAGTAGTAGATTTACTTGCACCTTACATCAAAGGTGGTAAAATCGGTCTCTTCGGTGGAGCTGGTGTAGGTAAAACTGTACTTATCCAGGAACTTATTAATAACATCGCACAAGAGCACGGCGGTATCTCTGTATTCGCTGGTGTAGGTGAGCGTACTCGTGAAGGAAATGACCTTTTCTACGAGATGACTGATTCTGGTGTTATTAAGAAAACAGCGATGGTATTCGGACAAATGAACGAGCCACCAGGTGCACGTATGCGTGTAGCTCTAAGTGGTTTGACAATGGCTGAATATTTCCGTGACGAACAAGGACAAGACGTTCTTTTCTTCATCGATAACATCTTCCGTTTCACTCAAGCAGGTTCCGAGGTTTCTGCCCTTCTAGGCCGTATGCCTTCAGCGGTAGGTTACCAACCAACGCTTGCTACAGAAATGGGTCAATTACAAGAACGTATCACTTCAACTAATAAAGGTTCTGTTACATCTATCCAAGCGATCTATGTACCTGCCGATGACTATACGGATCCGGCTCCAGCTACAACTTTCGCTCACTTGGATGCAACAACTAACCTTGAGCGTAAGCTTTCTGAAATGGGTATCTACCCAGCAGTTGATCCATTGGCATCTTCTTCCCGTGCCCTTAGCCCAGAAATCGTTGGAGCTGAGCACTATGAAGTAGCCCGTCAAGTTCAATCAACTTTACAGAAATATAAAGAACTTCAAGATATTATTGCGATCTTGGGTATGGATGAGTTAAGCGAAGACGAAAAAGTAATCGTTGCCCGTGCTCGTAGAATCCAAAACTTCTTGTCACAAAACTTCCACGTGGCTGAACAATTTACTGGTCAAAAAGGATCTTATGTACCAGTTAAAGAAACAGTCCAAGGATTCAAAGATATCCTAGCTGGAAAATATGACGAACTTCCTGAAGATGCTTTCCGTCTAGTTGGCCGCATCGAAGAAGTTGTTGCTAAAGCAAAAGAAATGGCTTAATTAAAGGGACCTAGGAGGGAATGAAATGAAGACCATTAAAGTCAATGTTGTTACTCCCGATGGCCCAGTATATGATGCAGAAGTTGAAATGGTAAGCACTAAAGCTAAAAGCGGTGAGCTGGGAATCATGGCTGGACACGTTCCAACTGTAGCCCCGCTTACCATCGGTGCTGTCCGTCTTAAAAATGGAAGCAACACAGACTATGTAGCTGTAAATGGTGGCTTCCTGGAAGTTCGCCCTGATGTGGTAACCATTTTGGCTCAATCTGCTGAAAGAGCTGAAACTATCGATCTTGCACGTGCTCAAGCAGCAAAAGCCCGTGCTGAACAAAGATTGCAGAACAATGATGGATCAAATGATGCCAAAAGAGCTGATTTAGCGCTTAAACGTGCCATCAACCGTATCCAAATTGCAGAAATGCGATAACTTTAATTTATGAAAACACCTGATCAAACCATTCGTGGTAAGATCAGGTGTTTTTTTATTCAGAGGTTTTTGATGACTATTGATATTAAATATCAGAATTAGGAAAATAAAGTCGAATTATAGAGTAAAGTATTTTCCATTTTAATCCTTAACTCGTCGACATGATTTTATCCTAATGTTATAATGTATACGCTTACATTTATTGCTTCATACCCCCTCCTTTCACGTTGCTTCTAAAAGAATGTTACCCTGCATACTATTTAAAACGGTATCCAAAAAGAAGACAAGCAAATTTAAATTGTATCCATTTAACATGATATATCCATAAAGGGAGATGAAAATGGGACAGCTGCATATTTACCAAAATAATTATTTAATTGTATTTGTTTTCCTTTGTCTCGGCATTTTATTACCTGTGATCGCTTTATTTCTTGGTAGACTGCTAAGGCCTTATAAACCGACAGATATGAAATATACGACTTATGAAAGTGGAATCGAGCCTTTTCAGGATTCAAGGGTCCAATTCAATGTCAGGTATTATCTATTCGGATTGATGTTCGTCATATTTGATGTAGAAACGGTCTTTCTTTACCCATGGGCGGTTGCCTATGATGAACTCGGACTGTTTGCATTGATTGAAATGCTGTTTTTTGTCCTGATCCTAATGCTTGGGCTAATTTACGCTTGGAAAAAGAAGGTGTTAAAGTGGAATTGAAGTTGGATGAACTTACCCCTGAAGAAATGGAAGAAATACGCCACAGCATTTTTTTATCTACACTTGAACAAATAAAAGGGTGGGCTAGAAGTAACTCACTCTGGCCAATGACTTTCGGTTTGGCATGTTGTGCAATTGAAATGATGGGCGTCGGTTCCTCTCATTATGATTTGGACCGATTTGGTTCATTTTTTCGGACATCACCCAGACAATCGGATGTCATGATTGTTTCAGGAACGGTAACGAAAAAAATGGCTCCAATAATAAGTAGATTATACGAACAAATGCCGGAACCGAAGTGGGTCATTGCAATGGGGTCCTGTGCAACTGCTGGTGGGCCTTATGTTCACTCTTACTCAGTGGTCAAGGGGGTAGATCAAATTGTACCTGTCGATGTATATATACCGGGTTGTCCCCCAAATCCAGCTGCACTTATTTATGGGATCAATAAATTAAAAGAAAAAATCCGTTACGAGGCGAAAACCGGAAAGCGGGTGATATAGATGAGTGAAAAGGAGGACTTAGCGAAACAAAAGGCGGCAGCCGCGGCCAAGGCGAAGGCTGAAGCACTGGCCCGAAAACAGGCGAAAGCTGAAAGTGCGGAAGAGCCGGA
>NZ_JBNNUC010000003.1:381312-381433 GCF_050279365.1 Peribacillus sp. NPDC094092 | reverse complement strand
TAGGACTTAGCGAAACAAAAGGCGGCAGCCGCGGCCAAGGCGAAGGCTGAAGCACTGGCCCGAAAACAGGCGAAAGCTGAAAGTGCGGAAGAGCCGGAAGGCGAAATGGATATAGCGAAAC
>NZ_JBNNUC010000003.1:0-381214 GCF_050279365.1 Peribacillus sp. NPDC094092 | reverse complement strand
ACAAAAGGCGGCAGCCGCGGCCAAGGCGAAGGCAGCGGCATTGGCCCGAAAACAGGCGAAAGCTGAAAGTGCGGAAAAGCCGGAAGGCGAAATGGACTTAGCGAAACAAAAGGCGGCGGCCGCGGCCAAGGCGAAGGCTGAAGCGCTGGCCCGAAAACAGGCGAAAGCTGAAAGTGCGGAAGAGCCGAAAGGCGAAATGGATATAGCGAAACAAAAGGCGGCAGCCGCGGCCAAGGCGAAGGCAGCGGCATTGGCCCGAAAACAGGCGAAAGCTGAAAGTGCGGAAAAGCCGGAAGGCGAAATGGATAAAGCGAAGCAAAAGGCGGCAGCAGCAGCCAAGGCGAAGGCAGCGGCCGCTGCTGCGAAGAATAGGACTGCTGTAAAGGAAAACGAGGAAGTTAACGCCCCTGGCGAACTTTCCCCAAATCAGTCGAAACTCGATAAAATTGTTTCTGCTATTGAGAGCCATGTAGGACAAGGGGCATTATTAGAGCACTATATTAATAGATTATCGAAAGATGTACCCACTTTAGTGGCTAATCCGGATACATATTTCTCAATAGCAAAATTTCTGCGGTACGATGAACAGCTTAACTTTTCGTATTTATCGGAACTTCATGGTACGGACTTTGAAACCCATATGGAAATCTATGTACATTTACATTCATTCAAAATAGACCAATCAGTTGCTTTGAAGGTGAAACTTGACAGGGATTCTCCGGTTGTTCAATCATTGGTCCCATTATGGTCAGGAGCAAATTGGCCAGAATGTGAGGCGTATGATTTATTAGGCATTAACTTTTATGAACACCCTGATTTAAAGCGGATTTTACTTGGTGAAGATTGGAAAGGGTATCCCCTAAGAAAAGATTATCAGCCTTATGATATGGAGGTGTAAGCCCAATGTTAAGGACGGAAGAAATGCTTCTCAATGTCGGGCCGCAGCATCCGAGTACACATGGTGTTTTTCGGCTTGTCATCAAGATTGACGGTGAAATTATAAAAGAGGCGACACCTGTCATTGGGTATTTGCATCGCGGTACGGAAAAAATAGCGGAAAATCTGCAATATACACAAATAATCCCATATACCGATCGGCTCGATTATCTAGCGGCAATGACAAATAATTATGTGCTTTGCCATGCTGTTGAGACAATGATGGGGGTGGAAATCCCCGAAAGGGCAGAATATTTACGGGTTATCGCAATGGAATTGGGCAGAGTGGCAAGCCACCTTGTCTGGTGGGGTACATATTTGCTGGATATAGGTGCGACGAGCCCTTTCCTATACGCATTTCGAGAGCGTGAAATGATCGTTAATTTATTGACTGAATTGTCAGGGGCACGCCTTACATTCAATTATATGCGTGTCGGAGGCGTGAAATGGGATGCTCCTGAAGACTGGATAGCGAAGGTTGCCGAGTTTGTCCCTTATATGAGGGAGCAGCTTGCCGGTTACCATGAGCTTGTGACAGGGAATGAAATCTTTGTTAATCGGGTTAAAGGGGTGGGCATCTATACGAAGGAAGAAGCCCTGCAGTATTCGCTTAGCGGTGCCAACTTAAGGTGTACAGGTGTGAAATGGGATTTACGAAAAAATGAGCCATATTCCATTTACGACAGGTTCACATTTGATGTTCCCACAAGGGAAGAGGGTGATGCCTTTTCACGCTATCACTGTAGAATGGAAGAAATCGAACAATCACTGAAAATCATCGAGCAGGCGGTTGAGCAATTTCCGGAAGGGCCGATCCTTGCTAAGGTCCCTAAAATAATAAAGGTTCCTAAGGGTGAAGCATTTGTCCGAATTGAATCGCCAAGAGGGGAAATAGGCTGTTATATCGCGAGTGAAGGGAAAAAGGAGCCATACCGTTTGAAATTTCGCAGACCTTCCTTTTATAATCTGCAAATTCTTCCGAAGTTATTGGAAGGGGAAAATATGGCGAACTTGATAACGATATTAGGTGCAATCGATATCGTTTTAGGGGAGGTCGATGGATAAATGATCAAGGATCTTCTCCAGTCCGCTCCAAGTCTACTGAATTTTGGCATTTTTTTTGGTTTGGCAGTTCTGCTCCTGTTCGTCGTATTGGGCTTTGTAACCTATGGAATCCTTTCGGAGCGAAAAATCATGGGATTCATGCAAATGCGTATCGGACCAAACCAAATTGGAGGGAAATGGGGTCTCTTGCAGACGGTTGCTGACGTTTTGAAACTCCTGATCAAGGAAGATACGATACCCAAAAAAGCTGATAAGCCGTTATATATTTTAGCCCCGGTAATTGCTTTCGCCCCTGCTTTCATGGTCCTTGCCACCTTGCCGTTCACCGAAGCCTTCCAATTTGCGGATATAGGTGTCGGTCTGCTTTATTATATAGCGATTTCCGGCATATCGACCATCGGCATCGTCACTGCGGGTTGGGCTTCCAATAATAAATATTCTTTGATTGGGGGAATGAGGGCAGCCGCTCAAATGATATCTTATGAAATCCCATTGGTGATGTCGCTAGTGGGAATCGTCCTCCTGACAGGCAGTTTAAACTTGAATGATATAGTTGCAGCCCAGGAAAAGGTTTGGTTCATTTTTCTTCAGCCGATTGCGTTTATCGTGTTTTTCATTGCAGCGGTTGCCGAGTTGAACAGGGTTCCTTTTGACCTTCCGGAAGCGGAATCCGAACTTGTTGCAGGCTATCATGTTGAATACTCGGGATTTCGCTGGGCCTTCTTTATGTTATCCGAATATGTGTATATGTTTGCAATGGCAACGCTAACCACTGTATTATTTTTAGGGGGATGGAATTCTATTCCGTTTTTGGATTTTATTCCGGCAGCCATCTGGTTCGGTCTGAAGTTCAGTGCCGTATTCTATGTATTGGTCTGGATTCGTGTAACCTTTCCTCGTATAAGGGCAGATCAATTGATGGAATTCGGATGGAAAGTGCTGCTTCCGGTTGCATTGGCAAATATATTTTTGACGGCACTAATAAAAGAATTGATTAACCTTTTTTAAAAACATAAGCTGGTCGGAAAGCGAGGGATTTATATGCTTGGTTTAGCAAAAGGTTTAACCTATACATTAAAGAACTTGACGAGGAAAAAAGTGACCTATGACTACCCGAATGAGCCGCTTCCGCTCCCTGACCGATTCCGCGGAATCCAAAAATTCTATCCTGAAAAGTGTATTGTATGCAATCAATGCGTGACGATTTGTCCAACGGATTGTATTCAATTAACTGGTAAGAAACATCCGGACCCATCGAAAAAAGGGAAAATCATCGATACGTATGACATCAATTTCGAGATTTGCATCTTATGTGATTTATGTACGGAGGTTTGCCCTACAGAAGCGATCGTGATGACGAATCAATTCGAGCTGGCCGAGTATAGCCGTGATCATCTATTCAAAAATCTGGAATGGCTGGATGAAAATGATGAAAATATCCGGAAGGTGAATAAAGTATGAGTTTGTCGGGTGAATTAATTGCCTTTATTGGTTTGGCACTCGTGGCGATATTAGGCGGGGTGCTGCTGATTACGTTAACAAAAGTGGTGCACATGGTCATTGCACTTGTTTTTACTTTCTTGGGCATTGCAGGCATTTATATGTTGCTTTCCGCCGAGTTTGTCGCCATTGTCCAAATCCTTATTTATTCAGGTGCAATCACGATCGTGATGCTATTCGGGATCATGCTGACAAAGCACCAGGAAAATGATGCACCCGCTAAAGGGGGCTGGGGGAAGTTCTCCTTGCTCGCAGCGATTGCCGGATTCGCCGTGGCGGTTTATCTGGGGATTTATAATCTGGATATACCTGTACAGCCAACGGCCTTGCATGAGGAAAATACAAAGCAAATAGGAGTCGAACTTTTTTCAAAATATGTGATTCCATTTGAAGTGATGTCAGTACTCCTGCTTGTTGCTTTAGTCGGTGCCATCGTATTGGCTAAAAAAGATGATGGGGAGGGAGATCGATCATGACGGGAGTTCCCTTGTCGGCTTACCTTGTATTGGCACTCGTTTTATTTTGTATAGGGCTGTATGGGGCATTGACGAAAAGAAATGTGGTCATTGTTTTGATTTCAATCGAGCTGATGCTGAACGCTGCGAATATCAATTTAGTTGCCTTCAGTAAATTCGGGGTAACGCCATCCATTACGGGTCAAGTTTTTTCCTTATTCACGATTACCATCGCTGCGGCCGAGGCAGCTGTAGGGCTGGCTATATTAATGTCCCTATATCGCAATCGGAAGACAGTCAATGTCGATGAAATGGAAATAATGAAGAATTGAAGGTTTTTATAAAGGAAGAAGGGGATTTGATACGATGATGGAGCACGCATGGCTCATACCGGTCTTTCCACTCGTCACGTTTCTTGTTCTGCTTCTATCAGGCGGGCGGTTGCGGGAACGAGGGGCTTTTATAGGAATAATATGTACATTGGCTTCGTTTGTTTTATCGTTGCTTGTCCTGATGGAACGATTTAAAGAACCTACTTTTAATATATCGATAGATTGGCTTTCCTTCGGGGGGACGCAACTTACAGCCGGATACGAAATCAATCAGCTTAATGCCTTGATGCTTGTGATCGTTTCCCTTGTCAGCCTGCTTGTCCAGATATATTCGAAGGGTTATATGAAGGGTGAAGTGCGATTCTCCATTTTTTATGCTTATCTGGGCTTCTTCACCTTTGCCATGCTTGGTCTAGTCATGGCACCCAATTTATTACAGCTTTATATCTTCTGGGAGTTGGTGGGGGTGGGTTCTTTCCTGCTCATCGGGTTTTACTTTTACAAACTGGAAGCTAAGGCTGCAGCGAAGAAGGCATTCATCATGACCAGGATTGGGGATGTAGGGCTCTTAATCGGCATCATTCTCCTATTCTGGGAAACAGGCAGCTTTGAATATGGAGAGATCTTTCAAGCCGTTCAATCAGGCATGATATCAAGTGGAAAACTGACATTAATCGCTATTTTGATTTTTATCGGAGCGGTTGGGAAGTCTGGACAATTTCCACTTCACACATGGCTTCCGGATGCAATGGAAGGCCCGACTCCGGTTTCCGCATTGATACACGCAGCGACCATGGTTGCTGCAGGGGTTTACCTGGTTGCCGCCATGTTTCCATTATTCATGGCTAGTTCTGCTGCGATGCAGGTCGTAGCGATAACAGGTGGAATTACAGCCATATTTGCCGCAAGCATTGCCATAGTGCAAAAGGATGTTAAGCGTGTATTGGCCTATTCGACAATCTCTCAGCTTGGGTTTATGATGCTTGCTTTGGGTACTTCGGGATATGTGGCCGGAGTGTTTCATTTAATGACCCACGCCTTTTTTAAAGCATTGCTTTTTTTGGCGGCAGGCAGTGTTATTCACGCTATACATACACAGGATATGGAAAAGATGGGCGGTCTATGGGGTAAGTTGAATTGGACTGGGCCGCTGTTCTTGACTGGCACCTTGGCGATATCGGGGTTTCCGTTGCTCTCGGGTTTTTTCAGTAAAGATGAAATTCTGATGGCGGCCTGGGAGAATGGCAGTTATATATTGTTTGGTCTAGCGGTGGTTACCTCCTTTTTAACTGCGTTTTATATGTTCCGCCTGTTTTTCATGATATTTGCAGGCGATTCGCGCAGTCAAGTGAAACAGGTCAAGGAATCACCTTCCATCATGTTAATCCCGATGCTCGCATTGGCTTTGCTTGCTGTAATCGGTGGGTATATCCAAACACCGTGGTTTGGAACTTTCCTTGGAGAGTGGCTTGTCGAGGGAAATGAAACGCTTCTAGGCGCCAGCCATAGTGAGGGGCCCGTTTGGATCATGTTGCTGGCCGTGCTTGTATCGCTGGCCGGGATATACCTTGCTTATATGATATACGCTAAAAAGGAGCTGCCTCGGGAATGGCTTGTCAAAGAAAAATCCGGGGCATATAGGATTTTGGAAAATAAATATTATATTGATGAGATATATCATTTTACTGTAGGTTATGCAATCAAAGGCTTTAGTATATTCCTATCTTATATTGAAAGGTTCTTTGTCGGTGGCCTGGTCTCCACTGTAACAAGTTCAATAGAAGGATTGGGGAAAATAGGGTCTAAACTGCAATCGGGACATGTACAGCAATATGGCATGATAGCCTTTCTGGGACTTGCGGTACTGTTGGTGATTTTTGCAGTGACTGGGGGGTATCTAAGATGAATGTCTATTTGCTCTCGCTATTAGTGTTTTCACCGCTGCTGGGCATAGTGATGGTTTCCCTCATGCCGAAAAAAGAGGAAAGAACGATTAAACAATTTGGCTTTTTCGGAACACTGCCTCCCCTTTTCCTATCTTTCTTTCTATGCAGCCAATATTATTCGGGTGTTGCCCTATCCTTATTTGACATTAAGTTGAATTGGATCAGGTTTGGGAACTTGGAGATGTATGACCCCAAGCTCTTCACGGTTGACTTTGAGTTGGGGCTGGATGGATTAAGCCTCATCTTCATATTACTGACAACAATCATTTCATCACTGGCCGCAATCGCATCCATTTATATAAAAAAAGATTGGAAAGGGTATTATTTGTTATTTTTGATTCTGGAGATCGGAATGCTCGGTGTCTTTACGGCAGAAAATTTGATCCTTTTTTTCATCTTTTTTGAAATGACATTGATTCCTGCGTTCTTTTTAATTGGTAGATGGGGCTTTCTGGAGAGGGAGAAAGCTTCTTATAGCTTCCTGATTTATAATGGCATTGGTTCGGCCGTTTTATTGATGGCCATTTTGACTTTGTTTGCCAGGACAGGTACGACTAACATTGCGGCATTGACACAGATGATGACAATGGGCGGTGTTTCGCTTTTTGCACCCATATCCGGTTCGATGAAATATGGTTTATGTCTCGCCTTTCTCGTTGCCTTTGCAATAAAGCTGCCCGTCTTTCCCTTTCATAGCTGGATGGTGCGGGTCCATGCAGAAGCGCCTCCATCCATAGTCATGATACATGCGGGTGTCCTATTGAAAATAGGGGCATACGGAATCATCCGGTTTGGAATGGGGATATTTCCTGAACAATATAAAAGCTTGGCCTTTACCATTGTCCTGTTTGGGGTCCTCAGTTTTTTATATGGTGCATTTCTAGCGTTGGTACAAACGGATTTCAAGCTCGTTTTAGCCTACTCGTCAATTTCACATATGGGCATTGTCATGATGGGGCTGGGGTCCTTGAATGAAGCGGGCATTCAGGGAGCTATTTTTCAAGTCATCTCACACGGGCTAATTGCCGCTATGTTGTTTTTCCTGGTGGGAGTGTTGTATGAGCGGACGGGAACCGCGATGCTTCCTAAGCTTGGCGGATTGGCCAAGTCGATGCCGATTTTCTCAGGGTTTATGTTAGCTAGCGGAATGGCTTCACTCGGTTTGCCTGGCATGTCCGGCTTCATCAGCGAATTTATGGTATTTCTTGGCTTATTCAAAAGTCACCCATCGCTTGCGGCAATAGGGGTAATCGGGCTGGTATTAACCGCTGTTTATGTATTGAGGGCGGTCATGCGGATGACTTTCGGAAAAAATGATAGCTTGATAGAAATAGAGAAACGGGACATTAGGGGCTGGGAGTTTTTGCCGGCATTGGTTCTTCTCGGTTTGATAATAACTGTTGGGGTATACCCAAATTTGTTAGGCGGGCCTCTTCAAGGAACGATTGAAGCCATGATGCTAGCTCTAGGGGGGCGATGAAGGATGGATTGGAACACGATGCTTTCTTATGACTGGGGAGCGATGATGCCGGAATTCATCATCCTTGGAACGGCCATGTTTCTTTCGATATTGGATTTATTCTGGCCGAAGCACTTTAATCGGAGAAAACTGGCATGGCTCGCGTTAACTGGAATCATTTTGGCCTGTTTGTCACTGATTAGCCTGCTATCCTTTGAGACAGTCAGTATCTTATCCGATACGTTTCGTTTAGATTCATTTGCTAAAGCTTTTAAGCTGCTGCTTTTATTCGGAGCGGCCCTTATCATCCTTCTGGCTGAAGGATATGAACCGCAAGAGGGGCTGCAAGAGCACCGGGGGGAATTTTATTATCTGTTCCTGACCGCTTTGCTGGGAGCGATGGTCATGTCCTCAAGCGGTGATTTGATAACGCTTTTTGTTGGACTGGAACTTCTTTCGCTTTCATCTTATATATTGGTCGGAATAAGGAAGCATGATCGGAAGTCCAACGAAGCGTCCATGAAGTATGTGATAAATGGAGGCATTTCCACGGCGATCACTTTATTCGGAATGAGTTATTTATATGGTGTGACAGGTTCCGTCAATCTAGGCGAAATGAGCCGGACGATGGCTGCAATGACGGACGGGCAGCTGCAATACATTATGGGACTCGCTTTTTTCATGGTATTTGTCGGTGTATCCTTCAAGATAGCTGCCGCCCCATTCCATATGTGGGCGCCGGATGTTTATGAGGGGGCACCGACACCGGTCACAGCCTTCTTGAGTGTAATTTCGAAGATGGCGGGTTTCGTCATCATCCTGCGCATTTTTCTCTCGTTGTTCCTAACAGCTTCCGGTGATACGTTCGGAGCACTCGACTTTTTGGAAAAAAATAATATCTATATAGCTTCATTGGCAGGGTTGACGATCATCATTGGAAATGTGGTTGCGTTAAGGCAGCAAAATGTAAAACGATTGTTCGCCTATTCAAGCATCGCCCATGCGGGTTACCTGCTTGTAGCTGTGGCAACATTGGGCGGGGGATATTTCCTGCTTGATACTGTCTGGTTTTATCTAATGGCATATGTTTTGATGAATATAGGTGTATTTGCAGTCATTCAGCTGCTCTCCGGTCAAAGTGGGTCAGAAGATATTAGCATTCTTGCAGGGCTGGGGCGGAAATCACCGTATCTTGCCATGGCATTCACCGTATTTATCCTGGCGCTTGCTGGAATTCCCGGGACGACTGGTTTCATTGGCAAACTCAATATTTTTCTAGGAACATTCATAACGGAGCCTGGACATTTTGTCCTTGCGGGAATCATGATTGCAGGAACCGTTGTTTCCTATGTGTATTATTTCGGATTATTGGTGCAGGTCTTTTTCCGGCCCAATCATTCGGAGAAGGTCATTAAAATTCGTCCGGGTCTTTACGCGGTGTTGATCATTTGCGTGATAGGCACCATTCTTTTCGGGGTGGCGCCAAATATTGCCTTTGATTTTATTCATGATCAATTTGGCGAATTTACAGACTTTATTTCGAGTAAATGATATAATGCCTGTATCAGAGGCTTGTTCCATTGGATCAAGCCTCTATTTACAGTTTTAAAAAGATATTTTGCAATTCTTCCTTTTTAATTCCAAATATACAGGGGTTTTGTGTTAGAATAGAATTTGGGTGTCTTTTAGGAGGTATGTACATGTTTTCAGCAATGGGACAGCAGGCCCTAACAGGGATTATTGCACACTTGTTTTTCATCGCAGTTACCTGGTGGGCTTTACAGGCATTACATTTTGATAAAATGTTAAGATCTAATTCGGTCATCAAGGCCAGGGTTTTATATATTTTATTAACGGTTGCCATCGGTTCGGTTGTAAGTAATTTCTTCCTCGACTACCTGGGATTTGCAAACCAACTTCCGTATATGTTTAGTAATGACTGATAAGCTGTAAGAGTTTTCTTATAGCAAAATATGATTCTACTCTTGTATTCGCTTTTGCTTCCTGCCAGTTTATGGGGAAGCTGTCACCAATTGTCGGAAAACTTGAAGTATGATCTCTCTCCTTATGGAAAGAATGTGTAAAAGGGGAGGGATTTAACATGTTTAATTTAAACAAAAAAATGTTAACATACATAGTATTTCTCGGTTTGACGGTGATCTTAATTGGGAATAGTACGATTGTGGCAGAAAGTAAACCAGATATCGTTAAAATGGTGGGACTGTTACAAAAAGATGAAGATTTGGACATAGGGGATTGGTCTGTACTCACTAGAGAAATAAATAAAGAGATTACAACTAAACAAGAGTTTGAAAGCGAAGTAACAGCTTTAAAACGAAAATACCCTCAATTTCAATGGCACCGGAAAGATGATGCTTCCGGCTGGAAGGCTGAGGCGTTAACTTACAATGTCGATTCAGGTCTGACCGAATCTATCAAAATAATGACAACGGAAGAGAAATTTGATAAAGTTACCTATGTTATTTACGAAGTGGAGGGGAATGAGTGGAAGGAAGCCAATAAGGCATTTTTTACTGCTACGTTCCAAAACAGGGTGAATGACCTATTTATAGGAACTCCTTCAATTTTTTCTTGTATTAAAGGGTCTATCAATGATAATATTGATTCGGTTTTAAGCTCTAAAACTGAAGACCTGTTAGATCTGTTCCAAGCAAGGGAAATTGAGAGTGTGCGTGAAACAAACTTTACATCTATATCTGCACATTCAACATTGTTTAAACAACCATTGACAAAAGAAAAATTAAATTTGCAGTTTGGGCTACGGACAGAAGGATTGGGTGACCGAACGAACTTTGTAGTTGGCACACCAATCATAACGTTTGAATATTAATATAGAGAAAATGGACGCGGAGGGGAATACTTTTGGAAAAAATCATCGTCCGCGGCGGAAAAAGGCTTAGCGGGACAGTTAAAGTAGAAGGTGCTAAAAACGCCGTTTTGCCAGTTATCGCTGCAACATTATTAGCAAGTGATGGGAAAAGTATCATTAAAGATGTTCCTACGCTCTCCGATGTATATACAATCAACGAAGTATTGCGCAACTTAAATGCTGATGTTGCCTTTCATGACAATCAAGTAACTGTAGATGCATCAAGAGAGTTATTAGAAGAAGCACCATTTGAATATGTACGTAAAATGAGAGCTTCCGTTTTAGTGATGGGCTCATTACTAGCAAGGAATGGCCGGGCCCGCGTTGCTCTTCCTGGTGGCTGTGCCATCGGATCACGT
Organism: Peribacillus sp. NPDC094092; assembly: GCF_050279365.1. Classification (NCBI taxonomy): domain Bacteria; kingdom Bacillati; phylum Bacillota; class Bacilli; order Caryophanales; family Bacillaceae; genus Peribacillus; species Peribacillus sp. NPDC094092. The sequence continues at coordinate 370,272 of NZ_JBNNUC010000003.1, read as the reverse complement.
CCTATCGACCAGCATTTAAAGGGCTTTGAAGCGATGGGAGCAAAAGTGAAGGTCGGCAATGGTTTCATTGATGCCGAGGTAGAAGGCAGACTTAAGGGTGCAAGAGTGTATCTTGACTTCCCGAGTGTGGGTGCCACTGAAAACATCATGATGGCAGCAACACTTGCTGAAGGTATTACTATTCTTGAAAATGTGGCCAAAGAGCCTGAAATTGTAGATCTTGCGAATCTTCTTAATAAAATGGGTGCCAAAGTCAGAGGAGCCGGTACTGGTACGATGAGAATCGAAGGTGTCGATAAATTATATGGCACTGAACATACGATTATACCTGACCGTATCGAAGCTGGTACATTCATGACTGCGGCCGCTCTTACTGGCGGCAATGTTCTTGTTCAAGGAGCTGTACCTGAACACCTTACTTCCCTTATTGCCAAAATGGAGGAAATGGGCGTTGAAATTCTTGAAGAAGAAGATGGATTACGCGTTATCGGTCCAAAAACCTTAAAGGCCATTGATATTAAAACAATGCCGCACCCTGGTTTCCCGACTGATATGCAATCGCAAATGATGGCATTATTACTGCGTGCTGAAGGAACAAGTATGATTACGGAGACCGTTTTCGAAAACCGTTTTATGCATGTTGAGGAATTCCGTCGCATGAATGCCAATATTAAAATAGAAGGTCGTTCCGTTATCGTTAATGGACCAACTAACATTCAAGGGGCTGAAGTGGCTGCAACAGACTTACGTGCCGCGGCAGCACTCATCCTGACTGGATTGGTTGCAGATGGCATTACACGTGTTACGGAATTGAAGCATCTTGACAGAGGGTACGTGAATTTCCATGGTAAATTGGCATCCCTAGGTGCAGATGTGGAACGTATTAACGAAGATGTACCTGCTGAAACAAAAAAAATTGCAGATTTAAACGCATAAATAGCTTATAGAACCATTCACGTTCGAGTCATTGAATCGTGAATGGTTTTTTTGTCTTGATCCGGATTCATCGACTGCGGTTAAATGGATGTCATTTTTCTATTCATAAAAGCTTGTCCTCCGACATACATTTGTTATGTAAAGATACCTGCTGGATACGATTATGTACGGCAGAGAAAACAAGTGTGGGGAGGCTCAGGAATTTGAAAGCAATCAAACCGATGATCGTACTATTCATAGCAGTAGCATTCGTAATTATCATGATTCCGGCAGTGCTTGTGCTTCCATTTTCAAATGATAAGACAAGTGGGCAGTTGACCGAACAATTAGAAAAGAAAGTGAAGAATGATGGTAAAGAGGTAGCTGCAAATGAAATGAGTTCCGTGGAAGTTGCCGTTTACCGAACATCTGCAAAAAAGATTGAAAAACTGCCGATTGAATCGTACTTGACTGGTGTGGTTGCGGCTGAAATGCCAGCGGATTTTGAAGAAGAAGCGCTGAAGGCTCAGGCATTGACGGCGAGAACTTACATCGTAAATCAGCTTATAAGCGAAAGTCGGTTGGGTTTGCCGGATGGTGCCGATGTAAGCGATACGGTCATGCACCAAGTCTATAAGAATAATGATGAGCTGAAAAAACAATGGGGCTCTGATTATAAATGGAAGATGCAAAAAATTAACAAGGCCATAAAAGAAACGGCGGGTCAAATCTTAACCTATGAAGGAAAACCGATTACTGCCACTTTTTTTTCGACCAGCAATGGCTATACGGAGAATTCCGAGGACTATTGGCAAGCTGAATTCCCCTATTTAAAAAGTGTATCCAGTCCATGGGATAAAGAAGAATCACCAAAGTTTTATAATAAAGTTGTAGTGAATACTGCAGATTTTGAAAAAAAATTGGGTGTAAGCCTTTCTTCGGGAGCATCAATAGGGACTGTCATTGAAAGAACATCAGGTAACCGCGTAGGTGTAGTGGATATCGGAGGAAAGAAAATGACGGGAAAACAGATTCGTGAGAAGCTCGGGCTGACATCTTCCGATTTTGACTGGGAGCGTCAAGGCAACCAGATTGTGATCACGACAAAAGGATCCGGACACGGAGTTGGAATGAGCCAATACGGCGCCAATGGCATGGCCAGGGAAGGGAAGACCTATGAAGACATCGTGAAATATTATTATAAAGGCGTCAAAGTTCAGTCTTCAAGTAAGTGGCTGAATACGATGACGGCTAAAAAATGAGAGATGGGAATTCCCATCTCTCATTTCTTTTCGTTTAATTTTTCTATAAAGGTCAAAAAGCCCCGTTTACGCTTGAAATAATGATATTGGACATGAAAATAAACTGCAGCTACTCCAATGATATCTTTAATGACATCTATTAAGCTAGAGGAGCGGTATGGGACGAAAGATTGGTGGTATTCATCAACCACCCCGTAAAGGCAAGCTACAAGGGCCGCCAACAGGCTTAAACCAGGTCTCAGTTTCTGGTTTGCAGCAAGGGCGGAAACTAATAATATATACAAAAGGGCAAATTCGACCAGATGAAGTGCCTCTTTGATAAATCGGTCAATTGAGGATGAGGGAAGATCAAGAATCATATCATCGGGGTTGCTCGACATTATCCAAATGGCAATCATATATAGAAAAGGCAATAACGTTAACACAAATTTAAAAGCTTTTTTCATGATTTAAACATCCTTCAACAGTAAGATACCAAACATTTTACCATTCTACGAATAAAATCGGTTTCATTTCCACAAAATAAATCTAAAAAATTTTTTTCCTGAATGTATATAATTTTAACAAACTGTTCAGAATGATTGCTGAGGTGATTAATATGAGAGAGGAAGAAAAGAAATCAACTTCCACAATCCGACGTATACTAAAACAACGTTGGGCATTATCAGCAATCTATATCGCAAGTGCAGCCATAATCTTAGCCGCGGCCTTCTTATTACAAAATAGTTTTGATGATTCAGCTAAAGATGGCAAAGAGGAATCGGCTGAAACAGGAAAAAACTATGGTGAACCTTCTGTAGAGGTTAATAGCAATCTTGAGACAATCAAGATGCCTGTAGCCGATGCAGACAAATCGATTATCAAGAAACAGTTTTATGATGTGAATGCGGATGAAAAGGCACAAGAAGAAGCATTGGTATTCTACAACAATAGATATGAGCAAAACAAAGGTATAGACATTGCGATGGAAGATGGAAAGGCTTTCGATGTAAAAGCTTCCTTAAGTGGAAATGTAACGAAAGTTCAAGACGATGCATTACTTGGAAATTTAGTTGAAATAGAACATGAAGATGGTGTTGTTACCCGTTATCAATCTGTTAAAGACATTAAGGTTGCAGTCGGTGACAAAGTGAAACAAGGACAAGCAATTGCTACAGCTGGAAAAAGCCAAATCAATGAAGAGGCTGGCGTGCATGTACACTTCGAAATCAGAAAAGATAACATTGCGTTAAACCCAGTTGATTTTATCGATAAACAAGCTTCTGCGATTCAATCGGCAACTGAAGCCGAAGGCAGTGAACTTGAGGATTCAGCTAATAAAGAAGAAACACCTGCAGTCGAAGGATCTGAAGCTGATAAAGAGGAAACACCTGCAGTTGAAGAGTCTGAAACTGACACGGAGCAAGCTCCTGCAGTTGACGAAACTGACGAGAGCACTGATTTAGAGAGTGGCACTGATGAGGAAGGCTCTGTCCCTGGTGAAGATACAACTGAAGAAAGCGATTCCTTAAAAGATTCGTCAAATCAATCTAATTAAGATTAAGATTTTTAATAAAATCAAAACAAAAACCTAGAGCGTTACGAATGACAACAACTGAAAATTTGGTAAAAGGAAGCCGTTCACTTTGAACGGCTTCCTTTTTTTTCGAGGAAATAATGTCCATTATGCTGAAAGCTTTGAAGTTTTGACAAATTTCTCGGGAAATAATTTACGTTTAATGAAAATATACAGATGAAAATCAGAAATAAATCCAAACCTCCTGTCCCATTAGGCATATATTCTTAACCAAGCTAATAAGATGTTATAAACCATGCAAAGAGAGTGTTTGAGGTGAGGAGTCGTTTATTACAAATTATCTAATAGGTGAATAATTCTATCTTTCATTGTTTATAGGGCAGCGGTATTCGATTCGAAAAATGCGAATCTCATTTCACACTTCTCACATCCAATTTGGGGAGGTCGAGTGGTGTGCACGATTACATCAAAGAAAGAACTATCAAGATAGGTAAGTATATCGTGGAAACTAGAAAAACAGTCCGCGTCATTGCAAAAGAGTTCGGAGTCTCTAAAAGCACGGTTCATAAAGACTTAACTGAGAGGCTGCCAGAAATTAATCCTGATTTGGCTAACGAAGTGAAGGATATATTGGATTATCATAAATCCATTCGCCACCTAAGAGGTGGAGAAGCGACAAAATTAAAATATAAACGTTCCGAAAGAGAAGAAGAAATCGTAAAATGATACTTGAATCATTCCGGCAATTGGATGTGAATCGGGGATAAGAGGACATGAAAGTGAATGTCAGCTTTTAACCTTGATTGCGTTTCCGCCGGGATTTTTTTTATGGGGAAAGGCAAAAATTTAGTACATAAGGCACCGATTTTTTTTACATATTGGCAAAAAAGGGAATAATAGTATTTATTAGTGTTTATTTATAATTCATACTTACTTGTGTCAATGCAATATGGTAAAATAAACAATTAGGACAGAAGTAGGTTATATGTGAGGATATTCAAGGAGGATTTAAGAAATGTTTGCTAGAGATATTGGGATAGATCTTGGAACAGCCAATGTTCTTATACATGTCAAAGGTAAAGGAATTGTGTTAAATGAGCCTTCCGTAGTTGCGATTGATAAGAATACGAACCGTGTTCTTGCCGTCGGGGAAGAAGCTCGTAAAATGGTAGGCCGTACTCCAGGAAACATCATCGCAATCCGTCCTTTAAAAGACGGTGTCATTGCGGATTTTGATGTAACAGAATCGATGCTTAAGCATTTTATCAATACATTGAATGTGAAAGGATTCCTTTCAAAGCCTAGAATTTTAATCTGCTGCCCGACCAACATAACAAGTGTCGAACAAAAAGCGATTAAAGAAGCTGCTGAAAAAAGCGGCGGAAAAAAAGTATACCTTGAAGAAGAACCAAAAGTGGCTGCAATCGGTGCCGGTATGGACATTTTTCAACCAAGCGGCAATATGGTCGTAGACATTGGCGGGGGTACAACGGATATTGCCGTTCTTTCAATGGGGGATATCGTTACATCTTCTTCTATTAAAATGGCCGGTGACAAATTCGATAATGAAATTTTAAATTATATCAAGCGGAAGTACAAGCTCCTTATTGGTGAGCGTACAGCGGAAAATATTAAAATCCAAGTTGCAACCGTATTCCCTGGATCCCGTAATGAAGTCATCGATATCCGTGGGCGCGATATGGTATCGGGATTGCCTAGGACCATTTCGGTCAACTCGGAAGAAATTGAGGAAGCTCTTCGCGAGCAGGTTTCCATCATTGTACAAGCTGCAAAAAGCGTACTTGAGCGGACACCGCCAGAACTTTCTGCTGATATCATCGACCGCGGCGTCATTTTAACAGGCGGAGGAGCATTGCTTCACGGGATTGATTTACTCCTTGCTGAAGAACTTAAGGTCCCAGTACTCGTTGCCGAGCAGCCAATGGATTGCGTAGCAATCGGAACCGGTATCATGCTTGATAACATGGATAAATTGCCACGGCACAAATTCAACTAAAAAAGCGGATGGAAATCCGCATCATAAGATAGGGGTCTAAGGTTCAGACAAACGTGAGGCATAGTGAAAGTGCGTGCAGTTCTAGTACAGATGAGCAATAGGCCCTCTTCTTTTAGCCTTAGAATTTAACACCATTCCTTTAAATCTGACCTAGCTTACGATACAGACAAATTCTTCTGCCTAATGCTGTCCCATTTCCTTAAGATACTGATGTTCATGACCGATAAGAATAGATATGAGAAATTGAACGGGATAAGTAATGTAAATTGAGGAGTGAAGAAGATGTTAAGAGGTTTTTATACGGCTGCTTCCGGGATGCTTGCACAGCAAAGGCGCACAGAATTGCTCACAAACAATATGTCCAATGCGAATACAACAGGGTATAAAGCGGATCAAATGAGTATAAGGTCTTTTCCGGAAATGCTCATAAGCAACATAGGTGGTAAAACGGTTCCTACGGGGAGCGAATTGAGCATGTCCAACTTATCCCAGGTTGGGGGGCTCAGTACGGGTGTTTACGTCCAGGAGGCGAATCCTTTATTTGCCCAGGGCACATTGGAGGAAACCCAGCTTAATACGGATATTTCCTTGGTTGATGAAAACCTTCCGATCAATGAAGAAACGGGACGGAAAGGATCGGTTTTTTTTACTGTCCAGGATGGTGATGGTTCAATCCGTTATACGCGTAACGGCAGTTTCACCCTGGATGGGCAAGGTTATCTGACCACGCCTTCGGGTCATTATGTATTGAACGAAAATAATGAAAAAATCCAGCTTGATAGCGATCGATTCACAGTAGCGGAAAACGGTGTTATTTTAGTTGGAAATGTTCAAACCGCACGTATGGGCATCGGTTATTCGGATGATCCGTCATTACAGCTCATGAAGGATGGGGAAGGCCTGTACAAAGCTGTGAATGATAAGGATTTACCTAGCGCATATGCTGCTGCAGATGTCAGTTTTTCTACAAAGCAAGGCTTTCTTGAAGACTCCAATGTCGATCAATCGAGAACGATGACAGAAATGATGTCGGCATATCGCTCTTTTGAAGCGAGTCAGAAGGTTCTTCAAGCCTATGATAAAAGTTTGGATAAAGCGGTCAATGAGGTTGGCAGGCTTTAATTGAACTGTAGGGAAAATGATTTTGGAAATTTGAACATGTAAGGGGAAAAACCATGAATCGGACGATGATGACGGCGACGAATACGTTGAACCAACTTCAAAGTAAAATCGACCAAATAGGTAATAATATCGCGAATGCGGATACGGCTGCCTACAAAAAGACCCAAACGAGTTTCAATGACTTATTGACACAGAGCTTCAATAATCAACCGGGTGGGACGAAGGAAAAAGGAAGATTGACCGCACCTGGCATCCGGCAAGGAACAGGTGCCATGATAAGCCAATCACAATTGGTGCTTTCACAGGGAGCCTTAAAGACGACGGACCGCAACCTTGATGCTGCATTCACCCGGGATGACCAATTCTTCACCGTAAGCGTTCAAGACGTTAATGGTGTCAATATAGGGCTTACAAGGGATGGGGCCTTTCATTTATCTCCTAACGGTAACGGCCAAATGATGCTCGTTACTTCTGCAGGACATAAAGTCCTTGATGAAAATGGTGGTCCGATCCTCATTGAGGGAAAAATCAAAGACATTAAGATTTCGGAAAACGGCTTATTGGTAGTGGATACGGAAGAATATGGCGAAAAGAGGTTTGGGCTCGGAATCGTCTCGGTCAAGAAACCGCAATTTCTTGACCGGCTAGGCGGAAATTTACTTGGCCTCCCCAAAAACTTCAATGCCTTGGGTGTTACTGAAGACGATATCATGACTGCATTAACAGGGGATTCCCGCAACCGGGCAGCAGTCCGTCAAGGGTCTCTGGAGTCATCAAATGTCGATCTTTCCAAAGAAATGACAGATCTAATCAATGTTCAGCGGTCTTACCAATTTCAATCCCGGGCTGTAACGATGGCTGATCAAATGAGCGGATTGATCAATGGAATCCGTTAAGGTATCTGGTAAAAAAATGTCTCCCTGCGGAATTAGAGCAAATCGGTTATAATGTATTCATAACCATTGGAATCATTCGTGCCGATCATTTTGCATAGCTGCTGAATTTCTGGTGTAAAGGGAAAATCAGCCGGCGAGTTTTCTTAAAAGGAGCTTTCACATTCTATATGGAACAAAATCGTGTAATGAGACAACAAATTGAAGAAGAGATAAAGGAAGTTGAGGCGAAACCGAGTCCTAGGATCAAGGTCCGTCTTTTGCCAATATGGCTTCGTTTACTCATTGTTATCGGATTGATTTTCATTGCTGTATTATCCGGGGCACTATTGGGATATAGTGTGATTGGTGGAGGACATGCAATGGATGTTTTCCAAAAATCCACATGGACCCATATTATTGATATAGTGAACAAGGGCGCGTAGTTCCATGTTTCTTGAAGTAGTTGCTGTCGTTATCGGATTTATATTACAGGGCAACTACGCCTCTGTCTACATGACAGGGGCAAGTTTATGTTATGTTTGAAATATCTAATTCATAGGAGGAAAATATATGCTTGATATCACACAAATAAAGGAAATCATCCCGCATCGATACCCATTCTTATTAGTCGACCGGATCATAGAAATAGATGAAGGGAAAAGGGCGGTTGGATTGAAGAATGTATCGGCAAATGAAGAATTCTTTAATGGTCATTTCCCTGATTATCCAGTAATGCCTGGAGTTTTGATTGTAGAGGCACTAGCGCAAGTCGGCGCTGTAGCCGTTTTGAAACAAGAAGAATACAAAGGGCGGCTTGCATTTTTCGCTGGGATTGATAATTGCCGCTTTAAGAAGCAAGTTAAACCAGGTGATCAGTTGCGTCTGGAAGTGGAAATAGTGCGTATGAGAGGGTCAATGGGGAAAGGGAAAGCAGTGGCGACGGTGGATGGAGAAACAGCATGTGAAGCCGATATCATGTTTGCTTTTGGTGACAAATAAGATTCATTTTCCGTAAAGGGAAATGGTATGTTTTAACTATATTTTTCGAAAAAGGGTTTAAGGAATCGTGAATCGGTGTATATAAAAAGCACTGCAGTGCTTTTAGAACTTTCTATTCTCCCTTTGAATGCCGGACATTTTATATGTCCGGCATTTTTTAATGAGCAAGCAAAGCGGATTTTTCTTTTTAAATTTAAAATAGCGCGCAAGTTATTTTCACATTCGGGCAAAATATCTAATGATAAAGAAAGAAGGGAGGTTGCCAAAAATGATGAAGAAAATTTTTGCACTACTTGGGGGATCTTTATTATCAATTATGTTCCTTGCTGGATGTGGAACGAATGATAATGACAACAATCCCGCACCAGAAGATGATAACAACATCATAGAAGATGATAACAATGGTGTAAATGATAACAACGATGATAACGATATGAATGATAACGATGATGATGGAGTGCTTGATAACGACGATAATGATCTCGATGATAACGTCGATAATGATGCTGATGACTTGATTAAAGACGATGATAAAAAAGACGACAATAATAAGTAATTAGCACAGAATGAGAAAGACTGGCTTAGGCAAGAAGAGGATTAATATCCTTATTCGTCTAAGTCAGTCTTTTTTATGTGCATTCGATTAGGGATGGGAATTAAGGGAAGGGTTTTTTATTTATTAGTTGCTAATTTAGGCTTTGAGCGGATTTTTTGCTTGAACTCTTTTATTAATTCATCGCCGGATAGACCTTTTTGGACCAAATCTTCAAGAAGGAGTTCTGCATATTTGCTCCGTGTTTTTTGGATGTGGCCAACGAATAAAAGGCTATAATGGTTGCCCACTTTTCTTATTGTACGTAAAACAGTGTGGAACAACGCCGGTTCATTGTCCTTTTTGGTAATGACTGCCTGGATATACACCTCTCCGTCTATATTGGGAAGTGAGGGCTGAAGCTTATTGAAATGATTTTCTTCCACAAAGGCTTCCAGTAACCATGTTCTGGCGTCATTTTCTTTATTTATAATCAGTCCATCTGTTAATGCGATATCAATCAAGTCTAAATTTTCAGTAACAATTTGCAACGAGATCAATTTAAATGATTTCATCCAATTCCTCCGTTTCTTGCAAGAAAGAGCGGTATTACCTCTCTTAAACGTAAATTTTGAAATGGTACATATCGATTTAATCCTTTTAAAGGTAATTATATCATACTAAAAAAAAGATCCTTAATGAAATGAAAACCCAACATTTGTCTAAATTATGAAGGATAGAATAAAAATTTGCAAAATATTTAATTTTGTTAACTATTCGTTTTTCACCTGAATTTAATCAATAAAAAGTGTTTTTGCAACAATCCAAACGGTTTTTTAGGAAGGAAAATGGTGTAATAAGACCATTTCCTCGATTTTTTAATCGATGGAAGAAAGAGTATGATTAAAGCATAGTAAAGAGGAAGGAGTGAAAAGATGATTAACCAGGTTACCCTCGTCGGCAGGCTTACGAAGGATCCCGAATTAAGATACACACCCGATGGCAAGGCTGTTTCCAATATCACGTTAGCAGTCAACCGGAACTTCCGTAATACTGTCGGTAACTATGAGGCGGACTTCGTACAGTGTATCATATGGAGGAAGTTGGCTGAAAATACTGCTCAATATTGTAAAAAAGGTACAACGATTGGCATAACTGGCAGAATACAAACAAGGAGATACGAAAATCAGGAGGGCAAATATGTATATGTAACTGAAGTGGTTGCCGAGAGGGTTCAGTTCATTGGGGCAAAACATCATGATGTTAAACCCAAAGATTTTGAACATATTGGTTTATAAGTGTTGCGTGGAAGTTGGCATAAGCTTGCCACAGCACGAAAGAAAGAATGTTTTCAAGAAAATGTAAAATGTGGTGAAGACCCAAGTGAAAACTTCAAATAATGAATAGTAGGATCAATTTGATGCTTACTACATTTGAAACAATAAAAGTATTTATATGACCATAATGAAAAATACATGCAAAATTTAGTGATGCTTGACAGGGGTATATAGATTATCTTTCACCCATCCATTCATTCCCCAAAAGCTAATATAGCTTCTCCCCGCTGGAAACCTCGATTTACCCTCATTAAAATCGAATTATCTGATTTCCCCATTGTAATGACTGCAAATATGCAGTCATTTTTTTGTGCCAAAATATGAGTAAATAGGAAAAAATAAAAAAATAATTCTGTTAAATTAGAATTTTTAGAAAATATATTGTAATATTTTAACTTTGATGCAATAATAAACCCAATAATATAATTGGAAAAAAAGTTATATATAGGAAGTGATTTGATGGACGAACCAATTATTAAGGTGAATGGGCTGCGAACCAGTTTTCGTACTGACGATGGGGTGATTCCCGTCGTGAATTCAATCGATTTCCATGTCAATCCTGGTGAGGTTTTAGGGATTGTAGGAGAATCGGGATGCGGAAAAAGCGTAACTTCTCTGTCCATCATGGGTCTGGTTCCTTCGCCGGCTGGTAAGGTGGAGGGGGAAATCCTTTTTAAAGGAGAGAACATCGCAAATGCCTCTGAAGCGAAAATGAGAAAAATTCGCGGGAATGATATAGCGATGATATTCCAGGAACCGATGACTAGCTTGAATCCTGTGTTCACAATTGGAGAGCAGCTGGTCGAGACGCTTCGGATACATAAAAAATGGAACAAGAAACAGGCCCGGCATAGAGCGGTGGAAATGCTGAAGCTGGTTGGGCTTGGCCGAGCCGAGGAATTGCTCAAAGAATATCCGCATCAGCTTTCGGGTGGAATGAGACAAAGGGTCATGATAGCAATGGCCATGATTTGCGAGCCGAAGCTCCTTATAGCCGATGAACCGACAACGGCTTTGGATGTGACGATCCAGGCACAAATCCTGGAGCTAATGAAGAATTTAAATAAAGAAACGGACACGGCAATCATGATGATTACCCATGATCTGGGGGTAGTGGCGCAAATGTGTGAACGTGTCATTGTCATGTATGCCGGCAAGGTGATAGAGGAAGGAAATGTGCAAACGATTTTCCAAAACCCTAAGCATCCTTATACGGTCGGTTTACTTCAGTCGATTCCCGATATGCGAATAAAGAAGGATCGCCTTTACTCGATACCGGGTAATGTGCCGAAACCTGGGACAAGCAATCTAGGGTGCCAGTTTGCCCCCCGATGCTCCCATGCCATGGAGCAATGTATAAATGAGACCCCGTCTCTATTGAAATTCGATGAAGGTCAGCATGTTCGCTGCTGGCTGTATGAAGATGGGAAAGGAGCTGCCTTGCATGAATCAAACATTGGTTAAGGTAGAAAACCTAAAGAAGCATTTTCCGATCAAAGGGGGGGTTCTCGGAAAGACCATCGGAGAGGTCAAGGCAGTTGATGGTTTGTCTTTTTCCATTTATAAAGGGGAAACCTTGGGACTTGTCGGTGAAAGCGGTTGCGGAAAGTCTACGACGGGAAGATTATTGCTTCGATTGCTTGAGCCGAGTGAGGGTAATGTTTATTTCGAAGGAAAGGACCTGACAGCTTTATCTTCCAGTGAAATGAGAAAGATGCGCCGTGAAATGCAGATGGTCTTCCAGGATCCATTCGCTTCCCTCAATCCCAGGCATACTATTGAGAAAATATTGGAAGAACCGCTCATCGTTCATGGGGTTAAAGATAAAAAGGCGCGAAAGGCCCGTGTACAGGAACTTCTTAAGGTTGTTGGCTTAAGCAGTTACCATGCTAAAAGGTATCCGCATCAATTCAGTGGGGGCCAGCGGCAGCGTATTGGCATCGCGAGGGCTCTTGCAGTCAACCCCAAACTGATCATTGCCGATGAGCCGGTATCGGCACTGGATGTTTCGATCCAGGCACAGGTCTTGAATCTGTTGCAGGATTTGCAGGAAGATTTTGATTTGACCTACTTGTTCATTGCCCATGACCTTGGAGTGGTGAGGCATATCTCCGACCGTGTCGGTGTCATGTATCTGGGACATATCGTTGAATTGACGGAAAGTGAAGGACTTTACGAAGATCCGCTTCATCCATATACGCAGGCTTTACTATCAGCCGTGCCCATCCCGGATGTGGAATACAAAGGGGATAGGGTAATCCTGCAGGGAGATGTTCCAAGCCCATCAAACCCGCCCGGAGGCTGTCCATTCCATACGAGATGTCCGAAGGCGATGGAAGGGTGCAGTACGGAAAAGCCAATCCTGAGTGAACATAAACCTGGTCACTACGTTGCCTGTCATTTATACAATTGACACGACGTATACATAAATTCGCAAATAATAAGGGGGAAGAATATGAAGAAAACATGGGCATTATTGCTGACTGGTATCCTGGCTCTTTCACTGGCGCTTGCGGGATGCTCCTCGTCTACATCAAAAGAGAAAGATGATGGTAAAGGGGGATCGAGTGAAGCGAAGGGCGGCGTATTGATATACGGTAAAGGCGGAGACGCTGTCGGCCTTGACCCGGCTATCGTAACCGATGGGGAATCATTCATCGTCACACAGCAGATTTTTGAAACGCTTGTGAAATATGGAGAAAATGATACGGAAATCAATCCGGGTCTAGCAGAATCATGGGAAGTGTCCGATGACGCAAAAACATACACATTCAAATTGAAAACCGGAATCAAGTTCCATGATGGTACGGATTTCAATGCAGATGCAGTCGTAAAAAACTTTCAACGTTGGGCACAAAGTAAGGATGAGGGGAAATTTGCGTACTATGCCTCCATGTTCGGTGGATTTGAAGGTGATGAAGGCCATGTCATCAAAGAAGTGAAAGCGATCGACGCCAGCACGGTGGAATTCACTTTGAACCGTCCGCAGGCGCCGTTCCTGAAAAACCTTGCCATGCCTACATTTGCAATTGCCAGTCCGGCTGGAATTGAAAAAGAAGGTGACGACTTCACTAAAAATCCATCTGGTACAGGTCCTTTCAAATTCAAATCATGGAAACCTGGCGATACGATTGAAGTGGTGAAAAACGATGACTACTGGCAAGAAGGACTGCCGAAACTTGACGGAATCACGTTTAAGGTCATAAAAGATAACTCTGCGCGTTTAAATGCTGCAATCAAGGGTGAAATCGACCTGATGGACGGATTGAACCCAAGTGATATCAGTAAGGTTACAGGAGATGAAAACCTGCAAATATTCGAACGTGCATCCATGAACGTCGGGTACTTTGCTTTCAATGTTGAGAAAGCGCCATTCGACAAGAAAGAAGTGCGTCAAGCCATCTCGCATTTGATCAATAAAAAGGAAATCATTGATAATTTTTATGAAGGCACAGCAGAGCCTGCCAAGAACCCTATGCCGCCATCCGTTTCTGGCTACAATGACAAAGTCGAAGACTATGATTACGATGTAGAAAAAGCGAAAGAACTGCTGAAAAAAGCTGGGCTTGAAGACGGGTTTAAAATGGACCTATGGGCAATGCCGGTACCGCGCCCATATATGCCGGATGGTCAAAAAGTGGCTGAAGCCATTCAAGCAAGCTTAAAACAAGTCGGCATCGAAGCGAATATCGTTTCGTACGAATGGGCGGCATATTTAGAGAAAGTGCAGGCTGGTGAAGCCCAATCCTTCATGATGGGCTGGACAGGTGATAATGGAGATGCGGATAACTTCCTTTATACATTATTGGATAAAGATAATATCGGCTCCAACAACTATGCCCGTTACGCAAACGATGAGGTCCATAAACTGCTGATCGAAGCTCAGTCCACTGCAGATGAAGCCAAGCGCAATGAACTGTATGGAAAAGCACAGGAAATCATCCATGATGATGCTCCATGGGTTCCGCTTGTACACTCTTTACCGCAGTTAGCCGGATCTAAGACGGTCAAAGGGTTTGTTCCACATCCAACTGGTTCACAATCCCTTGTTAATGTTTCACTAGAAAATTAACCGTACGAACCGGGTAGTATGGAGTCTTGCATGCTTCCCGGTTTTGTTATGGAATGTATTTCAAAATGATCAAGGGCGCTTCACAGGACCCTTATTTAAAAGGAGGGTGATTGTTTTGTTTTCCTATACCGTACGACGTTTAGGATCTCTCATTCCGGTGTTACTTGGAATGGCATTTATTGTATTCATGATGATTCGGGCGATTCCTGGAAATCCAGCACAGGTGATTTTAGGGCAGCAAGCAACCGAAGAGGCGGTCGCTGCAATGACAAAGGAACTTGGTCTTGATAAACCTTGGTTCATTCAATTTTGGGATTATTTATCAGGTCTGTTAAAGGGAGATCTGGGTGTTTCGTTAAAAACGAATAGTCCGGTTTCTGAAGAAATTGGCCCATACCTAATGGCCACGATAGAACTGGCCTTGATCGCCATGATCATCGCCGTTGTCATAGGGGTGAATGCAGGAATCATATCAGCTTGGTTTCAAAACTCATGGTTTGATTATGTCGCCATGGTGATTGCGTTGATTGGTCTGTCCATGCCTATTTTCTGGCTGGGATTAATGGAGCAATACATCGTTTCGATTCAATGGGACTTACTTCCGACGACAGGGCGGGATAATATCAGGGATCCCGTTGAGGCCATGACCGGCCTGTATTTGATAGATACACTCATAGCTGGCAGGGTTGATCAGTTTTTCGAGGTGATCAAACATCTCATTTTGCCGGGGATGGCGCTTGCGACCATTCCGATGGCCATTATTGCAAGGATGACACGTTCGTCCATGCTGGAAGTTATGAGATCGGATTTCATTCGTACGGCTCGTGCAAAAGGGATGAGAATGTTTTGGGTTGTTTACAAGCACTCTCTTAAAAATGCCCTGATTCCAGTGGTGACGGTTATCGGCCTGCAGACAGGATTACTTTTAGGCGGCGCCATATTAACGGAAAACATTTTTGGATGGCCAGGTATCGGTACATATATTTATGATGCAATACTATCTCGGGATTATCCGGTGATACAGTCCGGAATTCTCGTCATCGCCTTTTTGTTTGTCATGATTAATCTAGTTGTGGACTTGTTGTATGCAGCGATCGATCCTAGGATTAAGTATAAATAGGGAGGGAAACTCATGCCTGAAATAGCAACGAATACTTCGCCAATCATTCCTCCAAAAGAGGCAGAGGAAAAAGTCATCTCTCCCTGGAAGGAAGGATGGAAAAGTTTTAGGAAAAATAAGGTGGCCCTTGTGGGTTTGGGGATTGTTGCATTTTTTATCTTAATCGCCATCTTCGCGCCCGTTATAGCACCTTATTCATTTGAGGGACAAAAGCTAAGTGATAAACATTTGGCCCCATCTGCGGAGCATTGGTTCGGTACGGATGAATTTGGACGTGATATTTTGAGCAGGGTCATTTATGGCTCGCGCATATCAATAGGGGTCGGCTTCTTATCTGTTGCCGGATCTGTCGTGGTTGGTTCTTTCTTGGGAATCATTGCCGGTTACTACGGCAGGTGGATAGATACGATCATATCGAGGGTCTTTGACATCATTCTGGCCTTTCCAAGTATCTTGCTTGCCATTGCTGTCGTAGCCGTTTTGGGACCTTCCCTTCGCAATGCACTTATTGCCATTGCCATCGTCAATGTCCCGATATTCGGCCGGCTTTTACGTTCACGGGTCTTAACGGTGAAAGAAGAGGAATATGTAACCGCTGCGAAGGCAATTGGAATGGGGGATGGCCGCATTCTCCTTCACCACGTCCTTCCGAATAGTCTTGCACCGATTATCGTTCAAGGTACCCTGGCGATTGCAACTGCCATAATTGAGTGTGCGGCACTGGGCTTTCTCGGTCTTGGTGCACAGCCGCCAGCACCAGAGTGGGGAAAAATGCTTGCTGATTCCAGGGCGTTCATCATTCAGGCACCATGGACGGTTCTTTTCCCTGGCCTTGCAATCATGCTTACGGTACTAGGCTTTAACCTAATGGGGGATGGGCTGCGCGATGCATTGGATCCAAGAATGAAAAACTAGAAGTAAAAGGGTGATGTTGGTATAACATCACCATCTTTTTGCCGTTAAGCTTGTAAATCTATTAAAATATGAAAAATAATAACAAAATCCTAGTTCGAAATAGGAAAATAGTGACTATTACCCCTTAAAATCACCCCAAAAGTTGTGATACTTTTATACTCAGTAAGAATATTCCAAAAATTGATTATATTAGAGGAGGAAAGTTCATTGATTAAACGCAGCTTGACCATTCTAGCAATCTTTCTATTAGTATTTACTGCAAGCGTTTCCGCAGCCAAGCTCCCAGATCCCCCGACAGGCTCGGGCGGTGCAGGTAAGAAGAATCAGGAAAGTATTATAAAGCTGAAGAAAAATGATTTGGGGAAGAAATACAAAAGCAATGAGAAAGTCAGGGTCATTGTAGAGATGAAGGAAGCCCCTGCAATAGAAACAGCTTCGAAAGAAGGAAAACTTTTTAAACAGTTATCGAAAACTAAGAAACAACAATTAAAGTCCGAAAAGCTGGCTAATCAGAAGAAATTGAAAAAAAAGGTGAAAGAGAAAAAAATAGCATTCAAGGAACTTGAAAGTTTTACGACAGTCGTAAATGGGTTCAGTGGTGAACTTCAGTATGGTGAAATCAAAAAGGTGGAAGCCATGCCTGAAGTTGCTGAAGTACATATTGCGAATGAATATGAACGTCCTGTAGAAAAACCCGAGATGCTATATAGTAAAGAACTTGTCCAAGCCCAGGAAGCTTGGCGGGAATATGGATATAAAGGGGAGGGGATGGTCGTCGGGATTATTGATACCGGAATCGACCCATCTCACCGTGATATGGTCCTGAACGACGAGACTAAGGCTGAACTGACTGAAAGTGAAATAAGCGGGATGAAGGAATCTAGCCATCTATTAGGCAATTATTATACGGCGAAGGTGCCTTATGGATACAATTACATGGATGAAAACGAAGAAATCCTCGACCTTGGTGAAGGGGCTTCCATGCATGGAATGCATGTAGCAGGTACGGCTGGTGCCAATGGAGATGAAGAGAACGGCGGCATTAAAGGGGTGGCTCCTGAAGCCCAGCTGCTGGCCTTAAAGGTATTCGGGAATGATCCCGACATGCAGTCAACATGGGGCGATATATACATTAAGGCGATTGACGATGCCATCATCCTTGGGGCGGATGTGCTGAATATGAGCCTTGGCTCCACTGCAGGTTTTGTATCGGCAGAAGATCCGGAGCAGCAGGCGGTATCCAGGGCTGTTGATAATGGGATCCTCATGTCAATTTCAGCAGGAAACTCGGCGCACTTTGGAAATGGATTTGCAAACCCGTCAGCCTCGAACCCGGATATTGGCGTTTCAGGTTCACCTGGACTTGCTTACGATTCTGTACAAGTGGCATCGGTAGAGAATAACTATATGGATTTGGATGCAGCGACTTATGAGATAAACGGACAAACAGGTAAAGCTCCGTTCATGTCGGCTTCAAGCGTACATCCCAATGCTTTGAAGGTTAAAACATATGACTTGGTGGCTGCAGGTATTGGGACGCCGGAGGAGCTTTCCAAAGTGGATGTTAAAGGCAAGTTCGCCCTCATCGAGCGCGGTACGCTTTCATTTATAGAAAAGACGCAAAATGCCCAGGCAGCAGGAGCGGCAGGAGTCATCATTTACAATAATGCTGACGGTTATATTTCAATGGCCACAGATCCAAGCATCACCATTCCTCAGCTTTTCATGTTGAAATCGGACGGTGCAAAGCTGAAAGCAGCCTTAACGGATGGTGAAAAGGTGAAGGTTACCTTTAATGGTGATAAAACAAAAGCTGTAAATCCAGAAGCAGGGAAAATGAGCTCATTCAGTTCATGGGGAGTCGCGCCGAACCTGGATTTCAAACCGGAAATCACTGCTCCGGGCGGACAAATTTATTCAACGCTGAACAACGATGAATATGGAATGATGAGCGGTACTTCGATGGCGGCACCACATGTTTCCGGCGGCTCGGCACTGGTTCTTGAACGAGTGGATAAAGAATTTAAATTAGACGGATCTGCCCGGGCTAATTTAGCGAAGAACTTGATGATGAATACTTCAAAACCATTGACGGATCAGGGTGTCGTCAATAAGGCCTTTGACTGGGAAAACCCTTACTCGCCTCGCAGGCAGGGAGCCGGGGTCATGCAACTGAATTCCGCATTGTCCACACCTGCTGTCGTGACCGAGGCATTCACGAAAGAAGCGAAGGTTGCAATGAAGGAGATCGGCAATAAGTTCGCCTTCACTTTAAAGGTTGAAAACTACAGCAACAAAGCAGTCAAGTATGATGTAAAAGGAAACATCCAGACGGACTATGCAATCCAGGGACAACTGGGTTATTCCGCTGATGAGCTGGAAGCACAGGAAATTAAGAACGCTTCGATTAAAATCAATAATAAAAATACAAATAAGATTACCGTTCCTGCAAAAAAATCGGTTACATTCGAAGTGAAAGTGGATATAACCGATGCAAAGGTACTTGGCGATGACCTTCAGACTCTTGTAGACATCGACAAGGTCTTTCCAAACGGATATTTTGTTGAAGGGTTCATTTCATTGAAGGATCCAGCCGATACGAATCCGGAACTGAATGTACCGTATGTAGGGTTTAAAGGAGAGTGGGACAAAGCCCCGATCCTGGATGGCACTAAATATGACAAAGAGTCTTTCTATGGCATGGCAGGAGGAGTATCGACAGCAGGCGAAGATTTCACTTATCTTGGCTATGACCCTGCAGGAAAAACATTTAATGGAAAAAATATTGCAATTTCCCCAAATGGTGATGGGGCACAAGATGACTTCGTGCCTGTCCTATCATTCTTAAGGAATGCGAAAAAGGTAGAATACAATATATTGAATGGTGAAAATAAGTCAGTCCGGAAACTTCGCACAGAGAATAATGTACGTAAGGACTATTACGATGGCGGACAAGGGACTGCATACACCCTGGACCCGGCCCGTAAATGGGACGGTAAAATCAATAATGCACTCGCTAAGGATGGGGTCTATTATTTTGAAATCAAAGCGATGATAGATTACAAAGGTGCGAAATGGCAGACGTTTAAAATGCCTATCAAAATCGATACGGTAAAGCCGACAGTCAAGATTTCGAAAAAAGGCAATGTATTGACCATCCAAGGTAAGGATAATTTGAATGGTTCAGGGCTTGCTTATTACGATGTGCAGGTCGATGGAGCATCCATCTTGGAAGAAGCGCTCCCAGCGAATACGAAACAATTCACCTTACCTGATGTAAAAGGGGAAAAGGTTCAAGTAGTGGCAATTGACTATGCAGGTAATGAAAAAACGGCTGAAACCGAATTAGCAAGCGATTCGGCTCCGATCGATAATCATGCACCAGCCGTAAAGATCAAGAGTCCTGAAGCCTTGAGCGTGAACAATAAAACTAAAATCAAAATAACTGGAGAAATTGAAGAAGCGTCGGAAATAACGGAATTTAAAATCGACAATAAAACGGTACCCGTAACGTATAACAAGACGAATAATAAATATCAATTCTCATATGAAAAGAAATTTGTAGATGGTGTCCAAAGCTTCACGGTTAAAGCAACCGATAAATGGGATAACACGGTTTCCTTTAAACGGACGATTATGGTCGATGCAACAAAGCCAGTGTTAAAAGTTAAAGGTGTACCGGAAACTGTGGGAGCTAAAGCAAAGAATCCAAAAGTGGACGTGACGGTAGAGGATAATTTCGATGAAATCCGCCTTTACCTGAACGGAAGCGAAGTATTCTATCATGAATTCAAGGAACCATACAAAATGCGTGCCTATAAGAAGAAGATAGAGGATTTGGAGCTGCCGCTTAAAACAGGTAACAATAAGATTGAATTTAAGGTGACCGATCTTGCAGGGAATGAATCGAAGAAATCCTTTAACATCAATAAAGCTAAAAAATAATGAAAAACAGCCCTCTTATCCAAGAGGGCTGTTTTTGCGTAATAAGATTTCTCAAGCATGGATTTGATGAATGAATTCTTTCATGCATTTTATGAAGCGGTTTGCTGCGTTTTCACCGTGCAAATATGGAAATCTATTTGTGGCGAAGTATTTTCATTTTCCGGCAGGTATATGGAATGGGATGAAAGAATTAGGTATAAAGAACCTATTATAAGGAGGGTATCTATGAATTATAAGAAGAAACCCAGCAATAAAGTAAGTAGTCTTGGAGTTACAGTGAAATTCGAAAGGAGTGGAAGCGACAGTTCATATCTTACAAAAGCGAGTTTCTTTGATGCACTTCAGCACGTCCATTCCCCCTTTGAAAAGGATCCCCGCTCAGATTCACCCTATCAGGATTTTCCTCTATGTCCGGAGGTTACCCTTTCTTTTTTTGAAAGAGGTGCTAAAACATCTATTAATTATGATCCCCACCAAGAAAAGATCATCATTGAGGAAAGTTCAGAGACATATCAGCCGAATAAGGGTGAGGCGCTTATTGCAATCCTCGATCATATCATGATCAATCATGGCTATCACCATTCTTTTTTCATCATCCAGCAAAAAGGGCGGAACGTTAAGATGAAAGCTGCCAATCGGTGATATCATCTTTTAAAACGGCAGGAAATTGTAAGGCATTGGACTTCCGTTAATGAAACGTACGCTCAATAAGGATGGAGCTTCCTGGCAGCTTATCCTTATTGAGTGTCTCCCCATCCTCTCAAAATGTCAAACCATCCGCCGAATGATCTTCGAAAGGGTTTGGATGCCAAAAGCTAATTGATCCTTCGAGGCGTATGAATATGAAAGCCGTATATGTGTATGGTCATTCGGTTCGTATATATATCCCGGATTAAGGAGTATGTTCTCCTTTATCGCTTGCTTGAAAAGGTGAGGATTCACGATGGGCTTACATAATTTTAACCATATATAAAATCCGCCATGAGGCATTTTCCACTCTGCCAGTCCCTTAAAATATTGATCGAGAAGGGCTAATGTAAAATCTCTGCGATCTATCAACTCACGCCTTAGCCACTCTAAATGCCTTGAATATTGACCATTTGCTAACCATTCTGCCACAAGGTGTTGGGAAAGTGCACTTGAACCGTAATCCATTTGCATTTTAATGTCCGCCAAACGTTCAATAACAGTTATCGGGCCGGCAATCCATCCGATACGCAATCCAGGGCTTAATGTTTTGGACATACTGCCAATGTGCAATACAAGGCCATCTGCATCAAGTGATTTCAAAGGCGGCGGTGGTTCCTTTTCAAACCACAAATCACTATATACGTCATCTTCAATTATCGGAATCTGTTCTTTTTTGCATAGTGATAGGAGGTTTAGTCTTTCTTCTTTTGTCCATGTAGTATTTGTTGGATTGTTAAACGTTGGAACAGTATAAAACAGGGACGCTTTCTTCCTTCCATTGATGCGCCTTATTTGTGTCGGGATGCTTTCCCGGCCTTGTATGGATAAACCTACTAATTGCATGCCGGCAGATTGAAAAGGGTGAACGGAATTTAAATAGGAAGGGGATTCATGTAAAATCAATGATCCCTTTTGAAGCAAACCAACTGAAATCAACTGGAGTGCCTGAAGCCCGCCAGAAACGACCATGAGGGAGCTGGGACTTGCGTTGATTCCTTTTGTTTCTAAATAAACACTTATACATTGGCGAAGTCTCTTATTACCCTTGGGTTCGGAATAACCTAATGAGTGGGCATCAAAAGAAGTGGATCGCAATGTCTTTTCGATTTGTTTTGTAGGCAATAGAGCTGGAGATAGTTCGCCCGTGCCCAATCTGATGATGGCGGTGTCCGTTTCATACTGATTAATGTCCTGAATCGTTTTTAAATTAGGTTCATGAAGGCCATTCAGGACATAGTTTTTCCAATCGGGCTGTTTGCTGGAGACGAGCACATTCCATGTATTATTGGAAACGAATGTGCCGGACCCAATCTTGGTTTCCAATAATCCATCTGCAATCAACTCATCTATGGCTGTAATGAGGGTACTTCGGTTTACACCAAATGAGTCGGCCAATGAGCGCTGTGACGGAAGCTTGGTCCCAACCGGCCATTCCCCTCGTGTAATTTGTTGTTTGACCCAATCCACGATTTGTTGGTGAAGTGATTGGTCGGAAGCCCGGTTTGGTCTCCATTCGATAAACATGCGAAAACCACTCCTTTCATATGCTAGATTCATAATATATTGGTTGGATTGAAAACCAACCAATTGGATGGTCAATTCCCTTGTTCTTTTCATTATACTGAATATGAAGGGAGGGGGTATTCGTATGGGGCCGTTTTTTCATGGATTATTATTGGCATTAGGGCTGATACTTCCGTTGGGCGTGCAAAATGTATTCATTTTTAATCAAGGAGCAATCCAACCTACAATAAAAAGGGCATTGCCAGCAACGATCACAGCTGCAATTTGTGATACAGTGCTCATCCTGTTAGCTATTTTAGGTGTTTCGTTGGTTGTCATGCAATATGATTGGCTGCGCCTTACATTAATCATAATAGGAGTTATATTTTTATTGTATATGGGTTTTCAGATTTGGTTTGCCAAACCGAATTCACAGTCAGGTGCCCAATCCATGCAGATGTCGACCAAAAAGCAAATTGTGTTTACTCTATCTGTCTCATTACTGAATCCGCATGCAATCTTGGATACGATAGGTGTAATCGGTTCGAGCTCACTTGTTTATTCCGGGAAAGATAAAATGATATTCACCATAACGTGCATCTTTGTGTCATGGTGCTGGTTCCACGGATTATGTCTTGCGGGGCGATTGCTGAAAAAAGTTGATACATCCGGGAAATTCCTTGGTATATTAAATAAAATTTCTGCAATCATCATTTGGATCACAGCTCTCTATATGGTGAAATCGCTTTTTTGAATCAGAAAAACGTATTCGAATTGGATGATGTCAGGCATTCAACGGTTGAAAAGTTACAGGGCGCTTATGGACAAAAAAAGGGGAATGCATACCATATGCATTCTCCCTTCTTTTGTCCTGATAAGCTGACTACCTGCCCTCATTCATCTTCATATCGTGAGAGCGGGTTATTGTAGAGCAACCAAGTCCTTGATTTCCTCTGTGGAAAGTTCGGTGATCCAGTTGTCACTGCTTATGATCTCGTCGTTCAGGGCTTGCTTTTTATCAAGCATCTGGTCGATTTTTTCTTCCAGGGTCCCTGTGCAGATTAGCTTATGCACGTGAACGAAACGCTGTTGCCCAATTCGGTATGCACGGTCGGTGGCTTGATTTTCAACAGCCGGGTTCCACCAGCGATCATAGTGAATCACGTGGTTCGCTTCTGTTAGATTAAGACCAGTGCCGCCTGCTTTCAATGAGAGTATGAAGACGGGGAATTCCCCATCCTGGAATCGGGCGATCATTTCATCACGCTGCTTCTTGTTCGCACTCCCGTTCAGGAATGGCACTTCAAAACCATATCGTTTTTCCAGCAATTCTTTAATCATATTGCCCATCCCGATATATTGTGTGAAGATGAGGCAGCTTTCATCCTGTTCACGGACAGCATCGATAAGCTCTGTCAGCTTCTCGAGTTTGCCAGATCGGTTAGGTGCCTTCATGATGTTTTCATTTTCCGTCTCTTTTAAGTAAAGAGCGGGATGATTGCAAAGCTGCTTGAGCTTATTCAACATCTGGAGGATGATGCCTTTTCTTTCAAAGGCAGACAGTTGTTCGATATCCGTGAATGTATCTTTTATCAGTTGTTCATACAACGATGCTTGCTCGGTAGTAAGCGGTACGAATTCCTTTTGTTCTTGCTTATCCGGAAGATTGAGGGCGACTTCTTTATCGCGTTTTGTACGGCGAAGCAAGAAGGGCTGTATCAAACGCTGCAATTCCTTGATTTTATCCTTCTGTTCATCACGCTCGATGGTCGCCACATATTTTTCCTGAAACTGACCTAGCGTACCGAGATAACCTTTGTTGATGAAGTCAAAAATCGCCCACAGCTCACTTAGACGGTTTTCCATCGGCGTACCCGATAAGGCAATATGATGTCTGCCGTTTAGCTTGCGGACCGCTTTGGATTGCTTTGTTTGAGCATTTTTGATGTTTTGTGCTTCATCGAGGATGACGCTGCTCCAATGGATGGTGGTCAGTTCAGCCGTATCTTGGTGGGTCAGTCCATATGATGTTAAGACAATATCATGATCGGCTGCCAGTTTAGTAAATGCTTCGCCTTTAGCACGATTCGATCCGTAATGAAGGTGAACTTTAAGTGATGGTGCGAATTTTTCCAATTCCTTTTGCCAGTTGCCCAGGACCGATGTCGGGCAGACGATGAGCGCCGATTGTACAGAAACGGATTCGGGGGCAGTGGTAATGATTTCGACCTCATCACTGCTCTCTGCGCTACTATCCTCTTCGACGATGATCGGTTCACTTTTTTGTTCGTCCTTGGGGGCGGTGGGGAGCTCTTTACCGGCTCCGTCTTTGCCTTTCACATGAAGTAGGTAGGCAATCATCTGGACGGTTTTCCCAAGTCCCATATCATCAGCTAGACAAGCACCAAAACCATGCTCCCTTAAAAAAAGAAGCCAGCTCATGCCCAGTTTTTGATAGGGCCGTAAATCACCTTGAAGTGCATCAGGGACGGGCAGGATGGAAATGTTTTTGGTTTCCCGGAGTCTTCCTACCATTTTACGGAGCTCTTGGTTCAATTCAAATTGAATCCGGAGCATTTCGCCGTTTTCAGAATCGTCATCGCCATCTTCGTTTACTCCATTCAACAATTCCTGCTGTAGCAAGTCAGTCAATTGGATGCCTTTTTCATTAGCTGTTTCCATCAGCTCCTGAATTTGTTTGATGAAAGCTGGATCAAGCTTGACCCATTGGCCGCGGATGAAGACAAGCCGCCTTTTTTCATTGACGAGCTCCTCGAACTCCGCCTCGGTGAGCTCTTTGCCATTTAATGAGAACCGCCAATCAAAGTCCATTAAAGCTTTTAACCCGACATAAGACGGGCCGCGGTTCGATTGGCTCTTCACTTTCGCCTTGACCTTCAATGAGGACTCCTTCAATGCAAGCCACCATGATGGGAGGAGAATTTCGACGCCAAGAAACAGGAGCTTTTCGCTTGCGTCGGTCAGGAACTCCCATGCATCCGTTTCTGAAATCTCCCTTTTCAGACGTCCATTCTCCCCAAGCCACGGCACGACGAGCTGCCAGCGTTTTGTAGCACGGACCACTTCACTTGCATACTTATTCCAGCCGCGCGGTAGTTTTTTCCCTGTATATGTCTCAATGATATTCTCATCCCTTTTTGAACGAAGGGTAACATCGAGTACCCAAGGCCCGTTGCCATCAGGAGGCTCAGTTAAACGGAGACCTATGGTGAATGGTTTGGGATCGGGCAGGGTGCCTAGCCATTCCTGCCAGCTGTCTTTGTCAAAAAAGGCCTGCAATTCTTCGGGGGAAAGTCGTGTATCCTTTAATGCCCCGACGGCTTCGCTCCATTTATGCTGCATGGGTGAGTAGTTATTTAAATACATATTAGCGGCACCGTTATACCACTTTTCGATAAAGGTACGGTTGGTTTCCAGTTCAGGTGAAGGGAGGTCCAAAGATATTTCCTCTTCCCAAAAGGAAGGGACGAATTCCTCTTCCACTTCTTCCGGCAGCTTCCAGCCGATGGAGTCCAACTGAAGATTAGTGAAATCCGGAACGGGGATTCCGGCTTCAATGGATTCATGAAGAACGGG
The DNA here is from genome assembly GCF_050279365.1 of Peribacillus sp. NPDC094092. Lineage (NCBI taxonomy): Bacteria > Bacillati > Bacillota > Bacilli > Caryophanales > Bacillaceae > Peribacillus > Peribacillus sp. NPDC094092. The sequence goes on along the minus strand of NZ_JBNNUC010000003.1, from coordinate 343,855 downwards.
CGCTGCTGACAGGCAAAGGGAGGATAATTCAGACCATTCCCATTCTATGAAGGAGTTAAAGCTTTCCCTAGCAAAAAAGTTGAGAAGCCCCCAAGCGTCAAGAATGAATACTTGATTTCCATCCACTATATCCGTAGTCATTTTAGTGCCATAAAAGCTTGCGTCATCCCAGTTGAATAACAGCCTGCGTATATAATTCGTAGTGAGGAAGGTATTCTCTTCATTGACGACACCAAGGGCGTAAGTTCCGTTTTCGAGAGCCGCTATTTTGATTTTTAATTTCCCTGGATTAAACATCGATAAGCTTACCCCTTTTTAGTTCTTCTTGGAAAGCGCGAAGCCGTTTAGTTGAATCTGCTACATAAAGTATATAACGATCGAATACGTCTTCCTTTTTGCTCTTTTTATAAATGGTGCGCATCCTTTTCAAATAACGGACAGCTTGCTTATAAGCAGGCCGATTTTTCAAAGAAACTTTTTCCTGGACCGCATGATAATAAAGGGGCAGGATAAGTTCCGGTTCTTTTGAGACCACTTCTTTTATGGATTCACTGCTGATTAAGTCAATGCTGATTTCCGAGTAAATATGCATCTCCACCCATTTTTTATATTGTCCTTGTTCAAAAAGGAAATTTGCATAGTTCCAATAGCTGTGCGGAAGGGTGGCCCTGTAAAATTTCTCAAGCAAATCGGTCCGTTTTAATTTATAACAGCAACTGTTAATCAAAGTCGTGAACGTACGGACGAAATCCACCCGTTTATAATAATCGGATAAACCGGAAAGGAATTCCTGGACATTATTATTGATGAATTCAATGAAAGGGATGGCACGTGACCGGTTGTCAGATTCAGCCAGGAGATTCAGCCAATAGAAAATGTATGGACAGGCTTCCTTCTTCAATTCATGAAGAAGCTCAATCGCTTGCTTATCCTGGCTCTCCAAAAGGGATAGGTGAATGGCTGCGAGGGCATAGGACGTCCTCTCAGTGGTGCCCATATACTTGTCGGGAAGTTCCTTGGTGATTCTTTCCAGTTCCTCTTTGCGCCAGGAAGAGTTGGAGAATAAGTAGCTCCATATCTCCCGGTAGAGGTCGATCTTTTCGTATTCCAGGCCTTCTCCGCCATCCAGTAGTTTAGCTACATCTTCCTTGATGCTGAAAACGAAGGGATCGAAGGCGAATGGCCTCGCTTGCCTGCTAAGCGGCTGTACAGATTCATGCAGCTCTTCTGCCAGGTCGACGGCAAGTGCATAAAAGACCCTGATCGTTTGCGTTTCACTTTTATGCAGCTGAATCATTCTCAGTGTCTGCTGCATCGTGCAAAATTGCGTGACGAAATGATAAAGCAACTTCCATTCCCTTTCCATTGGAGCTTTTGAGCTAAGGCGTTTAAAGTAAGTTTGTATATGATTTTCAATCATATACGTAGCCTCGCCTATATGAGGCTCGACATGTTCCGCAAAGGAATCATTGACGAATTGCTTCCATGATGGGTAGCTTTTATCTAAGATGATTGAATTCGCCGCAGACTGTTTAAGTAATTCACTTGCCCGTTTAACTTGCTTCAGTGCTTGGGCAGTTGAGATGTTTTTGGGTGCTTTCCATTCGCTCAGCCATTCGGATACACTAGCATGTTCAGAATATGCAGAAAAGAAAACGGCCATTTGATGCCGGCATATGAACCTTGAATCACATGTACAGCTTCCATCCTGAGGGGAGAGCAGGTTCAGCCTGGCCTTAAAGCGTGTCCCATCCTGTACCTCAGCCGCAATCGCATCCGCCGCTTCTTCTTTAATATCAACGAGCCCCTGACGGTATAACTGGAGCCCTTGATTCACCACAGCTGAATCTTCCGGATCCCCGGCCTCCAAAAATTCCGGCAGCCGCTCCCCAACTAACAACAATTCCCGCTCCATACTCTCCTCCTTCAGGGACAAGCCCTGTTTACCAAAATTTATATTTTTTGTATGATCATGAACCATCAGTTCTTAACTTATCGTAATCCCGCCCCAGGTTATTCTTGGGACGTGCATATATTGATTGCCGGACTTTTTCCATGGCCGTTCTCTTTACGTTCTAATCCATATATTGAACAAACCATTACAACTTCTAGCCGTATATTCATTAAAACCCTGTAAAAGTCAATATCGTCAAAAATCCCCTTGAATATAAGCGGTTCGGATTTAAAAGGGGAATAACTGGCATTAACGTTAACCATGCCTGAAATCCTTTCATCCTCATCACGCTTCACCAAACTAAGTGATAGGGGCGGAACCTTTTTTAAAGGGGCGTTTTTTGAAGCATCTCTTTATTATACTTCATTTTGGCTTGGAATTTAAAATGTAGAATGGAGGTTTTGAAAATGATGCGTGAGAAATTATACAAATACCTGGTGAATGGCTCAGTTGTAGGCAAATGGGGTTCTATATAAAACTTATAACAAAGTTGACACGAGCGGGTGCCTGATGCAACGTTCAAATCGTCCTGCCTAAAAAAACTGCAGACAAACTCAATTTTCATCGAGTTTGTCTACAGCCTGGGGCCATTTACGTGGGAATGGCCAAAATGAAAGAATTAGTTTATTTTCATTTCGTTCTTCCAACTGTCCAACTTTTTGTTGATGAATGTAACAAAGGTATGATTTTTTTGTAAATTGAACAGAAACGCTGACTTTTCCAAGTACTCTTTTGCCTCTTCAAAGTTACCTATAAGTTCAAAATTGTAACCTAAATGGTAGTGTAAATCAGCTAAGGCATATAGTTGATCATGTTCGAGGCACCACTTTATGGCATCTTGGCAGCAGGCAATGGACTCTTCGTATCGGACCAGGCGTGTTAACACTCTGCCAAAATTATAGGATAGGCGTGTCTTTAGCGTTTTATCCGTCAAAAAGGGTAGGGCTTTCAAGTGATCCAAAGCTTTCCTTAACAAGGCGAATGCATCTTCGTACTTTTCTTCGGCAACATACATTACACCAAGGCTGCTTAAGATTTCAAGCTCCCGTTCCGAATATATTTTGTCGGTCGTATGAGTAATGGCGATAGCCTGATTAATGAATTCTATGGCTTTATTTAGATCTTTATTTTTTTCATATTCATATATTCCCTTGTGCCAAAGAATCAATTGATGATTCTTTTTATTCTGAAGAAAGAGGGGGCTGTTTTCCTCAGCCTTTACAATTTGCTGCATTTCCTCGTAATTACGGGTTCTTCTGGCTATTTTTAATTGATAAATCACTTCTTCAACGTAATCAAGCCTAGGGGTCATTCCAATATCGAAAAAATAGTTTACATCAACGCCTAAACGTTGGGAAATTAAGTAGAGGGTGGATGCATATGGATAGACATCGCCTTTTTCAATCTTGCTGATCTGTGCTTGTGTACAAATACCGGATGCCAACTCTTCTTGGGAAAGCCCGATTTGTTTACGTAGCTCTTTGATCTTTTGTCCAACTGCAAAAAAATCCATTTTGATTCTCCTTAAAATATGCCTAGAGTTATATTTGGTCATGAAAAATCGGTGAAATCGGTATGTACAGGTCCTGAACGCTATAAATAGAATCTTTAGTCGAATTATATGGTTTTAAGAAGTGTGGTTAAATATAACTATAGAATTATTTTCTATTTTAACCAATATTTTTTCAGAAGAAAAGGAGGAATGACCTATGAAAAAAAGTACTAAAGCATTAGTCGTATCTTTTCTTATCATCGCTGCTTTTGTTATTGTCCCTAGCGAATTACCAGGCCTTTACGCAGAACTTCCAGGCTTATATAAATAAGTAATTGAATCTTTCCTATCAAACATTCAAGCATCTTCATTAGAAGATGTTTTTTTATTATTATTAAGTGATTATTCTTTTGCGCATATTCCTGTAGTTATAATTATCTATGAATGGGGAGTGTAAGGTCCATTTGGTAGGTGCGGAAGGAACGTGAGCGTAGTTTGTAACGCCTATTTCCCTTTAATGATTTTGTTATAGTGTAAATAACAAAACGGAGAGAGGTGTAAGGTTAATATGGATATCAATATGAAAGTTCAACCCTCTTTTTACGATGATGAATGTGCCATTGTGTTTTCTTTTTATTTTGATAAGGCAACCAGGAATATTGGTGAAGCTGTGGTGTACACATGCAAAAAGTCAGATCAAAAAGAATACAGCCAAGATCATATAGATACAGATATACAAGAAAAAATCGCTTATATTAAAGAGTTTTCCATTGCAGATGAATATCAGGCAACCTCGATGAAGAAAATTAAACATTTTTTGAATGTAATCGGTATCAAGAAATGTGTAAAGCAAAACCTTCAGGGAAATGAAATAGCATTTTAAATGATAAAAACTCATGACTTCAACCCGTCATGAGTTTTTATCATTTAAATGAGAGTTTTGTGCATTCATCTTCCTTTTGATGAAATCGCTCATTTGTTTCCGTTCACTTGGTTTAGCGTTATTTGTTCTTTCAAGAAATTTAAAGTGTTGTCTATTGCTATCGGATTTCATGATGTCTCTCCTTTGCATTTTTTATTTACCCATTTCTCATTAGTTAAAACATGATTTTCATGATAAAGGAAAAAACGAGCAAGAAATTTCATAATTATTCCTATAGTTATATTTTTTGCCGTTAATCCCTGTGTATAAGGATTAATTAGATAATAATAAGTGGTAATGCCTAAATATGGGTGAATTTCGTGTTTTATCATCCTTTGAAAAAATGTTAAAATGGTCCGAATATCGGATTTTTCATTAGAAACATCAGTTTCTAGTACCCTAAAGTGAAGAGGGTTGAAGAACTCTTTTCGATGGCCCCCGAGAACATGCTTGGGGGATTTTTTTATTTGGACAATTTGTCCACTTTATTTCTATAATATGTTTCGTTTTATTTGTATATGCAAGGGTAAATATAAGAAATAAGATGAATTAAACCTGTTTTTGCAATCGGAGGAATATATTTTATGGATGTGAAAGTGAAAAATGATTCCACGAAGCGAACTTTCCAGCAGTACATTTTTCCATTTGCACTTGAAGGAAAGATGATTGAAAAGTTTGTGGAAAAGTTGTTTGAGGACAAATTCGTTTTTTTGAACTTGAAAGATATGGAGCAACAAAATCAATTTTACGGTGGTCATAAAGTTTCTCACCGTAAATTGGAAAAGTATTTCATGCCTTACATCGAGCCGATTTTATTTCCGGGTAATGCAAAACAGAAGGAAGGCATGCGGCGTTTCACGAAAAAACTGGATATTGAATGTACCTTCGAATCACCTTATCTAAATACCCCATTTAACATCAACTCTATAGATATCTTCATATGCCCATTTCATATCGGCATGATGAATCTTCGCATTACTTTGCCTGAAGGACTTTCTTATGATGATGTGCTCTATTTTGGAGATACATTCCGAATCCTTGAACCGATTGCTGATGATGAAGAAAAAACGAAAGTAAGCTGTCGGGAAAATCAGTATGAACAGGTGAAGGATTTCATCTTCAATGAACTATTGCCGCCAATTGAGGAATATATGGATGAAGAACAAGGGAACCCGACGTATTTTGGCAGTTTGCCCTTCTTCATCGATGAAAGAATGTACGTGATCAGTTATACTGCATTCCCTGAGAATCGTGAAATTACTAAAAATGATTTATTCCGCATCAGTGAGCTGAACGGGTATGACGATGATGGCGAGCCATACATAGGCGCATTAAATCCCGATTATATAGAAAATTATTATCAAGAAAGGGTATATGACAGGTGGGGCAAGGAAACCTATTATATAACTAGCATGTATCATTTTGCATGTGTCACGAAAGCGAAAGGTAAACTGGAGCAGGAACTGGCAAGCGAAATGTATGGCCAGCACTTTTATACAGTGTTGCTTTTCTTCTATTATAAAATCGTACTGCTCAAATTGGCCCATGAACATTCCCAGATTGATGTGGAAAAAGATCAATCGGATACGGAACAGCTGATTTTCATGATCACTCAGTTTTCTGCAAAGTACTTATTCACTGAAGTCAATAGTACGGCAATCGGTAAAGAGCTATTCAAAAAAACGGATGAAGCCTTCAGAATTGCCGCTCTTTACAGTGAAGTGAAGGAAACACTTTCCTACCTCTATCAAAATCAGGATAAACTGTCCGGGAAAAGCAGTAATTATCTATTGCAGATTCTAACGATTTATACGGTTGTTTCCGGGATATTCGGAATGAATCTATATATTGAGGATTGGAAAGGGAAATTACCGTGGAAAGCTTATATGAATTACACCTTATACGAATGGGTAGCTGTCATTGTTACGACAAGCGGTCTAGTCATTTCGGCCATCTTGGGCTTTTTCTTCCTGAAAAAATGGATGCAGGAGAAAAAAAGCCGAAAAAAAAGAATGCTTTAATATAAAAGTCCTGTACACTATGTACAGGACTTTTGCTTTAGAAAAAACATGGTCAATTAGAAAAATGAAGAAATTCGGGATACAAAATCCCCCATTTCCCTAATATTTTGCTAAACTATAGGTATATCATTCTAACTATTCATTAGGAGGAAATCATGAAGAAACTAGCTTTAGTTTCCAGCTTATTGTTGATGAGCGTATTGTTCCTGGCCGGATGCTCGGATGAGCCAAGTCCGGAAGATCGCTTTGCGGCATATACGAAGCTTTGGAATAAAAAGGATTTTGCTAAGATGTACGAGTATCTGTCGCCTGAGACAAAGAAAGAAATCAGTGCGGATGAATTTGCGAAGCGTTATGAAAAAATCTATACGGGCATAGAAGCCGACCAATTGAAGGTGGACTATAAACAGCCTAAAGAAGAGAAAGATCATAAAGATGGAGAAAAGGTAAGCCTTTCATATACCGTTGACATGTCCACCATGGCTGGTGCTGTCAGCTCTGACCATAAAGCTACACTTGTCAAGGAAGGGGAAGGCGAGGAAGAAAATTGGTACATCAAATGGGATGAAAGTTATATATTCCCTCAATTGGAAGCTGGTGAGAAGGTATCAGTTGAAACGTATCCAGCCATTCGCGGTGAAATTGTCGATCGAAATGAACGCGGCCTTGCCATGAATGGAACGGTAGCAGAAGTGGGAATCGTACCAGAGAAAATGGCCAACGAATCCGAAACGGTTAAAAAGGTCGCTGGAATCCTCAATATGTCCACCGACGAAGTGAATCAGAAATTAAAACAATCATGGGTAAAGCCAAGCTATTTCGTGCCCATAAAGAAAATGTCAAATGATAATACCGCAACATTGGAAAAGCTATTGAGCATTGCCGGTGTATCTATCAATAATACGGAAGAGCGTATATATCCGTATAAAGAGGCTACTGCCCATCTGATTGGATATGTCGGTGAGGCATCTGCAGAAGATCTGGAGAAATTGAAAGGAAAAGGTTATACCGCAAGTGATGTTATTGGCAAGAGAGGTCTTGAGGAAGTGCTGGAAGCACGGCTTAAAGGTGAACCTGGAGGTAAAATCTTTATTAAAACCGAAGACGGCGAAGAAAAAGTGATTGCTGAAAAGCCTGCTGAAGAGGGAGAAACGATTACCTTGACCATCGACGCCGAGCTTCAAAAGGATATCTTCAAGCAATATAAGAACGAAACTGGATCGGCATCGGCAATTGATCCGAAGACAGGCGAAACGCTTGCACTTGTTTCAAGTCCGTCATTCGATCCTAATAAATATATTTTCGGGATAACAAAGGCGGAACAAAAAGCGCTTGAAGAAGACCCGGAAAAACCCCTTTTGAACCGCTTCAGTTCGACGTTTGCACCTGGTTCGACCATTAAGGCCATCACTGCGGCAATCGCTCTGAAAAATGGTGTGGATCCGAAAGAGTCGATCAATATCCAAGGGAAAACGTGGGCCAAATCGACATGGAAAGATCATTCCATTACAAGGGTGTCGGACCCCGGTGTACCTATCGATATGGAAAAGGCATTAATTTATTCAGACAATATTTACTTTGCCCAAAAAGCATTGGGGCTTGGAAAGGAAAAATTCACAAATGGACTCAAGGCATTCGGATTTGATGAGCCTTTGAACTACGATTATCCGATCAAAGCATCGAGCATCGGTAAGATCGACAGTGAGGGACGCTTGGCAGATGCAGGATATGGTCAAGCGCAAGTCCAAATGAGTACGCTACATCTCGCCATGACCTATTCAGCTTTCTTGAATGAGGGAAACGTCCTGGCACCTTCGTTAATAACAGGAGATAAAACGGAAAAGAAAATATGGAAAGAAAATGCAATATCAGCAGACCAAGCAAATCAGGTCACCAAGATGCTGACACAAGTGGTGGAACATCCTAAGGGAAGCGGACATGGAATAGATGATCTGGGCATCAAAATCGCTGCCAAAACGGGAACTGCCGAAATCAAGGCATCCAAAAATGCTGACGGAACAGAAAATGGCTGGTTTGTTGCCATGGACACGGAAGACCCGGAACTTCTCATGGCTTGGATGATGGAAGATGTAAAAGGTCGAGGCGGAAGCCATGTCGTTGTCGATCATATGAAACCGGTGTTGAAGAAGTATTTGAAGTAAAGAAAAAAGTCACCAATCAGACCAATAAAAGCGGGACATGGTTTCTTCCATGTCCCGCTTTTATTTTTTTTACACGTTCAGAACTCCAATTTGTTAAGACGATAAAGCTGGGTTTGAAGGATAATGAGTCGGACATACAGAATGTAAAAAGAAAGTTTAGTAAATGCCGGGATTCCGGTGGTCCTGAAATCCTCGGGGATTTCTGCAGCAGTGACATCATCCAGGCGGTTATCCATGCCAAAGATAAATAGAATAAAGGAATGAGGATGAAAAGCAATGAGAAGTTTAAGGTATTTGTTTATCGTTTTCTTTATCATTTTTTTTGCATTTCCTTCTCATGAAGCAATGGCAGCGGAAGAGAATACAACGATGGAAGTGAAACTGAAGAATTACTTGGGAAATAGAACCAGAGTCAAAATAACGGCAACCGGGGACTACCGTACTTCTGGAGGAGAGATATTCATTAGGGCGGGTGAAAATCTGACTTTGAAAGTGGAGTCGGGTAAACTTGCCGTATACAAAGGTTTTAAGAAAACGGGATCTTATTCTTCCTTTAAGGTAATGCCAGTTCAACCTGATTCTTCATTGTCCATAAACGGCCGTCCGTATCTTGGCTCATTTTCATTTACAGCGGAGGACGGCTACATCCGGCCAATCAATCATGTTTACATGGAAGATTATCTAAAGGGCGTTGTTCCGCTGGAGATGCCCGCACTATGGCATGCCGAAGCATTAAAAGCACAGGCGATTGCCGCCCGGACTTATGCACTTCGCCATCAATCCACAATAATTGATGATACGGTTTCTTACCAAGTATATGGCGGGGCAGCCGGTCACTATCGAACCAATTCAGCCATTGAACAGACAAAGGGCTTGGTAATCAAACATGATGGCGAAATAATCGAAGCGTTCTTTTCCTCAAGCAATGGAGGAATGACCGAATCGAATTCAAATGTTTGGTCAAGGGGCAACCCCCTTGCATATTTATCTATAAAAGAAGATCTCTACGATTCGAAAACCAATTGGGAGATAATGCTGGAAAAACAGCAAATCGACCTTTCAAAAATGGATTTGTCTAAACCGGAAGAATGGTGGGCAAGTGTAGAGGAAAAAGATAAAAAGGTTGTGCCAAAGCTGAAGGATTGGCTGAAGAATAATGGATATGCGAATAAAGATATTAAAATAACGGATATACCCTTGTTAACATTGACAGATGAAAGATCGGGAGGCCGTGTAACGAAAGGCTCCATCCAACTGAATTTCTATGTAAGGGATCTCGTTGATGAAAGGGGGAAACTTTTGCAGCAAACGGTTAAGCTTACTAATGTAGCGGCTTCCAAAATCAGGGGCATGGTGGGGCAAGAAGTGATGAAAAGCTATTTGGTTGACCATTCATCCGCCGATTCTTCCAAAATCTCCATTGAAGGATCAGGATATGGGCATGGTGTAGGACTAAGTCAGTTTGGAGCGAAAAACAGAGCTGAAGCAGGCCAATCATATCAAGAGATTTTGGGGTTTTATTATCCTGACACAATTATAGAAAAGGAATATGGATCAGGTGCTGGATCTAAAACGGAACTTGTCGTAAAGGAGGAACCGAATTCAATAAACATGAAAGCGGAGATGGATCATTTAAATGATGAGGTTGGAATCACATATTCCCTAAAAGAAGATGCTGTGGTAACACTCACGATTAAAAATAGTAAAGGGAAAGCATTATCTACCCCTGTCCATGACCAAACAATGAAAAGGGGCACCCATTCAGTAATCTGGAACACAAAAGCGGTAAGTAAGGGTACATATGAAGCAGAACTATCAGCAATGGATCCAAGCGGTAATGAAGGTTTGGCCACAATGGCGATTATGGTCAGTAAAGATACGTCGGCACCGAAAATCACCGATGTCCATACATCTGGTGATTATAGTACCGAGCAGGCGAACATAACCTATACCATTAATGAAAACGCTAATGTAACTGTGAAAATCAAGAACAGTAAAGGTAAGGTTGTTGGAATCCTTTCTGAAAGGCAGCTCAATAAAGGCAGGCAATCGGCAACCTGGGATTTCAAAAATATCTCCAACGGGATGTTTACGGTGACAATCTCCGCCAAGGATAAGAGTGACAACCAGAAATCCATTTCAACGAAAGTCTCCATTAGGAAAACCATGGGAATAGTGACAGCAAGCGAATTATATATGAAACAAAATAAAAACGCATCTTCTGAAACGGTCGGGAATCTATACAGGGACCAAGCCGTAACGATCCTGTCTCAACAAGATGAATGGTACAAAGTGAAAAAGGGAAGCCAAATTGGATATGTATTAAAAAAACATGTAAAAAAATAAATGAGGAGGACGTCAATTATGGCGTCTTTTTTTGTTTTTTTATAAATGGTATTTAGGTTCTTCACCAAACTCACGAGTAAAGCACAAGCACCAAACACTGTGATAGCGCACAATTTCGTAAGTGAAAGCCCCGAAACCCCGAAGAGTATCGCCAAAACTTTGAGTAAACGGACCTCAATAGAAATGAATGCCGAAGAAAACCGAGTTTATGAGATTGAATTTTAAAAGAGGAATGAATGTATTCATTCCTCTTTTGTTTTATGCTGACCTGGTGTGAATGGAACACCGGCGGCTTTTGTGATGATTTTCGAAATGTCCGTATTTTCAATGACTCCATCGAAGGCTTCACTGCCTGGACCCGAGGCGAAAACGGGAATCATATTGGCAGTGTGCCCTCCTGTGGAACTGGCCGCCCGTATGCTTCGATCTGCTACACCTGCCTTATGGTGCCTGGCGATGGTGCTTCCGATTTCCCAATCGATTTGATGTTGTGGATAGACAAGCGTTCTATTCTTTCTTACGTTATCGATGAATTGATTGACTTCCTGCTCCGTTAGGGATATATGTGCATACTTCTTGAATGTGGAAACGACACTTTCTGGATTGATTTCATTATTTTTATCGAATGTAAGCTGTTTGGACATATATTCAGATGAAACCTTGATCTTTTTCAATGCAGTGATATCCATTGTTTCAGAAGCGGAGGTCCCCATTGTTTCGTGGTCTGCAAGTACAACGATCAATGTATCATTTCGTTTTTTTGCCCAATTTACTACTTCTTTCACGGTTTGGTCGAATTCGATCGTTTCTTTCCATATTCCAGTGATATCGGCTGCATGCTCCATATGGTCAATACGCGCACCTTCGGCCATCAAGAAAAATCCTTTATCACCCCTTGATAAAACATCCATCGCTTTGGCTGTCATTTCGGTTAGAGATGGCTCTTGAGAATGCAATACTTCTTTATCCAGTTTAAAATTCATATAGGTAGGGTGAAATAACCCTAAAAGTTTTTCCGGTTTATTAATGGAACTTAGCTCTTCTTTCGTCGTAGCGATCCCATAGCCAGCTTGTTTAAATTTAGCGATTAAATCCTCGCCATTCTGCTTATCCGTCTCGAAGTAGCTGGCACCCCCGCCAAGAATGACGTCAATTCGGTTTTCAAATAGCTGCCTCGCGATATTTGCGCCACCTGTCCAGCGGTTAGGAACACTTGCACCAAAGGCGGCGGGTGTCGCATCGACCACCATATTTGTTGATATGATCCCCACTTTTTTCCCATTGCTCTGAAAAGCATCCAATATACTATCCACCTCGGAACCATTGGCATCGACACCGATTGATTCATTGTTGGTCTTTATACCAGTGGCGATAGCGGAACCTCCTGCTGCAGAGTCCGTGACGAAGTTATTGGCGGAATACGTGCGCATCAGGGCAACATGCTCCAGTTGTTCCAAATGCAGAACACCTGTCTTTCCATATTCCAATTGCCGGGCAATTTCTATGGCCCCTACCCCCATGCCGTCGCCAATCAGCAATATGACATTCTTGGGGGTGTTTTTTGTCTCAGCTTGAATAGGGGAGCTCATGTAAATAAAGCAAAATATAAGAACGAATAATCCAAAGTGATTCGGCTGTGCAAGTTTATGAATGAATTTTATGCTTGTCTTATTCATCTATAATCCTCCCTTGGGTGAAAGTCTTCCTATTATTTGTTTAAATCGCTAAAAAAACCCCTCCATCATATTCAGGTCTTTTTAGCGCTTTTTATGGAGAGGCATCCAGACGTTTTACGTTTTTATCTTTCAAAAAAAGAAGGAATTTCTATATAATTACAATATGACGGTGATAATTCATAAACAGTAAATATTTAGCTGATATAATTACACTAAGGTTCAATTGAATGATTAGGAGAGAAAACCCTATGCTATCCAGTATGAAAAAGTTCTTCAAAGAAGGTTCTAAGGACTTAAAGAGAATTTATAAGTTGGTAGAAGATGTGAATCGGCTAGAGGGTAAATATGAAAGTTATTCAGATCTGGAATTAAGCGGGATGAAGGATAGATTTAAAAGCGTATTGGATGCTGGTGACAATCTATTGGATATACAAGCAGATGCATTTGCCGTCGTGAGGGAGGCTTCCAAACGAGTATTGAACCTTAGGCACCATGATGTTCAGCTTGCAGGCGGTTTTGTCCTGAGTGAAGGGGGCATCGCCCAAATGAATACGGGCGAGGGGAAGACTCTTGTCTCTACTTTGCCTAGCTATTTACATGCACTGTACGGGAATGGTGTCCATATTATTACGGCCAATGAATACTTGGCCAAACGTGATATGGAGTTAATGGGACAAATTCATGAATTTCTAGGGTTGACGGTTGGTTTGAACATTTCCCAAATGGGGCCTTCTGCAAAACGTGAAGCGTATGCTTCAGATATCACGTATGGAACGGCAACAGAGTTCGGTTTTGATTATTTGCGTGATAATATGGTTTACCGAAGAGAAGAAAAGGTTCAGAGAGGACACCGATTTGCGATCGTCGATGAGATTGACAGCATCTTGATTGATGAAGCGAGGACTCCATTAATCATTGCAGGCAGGGCTAGCGACGGAACCGAGCTTCACCAGATCACGGCACAAATCATGAAGACGTTTATAGAAAATGATGATTACGAGATTTTCAGCGAGTCAAGGTCTGCCTTTTTTACGGATCAAGGGTCTGCCAAGATTGAAGAGGCCTTTGGCATCGACAATCTGTATGGAATGGAACATCAAGAGTTATTACATAATGTTACACAGGCTCTAAAAGCCCATGCAATCATGAAGTTGGATGTGGACTACATTGTCATCGATGGAAGAGTTGCAATCATCGATAAATTTACAGGCAGGGTGATGGAAGGGCGAAGCTTCAGTGATGGACTTCATCAAGCGATTGAGGCAAAAGAGGGCTTGGAGATTTCCGAAGAGAATGAAACACAGGCCATGATTACCGTCCAAAATTATTTTCGATTATATCATTCAATATCCGGGATGACAGGCAGTGCTATCCCATCAAAGTCTGAATTCCAGGAAATATATCAGCTCCCCGTCATTGAAATTCCAACTAATGAGCCCATCATTCGAGTGGATGAGGTTGATTTGATTTATAAAGATGAAACCAGCAAAATCAACAAAATCGTTTCCGAAGTAAAACGGATTCATGATGGAGGCAGACCTGTTTTGATTGGGACGACCTCCATTGAGCAATCTGAAAAAATTTCGGTTCAACTAGAGAAGGGCAATATCAAACATCAACTCCTTAATGCAAAGACGGAAGAGGGTGAAGCGGAAATCATTGCGAATGCCGGGCAAAAAAATCAAGTGATGCTTGCTACGAACATGGCTGGGAGGGGAACGGATATATTACTTGCGAATGATGTTAAGGAATTGGGCGGCCTTCATATTATCGGTACGGAGCGACACGAAAGCCTTCGGATCGATATGCAGCTAAGAGGGCGTTCCGGCCGGCAGGGTGATCCCGGTTCAACACAATTCATCATTTCCTTGGAAGATGATTTGTTTGATTACTATGATGAAGAAGAAATCGGGCGCTATATCAAGAAAATCAAAGCGGATGAAAATGGATTGGTGCTGAGCCCTGCTCCCGATAAATTCGTTAAAATGGTACAGGAGACGGTAGAGCAGATGCATCAATCAAGCCGTTACCATTTATTGAAGTTAGAACATGCATTAAATGAGCAGAGTAAAATCATCTATGCAATGAGAAATCGGATTCTTGATATGGACACTGGAAGGATGTCGGCCATTTTACTTGAATATATTGAAAAATATATTACTCGGCTTACAGTGAAATATTATCCTGAACATATGGTGGAACCTGATCACTCTGCCCATATGGAAGAGCTTTCCCTTGTTTTCCTCTGGTTAGGTTGGCAGGCAAGTGATTTTCAGGATATAGAAGACCATGAAGCAAAAGTGTTGGATGCTCTAGGTGAATTGGAATCGAGGCTGAGGCTTATGAACTTTCAACACGATGCTGAATGGGGAAACCAGTTGCGTGCTTTCATGCTGCAGCATATTGATACAAATTGGATGAACCATTTAGATGGAATGAACAGTCTGAAGGAAGGCATCGGTTTAAGCGGATATGGTCATCAGGACCCATATACACTGTTTGAAAAAGCGGCTCTCAGTCAATTCAACCTTCTATTAAGTAAAATTGAAACGGAGATAAGCATCCGTTTTATGGAATATATGAAAAGCAATCAGGAAGATTCGGCTGCTTTGGAGAGTGAGGAACGATGAGTTTATTTGGAAAAAGGCATAATGCAGCTACTAATCAGGATGATACCGTTCATACTGCTCTGGTGTTTCACGAAGGGTGGGAAATGTCCAAGCAAGAGGAATATGTATATAAATTCCACCATCAAAGGCTGCCAGCATTAAAACCGAACCAAATTTCAATATCCGGCATCAAGCTGACCAGGGTGGAAGATGAAGTGATCATAGTGGCTTTTCTCCGAAATTCAATAGAGAAAGCTGTCAGGTTTGATATCGTGGATTTACTGTTAGTTGATGGGAATGGAAAATTTCTCGCAAAAAAGACATTCGACCTAACAGAGCTTGGTGAGATTCCAGCACTTTCAAGCATGCCATGGCGTTTCATCTTCGAGGAAGGAGATATGCTGGCGGAAGCGATTCCTGATGAAGGTTGGAAGATTGCTTTTGAATGGAAGAGAAAGTAGAAAACAACTGCATGATCTGGCGGCAACCAGCAGTTTGTTTGCCGGAGTGCCAAAGCAAAGCCCTCATCCTTTTTAGCGATGAAGGCTTTTTATTTATTAGGGAAGTCATGAGTGCCAAAATTTATGCCGTTTTCTGTGTGCGATTCCTCATAAATGGCAACGCTAAGTAATATTTATAAGTAATCTTCCGCAATCAGGCAACTAAGGCTTGGAAATAATGAAGAGGAAAGTGGCAGGAGCATGAAGAATAACCTGAATCAACGATTGAAGGAGAGGCTAATTGAGATATTGTCATTTTCAATCGTGGCCATACTTTTCATTTATACGAATGATAGGATGGGTAACGATCTTTCTATTGGGATCATTACGATAATCATCGGTGTTACCGGTTTTATTGTTTATCTGAAGGAATGGATAACGAATCGAATCGTAAAGGGCATCATTTTTTCAGTTTTCCTTCTTTCGATCATGGTCTTTTTCCTTGGGGACATCTGGTTTTATCGGTATTATTCGACACCTATAACTTCCTATATGTGGATGCAAAAAAGCAATTTGAATGGGCTAGGTGAAAGTATATTCAGTATGATGGAAATGAAGGATGGGATCTTTCTTCTGGTAGGCATTCCAGTTGCTGAATCATTTGTGATGAAAAAATACCCCCTCAAGCATATGGCACTAGTGCCGGCGGTAATATTCCTGATGATAGCAGGATTAAAGCCGGTCAAGAATATCTTTATCGACAAGGTAGATATAACCCGGCGTTATGAGGCGAATACCTTCTTAAGAAACTGGGGCCCTATCGGTCATCACGCATTGGATACATATGCCTATTTTATTGACTCGGGGAGACATGGAATGTCCTTGGAAGATAAGAAGGACGTTTCTGATTACTTCAATAAAAAGCAAAGAAAGGAAAATACCCATTCCGGATCATTGGAGGGCAAGAATCTCTTTATCATCCAGGTGGAATCTTTACAGTCGTTTCCGTTATTTCAAAGTAGTGACGGTCAGGAGGTCACGCCGTTCATGAATGAAATGGCGAAAGGGGGGTTGTACTTCCCGAATGTATATCCACAGACGGTATTTGGAAATTCATCTGACGGAGAACTTATCGTGAATACCGGTCTATATCCTTTAAAGCAAGGTGCGACCTTTTTTCGATTCCCTTATAATGATTTTCCAAGCCTTGCTAAGGAATTAAAGAAGTCGGATTATCAAAGTTTTGCTTTCCACGGAGATGAAGAAGACTTTTGGAATAGGCAGCATGCATATCCCTCACTAGGTTTTGATGACTATATTTCCATAGAGGATATGCAGCAGGAAGAGATGATTTCGATGGGTTTGGGAGACCGCAGTTTTTTCAGTCAAAGCTATGATTTCTTAAAAGATAAACCAAATCCCTATTACGCCTTTTTCGTTACTCTGACCAGCCATGTACCTTTTTCACTGCCAAAAGAAAAGATAACATTGAAGCCTGAAGTAGGAAAAGAGAACAGTTACCTGACCAAATATTTCGAAGCCATTCATTATACAGATTCCGCCATCGGGGATTTCATAAAGAAGCTGAAGGATGACGGGAAAATGAAAGAAAGCGTGATTGTCATATACGGGGATCATGATGGTCTATTTTTAAAAGATAAACACGAGGTGGAAGCGTATTACGGCAGTAAAATTAGCGATGAAGAGTGGATTGAAAAATATATGCCCATTCCCGTGATCATTTATCAGGAGGGGATGGAAGGAATAACGATTGATAAGGTGGCGGGCCAAATCGATATTCTGCCAACTCTATATGATCTATTCAATATTAAGAGTTCTTCATACTTTGGAGAGAGCATGCTGAATGGTGAAGAGGGCGATGCTTTGATATTGAAAGGGGATTATGGTTCTCAAATGAAAATAAATGGGGAAGGCAAGGTCGATGGATTTTCACCTGAAGACCAAAAGGAAATCGATCTGAGTGATCAAGTGATACGTTCCGATTACTTTAAACAAGTTGGGAAAAAGGCGAAAAAAGAGGATGACTGATATAAGCCATCCTCCATCCATTATAATCCCAGATGTGCTTTCACACGATTTTGGGCTTCAAGCTTTGTTTCTTCTGGAACGATATTGTACCAAACGCCATTTACCCGTTGATTGTCACCTTCAAGTGTATATTGTTCAATATTTTTGAGGGATGATTTGTAGTTATTTTGGATACTTAACATTTCATTGAAACTTAAATTGGTTTCCACGTTCTTACCTAGAGCTTCGAATATATCATCATAATTGGTAAGTGTCGATAGGCTTGCCCCTTTTTTCATGACAGCTTGGATAACCTGGCGTTGCCGCATTTGCCGTCCATAATCCCCGCGGGGATCTTCTTTACGGATTCGGGAATAAATCAATGCCTCTTTACCATTTAAGTCGATTGTGCCTTTGTTGAAGGTATATCCTTTATAGGCAAGGTCCATGTCATTATCGACTGTGACACCACCAACAGCATTCACAATATCCTGAAAGCCTTCCATATTCATTTTGACATAATAATCAATCGGAATATCCAAATAGGCTTCCACTGTATTTATCGACATGGCAACTCCGCCATATGCATAGGCATGGTTCATTTTATCAGTTGTACCTTTACCGATGATCTCTGTACGCGTATCTCTCGGTAAACTCAATAACTCAATCGATTCCTTTTTAGGATTAACCGTCATGACAATCATCGTATCTGATCGACCTGAGTCATTTTTTCTTTCATCCACACCAAGAATTAGTAATGAAAATGGGTCTTTGCTCTTGAACTTGATGTCCTCTACCCGCTTATCCGTTTTATGGGCTGTACCCTGCATGGTACTGATCGCACCGGCTAATGATTGATAAACTGAAGCGCCGTAAACACCTGCGCCAATGAAAAGGATAAGAAGGGTGAAGCCAATTATTTTAAACGTTTTACGTTTCTTTTTCTTTTTTTTATGTTCGGATCTCATTTAATATTCCTCCCTTAACCATCCCACAAAATGGAAGGTGTGAAAAAGTACCTAGTCGGTATTTTTAACTATACCTTTTTTTTGTCAAAAATAGAATAGTTTCTTTTTGTACTTAGAGTGCATATTTACCTTTTTTCATCCAAAAAAAATGAAGGATTCTGGAGAAACCGAAATCCTTCGTTCGCAAATCATTCGAATGTTTCGTAAACTATCATTCTTTTACATGAAATTGCCAGACTTTAAGGGAAAGTCTGGCAGGAAAATCTTATAAACTTCTATATCCGATGATTTTACTTTTAAAATAAGAGTTTGAAGTAGCACTGATTGTTACTCCCTTACTTGACGAGGCATGAATGAATTCCCCGCCGCCCAAGTAGATTCCCATATGGCTTACCACCGATTTATTGGAACCAGTTGCAAAGAAGATGAGATCGCCGCTTTTCGGTGAAGTAACTTTTTTACCCATATCATAATATGTGGAAGATGAAAGCCTCGGAACTTCATACCCAGCCTTCTTGAACGTATAGTAAATAAATCCGCTGCAATCGAAGCCTGATGGGGAGGCACCCGCCCACGAATAAGGTGTACCAATTAATTTCTTTGCTTCGGAAACGAGCTTGGCCACTTTGTTCCCCGAACTTGGTGCTTCCACTTTTTCAACATCATTAGTGTCTGCAGGGGCAGTGCTTGCCGATTTACTTAATTTTAGTTTTTGACCCACTCTGATTAAATCGGACTTTAACGAATTGATTGATTTAAGCTGGGCTACGGTCAAGTTGGTTTTTCTTGAGATCTTGGAAAGAGTGTCACCTTTTACCACTATGTATGTAGACGAATTGGCTGGGGTCTGAGTCACATTGGATGGTTTGGAGCTGCCTGGTAAATCAATGGTGGTTGTGGTCGTTGATTTGGATACGATAAGTTTGGCGCCTGCATAAATTCTATCTGATTTTAAGTTATTCATTTTCATCAATTCAGCAAGTGTAAGGTCATGCTTGTTTGCTATCCTTGTTAAGGTATCACCTGAAACAATGGTATATGTGGTTTTCTTTGTTTTTTTCACGGAAACGGAAGAAGCATTTGATGTTGTTGTGGAGTTGGGTGTAATTAATTTCTGATTGATTCTCAAAAAGTCTGATTTTAAGTTATTAAGCTGTTTTAAGTCTTTTACCGTCGTATTATGTTTCTGGGCGATTTTACTTAAGTTATCACCGCTTTTGACTGTATATGTACCGGCAAGGGCAGGAGAAACGAAAGTCGAAGATAAAATGGCTAATGTCGAAAATGCGACAATACTTTTTTTCACGGTTTTCCACCTCTAATATGTCTTTTTCCCTATTCTAACAAATTAAATGGAAATAAATATATTACATTTTTGTTACAAGGGGAAAATAGTAGTATTTTACTGGTTTATATTGGCGGTGTTTGAGCATTGTAATCTACAATTTTTTCTATATTGTGAGTCTTTTTTCACATTGTGGAGTTTTGCTTTTTCATTTGTCATTTGCTGTAAAATCGTCCCTTTTTTTAGGTGTGCACACATCGAGGGGGTATTGAAAAAAAAAGAAAACCCACTTCGTTTTACGAAGTGGGTGGTTTTATTTAAAAAGGAAATCGACTAAATCCCTGCTTGAATTTCCCGTGGAGTATTCATTCCATTTTTGGTTAAAGGAAGCGATCTTCATTAATGAATGACCGGAGGTACGGATTTCCCTTAAGAGCTCTTCTGTTGTAGATACCACGGGTCCGGGCATGGAAGAAGAGTAATCCTCCCAGAATCCCCGTTCCTGCACATACTTTTCTAAGTCATATGCAAAGAATATCATG
Source organism: Peribacillus sp. NPDC094092 (assembly GCF_050279365.1). Classification (NCBI taxonomy): domain Bacteria; kingdom Bacillati; phylum Bacillota; class Bacilli; order Caryophanales; family Bacillaceae; genus Peribacillus; species Peribacillus sp. NPDC094092. The sequence continues at coordinate 323,410 of NZ_JBNNUC010000003.1, read as the reverse complement.
GGTCTTCCCAAAAAAGAGAATTCGAATGGTATCGATGAGTAATCGGTAATTAAAAGATCCGTACTGATCAGCAGTTGATTGACGTGAAACTCACTATTTACAGGATAAATGAATCCCGGAAATTTATCTTGTAAATCATGCTCTGCCGTTACAGCTGGGTGCAGTTTTAGTAATATCGCATAATTTTCGCCCCGGAGTTCCTTATAGAGCAATTTCAAATCAAGTGCAATCTCTCCGTTGTTCAAGCCGTCATTACGAAATGTAGGGGCATATAACATGATTTTCTTATGCTCAAGTTCTGGATACTTTGCCAGCAAAGCATTACGGGCAGTTCTTTTTGATTCATCATTAAAAAAGAAATCGGTCCGAGGTATTCCGGTCCTTAGGATATGGGATGCCGGCAGTTGAAAACTTTCTTGATAAATCCCGGACATCATCTCTGAACCTGCCGTAACATAATCAAATTTTTTATATACCTCTAAGAATCTTTTCCTTGCACCGGCTGAACGGTTTTGAATGGAAGGGTCTTTTGCCCCGAATCGCTTAACGGCACCTGCCGCATGCCACACTTGAACACATGTCACTTGCTTTTTGAATGCAATGGCTGAAAGAAAGCCAAAATAATTATCGATGATAATCCATTTTGATGTAGCAAGATGATAAATCGATCGGATCATGGCAATGATATTTTTTGATTCAAACGGAAGGACGATGGTTTCCCCATCGTCCCTAACTTGAATAGAACTGCTCGATTTCATTAAAAAAACTTTTTGAACGGAAATGTCCTGCTTGTCCATTTCATCTGCGATATATTGGCAATTGTCCCCGAATGATGTGACAAAGGTCGTTTTGTCATATAAAGGAAAAAGCTTAAAGATAGAGAATAAAACTTTGAAACAAAAAAGATAAATCCCTATCGCGAATTCTTTAGCCATTAGTAACTTGTAAAAGGTCATCTTTAATTTGGGAAGTCGAAATGCCGATTGTTCTTGGTAGGTAGACCACTTCACAAACTTCGGATAATTCATCGAATTCGCCTTTCCAGTCATCACCCATTACAAAAATATCTACACCTTCACGAACGATGTCTTCCCTCTTTTGTTCCCAATTGTCTTCCGGTATAACTTCATCCACATAACGGATGGATTCAAGGATCATTTTTCTGTTTTCAAAGCTATGATAAGCTTTTTTATCTTTTAAAGCATTGAATTCATCCGTCGAAATGGCAACGATCAGATAATCCCCTAAATCTTTGGCGCGTTTTAATAGATTGATATGGCCCCAATGAAGCAAATCAAAGGTTCCGTAAGTGATTACTTTCTTCATTTTTATTCCTCCTTTAAAACTCTTAAACTGCTATTCATTCAAATTATTAATATATATTTGGTCTATTAGACTATGAAATGGAACAATGAAACAGGCAGCTAGCATTTCAATTCTGCTTGTTGTATTCCTATATTTTTTTAGGCAATGACATTCTCTTAATTAATTATAACTTAATAGCTTTACAAATAAACCACAATTTTTTTACAAATAAACCACATTTTTTTACATGGAGGATTATTGTAAATATGATTTTTTAAGCTAAAATAAAATGTTGACTAATTTGTCCTACTCTGTAGGGCATAATAAAGTATCTATAGAAATGCATGATTCGTACCGAATGGTATTTAAAAATAATTTTGATAAGAAAAATTTCATTATTCTTAATGCAATCTTAATAAGCCATTCACAATTTTACCACGTTTAGGAGAGAACAACTAGAGGAGGCATCATAAATCCCTGTTAATAGTGAAGGGCAAGCGTCATATATAGTATAGGCCATAAATCTATCTCTTCATATGTAATAGCATATAAACAGCGAACCTGTTTTGAAAGCGTTCACTTTGATGTTTAGAAGACTTCTTTGCAATTAAGAAACATGTTTTTGCTATTCCCTTTCCATTCTGGCAACATGGAAGAACGAGCATTTTTATGAAATGATTTAGTTTCGGATGTTGTTTTTACATTAACTAACCGATATTGTCTTTTTTTGTTCATTGGAGGAATTCAAGGGAATTTATGGTACGTTTGCCTGTCTATTTAATGATATTGAGGAAAAACCGAAAAAAGTTTATGATTTTAAAGTACAATAAATGATTCATTTTTATTTAAATAATAATTTGTTATAGGTGGTCTAAAATGATTAAAAAGCTTCTTGGAAAAGGGAAAGCAAAAAAAGCTCCTAAAATTAAGCTGAAACAAGTTCTGACCATTGTGCAAGAGGAAAATACGCTATTGATAAAAGGGAAATTTTCAATAGAACATTATTGCGCAAAAGAACTATGGCTATATTCTAGGGAAAATGAAGATCAAAAAATAAAAATAGCTGAATCAGTGAGCTCATCCAAATTTGAGTTTAAAGTAGATATGAAAGATTTAATGCGGAAATTGGAAGATGATGAACCGACTGTTTATGACTGTTATATAAAGGTTGCCGTTCCGGTTGAAAAGCTGAGCAAAAAAGCGATACTTAGTATCGAGCATAAAGCTGAATATGTAGAAGTGGACGAACAGGTCCATATCGAATATCCAATTCGTCTCGGGCGTTTTCAGGAAACGTACGCGAACAATTTGAGTATGTACACCTTTGAAGATAATAAAAGTATATTAACTATAACGAGTAAGGGGAATTTATCTCTTTACTTGAATATGATCCCAAAAATCGCGATTAAGTCTCAAATTGAAAAAATCCAAAACAAGTCGAAAGCCATGCAAATTAATGGTCAAATTTTCACCAAGCATTCAAGAATCATAAAAGGTGAGGGACTTGTAAGAGGAAGGCAAAGCGGCAAAGAATATCAGGCAGATATATCTTTTATTCATAATGAGGAAATGAATGTTAAGAAATATGGACTGAATCGTTATCTATATGATTTAAGATTGAATCTAGAACAATTGGTCAGTGCGGATTTGGAAGATGATGTATATGACATTTACATGAAACTACATTTACATGATCAGGACGAGCCGAAAATGGTACGCGTTGGAAGACCAACAACCAGAACTAAATTATTTACTAAAAAGACCGATGTCAGCTCAAAAGATGGAGTGGCCATCGTCAATCCTTACTATACGTTTAAAGCATCCAATTTATCTTTGGAAGTGTTTAACTTCTCTACAGATAGTTATCGGTACTTAAAAAGGATGATGGGCTGGAGGAGATTCCTGGCTTTATTTAAAAAGAAAAAGGATGTTTGGCTTGTTGGGGAAAGAACGTATAAAGCCCAGGATACTGGATATCACTTTTTTAAATATATGAGGGAAAACCATCCAGAAAAAGAAGTGTATTATGTAATAGAAGAAAATTCCGTGGAAGCCAAGAACGTCGAGCCCTTTGGAAATGTACTTTATTTCAAGTCAAAGGAACATATTAAAAAGACGATGGAATCGACACGTATCATTTCATCACATCACCCGGATTATTTATATCCTTTAAGGACATCTGAATTTAAAAACCGTGTTAAGGGAGTTAAGGTCTTTCTTCAACATGGTGTTATGGGCACTAAGAATATGGTGGCAAACTACGGGAAAAATGCAGTCTCCGGTTTTAGTACGGATGTTTTTCTGGTAAGTTCAGACTTCGAGAAGGATATGATTGTAACGGATTTTGGGTACAACGAAAAGGAAGTATTCGCAACGGGACTTTCGAGGTTCGACTCGCTGTTTAAGGATGATGTTGTAACAAAGCGGCAGTTATTGATCATTCCAACATGGAGAGATTGGATTACTTCAGATGAAATATTTTTGGAAAGCGAGTATTTTGAACGGTATCAGAAATTGGTGAATCACCCGGTATTACATGATTTATCTAAAAACAATGGGTTTGACATCATTTTTTGTCTTCACCCTAATATGCAGAAATTCACGTCTTATTTTAAGGATGCCCCAGTTAGGGTAATTAGCCAGGGTGAAGTGGATGTCCAAAGATTAATCAAGGAAAGTGCGATTATGATCACCGACTATTCAAGTGTAGCTTTTGACTTCAGTTTCCTGCATAAACCGGTTATTTACTATCAATTCGATAGAGATCGTTTCATAGGGAAAAGACCGTCACATTTGGATTTGGATAACGATCTTCCTGGTGAAATCGTTGATGAATTGGATGGGTTGTTAGGTGTATTAGCCGAATATGCCAATACTGATTTTGTCATGAAGAAGAAGTATATGGACAAGGCCAACCGTTTTATTAAATATCGCGATGTCCATTCTAATTCAAGGATATTCGAAGTGATTCAAAATGCAGAAAAAGATCAAAATTCTTTAACTAAATTATATAATCATCCGATATCCAAACTCGTTTTGAATCGGTTTAGGAAAAGTGATAAATATTTCCCTGTCATGAAAAAAGCTTATAAAATCATGTCCAGGGTCATCCCGGTAGACCGGAACCTTATTCTTTTTGAAAGTGGGATAGGGAAGCAATTCGCCGATAGCCCCAAGTATATCTATGAAGAACTGGTCAAAAGGGATAATAAATATAAAAAAGTTTGGGTGTATAATGGTAATTTACCGATAAAAGGAAAAAATACGAAGCTGATAAAACGCTTAAGTCCGGAATACTATTATTATTTAGCCAAAGCAGGTTATTGGATTAATAATCAAAACTTCCCTACTTATTTAAGTAAAAGGAAGGAAACGACTTATATTCAGACTTGGCATGGCACCCCTTTGAAAAAAATGCTATTTGACATAGACAATATTCAAGGAAGGGACGATGGGTACTTAAATCGAGTGCATGGTGCAACGAGAACTTGGGATTATTTAATATCACCAAGTCCATACGCATCCACGGCCTTCAGGAGTGCTTTCAAATATGAAGGCGAAATATTGGAAACGGGATATCCAAGAAATGATTTGTTTTATAGGGAAGATTCTTCAGTAATTGCCAAATCGGTGATGGAAAAACTGAAGCTGCCAAAAGGAAAAAAAGTCATCTTATATGCTCCTACGTTCCGGGATAATCAAACATCGAAAAACAATAAATTTATTTTCGAGCTGAAATTTGATTTGGAAAGAATGAAGGAAGAATTAGGGGACGAATATATCCTGTTGTTGAGGATGCATGTTGTTATAAGTAATAATCTCAGCATCCCGAGCGAATTTGAGGATTTCGTGATAAACGTATCCAATTATTCAGATATTCAGGAACTTTACCTGATTTCCGATATATTGATTACGGATTATTCTTCAGTAATGTTCGATTTTGCCAATACCGCTCGGCCGATTTTGTATTACACGTATGATCTGGAAGATTACAGAGATAACATCCGCGGATTCTATATGGATTTTGAAAAGGAAGCACCTGGTCCATTTTTAAAAACAACCGAGGATATTATTGAAACTATTACCAATATTGATAAAAAAAACATGCAATATAAAGAGAGATATGGTTTATTTAGAGAGAAGTATTGTGGAATAGAAGACGGTAAAGCTACACGGAGAATCGTGGATAAGTTTTTTAATGATTGATTCCTTAAATAAAGGGTATTGTTGCTTTTAAGTAACTGGTAACTGGCTGCCTGATAGAAACATCTATGTTACCTCTACTTAAAAGGAGGGAATCGTATGAATTTCTTGGTACGTCAAAAAGCGAGGGAACTTTTAAAGAGCAATATTCCAATAAAAAATAATCCTGTAGGCTTAAGGAATAAACTTTTAGGAAAAGGAAAAAAAGTCACGGTAGTCACTGCAGCATACAATGCTGAAAAATTCATCAGGAAAACGATTGAATCAGTGATCAATCAAACAATGGGCATAGATCAGATTGAATATATCATCATAGATGATTGTTCGACTGATGGCACCAATAAAATCATTCAAGAGTATACAGCTAAATATAAAAATATCTGTTCCGTTACCCTTCTGCAAAACAACGGTTCACCTGGGACCCCTAGGAACATTGGAATAGAATTGGGGACATCCAAATATATCACTTTTTTGGACGCGGATGACTGGCTTGCCCATGATGGACTGGAAAGCCTCTATAACATCCTGGAGGAAACCGGTGATGATTATGTAGTGGGCAAAACGGTAAAAGTCGAATCTGAGTCAGAGTGTGTGATCGGGGAGTTTGCTTCCATTAAAGAAAGAAGAAGCATCACCCCCCTGGATGTTCCGCACTTTTTTTATCATATGGGTCCAACGGCCAGGATGATGAACCTGAATATGGTCAAAGAAAATGAAATTGGTTTTCCGGACATGAAATTCGGTGAAGATAAATGGTTTTTTTCTGATGTTTTCTTTAAAGCCAGAGCTGTATCAACTACTAAAAAACTTATTTATTATGTCAATAGAACTTCGGAAAACTCCTCTTCTTTAACACGTGTTACCAATATGTTGGACAAAAGAAAAGCGGATATTGACATAATAAGGTATATTCAATCCAAGGACATTGCCATTGAATTGAAAAGGGTGGCTCTTAACCGGATTTATGAGTACGATATTGTCAAAACGTTCGACAGTCAAACCTTTGTGAAATCCAAGAATAAAGAAGATTTCATTGAAATATTGGGGGAAGCTGTCGAAACGGCGAAAGACTTGTCATATGATTTCAAGAATGAATTTAAAGTACCTATTTATAAATTGGCACTTGAATTATTCATGAAGGATCGTATTGATGATTTCATCAAGTTGTTTGAATGGTTAAAGCGGGATTCCAATAAAAAATACCATATAAAAGATGGTTTACCTTATTATGAACTTCCATTTCTGGAAGATGAATATCGCTTTGTCAGGATACCGATGCTTGCCCGTGCACTGGATTCCTATACTCTGGATAATGTCTACCATCAAAGTTTTGAGATTTACGGTGATGATATAGATAACATAGATTCTGTATTGATACGGGACAGGACAAGAATTGACAATGAAATCAATTGCGGAGTTCAAATAGAAGGTAATAGAGGCCATTTCACTGTTTCATTAGATGAAATTGATAATATGGAAAAATCGTTATTTACGGTGTTCATTCGCTACAATGATTATCAATTGGTGAATATTAAAAGGATCCTGAAAAATAAGATGACGTATAATAAGAAAAATGTGGAGTTTTATACAACAGTGGCAAATAATTTGGGACTGGCAATAAAGTCTTTGGAGTAGCTGTTAGGAGTACACCAAAAATAAGCTCTCCCTTCTATTGGGCGAGCTTATTTTCATTCGATTTATTAGCATGTTTCCATTATCATTAATCAATAAAAAGGGAGATCGGATATGTCAAATGAAAAAATACAAACCTCAAAGAGACCTTCCTTTCTATCATTAGTTAAAAATAAGGCTAAAGCCATTTTTTTAAGAGGATATAAAGTGGCTTTTGCGATGGCGGGCACAGTATTGCCGGTGGACCGGAAGCTTGTTATTTTCGAGAGCTTTTTGGGCAAGCAGTATAGCTGCAATCCCCGGGCGATTTATGAATACTTGCAGAGTCACCATCCTGAATATAAAATGTATTGGAGCGTAGATAAAAGATATACAGCTCATTTCGAAGAGGCAGGCATTCCATATCTCAATCGGTTTTCGTTTAGTTGGCTGCTCAAGATGACAAGGGCCCGTTATTGGGTAACGAACAGCAGGCTCCCGCTTTGGATCCCGAAGCCGAAGCACACGATCTATTTGCAAACGTGGCATGGTACGCCATTAAAGAAACTTGCGGCGGATATGAATGAAGTTCATATGCCTGGAACAACGACGGATAAATATAAAGAAAATTTCCATGCCGAATCAAGTAAATGGGATTATTTAATTTCACCGAACGCTTATTCCAGTGAAATTTTTGCCAGGGCCTTCAATGTCGATACTTCTAAAATCCTGGAAACCGGTTATCCTCGTAATGATATACTTTACAATGGGAATAATCGTGATACAATCGACTCATTGAAACAGAAGTTGGGCATACCAATAGAGAAAAGGATCGTTTTATATGCCCCGACTTGGAGGGACGATGAGTTTTATAGCAAGGGAAAATATAAGTTTGAAATAAAACTGGATCTGGATCGAATGAAACGGGAATTGGGGGACGAGTATGTCATTTTGCTCCGTCTTCATTACTTGGTTTCTGAGAACCTGGATTTATCGGCGTATCAAGGATTCGCCTATGATTTATCCAGTTACGAAGATATCAGTCATTTGTATCTTATTTCGGATTTATTAATAACCGATTATTCATCCGTATTCTTTGATTACGCAAATTTACAGCGTCCGATGCTTTTCTATGTATATGATATTGAAAATTACAGGGACAAGCTTCGCGGGTTTTACTTTGATTTCGAAAAGAATGCACCAGGTTCGTTAGTCAAGACATCTGATGCAGTCATTGATAGTATCAAGACGATGAAATATGAAAATACCAATGATATCAATCATTTTCACGAGCGGTTTTGTGCACTCGAGGATGGCCAGGCTTCACGCCGTGTCGTAGAAAAAGTGTTTTTAGGAAGGTCTGTGTAATTTATGAGTTCAGCTTTGACCGTTTTAAAAGAACAAATCAAACATTTTTATTTGGTAAGGCGTTTATCTGTTTATGAGATGAAAAGTGCCAACAGCAGTAACTACCTGGGAATCCTATGGGAAATCATCAATCCGATGATACAAATTGCGATTTATTGGTTTGTATTCGGATTTATCATCTTAAGTCGCGGGGAAAATTTCCTTCCATGGCTGATGGCCGGGATCGTTGTCTGGTTCTTTGTGAACCCGGCCATAACCCAAACGTCCAAATCCGTCTATTCCCGAATGAATATGGTATCCAAAATGAGCTTTCCGATGAGTGTCATTCCATCTTATGTCATCTTTGCTAAGTTGTATCAGCATCTCATGCTGCTTGGAGTCATCATCATCCTATTAGGGTTTACAGGTTACCTCCCTACAGTCTACATCTTGCAACTGCCGTATTATGTTGCAGCGACGGTCTTGCTGTTATTTTCATTGGGTTTAATCACTTCAACATTATCAACCATTATTCGTGACGTTCATAATATCATCGTGTCCTTAATGAAAGTCATGTTTTATTTAACACCAATCCTTTGGGTATTGGATGCTAAGGACCACCCTACCATAGTCAACATCATGAAGCTAAATCCACTATATTATATTGTGGAAGGGTATCGAGCTTCGTTGTTGGGGGAATCATGGTATCTGATAGCGCATTGGGAATATACGCTTTATTTCTGGGCAGTCGTTATCATCTTATTTTTGATCGGTTCCTCACTGCATGTCAGGTTCAGAGATCGCTTTGTTGACTTTAAGTAAACTGGAAGTGAGAAAAAATGGAAAAGTCGGTAATTGTCAAAGATATAACGAAAAAATATAAATTATATAATAAAAACTCGGAAAAATTATTGGATCTCCTGTTGCCCAAAAGCTATGGGGAAGAGTATTTTGCTCTGAGGAATGTAAGTTTTGAAGCTGAAAAGGGCGATGTAATAGGATTTGTCGGGGTCAACGGATCAGGGAAATCCACATTGTCCAATATTATTGCAGGCATTATCCCGCCCACGGACGGAAATGTCCAAACTAACGGGAAAACGGCTTTGATTGCCGTTGCATCGGGCCTGAATAATCAGTTGACGGGCAGAGAAAATATTGAACTGAAAATGCTGATGCTCGGATTTGATAAAAATCAGATCAAAGAACTAGAGCCTGAAATCATCGAGTTTTCGGAGCTTGGCAAGTTCATTGACCAACCGGTGAAATCCTACTCAAGCGGCATGAAGTCCAGGCTTGGTTTTTCCATTTCCGTGCATATCGATCCAGATATCCTGATTATTGATGAAGCTTTATCAGTCGGGGATAAAAACTTTGCTGAAAAGTGTTTGGAGAAAATGAACGAATTTAAGGAGAAAGGCAAAACGATGTTCTTTGTCAGCCATTCTATCGGTCAGATGAAGAAATTTTGCCAAAAGGCTTTATGGCTTGAATATGGAGAGTTAAAGGCATACGGTCCCATAAACGAAGTAATGCCGCAATATGAAGCATTCTTAAAAGAATATAACGCGATGTCTAAAAAAGAACAGAAAAAATATCGTGAAGAACAAATGAAAAGGCGTAGTTCCGCATTGGTATGAAAGGGAAAAGCAGACCCGGGCTTCGGGTCTGCTTTTTTTAGTTCAGCACTTCATCATAAGCTTTCTCAAACCGCTCGGCAGCTGAAAGGTGGGAGTATTCGCTTTCCATTTTATATCTTGCTTTCGTTGCTAATTTTGTTGCATATTCAATGTCATTAAGCAAAATGGAGATGGCTTGTGCGAGTGCTTTTTTATTTTTTTCCTCCACTAACAGACCATCTTCACCATCAATGATTATCTCCTTTAAACCCCCGATTGCGCTTGCAATGACGGGTGAGCGGCAACTCATCGCTTCTAATGCAGAAATGGAGGTCGCTTCTTCCACTCCGTGGGAATGAACGCTTGGGATGAGTACGATGTCCGATGCTTCATAGAGATTATGCATTTTCTCGAACGGCACTGAACCCAGGAAAAGTACGGAGTCTGATATTTGGAGCCTGGCTGCCGTTTCCTCGAGCCGGCTTCGCTGTTCGCCTGTACCTGCATAGACCAATACCGTTTCATGATGATTTTCCAGCACCTCCGGCAGAGCAAGGAGGGGGTAGATGACACCGTTCTTTTCCGTCATTCTTCTCGGAACGAAAAGCATCTTTTTATGTAGGGGTATCCGAAAATCACGGCGGGTTTGCTCCCGCTTTGCCATTTCAGGTTTGAAAGCAGTCACGTCAATGAAGTTCTTGATCGGTTCTGCCTCTATATGCGCCAGATGATTTATATAGTCTTTGATCCTTTGATCGACCGTCACCACTTTTGCAGCAGATTGATAAGCTTTTCTTTCCAGCTCCCGAATGATCAAATCTTCTTCACTATCCGGAAGAAGGGCGCCCCGGCTCACTGCCTCGAATGAATAATACCCATGGACGGTTTGTACCGTGGGTATCCCGGATTCGATGGAGGCGAGCGTTGCGAAAATGTCTTGAGCATTAATGACATCATAGTTCTTTTTCGAGGCTTTAATAGATGAAGCCAATAATTTTTGACGTTGCCGGTCATTGAAAAGCTGGCCGCTCCCCTGCTTTACTTTATTTAATAAAAATCCTGGAGCCTGGGCGAGCATCTTTCTCTTGAGGGGTGGCAATTGAGAGAAAGATAAAATGTCCACATTATGGCCCCGCGACATTAAACCCTTTCTTAACGTAGTGATATGGCTCGATAGCCCTCCTTCATGAGGGTAGTTGAAAATCGTCGTGATTAATATGTTCATAATGGCACTCCTTCTTCTAATGTATTACTTGGATGTTCCGATCCTTTTCATCGCTTTCAGGCTGCTTACTTTAAAAAGGATGGATAATGCGAGATATAATCCGAATACCAGCAGCGAGATGATCACTAATTCCAAGATGATGGGCAACGTCATGGTTAGCGGATGGATCCAGAGAGCGAGTCCGTAAATTATGACTCCGATGATGGCAAGCTTGCTGCTTTCCTGAAAAACATCCGTGAAAGCGCCCTTGTCCGTTCTTTCTGTCTTTAGCCATAGGTAGCCGAAAAGATAGAGAGATTGCAGGAGCATGGATATGCCTGAGGCTAAAGCGATTCCGCCGACGCCGAGATAACGTGATAGGACCCAGCTGAGCAGGACGTTAAGTAATACGGCAATCAGGCAGGAATACATGGCCACTTTCGTTTTCTTCAAGGCGTAGAAGGCGTTCATCAGATAATCCCGCAGTGCAAAGAACGGGAGGCAAGCTGAATAAAAGATGAAAGCCCTGTAGGTCACCTCGGTTGCTGAAGCACCGAAGGCCCCGCGCTGGAAAGCCAGAGTGATTAAGCTGTTTCCGCTGATCAACATGACGACCATGAACGGAATCGCTAAAAATAATAGCGATTTCAATCCCTTTAAGGTCAAATTAAGGAAAGGTTGATACCCTATAAGTGCGCGTTCGACGATTGAAGGATACAATACGGTAATCAGCGGCGTGAGGACAATGCTTAACGGCAGCCACAGCAGGCGATTCGCATAGTTCAGTGCCGATACGCTCCCTGTTTCGAGCGAAGTCGCAATAATCCGATCCACGACACTATTCAACTGGATCGCCAAAGCGGCGATGATGATTGGGTAAAAGGTGGACAGTGTTTGAACGATCTGCCTTTTATGAGGCAGGAAAGCGACGATGGGCCTGATTCCGTATTTCTTCAAAGATGGGTATTGAATAAGGAATTGGCTTGCTGCACCGAATAAAAACCCCCAAGCCAATCCTTCAATCCCGAACGGAGCAGCGAACAATACAGTGGCTGCAATAATGACCGTGTTTTGTGCGGTTGAAGTGAGTGCTGGCAGAATAAAACGCTTATTCGCATTCAGGACCCCGGTCGCCATGTATGAAAGCGTGAAAAATAGTAAACTTGGCAGCATGATCCGGGTCAGTGACTCCGTCAGGGCAAGCTCTGATCCGGAGAAACCCGGGGCTGTCAACATGACGAGCGGCTTTATGAAAATCATGCAGGCGATGGTCAGGACTCCGGCTACCAGCATGAAGAAAGAGCCCAAAACACTGATGAATTCATCAGCTTTCGATGGATTGGCCGCTTTCTTTTCCAAGTAAATGGGAATAACGCCGGCCTGAAGACCGCTGCCGAGAGCTGTAAAAAGAATGGTCGGTATGAGGCTTGCCACGAAAAAAACATCTGCCATTGATGATGCTCCGAAATAGGCGGCTATGATCGATTCCCGCCCGAATCCGAGGACTTTTCCAATGGCTGTAATAATGGTGACGAGCCCGACCGATTTAATGACATGTGAAAGAGTAGGCATATTTTCAATCCTTTAAAATGATGTCCTTCTGTAAACAGATTCCCAAACAACTATAAAATATAAGCGTAAACATTTTATCTTCGAGAATATTGTAGAAAAGTCCTGCTAATAATGCGGCCAACATCAGGCATATGGTGAACGCTGTTAAAGTGCCGCTTCCCGATTTCAGGATTTTACGGCAGGTGAAAAAGATGAATGCAAGAACTGCAAGAAATCCCAGTGCACCAGTCTGGACCAGAATCTGGATATATTGATTATCGGTATACATCCTTTCACCAATTTGGTATTCCTGATAGATTGGTGAGGAATAGGAAAGTGTTGCAGAATCTCCGAAGGTTGCTAGCCCGGTACCGATTATCGGGTGATCCGTGAAGATTTCAATTCCTTTGATTAGGACATATAACCGGCCCCATTCCGTACTTTGATGCAGAGTTTTATCAGAGAACATTTCTGAAAAACGATTGGAGAGGGCATGTTCGTGATCAGGAGAGGGGGTGCTGCCAATTACCACATTTTCCATGGGAATCGATGCGGATACCTCCACTTTACTTGATGCAAATAAAACTGGGTAATAAATAAGAAGCAGGCCGAGACAAAGTGATCCTACAGCATATTTGAGAAATGGTTTATTTCTGGTCCATATCATAAAGACAATCGCCGAGAACCCGAATGCAATCATCGTGCCCCGTGAATAGGTAAGCAGTAACGTTCCGGAAAGCAGGATGGCTGCCAGGAAGACGACCCACTTATATTTTTTCAGCGATTGAAATAGAAAGAAACTAAGGAATAATTGGATGCTTAAGAATAAGGCAAATACATTAGGATTGGCAGGTGCTCCATAAATCCTCATCCGGTTTGTTGGAGAAAGATTCCACATTTCCCATGCATGGGGAAGCAGGACCGTACGTGAAAAGATCTTCTCCACGATGCCATGGAGGCAAAGTAAGATTGTAAATATTAGGATTACCTTTAAAAAGCGAAAGATATCCTTTCTTTCTAGATTTAATTCACCGATAATGTAAAGAAGCAAGAATGTAATAAGCAATGCACGGAGTTCAAATAGGATGGGGAGGATGCCCACTCCGTTCATGAGTGCAGCCCCGGCACCAATTAAACAAAACAACCAAAATGGCGCAGTGAAATGATATTTTGAAAATTGCCATTCGTTCTTTTTGAACCTTTCAATAAGTAAAGAAATGAATAAGGTGAGGATGATTAGGTCACCTGTATAGGTTAAGCCGCTATTCAGTTCCATCAATAAGGGACGGGCAGGGAAATAAATGAATAGAATGAATAACAGGTTTTTTTTATTTATACCGATAAAAATGAGCATCAGCGCCGTTGCTATGTAACCGGCGACAGGGTGAGGCACTGCCGATGGGACGAGCAGGCACAGAAATAGAATGGGTAACGATTGCTTTTCTATGAACTTCAATTGATTAACCACCTTTGATTCAAAAATCACGTTCTATGATGTGTATGAAAAAATTTCTTGAATAATACCCCACCCTTTAGATGTATAGTACATATGAAAGGCTGAAGTGAAATGACAGAAAAGTTTGTTGAGATACTATCCATACCATTCATTGATAGCAATATGGATGAATTCATGAATGGAATGATCTATCCAAGATTGATGAATCAGGAAAAAACGTTTATCGTTACGGCAAATCCGGAAATAGTCGAGTATGCAAATGAACATCAGGATTATAAAGACATCATTATATCGGCTGATTACATCACTCCGGATGGCGTTGGTATTATTATGGCCTCTAAATGGCTAAATCAACCTTTACAAGAGCGGATTACTGGATTCGACTTGATGAATGAATTATTTCGGGTCGCTGATGAAAAAGCGCTGAAGGTATACCTGCTTGGAGCGGAGGAAAGCGTGATTGAGGCAGCGGCCCTGAAAGTAAAAGAATCATACCCGGGGCTCAAATTGGTGGGATACAACCATGGTTACATTGATATAAAGGATGATGCCCTGCCTAAGTCGATAGCGGACCTGGAACCTGACATCATTTTGACTGCATTAGGTTTCCCCAGGCAGGAAAAATGGGTTTCCAAGCACTATGGGCTATTCAATAAGGGGTTATTCATGGGAGTTGGGGGAAGCTTCGATGTCCTTGCGGGAAAGGTGAACCGCGCCCCGGTTATCTGGCAAAAGATGCGTCTTGAATGGTTGTACCGGCTGATCCAGCAACCTTCGCGCTGGAAACGGATGCTTGCGCTGCCAAGATTCGTTTTGAAGGTTAAGCGGCTAAGGAAAACGGTACAGCGTTCCTGAACATAAGGAGTGGACTGGATGAGGATCTTGCACTTAAACGCTGGTAATGAAACTGGCGGCGGAATGTTTCATATTATGTCCTTACTGAACCAATTGAATAAAGAGGAGTGTTTGCTTGGTGTATTTGAAGAAGGTGAACTTTATCGGCGGGCCGTGTCTTCCGGGATACAAACCGAACTTTTCAAGCAGCATTCCAAATATGACCTTTCAATTTTGAAACCTTTACGGGACTTTATCCGTCTAAATAATATAGACATCATCCATACACATGGTCCGCGGGCGAATATATATGGTGCCTTTATAAAGCGCCTCATTAAATGCCCTTGGCTCCTTACTGTTCACAGTTCACCTCATCATGACTTTTTGGGGCAGGGCGTAAAAGGGAAATTGTTTACGGGCCTTCATGTAAGGTCATTTCAATATGCCGATCATATACTGGCAGTTTCCGACCGCTTTAAGCAGGACCTGATTGACCAAGGTATCCACTCTTCAAAAATAACAAAGATCCTAAATGGAATCGACTTTGAAAAGGAATTGCCTTTCCCGCTTCAAAGAGAAGATTTCGGGTTTGGGAAGGATGATTTCATCGTCATCATGCCTGCAAGGCTTGAACCGGTGAAAGGTCATGAATTTGCTTTGGCGGCATTAAGTGAAGTGGTAACGGAATTCCCTTATATAAAGCTGTTGCTTGCAGGGGACGGGAGCAGGAGATCGGCTCTGGAAGAAATGGTCATGGATAAGGGATTATCCGATCATGTACACTTTTTAGGGTATCGTGAAGATTTAGAACGAATCTACCCGTTAGGGGACATCACATTATTGACTTCATTAAGCGAAAGTTTTCCACTGGTATTACTTGAAGGAGCAAGATCGGGTCTGCCGGCAATCACAAGTGATGTCGGAGGTGTACAGGAATTGATTCCCGATCGGAAGAAGGGCTGGATCACGGAGATCGGCAATGTCGAACAGCTGAAATTGGCCATCTGCCATGCTATAGAATTAAAAAAATCCGGGGACCTGACAAAGATAGGGTCGGATTTACAAAAATTTGCAAAAAACAACTTTTCTATAGAGATTTTAGCCAAAAACGTATATAATGTTTATTTGAGGATGAAAAATTAAAATAAGCATTCATATATAGGTTTTCATATAGAGCGTTACGGGTATTAGATTTTTAGTGGAATTGAGGTGGTTCTTGATGTTAATAGGGGCCTTATTGGTAGCCTTTTTACTATCCATTTTTTTGACTCCTTTTGTCGGAAAGCTGGCCTTTAAATTAGGAGCTACCGATAAACCGAATGAGCGAAAAGTGCATAGTAAAATTATGCCGCGCATGGGCGGTTTAGCTATATTTTTGAGTTTTTTCATTACCTTCTTACTTTTCATGAATGACTTTAGGGAGCAGTTGCCCCTTCTGGTGGGAGCCCTTGTCATCATTTTGATCGGTATGGCGGATGATATTTTTGAATTAAGAGCTGCACCCAAATTCCTGGGCCAGGTATTGGCGGCCCTCATTATCGTATTATGGGGCGGCCTTGAAGTGGAGTTCATCAATTTGCCGTTCTTTACCGATACACTTGAATTTGGCGTTTTAAGTATACCGATCACAATTTTGTGGATCGTCAGCATCATTAATGCAATCAACCTGATAGACGGGCTGGATGGCCTTGCAGGCGGAGTCTCAACGATCGCATTAGTGACAATTGCAACCATGGCCCTCATTAAAGGGGACCTATTTGTTGCTATGGTCGCATTGATCGTGATTGGAAGCACTCTTGGCTTTTTGAAATATAACTTTCATCCGGCTAAGATTTTCATGGGAGATACAGGTGCCTTATTCTTAGGTTACATCATTGCCGTTCTATCCCTGCTAGGGTTTAAAAACGTTACGATGATTTCATTGATCGTACCGATCATCATTTTGGGTGTTCCCATTTCGGATACATTCTTCGCGATTATCCGCAGGGTCGTCAATAAACAGCCAATCTCGGCTGCTGATAAATCCCATTTACATCACTGCTTGATAAACTTGGGATTCACTCATAAGCAGACTGTCTTGCTCATTTACGCTTTAGCGGCTTGCTTTGGCTTAGCGGCCATAATCTTTTCATTTGCGACGATGTGGGGAGCTTTGATCCTTGTGACGGGAATCCTGCTGATCATAGAGATTTTTGTTGAGAAAATTGGTTTGGTGAATTCAAACTATCAGCCGTTGCTCAAGATTCTAAACTTTAAAAACAAGCCATGACCGTTTTGGAAATAGATTACTAGATTAGCCTATCTTGCTAGTGTATAAATGAAAAGCCACCAATCGTTTCATACAACGGTAGGTGGCTTTTTTGCTGTATTGGGTGTGGGGACATTTAAGGCTAACTGCGAAATAGGGAGGCGAACGCCTCAAAAAGGGACCCCCCACTCATGAGTGGGGGGTTCACGTTATTCTTGTATTTGTGATGAAACTGCTTCGGTTTGATCGCCTTCATTCGGTCCCAGGTTCAAGTGGGATTGAAGCAATAGCCTAGTGTTCGCTAATGATGTTTCGTTCAGCTGATAATAATAGGTTCCGTTAATGGTAGAATCCTGACCTTCAAGTTTGATGGTTTCAAGATTGAGGCCTTTATCGGTCGTTACATATTTTATGAAACCTTTCATTTGTGAGAATTGAAGGTTCGTTGTCATATTGTCACCGACAGCTTCCATCACGTCTGTGTATTTCGTCAGTGATCCGGCAGAGGTTGCTTTGGCAATGATGGCTTTTAGGACTTCCTGCTGACGCTCACCGCGTTGGATATCACTGTCCTTTTTACGTGTCCGTGCGAACGCCAATGCTTCTTCACCATCAACGGTCTGTAATCCTTCTTCAAGATGGATGGCATTCTTTTTGTCATGTGAATCGATTTCATTTATTTCATATGGGACGTCTACTTCAATACCATCCAATGAATCTACGACATCTATGAAAGCATTAAAGTTCATGCGAACATAATAATCGACAGGGACATCGAGTAGCTCCTCTACGGTATCCATCGTCGCTTTTGGACCGCCGGCTGCATGGGCCGCGTTGATTTTCGTGGTTACGCCTTTGGCTGGCACGTACACATAGGAATCACGTGGAATGCTTAATAGTTTTATAGATTTTTGATCTTTATTGAATGTGGCCAGCATTAAAGCATCCGAGCGGGAATTTCCTTTTAAGTCACGGTCCTTACTATCATCGATTCCTATGAAAAGAATCGAGAAATTATCTTCGAGCGGGTCGATCGCTGCATCTCGCTTTGCTGATGCTTCCACAGGGTCATAAGAATCACTGAATACATTCTGGGCTTTCATGTACAGGGTTGCAGCATACGTAGAAGCCCCGAGTCCAAGTACCAGAAGGGGGACAAGTAATAACCAAAGTCTCTTTCGCCTTTTTTTCTTTGTTTTTTTAATTTTATAAACACGCCTAGTAGTAGACATCTATTTCTTCTCCTTTTAAATAGCGAACATCAGACATATATCGCTATTTTTCGAATCCTGCAGTTTATATTTCGTCATATATTCCACCTAATTTTACAATGATTTAATAATTTCGTAAAATAAATATTTCTTTTCAAATATATTACAGCATAAAAAAAGGAAAAATATGCAGGAGTTTATCCGGAGAATTCCTCTTCCAAATAAAGCATTTCTTCCTCAGTAATATGGCCTTGACCATTTGTCAGCTCTGTAATCCAGGCGGTATATGTCTCTTTTTGTGTTTCCTCGACATATACAAGGACTTTGACCTGATCAAGGTACTGAATTTCCTTTATTTGATAAATGGAAGATCGCAATTCGTTTTCCAATTTTCCAAGCCAGGTATAGTCGACGGTTGTCGAAATGACCCGCATTAATTTTCTTACGACCACACCAGTGGTATTTATTCCTTCTGAAGTCGCTTTGCTGTAAGCGCGAATGAGACCTCCAGCACCAAGCTTGATCCCTCCAAAATACCGTGTGACAACAACAGCGGTGTCTTTCAGATCTTTTTTCTTCAGCACTTCCAGGATAGGGACGCCTGCCGTTCCGCTCGGTTCCCCATCGTCGAGGGCTTTTTGGATTTGATTTTGTTCGCCGATTATATAAGCGGAACAATTATGTGTAGCATCTTTGTGCTTTTTCTTGATTTCCTGGATAAAGGCCTGTGCGGCATCTTCGGTTTCAACTCGGGCGATGTGGGAAATAAAACGGGATTTTTCAATGACGATTTCATGTTCACCGCGACCTGCCACCGTTAAATATTGAGTGAGCATTACTATTCCACCTTCGTATTTCCTATTAGTTGATTAATTATAAGGCTTTGCGTAAAAAGTGGCAATGACGATTCATTTACATAACCGCATGTGTAAAGAAACTTTAATATAAGAAAAATCTGTACGTGTTATAATTAGTTTCATTGCCTGTTATTGTTATTAGCTGGTCATATATGCTTAAAAGAATAACATTGTAGGAAAAACATGAGTTCTGTGCCATTATCCTGGCTTTACTTTTACGCGTCCTCTTATTTCATGGATTTTGCCATTTAATAAATGCATCTGTTTCATAAGATAATCAATGGAGCGAAATATCCAATTTGATTGACAAGGATATTTTGTATTAGGATATTAGAAATGGCTTTCTGCCTTTAATAGGCAGACGTAATGGCCAAAATATGAGATGTATAGTAAATAGGTACATTTTATGGAAATCATAAAATGGAATTAACGTATTTTTAATCTTTTTTTGGTACAATATGTTCATGAAGGTTACTTCATACAAAAGTTTCCTGAAATTTAACCATTCATGAAAAAGGGAAAGAACTTTTTTCCATATACATAGTCTTTAAGACAATAAATTGTTTAAGTCTTTTGATTTAAGTGGAGGGATCTTAATGTCCATAAAAAAGGTTGATGCTAAAGCATTGGACAAGATCTTAGAAACAATGGTGAGCACTGTTAGTGAGAGTAAGGATGAGGTCTTTGATATCGGTGAACAATGCCGAAAGGATTTCGAGTCATTATCAAAAGAGCTTGATGATGTGAAAATCAGGGTTGCCATTGTGATAAACGACAGCGATGCATTGGATTCAAAAGCCAGATTTGCTCGAAAAAGGCTTTCAGAAGTCAGTATGCACTTCAACCATTTTTCCGAAGAACAGGTGCGCGATGCTTATGAAAGGGCACATAAGCTGCAAGTCGATTTACAAATTAACCGGCAATTGGAGAAAGAGCTCCGTAATCGCCGGGATGAGCTTGAGTTAAGGTTAAGGGGTCTACAGCAGACAATCGATAAAGCGGTGCATCTCGTTTCGCAAATATCGGTAGTGCAGAATTATTTGACACAGGATCTTAAATTTGTGGGGGAAGCCCTTCAAGAAGCGAAACGCAAACAGGACTTCGGCCTGAAAATAATCGAAGCCCAGGAGCAGGAACGTAAAAAGCTCTCACGTGAAATTCATGATGGTCCTGCGCAAATGCTGGCAAACGTCATGATGCGCTCAGACTTGATCGAAAGGGTGCAGCGGGAGAGAGGTCCTGATGAAGCGTTAGTGGAAATCCGCAGTTTAAAGGTCATGGTAAGGAATGCTTTATATGAAGTGCGCAGGATCATCTATGACCTTCGCCCTATGGCGCTTGATGATTTAGGCCTTGTACCTACCCTCAGAAAGTACCTGCAAACGACCGAAGATTATAATAATGGCGTGAATCTGAATTTCGTCAACCTTGGACAGGTCAAAAGGCTTCCTTCCGATATGGAGGTCGCTTTATTCAGGCTGGTTCAAGAGGCTGTACAAAATTCTTTGAAGCATGCGGACCCAAAACAGATACAAGTTAAATTGTCCATATCCAAGGAGATGGTGACCGTCGTCGTCAAAGATGATGGAAAGGGGTTTGACTCTTCGATTCAAAAAGAAGGTTCATTTGGCTTGGTGGGAATGAGGGAAAGAGTCGAGCTGCTGGAAGGTGAAATGACGATCGATTCACAACCGGGGGCAGGCACTTTGGTATTTATACAAGTTCCCTACCATGTATAAATTATAGAGAATAGACATATTAAATAGAAACTAGGAGGAAGAAGCCGTTGAAGACTAGTATCATCATTATCGATGACCATCAGCTTTTCCGTGAAGGCGTAAAGCGCATATTAGATTTTGAATCATCCTTTGATGTTGTTGCCGAGGGTGATGACGGAAGCGAAGCGATGGACCTCGTTGAAACACATAAACCCGATGTTGTAATCATGGATATCAACATGCCGAACATGAATGGGGTCGAAGCAACAAAAATGCTCGTGAACCGTTACCCTGAAACGAAAGTCATCATCCTTTCCATTCATGATGATGAAAACTACGTACAGCACGCATTGAAAACAGGAGCACAAGGTTACCTTTTGAAAGAAATGGACGCAGATGCGTTGATTGATGCTGTTCGTGTAGTCGCTGAAGGCGGCTCATACCTTCATCCGAAGGTGACACATAATTTAGTTAAAGAATATCGCCGCTTGGCAGCCGAAGAGGGTGCTGATCGTGATTCCGTACATACGATAGAAATCAGGAGGCCGCTTCACCTATTGACTCGTCGCGAATGTGAAGTGCTTCAACTTTTAGCGGACGGGAAAAGCAACCGGGCCATCGGCGAAACTCTATATATCAGTGAAAAAACAGTCAAGAACCATGTGAGTAACATTCTCCAGAAGATGAATGTGAATGACCGTACACAAGCGGTTGTCCTAGCCATTAAAAATGGCTGGGTGGAAGTGAAGTAATGTAAAGCGTTCGATAAGTCCGGCTCTTCAGATACCGCCATGCGTGCTGAAGGGCTGGATTTTTTTTTGGATGGATGACTCGATTCAAATTAGCGGTTTCATATTTTTGGTAATGAAGAAAGCTATTTAATGCAAATAAAGGCTTTTTCAGATAGAATGTTGAAGATGATACAGAGTAAATTTTTATAAGGATGGTACTATTATGAAAACCGCAGTCGTAACAGATAGCACTGCATATATACCCAAGGAAATACGTGATCGTTTACATATACACATGATGCCGCTTAATGTCATTTTTTCCAATGAGGCTTACAGGGAGGAAGTTGATATAACTGCGGATGAGTTTTATGAGGAAGTAAAGAAGCAGGAGAAATTGCCGACCACCTCCCAGCCTCCAATCGGGAAGTTTGTCGAGAAGTTCGAGGAACTGGAAAAAGAATATGATGATGTTATTTCCATTCATTTATCGAGCGGCATCAGCGGAACGTACCAGGGAGCGGTATCTGCAGGTGAAATGGTCGAGGGAGTCAGGGTTCATGCCTTTGATTCGGAAATCAGCTGCATGGTACAGGGGTTTTACGTGATCGAGGCGGCAAAGATGGCACTTGATGGTAAAGGTGCAGAAGAAATCATGGCAAGGCTCGAAGAAATGAAACCGTCGGTAAGGGCCTACTTCATGGCAGATGACCTATCCCATCTGCAGCGCGGAGGCCGCTTAAGCAGTGCTCAAGCATTGATTGGCAGTCTGCTTCAAGTGAAGCCAGTCCTCCATTTTGTTGATAAAGTCATCGTCCCGTTCGAAAAAATCCGTACAAGAAAAAAGGCGATGAAACGGATTGCCGATCTACTTGGGGAAGATGCGGCAAGCGGCGAGAAATATAAAGCCGTCATCATTCATGCAAAACGGGAAAGTGAAGCTAATGACTGGAAAGCCGAGCTTGAATCCCGGTTCCCGAATGTCGAGTTCGACATCAGCTACTTCGGTCCAGTAATCGGAACGCATCTGGGCGAAGGCTCAATGGGGATGGGCTGGTATAAAATTTAAGCTGTGACGCCTTTACAAAGTGAAAGGCGTTTTTTTATTGAGCAAAAAGGAATCCGGGAGTAAAAAGCGAATGATAAGGAGAGTGTAATTTAACAAGAAATGGAGGCTGCAATTTGGAAAACATGAGCATTTCCCCCCCTTATTCCCCGGAACTTCAGAACCATCTCACAGGAAAGCACCTTTTGGCCTTCGAAATCCCCTTCTCCCAAGAACTCCTCTTAGAGCACCTCAAGAATGGGTATGTCTCGGAAACTTGCGGCGTGCAATCCAAAAACGGAAGGTATAACTGTGTACGCTGCGGTAACAAAGATCAAACGTTATTTTATACATTCCCCTGCAAGATTTGCAATCAAGATTGCACGTACTGCCGCTCATGCATCATGATGGGACGGGTCAGTGAATGTGCAAAGCTTTATAGGTGGACCGGGCCCTGCATTCCGTTTACGATTCCTGACAATGTGATGAGGTGGGCAGGCACTTTATCGGCAGGTCAACAAAATGCCTCCGACCGAGTCGTTGAAGCCGTGAACGGAAATGATGAATTCCTGGTATGGGCTGTATGCGGGGCGGGGAAGACGGAGGTCCTGTTTCCAGCGATTGAGGCAGCCCTGCATGCCGGTAAACGGATTTGTTTGGCAACACCGCGGACCGATGTCGTTCTCGAACTCTCCCCAAGGTTAAAAAAAGCCTTTCCAGCCATTGAAGTCACGACCCTCTATGCCGGCAGTGAAGATAGACATGGCTTTTCGCCGCTGACCGTTGCCACGACACATCAGCTTTTCCGTTTCATTGAAGCTTTCGATGTCATCATCGTTGATGAAGTCGATGCGTTTCCCTATTCCATTGATGATTCGCTGCATTATGCGGTAAATAAATCGAAAAAAGTTACTGCGGCGACCATCTACTTGACCGCCACACCTTCGAAACGGATGCAGCGGCTATACCGAAGCGGTAATTTGAAAGCCGTCCTAATCCCGGCCCGTTATCATCGTCAGCCAATTCCTGTCCCTGGAATGAAGTGGAGCGGCAATTGGCAAAAACTATTTCTTCAACAAAGGATTCCCCCCTCAATCACCGGATGGGTAAGCGAACGCCTAAAGCAAAATATCCCCTTCCTATTGTTTTTTCCAAGCATTCATGTGATGGAGCAGGCCATTCCGCTGTTCCAAAGACTGTCCCCAAAGTTATCGATTGTCCACTCCCGGCACCCTGATCGAAAGGAAAAGGTAATGGCACTTAGGAATGGAATGATTCCAGGATTACTGACCACGACCATCCTGGAACGCGGCGTGACAATTGACCGGTTGGAAGTAGCCGTGATTGGTGCTGAACATGAAGTGTTTTCTGAAAGTGCACTCGTTCAAATTGCCGGAAGGGTAGGGAGAAGCTTTGCCAACCCTGCCGGGACGATCACCTTTTTTCATTACGGTAAAAGTAAAGCGATGGCCGAGGCGATTCACCATATACAAATGATGAATAAAGATGCCATGAAAAGGGAGCTGCTCGATGGATAGATGTCTTGTTTGTGATGAGGAAATGAAGCAGGCATTGACATGGGGCAGCTTGTTTAAGCGGGCAGAGGCAAGGGCAATCTGTGAAGGATGTGAGGGGAAACTTAATAGGATTACCGGGGAGATATGCCCAATGTGTTCAAGGGATTTGGACAGGGAATATCGGGACGGTGACCTTTGTCGGGATTGTTCAAGATGGGAAAGGGATGTGGAATGGGGAGGCTATTTGTCGAAGAACATATCGCTATTTCATTATAATGAATGGCTAAAAGATATTATTGCTAAATATAAGTACCGCGGGGATTATGCATTAGCTGAGGTTTTCGCCCCTTTTTTGAAAGAAAGGTTAAAAGACATGGAATTTGACCTGGTAACGGCCATCCCGCTTAGTCAGGAACGGCTTAGGGAGCGGGGATTCAACCAAGGGCAGGCTTTGGCAGATCTCATTGGACTACACATGGTTGAGACCTTGACAAGAATCCATACGGAAAAACAATCAAAAAAATCACGGCTAGAGAGAATCTCATTACCGCAGGTTTTTCAGGTCAAGCAATCTGATTTGCTGGGGCATAAATCCATTTTGATCATCGATGACATTTACACGACAGGCACAACGCTCAGGCATGCAGCGAAAGCATTAATAACGGCTGGGGCCAAAGAAGTATCATCCATCACCCTGGCTAGGTGAAATAGCTTATTTTAATGAACATCCTAAAGGATCGCCGGGATTATTCGATATATACACTAAAGAATAATCGCTGTGATGGTGAAGGAGGGGCCTCGATGGAAGTGTTCAACTGTCCAAGCTGTAATTCGTTATTCGTTATGACGAAATTCAGGGATGTATGCGATGCCTGTTATAAAGAAGAAGAAGCCCAATATGATAAAGTGTATGCATATATTCGCAAGAAAATAAATAGAACGGCGTCCATGATGCAGGTGGTTAAGGACACCGGCGTTGAAGAATCGTTAATAATCAAATTTGTGAGAACCGGAAAGCTGAGGGTTTCACGGTTTCCCAATCTGGGAATTCCATGTGAAAGGTGCGGCGCTAACATCAAGAACGGAAGGTTATGCGGCAAATGCGGCGATTCACTGCGATCGGATTTGCAGGCATTTGAAAATGAGGAAAAGCGCCTGACAGAAATTCAAGGAAATGATAAAAAAAATACGTACTACATGAGAGATGGACAAAAAGGATAAATCATGGAAACATGATGCGGTATTTGTTAAAATATTCGATATTGAGAACAATATTCGACAATGGATGTCGAAGGAAAGATTATAGGAAACAATTAAAGAAATCCAATCCTTGTCGATAATAAAGATAGGGAGAATAACACAGTCCAGAGCCATTTTCATGTGTTAGGAATCAACATAATGGGATTTACAAAATCGACCGAAGGAGAGGATCTGGAATATGAAAATCAATAACGTCGGTATGACAGGTGTTAACCCTTATAAACTACAAGCCAATAAAACGGGGAATATCCAAGAATCCAAGGTCAAATCCTCGGATAAAGTTGAAATTTCTTCAGCGGCAAAAGAAATGCAGCAATCATCTCCGATTCTTGCTGCAAGACAAGCAAAAGTGGACGAATTGAAAATCCAAGTTGAAAAAGGAAATTATAAATTGAATGCACAAGCAACGGCTAAGGGTCTCATCGATTTTTACCGGAAATGAATTTTCAATGAAAAAGCTTGAATGAAGTGGACGGAGCCATTTTCCGTCCTTCATTTATGAGCAGAGGAGGCAGGAAAATGTCTGCACGGAACATCATCGGATCGCTTGAAAAATTGATCAAGCTTCATAAAAGCCTTAATCAATTGGCGATAAGGAAAACGGCCATCTTGAAAGCAAATGATACCGAGGCGATTACTGCCCTTCTGATTTCGGAACAAAAGCATATTAAAGCCATCAGTCAAACGGATAAGGAAAGGGAAAGGGCAGTCGAGGATTTTCTTGCAGCCAATGGAACGGTGGGACAGCCTGCCTCCATTCATACCGTGACGGTGCTGACAGGACCTGAAGAAATGGAAGTCCTTGAGATGCTAAAAGCGGAATTGATTGATGAAGTGGCAAAGCTGAAGGAGCGGAACGGTTTAAATCAGCAATTGATCTATCAGTCCCTTCAATTCATCAATGTCTCTTTGGATATTCTGAGGCCGCGGAACCAGAACCTGAATTACGGGGATTCGGCTGGCAAAACGGCGAAAATCGGCATGGGAATGTTTGATTCCAAAGCATAAGAAGCAGAAAGAAGATGGAGGTGCGAGCAGATGATTTCAACCTTTACGGGTCTTGAGACCGCCAAACGCGGATTATCCACCTCTCAAGGAGCCTTGTATACAACAGGAAATAACGTGGCCAATGCCAATACATTAGGATATTCAAGGCAGCGGGTCAATTTGGTCCAGACGTCGGGCTTTCCTACTGTCGGGATGAACAGCCCGCGAGTTGCCGGCCATATCGGGACAGGGGTGGCAGCTGAAATGGTTCAGCGGATCCGCGACAGTTTCCTGGATGCACAATACAGGACACAAAGTAATAAAATCGGTTATTACGGGACCATGAGTGAATCCCTGACGAAAATGGAAGGGGTCATGAACGAACCGATGGACAGCGGATTAGCGGCCACGATGGAGAAGTTCTGGAATTCGCTGCAGGGGCTGACGGCCAATACGGAAAACTCCGGGGCCCGTGAAGTCGTCGCCTCGACGGGTGTCATGGTTGCGGATACCCTGAACTACTACTACAACTCCCTAACGAATGTACAAACGGATATCGGAAATGAGCTAAACGTCAAAGCGAACGAAATCAATACGCTCATCAGCAATATTGATCAGCTTAACCAACAGATCAGTAAAGTGGAGCCGCATGGTTATATCCCCAATGACCTTTATGATAAACGCGATGTACTCGTGGACAATCTCTCGCAGCTAGTCAGCATTAAAGTGAATAACGTCATTCCGACGGATTACGGCAGGGCCAGCGATGTGGCTACAGGCCTATACAACATTGAATTGATGCAAGAAGACGGTTCGTCTTTTGTGCCTCCCATCAATCTTGTCAGTGTTAACCAAACCGGGATGGTGGGAACTTCGAAGGTTGAAGTGAGCCATGATAAGAAGACAGGCATGGTAGACGGATTGAAGTTTGGGTCGAAAACATTGACGGATTACAAATTCTCGGGAGAACTATCCGGGTTGATCAAAAGCTTCGGCTATAAGAAGGCTGATGGCACGATCGGCGGCGCTTATCCTGATATGCTGAAAAAGCTCGATAATATGACGACGGCTTTTGTGAATGAGTTCAATGCCATCCATAAACATGGGTATGCCTTAGGTGATGACAACACTTCAACATTGAACTTCTTTGAACTTGAACCTGGTAAGAGTGCCGCCCAAAGCATAAAGGTGAATGGTGAAATCGTTAAGGATCCCACAAAAATAGCCGCAGGCGGAAAAAGCGGGGGGGCATCCGGTGATAATGAAAATGCCAAACTCCTGGCTGACCTTAAAAAGAAGGCGTTCAGTGAGTACTCGACTAAAGACCAAAACTCTGGCGAATTGACGGGAAGCTTCGACACTTATTATTCCGGTATCATCGGAAAGCTTGGCGTGGATTCCCAAAGCGCCCAAAAGAACCTTTCCAATTCTGTCGTGCTTGCTGCATCGGTCAATCAAAATAGGGAGTCCGTCAGTTCCGTATCCCTTGATGAAGAAATGACGGACATGATCAAATTCCAGCAGGCATACAACGCATCGGCAAGAATGATGACGATGATGGATGAAATGCTCGATAAAATCATAAACGGAATGGGTACGGCAGGCCGATAATAGGAGGGGACGAAGATGCGGGTAACGCAATCGATGCTAACCAATAATATGTTGAGCAATTTAAGCAGCAGTTATGAAAAGATGTCCAAGCTGCAAGAGCAGGTTTCCTCTCAAAAGAAATTCTCCAAACCATCCGATAACCCTGTTGCGGCCATGATGGGAATGGGGTTCCGGACAAACCTCAATCAAATAGGGCAGTATCAAAGTAACATTGCCGAGGCGACCAATTGGATCGACAGCACGGATGATGCCATTACGGAAGCGGTTTCCGCCATGCAGCGGATTCGTGAATTAACCGTTCAAGGCAGCAATGGCACATATGAAGGGGAACAACTTAAAACCATTACTGAAGAAATTAAACAATTAAAAGAACATCTCGTAACTCTCGGTGACACACAGATTGGCGGGAAGTATATTTTCAACGGCCAGGATACGAATGTAAGACCATCGTCCGTTAAAGATGCGAATGGAAATACGGTGTATGGCACAGGGGACATTAACCTTGAAGTGTTTTCCGGGATTTCCCTTAAAATCAATACGGACGGTTCCAAGATTTTTGGTGATGCACTTGCTGCCGGCGGAAGCATCGACCGAACGATCGATGCACTCGAAAACGGCGGGGACGTGAGCGGGACGCTTGAAGGGCTTGATGCAACGATAAATACTTTCTTAGGCATGCAGGCGCAGGTTGGCGCAAGGCAGAATCGGATTGAGCTGATGACGGACCGTCTCAAGCAGCAGGAGGTTTTTGCCACTGAAATCCTTTCGAAAAACGAGGATGTCGATATCGAAAAGGTGATCATGGATTTGACGACCCAGGAAAGTGTCCATAGTGCTGCATTAAGTATCGGAGCAAAAATCATGCAACCGAGTTTATTGGATTTTCTTCGCTAAGCTATTCTTAAATGGATAGCTTTTTTCTATAAGGAGTGTTGATGATGCAGATTCCACAAATCAGATTGCAATCCACCTTAATGAAGATTGGATTGAATCTAGTGCAGCCTGTACAGCAAATTGAACAGAAGGCGGCGGCCCAATCTATCGAACAGCCTCAAGCCATACTGGAAATTCAAACAAACCCAGGGAAGCTGACGATCGATCAGTCACAAGCAAGGGAAGACATGGATTTGAAAAGCCTCTTAAGAAGAGTCGATGAATTTGCGAAACAGGGATATCAAGATTGGCTGGCGGGTATGGCAAGACGTGCCCGGCAGGGAACGGAGCTGAGGCATATTGAAAAAGGCGGCAATCCACTCGCTGAACAGGCCAGGCAAAACAGCAAAGGGCCTAAGAAGCAATTCAATCTCGGATGGATTCCCTCCCATTTCAGCGTGAAGCTTGATTACGAGCCCGCTCGGGTGGAGATTGAAGCAACCGTACAAAAACCGATCATTGATGCTCAAATCAATGGGGCGAACCATACATACACACCAGGGAGTGTGAATGTCGAAATTCTACAAAAAAATGCTCTGGATATAGATTTCAGCAATTTATTTCCGGATGAGATAGGGCAGTGAAAATATAGATGATCATACAAACAAAATTTCATGGCGAACTCGAATTGACAGAGAAAGAGATTTATGTATTTGAAAGCGGGATACCGGGATTTTTGGAAGAAAAACTGTTTTGCTTGCTAGCTTTGGATGACACGCCATTTTTCGTCCTGCAATCAATAGAAACAAAAGAGCTTGCCTTCATTGTGACGGACCCCTTTGAAGTGTTCCATGATTACGAAGTGAAGCTTCCGGATGAGGTGTTATCTTCTTTACAAATTGAAACGGAACTGGAAGTCATCACTTTCGTCATCTTAACGATCCAAGACCCTTTCAATGAAACGACGGCGAATCTACAGGCTCCGATCATCATGAATGGGCCTAAAAAAATGGGCAAGCAATTTATCATGAATGCCAGTGAATACCGTACAAAGCACAGACTGTTTGAACCTCCAGCAGAACAGGGGGGGGAATGATGCTCGTATTGACCAGAAAACCAAACGAAGCAATCATGATTGGCGATGATATCGAAATTACGATCCTGTCCGTCGAGGGTGAACAAATCAAACTAGGGATCAATGCCCCCAAAAACGTCGATATCCATAGGAAGGAAATCTACCTTTCCATTCAGCAGGAAAATAGAAAAGCCTCAAAAACAGAAACTAATTTTCTCGAAAATGTAAATGAGTATTTCAAGAAAAAATCGTAAAATCCGCTAAATATGTTTCCCGGCAGGTCGATATTAAAGATACAACGATGGACAGTGAAATAGGCGGCCGACTTATTCACTGTCCATCGTAAACAACCACAAGGACGTGGGGACTTAAGACTCAAGGAGGAAACATAAATGATAATCAATCACAATATCTCAGCTCTAAACACGCACCGTCAATTATCAAGTGCGACGAATGCACAATCCAAATCAATGGAGAAACTTGCATCAGGCATGCGCATCAACCGTGCAGGCGATGATGCAGCCGGTCTTGCAATCTCCGAAAAAATGCGTGGACAAATCCGTGGATTGGACCAAGCTTCCCGTAACTCACAAGACGCCATCTCTTTGATCCAAACGGCTGAAGGTGCATTGAACGAAACGACTGACATCCTTCAACGCATGCGTGAACTTGCTACACAAGCATCAACGGATACCAATACAACTAGTGACCGTGGAGAAATTCAAAAGGAAATGGATTCATTAACATCTGAAATCAACCGTATCGGTAACACGACTGAGTTCAATACACAGAAATTATTGAATGGTTCTAAGGATTCTGCTACTGGAGCTCAAGCAGCAGTGGAAGCAGAAGCAGCAGTTGCTGGTAGCGTGACATCAACAGGAACTTTAAGTACAACTGCAGGCGACACAGTAGTAGTAGATGGAAAAACATTTAAAGTTGCCGCTGCTGATGATGCAGCCGCTGGAGAGTTCACGGATCTTGATGGATTAGTTGCTGCTATTAAAGCAGATGCTGATTTAAGCGCTAAATACACTGCAACTAATGATGGCGGACAACTTAAACTAGAACAAAAGACTGGAGCTGAATCTGCAACTGCAGCAACTATCACTGGAACTGGCGGTCTATCTGTAGATGCTGCTGAAACTGTAGATGGGTCTGCTGAAGTAAAAGCTAAAGAGGCAGTAGAAGCTGGCGCAGGACTTCAATTCCAAATCGGTGCAAACGAAAATCAAAGCCTGACACTAGAAATTGGTGACATGCGTGCAAGTGCACTTGGATTGACTGGTACTGGCGATGGGTTCACTGCAACTACAAATGTAAGCAATGGTACAGATTCTACAGGTGTTGAATCCGGCCTGGATGTTTCTAATGCTAAAAACGCTTCAGCGGCTATTACAAAAATCCAAACTGCAATTGACACTGTATCAGCTGAACGTTCTAAATTAGGTGCTAACCAAAACCGTTTAGAGCATACGATCAACAACTTAGGTACTTCTTCTGAAAACTTGACTGCTGCTGAATCACGCGTTCGTGATACAGATATGGCTAAGACTATGATGGAGCAAACCAAGAACTCCATCTTGGCGCAAGCTTCACAAGCAATGCTAGCTCAAGCAAATCAGCAACCGCAGGGCGTTCTTCAGTTACTTCGTTAATTAATAGTTAGCTTAACAATAAAGGGTCTGACACTTGTGTTAGGCTCTTTTTTTGTACTTATTGAAGGGTGCAATGAACACAATGATGCAGAAAAAAGGGAATACTGATCCTTAAAAAGTAAGGGACCATCCGTTTATCTGTCACCAAGGAATCTTATGGCTACAATCCTAATAGATGAATAAAAAGAGAAGTCCTAAAATTAAATAGTCAGTCATAATTTTTTCAAAATGTAGAAAAGCGATTATCACCTCAGTTTTAATCCTCTATTATAAAAAAGACTTAGGTAAAGGGAGCGATCTAACTGTTAAAACAAAGTTGATTGGAACGAAAGGTGCGAGACTCCTACAGGAGATCGTGTCCAAGGGAGACCCCGCAGGCGCAAAAGCGCCAAAGAGGCTCCCGGACACCCGCGGAAAGCGAGTGCCTGGAGTGGAAATCAACGGTCAAAATTTAAAAACCAAAAAACTGTAGACTCCGGATATTTTTCTGGAGTTTTTTTGTATTTTAATAGAGATAAAAACGGATATATAATAGAGTCCCTTTTCATAGAGAATGAAAGGAAGTAAACAAAACATCATTCAGGAAGGTGTTTAGGTGCACCCAAAATCAAAGCTTGACTAAATATAAAACTGTAAGAACCGATATAAAAAGTAAAGATATCATATTGGGGGCTTTTTAGATGCTGGAGAGCTTGTCCACGAATATTCTTTCCTCACAACTTAGAACAGCGATATCGGAAGGAATCAGTTCATATTATCAGCGGGAAATGAATACGCTTGCCTATTCGGAACGAAGTGTGGAATCTGCTGATGGGCCTTCTAAAGAAAAGGTGCAGGAAATTGGTGGATAGTTTGAACACCTTCCTGAATCCGGCACATACGGCCGTTCGTTTTGAGTATCACGAGAAGCTGAATGAATACTTTGTCAAGGTAGTGGATGACGTGACGGATGAGACGATCAGGGAAATTCCTCCGAAGAAGTTATTGGATTTCTATGCGGCGATGACGGAGTTTGTCGGAATCATGGTGTATGAAAAAATATAAGCGGGTGATTTATTTTGGTACGAATCAGTGGTTTAGCAAGCGGGATGGACATTGATGAACTAGTCAAGAGCATGATGCAGGCAGAACGGGTGCCATTGGATAAACTGACACAGAAAAAGCAGTATTCCGAGTGGCAGCGGGATGATTACCGTTCGATCAATACAGCTTTATCAGAATTGGATACGCTCATTCGAGATGGAGTCGGGAAGCAATCCTCCTTTATAAAAAAGAAGGTGTCGGTATCGAATCCAGATGCTGTATCAGTGAGAAATGTGAATTCGACCAGTGATTTTTCCGGGAATGTACAAGTGAATGGGCTTGCCAAAGCAGCAACCATGACAAGTACGGAAAAATCAGCTGTTACCGACCCTAAAAAGAAACTTTCAGAATTGGGTTTCACGACACCACAAGATATTACGATACTGGCCATCAATAAAGATGGCGGTTTTGATACGGAAGTAAAAGATGGAGTGTCAGTGGAAAAACCGTACACGCTTACCCTTAATGCGGACGATACATTAGAGAGTGTAATAAATAAAATTAATGCTAACTCGGGAGTGACCCTATTTTTCGATGAAACGTCCCAGCAGTTTTCCTTCACTGCGAAAAATACCGGTGATGTTAAAGGGCGGCCTGAAATTGAATTGGGAGGCACCGGAGATTTTTTCGATATGTTAAAAATGGGCAGTAACAATGAAGGGACTGGCGGCACAAAAGGGGAAAATGCATCCGTTGTTTATAATGGCCTGGAAATTTCCCGGCCTTCAAATACGTTTCAGATTAATGGAGCGGAAATAACGGTGAAGCAAAAAACCACCGATACAGTCACATTCTCATCAACAGCCGATGTGGATGCCATCCTTGATACGATTACACAGTTTGTGAATAAATACAATGAAGTCATTAAAAAGGTTCAGGATAAAACGGGTGAAGCGAAATATCGCTCCTTTGCCCCGCTTACCTCTGAGCAAAAGAAGGCAATGACAGAGGATGAAGTGAAGCTGTGGGAAGAGAAAGCGAAGAGCGGAACATTAAAAAGCGATTCGACATTAAAAAGTCTCCTGACCGCAATGAGGTCATCCCTATACACTTCGGTGGATGGGATCACTGGAAAGAACAATCTCAGCAGTTTGGGGATCACCACGACCAAGAATTATTTGGAGGGCGGTAAATTAACGATTGACGAGGACAAGCTCCGGGCAGCCATTAGCGAGGACCCCAATGCGATTTATGATATGTTCATGGCCAATGGATCGGAAAAGAGCGGCAAAGGCCTCGCACGCCGGTTAAGGGATGATATAGAATCATCGATGAAGGTGATTACGGAAAAAGCCGGAAAGGCCGGCTATGTTAATACCAATTTTACAATCGGAAAATTGGTTGATGGGCTTGATAAGAAGATTTCAACGTTTGAAGCAAAGTTAACGAAATTGGAATCGCGCTATTACAACCAGTTCACGGCGATGGAAAAAGCGATTCAAAAGGCAAACAGCCAAAGTGCATCGTTAGCTTCTTATTTTAGTTAAGGTGAGTCGGAAAGGAAGTTAAGAATGGCGATAAATAATCCATATCAATCGTACCAGCAAAATTCAGTCAATACAGCATCTCCGGGAGAGCTTACATTAATGCTTTATAATGGCTGTTTGAAGTTCATCATGCTTGGGAAGAAAGCCATTGGAGCAGGAAACATCGAAGCGAAGAATACGAACATCATCAAGGCGCAAAATATTATCCGCGAATTGATGGTGACGCTGAATATGGATACGGATGTATCCAAAGATATGATGGGTCTTTATGATTTCATGAACCGGCGTCTGATTGAAGCGAATATGAAAAATGATGTTTCTGCATTGGAAGAAGTGGAGGGACTTGTTACCGAGTTCCGGAATACTTGGAAGGAAGTAATTCAGATCAACCGGAAAAAACAATTTACCCAAAGCGGTCAAGTGTAATGGTGATTAGAACCTTTCATGATTTGACTGCTGAATTGCTTGCCGTTCTGGAAGACCGCTCGATTACAAAACGTGATGATAAAATAGAAAGGGTCACAAAGCTGATTGATCGGCGAGATGGGCTTCTTTCCCAAATCAACCCGCCCTTTACATGTGAAGAGCAACAATTGGGCCGTGCAGTACTGTTGCTCAACCAACAGGTCGATCGCTTGCTGAAGCTCCAAAAGCAGGAGATACAACGGGATATCCAGGAAATAAACAAGAAGAAACGATCATCCAATAAATACACGAATCCGTATGAAAGTCTATCAGTGGATGGCGTGTTTTATGATAAAAGAAATTGATTACCCTGCCGTTTGGATTCCAAACGGTTTTTATGTTAAATATTTTTAAATTTTCTGTAAATAAAGTAGGCTTAATTTTTTCTTTATAGCATAGCATTTGATATAATGAAGATAGGGCAGACATCAACCCTTTCCAAACCTTCCGACAACTGTTTCATTATTTCGACATATTTCATGATGTGTTTCTAAAGGGAACCGGAGGGGTATTGTAGAATCTAACTGTATAGTCTTAATTTAAGGAGGACTCACTTTATGAATTACAACGTACGCGGTGAAAACATTGAGGTAACTCCAGCAATTCGAGAATACGTCGAAAAGAAAATTGGCAAGTTAGAAAGATATTTTAACAATACACCAGATGCGAATGTGTTAGTGAATTTAAAAGTGAACAATAATACATCTAAGGTCGAAGTGACGATTCCCATGCAGAATTTGGTTCTTCGCGCTGAAGAGGAAAATGCGGATATGTATGCTGCCATTGACTTGATCAATGATAAGCTTGAACGCCAAATTCGTAAACATAAAACGAAGGTCAATCGTAAGTTCCGGAACAATCTATCGACGACACCCGATGCATTCGCCTTCAATACGGATGTTGACGAAGTGGTGGATGAATTCGAAGAAGATAATGATATTGAAGTGGTCCGCAATAAGCGCTTTGATTTAAAGCCGATGGACAGTGAAGAAGCGATTTTGCAAATGAATATGCTTGGTCACAGTTTCTTCGTTTACACGAATGCGGATACTAACACAACAAACGTAGTGTACCGCCGAAAAGATGGACGTTATGGATTGATTGAACCTAGTTAACTATTAATCTAAGATAAAAGCACAACCCAGCCTCTGGGTTGTGCTTTTTTGATAGAATTCGTCGGCTATTTATTGATTTACTATAAAAAATTTTGTTCTCTATAAAATCCGAAAGTTCATTTAAAAGAACTATTGATGTTCTTTATTAAGATAAATAGTTAATTTTACCTATTTAAATACCTCTGACTTTTGCACTATACTCGAATTGTTAGTTCTTTAAAAAGAACAACTGTTTATTTATAAAAAACAATTTGAATAAGGTGCAGAGGGGTTGGATAACTTGTATCAAAAGAATTGCCATACATGCCATAGGGCTTCTTTTAGCAGTGCGGAAGATGGAAAGTGGCGTTGCCCGACCTGCAGTGAGGATTTAACTGCGCAAAAAGCCCTCGATGCACTTATAATTGAGAGAATCAATACACCCAAGCGGAATATTAAGAAGAGCAATATTCCCTATTATACAAGAAAACGAAATGGAATTAGTCCGTGATGAATGACCTGAACTGTGAATTTTCATAATATTGTAATATTTTGTCGGATAAAAGTTTTTGCATTTATGAGTATTACCGTCATAAAATAACAATATATGGAGTGTGTTTCCGTTATAATATGATTATAAGCACTGTATTTGGTAATAAGTACCATGACAAAGGCAAACTTATTGAAAGATTAGGGCGCAAAGGCACAGGTCTAAGGTCCTTATGACTATGATGGCTGGTCTGCCTGAAATACAAGGGTATTTTAGGAGGTAGAAGAGGTGGCTAATGTGGCAATGGATCAAGAATGGGTGAAATTGATTTCTGAAGCAAGGAGTTTGGGTTTCAAAAAAGAGGAAATCAGTGCTTTTTTGAAAAGGGAAAGCGTTGAGGTGAATTTTGAGGAGAACGATGGAAAATAGGTTCCGAACAAGATCGAGAGCATCCCTATAAACAGTGGTTCGATTCATTCATTAGCTGTTTATAGGGTTTATTTCTCCTTGAGATTCTAGTGAGTCTAGCTTATTTAAACTATAGTCTTTTGGATTATGTAGGTAAACTAGTGCACTACCACTCTACTCTTCTTTATCTTTTCTCCATTTATTAAACTCGATGAATTCCCTGAATTGTTGTTTTGAAACACCAGAATTCATGGCTTCTTCAACGATTTTCATCCAGTCACTGTCCAAGGTTTCCTTATTTGGTGCATCATAAAGCAGGGCATCGACAGGAATGTTAAGTACGGCGGAGATTTTTTCAAGAAATTGAATAGAAGGATTCGTTTGTAAGTTCCGCTCGAGCGAACTTAAATAAGACTTTGCCACACCCGCTTTATCGGCAAGTTCAGTCATCGACATTTTCTTTTCTTCTCGCAGTTTTTTTACACGTTCACCAATCATCAATACCACCTCGAAACATGTTCTATTTATCTTCCGCTATTAAGTTTCAGTCGCCCACCTTATCATTCAAAACATGACGGCTATAAAGGTTGGATTACCTTGACATGCAATCGCTAGAGAGGACATAGCATCTAGTGATGGAAGGTTATGGATAATTCTCGTTTACATATGGAATAGTGGGGAGTTTTCAGCATATTTTTTATACTTCCTTCTATTTTAACAGTATTACTCCTCATTTATCCATTGTTTTTCGCAAGAATTGAATTCAGGTCTATACCAGGGAAGTGACATGAAGTTGTACCTCTATGATAGAAGTGGTAAAATTAAGCGTACATCAGTAATAATGGAAGATGTGTTTCTTCTTACTTATATGAATTTAGTCAATGAACGATCATTACCATAATAGAGGAGCGTTATTGAATGCTTAATATATTAAATAAAGTTTTTGATCCGAATAAGCGAGAAATCAAACGTTTAGAAAAAATCGCCGATCAGGTCGAAGCACTGGCTGATGGGACGGCTGCGCTATCGGATGAACAATTGCGTGCCAAAACCGACGAGTTTAAAGAGCGTTATCAAAATGGGGAAACCGTTGATGATTTGCTTGTCGAGGCTTTTGCGGTTGCGCGTGAAGGGGCAAAGCGTGCTTTGGGCTTATATCCTTACCGTGTTCAAATCATGGGTGGGGCATCCCTTCATGATGGAAATATCTCCGAGATGAAAACTGGGGAAGGTAAAACCCTGACATCCACCATGCCTGTTTATTTAAATGCGCTTACCGGTAAAGGTGTGCATGTCGTTACTGTCAATGAATACCTGGCACACCGTGATGCCACCGAGATGGGTGTATTGTATGATTTCCTCGGTTTGACCGTCGGATTGAATTTGAACAGTCATTCTAAAGAAGAAAAGCAGGCGGCGTACAATGCGGATATTACGTACAGTACCAATAATGAGTTAGGTTTTGATTATCTTCGTGACAATATGGTGCTATATAAAGAACAAATGGTACAGCGCCCGCTGCACTTTGCCGTCATTGATGAGGTCGATTCGATTTTGATCGATGAGGCGAGAACGCCATTGATCATTTCCGGTTCCGCACAAAAGTCGGCTCAGCTTTATATCCAGGCCAATGCGTTTGTGAGAACCCTAAAAAAAGAGACGGACTACACATATGATGAAAAGACAAAAGGTGTTCAGCTGACGGAAGATGGGATGAATCGAGCTGAAAAAGCGTTTAATATCGATAATTTGTTCGATATTAATCACGTTACTTTGAATCATCATATCAATCAGGCTCTAAAGGCGCATGTTTCCATGCATTTGGATGTGGATTATGTGGTCCAGGAAGGCGAGATAGTCATCGTTGACCAATTCACTGGCCGTTTGATGAAAGGCCGCCGTTACAGTGAAGGTCTCCACCAGGCGATCGAAGCGAAAGAAGGTCTTGAAATTCAAAATGAAAGCATGACCCTCGCGACGATTACATTCCAGAACTATTTCAGGATGTATGAAAAACTTTCAGGCATGACAGGTACAGCCAAAACGGAAGAAGAGGAATTCCGCAATATTTATAATATGAATGTCATTGCGATTCCGACAAACAGGACTATCATCAGGGATGACAGGGCAGATCTTATATACGCGACAACTGATGGGAAGTTCAAGGCTGTTGTGGAAGACATCGCCGAGCGACATATAAAGGGCCAGCCTGTGCTTGTCGGTACGGTTGCCATCGAAACATCTGAAGTCATTTCCGCCTATTTATCCAAAAAAGGCATCCCTCATGATGTTTTGAATGCCAAGAACCATGAGCGTGAGGCGGAAATCATTGCGAATGCAGGTAATCAAGGTGCAGTTACGATTGCTACGAACATGGCAGGACGCGGTACGGATATCAAGCTTGGTGAAGGCGTCAAGGAGCTTGGAGGCCTTGCTGTCATCGGCACGGAACGTCATGAAAGCAGGCGTATAGATAACCAGCTGCGTGGTCGGTCAGGCCGTCAGGGAGACCCAGGGGTCACTCAATTCTATTTATCAATGGAAGATGAATTGATGCGCCGCTTCGGTTCGGATAATATGAAAAACATGATGGCGCGCCTTGGAATGGATGATTCTCAGCCAATTCAAAGTAAAATGGTGACAAGGGCCGTCGAATCCGCACAGAAACGGGTCGAAGGGAATAACTTTGATTCACGTAAGCAATTGCTGCAGTATGATGATGTTCTCCGTCAACAACGGGAAATTATATATAAACAGCGTTTCGATGTAATGGAAAGTGAAAACTTACGTGAAATCGTCGAAAGGATGATTACGGCATCCATCGAGCGAAATGTTGTTGCGTTCGCACCAATGGGTGATGAGGAAGGCTGGAATTTACAAGGCCTTGTGGATTACCTGAATGGCAACCTATTTAATGAAGGTTCAATCACTGTAGCTGAATTGGAAGGGAAAAATGAATCGGAATTGGTTGAGTTCATTTTAGCGAAAGTGAAAGAAAGCTATGACCAAAAAGAAGAAGAACTATCTGAAGAACAAATGCGTGAGTTCGAAAAAGTAATCGTTCTTCGTGCGGTCGATAGTAAGTGGATGGACCATATTGATGCAATGGAGCAATTGCGCCAAGGGATCCACCTTCGCGCTTATGGCCAAATTGATCCGTTACGTGAATATCAATCTGAAGGTTTTGCAATGTTTGAAGCCATGATTGCTTCAATGGAAGATGAAGTCGCCAAATACATCATGAAGGCTGAAATCCGCAACAATTTGGAGCGTAAGGAAGTCATAAAAGGACAAGCGGTCAATCCCAAGGAAGAAGACGGGGGAAAAGTGAAAAAGGCCCCTGCCCGGAAAAAGGAAGATGTTGGCCGGAACGCGTTATGCCCATGCGGCAGCGGTAAAAAATATAAGAATTGCCATGGCAATTTAGGCTAAAGTTAGGTGTATAATGATTATGGGACGGTTAAGTGTAAGGCTTGCCGCCTCTTTTCATGTTTAGTTTGCAAAAAGCCATATATTTGCATATAGTTTGAAGAGGTTTATTTGTAATGAAGAGAATCCCTCTTCAGGGATTTTTTTTAACATACTTAATGAGGTGAAGAGAAATGGAATTAGCAGAAATAAGAAATGAACTTGAACGGACAGCGCAACGATTAACGGACTTTAGGGGGTCTCTTTGACTTAGATGAAAAAGAGGCACGAATCGCACAGCTTGAAAATGAGATGACACATCCCGATTTTTGGAATGATCAGCAAAAAGCACAAATTGTCATCAATGAAACGAATGCTTTGAAAGAACAAGTCAATCAATTGTCCGAACTGAATGAATCATATGAAAATCTGGATCTGACATATGAATTAGTGAAGGAGGAGAATGATCAAGAACTTTTGGCTGAGCTGGAAGAAGAAATCACGATCCTTTCACAAAAAATGAATGACTTTGAACTTCAACTTTTACTAAGTGAAGAATATGACTCGAAAAATGCCATTCTTGAACTGCATCCTGGTGCAGGCGGAACCGAGTCCCAGGATTGGGGTTCCATGCTGCTTCGTATGTATACAAGATGGGGTGAAAAAAGAGGCTTTAAAGTGGAAACCCTTGATTACCTTCCAGGTGATGAGGCTGGAATCAAGAGTGTCACTTTAATTTTCAAAGGCCATAACGCCTATGGTTATTTGAAAGCGGAAAAAGGAGTACACCGTCTTGTCCGGATTTCTCCTTTCGATTCCTCAGGGAGACGCCACACTTCATTCGTTTCATGTGAAGTCATGCCGGAATTCGATGAGACGATCAATATAGAAGTACGCACGGAAGATTTGAAAATCGATACGTACCGGGCAAGTGGTGCAGGTGGTCAGCATATCAATACAACGGACTCTGCAGTCCGGATCACCCATATACCTACGAACACCGTAGTAACGTGCCAAAATGAAAGATCTCAAATCAAAAACAAGGCCCAGGCCATGAATATGCTGAAAGCCAAATTATATCAACGTGAAATTGAACAGCAACAAGCGGAATTGGATGAAATCCGTGGTGAGCAAAAGGAAATTGGCTGGGGCAGCCAAATTCGTTCTTATGTTTTCCACCCGTATTCCATGGTTAAAGATCACCGTACTAGTGCGGAGACCGGAAACTTGGGAGCGGTCATGGATGGGGATATCGATATGTTCATTGATGCGTACTTGCGTTCAAAATTATAAGATCAGCCAGTCGGACCGGATTCCCCGGTCCGGCTTTTTTTATGATTTCCTGGCTGACATTTACAGGATGGAAAAGGGATGCTCTACCTCGTTCGGCCAATACTAGATAATAATGATGGTTCGAGGAGACTTATGCAGAATGAAGAAAAGGTACCGGGAGCAGAAGCACCCTTTAATTCAGAAGTTAATGGAGTATGGATTGGTGATTGTCGGTTCGGCCATAATTGCCATTGGTTTTAATGTATTCTTACTGCCAAACCAGGTTGCATCTGGCGGGGTCAGCGGGATTAGCACGATTCTCGATTCAACTCTCGGTTGGGAGCCGGCTTATGTACTTTGGGGTTTTAACATCCCTTTGTTCATTGCGGGGCTTATTATCCTTGGAAGGCATTTCGGGGCCAAAAGCCTGATTGGAACCTTGTTTTTGCCTTTTGTGGTATTTCTGACAAAGGATTGGGAAGCATGGACGAACGATGCTTTGCTTGGTTCGATTTGCGGGGGGATGATGGTCGGACTTGGGCTTGGGATCGTCTTTCGCGGGAAGGGTTCCACAGGGGGGACCGATTTGGCGGCACAGATTTTCCATAAGTATACCCATCTGTCATTGGGGACCTGTGTGGCTGTCATCGATGGAATCATCGTTTTGAGTGCTGCCATCGTTTTTGATATTGAAAAAGGGCTTTATGCATTAATAGGGCTATATGTGACAAGCAAGACGATCGACCTCGTCCAGATTGGTTTGAACCGGTCGAAGATGTCATTAATTATCACGAATAAAGAAATGGAAGTAAGGGATGCTATCATACATGAGCTGGACCGGGGTGTAACAGGCATATCCGGGTATGGCGGCTATACGGATGATACTCGTCCAATTTTGATGTGCGTGATAGACCAGTCGGAATTCACCAAATTGAAACAATTGGTTAAACTCGTTGACCCTAAAGCGTTTGTAATTGTAATGGACGCATCGGAGGTACTCGGAAAGGGTTTTAAACTGGATTAAAATTGGTATAATGTTCTTGTGCTGGTATAAATCAGAGGGGGTAAATTCAATGAAAGTGAAATGG
Organism: Peribacillus sp. NPDC094092; assembly: GCF_050279365.1. NCBI lineage: Bacteria > Bacillati > Bacillota > Bacilli > Caryophanales > Bacillaceae > Peribacillus > Peribacillus sp. NPDC094092. The sequence continues at coordinate 280,700 of NZ_JBNNUC010000003.1, read as the reverse complement.
TTAGCCTTAGTTCTGGGTACTTCTTTGGCCTTGGCTGCATGCGGTGGGAACGATGATGCTGCAGATAAAGAGCCTGCAAGTGAAAATAATGAAACGACTACGGCAGGTGCCGGTGATGCCGCTAAAATTTATGAAAACAAATGTTCAAGTTGTCACGCGGTGAATCTTGAAGGGGGCGTGGGACCGAATTTAACGAAGGTCGGTTCTAAGCTATCGAAAGAAGACATCGAAAAAGTCATTGCGAATGGCCAAGGTGCAATGCCAAAAGGTATAATCCAGGGCAAGGAAGCGAGCATGGTAGCTGAATGGCTTGCTGGACATAAGTAATGATCGACAAACGTCCTGCTTAGCAGGACGTTTCATTTAGACTCCTTTAAAACCTCGATACAACTCACATTTAATCCCTTATCAAGCATTCAAATCCTGGAATTATTACATAGATGTTGATATATGTCTAACTGAAATGAAACTGTAATATTTTTTATGCTTAATTTGACAAAATATGATGTTATAATGTTTCTGTGCTCAAGTAAGAGAGATTCTTGTCAAATTTCAGTGAAAATTGTCGAAAAAGCTTTTGGTACATAGTGATAATCCAAGCAAATTAGGTGGTTTTAGAATGATAGAAATGATAGATGTGAAAAAGACATATCCAAATGGCGTAATTGCCATTAATGGAATCAATGTGAAAATAAAGGCAGGCGAATTCGTTTATGTAGTGGGTCCGAGCGGTGCCGGAAAATCGACCTTCATCAAAATGATGTATAGGGAAGAAAAGCCTACAAGCGGTAATATCTTGGTCAATGGCCTCAGCCTTCCAAGTATCCGCAATTCGAAAGTTCCTCTATTCCGCCGTAATATCGGTATGGTATTCCAAGATTTTAAACTCCTTCAAACATTCACTGCATATGAAAATGTAGCTTTTGCCATGGAAGTTATTGAAAAGGAACCAGAAGAAATCAAAAAGAGAGTCATGGATGTTCTCGATCTGGTTGGCATTAAACATAAAGCGAGGATGCTGCCTTCCGAGTTATCCGGTGGGGAGCAGCAAAGGGTTGCAATAGCCCGTTCGATCGTCAATGACCCTAAGGTAGTCATAGCTGACGAGCCTACAGGTAATCTTGACCCCGAAACATCATGGGAAATCATGAACATATTTGAAGAAATTAATAAACGTGGAACTACGCTTGTCATGGCCACTCATAATAGGGACATCGTCAACAACATTAAACGACGTGTCATTGCCATTGAAAGCGGAAAAATAGTTCGCGATGAACATCGAGGTGATTACGGATATGAAATTTAGAACATTGCTCCGTCACTTCCGTGAAAGTTTTAAAAATATTGGCCGTAATGGATGGATGACGTTTGCTTCAGTCAGTGCAGTAACGGTCACTCTAACTTTGGTTGGCGTCTTTTTAGTGCTCATGATGAATTTAAATCATATCGCGGGAAATGTGGAGAAAGATGTCGAAGTTCGGGCACATATTGATAATGCGGCGAATGATGACGATATAAAAGCTATCGGTAAGCAAATAACGGAGATGAACGGTATTGAATCAGTGATTTTCTCTCCGAAAGATGAAGAGCTTACTAATTTAATAGATGATTTAGGAGATAATGGTGATGCGTTCAAACCATTTGAACAGGATAATCCATTAAGGGACGTTTATGTCATCAAAACGAAATCCCCGCAAGATGTCATCAAGGTGGCAAAACAGATCGAAGGTTTGGAGTATATCCAAAGTGTTAAATATGGACAAGGCTACGTAGAGAAACTATTCAGCTTTGTTGATATTGCTAGAAACATAGGGATCGTTCTTATTGTAGGTTTACTATTCACTGCAATGTTCCTGATTTCGAATACGATTAAAATTACCATTGTGGCAAGAAGAAAAGAAATTGAGATCATGAGGTTGGTAGGGGCGACGAATACATTCATCCGCTGGCCATTCTTCTTGGAAGGTCTCTGGTTGGGGGTCCTCGGTTCCATCATTCCGATAGGTCTGATTTCCGTACTCTACTACAATCTATATAAATATGCAGCACCGCAGATCACGTTCAAATTCATAGATTTCCTGCCTGCAAATCCATTTATTTATCAAGTTTCGGCCATCCTCATCGTCATTGGTGCCGTTATCGGGATATGGGGCAGCTTGATGTCCGTCAGGAAGTTCTTGAAAGTATAAAAGTATACCTTTACTCGAAAGCCAAAAGAAGCCAGACATAAATAGAGAGACGTTACAAGGCACGGATGTAACGGGTTGAAAGGGGAAATGAAACGTTGAAAAAAAATATCATCGCCATGAATGCCTCCATCATGATCGGGTTGGGAAGCATTCTAGCGGCACCTTCGGTTTATGCTGAATCGATTTCGAATTTAGAAAAACAGAAAGAATCCATCCAGGAAAAACGTTCGGGTGTTGAATCGAATATTTCCGAAACGGAAAAGAAAATCGATAACCTGCAGGATAAGCAAATGACAGCAGAAGACCAAATCGCTGCCCTTGAAGCGAAAATTGCCGAGTCCGCAAAAAAGATCGATGCCAAAAATGCTGAAATTACTCAAACGAAAAAAGAAATCGAGGCATTGAAAGAAGAGATTAAAGTATTAAAAGAGCGGATCGCCAAGCGTAATGAAGTATTGAAGGAAAGGGCCCTTTCTTTCCAGGAGACTGGCGGGGACGTGAACTACCTTGAAGTACTATTCGGATCATCCAGTTTTGGGGATTTAGTTGACCGTGTCGGAGCTGTAGCGACAATCGCAGAAGCCGACCGCGATATCTTAAAGCAGCATGAGCTGGATAAAAAGGATCTGGAAGAAAAGCAACAAGCTGTAGAAACGAAGCTAGCCAGTTTAGAAGTGGCAAAAGCTGAACTATTGGAAATTCAAAAGCAGCAAAAGCAGCAGAAGCAAGAAAAGGATGCTTTGGTTAAGAAATTAAAGCAACAAACTAAAAAGCATGAAGACGAGAAGATGGGTCTAGAGGAAGAGAAAGCGAATCTTGCCGCTCAAGAAAAAGCGATCAAATCTGCCATCAGCTTAGAGCATCAACGTCTTGCCGAATTGGAAGCAGCCCGTAAAAAAGCGGCAGCCGAAGCGAAGAAACGTGCAGAGCAAGAAGCAGCGCAAGCGGCAGCACAAGCAGCTTCTCAAGCATCACAAGCATCCGAGACTAAAAAACAATCCACATCTTCAGGATATAGTGCAAAAAGCAACAGCTCATCATCATCTTCACAATCTTCGTCTAATGTAAGTCAAGCGCCAGCTGTATCATCTGGTACTTTCACTAGACCAAGTGCAGGATATGTATCATCAACAATGGGTGAACGCTGGAATAAACAGCATGCCGGCATCGATATCGCCGCTAGCGGAACGGTTCCAGTTGTAGCGGCAGCAGACGGGGTCGTAAGCCGTTCTTACTTCTCCAGTTCATACGGTAATGTCGTCTTCGTTACACATTCAATCGGCGGTCAGCAATGGACTACCGTGTATGCACACTTAAGCTCCAGACAAGTAGGCGAAGGAGCTGTAGTTGCCAAAGGTCAACAAGTTGGCATCATGGGTAACACAGGACATTCATTCGGTCAGCATTTACACTTTGAACTACATAAAGGCCCATGGAATTATAGTAAGTCAAATGCTGTTAATCCATTAAACTATATACCTAATTAATACCCAATATATTAACGGAAAAACAGACAAGGATAAATTCCTTGTCTGTTTTTTCGTGTTGTATCACTTTTATCTATAAGCATATTCTTTCCACTCCCCTCATATAGTGAAATACATATCAGGTCAGAAATGGGGATAAATATGGTCAAAAAATGGGTACTTCCTCTAGCAATCATCATGTCACTAGCCATTGGAGCAGTGGGGGGCATATATTGGACAAGCCTGCCGGCCAAGAATGAAGCAAAGGATGAAAGCCAAGAAATATCGAAGGATAAGGAATGGGCAAAAGTTGAACAAGCTTACGGTTTGATCGTAAGTCAGTATGTAGAACAGGTGGAAGGTTCCAAACTGGTCGAGGGTGCCATCCAAGGCATGCTGTCAGCGTTGAAAGATCCTTATTCCGTATATATGGACAAGGAGACCGCTAAGCAATTCAATGAAACCCTGGACTCCTCTTTTGAAGGGATTGGGACTGAAATCGGAATGGAAGATGGTAAGGTCATCATTGTTTCTCCTTACAAAGATTCCCCTGCAGAAAAAGCGGGATTAAAGCCGAAAGATCAAATTCTTAAAGTGAATGGGGAGAGTGTGGAAGGTTTGGATCTGTATGAGACACGCCTGAAAATCCGTGGCGAAAAAGGATCACCCGTCAAAATGGAAATAAAGAGGGCCGGGGTGGACAATCCTCTGGAATTCAATATGGTGCGAGCCGAAATCCCGTTGGATACTGTATTTTCATCCATTAAGGAAGTCACCGGAGAACAAATCGGTTATATCGAGTTGACCACATTCTCGGAAAATACTGCGACTGATTTCAAAAAGCAATTGAAGGAGCTTGAAAAGAAGGGAATCAAGGGTTTGGTCATAGATGTACGCGGCAATCCGGGCGGCCTTCTTTCCAGTGTGGAAACGATTCTTGGCGAGTTTATCACGAAGGACAAACCCTATTTGCAAATCGCGGAAAGAACGGGAGAAACACAATCGTTTTTTACAAGCCTTAAGAAAGCGAAAGGTTATCCCATTGCCGTCTTGACGGATAAAGGCAGTGCCTCAGCTTCGGAAATCCTGGCTGGCGCGATGCAAGAGGCGGGAGGCTATCCATTGGTCGGTGAGAAGACCTTCGGGAAAGGCACTGTACAGCAGGCTGTACCAATGGGTGATGGCAGTAAGATTAAACTTACGTTATATAAGTGGCTGACGCCTTCCGGGAACTGGATCCATAAAAAAGGGATCGAACCGACAATCAAAGTGAAACAACCGGATTATTTTGGTGCACATCAGCTGGCCATTGAGAAGGTGTTGCAGCGGGATATGAACGATGAACAAATCCAGTATGCCCAAAGCATTCTGAAAGGACTCGGATTTGAACCGGGTCGTGAGGATGGATATTATGATTGGAGTACAGAAATTGCAGTAAAGGCATTCCAAAAACAATTTGGACTGGAAGTGACTGGTAAGCTGGACGCTAAAACCGCAGCACATCTGGAATCCGCCATTCTGGATAAGATCCAAGATGAAGATAATGATATTCAGTTACGCACGGCTTTGAATTATTTAGTGAAATAAATTGATGGCACCGTTCCCCTTGGAGCGGTGCCTCTTTTGCATTAATCGAGCCCTGCCTGCGAACATGAAGGCAGTATGGGGAAAACTTAAGATAAAGCTACTTTTTCTGCATCTTAATAGGCATGAAGGTTACATTTTTGATAGAATAGGAGGTAACTGACCAGAACGAAATTTGACAAAATTTTGATTACTTTTGAGGATGGTGGAAAGAAATTGACAACGGATTGGCTGATTGCATGCTTAATGGGATTAGGGAAAATCTTCCTTCATCCTTTGCTTTATGTTTCGATTGCCTATTGTTTATTCATCGGCTATCTTCGCGTTAAACGGGAACGCCATGATTTCAATACGAAGATTTACGGTTTTTCCATGGAGCTGCGTTCCATGTTACCTCAAGGATTGATATGGGGATTGATCCTCTCCTTCCTCACGCTGGCTACTGGACTAGCCATTCCTTTGGCGGCTCTGTCCATCATGACAGTGGTTACGGTTTTGTCCATGCTATCCATGAAAAAGAGGTTTGTTTCCCCCGTTTATACAGTGGGATTCACCTTCTTTATCCTTTTCTTTTTATATGATAGTGATATCCAGCTGACTTTATTACAGGATGCCTTTAATCAGCTGGATCGGTCCGTATATCCGACACTTGTTATTTTGATGGGGTTATTACTGATTGCTGAAGGGTTTTTGATTGCTGGCAATGGAAGTGAAAAGGTCTCTCCTCAGTTGGAGGTATCCAAGAGGGGGCAGCCGATAGGTGTGTATGTTTCACAGCGAATCTGGCTAATTCCCATGTTCGTCATGATTCCTGGAGGACAACTTCCAGTGCCTTTCGAATGGTATCCGGTTTTTTCAATCGGGGATATGTCCCTATCGCCGATCGTACTGCCCATTTTAATTGGCTTTAATCAAAAAGTTCATGGGACGCTTCCGGAACTGGCCATTAGGGCCCAAGGCAAAAAGGTAGGAGCATTGGGAATCGTGATTACGCTATTGGCTGCAATTGGCTACTGGTTCCCTCCATTGGCAATCATTACGGCTGTTTTAGCAATCCTTGGTCGTGAATTCCTGCACTATACCCAAAAGGCAATGGATAAAAAGCTTCCTTTTTATTTTTCGAAAAGTAAGCTGGGTGTCCAGATCTTAGGCGTTATCCCTCAATCTCCGGCAGATAAAATGGGATTGCAAAAAGGCGAGGTCATTTCGAAAATAAATGGGGTCGTCGTCAGGGAAGAAGAAGAGTTATACAGGGCGCTCCAAATAAACCGGGCACATTGCAAGCTTGAGGTCATCGATAATAATGAACAGATCAGATTTGTGCAAAGAGCCCTTTTTGACGGGGAGCATTACGAATTGGGCATCTTGTTCGTAGACGATCAATTAAAGGAAAGCGGACAAGTGGGTTAAAGACACAATAAAAGTAGTAAATAAAAGGCCTTTCCCGAATATATCGAGAAAGGCCTTTTTCAAAATATTACTTTTCAAGCATGATCTTTTCTATATCTTCCAGCATTTTATTAGCTGCTATTACTCCGCCAGCTGTATTCCATGTTGCGTCGCTAACCTCATGGGCATTTCCATTTTTGACTGCATCAAGGTTTTTCCAAAGTGGATCATTCGTCCATTCTTTTGCTGTGCTTAGGGCTTGTTTGTCCCCTTCAGGAGCGTAAGTGAAGTAGAAGAGAATATCTCCGTCCATTTTAGGGATGACTTCCTTCCCAACTTCAATGGCAAGGTTACCTAATTTATTATCTGCAGTGAAAAGTTCCTTCTGTTGTTCTACACGCTTAAATCCTAATTGATCGAAAATCACACCAGAGAATGAATCTGTGTAATAAATACGAGTAGTTCCAGCCATGAAACGAACAATGGAAACTTCTTGATTTACTTTATCACCCAATTTAGCTTTAAGATCTTCTGTGTTTTTATCGAATTCCGCAATTACATCGTTACCTTTTTCTTCAAGGTTCAAGGCTTTTGCATATAGTTTAAAGTTTTCTTTCCAATCTCCTCTTAGCGTTTCCGAGAAAACGGTAGGGGCGATCGCATTTAATTTATCATAAACAGCCTCTTGGCGTATCTTGCTTCCGATAATCAAGTCAGGCTTCAGTGATGCGATTTTTTCTAAGTTAACTTCATGTTCAACACCAACAACTTCGACCCCATCCATATCATCTTTAATATGGTCGTACCAAGGGTCACCGAGCCATGATTGAACGGCACCAACAGGTTTAATTCCTAAAGCGAGCAATGCTTCTGTACCTTCATTTGTTAGAACGACCACTCTTTTAGGCGTTTCTTTCAATTCGGCAGTGCCCATGGCATGCTCTATTGTGTAGCTCTTATCCTCTTTCTTGTCTTCAGCTTTATTTCCTTCGGCTTTATCATCCGAATTCCCGCAAGCTGCTAGAAGGAAGACTGCAAATATTGTGAAAATCGTTAATAATGACTTGAATCTAAACATCTATGTACCCCTCCCAATTTTTCAGCAAATGATAATCATTCGCACTTAACAGCATCATCATAAAATGAATATACTTTTCTGTCAATATATAAATGAAAATGATTCTCAAATTCGTTGACATAATCCCGTTACCACCAGTAAAATATTACTATACAAACGTGATTGGAAAGGTAACTTGATATGTTATTAAAATATACATGGCAGAAATGGATGGGGCTTTTCATTACCATTCTTTTGCTGCTGTTTTTAATGTGCTCAAGCATTGTTTACGGATATACCGATACAACCTGGAAAATGGCCATCGATGCTTTTACCCATTTCAATGGGACGAATGAACATATTGTCATTCAATCAGTCAGACTTCCGCGTGCCCTGATTGCTTCGGCAATTGGTGCAAGTTTAGCCATCTCGGGGGTTTTGATGCAAACGCTAACTAAAAACCCACTGGCCTCTCCAGATATCTTCGGGGTCAACGCCGGGGCGGGGTTGGCGGTTGTCACTGGGGTCACCGTGTTTGGGATAAGCAATCTTCAAGTATTCACATGGCTGTCGTTCATAGGGGCGGCCATAGCCGCGATAAGCATATATATGATTGGAAGCATGGGACGCGGCGGCTTGACACCGATGAAGCTGACATTGGCTGGTGCAGCCATGACGGCCATGGTGGCTTCACTTACCCAAGGACTTCTAGTTTCTAATGAGGCTCTTTTGGAGCAAGTCCTTTTCTGGCTTGCCGGATCGGTTTCCGGTAGAAGTCTAGACAATTTAGTTGCCGTCCTGCCTTATCTTGTCCTAGGATGGGGCCTTGCGTTGATCATGTCCGGCAAAATGAATGTGTTATCAATGGGTGAAGATGTTGCGAAAGGCCTTGGACTGAATATAGTTTTCCTTAAACTGGTCCTGGGGCTGGCAATCATCCTGCTTGCTGGCGGATCAGTGGCGGTTGCGGGTCCGATTGGCTTTATAGGAATCGTCGTTCCTCATCTTACCCGTTCTATAGTAGGCATTGATCATCGCTGGTTGATTCCCTTCTCTGGACTTTTCGGGGCGGTGCTTTTGATTGCGGCCGATGTCATATCCAGGTATATCCTGATGCCGCGAGAAGTTCCGGTTGGAGTTATGACAGCCATTATCGGGACCCCATTCTTTATTTATATTGCCAGAAAGGGGTTCAGCGGTCGATGAAGTCATATAAGAGCTTTCGTTTATTTAATGAAAAAATATCCTTCTTGATGGATAAAAAAGCCATGATCGTGATTTTCGTATTATTTTTAGTCACTTCACTAGTGTTCGTGATCAGTACTGGAGTGGGTGAAATGAATATAAATCCGCTAAGTGTCCTCCAGGTCTTTTTCGGAGGGGGGACGGAGAGCGATCGGCTTATTATCCAATCTTTCCGCCTGCCTAGAATAATTGTTGCTCTGTTGGTAGGGATGGGCCTTGCAGTAGCTGGGGGAATCCTTCAAGGGATGATTCGAAATCCACTTGCTTCGCCTGATATCTTGGGGATAACAGGGGGAGCGACTGTAGCGGTCGTTGGATTCCTGGCCATTTTTAGCGATAAGAATCATTCTTTGACAGTGAGCATCAATTGGCTGCCGCTAGCGGCATTCATCGGGGCGACGGTCGTGGCCTTTCTTGTTTATTCATTAGCTTGGAAAAATGGAGTTCCCCCGATAAGGCTTGTGTTGATCGGGATTGGGGTGATGGCTTTAATGAAGGCACTCACTACGATGATGATGATTCTTGGCCCTGTCTATCAAGCGAGCCAGGCCAACCTTTGGATCACGGGGTCAGTGTCTAACTCCACCTGGAATAATATCGCTGTACTGGCACCATGGACGATTCTATTCCTGTTGATCGCATTCCTGTATGCCAGGAATATTAATTTACAGGAGCTAGGCGATGACCTTGCAACGGGGCTTGGGGGCCATGTCCAAAAACAGCGGTTTGCATTACTGATGATCAGTACGGCCTTGATTGGTGGTTCCACGGCATTTGCCGGCGGAATAGGATTTGTGGGGTTAATGGCACCCCACATGGCCAGAAGGCTGGTTGGTTCGAGTTTTGGAGTGTTACTGCCCACTTCAGCTTTGCTTGGTGGCATCCTGGTTATGGTGGCGGATTTGATTGGACGGACCTTATTCTCACCTTTGGAAATACCGGCTGGTGTCTTCACAGCGAGCATCGGGGCACCATACTTCATTTATTTACTATATAAAACGAGGAATTCGTAATTCCGGTAAATGTAGAAAGCAGCAGCCATCCCAGGGATGGCTGCTGCTTCTGATTGTAGACAAATATACTTTGCCAAATCTAGAGAAATTGCGGACTTTTCATTAAGCCTCTTTAGCTACTTCGATTTCAATGGTAAGGGTGATTTGATCGCCGATCAGTACGCCGCCTGTTTCTAATGCCGCGTTATAGGTTAGACCATAATCACTGCGTTTGACTTTCCCTTTGCCGCTAAATCCCGCTTTTTCATTTCCCCATGGGTCTTTTCCTTGGCCTTCGAAGGTGATGTTGAACGTTTCTTCTTGTGTGATTCCATTAAGCGTCACATTTCCGGTTACATCGTATTCATCATCATCCGTTTTCACGATTTTTGTTGATTTGAATGTTAAAGTAGGATTGTTTTCTACATCAAAGAAGTCAGCGGAACGCAGGTGATTATCCCGGTCTGCATTGCGTGTGTCGATACTGGCAACATCAACGGTAAAATCGATTTCCGCAGTTGTTAGGTCCAATGGGTTTGCTAGAATGTTTGCTTCGAACTTATTAAAGCTGCCTTTTACTTTGGCGATCATCATATGTTTTACGGAAAATTCAATAGCACTGTGAGTCGGATCGACTGTCCATTTTGTATTTGTCATGTTTATTCCTCCTGATTATTAATCTTGAATTTATATATCTTTAATTTGAGATATCTTAACTTAATGTAATTATATGAGGTAAAAGCAAAAGTGTCAACTGGAATTTTTCCTTAATTTTGAAAACATGAAAAACCCTGTGCATTTATGGGGCACAGGGTTTTTCAGACTGTAGATAAACTCGATGAAAATCAAGTTTGTCTCAGTTTTTATGAAGGTTTATAAAACCTCGAACGTCGATTTCCACTCCAGGCACTCGCTTTCCGCGGGCGGTCCGGGAGCCTCCTCGGCGCCTTGCGCCTGCGGGGTCTCCCCTCGACGCGTTTTCCCGCAGGAGTCTCGCACCTTCCGTTCCAATCAACTTGGTTTTGGAATTTTAGGTAAAACCCTTTTGTCTACAAACTCAAACCCTGTGCATTTATGGGGCACAGGGTTTTTTCATTGCCTTTATTAATTGGCATGTTCCTTCTCTTCTTGATTGGTCACTTTACTCGGCCAAAAAGCATGGCGGCCAAGTAGGGCGGTGATGGCAGGAACAAGGAACGGGCGCACAATGAATGTGTCCATTAACACTCCAAGAGCGGTAATGAGACCAAATTGAACCAATACTTGGATCGGAAGTGTGGCTAGAACGGAAAAAGTGGCGGCCAAGATTATTCCGGCGGAAGTGATGACACCGCTAGTTTCGGCAACGCCTTTTCTGATGGCCTGCTTGATTGGCATCGTTTCTTTCTTACGCCAAATGCTAGAAACCATGAAAATGTTATAATCCTCTCCAAGTGCAACCAGGAATACGAAAGAATAAAGTGGAATGGACCCTTCTATGGCATCGACACCCATGAAATAGTGCAGGATTATCCAACCTAAGCCCATTGCTGAAAAGAATGAGAGAATGACTGTCCCCATTAAATACACCATGGCTGTCACAGATCGCAAGTAGGCTAAGAGGAGCAAGGAAATCAGGACAATGATGATCGGGATGATCATGAATTCATCGGATTTTACAATATCCCTTTTATCGAATTGCGTCGCAGTTTGCCCGCCAATCCAAACTTTTTCATCAGCGGAAGATATATTGGCGGACTTCATTTCTCTCTCCGCCATTTTACGTATTTCCGGAATGGAATCAATGGCCTCGATGGCATATGGATTCAAGCTGAATGTGACCTCATAAGATTGCAGATCTTGATTGGATTTACTTGTGACTGGATCTGCAACACTTTCAACAATATTCATCCTTTCCAATGCCGGCGCTAAATCGATATCTTCACCATCCGTATCGATAACCACTGTGGCTGGTGCCAGTTCGCCCGGTGAGTACGAGTCGGAGATGACGGAATAGCCTTCACGGGAATTCATATCTTCAGGGAAGGAAGAGAGAATATCATATGAATATTTTATTTGTGAAGAATATCCAGCTAAAACACAGAAGATGATCAGGCATGTAAGAATGACAGTCCATGGCTTGGTCGTGACGATATGACCAATCCATTTACCGATGCGGCCTTCTTTATGCTTTTTGACGGCTTTCCCCTTTTTCTTAGCACGTGCTTCCTCCATTTCAGGTGTACGCGGAACGATCGGGAAGAAGGAAGCCCTTCCGAATACAGAAAGCAATGCCGGTACAAGTGTTAAAGCTGCCAGCATCATGATTAAAATGGATAAGCTGAATGGTACAGCGAAACGGTGGTAGGCTCCGTATTTGGCTACAAGCAATGTTAGCAGGGAGATGACGATCGTAAGTCCGCTCATCGCAATGGCGCCTGATGAATCTTTAAATGCGGCGATCATGGCTCTCCGTTTGCTTTCATGATTCCTTAATTCACTTCTGTAGTGAGAGATTAAAAATAGACAATAATCCGTTCCGGCACCGAATAATAATACGGTCATGATTGAGATGGCCTGTGAATCGACTGTGATCCAACCATGATCTGCCATGAATCCAAGAATCGGGCTTGTGACAATATAGGCGAAGCCCACTCCGATTAGAGGAATGATGGCTAAAAGGGGGGAGCGGTAAATGAGTAATAAGACAACAAGTACAAGTATTACTGTCGCTAGTAGCAATTTGAAATCAGCACCTGAAAATAAACCCGTGGCATCGACGGATATCCCAACAGGGCCTGTCACTCGAAGGGATAATTCACCTGAACCTGTCGGGACCTTGAAAGGGTCCGAACCAATGCGTTCCGAAACTGCTTCATTGATGCTTTCAAGATTTTTTTCGAGAATTTCAGTCTCGGTCTTTTCCTTAAAGAAAAGCGGCTGTACGAAAGTCGTTCCATCTTCTGAAACCGATTTTTGAAGCGCAGGCAACGGCATTTCATGAAGCGGCGGTAAAAAAGATTGCTGTGTCAATGGGTTATCTGACAGTTCTTTGGAAAGGTACTGGATTTCAGCCAAGTCGGTCTCTGTCAGTCCGCTTTCCCGATGCCATGTAAGGAGGGCGGGTAATCCGGAGGATCTTGGAAACTCTTCTTTAATAAGTTCATCAGCCACGACAGAAGGTGAGTCCTCAGGCAAGTCTGCAGCATTATTTGCTGTTCGATCATTAACGGCAGGCAATGTGAAGGTTAATGCGATTGCTGCAATTATCCATACAGCAATGACAACCCAACGACTGGTTTTTCCGGTCATCATCCTGCCAAGTCTTCCTATTATTGATTCGTCCAATGAAGACACCCCGCTTTTTGAATTTTTTATCCTTAGATCATTATAATGGAGCGATGTTGCCCTATACAAAAATGGGTGTGTTCATTCCATGTTTCCACTAAATGCTTAAAGGCTTTCTTTTCATTATATGATTTGCACCAGTTATCAATGGCATAAACAAATGATCAGCGATATATAGGGGGAATTTAACTTTTTCAATTAAATTTGAAGATTGAAGAGTGAAATATAGGAGATGGGGGAAAGTATAGTAGTGTTATGGCATTTATTAACAGAGGAGGGGTTTTTTTGTCCGATAAATCCAAAAAAACAAATGAAGAATCGGAAGAAACTTTAACGAACAGGCAAGGTCACCCGGTAACGAATAACCAGAGTATTAGAACTGTAGGGAACAGAGGTCCTAGTACACTTGAGAACTATGATTTCCTGGAAAAGATCAGCCACTTCGATAGGGAGCGCATCCCTGAGCGGGTCGTGCATGCCCGCGGTGCAGGTGCACATGGATATTTCGTTCCGACCGGCAAAGCGGGGGACGAGCCGATTTCAAAATATACGCGAGCGAAGGTTTTTCAGGAAGAGGGTAAAAAGACCCCGGTATTCGTGAGATTTTCATCCGTTATTCATGGAGGAACGTCCCCGGAAACGTTACGTGACCCAAGGGGATTTGCCGTTAAATTTTATACGGAAGATGGCAACTGGGACCTTGTAGGCAATAACTTGAAAATTTTCTTTATCCGTGATGCAATGAAATTCCCGGATTTGATTCATGCCTTCAAACCGGATCCGGTCACGAATATTCAGGACGGAAGGAGGATTTTCGATTTTTGCGCGAGTTCGCCTGAAACATTCCATATGGTTACCTTTGTGTTTTCCCCATGGGGCATCCCGGCAAACTACCGCATGATGCAGGGGTCAGGGGTCAATACTTATAAATGGGTGAACGAGGAAGGGAAAGCGGTGCTTGTCAAGTATCATTGGGAACCGAAACAAGGGATCAAGAACCTGACACAGCAAGAGGCAAATGAAATTCAAGCTACGAATTTCAATCATGCCACACAGGATCTATATGAAGCGATCGAACGAGGGGACTATCCTGAATGGGATCTTAACGTACAGATCATGAGTGATGATGATCATCCTGAGCTGGATTTTGATCCGCTGGATGATACGAAAATCTGGCCGAAAGATGAGTTCCCGTGGCTGCACGTCGGTACGATGGTATTGAATAAAAACCCTGAAGACTATTTCACTGAAGTCGAACAGGCTGCATTCGGCACTGGTGTCCTTGTGGATGGACTGGACTTTTCTGATGATAAGATGTTACAGGGACGTACATTCTCTTATTCCGATACACAGCGCCACCGTGTCGGTGCGAATTATCTGCAGTTGCCGATTAATGCTCCAAAGAAACGAACAGCCACGAATCAGACGGGCGGACAGATGCAATATGAAGTTGGCAGAGGCAGCCAAAGCCCTCACATCAACTACGAACCATCAACTGTCGGCGGCTTGAAAGAGGCCAAGCAGACGGGCAAGGAGTATACACCTATGGTGGAAGGGAAACTTGTTCGTGAAACGATCGATCGCCAAAACAATACGAAACAGGCCGGGGAAACATTCCGTGAATTCGAGGATTGGGAAAAAGACGATTTGATTTCCAATTTAGTGGCGGCATTGGCTCCTGCCGACAAGCGCATTCAGGAAAAAATGATAGCCCTTGCCGAGGAGGCCGATGAAGAGTATGGCCGCAGATTGAAAGAGGGGCTGGCTTCTGCTTCTGAACATACGGACTCTTCAAAACCTCTGGGAGGGACGGATAACCCTGAGGACTCCGTTAGAAAAGGACATGAAGCCGATCCATATTGATTGGACTGAAAAAGAAGCAAACTTCCCTTTAAAGGGGTTTGCCTCTTTTTTTTATGGGCATAATTGGAGGATGTGTGGGATGCTCTTCTGATGATGCCTTGAAAATCGAGTAGGAAATTGATTGGCAAAAAACTTGATAATCATTTAAACTGAAACTACTCTATTTTTCTCTTAATAAAGGAGATGAAAAAATGATTAAAATTCTTTCTGCCCTTTTCCTTCCCTGTCTACTTGTCATGCTGTTTTCAAGAGTCACCTATAACAATGTCGTGGGCCTTGTTTTAACTGTTGCCTTGATTACAGCTTCCGCATATAAAGGTTATACGCATACAAATTTATTGATCATCGTCGATGCCTTATCCCTGACAGTGGGGTTTTGGTTATCAAAAAGAATGATGAAACGTACATCCAAGAGCGCCTGACACAAAAGGTGCTTTTTTTGTACTCAAACATGTCATCCCCCTCCATGCATCATGAAGTCCATAAAACGAAAATAGAATGGATGTTCGCTTATTGCTGGTTTGTTTTAAGGCTATTGTGGTAGAATGTGTATATATGCTTTATTAAACCGGAATAAATAGAAGGGATATAGGCATGTCCCGTTTTCATATAAAAATATTTCAATAGGAGGCTATGCTTGGTGAAGGATAAGTTTGAGTTAGTCTCAAAATACTCTCCTCAAGGAGATCAACCGGCAGCGATTGACATGCTGGTCGAAGGGATTAAGGAAGGCAAGGAAATGCAGACGTTATTGGGGGCAACGGGGACAGGGAAAACGTTCACCGTTTCCAATGTAATTCAACGAATCAATAAACCGACTCTTGTCATTGCCCACAATAAAACGTTGGCAGGGCAGCTTTACAGTGAGTTCAAAGAGTTCTTCCCTAATAATGCCGTCGAATACTTCGTCAGCTACTATGATTACTACCAGCCAGAGGCTTATGTTCCATCCACGGATACATTCATCGAAAAAGATGCTAGCATCAATGATGAAATCGATAAACTGCGTCACTCGGCAACCTCTTCTCTGTTCGAAAGGAAAGATGTCATCATCATTGCCAGCGTTTCGTGCATATACGGGCTCGGTTCCCCTGAAGAGTACAAGGAGATGGTTGTTTCCCTCCGGACAGGCATGGAAATAGACCGGAATGCCTTGCTGCACAGACTCGTGGACATTCAATATGAGAGGAATGATATTGCTTTCCAACGGGGGACCTTCCGCGTTCGCGGCGACGTGGTCGAAATTTTCCCGGCTTCACGTGATGAACATTGCGTACGGGTCGAGTTTTTCGGGGATGAGATTGACCGTATCCGTGAAGTGGATGCCCTGACTGGTGAAATTACCGGTGAACGGGAACATATCGCGATTTTCCCGGCCTCCCACTTCGTAACTCGCGAAGAGAAAATGCGGATAGCCATTCAAAATATCGAAACGGAACTGGAAGAGCGATTGAAGGAATTAAGGGATGATGAAAAACTCCTCGAAGCACAGCGCTTGGAGCAGCGGACCCGTTATGATTTGGAAATGATGCGGGAAATGGGCTTTTGTTCAGGGATCGAGAATTATTCCCGCCATTTAACCCTTCGTCCAGCAGGTGCGACACCATACACTTTAATGGATTACTTTCCAGAGGACTTCCTATTGGTCGTGGATGAATCACACGTAACCCTTTCACAAATCCGCGGAATGTTCAATGGAGATCAGGCGCGGAAGCAAGTGCTCGTCGATCATGGCTTCCGTCTGCCGTCTGCCAAAGATAACCGTCCGCTAAGATTTGAAGAATTTGAGAAAAAGGTACATCAATCCATATTCGTTTCGGCAACTCCGGGACCATATGAACTAGAACATACGCCAGAAATGGTTCAGCAGATCATCCGTCCTACCGGATTGCTGGATCCGACGGTAGAAGTGCGGCCGATTGAAGGGCAGATAGATGACTTGATCGGTGAAATACAGGAGCGTATCAAAAAGAACGAGCGTGTGCTCATTACGACCTTGACGAAAAAGATGTCTGAAGATTTAACTGACTATTTAAAGGAAATCGGCATCAAGGTCCAATATCTTCATTCGGAAGTGAAGACCTTGGAAAGGATAGAAATCATCCGGGAACTTCGAATGGGCAAATATGATGTACTCGTTGGAATCAATCTTTTAAGGGAAGGCCTGGATATACCGGAAGTGTCGTTGGTGACCATTCTGGATGCCGATAAGGAAGGGTTCCTTCGCTCGGAACGTTCGCTCATTCAAACGATGGGCCGTGCAGCCCGTAATGCGAACGGCCACGTCATCATGTATGCAGATCGCATCACGAATTCGATGGAACTTGCCATAAATGAAACGAGGCGGCGCCGTGAAATCCAGGAAAGTTTTAATGAAGAGCATGGAATAATGCCTCAAACCATCCAAAAGGATATCCGTGACTCCATAAGGGCGACTCATGTAGCCGAAGAAAGCGAAGAGTATAAAGAAGACCTTGCACCAAGCCTCGCGAAACTCCCTAAAAAAGAGCGCTTAAAAGTGATGGAGAGCATGGAAAAAGAAATGAAGGAAGCGGCAAAGGCACTGGATTTCGAGCGGGCTGCCGAGCTGCGTGATTTATTACTAGAGTTGAAAGCGGAAGGGTGACGAAACATGGCAATGGATAAAATTGTGATAAAAGGAGCCAGGGCCAACAATTTAAAGAATATTGATATCACGATACCGAGAGACAAACTTGTTGTGCTGACCGGATTATCCGGATCTGGAAAGTCTTCCTTGGCTTTTGATACGATTTATGCAGAAGGGCAAAGGCGTTATGTAGAATCACTTTCCGCTTATGCTCGTCAATTCTTAGGCCAAGTGGATAAACCGGACGTCGATGCGATCGAAGGTTTGTCACCAGCCATTTCCATAGACCAGAAAACGACCAGTCGAAACCCACGTTCAACCGTAGGGACTGTTACCGAGATCTATGATTATTTAAGGCTGTTATTTGCACGGGTCGGAAGGCCGACCTGTCCGATCCATAATATTGAAATCACCTCACAAACGATTGAGCAAATGGTGGACCGCATTCTTGATTACCCTGAGCGAACCAAGCTTCAGGTATTGGCACCGCTTGTCTCAGGCAGAAAAGGAACACATGCAAAAGTTTTGGAGGAAGTCAAGAAACAAGGATATGTCCGCGTTCGTGTGAATGGGGAAATGCATGATCTCAGTGAGGAGATCACTCTCGAAAAAAATAAAAAGCATTCAATTGAAGTCATCATAGACCGGATCGTCATTAAAGAGGGGATCATGGCGCGGCTCGCAGATTCATTGGAAAGTGCTTTGCAGCTTGGCGAAGGCAAAGTCATCATTGACGTCATGGGTGAAGAAGAGCTTCTGTTCAGTGAACATCATGCTTGTCCATACTGCGGATTTTCGATTGATGAGTTAGAGCCGAGGATGTTCTCCTTCAATAGCCCGTTTGGGGCATGCCCGGATTGTGATGGCTTGGGGGCGCGGCTTGAGGTGGACCGTGATCTGGTCATCCCGAATAACGAATTAAGCTTCCGACAACATGCGATTGCGCCATGGGAGCCAACAAGTTCCCAATATTATCCGCAGCTTCTTGAAGCGGTAGCCAACCATTATGGGATAGATATGGATGTGCCCGTTAAAGATTTACCGGAAGAGAAGATGGATAAGGTCTTGCTTGGTTCAGGTAAAGATAAGATATATTTCCGTTATAAAAACGATTTTGGAAGAGTGCAAGAAGGATATATTTCTTTTGAAGGAGTTTTAAGAAACATCGAAAGGCGCTTCAAGGAGACGAGTTCAGACTATATTCGCGAGCAGATGCAAAAATATATGTCAGAACATCACTGCCCGACCTGTAAGGGTCATCGATTAAAAAAAGAGAGTCTTTCCGTGCTCATTCAAGGGGTCCATATAAGTGAAACGACAGCTTTATCAGTGGAAGATGCGTTAGTATTTTTCGATAAGCTTGATTTGACTGAAAAGGAAGCCGCGATTGCGAGATTGATTTTACGTGAAATTCGTGAGCGGCTCGGTTTCCTGGCTAATGTAGGTTTGGAATATTTGACGTTGAGCAGGGCAGCGGGAACATTATCAGGCGGTGAAGCGCAGCGTATACGATTGGCTACGCAGATCGGTTCCCGATTGACGGGTGTGCTTTATATTTTGGATGAACCTTCAATAGGGCTGCATCAGAGGGATAACGATCGATTGATCGAAACATTGAAGAATATGCGCGAAATCGGGAACACCCTGATTGTTGTCGAGCATGATGAAGATACGATGATTGCTGCAGACTATTTGATCGATGTCGGTCCTGGAGCAGGAGCGCATGGAGGGGAAATAGTGGCCGCTGGTACTCCGGAAGAGGTCATGAATAACCCTAAATCCTTAACGGGCCAATATTTAGCAGGGAAGAAATTCATCCCATTGCCATTGGAACGCCGGAAAAATGATGGCCGTGTCATCGAGATAAAAGGTGCCAAGGAAAATAATTTGAAAAACGTAAATGTGAAATTCCCGCTGGGTGTCTTTACGGCCGTAACAGGAGTCTCTGGATCAGGGAAAAGTACATTAGTGAATGAGATCCTTCATAAATCGTTGGCCCAAAAGCTGAATCGGTCAAAAGCCAGACCAGGCGATTTCCGTGAGATAAAGGGGATTGAGCATTTAGATAAAGTCATTGATATCGATCAATCACCGATCGGCAGAACCCCTAGGTCGAATCCAGCTACCTATACGGGTGTATTCGATGATGTTCGTGACGTATTCGCTTCAACCAATGAGGCGAAAATCCGCGGGTATAAAAAAGGAAGGTTCAGTTTCAATGTGAAGGGCGGCCGCTGTGAAGCATGCCGAGGTGATGGCATTATCAAAATCGAAATGCATTTCCTTCCAGATGTTTATGTCCCATGTGAAATCTGTCATGGGAAACGTTATAACCGGGAAACTCTTGAAGTGAAGTATAAAGGGAAAAACATTTCCGACATCCTCGATATGACCGTTGAGGAAGGCGTAAGTTTCTTTGAAAATATCCCAAAAATCAAACGGAAGCTGCAAACGATTTATGATGTTGGTTTGGGTTATATCAAGCTTGGACAGCCTGCTACCACTTTATCAGGCGGTGAAGCGCAAAGGGTGAAACTTGCTTCTGAATTGCATCGCCGTTCCACTGGGCGCTCCTTTTATATCTTGGATGAACCAACTACCGGACTTCATGTCCACGATATAGCAAGGCTGCTCCAGGTTCTGCAGAGGCTGGTCGACAATGGGGATACAGTTTTGGTGATCGAGCATAATCTGGATGTCATCAAGACGGCGGACCATATTATTGACCTGGGACCGGAAGGCGGAGATAAGGGCGGAACCATCGTCACTTATGGAACACCTGAAAAAATATGTGAGGTTTCCGATTCATATACGGGAAAATACTTAAAACCTGTACTTACCCGTGATCAAATTCGAATGGAAAATTGGATAGAAGAAAAAGAAACTCAGCATGAACATGCATAAAAAATGTGGGTTCGGTACGTCATCCCGAGCCGGTTTTAAGGAAAGACCAGATTATCTTTAATGTTAATTTCCTGTAACCCTTATTGGATTGAAGGAATTGGAGAAACTCCTGTCTAATAACTGGCTAGCCAAGACTAACAGGCGCTTGCGTCGGGGAGGCTTGGCAGGCAGTCGGCGGAAAGGGAGCCGATTACTGAAATCAATTGAAATGGTTTTTTATAAAAAACTGTAGGCAAACTGTTTTTTCTTCAAGTCTATCCACAGTCCGGAACAAGCCATCAGGCTTGTTTTTTTGTAGAAAAATGACGGTGTGTTTTTAATCAATCATTTGATTAAAGAATCGGAAAACAAGATATTTCCGGGGAAATCATACATCTTCCTTTTCGGAAATTGTCATTTCCCTTTGTCGAATGATGGGAAAAATGGTATTTATGAAACTTTTTAGATATCTGGGCGTATGTATGAATAAAATGATAGAAGAAAGTGAGGAATGTTCATGCAGGAGGAAAGAAAGAAAATCTTGGAAATGGTTCAGGGTGGAAAGCTATCAGCGGAAGAAGCCATGGGATTATTGGAAGAATTAGATAAAGCCAGTCAGGAAAGTGAAGCTAAGGAGCAGAAATTGCAAAATGAATTATCGACGGTAGTCGTGGATAAGAAAAGCGAGGGAAGCACTCAGGATACGTTTAAGAAGAATATCCAGTCATCGAAAGAAAAGATTATGGATTTCGTTGAAAGTGCTTTTAAGAAAATCAAAGAGACGGACCTTGATTTCAATTTCGGGAAATCTGTGGAGGTTCGTCATATTTTCCAGCATGATCATGATTTTCTTAATGAAGTCGATGTGGATATAGCAAATGGGAAAATAAAAATCGCCGCATGGGACCATAATGATGTCCGGGTTGAATGCGAAGCCAAGGTATACCGTGTGGAAGATATAGAAGAAGCCAGGAAGAGCTTTTTGGAAGAAGTAGATTTCACGATTGAAAATGGGAAATTGAGGTTCAAGGTTCGTGAAAAATCCATAAAGGTTGATACGATCATGTACATTCCAAGGAAGGAATATGAAGATATCCATGTAAGGATGTTCAATGGCGCTATCACGACCGAATCATTGAAATCAGAGAACCTTAAAGCGAAGACGGCGAATGGTGCCATTCATATCATGCAGGGTACGGGGGATTCGTGTGAGCTTGAAACAGGAAACGGAACGATCACCATTTCCGATACCAACTTTAATGACTTGGAAGCTGAGACCTTGAATGGAGCGATTAATGCCGATGGATACTTCAAGAAATTGGATGTCCAAACCTTCAATGGGGAAATCATCTGTACGAATTCCGGGATGGATTGCGATTCGATCCATGCTAAGTCAATCACTGGAAAGGTCCAGCTGACCCTGCCGCCAGGGAAGGCGATCGAAGGAGAGCTGAAATCAAATTTAGGAAGCTTTAATGTAACTTTGGAAGGGATGACCATCATCGAAGAGAAAAGTGATGTGGTTCAGAAGGTTCTTAAGTTTAAGACGGTTAAGGAAGAGGTTCCTGTGCTTCATGTTTTTGCAGAAACCAAGACTGCAGCGATAACCGTTTCCTGAGGAAAAAAGAAAGCCCGCTGATATAACTGCAGCTCAGAATGTAGGCAAACTTTGGTGAAAACCGAGGTTTGCCTACATTTTTTTCTGGCTTGTACAATGTGGATGTTAATTTCGCTTTCAGCATGCGTGGTCTCCGCTAGTTGCGCCTTTCCCGCAGGAGTCTCGCACACTTGCTCCAATCAGCCGTTGACCCTTTTGTCTATAAAGTGAGCCCTCCCATATAAACTTGCAGGCTTTCTTATGGTGTATACATTTTCATCTCATCGCTTCCTGTTCACGGAGACCTTCCCGCTGTCATCATCCGGGTGCAGTGAATAAAAAAACAGTAAATCGATAATGCTTAGTTTGGTTATTAACAGAAAAATGCTAAAATAGAAAAAGTATCTCGAAAAATAGCAACGCTCCAAAAGGAGGAAAGATATATGGCAAAAGTCCGTACAAAGGATATATTAGAAGCGTTCGGCCTAGAACTTATCAGTGGGGAAGAAGGAATTAACCGACCGATAGTCACGAGTGATTTATCTCGTCCGGGACTTGAAATAGCCGGTTTTTTTGATTATTATCCCGCGGATCGAGTACAGCTTTTAGGTATGACGGAGATGTCCTTTTTCAATCGGTTAAATGAACCGGAGCGAATACAGAGGATGGAAGAGTTGTGCAGGGACTTTACTCCAGGCATCATCATTACGCGTGGTCAGGAAGTGCCGATAGAATTGATCGAAGCTTCTGAGCGGGAATCCGTTCCTGTGATGAGATCCAATATGAAGACAACAAGGTTATACAGCCGTCTGACCAATTTCCTTGAAAGCAGGTTGGCACCAACTACTGCTGTTCATGGTGTATTGGTGGATATCTATGGGTTAGGCGTGTTGATCACCGGGAAAAGCGGAGTCGGTAAAAGTGAGACAGCCCTGGAATTGGTGAAACGGGGACATCGTCTTGTAGCCGATGACTGCGTGGAAATCAGGCAGGAAGACCAAGATACGCTAGTGGGGAATGCCCCGGATTTAATCGAACATCTTCTTGAAATAAGAGGGTTGGGAATCATTAATGTAATGACACTTTTTGGAGCTGGTGCAGTCCGGAGCAACAAAAAGATTTCAATCGTCATCAATCTGGAACTATGGGAAAAAAACAAGCAGTATGACAGGGTTGGACTTGATGAAGAAAAAATGAAAATCATCGATACGGAAGTGACGAAAATTACCGTACCTGTCCGTCCAGGGCGAAATTTAGCTGTTATCATTGAAGTGGCAGCGATGAACTACCGCCTGAAACGAATGGGAGTAAATGCTGCGGAACAGTTTTCAGACCGCTTGAACCATGCCATTGCAGATCCGGAACATGATGAATTTTAAAAGGTTATAGGAAAAGAGGGGACAAAATGGAACAAGGAATACAGCCGCTGAATCCAATCGCGATAGATCTTGGTCCGATCCAGGTACATTGGTATGGACTAATCATCGGTTTCGGTGTGTTATTGGGTCTTATTATCGCTTTGAGGGAATCAGAGCGCAGAGGTCTTGATAAGGAAATATTTACGGATATGATTTTGTTTGCTGTCCCAATCGCGATCATTAGTGCCCGTATTTATTATGTGATCTTCCAATGGGAGTACTATTCACAAAATCCGGGGGATATCATAAAAATATGGAATGGCGGAATTGCCATACATGGTGCGTTGATTGGATCGGTGCTGACTGCCATCGTTTTTGCCAAGGTCAAGAAAGTGTCATTTTGGAAGCTGGCGGATATTGCTGCACCGAGCTTATTGTTGGGGCAGGCGATTGGCCGTTGGGGTAATTTCATGAATCAGGAAGCGCATGGCGGGGAAATAACAAGGTCATTCCTGGAAAATATGCATTTGCCTGAATTCATCATAAATCAAATGTACATAAACGGTACGTACTATCACCCGACCTTTTTGTATGAATCGATTTGGAATATCGCGGGTGTCATTATTCTCTTAAGCTTGCGGAAAGTGAACTTACGCAGGGGGGAACTATTTTTAACCTATGTATTATGGTATTCCATCGGCCGTTTCTACATTGAAGGATTGCGGACGGATAGTTTGATGCTGACGGAGTCACTGCGTATCGCCCAAGTGATCTCGATTGTGCTGGTCGTTGTAGCGATTGCTTTAGTGGTCTATAGAAGGGTCCGCGGGCATGCAAACAAAAGATATTTAGATGCATAGGGAATATGTGTAAAGGGAGAGGGCATAGTGATAGTGGATTCAGTTAAAAAGGGACTTCTTTCAGGCTTGAATACAACTTGGTCTTTGGGGAAAGTGATATTTCCAGTCACTTTGATCGTCACTGTGCTTCAATATACGCCAGTATTGCCATTCATCATTAACTTGATTGCGCCTTTGATGAATCTCATAGGTCTTCCAGGGGATGCGGCAATTCCGCTTGTGTTAGGGAATTTCCTGAATTTATACGCGGCGATCGCTGGCATATTAACACTTGATTTGACTGTGAAAGAAGTCTTTATTATTGCTATGATGCTATCTTTTTCACATAATTTATTGATCGAGTCGGGTGTGGCGATGAAAACCGGTGTCAAGCTGTGGATCATCTTAACAGTTCGGATCGGACTTGCGCTTTTATCAGCGATCGTCATCAATCTTGTCTGGCAGGGCGGATCTGAAATGGCCCAAGGAGTGGCTATCGGTGAGGCTGCAGAGATTAACGGAGCAGGTGCAATCCTCTTACATGGTGTCCTCCAGGCCCTTTCAGGAATCGTTCAGTTGGCGGTCATCGTTATTCCGCTCATGGTTGCGGTTCAAATCATGAAAGATTTAAAATGGCTGGAAGCCTTCTCGAAAGCCCTTGCTCCCTTCATGAAGGTCCTGGGGATGAAGCCGAATGCTTCCATGCCTTTCGTTACAGGCCTGACTCTCGGTTTGGCATATGGGGCAGGCGTAATGATTCAAGCCGCTAAAGAAGATAATGTTTCGAAAAAGGATATGACGATTGCGTTCATCTTTTTAGTTGCCTGCCATGCTGTTGTAGAAGATACACTGATTTTTATTCCGCTGGGGATTCCGGTCTTGCCGTTGTTGATCATTCGGCTACTCACTGCCGTTGTTTTAACGATGGCCGTTGCGTATATATGGAATCGGACTGACAGGGTACAGAGAAAGGAAGCTGTATATGAACAGTAACATAACTACATTATTATTTGATCTTGATGGGACGTTGATCAATACGAATGAATTGATCATCGCCTCTTTTACGGAAACTTTAAACCACTTTTGTCCCGGAAAGTACAATCGGGAAGATATCATTCCATTTATCGGACCGACTTTGTTCGATACTTTCTCCTCCATTGATCCAAAACAAGTGGATGAAATGATCGCTTACTACCGGGAGCATAATTGGAGGAACCATGATTTGCTTGTCACACAATTTGACGGGGTGTTCGAAACGGTTCAAACGTTGAAGCAGAGCGGTTATAAATTGGCAGTCGTTACGACAAAGAGGCGTGATGTCGTCGAAAAAGGACTGCGTTTAAGCAAACTGGATCAATTCTTTGAAGTGGTGGTCACACTGGATGAAGTGGAAAAGGCAAAACCGGACCCAGAGCCTTTGGTAAAAGCTTTAAATCAACTTGGTTCGGTTCCTGAAGAAGCGATCATGATTGGCGACAGCTATCATGATATTTTGGGCGGTAAAAATACAGGTACAAAAACGGCAGGAGTCTCATGGTCCATTAAAGGCCGTGAATTCTTGGAAAGTTATCACCCAGATTATATGCTTGAGCAGATGGCGGATTTATTGAATATCGTTGAGGTTGCAAAACCCATGGAGGCCAGAAAATGAGACGCACGTCCCGATATCCGGTTGAAGGGGCTAATTCACTATGGCATGTTTATAAGACCGTTCCATTCTGGAAAGTCGTAAAGAATTTTGTGGTGATACAGCTAGCGCGTTATACGCCATTTCTGGGAATGAAGAATTGGCTATACAGGACTTTTTTACATATGAAAGTAGGAAAGCATACTTCATTTGCCCTGATGGTCATGCCGGATGTGATGTTTCCGGAAAAAATATCAGTTGGAATGAATACTGTCATTGGCTATAATACAACGATTCTTGCTCATGAATATTTGATTCATGAATATCGTTTAGGAGATGTAGTCATTGGTGATGAAGTATTGATCGGAGCCAATTCGACCATTCTTCCAGGACTTTCAATTGGTAATGGGGCGATTGTCTCTGCGGGGACGCTTGTCCATAAGGATGTTCCGGAGGGAGCTTTCGTCGGGGGAAATCCAATGAAAATCATATATACCAAAGAGGAAATGCTTGTGAGAGAGCAGCAAACTTCTTTATGAAAAAAGGACTTGCCCATATATGCGGCAAGTCCTTTTTAATGATATTTCGGGTATAACGGAGTCAGTTCATTCTTTAGATGCTCTATCACTTCGTCGATTGATGCATTTTCCTGGTTCACCGTTGCTTCATACGTTTCTTTTAAAATTTGAAAAAACCTTTGCTGTGCCTCTTTATCCATGTTGAACTTGTCCTCCTATCATCTATTAAAGATTTATGAAAGCGGGGCAGAACAACTTCTGCCCCGTATTTCATTTACTTTTTCTCCGATTTCATTAAATCGGCAACCAGTACGTATCGTTCCGGTGCACTGCCAATATATGAAAAAGGATAGCAGGTTGTTACTGTAAGTGTAGCTTTAGGCTTGGGAACGATCACGGTACGGTCATCTGCATCGACGATGCGAACCTTCCTCACTTTATATGTAAACGTACCTGCTTCTGTCTTGGCAATCAGCAAATCACCCTTGCCGACTTCACCTAGATCTCTGAAAATTGTATCTCGGTGGCCTGATAAAACGGAATTATCCTTTTCACCGGGGAGGACGGACCCCGCATAATGGCCGACGCCCTTTTCGAGTTCATCTTCGTCCGTTCCATGATAAATTGGAAGTGTTGCCTCGATTTTTGGAATATGAAGCTCACCCATCAAATCACCTGTCTCCGGTCGTTCTTCATAAAGTTCAGGCCCATTGGGAATATCAGCTTTCGTCTTCGGTTCGGGGAGCTTAGCCGTCGCTTCCGTTGTGTCAGATTCATTCCATTTATACAGGGCATAGCCCTTTAACAGCGTATAGGCATTTGTCGTTGTAATATATAAACCTAAGGTTAAAATGCAAACAGCAGTGATAAGTAACGTTTTTTTCTTATGTCTGGATTGCCTATTTTTGCGCATTTTAATTAGTGAGTCTCGCTTTTCTGATTAATCCGAAAGCGATCCCCATCAACACTAAACCGATTAAAGTACCGAATAAGTAATTACCGGCCGTTTTAGGAAGCACTCCGCCTTTTTCCGTCTTATGTTCAGGTTTTGTCGGTTTTTTCTTTTCCTTTTTTACCTCAACCACTTTAGAAATGACCTCAGTGGACTGTTTAATGTCATTGCCGGTTTCTTTCACTAAATCGGAACCGATCATTTCACCTGTCAATGTAAAATCGAGCAAAAAGTTGCCGTTTAAATCGTAAATGGAAACTAGTAAACTGGCATTCGTCATTTCCTTAAGTTGGAATAAAGCCTCAAGGGATAGGTTTGTCGTGACACCATCCTGAATTAAGGAGAATTTGAATTGAATTTGCAGCAAGCTTTGAAGATCATTATATATGGAAAGCAATTCTGCCACTTGTTCAGCAGATAATTCATCAATTGTTTCAAAATACTCGAGTTGATCCATCCTATCGGAGATTGCCATTAAACGAGCTTCAAAAGAAGGGTCTTCGACGATAGGTAAAAGGTGGTTCATGAATCTGTCCATCTCTTCATCTGTAAGGCCGATCTCAGTAAAAAGACCATCCATTAGATCGATGATCTCTTCCTCATCATATTCCATCTCTTCCTCATCATCCATTGCTAAATCGATGATATCCTCAATGTCGTAAATGAAATGGAAGGTATCGATGATGGAATCCCCCTCTTCCAGTTCGCCGTATTCTATTAATAATTCCGTAAGTTCAGCTTCTGTCATTCCATATTGTTTAAGTAGATTCTGTATGGTCTCAGGAGTGACGGTCGGTCCTAATGTATCACGCAGCTCTTCTACCGATTTCAGTTCATCCAATGATATGTCGTAATAGGATAAATACTCTTCCAATTCTTCTTGCGTCATTCTAACTTCAGAAAGGTATGCATTAAGCTCGTCCTGGTTGATCTTAGTTGCCGCAAAACCCTTCGTTCCGCTTAAACCCAGTGAAAAAAGAACGATAAGTGCCAAAAAAAACGAAAAATATTTCTTCATTCCCATATCCCCCTAAAATTATCTAATATTACCAAACTCCTAAACATTATAAAACAGCTAAACCAAAAGGTATACATTAATAACAGTGATTGGTTAAAAATAGGAAGAAATATTCGGTTAAAAAGGTATACTCCTTCCGTTTGGACTTAAACCGATCATGAAGAATATCGAAAACCGCCATGAATGAGATTAGGCATATTTTCCTTGACGTTAGGTGGGGGCAGGGGTAAACTATTAGTAACTTCATCTTGCTACCATATTAGCGAACTAAAGTGTTTGGTCGATTATTGTGATTATTTATATTATTATGTCAATTTATTTGATACTATTTTTATATGTTATCCGAAATTTGGATTTAAGCGTGAAACCTTGGAAAGATAAAAGGGATAAACAAAATTAGGAATGGGTGCATCGGTTTTTGCCTATAAGCAGACCGATTGGATATAGGAATTAATCAAAATTTCAAAAGGATGTGCAGTCGTGACAAAGCCATTTATGTTTGAAAAACCGTTAGGCATGAGAGATACACTGCCGGTGCTGTATGAAACGAAAGTGTCGGCCAGAAATAAAATGAGTGATGAAATCAAGAAGTGGGGCTATCAATTTATTGAAACGCCTGCTTTGGAATATTATGAAACAATTGGCGATGCTTCGGCAATATTGGACCAACAGTTGTTTAAACTTCTCGATTCCCAGGGGCATACACTGGTACTCCGTCCCGAGATGACAGCTCCCATTGCACGGGTAGCAGCATCCAAACTGTTAAAACAGCAAATTCCGCTTCGCCTTGCCTATTCCGCGAATGTATACCGCGCACAGCAGCGCGAAGGAGGCAGGCCGGCAGAATTCGAACAGATTGGCATTGAATGTATCGGTAATAAGTCGATAAGTGCCGATGCTGAAATGATTGCCCTGCTTGCGGATGCTCTAAAGGCTGCAGGGCTTCAGGAATTTAAGATTTCCATTGGACATATCGGATTTCTGCAAGAATTTTTCTTAAGCATTCTAGGTACGGAGGAGAGAGCCTCTGTATTAAGAAAGTTTTTATATGAAAAAAATTATGTCGGTTATCGCGAGCATGTTAAATCCCTGCCGCTTTCATCCATTGATAAACAACGGCTTATCGAATTTACCTCATTAAGGGGCAGTGAAGAAACCCTGAACAATGCGCTAGGGTTGGTTGAGAATAATAAAGGGCAAGATTCTTTGGCTGAACTGAAGGAATTGTCTGCGCAGCTGAAAGAATTTGACGTTGAACAATATGTGAGCTTCGACTTAACATTGGTCAGTCATATGAGTTATTACACGGGAACTTTATTTGAAGTGTATGCCGGACAAGTGGGGTCGCCAATCGGCAATGGCGGCAGGTATGATAATCTGCTTTCGAAATTCGGCTGGAATGCTTCGGCCACGGGTTTTGCAATCAGGGTGGACCGTCTAGCAGAAGCTCTTGGGGAGCCGATTCAGCCTGTAGCGCCAGAATGCATTTTGTTCAGTCCCGAACGAAGATTGGAAGCCATACAATTTGCAAGAAAAAAACGCTCCGAAGGAAAGCCGGTAACGATTCAAGATATTACGGTCGTCCAAAATGTCGATGCTTTTACACGGACATTTTCTGAAGTTCATTTATTCGTAGGGAATGGGGGGAATGGAAAAGATGAATAGTAGCTTTTTAACGATTGCCATGCCGAAAGGGAGAATATTTGAAGAAGCGGCAGAGCTGTTAAGAAGGGCCGGTTTTCGTCTCCCTCCCGAGTTTGATGATTCCCGGAAATTGATCCTTGAAGTGGAAGAGGAAAACCTGCGGTTCATTTTGGCAAAACCGATGGACGTCGTAACATATGTGGAACATGGCGTCGCTGACATTGGAATTGCAGGGAAGGATGTCATGTTGGAAGAAGAACGTGATGTCTATGAGTTACTTGATTTGAAAATCAGTGCCTGTTACTTGGCTGTAGCTGGATTGCCTGGTACGAAAATAAGTGACATCGCCCCAAAAATAGCGAGTAAATATCCGAACGTTGCTTCCAGTTATTTTCGTGAGCAGGGGGAGCAAGTCGAGATCATTAAGTTGAATGGGTCTATTGAGTTAGCACCGTTAATCGGTTTAGCTGAACGAATCGTCGATATCGTTTCAACGGGACGGACATTGAAGGAAAATGGTCTTGTGGAATATGCAAAAATCGCCAATGTGACTTCGAGGCTGGTAGCGAACCCTGTCAGCTATCGAATTAAAGAAGCAAGGATTACCGAAATCGTGGAACGGCTAGCAGAAATTATTGA
The DNA here is from genome assembly GCF_050279365.1 of Peribacillus sp. NPDC094092. Lineage (NCBI taxonomy): Bacteria > Bacillati > Bacillota > Bacilli > Caryophanales > Bacillaceae > Peribacillus > Peribacillus sp. NPDC094092. The sequence continues at coordinate 249,905 of NZ_JBNNUC010000003.1, read as the reverse complement.
ATAGTAAAGAATCGCTAATGAGGTGAAGGTATGAAAATAGAACGGTTTGCTGAAGGGATTTCACTGAAACGCTCGGTTGAAGCAGGTACTGCCGATCAAAGGAAAGCGGTTCAGGATATTATTTACGATGTCAGGAAAAGCGGAAACGCCGCTTTACATACCTATACCGAACGTTTCGATGGTGTCAGTCCAGGCGAATTACTTGTTTCGGAACGGGAAATGGAAGAAGCGACGGCGGCCTTAAATGCTGAGCAGCTTGATATTATTCAAGGAGCTGCTAATAATATTCGAATGTTTCACGAGAAACAAGTTCGAAATTCATGGTTTACGACTGATGAAACGGGAACGATGCTAGGACAAAAATTGACCCCTCTTGATGCTGTAGGTATATATGTACCTGGAGGCACAGCGGCATATCCTTCGTCAGTATTGATGAATGCGTTGCCTGCAAAGGCCGCAGGAGTGGAACGGATCGTTATGGTTTCCCCACCAGGAAAAGACGGGAAATTATCACCAGCGGTATTGGCGGCTGCCAAAATTGCCGGGGTTAAGGAAATCTATAAAGTTGGCGGGGCCCAGGCCATAGCTGCTCTTGCCTATGGGACGGAAACAATTAAGAAAGTGGATAAAATAGTGGGTCCGGGAAATATTTATGTGGCATTAGCGAAGCGCGAAGTATTCGGCGATGTTGCCATTGATATGATAGCAGGTCCAAGTGAAATAGCGATTTTGGCGGACGAATCAGCCATCGCCGCAGAAGTTGCGGCAGACTTGCTATCACAGGCGGAGCATGATGCCCGGGCATGCAGCGTTTTGGTGACGACGTCAACGTCTCTTGCAGAAGAAGTGGCAGCAGAGGTGACCAAGCAGGTGGCGTTGCTTCCACGCCATGATATTGCCGCAGCATCCATAAGGGATTATGGACGAATCGTAGTATGCGGGAATATGGCAGAGGCTGTTGAAGCGATCAATGAACTTGCACCGGAACATTTGGAAATTGTGGCTAAAGATGCACTTGAAATCATGGCTAAAATCCGTCATGCCGGGGCAATCTTCATTGGCCGCTTTAGTTCGGAGCCTGTCGGGGATTACTTTGCAGGCCCCAATCATGTGTTGCCTACAAATGGAACGGCCCGTTTTTCCAGCCCGCTGAATGTGGATGATTTCCAAAAGAAATCGAGCGTCATCATGTATAGTGAAACAGCCTTCCGTAAAAATGCAGGGAAAATTGCCGCATTTGCCCGGATGGAGGGACTCGAGGCTCACGCCCGTGCCATTGAATCACGTGGTGTGAATGAATCCGGGAAAAAGTCCTGAATTATTAAAATAAGTGAAATAATTGATATAAAGATTTTTGACATGCTTTTACATCTTGGGAATTGAGGAGGAGTTGTAATGGAACGTTTTGCTAGTGTGGAGCGAAAGACGAATGAAACGGAAATAAGCTTGAAGTTTGGTGTGGATGGGGAAGGTAATTCCTCCATTAAGACGGGCGTTCCGTTCATGACGCATATGCTGGATTTGTTCACGAAACACGGAAAGTTTGATTTGACTGTAGATGCAAACGGAGATACAGACGTGGATGATCATCATACAACTGAAGATATTGGCATTTGTTTGGGGCAGACGTTATTGGAGGCCCTCGGAGACAAGCGCGGGATAAAGCGTTACGGAAATGCTTTCGTACCTATGGATGAAGCACTCGCCCAAGTTGTCATCGACTTAAGCAATCGTCCGCACCTGGAGTTCCGGGCTGAGTTTCCTTCGCAAAAGGTCGGTACTTTCGATACTGAACTGGTACATGAGTTTCTTTGGAAATTCGCTCTTGAAGCCAGGATGAATCTGCATGTGGTCGTTCATTACGGACACAACACACACCATATGATCGAAGCGGTATTCAAGGCGCTTGGACGTGCATTGGACGAAGCTACGACCATCGATCCGCGTGTCAAAGGCATCCCTTCGACGAAAGGAATGTTGTAAATGATCGGGATCGTCGATTATGGCATGGGGAATTTATTTTCCGTAAGTAAAGGGCTGGAGCGCCTTGGTGCCGATTCATTCATTTCCGATGACCCAAAAGAACTTTCTAAGTCGAATGGGATCATACTTCCCGGTGTTGGCTCTTTCAGGGATGCCATGAGTCTCCTGGAAAAACAAAAGCTTGATGAATTCCTGAAGGAATATGCAGCAGGCGGGGGGTATCTTTTAGGCATCTGCCTTGGTATGCAGCTTCTCTTTGATGAAAGTGAGGAAAATGGACCTGCAAAAGGATTATCCCTCATCCCAGGTAAAGTCGTTCGTTTCAAAGGGGTGGATGCGAATGACCAGGTTTATAAAGTGCCGCACATGGGCTGGAATCGTCTTGAATTTAAACAGGCGTCACCAGTGAATGAGGGACTGGAAGGGGAACATGTTTATTTCGTCCATTCTTACTACGTCGATACGGATGAATCATTCGTTACGGCTTCGGCGACGTATGATGTGGAAGTGCCGGCGATCGTCGGTAAAGGGAATGTTTTCGGCATGCAGTTCCATCCGGAAAAAAGCGGGAAGATGGGCATGTCACTCTTGAGAAATTATCTGTCATTAGTAGAAGGGAAGGAAGAAGCATGAGCAACTTTACTATTTATCCGGCGATTGATATGCGCGGAGGCAAGTGCGTCCGCTTAATCCAGGGAGATTACAATCAGGAAACCGTTTATGGCGATTCCCCCTTCGATATGGCTAAAAGCTTTGCAGACCAAGGGGCCGCATGGATACACATGGTCGACCTTGACGGCGCTAAAGAAGGAGTGCGCATCAATGATTCATACGTAATAAAAGCTGCAAGTGAGTTAGGGGCCCGCATTCAAATCGGCGGCGGCATCCGTACGGAACGGGATATAGCCCATTACCTGGATAATGGAGTGGAACGTGTCATTTTAGGCAGCACGGCCGTTTCAGACCCTGATTTCACTAAAGATATGATCAGGAAATATGGAAGTCATATCGCAATCGGGATTGATGCGAAAGATGGCAGGGTAGCCACTCATGGTTGGCTTCAAACTTCTGGAACCCTTGCGATAGATCTTGGCAAATTACTGGCCGATGCTGGTGCTGAAACCTTTATCGTGACTGATATCGCGACGGATGGCATGCTTTCAGGCCCGAATGTGAAAGGGATATTGGCCATGGCGGAGGCAACTGGTAAAAACGTGATCGCTTCGGGAGGCATTAGTTCACTCGAAGACCTTGTCACCCTCAAAGAGTATGAAGCCCAAGGCATTGCAGGGGCAATCATTGGCAAGGCGCTTTATACCAATCGCTTTACTGTAGAAGAAGCACTAGAAAAGGTGCGTGGTTAAATGCTCACTAAACGAATTATTCCATGTCTCGATGTAAAGGATGGGCGCGTAGTCAAAGGTATACAATTTGTTTCCCTTAGGGATGCTGGGGATCCGGTCGAACTTGCCTCCTTTTACGACCAGGAAGGTGCCGATGAGCTTGTCTTCCTGGATATTTCCGCATCACATGAAGGCAGGGAAACAATCGTCGACGTCGTTCAAGCGGTAGCGGGCAGCTTGGCAATCCCGTTCACTGTGGGCGGCGGCATTAATTCATTGGCCGATATGAAGAGGATCTTACGGGCCGGTGCCGATAAAGTATCTTTAAATACAGCAGCCATTCTGCGCCCTGATCTAATCAATGAAGGTGCTGATTATTTTGGTTCCCAATGTATCGTTGTCGCCATAGACGCCCGATATGAAGAAGAGCTTGGGTCATGGCGTGTATATACCCACGGCGGTCGGAAACCGACTGAATGGGAAGTGACCGAGTGGGCGAAGGAAGCCGTAACCCGCGGTGCAGGTGAAATTTTATTGACAAGCATGGATTGTGACGGCGAGAAAAAAGGGTTTAATATCGCTTTGACAAAAGCGGTATCCGAAGCCGTTTCAGTGCCGGTCATCGCCTCAGGCGGTGCTGGTAACGCCGAGCATTTCCAGGAAGCCTTCCAAGAAGGTAAAGCCGACGCAGCATTAGCCGCATCGATTTTTCATTATAAAGAAACATCCGTCAAAGAAGTCAAAGCGTTTCTCAAACAACAAGGAGTGGTTGTACGATGAATCTTGAAACTATTAAATACGACGAAAAAGGCCTGATACCGGCAATTATTCAAGATGCAGGAACCGGCGAAGTGCTGACACTTGCTTACATGAACCAAGAATCACTGCAATTGTCGATTGAAAAAGGTGAAACGGTCTTTTTCAGCCGTTCGCGCAATGAATTATGGCATAAAGGGGCAACCAGCGGCAATACTCAGAAAATCATCGAAATGAAGTATGACTGCGATCAAGATGCTTTGGTCGTTCGGGTCGTTCCTGCAGGTCCTGCGTGCCATACAGGGGCAACAAGCTGTTTTAGTGAAACGATTTACCGAAACAGTGAAGCCGGACAAGAAGTGAAGGCGAATGTGACTTTCCTGACGGAATTGGAAAGGTTGATTGAAAAAAGAAAATCGGATATGCCTGAAGGTTCATATACTACCTACCTATTCGATAAGGGCGTCGATAAGATCCTGAAAAAAGTCGGTGAAGAAGCGGCAGAAGTGATCATTGCGGCCAAGAACCGGGATGCAGAGGAACTTTCGATGGAAAGTGCAGATCTCCTCTATCACTTATTCGTTCTTCTTCGGGAGCAGGAGTTGCCTTTCCAAGCTGTGCTTGATGTATTGAAGGCTAGACATGCCGATAAAGACGAACCGAAAGAAACCGAATGAATGGGATTGCCCTCCGTCCATTGAAGGGCTCTGACTGAAGACAAACTCGATGAATATCACGTTTGTCTTCAGTTTTTTTTATGGCTTGTTCAATTTGGAAGTTGATTTCCTCTTCAATCAACTACTGCTACTAATTTTGGTGAATCCTGCCTGAGACATGAAGGTGTTGCTTTGTTCGGGACCATCATTGATTAAAGAGATATTTCCAACCCCTTTTATCAACTAACTATGCCCTTCCGTCAATAGGAGGGCTTTTTTTGTAAGTATGACATTCCCATTTGACCAGGGATATCATTCGATTTTTTCTTAAAGAAAGCATGGTGATTATCGTTTTCCATTTTCTTGAATTGTTCGGCAAATTTTCTTCAATATGTTATAATACTATGGTTAATCAACTTGAAGATGGAGGATTACATGAGTAAAGACTCTAAATTTGGCCAACAGGCAAAAATTCTAACTTTTCACCCAACAGGTGAGTATTATTTCACCAAGGGTTTAAAAGCTTATCATAGACGAGAGTTACCTAAATCAAAAAAATACCTGGAACGTGCCCTGGAACTTGAACCTGCTGAACCGATGATAGCCTGTCAATTGGCAATCACCTGCTCGGAAATCGGTGAATATAATTATTCAAACAACCTATTGGAGAATATCTTGGATGTAATGGATCCCTATATGTCAGAATGTCATTACTTCCTCGCGAATAATTATGCCCACTTAGGCATGTTCAAGGAGGCCTACCGTCACGCCAGTGCTTATCTTGATAAAGAAGAAGACGGGGAGTTCAGCGATGACGCAGAGGATTTGCTTGAACTGATAACTTTTGAGTCGGATGAGTCGGAAGAAAACCCGTTTAAGCATGATGGGCTCATTACCAAACAGGAACAAGCCCGTGAGTACCTGGAATCAGGCAATTTTCCGAAGGCAATCGAAGTCCTGAAAGAAACGATTGCCGAGTATGAGGATTACTGGTCCGCTTATAATAACCTGGCACTAGCCTATTTCTATCTTGGTCAAGTAAATGAAGCTTTTGAAACACTTGATGAGGTACTGGAAAAAAGTCCGGGAAACCTACATGCGCTTTGTAACCTTGTTGTTTTTCATCATTATCAACAGGATGAAGCAAAAGTTGAAGAGCTTATACAGATGTTGGAGAAAATTCGGCCGATGCTATCCGAACATCGTTTCAAGCTTGGAGCGACCTTCGCTTTGATCGGAAACTATGCTTCTGCATATAATTGGCTGAAAGGACTCCAAAAGCAAGGGTTCGAGGGAGATGGAACCTTCTACTATTGGCTTACCATTTCCGCGTACCATTTAGGCCATGAACATGCTGCCAAAAAGGCATGGAAAAAGGTCGTGGAAATGAATCCGGAAAAAGAAGGCATGGAGCCTTGGGGAGATATGAATTCAACATCAGATGGTTTTGAACATCATTTTCCTTCTATTATAAAAAGGCTGGAAAGTGAATTCATCGAAGAAAGGCTGTTTGCCATTTTCCTTCTGAAACATTCGGTTCATAAACAGAAGCTATTGAAAAACCAGGTCCTCAACCTAAATCAAAATTTCACTGATTTGGAACGTGATTATGCCGAACTTGTTCAAGTTCCTGCTAAAGATCGCCAATTAACACCAATTGATTTTGCCGATCGCACAGCTGAGTTATTATATCGGCATTTCCAACCGATTCAATTAAATGAAGCAGGCCTCTATTTAATGTGGTTTTCCGTTTTCATCGAAGCGGTGAATTCCGAACAGAAGTTAAATAATCCAGCAGGCTGGGCTTCTGCGGTGGAGTATGTGTGGAATCAGCTTAAAGATGAGAAGGCGAGCAAACAGGCAATCGCAGACAAACATTTCATATCGGTGTCCACCTTATCGAAGTACGTAAAACTGGTTCAAAACTTACTGGGATGAGCAGATATTTGGACGAAAAATTATTTGTTATATAGGATAATAGGTAGGGAACACTAACCGTAGTGAAGATTCCATTTTTAATGGAATATGGAGGAGTGAAAACATGTCTGAAAAAATTTATGACGTTGTTATTATTGGAGCTGGTCCTGCAGGGATGACGGCGGCTGTCTATACATCACGTGCGAACCTTTCAACATTGATGTTAGAGCGCGGAGTGCCTGGCGGTCAAATGGCCAATACTGAGGAAGTGGAAAATTATCCTGGATTTGACACGATACTCGGACCTGAACTTTCAACGAAAATGTTTGATCATGCAAAGAAATTCGGTGCGGAGTATGCCTATGGGGATGTTAAGGAAATCATTGACGGTGAAGAGTATAAAACGATCAAAGCCGGTTCCAAGGAATTCAAAGCACGTTCAATCATCATTTCATCTGGTGCCGAATACAAGAAAATCGGCGTTCCTGGCGAAAAAGAATTGGGCGGCCGCGGTGTATCGTATTGTGCAGTTTGTGATGGTGCTTTCTTCAAGCAAAAAGAACTGTTCGTTATCGGCGGCGGAGACTCTGCTGTTGAAGAGGGTGTGTACTTAACCCGTTTTGCTTCAAAAGTGACGATCGTTCACAGACGTGATGAACTTCGCGCTCAAAAGATTCTTCAAGATCGTGCATTTGCCAATGAGAAAATTAACTTCATCTGGAATCATACTTTGAAGGAAATTAATGAAAATGGCGGCAAAGTCGGCGGTGTCACTTTAGTTTCCACTGAAACTGGGGAAGAGACAGTGATGGACGCAGACGGTGTATTCATTTATATCGGAATGCTTCCGCTAACTAAACCATTTGAGGACTTGGGCATCTTGAATTCCACAGGCTATATTGAAACGAATGATCGGATGGAAACACGCGTGCCTGGTATTTTTGCTGCTGGTGACGTTCGTGAAAAAACATTGCGCCAAATCGTTACAGCTACAGGCGATGGAAGCATTGCCGCTCAATCCGCTCAGCATTTTGTAGAGGAACTTCAAGAAAAATTACAGCCAAAGGCTTAATTACAATAATATACAATCGTAATTCCGTTTTAATGGCGTTGTAACATGCGTGAAATAATAATTGGGTATAGTATGGGTAGAAGTTGACCCCCTTTAATTATAAACGTTAAGGACACAGATAGAGTTTCTGTGTCTTTTTTTTGTTTTCCTGCTTTGAGACCATATCTTTTGTTCCAATTTTTAGGTTGTTTTTAAATGATTTTTAAAGTGAAGTAAGCCATCCCTTTGCATTTAGGCAGCGAAAGTGGAGAAGAATAGGAGTTAAGCAGGATAAAGGCTTCCTATTGATTCCTTGCGGATGAATATTCCCCCAATGCAGGAAGTTTACTTTATTGTTAGCTCATTTCAAAAATAGTATAATGATAAGATATACTAAACATAATCTTTCATAATGGTAAGAAGATGAAAAATACAACTTGTTTGAACTATTAGCATTTGTAAATCGCCAAATGGATATCTAGCGGCGGTTTAAGGATATGGTTTCTATAGTCGAGCAGAGCCAATTGAGGTGAAGAACGTGCAACGTGTCACAAACTGTGTATTGATCAAAGATAATCAAATCCTCTTATTGAAAAAGCCTAGACGCGGATGGTGGGTAGCTCCAGGCGGCAAGATGGAACCTGGGGAATCTGTACGCGATGCTTGCATTAGGGAATATCGCGAAGAAACGGGCGTTTATTTAAAAAACCCTTCCATCAAAGGCATTTTCACCTTCATTATGAAGGACGGAGATAAAGTTTTGTCAGAATGGATGATGTTCACTTTCTTTGCAACGGATTCCGATGGTGTAAATGTGGATGTTTGTGAAGAAGGGGAACTTAGCTGGCATCCGGTTGAAGATGTTAAAAAGCTGATGATGGCTGAAGGTGATTTTCACATCCTGGACTATATGGTTCATGGAAGTGGGATCATCTATGGAACATTTACCTATACGCCTGAATTTAAGCTGCTATCTTACCGATTGGATCCAGGTTGATTTTTAAATATAAAAAAAGATATACATGGGGGCGGAGAAACTATGAGTACAGGGCAGATGAGTGAAACGCAATTGGTCATCATTACCGGAATGTCCGGAGCAGGCAAGACAGTGGCGGTTCAAAGTTTTGAAGACCTCGGCTTTTTTTGCGTCGATAATTTGCCGCCCACGCTATTGCCAAAGTTTTTGGAGTTAATGAAGGACTCCGGGAATAAGATGAATAAAGTGGCCCTTGTCATGGATTTAAGGGGGAGGGAGTTTTTTGATTCCTTATTTCTTGCACTCGATGATTTAACGGATACAGCTGCAGTATCACCAAGAATCCTTTTTCTAGAAGCTGATGATGATTCTTTGGTACGCAGATATAAGGAAACGAGAAGGACCCACCCGCTTGCTCCATTGGGACGGCCATTGGAAGGCATTAAAATGGAACGGGAACTGTTGGACGAATTGAAGGGAAGGGCTCAATTGATCTTTAATACTTCCCAGCTGAAACCGCGCGAATTGAGGGAGAAAATCGCTTCGGAATTTTCTGCCGATAAAAGTGTCGGCTTTACAGTCAATGTCATGTCATTCGGGTTCAAGCATGGCCTGCCCATAGATGCCGACCTTGTGTTTGACGTACGTTTCCTGCCAAATCCATATTATATTGATCATATGAGGCCAAGGACTGGTTTGGAACAGGAAGTGTCGAGTTACGTTTTAAAATGGAGTGAGACGCAAAAATTCTTGGAAAAAGTGACCGATCTGCTTGCATTCATGCTTCCTTATTATAAACGTGAAGGGAAGGCACAGCTTGTTGTTGCGATTGGATGTACAGGCGGTCAGCACCGTTCAGTAGCGTTGACGGAGTATATTTCTAACCACTTCAAAAAGGATTACAGGGTTCAAGTATCACATCGCGATATCGAAAAAAGTAAGGGGAAAGCAGATGTTAAATAATAAGAAACAACCTAAGGTTGTGATCGTTGGAGGGGGAACCGGCCTTCCCGTTTTGTTGAGAGGGTTGAAGAAGCATCCAGTGGATATAACCGCGATCGTTACGGTAGCTGATGATGGTGGCAGTTCTGGCCGCCTTCGCGAGGATATGGATATCCCCGCTCCGGGTGATATCCGTAACGTGCTGGCTGCGTTATCGGATGTAGAGCCCCTTGTTGAACAAATGTTTCAACATCGCTTTCAGAGCAAAAATGAGTTGTCCGGGCATTCGCTGGGGAATTTGATACTGGCGGCAATGACCTCGTTGACAGGCGATTTCGTCCATGCGATCCAGGAAATGAGTAAATTCCTTAATGTCCGCGGTAAAGTGCTTCCGGCTGCCAACCAAAGTGTGGTTCTCCATGCGGAGATGGATGACGGAACGATTGTTACAGGAGAATCCAAGATCCCCTTCTCAGGAAAGAAAATAAAGAAAGTCTTTCTGTCTCCTCATCATATAAAGCCGCTCAGTGAAACTCTCCAGGAAATCAAGCAGGCAGATCTTATTGTCATAGGTCCAGGAAGCCTATATACTAGCATTCTGCCTAACTTACTTGTCCCTGGCCTAGGAGAAGAGGTTGCCCGTTCCAAGGCTAAGAAGGTGTACATTTGCAATTTGATGACACAAGCCGGCGAGACGCTGGATTATAGTGCGAGCGATCATATAAAAGCGATATATGACCATATGGGGAATGCATACATTGACAGGATACTTGTTAATAATGAGGAAATACCAACCGAGATTCAGCAACGCTACCAAGCTGAATATGCCAAACCGGTCATGTATGATGTGGAAAGTTTAAAACGGATGGGTCTTGAAATCATTCAGGAACGCATTTTCAGCTATGAGGGGAATGTAATACGCCATGACACGAAAAAAGTGGCTGATTTGCTTTATAATATGCTTGTAAATGAAACTAAAAGCCCCATCATTCCGTAGATATAAGCGGGGACGTTTTTTTGATTGATAAAAATAGATTACTTGCGTTCGATTGGGGGTGAAATGGATGTCTTTTGCTTCAGAAACGAAAAAAGAGCTTACTACATTAGAGGGAAAGGATTGCTGCGGAAAAGCGGAATTATGCGCGCTTATCCGGATGAACGGATCCCTTTCATTTTCTAATCGGAAGCTTGTGGTGGATATTCAAACCGAGAATGCTGCGATTGCCAGAAGGATCTATACGCTGCTGAAAAAAAGTTATGAAGTCCAGGTCGAGCTGTTGGTCCGTAAAAAGATGAAACTTAAAAAGAATAATGTATATATCGTCAGGATGTCATCCGGGGGACAGCCGGTTTTAACGGACTTGGAAATTTTAGGTGATGGCTTTGAAATCCTCCATGATATATCCGATACTATTGTTGGGAAGAAATGCTGTAAGCGTTCTTACCTGAGAGGTGCATTTCTTGCAGGGGGTTCAGTAAATAATCCGGAAACGTCTTCCTATCATCTCGAGATTTTCTCACTTTATAAAGAGCACAATGATGCCCTTTGTGAGTTAATGAATAAGTTTGGCTTGAAGGCCAAGACGCTTGAACGCAAGAAAGGGTACATCATTTATTTGAAGGAAGCCGAAAAAATTGCCGAGTTTTTAAGTATAGTTGGCGCCCATTCAGCTTTATTAAGGTTCGAGGATGTACGGATTGTACGTGATATGCGCAATTCAGTAAACCGGCTTGTGAATTGTGAAACAGCCAACTTGAACAAAACGATCGGGGCATCATTGCGCCAGGTCGAAAATATCCATTATATCGAGGATACGGTAGGACTAAGCATTTTACCGGATAAACTTCGGGAAATCGCCGAACTTAGGATAGCGTTTCAGGATATAACCCTAAAGGAACTTGGGGAAATGGTATCCGGGGGAACCATCAGTAAGTCCGGGATTAATCACCGATTAAGAAAAATTGATGAAATAGCTGACAGGCTCCGTGGGGGAGAGGCTATTGCTGCGAAAAAATAAAGCTAACAGGGGAGATCAAGATGGTGGAAAAACAAGTTGAGGTAAAATTGAAGACGGGTTTGCAAGCACGGCCGGCAGCTCTTTTTGTACAAGAAGCTAACCGCTTTCATTCAGATGTCTTTCTTGAAAAAGAAGGAAAGAAAGTGAATGCAAAAAGTATAATGGGATTAATGAGCCTTGCCATCAGTTCTGGCGTGTCCGTGAAGTTAATCGTCGAAGGACGCGACGAAAAAGAAGCGTTAGAGGCATTGGAAGAGTTCGTTCAGCAAGAGGGTTAATAGAAAAGGATGCCTTAAAGTGCATCCTTTTTTTATTAATGTAAAAAAGGCTCCGGAAGTCGCTTGAAGCGATCTTCGGAGCCTATTGTTGATAATTATTTAGAGTCTTTTTTGTCATCAAGGATGCTGCGCGTGATGACTTTGTCAATCAAGCCATATTCAAGAGCTCTTTCGGAAGTCATGAAGTTATCACGTTCCGTATCTCTTTGAAGGACTTCAATAGGTTGACCAGTACGTTCTGCCAGGATCTGGTTCAGTTTATCTTTCAAGTGAAGGATACGGCGGGCAGCAATTTCAATTTCGGTAGCTTGTCCTTGAGCTCCTCCAAGCGGTTGGTGAATCATGACTTCACTGTTTGGCAACGCATAACGTTTGCCTTTTTCACCTGCAGCCAATAGGAAAGCGCCCATGGAAGCGGCCATACCGATGCATACTGTGGATACATTAGGTTTGATATATTGCATAGTATCATAAATGGCCATACCGGAAGTGATGCTTCCGCCAGGGCTGTTGATGTATAGGGTGATATCTTTTTCAGGATTTTCCGCTTCTAAAAATAGTAATTGAGCAACAATGGAGTTGGAAACATTATCGTCAATTGCACTTCCTAGCATAATGATCCGGTCTTTTAATAAACGGGAGTAAATATCGTAGGCACGCTCCCCACGACTTGTTTGTTCGATAACTGTAGGAATTAAATTCATGTTCATTTCCTCCTTCGATTAAGAGAATCATTTAAATTCTTTATGTATGTATGATACACTTTTTGGTCAATTTAGGTCAAACAAAACAAACCCTATAATGGATAATTTGTTCGACAATTTTCTGGCTAAGGCTCCTTCCCGATAGATTGCTTTATCTATTATGCCGCACAGGGATGAATTTCCACATTACCCATAATACCCAAAAGTCAAAGTTTTAAACCTGATAACCCTTGCAAAGAAGGGGATTCTATCATATAATGAAATCTGTTGAAAAAATATTTTCTATTACGCCCTCGTAGTGCAACGGATAGAACGCAAGCCTCCGAAGCTTGAAATGCAGGTTCGATTCCTGCCGAGGGCATTACCAATCTCCTGCTTAATAAAGCGGGGGATTTTTTATTGGGCCATTTTTAGGCTGATCCCTAAGATTTTTGGTGAATTCGCTCGTTTTCCGTAATATTCCATCGGATTCTGTCATGTCATTCCTGTCTTGAAAATATTCGCCCACACTATTGAAAAATGGTGAATTTTCAATAAAAGTAGTTGTTTAATTTGCATTTCTAACATATAGTATTTAAAACAAATAAACTATTCAGAAAAAAATCGTAAGCGTTTTCATGGGTTTTTGTGTAGAATTTTCTCCTGATAATGTAAAATGGAGTGGGGAGGGATGAATCGATGAGTATGAATATGAAAGCAGGACTTTTTCAACAGCAAACATTAAAGATGGCGATGACCCAGGAGCTTATGCAAGCTATTACATTGCTGCAATACTCCTCGCAGGAGCTATCGGCTTTTTTAGAAAATAAAATGGTGGAGAATCCATTACTGTCCATAGATCAGCCAACATCTTCTTTATTTCAGCCAACTTTTGACCGGAAAAAGGGTAAACGGACCCTTAAAAATACGTATGATGCCAACTATTGGATTGAACAGATCAGTGAAGATACCTTATCGCTTGAACAGCATATCATGTCCCAGGTGAATCACCAGCAGTTTTCAGGTGAGCAGCAGAAGGCAATGCTTCTATTGATTCACAACCTTGATGAAAACGGTTACTTGAGGACCCAGCTGGATGATATATGTGTCCCAGGCATATCCCGGTCCATTTTGGAAGAGAGTCTCTCGATTTTACAGGAACTCGAGCCGCATGGCATTGGGGCGAGAAACCTTCAAGAGTGCCTTTTGCTTCAGGTGAAAGCAGAAGGGGAGAACCTGCTGGCGGAATCGATCATGGAAAATCATTTCCTCGATTTTGCTGAAAAGCGCTGGAAAGACTTAAGTAAGAAGATCGGTGTTACAATGAAGGAGATCCAAGAAGTCTTTGATTATGTCCAGACGTTGAACCCGCGTCCGGCTTCACTCTTTTTTCAGGAAAAGCCTTCTTATATAGTGCCGGATGTGGTAGTGGAAGTTCGGGATGGCATGCTGCTTGTAGGGAATTATGATGGTAACACACCGAATCTTAATGTGGATAAAGGGTATTTGAACCGAATGAAGAGCCATAAGGATCAGGGAGTTCAACGGTTTATCCAGGATAAGTGGCAGGAATACCAATGGATCTCCAGGGGGATTCAACAAAGAAAGGAAACGATATTGAAGGTCATTCAGTGCATCGTCGAAAAACAGCCGGCGTGCTTTCATCATGGCCTGAACTATTTGAAGCCGATGACGATGAAAGAAATAGCTGACGAACTTGGAATACATGAGTCCACGGTTAGCCGGGCGGTTAAAGGGAAATACGTGCAGACACCATTTGGCACGATAGAGATGCGGATATTTTTCACCACTTCTTTACAGTCAGTCGGCCTTGATGAGGATATGTCGGGCATGCAGGCAAAGAAGAGCCTGCAGGCAGCCATCAATGGGGAAAATAAACAAAAGCCGCTTTCGGATCAAGACCTGGCGGAACGGTTGAAAAAGGAGCATGGGATTATCCTGGCACGCCGAACCGTTGCCAAATACCGGGAACAATTAGGGATACCTTCTTCATCTAAACGAAAAAGATATGATTGAAAAGGATGAGTGGTTTGGAATCAAATGCGTTTGTTTTATATAGTAGGGATAAATGCCCGTTATGTGATAAAGCCAAGCAGGTGCTTGAAGAAGTGAAGGCAGAGTCAGGCATAGGATATAAGGAAATCGATATCCATACAGATGATGATCTGCTAGAGAAATTCGGGCTGATGATTCCTGTCATAGAATGGAAAGATGATATCGTTCAATTCGGAAACGTTGATAAATCAGCTCTAAATAGGCTTTTGGAAAAATAATTTTTCAAATCATTTGAAGAAACATTCCGTTCCTGCTAGAATAAAATATGTAGCAGGAATATTTTTTTGTTTTAAGTGGGACAGAAAATGACTACGAGGGACATAAAATGTCCAACTTAACTTTTTAGGAGTTTTAAATATGCGTACATTACTCGAGGTACAAAGAAAATTATTGCCAGATTTCCTTCTGGTTATGCAAAAAAGATATGATATCCTGCGTTATATCAAAATGATGCAGCCGGTTGGGAGGCGCAGTCTGTCCGTGAGCCTTAATTTGACAGAGCGGACGCTTAGGGGCGAGGTTGATTTTCTGAAAAGTCAGAACCTGGTTAACATTTTCAGCTCTGGCATGACGCTGACTGATGAAGGGATGGAAATCCTGGATAAGTTAGAAGGAATAATGCGTGAAGTAATGGGTATAGACATAATGGAACGGCAATTGCAGGATTTGTTACAAGTGGATGAGGTCATTATCGTCTCAGGAAATTGTGATGAGACCCCATGGGTGAAAAAAGAATTGGGTAAAGCTTGTGCAAACCGTATGAAACGGGAATGGAACTCAAAGAATATCATTGCGGTTACTGGCGGATCAACAATGGCCGAAGTGGCTAATTCGTTGTCACCTGATGAAGCGTCAAAGAAATTGCTATTTGTCCCTGCCCGCGGGGGAATAGGTGAAGCTGTGCAGAATCAGGCCAATACGATTGTCGAAAAAATGGCACAGAAGGCACAGGCCTCATACAGAGTGTTATATGTACCCGATCAGTTAAGCGGTGAGGTTTATGCTTCGTTTCAGAAGGAGCCTGCAATTAAAGAAGTGATTTCCCAAATCAAATCTGCCGATATGATCATTCATGGAATCGGTGATGCCATGGCGATGGCAGAGAGAAGAAATTCTTCGCCAGAAATGTTAAAGAAGCTGTTAGATGGAAATGCTGTAGGAGAGGCATTCGGTTATTACTACGATGAAAACGGCAAAGTTGTTCATAAAGTTCTGACGGTCGGCATCCAGTTAGATGATCTTAGCCCTGAAAAGCGAGTGATAACTGTGGCAGGCGGCAAAACTAAAGCAAAGGCTATCCGTTCCTACATGAAGGGCGCGCCTTCATCAACCGTTTTGATCACGGATGAAGCGGCGGCACAAGAGTTAATTCAGGGGAATTACACCCCTTAATATATTTGCGAACTTAAAAGGAGGAATTTTTCATGGCAGTAAAAGTTGGTATTAATGGTTTTGGACGTATTGGACGTAATGTATTTCGTGCAGCATTGAGTAATCCTGGGGTAGAGATTGTAGCTATTAACGACTTAACGGATGCTAATATGTTAGCGCACCTTCTTCAATACGATACAATTCATGGATCACTTAATGAAAAAGTAACAGTTGATGGGGACTTCCTTGTTGTTGATGGTCACAAAGTAAAAGTATTGGCTGAACGTGATCCTGCACAATTGGCATGGGGTGAACTGGGAGTAGAAGTAGTTGTAGAATCTACAGGGCGTTTCACAAAACGTGCAGATGCAGCTAAGCATTTAGAAGCTGGCGCGAAAAAGGTAATCATCTCCGCTCCTGCATCTGATGAAGATATCACGATTGTCATGGGTGTAAATGAAGACAAATATGATGCAGCAAACCACCATGTAATCTCTAATGCTTCTTGTACAACGAACTGCTTGGCTCCTTTTGCTAAAGTGCTTCATGAACAATTCGGTATCAAACGCGGTATGATGACTACTGTTCACTCTTATACAAATGATCAGCAGATCCTTGATTTGCCTCATAAAGATTACCGCCGTGCACGTGCAGCTGCCGAGAATATCATTCCTACAACAACTGGGGCAGCAAAAGCTGTTGCACTTGTCCTTCCTGAACTTAAAGGGAAACTGAATGGTATGGCAATGCGCGTACCTACTCCAAACGTGTCTGTTGTCGACCTTGTTGCAGAGCTTGAAAAAGACACAACAGTTGAAGAAGTTAATGCAGCATTCAAAAAGGCTTCTGAAGGCGAATTAAAAGGAATTCTTGAGTACAGCGAACTTCCGCTAGTATCAACTGACTATAACGGTAGCCCATCATCATCTACAATTGATGCCCTTTCCACAATGGTAATGGAAGGTAACATGGTTAAAGTATTATCTTGGTATGATAATGAAACAGGATATTCTAACCGTGTTGTTGATTTGATCGACTATTTGGCTAAAAAAGGATTGTAATTAGAATAATAAAAAAACCTCACCAAGGTGAGGTTTTTTTTATCACACCTCTAAAAAAACTTGGCAGAAGATGATATTATTAGTAAGTCATTAATCAGTCAAGCGTTTACATTTCTTGTTTTTGGATAAATTCCTGGAAACCGACTATAATGAAAAAGAGAAAAGGGGAGTTGGGAAATTTACCCTCTCCCTTTTTGGCTAAAAGAATCAAAAATATGATAACAATATCTAAGGAGGTTCTTGGATTATGAATAAAAAGTCGATTAAAGATATTGAATTAAAGGGGAAACGCGTTTTTTGCCGTGTCGATTTCAATGTGCCGATGCAGGACGGAGAGATTTCGGACGATACTAGAATCAAAGCAGCATTGCCGACGATTTCCTATCTGACGGAACAGGGGGCCAAAGTCATCCTAGCCAGCCACCTTGGCCGTCCTAAAGGACAAGTCGTTGAAGAATTGCGTCTGGCACCTGTTGCAAAAAGACTGAGCGAACTTAGTGGCAAGGACGTGCAAAAGGCAGAAGAAGCATACGGAGAGACCGTGCAATCAATCATTGATAACATGCAAAATGGCGAGATTTTATTGTTGGAAAACGTTCGTTTCTATCCAGGAGAAGAGAAGAACGATCAAGAATTGGCGAAGTCGTTTGCTGCACTGGCTGATGTTTATGTTAACGATGCATTCGGAGCTGCGCATCGTGCACATGCTTCAACTGAAGGAATAGCGCACCATCTCCCAGCTGTTGCCGGATTGCTGATGGAAAAAGAGCTTTCTGTACTAGGAAAGGCCCTATCGAACCCGGAACGGCCCTTTACAGCTATAATTGGTGGAGCAAAAGTAAAGGATAAGATAGGTGTTATCGAAAACCTTTTGGAAAAAGTCGATCACTTGATCATTGGCGGCGGCCTGGGTTATACATTCATTAAAGCGCAAGGTCATGAAATTGGTAATTCTTTATTGGAAGAAGACAAAATAGAATTGGCCAAATCTTTCATCGAAAGTGCAAAAGAAAAAGGCGTAAAACTTCATTTGCCTATCGATGCAGTCGTAACGACTGAATTTTCACCTGATGCAGAGGCTGAGAATGTCGATATCGATGCTATTCCAAATGATAAAATGGCTCTTGATATCGGTCCAAAGACAAGTGATTTATTTGCGGATGTAATCAAAAGTTCTAAGCTTGTCATTTGGAATGGACCAATGGGTGTATTCGAGTTCGATAAATTTGCGAATGGAACGAGAACGGTTGCTAGAGCCTTGGCGGAAGCACAAGATACGTACAGCATCGTAGGCGGAGGGGATTCTGCCGCAGCTGCAGAAAAGTTTGGCTTGGCAGAAAAGATGTCCCATATTTCAACTGGCGGCGGTGCATCTCTTGAGTTCATGGAAGGCAAAGAGTTGCCTGGCGTTGTGGCCTTGAACGATAAATAAGATAAATCCGTTACATAATTCAACTTTAGAAGGGATGAGAAACCAAATGCGTAAACCGATTATTGCAGGAAACTGGAAAATGAATAAAACACTATCTGAAGCGACTGCCTTTTTAGAAGAAGTGAGCAATTTGATTCCGAAGCAAGATGTAATCGATACGGTTGTATGTGCTCCAGCTTTATTTTTGGATCAGCTGGTTCAAGCGGCAAAAGGAACCGATGTGAAAATCGGGGCGCAGAACATGCACTTTGAAGAAAGCGGTGCGTTCACAGGAGAAATCAGCCCGATCGCATTGGCCGACCTTGGTGTATCCTACGTCATACTTGGTCACTCTGAACGCAGGGAAATGTTCAACGAAACGGATGAAGCCGTTAATAAAAAAGCTCATGCCGCTTTTGCCCACGGGTTGACTCCGATCGTTTGCTGCGGTGAAACGCTTGAGCAAAGGGAAGCTGGCGAAACGAATGATTTCGTAGGCAGCCAGATTGAAAAAGGCCTGGCAGGATTATCTGACGATCAATTGAAACAAGCCGTAATCGCTTATGAGCCGATTTGGGCGATTGGAACAGGAAAATCTTCATCTGCTCAAGATGCAAATGAAGTTTGTGCACATATCCGCTCAGTCGTTGCCGACAAATTTTCAAATGAAGCAGCTGCAGCCATCCGCATTCAGTACGGCGGCAGTGTGAAACCTGAGAATATTAAAGAGTACATGGCACAACCTGATATAGACGGTGCGTTGGTTGGCGGTGCAAGCTTGAAATCCGATTCATTTATACAATTGCTGGAGGCTGGTCACTATGAGTAAGTCGCCTGTGGCACTTATCATCTTAGACGGTTTTGGCTGCCGTAATGAAGAAAAGGGAAATGCTGTTTTTCATGCGAAAAAACCGAACTTTGACCGTTACTGGGAACAGTATCCGCATTCCCATTTGACTGCCAGCGGGGAAGCGGTCGGCTTGCCTGCCGGTCAAATGGGGAACTCGGAAGTGGGGCATTTGAATATCGGGGCAGGACGGATCGTTTATCAAAGTCTGACCCGTGTGAACCTGGCTATCCGTGAAGGCGAATTTGCCCAAAATCCAACTTTGGTCGATGCCATGAGCCATACCAAGGAAAAAGGCACCGACCTTCATCTTTTCGGCCTTCTTTCAGATGGCGGCGTGCACAGTCATATTGATCATATGTATGCCCTGCTGAAATTGGCCGCTAAAGAAGGAGTTAAAAATGTATATGTACATGCATTTTTAGATGGCCGTGATGTCGGACCGAAAACGGCGCAGGGTTATATTAAGGAAGCGGAAGCGAAAATGAAGGAAATCGGTGTTGGTCAGTTTGCGACCATATCCGGAAGATATTATTCGATGGACCGTGATAAGCGCTGGGAACGTGTGGAAAAATCCTACCGTTCGATGGTGTATGGTGATGGCCCTGCTTACTCTTCTGCGATGGAATGTGTCGAGGATTCCTACGAACATGGTATTTTTGACGAGTTCGTGATACCTTCGGTCATAACGGCTGAAGACGGTAAACCGGTGGCAACGATTAAAAATGATGATGCCGTAATCTTTTATAACTTCCGTCCGGACCGGGCGATCCAGATTTCCAATACGTTCACGAATGAGGATTTCCGCTCATTTGACCGCGGTCCTGGACATCCGAAGCATCTCCATTTTGTCTGTTTGACACATTTTTCAGAAACAGTTGACGGATATGTTGCATTTAATCCGACAAATCTTGATAATACATTAGGGGAAGTACTTTCCCAAAACCAGCTTACCCAGCTTCGTATCGCTGAAACGGAAAAATATCCGCATGTGACGTTTTTCATGAGCGGCGGACGTGAAGAGAAGTTTCCTGGTGAAGAGAGGATTTTAATTAATTCTCCGAAAGTCGCTACATATGATTTACAACCGGAAATGAGTGCTTATGAAGTGACGGATGCATTGGTGGAACAGATTGAGGCTGACCGCTTTGATGCCATTCTCTTGAATTTTGCCAACCCGGACATGGTTGGTCATTCCGGGATGCTTGAGCCTACCATTAAAGCGATTGAAACAGTGGATGAATGCCTAGGCCGGATTGTCGATTTAATCGTCTCAAAAGGCGGTACAGCAATCATTACCGCTGACCATGGGAATGCTGATGAAGTCGTAACGCTTGAAGGCAACCCCATGACAGCCCATACTACGAATCCCGTGCCTGTCATTATCACTAAAAATCAGGTAACATTAAGAACAGGTGGTATCTTAGGCGATTTAGCTCCAACGATGCTTGATTTGCTTGGAGTCGAAAAACCTGTTGAAATGACAGGGAAATCCCTATTATCTAAATAAAATTGTGAATAGGAAAAGGAGAGATTTATAATGCCGTACATCGAACATGTATATGCACGCGAAGTGCTAGATTCCCGTGGTAACCCAACAATAGAAGTAGAAATCCAAACAGAGTCCGGATACTTCGGACGTGCAATCGTACCATCAGGTGCTTCAACAGGGGAACACGAAGCGGTTGAGCTTCGTGACGGAGATAAATCTCGTTACCTGGGTAAAGGGGTACAAAAAGCAGTCGATAATGTAAATGATATCATTGCTGAAGCTGTCATCGGTTTGGATGTAACGAACCAAGCAGGCCTTGACCTTACTATGATTGAATTGGATGGCACTGAAAACAAAGGAAACCTGGGAGCTAATGCAATCCTTGGCGTGTCAATGGCTGCTGCCCATGCCGCTGCGGAATTTTCAGGTTTACCATTGTACCGTTACCTTGGAGGGTTCAATGCGAAACAACTTCCAACTCCAATGATGAACATCATTAACGGCGGTTCACATGCCGATAACAATGTTGACTTCCAGGAATTCATGATCCTTCCTGTAGGTGCTCCTAGCTTCAAAGAAGCGGTTCGTATGGGTGCTGAAGTATTCCATGCATTGAAATCTGTCCTTTCTGCGAAAGGCTTGAATACGGCAGTCGGCGATGAAGGCGGCTTTGCTCCAAACCTAGGTTCAAACCGTGAAGCACTGCAAGTCATCATCGAGGCAATTGAAAAAGCTGGCTACAAAGCAGGCGAAGATATCTACCTTGGGATGGACGTGGCTTCATCTGAATTCTACAATAAAGAAACAGGCAAATATGATCTTGCAGGCGAAGGCCGCAATGGTGTTACATCCGAAGAAATGGTTGCATTCTATGAAGAGCTAGTGAATGAGTTCCCTATCATTTCGATCGAAGACGGTCTGGATGAAAATGATTGGGAAGGCCACAAACTTTTAACGGAACGCATCGGTTCTAAAGTTCAACTTGTTGGTGACGATCTTTTCGTAACGAACACGAAAAAATTGGCTGAAGGCATCGAAAAAGGCATCGGTAACTCCATCCTGATCAAAGTGAACCAAATTGGTACACTGACAGAAACGTTTGATGCAATCGAAATGGCTAAACGCGCAGGCTACACTGCAGTCGTTTCCCACCGTTCCGGTGAAACGGAAGATGCAACGATCGCTGATATTGCCGTTGCAACAAACGCAGGACAAATCAAAACTGGTTCCATGTCCCGTACAGACCGTATCGCTAAATATAACCAACTTCTTCGCATCGAAGACCAGCTTGGTGACTTGGCTGTATATGCAGGCTTGAAATCTTTCTATAACTTGAAAAAGTAATTATTGGGGGATTCCGCTTCTGATGGGAAGATGGATCCCCTCCCATTCCATGTGAGAATACTCATGGAATGGGAGTTTTTTGCTTATGAAGTTGATAAAAGGATTTAATCAAACGTTTGATTAATAAAAAAAAGGTGACCCATCGGGGCACCTTTTTTTTATCTATTCGATACAGCTTCCACTGGTACGGCATTATAGTATTCTTCTAATGTAATCTTCGCTTCAAAAATTTCAGTTGCGGTAGCGACACCAACATAACGGATGTGCCATGGTTCGTATTTATACCCTGTGATGTTTTCCTTGCCTTCAGGGTAGCGGATGATAAATCCGTATTCATGCGCATGTTCAGCAAGCCATGCCGCTTCCTTCGTATCACCGAAGCAGTCTTGGGCAGCGCATGCACCATCGTGGGTCGTGACATCGATCGCTAGGCCCGTTTCATGCTCGCTTGTCCCAGGCATTGCGCTGTAGGTTTTCGCTTTTTCTTCCCCGTCCTTAGCCACATAGTTATTAAAGACCGTGATTTGTGTTTGGTGTGAGCGGTAAGCGGAAACGCCGGCAAAATGCATGCCGTCTTTTTCGGCAGCTTCGAACATCACTTCAAGAGCCTTCCCCGCTTCTTCGCGCATCATTCTTTTTTCGATTTTATCCTGAAAGATGAAATCCACTTTTGGGTAGATGAGGTCAGCGGGTTTGTAATCTTCAGGCAGGCTGTATTGTTTATTGACAAGTACAGGTATGCTTTCCGGATGGGCTAACGTCTGAAGGCCAGCCTGGGCGGGTTTAGCCGTTTCATCAACATCCACCTGGCGTTGGGCCGTTTCTTTTGATTCATCATTCTTATCGGTTTCTGTCTCCGAATCCTGGGAGCTCGGTTGTTCTTCTTTTTGCTCTTTTTCATGGTCCCCTGTCAGTTCGGATGAACAGCCAGCCATCAGAATGAAAGATGATAGAGCGGTTGCTGCAAATATAGGTTTTAACATTTGAAAGGCCCCTTGCTTTTAATATAAGATTTCCAATAAAAGTAGTTTTGAAAAATTATCGTGATAAGTAATCCCTTGTTAATTCACTTTGATATTTATCCAGAAATAAGCCAATCCACACGACCATCAATAAAAATGGATAATCATTACGAACTGCGGTTTCCACAACGGGATCGGACCAGAAGTTCGAAAGGAAACCAGATGACATCCTGATTGTCTCGAATGTGACAAGGGCGTGAAGCGATAACCAAAGAATCGTTAGAGTATTGGTCCCAAACCCGATGACCGCTGCTATGACGCTCAGCAAGGCGGCTGCTGCCCCGATCAGAAGGACATGGAAGCTGGATTGGAAAAAGTCGGTACCGCTATTGGAAAGTCCATTATAAATAATAGCAGTAAAATAAACGGTTGTCGTGATATATGCAGCAAATAATAAGTATCGATTTCCGTGATACTTTGCCAGCAGCAATAAAAGCGGTGATAGGATGATTAATAGGACACTGATAAGATTGCTACCGCCTGTCCATAAAGAATAGCCGGCAACCGCCGAGAATAGGATGGTCAGGAGATCAAGAATCCGAAGTATGGACTTAAACATGTTGACACCTCTTTCTCTATTTATGCAAATTATCTCAAACTTTGTTTCAAAAAGAAATAAATGACTATGGACTTTTAGGAATTCTTACCATCATAGTATAACAAAGATTGTGGATATTTATTGGGTGTGGTAAAGTTAAAGTAATTGTTTATTGGTTCTTCAGGAGGTGTAATTGCATGCATGCATTTCTCATAACGCTTTTAGTGATTGTCAGTATCGCCCTCATCGTGACGGTATTGCTTCAATCAGGTAAGAGTGCAGGTTTATCTGGTGCGATTGCCGGCGGTGCTGAGCAGCTATTCGGAAAGCAAAAGGCACGCGGTTTGGACCTGGTATTACATCGTGCAACAATAGTATTGGCGATTTTTTTCTTTGCTTTAACTTTACTTGTTGCTTACTTTGATGTGTAATGGATCAAAAATGAGTCTAGCTGATCAGCTAGGCTTTTTTCTTTGCACAATAGTTGCATGAATAGATATAGTGATTTTAGTACTTAATTATAAGATAGGGATATTTTTAATTTTATTTACTGATAAAGGAGTTTGGAGTCATGAAAATCAAGCTGCAGCAGCCCTTCACTTTTGAAGGCGGAAAAAGGGCTGTCTTACTTTTACATGGATTTACGGGGAATTCGGCGGATGTACGGATGCTTGGCCGTTATTTGGAGAAACAGGGATACACCTGCCATGCCCCGCACTATAAAGGGCATGGCGTTCCGCCAGAGGAGCTGGTGAAAACGGGTCCGGAAGATTGGTGGAAAGATGTCATGATGGCCTATGATTTTCTGAAAAGCAAAGGCCATGAAGAAATTGCTGTTGCCGGACTCTCATTAGGAGGCGTATTTTCTCTTAAATTAGGTTACACTGTACCTATAAAGGGTATCGTATCAATGTGTGCGCCTATGCATATTAAAAGTGAAGAAATGATGTTTAAAGGAGTATTGGAGTACGCCAGAGAATTTAAGAAGTATGAAGGAAAAACTCAAGAGCAAATAGAGCTTGAAATGGACCTCCTTGCCGATAAACCGATGAATACATTGAAGGCCCTTCAGGATTTGATAACGGATGTAAGAGAGCACGTCGACCTTATTTACGCTCCGACATTTGTCGTGCAGGGCCGGCATGATGATGTTATCAATCCAAAAAGTGCCGATATTATTATGGATTCCATTGAATCGCCGGTCAAACAAATCAAGTGGTATGAAGAATCTGGCCATGTCATAACCCTTGATAAAGAAAAAGACCAGTTGCATGAAGATGTATTGGAATTTTTAGAAAGTCTGGATTGGTCCGAATAACAAATTTATTATACCCTGAATAGGAGGGTTTTCATGGAAGATAACATTCAAGAACATATTAATAAGCTTCTGACATATATGACGGATGAAGCGTATAAGCCGTTAACGGTACAAGAACTGGAAGAGGCTTTGAAAATCGAAGACTCGGCAGATTTCAAGAATTTCGTTAAGGCTTTAGTGAAGATGGAAGAAAAGGGATTGGTGGTCAGGACGAGGAGCAATCGTTACGGCCTGCCGCAAAAAATGAATTTGTTCCGCGGTAAATTAACGGGACATGCAAAGGGATTCGCATTTGTGACACCTGACGATAACCCAGGAATGGATGATATTTTCATTCCGCCAAATGAAACGGGCACAGCGATGCATGGAGATGTCGTCATGGTACGGGTTTCTTCGGAAACATCGGGCTCAAGGCAAGAAGGCACGGTCATCAGAATACTTGAACGCGGAATTACACAAGTGGTCGGTACATACTCCGAAAGTAAAAGTTTTGGTTTCGTCATCCCTGATGATAAAAAGATCGCCAGCGATATCTTCATTCCACAGCACGCTTCACATGGAGCGGTAGAGGGCCATAAGGTTGTCGTCAAGCTTACTTCCTATCCTGAAGGACGCATAAGTGCTGAAGGCGAAATCATTGAGATTCTGGGGCATAAAAATGACCCTGGTGTTGATATTCTTTCCGTGATCCATAAATATGGTTTGCCGATGGAGTTTCCGGAAGACGTAATGGAGCAAGCCAATGCCGTTTCGGATACCATTCAAGAAAGTGAAATTGGCAGCCGCAGGGATTTGCGCAATGATGTTTTGGTCACGATTGATGGAGCGGATGCAAAGGACCTGGATGACGCCGTCACTGTTTCCAAACTTGAAAATGGCAATTACAAGCTGGGTGTCCATATTGCTGATGTCAGTCATTATGTGAAGGAAGGATCTCCAATCGATAAGGAAGCTTTGGAAAGAGGGACGAGCGTATATTTGGTGGACAGGGTCATCCCAATGATCCCGCATCGTTTATCGAATGGCATCTGTTCCTTGAACCCGCAAGTCGATCGTTTTACACTCTCTTGTGAAATGGAAATCACGCCAGATGGCAAAGTCGTCAACCATGAGATTTTTGAAAGTGTCATTAAGACGACGGAACGTATGACATATGGCAATGTGAATAAAATCCTTGTGGATAAAGATGAAGAACAGCTCGAACGTTATGAAGCGTTGGTGCCGATGTTCCAGGACATGGAGAAGTTGGCTGCCATCCTTCGTAAAAACCGGATGAACCGCGGAGCGATCGACTTTGATTTCAATGAAGCGAGAGTCATCGTTGATGAAGAGGGCCATCCGACTGATGTGGTTTTACGTGAAAGGTCGGTTGCGGAAAAGCTGATAGAAGAGTTCATGCTTGCGGCAAATGAAACCGTTGCTGAGCATTTCCACCGTCTTGACGTTCCGTTCATCTACCGTATTCATGAAGATCCCAAGCCGGAAAAACTGCAGCGTTTCTTCGAATTCATTACGAATTTCGGATATATTGTACGGGGATCTGCCAATGACGTCCATCCTAAGGCGTTACAGGAAATCATTGAGGCAGTTGCCGGTAAACCGGAAGAAACGGTCATTTCCACCGTCATGCTTCGTTCCATGCAACAGGCGAAATATGATCCGGAGAGCTTAGGCCACTTTGGTTTATCTGCTGAGTTTTATACACATTTCACATCACCGATTCGCCGTTACCCGGATTTGATCGTGCACAGGTTGATCAGGACCTACTTGGTGGAAGGTAAAATGGATGAAGCTACGAAGGAGAAGTGGAAGGCCAATTTACCTGAGATTGCCGATCATACATCGAAACGTGAACGTCGCTCAGTCGATGCTGAACGGGAAACGGATGATCTGAAGAAAGCGGAATATATGCTGGATAAAATCGGCGAAGAATATACCGGGATCATTGGTTCGGTTACGAATTTCGGGATGTTCGTCGAGTTGCCGAACACCATTGAAGGACTTGTCCATGTCAGCTTCATGACGGATGATTACTACCGCTTCGATGAGCGTCAGCTTGCAATGATCGGGGAACGTACCGGTAATGTATTCCGGATTGGCGATGAGATCGACGTACGTGTTTCCAACGTCAATAAAGAGGAACGCGCCATCGATTTTGAAATCATCGGCATGAAGGTAAGCCGACCGCGTCCATCTGGCGAGAAGAAAATATTCAAAGCCAATTCAGGCGAACGCAAACGGGGCCGAGGCGGCAATGGGGGACGTAAGGAAGGAAAAGGCGGCGGCCGTAATGGAGATTCGCCTTCTTCTGGAAGAAAACCGAAAAAGAAGAAAAAATTCTTTGAAAATGCGCCAGCTGCCAAGCGCAAGAGAAAACCAAAAAAGAGATAAAGATTGAAGCGGGGGGATGATCATTGCATCCTCTCGCCGCGATTGGATGCAAAAAGGGGAGAGTTAGATGCCAAAAGGCTCAGGTAAACAACTAGCACAAAATAAAAAAGCGTATCATGATTTCTTTATTGAACAAACATTTGAAGCGGGAATCGTTTTGCAAGGGACCGAAATCAAATCGATCCGTGCCGCAAAAGTGAATTTGAAGGATTCCTTTGCCAAAATACAAAACGGCGAATTGTACCTTCATAATATGCATGTCAGCCCGTATGAGCAAGGGAATCGTTACAATCATGATCCATTACGGACACGTAAACTCCTTCTGCACAAAAAGGAAATCAATAAGCTGATTGGCGAAACGAAAGAAACGGGTTACACGATCGTGCCGTTGAAAATGTATTTGAAAAATGGCTTTGCCAAGGTTTTAATCGGTCTGGGTAAAGGGAAGAAACAATATGACAAGCGTGAAGACCTGAAGAAGAAGGAAGCGAAACGTGATATTGAACGTGCTTTCCGTGAGCGTCAGAAGATGTAGAACTGCCAAGACCTTACAATTGATTTTTTGAACCAATCTGTTATAATTAATCCTGTACCGATGACAATTGAATATCAGCCAACTTGCTGACTATTCTTTTCTCGTACGCTCCATTTCTATCATGGGGACGTTACGGATTCGACAGGGATAGTTCGAGCTTAAGTTGCGAGTCGAGGGGATCGGCCTCGTTAAAACGTCAACGCCTATAACTGGCAAACAAAACAACAACCTAGCTTTCGCTGCTTAATAACAGTCGATAGCTGTTCCTCCCTCCATGGCCCACGTGGTAGGGTAAGGGACTCACTCTAAGTGGGATACGCCGGAATCCACCGTCTGAGGATGAAGGAAGAGACCAATCAGACTAGCTGCTCTGCCGCCTGTCGATAGGCTAATGAGTTCGCGAAATGCGAATATATCGACTACACTCGTAGAAGCTTAAGTGCCGTTATGTCTGGACGTGGGTTCGACTCCCACCGTCTCCACCAATACATATATTGGTGGTTTTTTATTTGTTTTTTTTAGTAAGAAGCATAAAATGGCCGCTTTGGCCAATATATGCTTCTTTTACTGTTCCGGTTCCATCTAAAACTTCTTTTTATAAATACTTTACTCTTTCCAAAACTGTTCCAGTAGAATGGCAATCATAGTACCCACGAGTAATCCATTACTTAAAACATATTGTAAGGAAGAAGGAATTCCGCTAAATGCACTTTCTGGAAGAAACATGATTCCCAAACTGATTAATAATGTAATTCCTAATATAGTTAATCGACGTTGATTTAATTCTTCACGTAAAATCGATTGAAATGAAATTCCTATCATTTGGACAAATGTTGCTAAAAGTGCGGCATTAGCAATAGGACCTGGCAGCAAGGATATAAAGCTTACAATTAAGGGAATAAAAGAAATTCCTGCTAATATGAGACTTGCCATAAGGAACGTCTTCACTTTTTTTTGTCCTGTTAGTTGAATAAATCCTGCTGATGCAGGTAATGGTACAATTCCAATTGTCGAGAATAACGACGAAATAATATGTGATATACCTCCGACCCATACACCCCGGTTCAGTGTTTGCTTTTCATTTTCTTTAGATAACGGAGCCACTTGTTTTACAGCCGTAATAGCAGCAATCGTATTTGCAACTAAAAGAAATGTAAATAAAGTTGCAGTTAGAGTCATTCCAATATCGAATCTAGGCATGCCCCAAGCAAATATCTCTGGTAACTTAACTAATGGTGTGTGTGAAGGCATATGAGACGATTTTCCTAATACAGCATACAATAGCCAACCACATGAAATTCCAAGTAACACAGCGTAACTTTTCATCCATCCTTTCCCTTTAATCGATAAGAAAGTAATGATGGCAAAAACAAAGAGCGCTATAATGGCTGTTGTATAATCAGGATGAGTTACAGCTCCTTGTAATCCCATCATTCCTTTTAGTAACACACCACTAAGCTGAAGAGCTAAGATTAAAAGAAAGGTTCCTGTAACCAAAGGTGTAAATAAACGTAGAATTCGGTGGACAAGCCCTGTTATACCAAGAATGAAGAGTAATATGCCTGCAATAATTAATCCACCTTCTAAAAGTTGTAATACATCTTTTGCACTTTGTCCCTGATTCATACCTACTTGTCCCAATATGACAAATATACTTACCCATGAACCGGCTGGACCATCCGCAATGGGGTAGCGATGCCCAAACCATGCTTGTATAAATGAACTTACTCCCACAATTAAAAAAGTTCGCTGCATTAATGTTGAGATATCTTCTATTGATAAATGGAATATGCCACCAATGATGATAGGCAATGCGATTGCATTTGCTAATAGAAACACAAACCACTGTAGGATACTGAAGCTGGTATCAAAATATTTTTTATTCATATTAATCTCCTTTGCAGAAAAAGATTCTCATAGTAAAAATCCATCCTTTCTATACAGGTAGATTAAAAAGGATGGATTTTTTAGGTCTATAAAATTATTTTAATTATATAGATAAATTTCTTAATCGATTACCATCTGCGATAAGGTAGGAACTTTCCGTTAAGTGTAAGGACTACACGAGGGTCACCGCCATTTGGATCTTCTTCTTTGTCCACACCTAGTTCGAAATTGATTGCACTCATAATACCTTCGCCAACTTTTTCTTGAATTAATTCTTTAATAGTTGGTCCGTACACTAATAACATTTCATACAATCGATATAAGATTGGGTCAGTAGGAGGCATTTGCATTACTTCACCTCTATGTGGAATTACCGTTAATGCTTGAACTACTTCTTCATCTAACTCTAATAGTGCGGCCATTTTTTCTGCTTCTGGACGTGTCATTGTAGCTTGTCCTAATAATGCTGTTACAACCCAAGTCTCAGAGTTTTCACTTACCTTTGAAATTTCTTCCCATGTTAAACCTTTTGCAAGTTTTGCTTCCATAATTTTTTGAGTAGCTTCTTTTCTAATCATATCTAATAACTTCCTTCCATTTAAGTAATAATGATTAATTTTTCAGACCATTTAATGCTTTATATCCATCAACTAACAAATCTAGTTTACCTGTGTGAGGATCAATAGCTAAGCCGTGTACAGGAACGTCTTTTGGAATAAATGGATGATTTTTCACTAAATCAATATTAGCTTGAATTGAATCTTCGACATTATCGAATCCAAATAACCACTTTTCAAGGTCAATTCCAGCATATTCAATAGCTGATAAAATTTCTGGTGAGGATACTCCACGATCTAATATTTTTTTAAGTGTTCCTTTTGGATTACTTTGGCTCATGCCACATGCATGGTGTCCAATGATATAGATTTCATCTGCATTTAATTCATATACAGCTGTTACAACACTTCGCATGATACTGCCGAAGGCTTCGGTAATCGTACCACCTGCATTTTTGATGATTTTTGCATCACCATTGTGTAAATCTAAAGCTTTTGGAAGTAGCTCAATTAAACGAGCATCCATGCAAGAGACAACAACCATACGTTTTTGCGGCATTTTTGTTGCTTCATATGGCATGTATTCCTTGTTTTGTACAAATTGTTCATTGTACGATAAAATTTCTTGTAATAACATGTTTGTAACCTCCTTTAAATCTAGATGTATTTTTTGTTGCGTCCTCTATGTTATAGGTGAATATAACTGATAAATAATGTGATGTAAGAGGGTAAACTAAGTATAGTGAATTGTATCGATAAGCAGAATAAGTTGGCGAAACACTTTCTGGCTTTCTGCTTTCACGATGAAAGGATTGGTTTATATCATTGATCAAACAGATTTTGAGATACTGAAATTATTAGGCGAAAACTCAAGAATACAATGGAAAGAACTTGGTCAAAAAATACATATGACGGGGCAGGCTGTAGGAAATCGAATTCGAAGATTAGAGGATTTAGGGATTATTGAACAATATACAATCGCAATAAGCCGAATCAAATTAGGACAAATCGTGACTGCATTTGTTACTTTGTTCGTAACGACAGCTAATCATCAAGAGTTTATGGATTTCTTTCAAGAAGAAGAAGGGATTTCTGAAGTACATCGTGTAAGTGGTGAGGGATGTTATTTATTAAAAACGCATTTTGCTTCCAATGAAGAATTGGATAACTTTCTAGGACGGCTATTAAAGTACGGGAATTATCGTGTTAACCTATCAATAGGAAAGTTAAAATAAGGTTGTTAATAGTATCTTAAATAGTCAGAGCCTTACTACAATTTGTGTGTAGTGAGGCTTTTTTTTGCTTAATTTTGGTTGTTTTTGTCGAAAAATCGATAAATCGTATAATTCGCAGATATATCTCCATTTTCGAAGATATATTCCCGATTTCGCAGATAAGTTATACAATCGCTATCATTTAAAGGAATATTTCCTGCTGCTGTAGAATCCTTTGGAAGAAACCAAGATTGGAGCGATGAAATTGATTGTAAAAAAGCGAAATGTTCCTCTTGCCATCCGCAAATTACGTGCGTTAGCGGGCAGGCTTCCTCCGAACCACCCTAAAATCCCCTTAATCATGAACGATCTCAAAAAAAGGGAAGCGGGCCATAAAGGGGAATGTTCCATTGATTTTCCATTAAGTTTTCTTGAACCGAAAAGCTATTATATCTTCCACGATTTAAGGCTGCAGGATCAATCCCGATTTTTTCAACTGGATACCTTATTAATCTCCAAGAAATATGCGCTTATTATTGAAGTGAAGAACATTGTAGGGGCCATCTATTTTGATCCGCATTTCAACCAGCTGATTCGAACGATCGAAGGAAAAGAAACGGCATTTCCAGATCCCATCATGCAAGTCA
The DNA here is from genome assembly GCF_050279365.1 of Peribacillus sp. NPDC094092. Lineage (NCBI taxonomy): Bacteria > Bacillati > Bacillota > Bacilli > Caryophanales > Bacillaceae > Peribacillus > Peribacillus sp. NPDC094092. The sequence goes on along the minus strand of NZ_JBNNUC010000003.1, from coordinate 217,591 downwards.
GCCGTCAAGAATCACAGTTAACCAAATGGTTCTTGAAAAATGGTTTTCCCTCACTTCCCATCCACTCTTTAATTGTGATCAGTAATCCCCAAACAATCATCCGTACGGCTCCTGGAAACCATAAACTCCACTATAAAGTTATCCATCGCGATGCACTTCCTTATAAAATTAGTCAAATGGAAGACTTCATAACAGACTCCAGTTTTAGTGAAAAAGATTTGAAAAAGGCAGTTCGTGTAATGAATAAACTCCACATCGATGCGGACTTTTCCATTCTGGAACGATACAACCTTACCGAAAAGGACCTAATAAAAGGTGTGATATGTGAGAGTTGCAAGGGGAATCAGTTATGTAGAAGGCATGGCATATGGATTTGCCCTCAATGCCAACTATCCAGTAAAAAAGCACATATCCCGGCTTTACGGGATTATTTTTATCTATTAGGATCGACCATACGAATCGGCAGTTGAGGGACTTTTTAAATATTTCCTCTTTATCCAGTGCAACGAGGATCTTGCAATCATTGAATCTGAGAAGCGGTGGTGCGAATAAGGGGAGGGTGTACAGCCTGTATTTTGATGAGTGATATCTAGGTGATCAGGCTAAGCGATTCCTTAATTATGATAAACAAAGACTCAAGAGAAGGTTCTCTTGAGTCTTTGTTCCGGTTCTATTCTTTTAATTCCTTGCCCATTCCTTTTAGGAAGTGGACGCCAAAGCCGATCGCCCGGTTTATGTCTGGATCATTCAGTGTTTTCATTAAATCCAAAACTCCGATCTTCTTATCGGCCTGAAGGAACTTGTTACCTTCATCGATTCCTGCAAGTGCACTATTCAGCAGTTTTGTGGATTGTGCGGCATCGGCGTTCATCAAGGCTCCTGTTGCCCCCATAAGGGTATTGATCAGGTTTGTGACAGGTTGCCTTGTGATTTGTTGAAGGGCGATTTTCGCAATTTGTTCTTTTCCTTGAAGCATGGAGGTCGCGGCTTCGAATACTCCCGAGTCATTCAGTTCATTGACGATTTTAAACATATTGTTCAATGCATCTTCATGATCGGTGATCAGCGTTTTCAGTTCTTCGAGTTTTTGTAGCTTTATATCTTCCTCAGTAATAGGATTATGGATTTCCGTTATAGGAGCTGCCATGATCTTCACCCTCCTCGTTTATTTATCCGTTAAGTGAACATACCCTGGACGGGCCCACTTACGTTCAACCTCGACACCATTTTGAGGGTGACGTTTTTTGTTCCGCGGATTGGTGCCCGGTAAAGGGATGTCTCCGCTTGCGCTTAATACTTCCATGCGGACCATCGTCTGTTTGTAAGCAGGCGTGCTTGTGCGTTGATCATAGATGGGACCAGTCAGGAAGTTAATGGCAGAGTCTTTATCGACGGAGTTCATCGGTAAAAATAGCTCATTCTTTTTCACACGGTCTGTGATCAGGGCTTTTAATTTAACGGCCCCGAATGGTGACACTAAGCGTACGAGCCCGCCATCGCCGACTTTACGTTCTTTGGCAAGTTCCGGTGATACCTCAACGAAAATATCGGGTACTTTCGATTGGATTCCATTGGATTTGTTCGTCATATTCCCTTCATGGAAATGCTCCAGCATACGTCCATTATTGATATGAAGGTCATATTCTTCCGGGAATTTATGAGGTTCCACCCAGTCAGCCAGTGCAAAGCGCGCTTTCTTATCAGGGAAGTTGAAGCCATCCACATAAAGAAGCGGCGTGCTTGATCCATCATGGCTTCCCCAGAGGAAGCTGTTCCATCCTTCCAGCACCTCGTAATTCGCTTGGCTGAAAATCGGTGACAGGCTTGCCATTTCATCATAGATTTCACTAGGGTGAGTGTAGTTCCAATTTGCACCTAAGCGGTTGGCAATCTCTTGAGTGATTTCCCAGTCCGCTTTAGAATCACCCATAGTGGGAAGGGCTTTATATAAACGCTGAACACGGCGCTCCGTATTGGTGAACGTTCCGTCTTTTTCAAGAGATGGAGCCCCTGGCAATATTACGTCGGCATATTGGGCTGTCCTTGAAAGGAAAATATCCTGGACAACAAAGAAGTCCAATCCGGATAACACTTTATCAACATGGTTTGCATCTGCATCGACAAGTGCCATATCTTCTCCCACAAGATACATGGCCTTCATGTCGCCTTTTTCTATCGCTTTAAGCATTTCAATATTGTTCAAGCCTGGTTTGCCATCGATTTTCACTCCATAAGCTTTTTCGAATTTGGCACGTGCCACGTCATCGGTAACATGCTGATATCCTGGAAGCCATGTTGGCAGGGTTCCCATATCGCAGGCGCCCTGTACATTGTTATGGCCGCGAAGCGGATAAGCTCCCGCTCCTGGACGACGGTAGTTTCCCGTAGCTAGAAGCAAGTTGGAAATTGCCGCTGAAGTATCGGAAGCACCGGTGTTTTGTGTAACGCCCATTCCCCAGAGAATGCAAGTTCCGTCTGCATCGCGGATGGTCTCAGCTATTTGGATCAATGTTTCTTTTGAAATGCCTGTGTGTGTTTCGGCATATTCCATAGTGTATTTTTCAAGTACTTCTTTATAATCGTCGAAGAAATTAACATTTTCATTGATGAATTCTTGATCATGCCAGCCTTGATCGATCATGTATTTTGTAACCGCCATCAACCAAACTTGGTCTGTTCCTTGCTTTGGACTGATATGGATGTCGGAGCGCTCGGCCATTTCATTTTTGCGGATGTCTGCTACGATCAGTTTTTGTCCGTGAAGCTTGTGTGCCCGTTTTACGCGTGTCGCCAATACAGGATGGCCTTCTGCAGGGTTAGCCCCAACGATGATGACAAGACCTGCTGCGGCGATATCTTTAATCGTACCGGCATCCCCGCCCATGCCGACTGTACGGAACAGTCCGTCTGTTGCCGGGGATTGACAGTAACGCGAGCAATTGTCGACGTTATTCGTTTCGAACATTTGCCGTGCCAGTTTTTGAATCACATAGTTTTCTTCATTCGTGATCTTTGATGAGGAAATGAAGCCTACTGAATTTCCGCCATATTGCTGTTTGATCGAACCAAGTCTGGATGCAACCAAATCAAGTGCTTCATCCCAGCTTGATTCAACGAATCTACCATTTTTCCGGATCAGGGGCTTGGTCAAACGTTTTTCCGAGTTTACGAAGTCCCAACCGAATTTCCCTTTGACACATGTGGATATTGCATTGACGGGTGCTTCATGAGTAGGTTGGACCTTAAGGATTTTACGGCCTTTTGTCCAGACTTCGAATGTACATCCCACCCCACAGAACGTACAGACCGTTTTTGTCTTCTTCGTCCGTGTATCGCGCATTGCCGCTTCAATCTCTGAAATGGCAAAAATCCCGCTGTATCCAGGTTCCACTTCTTTGACAAGGTCAATCATTGGTTCGAGCATATCGTTTTTCAAACCTGACATGAAGCCAGCCTCACCCAGCATCGATTTTTCCATTAATGCATTACATGGACAAATGGTTACACACTGTCCGCAGCCTACACAAGATGAGTTATTGATTTCCGTTCCTTCATCCCAGATTACCCGGGGACGTTCCGCTTCCCAGTCGATGGACAGTGTCTCGTTGACCTGAAGGTTTTGGCAGACTTCGACACATTGCCCGCATGCGATGCATTGATTGGCATCATAGCGGTAAAACGGATGGGACATATCGACGGCACCTAATTCCACTTTCGGTGTGTAAGGGTATTTTTGGTGTTCAATTTCCATTAATTCCGCTGTGTTATGCAGCTTGCAATTTCCGTTATTATTATCACATACAGTACAGTATAAAGAATGGTTTTCCAGGATCCGGTCCATGGCTTCGGTTTGGGCTTCTTTTGCCTTGCTTGAATCCAAGGCAATCTCCATGCCGCCCGCTGCTTTTGTCGAACAAGATCGGACGAGTTCCCCATTAACTTCGACGATGCATGTGTCGCATGTTTGGATCGGATCCACTTCAGGAACATAACAAATCTGTGGATGTGCTATCTCATTTTGGTTGATGACCTCCAGTATTGTCGCTCCTTCATTAGCGGTATAATCCTTCCCGTTGATTTTGATGGTGATGTTTGAATCGCTCATTATATTTCCCCCTTATATCGCGAAAAACACGAAAAAAAACCACCATGATCACACCTCCGGCTCTGAACGGAAATGTAGGTCATGGTGGAATAGTTTAATAGCAAAGCTTGCCAATATACCAATCCATACCATAATGGATAATTTTTAAAAAAGATAGGACACAACAGTACACTATTATGCTCCCAACTTTCCTCCTTGATATTATACCTTTAATTTTAACAAGAAACAATCCTGGAAAGAGGTTATCATTCCCAAATTCCTTTCGTTTTTCTTCGCGTTGTTTTATGATAAGAAAATTGGGAACTTAATTTTCTTGAATTGGAGTGACGTAACGGTGTCAAAAGTTATCCATGAATTCAATGATATGATTCGTAAGCTGCGCAAGGAACTATTCGGTAAAGGACCGGAACGCATACACACGGTTTTCGTGGAGAATATGGCCGTTTCTACGTTATATGGGAATTTGACTCCTACGGAAATGTTCATATCAAGATCGGAGGAAGGAAGGGACATGGTCCATTCAGCACGAACTAAAATGGTTCAGGATGTGTATTCGGAGAGTCCTCCCGATGGAATGGAAGAACTGGTTGGGGCTAAACTGGTCCATTTGTTTTCAGACATCAAAATCAAAGAGAATATAGCGATTTCCGTATTCGTATTTGATAAGGATATAGCGGACAAACTAAACGGGCATTGACCATGTTCCTCACATATTGGTCAATTGGCTCCTGGAAAGTTAAAGGAGTGGGAACATGAAAGCGATTGAAAAGAAGAGGGACATCATCCGGATAACCAAAGGCAACATCGAGCGGACGGAAGATACGATCGTAACCGAGTATCCCGTTACTGTCAAAATAAATGGGCAGGAATTCGTCACGATGGTTTGTACACCTGAATACATCGAGGATATGGTGATTGGTTATTTGGCTTCGGAAGGCATCATCAAAAAATTTGATGAGATAAAAGAAATCTGGGTCCAGGAAAAAGAAGGCTTTGTTCATGTGAAGACAGATAAAGTGAATCCCTACTTCCAGGACTTTCAAAATAAGCGGTATATTACATCATGCTGCGGAATGAGCAGACAAGGGTTCGTCTTTGTGAATGATGCATTGACCGCCAAGAAAATGGATCATGTTTCGGTGAGACTGACTCCTGATGACTGCTTCCGCTTGATGAAGGATTTACAGAATTCCGCTGTCACCTTCCAGAACACAGGCGGAGTCCACAATGCCGCTTTATGCGATGTTGATGGCCTCGTATTAAGCAGGATGGACATCGGAAGGCATAATGCCCTGGACAAAATATACGGCCATTGCTTGAAAAATGGCATTTCGATAGAAGGGAAAGCGATCGTGTTCAGCGGCCGGATTTCATCGGAAATTCTCTTGAAGGTGGCGAAAATCGGCTGTGAACTGATCCTCTCGAAATCCGCTCCAACCGAATTGGCTTTGGAGTTGGCTGAAGGATTGGGAATCACCACGGTCGGGTTCATTCGTAATGATTCACTGAATATCTATACATGCCCTGAAAGAATTCAATTGAATGACTGAGCGTCCTCCGCTTGAAAGATGAAAGTCCTTGAAGGAATGGAGTGGATATATCCAACATCTCATTTATTGTACAGTTTGGATGATATTCAAGGAAAAAGCGGTATCGGGGGAAGGGTTATGAATGAAAGGGATTGGCATATTTTAAAGGTGTTGCATGAGCATAAGAATATTACAAAAACGGCGCAAAGTTTATATATCTCGCAACCTTCTTTAACTAAACGAATTCAACAAATAGAGAAGGAGTTCAATCTAAAGATTGTGGAGCGGGGAACAAGGGGAGTGCAGTTCACCCCTCAAGGAGAATATTTGGCGAACTGTGCAGATGAGATGCTGATCAGGCTACGGCAGATCAAAGAGACAGCATTCAATATGGGGCAGGAGATCAGTGGGACATTACGGCTGGGTGTTTCCAATTATATCACGCTGCATAAATTGCCTGGCCTGTTGAGATTATTTCGTGAGCGATATCCTAAAGTCGATTTCCATGTGACAACCGGTTGGAGTAAAGAAGTGCTGAACCTCATTTACAAGGAAGAGGTGCATGTAGGGATCGTTCGGGGGGACTATCAATGGGCTGGATCAAGGCACCATCTTTTTGAGGAAACGATTTGCATTGCTTCCAAGGAAGAAATCGAAGTCCGGGACCTCCCTTTCCTGCCAAGAATCGATTATGGGACGGATCCTTTTTTGAAAACGATGATCGATAATTGGTGGAGAGACAATTTTTCAGGACCGCCTTTGGTGGGGATGGAAGTGGACAAAGGTGATACATGCAAAGAAATGGTCAGGAATGGACTGGGATATGGCATCCTCCCCAGTGTTTTATTGGAGAAGGATCAAAATCTCCGTCAAATGGACCTTAAGGATAAGCAAGGTAATCCCCTTATCAGGAATACATGGATGTTATATCATGAAAAGTCACTGGAATTAAAATTGGTCAAAGCGTTTGTCGAATTTGTCAAAGACGTCGACTTCATGATGGATATTTAACTGGAAGCGCAGAAAAATCTGTGCTTTTTTGTCATTCCTTTTTCGAATGGTTAACGATAATTTTTTGGTATTTTAACTATGGTTATCCCGGGATTATGATAGATGGGAGATGTAAATCATCAGGAATTTGCCTAAGGAATGGAGAGGAAGTCAAGTGAGTGTCCTGTTTCTGATCGTATTGAATGTCATCGTGCCGGTTTTTTTCCTAATAGGGGCGGGGGCCATCCTGCATCGTAAATTCAAGTTGGATATGAATACGCTGTCTAAATTGAATCACTTCCTGCTCATGCCGGCCATTAGCTTTGTCAATATATATCAAAGTAAAATGGGCGGGGGGATGATCGTCCAGATATTCAGCTTCCTTGCTCTTCAAGCGATAAGCCTCATCATCGTAAGTACAGTGATTGCTAAGCTTGCCAGGTTTGATCAAAGTCTTTCTGCCACGTTTAAAAATAGTGTAGTCCTGAATAACTCAGCCAATTTCGGGTTACCCGTCAGCCAGATGGTTTTCAATGGAAATCCTCTTGGCCTGTCGATCCAAGTCATCGTCATCATTTTTCAAAACCTGTTGACCTATACCTATGGATTGATGAATTCCGTTTCAGTCCATACAAAAAGTGCGAAGGGCGCCATTCGCGAGTTCTTGAAGAACCCCGTCATTTATGCTTTATTACTCGGTTTTCTATTACATTCCGCTTCATTCGACATTCCTCTGTTCTTATGGACCCCGATTGATAATATTGCGAGTGCTTTCATAGCCATTGCCTTGATTACATTGGGTGCACAGAGTGCCTATTTGAAAATAACGCAATTTCCGCTCCCGCTTATCCTAAGCTTGGTTGGCCGGTTAATACTCTCGCCATCCATCGCATTCCTGATCATCCTCCTGCTGGGCTTGGAAGGGACTGTCGCTCAGGGATTATTTATCGCAAGCTCATTTCCAACATCACGGAACAGCGCATTATTCGCTTTGGAATATGACAACCATCCGGAGTATGCCGCACAGGCAGTCTTGATGTCAACTTTATTCAGCAGTATAACGGTTACGATGGTCGTCTATCTATCAAAAATACTATTCTAGCCAGGGCCGCTCTTAATGGGCGGGCCTTTTTTCCATGCCTCCCGATAAAACTTTATGAACAATATAGAGGTTATGGAATTTATGAATCTTAGGTTAATAATCAAGGAAAACGATGATATTTTTGTAGAATTAAGAAAACGCTTTCAAAAGGAGGATTATTATGTTTTCACGTAAAAAGATTTCAGCGGTCATTTTGGCAGGTTCGTTAGCTTTAAGTTTAGGTGCATGCAGCAGTTCGGATACATCAGGAGAAAAGAAAGAAAGTACAGGCTATCCGAAAAAAGCCATAACGGTCGTTGCTCCATCGGGCGCAGGCGGGGGATGGGATTTAACCGCCCGTTCATTTACAAAGGTCTTGGGTGAAACAAAACTTGTGAACCAGCCATTGACCGTCGAGAACAAACCCGGTGGAGGGGGCGCAGTCTTCATGGCGGATTATGCTACACAGCAAGCGGATAACAATGACATGCTGTTCGTGAATTCACCGCCTGTCATCATCAATAATCTTAAAAAAGAAGGCAACAGTCCTTACGGATATAAAAATACGACCCCTTTGGCGCAGCTGACAAAGGATTATGGGGCGATAGTGGTAAAGGCGGATTCTGAATTCAAGGATTTGAAATCAGTGCTGGAAGCGGTGAAGAAAGATCCGCGTAAGCTGACATTTGCAGGAGGATCTGCTCCGGGATCCATGGATCATCTGATTTCCATTCTTCCAGCCTATGAATATGGCTTGAATCCAACCGAACTTAAATACGTTTCGTACGATGGGGGCGGGGAAGCGATTACGGCATTGCTTGGCGGTAATGCAGATGTGATCGGAACGGATGCATCCAGTGTCAGGGAATTTTTAAAAGCAGGGAAGATTAGAGTGTTGGCCGTAACCTCGACAGAACGTTTGGGTGGCGATCTAAAAGACATACCAACGGCAAAGGAACAGGGTGTTGATGCTGAATTCACGATTTGGAGAGGGGTTTTTGGACCTCAGAATATGTCTGGTGAAGCGAAAACCTTTTGGGACGGAACCATTGCAAAGCTAGTTGAAACTTCTGAATGGAAAAAGGAAGTGGAAGTTCAAGGATGGGAACAGGAATATAAAAATAGTGAAGAATTCAGCAAGTTTTTAAAAGAACAGGAAAAACAGGTGCAGCAATTATTAGAAGCTTTAGGCATGGAAAAATAATCGGGGAGAAGGAGGTGCTTTCACCTTCTTCTTGTTTTCTGAAATGGAGGGATTAGGATGGACGTGAAATTTGATCGCTTTGCATCAGTAGCCTTTCTGGCTGTCGGGGTGCTGTTCATGATAGGAAGCAGGAAACTGGCCAGTTCTTCTTATGGAAGTTCGGTAGGACCGGACATTTTCCCTTTTGTATTGGGGCTCGTTCTTGCTGTTTTAAGTATTCGCCTGTTCTATGAGGCATTTCGGAGCAAGGTGCAGGAATCGGGCAAGGGAAATCTGGAATATAAACCCTTTATCATCATTCTGCTCTCCACCTTGATTTATATTTTGACATTGGAAACGATAGGATATGTCATTACGACCTTTCTCTTTTTGTTTGTTTGCTTTCAAACGATGGAACGGAATAAGTGGGTGACATCGCTCATCATTTCCGCAGGATTTTCCGGAATCATCTATTATTTATTCGTGAATGTTTTAAAGGGGACACTGCCGGGTTGGCCAATCTGGTTTTCATAAAAGGAAGGGGGATGTGAAGTGGGCACTTTTGATTATTTAATTCATGGATTTGAAACGGCACTAACTTGGTATAACATCCTTTTTGCATTTGTCGGAGTATTGATCGGTACGGCTGTCGGCGTTTTGCCTGGGATCGGGCCGATGAGCGGCGTGGCTCTTTTGATTCCGGTAACCGCTTCGATTACAGGGGGGCTTCCACCAGAGCAAGCGGCGACAAGCGCCATCATTTTACTTGCAGGTGTTTATTATGGGGCGATGTATGGAGGGTCGACAACTTCAATCCTATTGAATACACCTGGCGAATCTTCTTCTGTTGTCACCACATTGGATGGTTACCAAATGGCGAAGAAGGGAAGGGCGGGAAGTGCTCTATCCATTTCGGCTATAGGTTCCTTCGTCGGAGGGATAGTCACCCTTATCGCCATGATTGCCTTGGCTCAGCCATTATCGACGATTGCCATTAAATTCGGTCCGGCGGAGTATTTTTCGCTCATGCTCCTAGGGTTGGCGGCCGTCAGCGGCCTCGCGGGAAAATCCGTAACAAAGGCACTGATCATGACGGTTTGCGGTTTGTTGATCGGGACGATAGGCATCGATAATGTATCCGGGATCGCCCGTTTTACATTCGACATTCCTTGGCTGTATCAAGGGGTCGAATTCCTGACGATCGCAGTCGGTCTATTCGCACTTGGAGAAGTATTCAAGACAATCTTGGAAAAAGAAGAGGATGATGGGGAAATTGCAAAGATCAAAAATTTGATTCCTTCCAAAGAAGAATTCAAGGAATCCGCGGGTCCCATTGCGAGGGGGTCGCTCTTAGGTTTCTTTGTAGGGATCCTGCCGGGTGCAGGGGCTACTCTAGCTTCTTTCTTCTCATACCTTATGGAAAAACGGATTTCAAAAAAACCTTGGAGATTTGGTACAGGGGCGATCGCTGGGGTGGCTGGACCTGAAACGGCCAATAACGCGGCATCCGGCGGAGCGATGATTCCTTTATTGACGCTGGGAATTCCGGGTTCCGGTACAACGGCGATTTTAATGGGGGCGCTCATGATGTACAATGTTCAGCCAGGCCCATTATTATTCGAGGACCATCCTCAGGTGGCTTGGGGGCTTATCGCCAGTATGTTCATCGGGAACCTGATGCTCCTCATCCTTAATATCCCGCTCGTTAAGGTTTTTGCGAAAATCATAGAAACGCCAAAGAAGTATTTGATTCCGATCATTATCGCGATTTCCATTTTTGGCGTTTATGCGGTACAAGTATCGACGTATGATTTATTGCTATTATTAGGGTGCGGGGTCTTGGGATACTTCTTAAGTAAAAATGATTATCCAATCGCCCCATTGGTTTTAGGGTTGGTTTTAGGACCGATGATAGAAAATAATATGCGCAGGGCCCTGACGATATCCGATGGGGATTACAGTTTGTTTTTCACCCGTCCGCTTTCCCTGACATTCCTGATCGTAACGGCATTATGGCTGCTCATTCCGGTTTTGCTTAAGAAGAGAGGGAAGGATGTTGTCATCAATATTGAAGGTTAATCCGTATTTTCTGAATGTTATGAAAAAACTCCTTTTTTAAAGGGGTTTTTTTTTATATGATGTAAGTAGAGGTGATTGAATGCGTTTACACACCAAGTTGATGCTGGGCATCTGTACCTTAATCATCTTAATGGGTGGAATCTTTGAAATTATTTTTATAAATATCCTGGAAAATAACCTGAAGCAGGAGACAGGGGAAAAAGCATTGTCGGTTGCCCAGACCATTTCTTTGCTGCCTGAAATTAAACAAGCTTTTCGAACGGATAATCCTTCTGTAATCATCCAGCCCATCGCGGAAAGGATTCGCAGGCAGATCGATGCGGAATTCATAGTAATAGGAGATGAGAATGAAACACGGCTGTCCCATCCAAATCCCGACATGATTGGGAGGAAAATGGTGGGGGGAGATAACGCCGAAGTGTGGGATGGGAAATCCATCATCACGGAGTCCACTGGGACATTGGGTCCTTCCATAAGGGGGAAATCCCCGATAATCGAAAATGAAAAAGTCATTGGAGTCGTTTCTGTTGGCTACCTTCAGGATGATATTGAAAAAGAAGTGTCCAGTATACAAAGAAAGATCGTCTGGATCATCTCTTTTATATTAATCGGCGGTTTATTGATAGCCTTTTTCATTTCATTCAATATAAAAAAGGCGATATTGGGTCTGGAGCCGAAAGAGATCGCCTGGATGTTTCAAGAGAAGCATGCCATTTTGGAATCCATTCATGAAGGCATCATTGCCATTGATGTTCATGGGAAAATCACGGTCGTCAATGAAACGGCGCATAAAATCCTTCATATCCCTAAAGACGTCATGCTTCGCGGGCAAAAAATCGAAGAAGTCATCACGCATACACATTTGCTAGATGTAGTCAGCACCGCACAGGCCGAGTATGATCAGGAATTCATGATAGACGGTGAAGTTTTTTTGGCAAGCCGGATTCCCATTTTGAATGGACAGGGTGAAGTCATCGGTGCCGTTGCAAGTTTGAGAAATAAATCGGAACTTTCCAATCTCCTTCAGGAACTGTCACATGTAAAGGCATATGCAGAAGGGCTGAGGGCCCAGACACATGAATATTCGAATCGGCTCTATACTTTGCTAGGCCTGATTCAACTTGGTTCATATAAAGAAGCGATGGATTTCATATCGAAGGAGGTGGATGTCACACAAGGCTTCATTCACTTTCTGATGAAAGAAATACCTGATCCGATTATTGCTGGGTTCATCTTAGGGAAGGTGAGTTTAGCGAGCGAGCTGAAAATTGATTTTACAATTGATAGAGAGAGCAGTTTTAAAGATATTCCTTCCGAAATAGATCGGGATTTATTGGTGACGATCATCGGCAACCTCATCAATAATGCCTTCGAAGCTGTACGGGAAAACGATAGGGAGGAAAAAAGGGTATCATTGTTCGTCACGGACTTGGGTAAAGAGTTGATCATAGAGGTTGAAGATAATGGAAAAGGGATGAATTCAGATGTTACCGAACTGATTTTCCAGAACGGCTTTACGACGAAAAGCCATCAAACCAATTCAGGTATAGGTTTGAGCCTTGTACAGGAAGCGATAGATGGATTAGGGGGGTATATCACTTTTTCGTCGAAAGAAGGGGAATATACGATTTTTACTGTAGCACTGCCAAAAAAAAGAGGGGTGATTTGATGATGGCCAATCGCGATATAGAAGTTTTAATCGTAGAAGATGACCTGCGGATTGCCGAGATACAAAGACTATTCATCGAAAAGCTTGAGGGTTTTCAAACGATTGGGATCGCCTCAAGCTATGACGAAGCCAAAAGCTTCATGGAAATCATGCAGCCGGACCTATTGCTGCTCGACATGTATTTTCCGGATATGAGTGGGCTCGATATCCTGAAAGAAATCAAGCAGCAAAGCAAACAAATGGATGTCATCATGATAACGGCGGCTAAAGAAATCGAAAAAGTCCAGGAAGCCATCAAGATCGGCATATTTGATTATATTATCAAGCCTGTGGCATTTGAACGTTTCAAGCAGTCCTTACACAGATATCAAGAGTATCACATTAAACTGTCAGAATTGGAAAAGGGCAATTTTCCAGTAACGCAGCAACAGGTTGATAAGCTTTTGCGAAAGGAATTGAAAGAAAAAGAGAGAGAACAGTCTTCACTGCCAAAAGGGATCGATCGGATGACTTTGGAGAAGGTGATGGCTGTGTTGGGGAAATCCTCCCCTGGGTTAACGGCCGAAATAGTGGCAAAGGAAATCGGGGTGAGCAGGACAACGGCAAGGCGTTATCTGGAGCACTTGATGTCAGAGGAAAAAATTGATGCCGATTTAACATATGGTACGGTTGGACGTCCTGAACGGGTGTATGCCATCAAGTTATAAACGGGTTCGCCAAGCTGCGGATCTTATTTGGCTATAATATGGTTTTCATCACTAGCAATCTTAGTCCGAGAGTACCAAAATGTAATCTCAAAAAAATCCACCTGACATGACAGAAGGCTTGATGGAAAAAAAGGATATCCATAATGAATGTCCAAGTTTCAATAAATTATTCACCCAAAAACCATCCAATTCCCACTGGATGGTTTTTTGATGAAACTCCTTAGTATATACTAGGATAAAAAGAAATAGAGGCGGCGCCATGCAAAGTTGGTATCATATCTTTCCGAAAAACACAGGGCTGAGCCCTTATGTCTGGATCATTTTTTGTATCCTTCCTTTTTATTTCATCTTCAAATCCTCTTCGATGTTGGAGATCGTCTTTGGAATCGTCATGATCATTTTGTTTTTCATATCATATGGACTCTCATTCGTTTCAAAGGGATGGCCCGTATACGTATGGACGGCGATACAAATAGTCATATCCATATCCATGACCATATTTTTCGGCTATATTTATTTTTCGCTTTTTTTAGCCTTCTTTATTGGGAATGTTCAAAATAAGGTCGGCTTTTTCGTTTTATATTCGATCCAGCTATTGGCTACCATCGTGTCTGTCAATATTGGATTCATCATGAAAGATCCTACATTCTTTTCGCAATTTCCCTTTATGCTCATTTGTGTGGTAGGCGTGATTCTCCTCCCATTCAACACATATAATCGAAATAAACGGGGCAGGCTGGAAGAACAATTGGAGGACGCACATAAAAGAATATCAGAGCTTGGAAAAATGGAAGAACGTCAGCGGATTGCCCGTGACTTACATGATACACTTGGACAAAAGCTGTCTTTGATTGGCTTGAAAAGTGACCTTGCCGGGAAATTGATCGATTTGAATCCAGAGTCCGCCAAGAAGGAAATCAAGGATATCCGTCAAACGGCGAGGACGGCACTCAAGGAAGTACGTGAAATGGTGTCGGAAATGCGCGGGGCCAAGCTATGCGATGAAATCATCCGGGTCAAGCAAATATTGAAAGCGGCAGGGATAGAATTCAATTTGGAAGGCACCACGGAATTGAAAGATACCCCATTACTTGTTGAAACCGTTTTAAGCATGTGCTTGAAAGAAGCTGTGACCAATATCGTCAAACATAGCGGAGCCGACTGCTGTCATATCATCATTGAAGAATTACAAACAGGGGTGACGATCACAGTACAGGATAATGGAGTGGGACTTTCACATAGATCAGAGGTATTTAAAGGCAATGGGCTTCAAGGAATGAAAGAAAGGCTCGAATTCGTTAATGGCAGCCTGGATATTCAATCAACAGATGGAACGACACTTTATATAAGGGTTCCGAATGCGATAAAAAATAATGGATAGGAGGGAAAGGCATTGATTCGAATCGTAATTGCCGAAGATCAGCGGATGCTTCTTGGCGCGCTAGGTTCCATCCTTGATTTGGAAAGTGACATGGAGGTGGTTGGAAAAGCGAGCAATGGAGAAGAAGCAATGAATCTCGTCAATCAATTAAAGCCGGATATCTGCATAACCGATATTGAAATGCCAGTAAAAACCGGGCTCGATGTAGCGGAGGAGATCAAGGATCAGGGCCACCAATGCAAAGTCATCATTTTGACCACTTTTGCACGTCCTGGGTACTTTGAAAGAGCCAGAAAGGCAGAAGTAGGTGGATATCTGCTGAAGGATAGCCCAAGCGATGAACTGGCGAACTCGATCCGTGTCATCATGGATGGGCGGCGCGTTTATGCCCCTGAGCTGGTGGATATGGCTTTCGAAGAAGAAAACCCTTTGACTGAACGAGAGTGCCAAGTGCTCAAATTGGTCGCGGATGGTAAGACCACAAAAGAAATCGCAAGCCAGCTTTATTTGACTAATGGAACGGTTCGTAATTATATATCGGTCATCCTTGATAAATTGGATGTAAGCAACCGCGTTGAAGCGATTGTAAGGTTCAAGGAAAAGGGCTGGTCAAAAGATTGACCAAAGTGCATGTAATGGCGGCTTCCCAAATCAAAAAATGCAGTTTCAGGATTGGAATATGGTATATTAACTTTTATTACATACAGGAAAGGGGCTGACCTTATGCAAAAGGCTACATTTGCTGGAGGCTGTTTTTGGTGCATGGTGACACCATTTGAAGAACTGCCGGGGATTGGGGGAATCGTATCCGGTTATTCGGGAGGACATGTTGAAAACCCGACTTATGAAGAAGTGAAGACGGGAACCACGGGGCATTATGAAGTCGTGGAAATCACTTTCGATCCTCAGTTATTTCCTTATGAAAGATTGTTGGAACTATATTGGCAGCAAATTGATCCAACCGACGATGGCGGCCAATTCCATGACAGAGGAAGCCAATATCGGACGGCCATCTTCTATCATGATGAAGCTCAAGAAAAACTGGCTCTTGAAGCGAAAGAAAAGATGGCAGCCAGCGGGAAATTCCAGAAACCCATCGTAACGGAAATCCTTCCGGCCCAAATCTTCTATCCCGCCGAAGAATACCATCAAGGCTATCATAAAAAAAACAAAGAGGATTATAAGGCGGACCGTGCAAAATCGGGACGCGATGAATTCATTGACCAGCATTGGAATGGTGAATGAAATGGATCGGGTGTGTTTTCACATCCGGTTCTTTTTTTTCATGAGGAGGGTTCATTTTCTCATGATATTTTCATATTTCTTCAGTACACTAAGGGGTAGGTGGTGATGATCATGAATAAAAGAATTTTAATTATAGAAGATGAAGAGAAAATTGCGAGAGTTCTGCAGCTGGAACTTAATCATGAGGGTTATCAAACTGAATCGGCATTTACCGGAAAGGCAGGTCTTGAAAGGGCAGAAGCCGAAGCATGGGATTTAATCTTATTGGATGTGATGCTGCCGGAGCTGAATGGCATAGAAGTACTTAGGCGTTACCGGAAAAAGAATGGATCGACACCGGTCATCCTACTAACCGCAAGGGATGCTGTGCCAGACAAGGTGAATGGCCTTGACCATGGTGCAAATGATTATGTAACGAAACCGTTTGAAATTGAAGAGCTGCTCGCACGGATCCGTGCTTGTTTCCGAACCAATGTAAGGGAGCGCCAACCAGAAGGGGAAGTGGATGAACTGAAGATTCATGATCTGAAGTTGAACCTCGGAACAAGGGACATTCACAGGCAAGGCAAAAGGGTTGAGCTGACTTCACGCGAGTTCGATTTGCTGGTTTTTCTTTTACAAAATAAGAATCAAGTACTTTCGAGGGAGCAAATCCTGACACATGTATGGGGATATGATTTTGCAGGGGATACGAATGTGGTCGATGTGTATATCCGTTATTTACGCAAAAAAATAGATTATCCCTTTGAGCAGCAGCTCATACATACATACCGCGGTGTAGGTTACAGCTTGAAGGAGCCAGTATGAAGATCCGGACAAAAATCCAAACGTATTCCAGTCTTTTTTTGAGCGTCATGCTGATATTGTTGAGTATCATCGTTTTAATTGCTTTCCTTTGGATATCGGTGGAGAGGGAACGGGATCTGCTTGAAGATCAAGCTTCAATGATTGAAGAAAATATCCTGGCGAAAGATTTGATTTACGGTGATCCCGATTTAATGGAGCCGTATATCCCGGATGATGGAATGGTGCGGATATTCGACACGGATGGAAGGATGGTAAAATCATTTACCGATGAAGAGGAACTTGAGGGGCTAACAGTTAAAGCCATCAACGAAAAAGGATATGATTTTACCAAAGCTGACGGGGAATATGTAATGACCTACCGTCATCCTTATCCCGATGAAGGGAAGAAGCTAGGGATGATCGAGGTCACACGGCCGCAGGAAACCCTCCTTGATAATTTATCGACGCTTGCCTTCGTTTTAGGCGGTGCATCCCTTTTTGTCATTCTTTTATCCATTCTTGCCGGTAAGTGGCTTGCCAACCTGATCCTTAAACCGATATCGATCATGAGCGGAACGATGAAAGATATTGAGAAAAGCGGGGAATTCAAAAGGATACCGCTATCGGATCAGTCAAAGGACGAGCTGCAGGTGATGGGAGTGGCATTCAACAGGATGATAGAAAGGCTGGAGCGGAATTATAACCAACAGCAGCAATTCCTTTCAGATGCTTCGCATGAATTGAAAACACCGATTACGGTCATAGAAAGCTACTCCTCACTTTTGAAACGTTGGGGAATGAAGGATGAGGCGATTCAGGAAGAGGCGGTGGAGGCAATCCATCATGAAGCCGTCCGAATGAAAAAGCTGACGGAACATCTTCTGCAGTCTGCTTCCCAAACGGAACCTTCAGCAGAAGTGGAAGGGAAAATAGAACTTATTTCTTTTTGTGAAGGGATTGCCCAAACGTTCAGAAGGACGGGGAATCGTGAAATAACGATAGAATCAGAGTTTAAGGAATTACATGCAATGACCATTTCCGGTAAGCTTGAACAGGTGATGGTCATCCTATTGGACAATGCTATGAAATACAGCGAATCAAGTATTCAGATCATGATAAAACGGAAGGCCGATGAAATTTTCATCGGTGTGAAAGATCATGGAGCAGGGATATCACCAGAACATCTCCCACATGTATTCGAACGTTTTTATCGCGTGGATTCATCGAGGACGAGGAAAACGGGAGGCAATGGACTCGGGCTTTCCATCGCCCGGACGCTGGTCGAGTCTTTCGAAGGTAAATTGGAGATTCAAAGCGAAGTGGGGGAAGGAACGTTGGTGACGGTTACTCTTTCTCATCAAATTCTAATCTAACGCTCATGTTGGTTTCATGAAGGATGCTTATTATTAAGGTAACAACTTAAAGGAGGAATTCATTCATGAAAAAACAGTGGAGTACGATCAAAGAGGGTATCATACAAAGGAAAAAGGTCATCATGACAGTGTCCATGGCCTCCGTTTTACTTTTCGGGGGTGCTGCTGGAACGGCGGTATATGCAATCAATAAGGGTAACCTATCCGAGGATGAGGCTGTCAAAATGATTTCAGAAAAACTAGGCGGGGAAGTCACTCAATTTGAAAAGGATTGGGATCAGCCGATGACCTATGAGATGACTGTTAAAACGAAGGAAGGCTATCAAGACGTTGACGTTGATGCTGAAAAAGGAGAGATTCTTTCTCAGGAAATGGAAGACGGTGACGATGAAGATGACGATATGAGCATACGACAAGCGGCGGAAACTGCAAAAATCAGCAGTGACCAAGCCGAAAAGATTGCCTTGAAAGCGGTGGATGGTCAAGTAACGGATGCAGAGCTGGATTCGGAGAATGGAACCCTTGTGTACGAGCTGGAAATAAAACAAGGACAAAAGGAATATGATGTTGTGGTGGATGCCACCACTGGAAAAGTACTGAAAAACCAGTTGGATGATTAATCGATGGTAATCTGTGATCTAAGAATGATCATGAATTGAAGTGCATGGAGGATTTGCCGAGTGGCAGATCCTTTTTTTTAAGCCAGTATGAATCTAGATGAAGAGCCGGATGGGTGGAAGAAACGACCATGGAGCTGAAGACACCTTGAAAATAATTGCGGTTATAAAGGAATTTGAAAAGGAATCGCGAATAGGGGCAATAAGGAATCTTATACAATGGAGGAATGGTCATGGGGAATTTGGAAATGGCACTGTCATTAAGAGGAAAGAAAGAATTCAAAAAATCCAATCGATTATTGATGGATCTTGCAAAGCAAAATCCCGGCGATGCAGTCATGCAGTATCAGTGTGCCTGGAGTTTGGATATTCTCGGACTTGAGGTAAAGGCGGTGCCCTATTATGAAGCGGCAATCAATTTAGGTTTGCCGGAGGAGGATGCAAAAGGGGCCTACCTAGGATTGGGGAGCACATATCGCACCATAGGGGAATATGAAAAATCGAGACAGACATTGGAATCGGGGCTGGAGAAGTTTCCTGAGGATAAGGCATTATTGGTATTCAGGGCGATGGCTTTTTATAATTTGGGCCAACATGAACTTGCAATGGAATCTTTATTGAAGATAATTGCCGAAACCTCAAAGGATCGAGACATACAATCTTATGTTAAGGCCATCGAGTTTTATAGTGATAAACTGGATAAAGTTTTCACATAATAGTGATCATCCCCAAACTATCCACAACTCCTGGATAAAATAAGTCATTTTTACATATACGAAATGAATAAATCAACAAATATGACGGTGAATTTCTTGATTTCAGCACATTTGTGGATAAATGAATGTGGATAACCTCAGAACGTGGATAACTTTCGGGTGTTATTCACTACTTTTCCACAGGTAATCCACATATTCACCATTATGATAAAGAAAACTGACGATTAAGTTATCAGGAATTTTTTATTGTAATGACTTAAGGCTAAAAGGGGATAAATATAGCGGTAGCTATGATAATGGATATACAAAAAATCTGCCATTCCCTGGCCTGCAGGATAATCATTGGTCCAGCTGTCTTGTTGACCTGAACGGATGAGATAGGCAATGCCTTTTTCGATTTCGGCTGTCGGCTTTTCGGATGCCGATATCAACGCATCCACAGCCCAAGCTGTATGTGTCAGTGTACTTTCTCCGAGCGGGATATATCGCTGCTTGATATCACTGTAACAAGATTCCCCCCAGCCGCCATCTTCATTTTGAATTTTCTTCAACCAAGTTAAGGCTTTTTGGATGGATGGATGTCCAGTGGCTTGCCCTGCTGCCTTCATGCCGGTCAGTGCAGACCATGTGCCATATAAATAGCAGATGCCCCAGCGCCCATACCAGGAGCCGTCGCGCTTCTGGTCTTCCAATAGCCAATCCACCGCTCTTTTACTGACTTCTTCGGGCTTCTTCATATTTATATAGTTCCCCAGGAATTCCAGTGTTCTCCCTGTCAAATCAGCGGTAGAAGGATCAGTCAGGAGATACTTCGAACCCTCTATAGGAAGAAGGTGCAGCCATTTATGGTCGTTATTCCGTTCGAAGGCTGGAAATCCGCCATCATCATTTTGCATGGATATCGTGAAGGAGACACCGCGCTGCCAGCTGTCTCGATTATCCGGTTTTGCTTGCAGTTGTTTAGCCAGCGCCCGCAGTGAGGCGGTCGTATCATCGACATCTGGATTCATGGTATTGAAATCCGAGAACCCCCAGCCGCCTGGAATCGCATGAGGATTATGGATCTGCCAATCACCATACATATAATGCTGGTGTGACAGTAAATACTGATTGGCGGCCTTGACCGTAGGGTCTTTGGAAGGTATGCCGGCTTCTTGAAGGGAGTAGCTTATTAAGGAGGTATTCCAAACATGGGGCGTCGTGAACTGGATATGTGTGTGTCCCTCAATGGAGCAGGCCATCCCCTTCAGACCGGCAATGGCCTTTAGAATCACTGGATCCTTTTTCGAATATCCAATTGAAAGGAGGGCAAAGATCATGAAAAAGGTAGAACCGAAATAATTGTACAGTGTCCCGTCTGGTTCCAGCCTGTCGAGCATGAACCTTTTCGTTGAATCCAAGGCTAAGGAATGTAAATAATCGGGATAACCAATCAAAGTTTTGACGCCTGTTTGAAGTTTGGAGAAGAAGGAACGATATTCCTCGGTACGATACTCTTCCCACACATGCTCTTCGGAAAGGTCCTCCCTTGTTTGAAATAATTCTTTTAAACTTGGCGTTTCCGGGGTTTTGATCTGAAACTTTTTATGGCCTAGTAATAGCAATGGAATCATGTTGACCCGACCATATACGGAAAGATCATAAATGCTGACGAAAAAGGTCGGAGGAAGTAAGACCACTTCGAGAGGAATGGGGAATAGGCGCGGCCATGGGTATTGTCCGGTGACAGTAAGCATCATTTTCGTTAACATTTTGGCTTGTTTGATGCCACCCTTGGAAAGAATGAATTGTTTGGCTTTCCTCATATGGGGATCGTTCTTATTGCGGAGTCCGCTGAAAAGAAGGCCGTAATAAGCCTCGATCGTAACCGTAATATTGCCGTCCTTTTCATCGTGGAAAAGTTTCCATGAACCGTTTTCTGTTTGCTTGCTTTCGATTCTTTTTACTAAAGCCTCTATAAGAGGGGCATCTTCCATATCTAAAATTTTCAATAATATGATCATATAGGCATCTGCCGTAATCCCGGTGTCAAAGGGATAATTCCACGAACCATCAGCGGATTGGTCTCGTTTCAGGCGATGAACAAGGCGATTGATTTCCAATTGTACATGTTGGTTCAATGACTTTCCTCCTCTAAAAACACAGTTTCCGTTTATATGTATATTCAAAACTTGCCGTCGCATTCAAGAAATCATGTCAGGCGCATCGTCCTGCATGAATAAAGGAGGGGAAATTAAAAACGCTTTGGCAATGAAAGCTGCCAAAGCGAGATACTTTGCATCATTTAACTGGTAAAGAAGATGGCTGCATATAGCGGTAAATCGGCAGTTCTTTTCCTTTGTCAGCCGGGATGAAATGGAATGTCACATAGCTGTCGATGCCTTCAGGTTCGAGGGCAAGGGGGATGAAGTTGGCATCAGGCTGGGCCATGTCGAAAACATAGCTTCCTTTTGGGAAAACCCGAGTTGTTGAAGTGACGGTGGTCGTGACTTCCCTTGTGGAATGTCCGCTTTCCAGTTCAGCGGAAACTTTTAAATCCTTGACCCTATAGCCTTCAACAGCTAGTTTCATAGGTTTTTTTAATTGTTTAACTTCTACTCCCAATAGCTGAAGTTTCTTGGCGATATTTTTATATTCCGGTGGAAGGATATAGGCTGTCGGACGATCCCTAACAAGTGTAGGGTAGGCATCGGTAGAATCCAGCCAATCGATGGAGGCATCGGCCAATTTAGCTTTCGCTAAATCGACTACCTTCAATTTTTGATCCTTAACCAATTTATTTTCACTGGTGATGATAATTTTATCATGATCATTTGCTTTTCGCCCTTTTTGCACGACTTCAGTTTCTGCCTGTTTAACGGCCTTTTTAACTTTACCGGCCTGTTCGGCTGTCGTTTTGATGAAGGCTGCCTGAGCTGTAGCTTGTGCAAAGACACGTCGGTTAAAATCCGTACGGCCGATATTGATTCCCCTCGTTTCAATTAAATAGGTCATTGTATTTTTCAAGCCGAGGGCGTTTCTGCCAATCCGGGCTTCTGTGCTTCCTTCTGTGGCGGTTAGGATTCCATCATCAGAAGTGGCCAGTGTATAGTAATCGTGGTAGGAAAGCTTTTCTTTTTCCAATGCTTTATAAACATTAGGCAAAAGAAGTTCATCGGATGCTTTTCGAAGCTGTTTGGGAATATTTAAATTCTTGGCTGAGGAGATGAGTAAATCATAGGAAGCGATCGATCCGTTTGCTCCCACTTTTTTCAGGGGTGCGGGGTTCACTGTATATTCATGTACATCCAGAATGACTTCCGGTTCATAATCATCGATTGACTGATGAATCGTCTGTACTTCAGGATATTCCACTTTTAAGTAGTCCCTATTCGCATCCATGTCATTTGCCGTATATCGTTTGAAATAATAAGAGCCATCAGGATTGACGCGTGGAACGATGGCAACATTCACTTTATCGAGGACATCCCCAAGCTTGCCTTCAGCCAGCCATTGTGCAAGGACTAATGTTGATTCACCTGAAGCGGGTTCATTGCCATGTATCTGTCCTTGAATCCAAATCAATGGTTTATGTGAATCCTTATTCGGTCTTTTTGAATCCTTGCTGAAAAGAAGCAGCGGGATGTCGCGTCCTTCTGTGGACTTGCCTATCGTCTTGAAATGGATGTTCTTGTATTTATGGGAGAGGGACTTGATATGATCCAACATTTCTTCCTGGCTCGTAAAGGCGACCTTGTTTTGTTTAAAGGCAGGGGTGTTGAAAGATGCATTAGGGACAGGGAAAAGGTGGGAGAGGTTATCTGGTTGAATGTAGCTTGGACCATTTCCATAATAAGGGGTGAATTCTTCTGCTTCGGCCATGGGGCCAGGCAATCCAGTGACAAGACTTAGCGTAACGGCTGATACGATGGTAGGAATGATTTTTTTCATGGACGTCCTCCTGTCTATCTTTTTCCATAAATTATCATATATTAAGCTATTTATACAGTGAAAAAGTAGAAAATAGTGAAAAACAGGAAGTAACGACTAGATTAATGATTCCCTAGCATGATTTTCAATTCCTTTTAATAGATGTTCATCACCTGTATTCTGTATAATTACAGGTGGAAAGTCAAAAAGATACGGATTAAGCAATTTGTTTGGCCCGTATCATTTCAATTCATCATGTAACTTATTTAAAAGATCCTGTGAATCTTCGCCACTCACTGCGTGGCCGTTCACTTTCGCATAGGGGGTTTTCTTACAAAGTTTACACTCACTCAAACATTCATATTCTTTATATTGAATCCTTGGATTCGCCAAGAACTTACCATAATCAGCAACTGTTTTTTCATTAAGGAAGCGGTCAAGATTATTTTGGCAAAATTCAATCTGGATTTTCGCCTTTTTTGAGAACACTTTGGATAGCAAGTTTTTCATCATATCGCTTCTTTCATTGGAAGAGTAAATATTTGTTATTTTGATTTTATCACTTCCTGTAACGAAATGCATGATTGTTCACCAAAATTCATTACAATATGACTATTCGGAGAATATCAAAGTAATTCCCTTGTATATATTGACACATGTCTGAGAAATGATAGAATAAGAGTTAATGATAATGAATCTCATTATCACGAATGGGAAAACCTTGTAACTATTGCGACTTCATGATTTCCATTTCAAAAGGTGACTTTGCGATAGTCTATATTCAAATATACTTAATTAAAAATATTATATCGCTGTATTAACTGAGATAGGAAGAGTAGGAAATGTAGATGAAGATAAGATATTTAGTCATGGCATTAATCGTTTTATCATTTACGTCATTATTCATTGGCGTAAAAGATATTAGCCCTCTTGATTTATTGGATCTAAGTGATGATAAAGTGCAAATCATGCTGCAAAGCCGTTTCCCAAGAATGGTGACCATAGTCATTGCCGGTATCGTGATGAGTATAAGCGGTCTGATCATGCAGCAATTGAGCCGTAATAAATTTGTATCCCCGACGACTGCCGGAACCATGGATTCTGCACGGCTTGGACTTCTTCTTGCCATTATCATTTTTCCATCGGCAGCGCTTATTGAGAAAATGGCATTCGCTTTCGTATTCGCTTTGGCAGGTACATTCCTGTTCATGAAAATTCTTGATCAAGTGAAATATAAGGATACGATTTTCATTCCATTGGTTGGTTTGATGTTTGGTAATATCGTCGGATCCATCTCGACTTTCTTTGCCTATAAATATGATTTGATTCAAAGCCTCAACACATGGATGAATGGGGATTTCTCGATGATCATGTCTGGAAGGTACGAACTTATATATGTAAGTATCCCTCTAGTCATTCTCGCATACTTCTTTGCCAATAAATTCACTGTGGCAGGGATGGGTGAGGAGTTCGCCATCAATCTAGGAATCAATTATAAGCTTATAGTCAATTTTGGGTTGATCATCGTGGCATTATCCTCCACTGTCGTTTTGTTAACGGTGGGAACGATTCCTTTCATAGGATTGATCGTACCAAACATTGTATCCCTTTACCTTGGTGACAATTTGAAAAAGAGTCTTTCTCATACAGCATTGCTAGGGGCCGTATTCCTATTGATCTGCGATATTCTGGGCAGGATCCTCATATATCCATTTGAAATCCCGATCGGACTCGTGGTTGGTGTGATAGGAAGCGCCGTATTTATCTATCTGATACTGAGGAGAAAGGCATATGAATAATAAAAGTAGGATCATGATATTGGCTGTTCTTGCAGCAGCTTTAACGGCAGGTTATATCTTTTGGGACCTTGGTCCGAATTGGGATTATGCACTGCCGAGAAGGGTAATAAAAATCATCGCCATCATCGTGGTTGGTTGTGCAATAGCTTTTTCAACAGTGATTTTCCAGACGGTCACGAATAATAAAATTTTGACACCGAGCATCTTAGGGTTGGACTCCATGTATATGCTGATCCAAACGGGAGTGATTTTCCTCTTCGGTTCAACGCATATCATGATCATGAATAAAAATCTCAATTTCCTGATTACACTTGCGGCCATGCTTATTTTTTCCAGCCTGCTGTTCAAGTTCATGTTCAAGAAAAACCGCAATATATACTTCCTGTTGCTGATCGGTATCATATTCGGAACCTTATTCGGCAGCATGTCTTCATTCATGCAGGTATTGATTGACCCGAATGAGTTTCAAATCGTTCAAAATAAAATGTTCGCCAGCTTCAATAATGTCAACACCGACCTGTTAACGTTAGCCATTATCCTCATGATAGCGGCAATGATATATTTCATGAGACTTTTGAAATATTTAGATGTCATGTCACTGGGGAGGGACCAAGCCATAAACTTGGGTGTGGATTATGATTTTGTCACGAAGCGGGTTTTAATCGTCGTTACTGTTTTAATCTCCATTTCGACTGCCCTGATCGGTCCGATCACGTTCCTCGGATTACTTGTTGCAAATGTGGCATATCAATTCATTAAGTCCTATCAGCATAAACATATCATCCCGGGTGCCATGCTGATCAGTGTGATCGCCCTTGTCGGCGGCCAATTCATTGTGGAAAGAATCTTTACGTTCTCCACCACCTTAAGTGTCATCATCAACTTTGTCGGCGGTGTCTATTTCATCTATCTTCTATTAAAGGAGAATAAATCATGGTAGAAGTGAAAAATTTATTCAAAAAATATAATAGTAAAACGGTTGTCGAGGATGTTTCCATTGAAATAGTGCAAGGGAAAATCACATCCTTCATCGGTCCCAATGGAGCGGGTAAAAGTACCGTCCTTTCGATGATCAGCCGTCTCATTACCCGGGATTCGGGAGAAGTCCTGATCGATGGACAAGATATGGGGAAATTCAAAAGCAATGAACTTGCGAAAAAGATTGCCATCTTAAAGCAGGCTAACCACATCAATATCCGTTTAACGATTCGTGAACTCGTCGCCTTTGGCCGTTTTCCTTATTCACAAGGAAAGCTGACCAAAGAGGATTGGAAATACGTCGATGAAGCGATTGAATATATGGAACTTGCCGACATGCAGGATAAGTTTCTGGACCAGCTTAGCGGCGGGCAGCAACAGCGGGCCTTCATTGCCATGGTTATTGCTCAGGACACGGAGTATGTACTACTTGATGAGCCCCTGAACAATCTTGATATGAAGCATTCCGTCCAAATCATGAAGGTATTGAGGAGATTGGCCGATGAATTAGGGAAAACGGTCATCATCGTCATTCATGACATTAATTTTGCATCCTGTTATTCCGACTATATTGTCGCGTTGAAGGATGGCAAGGTTGTTCATAATGGACCTACAGAGCAAGTCATCAATTCCAATGTATTAAAGGAAATCTATGATATGGATATTGAAATCCAAAGCATCAATGACAATAAGATCTGTGTGTACTTCACATAAGACCCAAGACCCTTCCATCTGGTTTTAAATTACTTCAGTATTCGTAGCCTTCCCGGAATCACCTCATACGCTTCTTAGGCAGTTAAGAGTTGGCGGGCGCCCAAGACTTTAGCCGCCTCCTGTTCATACGGCAGGGAAAGTGATGAAGGTGAACTCTGTGAAGGTGAGGATTCAATATGTAATTTTAAATAAAAAAATTTTTCGAGGTGACCATAATGATTAAGAAATTATCCTTACTGCTTTTGGTTGCAATGCTCGCTGTAGTGGCTGTAGCTTGCGGATCAGATAAGGAAAAAGAAGAATCAAGCGCGAAAAAAGAAAGTGCCAAGAGCGAAGAAATTACGGTTAAGCACCAACTAGGCGAAACGAAAGTAAAAACTAACCCTGAAAAAGTCGTTGTATTCGATATGGGTACTCTTGATACTCTTGATAAATTAGGTGTGGAAGTGGCAGCTGTTCCTCATGATGGACTTCCAGAATACCTTTCTAAATATGAAGATACAACTGAAAATGCCGGCGGATTAAAAGAGCCTGACTTCGAAAAAATCAACGAAATTGCACCAGATTTAATCCTTATTTCTGGCCGTCAATCTGAAGCATATGAAGAATTAAGCAAAATTGCCCCTACTGTTTTTGTTGGTGTGGATACAACAAAGTATATGGAATCCTTTAAAGAAAACGTAACACTTTTGGGTAAAATCTTCGATAAAAAAGACGAAGCAGCTAAAGAATTGGCAAGTGTTGAAGAAAACATTAATGCTTTGAAAGAAAAAGCCCCAACTGACAAAACTGGTTTAATCGTTCTTTCGAGCGGTGGAAAAGTAAGTGCTTACGGACCGGATTCACGATTTGGCATCATCCATGATGTATTCGGAGTGCCTGCAGTAGATGATAAATTGGAAGTATCGACACATGGTCAAAGCATTTCTTTCGAATACATTGCTGAAAAGAACCCTGACTACCTATTCGTTGTAGATAGGGATGCGGTTGCCGGTGATGGAGCTGCAGCAAAAGAAACGATTGAAAATGACATTGTAAAAAATACAAAAGCATTTAAAGAAGGTAACATCATTTATCTAGACCCTAACTACTGGTACTTATCAGGCGGCGGTTTAGAATCTGTTGATGCTATGGTTAAAGAAATTTCAGAAGGCATCAAGTAATATAAAATAAGGAATCCTGTCCTCGGTCGAGGGCAGGATTTTTATTTTTTATAATAAAGCTGGATGAAACCAATATACTAACAAAGGGGACGAAAAGATTTCTTGCCATACACAGGAAAGCTTTTAAGGCGCCATAACCCCTAATAAGGGGGGGAGAATAGACAAGTCCTATATTCAAAGCCTGTTACCGCTCCTATGGTCATATGGGCTTCCTATCGAAAGAGTATAACCCTTCAGCCAATATGGAAAAATTCAGTTTCTTCCTATTATAATGTCATTTGCATCCTCTCGGTTTCCAGGAAGGGTTTTAAAATTGTAATTTTAGTGAACTTTGGTAAATTGAATCTTTTATGGGTGATAAATGATCCCGGAAAGTAAAAATATAAACACAAAAAGATCATCGCTTTCAGGAAAAATTATTTGAAAAAAGCTAGCTAAATATGCCGGAGGGGAATGATGTCGATATGAAGCGAAACCCTATTGTTATTTTATGGGGTTTAAGAGGCGGAGGGACGCAATGATAAACGGGTCAAACTTTTGCAGGATTTGATTTTGGCGGGGGTATTAAAAATGCGGAGGAGACATGCTTCCATGTAACCGGCGATCCATTCTCAACTGTCGAATCATCGGGAAAGAAATCCTGGATCTACCTTATAGCTTTAAATAATTGAAGATTTATATCTTTACATATTTTGTAATGTACTGGTTTTTTTATAAAGAGTCGTTTATAATGGTAAAAGCCTGAAAGACGTGAAGCTAATTAGCGACTGTCATCCGCAGTCACCCCAAAAAGTTACGGTGATATTTATTGGATTAAGAAATGGAGTTCCTATATATTTGTTATAGGTGCGCTGAACATTCGAGATGGGCGAAACTCTGTTATTTTTTCAAAGGCTTGTTCATAAGCTAAAGAAGTGTTCTGGATATAAGGGTTATGGATGTGACAATAAGTGGTTTTCACAATCTTGACTATCCAAGTGAAAGAATGCTATTATAGGGTTTCCGATTTTCCGTCTTTTGTAAGTTTGTAAAAATTTATATAAATAAACCACTAGATTAATAGAGGTGAAAGCATGAATAATTTTCTTAAAAAAAGCCGGCATTTATTTGCAGATAACATACTAGGCTTTTTCTTTATTGCGGTAGTCTTGTTTACGATAAAAACTTATATTGGATATCGAGTTGAATTTAACTTAGGTATTGAAAATGGCCTGCAACAGTTCTTACTGTTCATAAACCCGATTAGTTCAGCCATTTTATTCTTCGGCTTGGCACTATTGGCTAGAGGCAAAAAAACGTTTAAATGGATCATCAGGTTGAACCTATTGATGTCACTATGGTTATTCTTCAATATTGTATACTATCGGTCATTTACCGATTTCATTACATTGCCAACCTTGACGCAAGTACAAAATGCCGGGGATTTGGGGCCGAGTATTTTAGAATTATTTAAAGGCCATGATGTACTTTATTTCCTTGATACGGTCCTTTTGATCGTGTTGTACAGATTCAAAGACTTTAAAGTGGAAGACTTCAAAGTCAAACGCCGTACAGTTGGAATGGTTTACCTAGCGGGACTTGCAATTTTCGCAATCAATTTGGGACTTGCTGAAAAGGATCGCCCGCAATTATTATCAAGGACATTCGACCGGAACTATATCGTCAAATATTTGGGCATGTTCAACTATACGGTTTATGATGCCGTTCAGAATACTAAAACATACGCTCAGCGTGCAACTGCAAACAGCACCGATATCGCTGAAGTCGTCAACTATACGAAGGCAACAAGCGCTGAACCGAACCCTGAATATTTTGGTGCAGCCAAAGGTAAAAATGTTATCTACCTGCATTTGGAATCGATGCAGAATTTCCTGATCGATTATAAGTTGGATGGGGAGGAAGTCACTCCATTTTTGAACTCACTTGCACATGATAAGTCAGATTTCATGCGCTTTGATAATTTCTTCCATCAAGTGGGCCAAGGTAAAACAGCGGATGCCGAATTCATGCTTGAAAATTCCCTGTTCGGTTTACCGCAGGGGGCAGCATTCACAAACCGTTCCCAAAATACGTATCAAGCAGCACCAGCAATCTTAGGACAACAAGGATACACATCTGCTGTGTTCCATGGTAATTACAAATCTTTCTGGAACCGGGATAAGATGTATAAGTCTCTTGGTTTTAACCAGTTCTTCGATGCAAACCATTATAATATGGAAAATAAAGAGGAAGTACTAAGTTATGGATTAATGGATAAGCCTTTCTTCAAGGAATCGATTCCAATGTTAGAAACGCTTAAACAGCCTTTCTATACAAAATTCATAACGGTATCTCACCATTTCCCATATTCGATGGATCAGGAAAAAGCAACAATCGGTAAGCATACGACAGGCGATGCTTCCGTGGATAATTACTTCCAGACTGCACGCTATGCCGATGAGGCGCTTAAAGAGTTTTTCGATTATCTGAAGGAATCCGGTCTATATGACAACTCGGTAATCGTTATGTATGGTGATCACTATGGTATTTCCGAAAACCATAAAGAAGCCATGTCAAAAGTGCTTGGCAAGGATGTTGGCGCATTTGAGAATGCCCAATTGCAACGTGTGCCATTATTGATTCATGTTCCGGGTGTTGAAGGCGGGGAAATGCACCAATACGGAGGACAGATCGACCTTCTCCCGACTTTATTGCATCTGTTAGGAATCGAATCTAAAGATTATGTACAATTCGGTTCAGATTTATTGTCAAAAGATCATAATGAAGTGGTACCTTTCAGGAATGGTGATTTTGTTACACCGGATGTCACTTCCATTAAAGGTAAATACTACGATACTAAAACAGGGGAATTGGTCGAGGAAAATGATGACATCCTCAATTATAAAAAGAGAGCTGAAACGATGCTCAATTTATCCGATCAAGTAGTTAACGGTGACTTACTCCGTTTCTATACTCCAAATGGTTTTAAACCGATAGACCCTGCTGATTATGATTACACATATGATGAAGAAGGTTCAAAGGAAGATGAAAAGACCGATAAATAAGGCTAATGAAAAAACAGGCAGGAAGCCATCGCTTCCTGCCTGTTTTTTTATGTGTTAGATCATGCTTTATTGGACATCATGGCAATATACTTTCTTATTTCATCAGGATTCCCTGCATATTTTTCAGCACGCTGTTCATCTTTCATGATTTTATCCTTTGCTTTGATAAGGATTTCTTCACCAATGGCTTCTGGCACGACCACGACTCCATCTATGTCCCCTATGATGATGTCCCCTGGAAAGACGGTGACACCCCCACAGGAAATGGGGATATTGGTTTCGCCTACACCTGCCTTGCCACTTGAGGCAACCGTCGTCCCTTTGCTGAAAACAGGGAAATTCATCTCTTTAATGGCTTCAAGATCGCGAATGACCCCATCTACCACGAGGCCGCCAATTTCCATGGTCTGCATCATGCCGACAACGAAGTCTCCTGCTATAGCCCGGTATGTATCACCTTTGCTGTCAACGACTATTATATCCCCAGGCCTTGCTTGGCCGATTGCTTTTAACACAGCTGAATTATCACCAACGGGCATCTGTACAGTCAAAGCTCGTCCGGCCATTCGAAATTCTTCCTTTAAGGGTTTAATCGCTGATTCCAGATTGCTCAACCCTTCCATTGCATCGGAAATCGCCGTGGTGGGCAAATTCCTGAACTGTTGAATGAGAGTGTCCATGATTATGATTCCTCCTTAAGAGTTAATGAATATAGCCTAATTATACACAAATTTTGTAATTTTCTAATAGTTTTCCGTTTGATAAAATGGTAAATGCAGTATAATCAATATATGAAGGGGAGGGAAGTTCTGCCGTCACAAGGGGGTTAAAGTCCAATTCCTTTTTAATCAATCGATTGATTAAACTTTATACTTCATCATGATGAAGAGTTTGAAATGCCTTTTTATTTCAATGCCATTATTTCAGAAGAGTAAGGTGTTAATGGAAATAGTGTTTTACACCGTATGTATGCATAGAAGCAGTCCTATTAATGTTATGGTCTCCATGCCTTTTTGATCCGTGCCGGAATGTTCTTCCAGGATCAAGAGAGGAATTGTTTTGCATATCCTCGATGTTCAATCTGGATGGGGATGTTAAAGAAGAAATCGATAACTCTACAAGTGTGCGGAAGGTCACTTATAAACCTCAAAGCAGGAGCAGAATCAAGACGGAGGTTGCCAATGTAAGCCAAAGGGGGCTGAAAACTTCTGGATGAATGATTAAAAAAATGATTCCTGCAATAGTGGCAGCCTGCTGTATGGTCATATGTCTAATGAAGTGTATTCCCGCTTTAAAACAGGCTTTAAGCAGAGGCATTTGATTCATTTTCATTCCTCCTTTTTCTATCAATAATATGACCAGGCATAAAAGAAAATACATGGGGATTCGTTTTCTGCCCAATTATTACGGGTATAGTAAAGGTAAAATAAAAGGAGGAATCTAGGTGATCATTGTATATATTAGTCTTGCCCTCTTTATCGGAGCGATTATCTATTTAGCGTTTTTTGCTTTTAAAACATTTAAGGATTCCAAACCGACAATTGAAAATGTGACTGAAACCGTTACACGCATACAGGCCAAAACGGACCAGATTAAATCGGAGACGGACCAACTCGCCATGACCCAGCAAGAAATCACTGAAGATGTCCAATATAAAAAAGAGGCTGTACAATATACGATTGATGCGGCTAAAGAAATGCCTGAACCATTTAAAAATATTTGGCTTTCAATAAAAGGTGACAAGTGGAAGCTTAGAAACAGAAGCGATGCATAAGTGTTTGACCGATTTGAAATGTACATGATATAGTATGGAAATAATAAGTTTCTAGGGTTCCTCGGTTGAATTTTGCCGGAATGGTCCAAGAGAAACGCGCAGGAATCTGTGTACACGGAGGGAAAAAAGCCCGGGAGGTTATGATTTATGACCTTTCGGGCTTTTTCTGTAATTGGAGGGAAAAAGATGGCTTGGATTCATTTGGTGATTGCAGGATTATTTGAAGTGGTATGGGCGACAAGTTTAAAGTATACGGAGGGTTTTACGAAATTATTGCCTTCTATCATAACGATTGCCGGTATGGTCATTAGTTTTTATTTTTTATCATCGGCGATAAAAACCCTGCCTATGGGAACGGCGTATGCAATTTGGACCGGAATAGGGGCCCTTGGGGCTGTTCTGGTTGGCATCATCGTTTTTAACGAGCCTAAGGATGCGATGCGTTTGGTATTCGTCGGTTTAATTTTGGTGGGGATTATCGGCTTGAAAATCACTTCTTCTGAATAATCTATCCTCTCCTCGTAAATAGTAATGTTAAACGATTTTAGAGGAGTGAAGAAAATGAACTATAAAGCGATAGTATCAAGTGCGATGATGGCTTTAATGATTACAGGTTGTTCAACTAATGATAAAGAAGGTGCCAGTGAAAATCTTGGCCTGAATCGTACCCATCAAGATAATTTAGATAATCCGATGAATGTAAGCGATACAAGGCAAAATATTAATGATAATAATAACAATAACAATGACAATAATGATAATGGCGTAAACGATATGAGGGTCTCCAAGGATATCTCAAATCGGGTCGAAGCCCTGAAGGAAGTAAGTAGAGCAAGTGTCATCGTCACTGGAAATAATGCTTATGTAGGGGCGGTATTGAAAGACGGCGGGGATAAGGATATCTCGAATGACCTTAAAGAAAGGGTTGCTGATGCAGTAAGGGGAGCCGATCCATCGGTAGACCAAGTTTATGTGTCGACAAACCCGGACTTTGTTCAAAGAATGAAAGGGTATGCGAATGATATTGAGAATGGAAAACCCGTTGCAGGATTGGGTGAAGAGTTCCGTGAACTGGTAACACGCATTTTTCCAAGTCAAAGGTAATGGGTTCATTAATGAATCAAGACGTAAGGCTTATCCGGTGGATTCCGGATAGGTCTTTTCCTATTTTGGAGATATCGGTGGATCATGACTAACTTTAAAAAGGGTGGTTACAATAATCGAATGAACGTAAAAAGGGGGTGGGATGGTGAGGTTTTTTAAGGGAAGGAGGGAAATGGATGCAGCATCCTTTCAGGTTACTTCCAAGGATTTTCAGGAACTTCTTAAAAAGTTTAAAGCATCCCATGATTTTCTTGCCTTCCAATTCCCGGATGATGATGGCTACACGATTTCCTACTTCGATTCACTGGTAAGTGTACAACAGCTTCATGAACAAGTATTGGCTGTCATGTCTAATCAACCGAAGAAGGATCTTAAGCGATTAAAAGGCGATATTCCGATGGAAGATATGAAATTGACGGCTGATTTAAAAGACATTCAAAAATTGGTTTTGGCAGGATCAATCATGATTCAATACAAGCAAGATGATGAAATGTGTTTGCTGATTCCATGTGTTCATAGTGTGAAAAGGCAAATTTCCACACCCGAGTCCGAGTATACGGTCGTTGGGTCCAAGGAGGCCTTTGTTGAATCGCTTGATTCGAATTTGAATCTGATCCGTAACCGGTTGCCCACTCCTGAATTGCAGTCCAAGGAATTCAGGGTCGGCAGCATCTCTAAAACAAGGTTAGCGGTACTCTACATAGATGGGGTAGTAAATCAACAGATCGTGAATACGGTCATGCAGAGAATAGATGATATAGACTATGATACGATCGTCGATATTTCGTTTGTAAGCCAGATGATCACGGATAATCGAAATTCGATGTTTCCGCAACTGATTGATACGGAGCGGCCTGATCATCTGGCAAGTGTATTATCGGAAGGGAAAATAGGGATCATGCTGGATGGATCTCCACATGCATTAGTTGGTCCAAATACCATCATTTCGTTCTTTTCATCATTTGAAGATTATTTCCAAATTTGGAATCTCGGCACGTCATTCCGTTTGATTCGGCTTTTCGCCGTGCTGTTTTCCGTTTTATCTTCACCTCTGTATGTTGCCGTTTTAACCTATCATTATCAAGTGATTCCCACGGATTTGCTGCCAATCTTAATTTCATCCAGGGGAGTGATCCCCTTTCCGCCGATCTTGGAAGCCATCTTGCTGGAAGGGACGATTGAATTGCTGAGGGAAGCAGCGGTCAGGCTGCCTGCTAAGGTTGGTTCCACCATTGGCATTGTTGGCGGTATAGTCATCGGTACAGCCGCCGTGGAAGCTGGATTTGTCAGTAATGTCTTACTGATGCTCGTCGCTTTGGCTGCCTTGGCTTCGTTTACGGTGCCGATTTACCAAATCAGTAATACCATCCGCCTTATCCGCTTCCCTTTTCTGATTGCAGCCCAGTTATACGGCCTGTTTGGAATAGCTTTATGCAGTGCATTCATTTTAAGTCATTTATTGAAATTGACTTCGCTTGGCAGTCCTTATTTAGACCCGCTTTACCCGTTAAGAATTCATGACTTTAAAGATAGTCTCATTCGCCTCCCTTTTTCAAAGCAGAAAAAACGCCCGCAATTTCTGCGGACGGAAAATCCACTAAGGATAAGGAAGGAGGCGGAAGAGCGAAACTCCCATAATGATATTGATGAATAAGGTGTAGAAAGCGGTGAGAAGGTATGGAAGTCAAACCGAATGAAACTAAATTAATATCGCCATTTTTTGTTTTTTTCCTTATGCCCGGCATGCAGATTGGGGTAGGGATATTGGGGTTTGAACGGGTCATAGTGAAAGAGGCTGGTCAAGACGCATGGTTATCTGTCCTCATATCAGGGTTGATCATAAATGTTCTGCTTTGGATGTGTTTCAGGCTTTTAGGCAGGGGTCCCCAAACACTTGATTTGGTTGCCATCCACAAGGATTTGTTCGGTAAATGGGTCGGAAATGCTTTCACTATTTTATTCATCCTCTACTTTATAATGATCTCCATCATTCTTATCAGGACTTATTTAGAAGTCATTCAGGTTTGGATGTTCCCTGGTGTCAATCTCCTGATGCTAATAACCGTCATGCTTATTCTCGTGTATAGTTTTGTGGCGGGAGGGTTCAGGGTCATTACCGGTTTTTGCATTATCGGGCTTATTATCGGATCACCATTATTCTTTTTGAATTACTTCCCATTGAAGTACGCCCACTTTGAAAATTTGGGTCCTTTTCTTGATCATTCCTTTTTGGAAATCATGAAGGCCTGCAAGAAAATGACCCTGAATTACCTTGGTTTTGAATTACTCCTCATTTATTACCCTTTCATTAAGAACCGTGAAAAATCTCAAAAATGGGCCCACTTAGGGGCGGTGTTCACTATGGCGATATATTTAGTATCCATCATTGTTTCATTAGCCTACTATCATCAAGATCAATTGAAAGATGTAATATGGGCAACTTTAACGTTATGGAAAATTGTAGACCTTCCATTCATTGAAAGGTTCGAATACATAGGGATTTCCGTTTGGCTGTTCATGGTGCTGCCGAATGTTTGCATAGGGGTTTGGGCAGCGAGCAGGACAGCAAAAAGAGTATTTGGACTAAGGCAGAAAAAGATGCTGGTCTTCATTCTGCTAATCATTTTAGTTTCCTGCATTTTATTGGATAACCGCTATAGAATCGATAAGTTTAACACGATAAGTTCGGAAATTGGTTTTTATATCATTTATTTGTATCTTCCGCTCTTATTCATATGGCAGTCGATTGTCTATAAGGTCAGGGGGCGTAAATCGTGAAAATCCGAATTCTCTTGATAACATTGGCAGGTTTC
This sequence comes from Peribacillus sp. NPDC094092, assembly GCF_050279365.1. Taxonomy (NCBI): domain Bacteria; kingdom Bacillati; phylum Bacillota; class Bacilli; order Caryophanales; family Bacillaceae; genus Peribacillus; species Peribacillus sp. NPDC094092. The sequence continues at coordinate 180,832 of NZ_JBNNUC010000003.1, read as the reverse complement.
TTGATGACGGCTTGCGGCGTAGAAAAACAAATATTGGAAGATATTTTAATTGCTGAAGTCGTAGGTTATGATGATGCCGAAGGCAAAAAAATCAAAGGTACGGTCGTTGTCAGCGTTCCACAGCCTGGGGAGGAAGCAAATCTCGGTAAAGAAGTATATGAGGCGGTCTCCCATGATATAAAGGCAGCCCGCCAGCAGGAAAATGCAAAAACACCATTCCCGATTGTCGGTGGAAGACTGACTGTCATTCTCTATGGTGAAGAATTGGCAGGCAAGGGGTTGAATGATTATGTCGATACATATAGGCGTGACCCGATGGTGGGAAGGGATTTGTACTTAGCGGTCGTTCATGGCAAAGCGGAGGATGTAGTTAAAATGGAGCCGAAGTTGATTAAAACTCCAGGAGTTCAAGTGAAAGAGCTGATCGAACAGAATATAAGGACTAATTTGCCTGAAGTCGATCTACACAGGTATTTATATGCGTGTCATGGTAAAGGAATCGACCCGGTCTTGCCCTTATTGGAAACGGAAGGGGACCAAATACGGGTTAAAGGGATCGCATTGTTTAATCAGGATCGTTATATTGGCAAATACATTCCTTATGAGGACGGATTTTTATTTAAAGTCCTTACTGATAACTTTAAGATGGGGAGTTATGAAATTAAATGGAAGGAAAATGACTTTACAGATATCAATAACGTGGAGTCACGTGTCCATTATCATATTTCGGATGCAAACCAAGACCCAAAGGTAAGGATTGAAGTGAAATTAAAGGCGAGTCTGCTGGAAGTCCAAGGCTATGACTTGGGCAAAGCGGTCGACCTGAATAAAATAGAGGCCAGGGCCGAGCGTGTCATTGGGAAAAAATTAAATGAGATGGTAACCATGTTTCAGGAGTACAATATCGATCCGATTGCAATCGGTGATCACGCTAAAAGTAAAACCAGAAATTTTGATCAGAAACATTGGGAGAAGGCATATCCCTATATTCCAATCGAAGTGGATCTGGATATTGAAATGATTCAAACGGGAATAGCTGAATAAAAGTAGAATATTCTGAAGTTTCCCTCTTTATAATAGGGGTATTGGTGTAATGATTAATCAATGCGGCCAAAGAGGGGGAAAGGCATGGACAAAGCATGGTGGAAAGAGGCTGTTGTGTATCAAGTGTACCCAAGGAGTTTTATGGATAGTGATGGGGATGGGATAGGGGATATAAACGGAATCTTGATGAAGCTCGATTATTTACAAGAGCTGGGTGTGAACGTGATATGGCTATCCCCTGTTTATCAATCTCCCAATGATGACAATGGATACGACATCAGTGATTATAAATCAATCATGACTGAATTCGGGACCATGGCTGATTTCGATAGGTTGTTGAAGGCGGTTCATGAACGTGGAATGAAGATCATGATGGACCTGGTGGTCAACCATTCTTCTGATGAACATCCGTGGTTCAAGGAATCCCGATCCTCAAAAGATAATCCGAAACGGGATTATTATATTTGGAAACCTGGCAGGAATGGAAAAGAACCAAATAATTGGGAGTCCATTTTTAAAGGTTCAGCATGGGAATATGATGAAGGAACGGATGAATATTATTTACATTTATTCAGCAGGAAACAACCGGATTTAAACTGGGAGAACCCTAAGCTCCGTGAAGAAATCTACAGCATCATGACTTGGTGGCTTGATAAAGGTGTCGATGGCTTCCGGATGGATGTCATCAATTTCCTTTCAAAAGATCAAAGCTATACAGATGGAGCCGTTCATCATGAGAAACAGTATGGAGATGGAAGCCCCTTTTTCCTGAATGGCCCGCGCATACATGAGTTTTTGCAGGAAATCAATCAACGGGCACTTTCAGGACATGACGTGATCACGGTTGGGGAGATGCCAGGCGTCACACCGGAGGAAGCGCAATTGTTCACAGGTAAAGATCGTGGTGAGCTACATATGGTCTTTCAATTCGAACATATGGATTTGGGGAGCGGACCAGCAGGGAAATGGAGTAATGATAAGTGGAAGCTTACCGATTTAAAGCGAATTCTTTCCAAGTGGCAGACTGGTTTGGAGGGGGATGGCTGGAACAGTTTATACTGGAACAACCATGATCAGCCTAGGATTGTCTCAAGGTTTGGTCATGATGGAAAGTATCGTATTGAAAGCGCAAAGATGCTTGCAGCTTGCCTTCATATGCTTCAAGGGACACCCTATATATATCAAGGGGAAGAGCTGGGCATGACCAATGTTGCCTTTGAAAGCATCGATGATTACCGGGATATCGAAACATTGAATTCTTATGAAGAACTCGTCAATTCGCATGGCTGGTCAAAAGAGCGGATGATGTCAGCCATCCACGCCCGCAGCAGGGATAATGCGAGGACACCGATTCAGTGGAATGACTCCCGGAACGCAGGGTTCACGAAAGGGGTTCCTTGGATTAAGGTTAATCCTAATTTTCCCGAAATTAATGCAGAAAAAGCCTATAATGATCCGAATTCCATTTTTCATTTTTATAAAAAGCTTATCCAATTACGCAAGAAACATGAAATCGTCGTTTATGGCCGTTATGAACTGCTCTTGCCGGATGACGAACGAATATTTGCCTACACGAGATCGTTTGAAGGGGAAAAGCTGTTGGTGCTATGCAACTTTAAAGAAGAGCAGGCCTCCTATACTTTGCCTGAAGAGCTGCATGCCTATTCAGCCACAAGGCTGATCAGCAATTATGATCAGGAGGAAGTCAGCAATTATGATCAGGAGGAAGAAGGGATCTCCGGCAAACCTCTGCGTCCATATGAATGCCGAGTTTATCTCTTGAAATGAAAAAAGGACCTGTTCACCATAGAACAGGTCCTTTGCGTGTTATTTAGATTTAAGGTCACATTCCTCAAGCGGAATGATTTTCGTTTTATGTTTGATTTTATAGCCGAACCATAGGACGAAAAATAAAATCAAGCCAATGTAGGAAACAAACATTGAATTCCAGTCGATCCCATCGCTGCTGAAAGCTTGATAGCCTTGTCCGATGATAATGATAATGCAAAGGACAAGTGCGAATAAAGGCCCGAATGGGAAGCCTTTTGCCCGGAATGGTAAAGCATTCATATCAAGGCCTTGAGCTGCGTAAGCTTTGCGGAATCGATAATGGGCGATCGCAATCCCGACCCATGTCACGAATCCCGCCATGCCTGAAGCGTTCAATAACCAGATATAAACGACTCCATCACCGAAAAATGAAGCTAAGAATGCAAAGCAGCCTACTAAAGAAGTCACGATAAGTGCATTCACGGGTACTCCTCTTTTATCCAACTTGCCTAGGAATTTCGGTGCTTTCCCATCACGTGCCAAGTCCCATAGCATACGGGTTGAAGCGTACATGCCAGAGTTACCGGCAGAGAGTACGGATGATAGAATGATCGCGTTCATGATGGATGCAGCAAATGCAAGGCCGGCCCGTTCAAATACAAGCGTGAATGGACTTACGGCAACATCTTCACTCAATAAACGAGAATCGGTAAAAGGAATGATCATTCCAATTACAAAAATGGCAAGGATATAGAATAAGATAATGCGCCAGAAAACGGATCTGATCGCTTTTGGGATATTTTTTTCTGGATCTTCACTTTCACCAGCAGTCACTCCAAGCAATTCCGTTCCTTGGAATGAAAAGCCGGCAGCCATGAATACGCCCAGGATCGTGAAGAATCCCCCGTTAAAGGGACCTTCGCCCATTGTGAAATTGGAAAAACCAATTGGGTCTTTCCCACCCATGATTCCAAGAATGATCAGGACACCCGTGATCAAGAAAATGACGACTGTCACGACTTTGATCATGGCAAACCAGAATTCCGTTTCCCCGAAACCTTTAACTGACATGTAATTGATAAGAAACATAATGATTAACGCAATGGCACTCCAGATAATTGAAGGGCTATCCGGGAACCAGAACTTCATAATTAAGACAACGGCTGCCAATTCAGCGGCAATGGTGATTGCCCAGTTATACCAGTAATTCCAACCAATCGCAAAACCGAAAGACGGATCGACGAATTTGGATGCATAGACACGGAACGAACCGGCCACAGGCATGAAAGCTGCCATTTCTGCAAGACTTGTCATTAAGTAATAAACCATGATGCCGATGACCGCGTATGCCACCAAGGCACCGCCGGGACCAGCTGAATGAATGGCACCGCCACTTGCTAAAAATAAACCTGTTCCAATCGTTCCACCTAATGAAATCATCATTAAATGACGCGCTTTCAGGCTCCTTTTCAGTTCGGTAGGGCTTGATGCTGATTGTGAATTTGACAATTGATGTTACACTCCTTTTTATTGGAAGGGAACGAAAAATAAAAAAACAGCAGTCGAAAAAGATCGACGGCTGTTTATAATAAACCCGTTTATCCTTCCGAAGATAGCTCCCCACGTTTTTTTGAAAAAACGTGACAGTGGTGTTCCTGTTCGGTAACACCGCCAGCAAGAATATACATGGAATATACCCTAACTTCGGCAATTTATCCTTTCAAACGGAGTCTTTAATTTTCCAGAATCTCGTCCGTTTTACTATTATAAGCTGCAGCCTCTAACTCATCGGTAAATGAGGAAGTATTCAATTTTCTAAAATCGTTACGCCAGCTTGTAAGTGACGTTGGACGATCGTACTCATGAAATTCATGCAATCGCTAATAGATTGCTAGTAATTGAGTAAACTTTACTATATCAAAATTATAAATTAATCTCATGGATATCGCAATGGTTATTTTATGTGGTTATTTTTTCCTAGTTAATGAATGATGGCAGCAAGGAAGAATCCAAATGACGATATACCAAAATAAAGCATGGAGAGGACTAGACGGTCCTCCTTTTTATAAGGGCGTAGTCAAGCTTTACATGTTGGACCGCCTCAGGGTTCTCAAATAGGTCCACTGCCATTTTCCCAATCCATTCGAGCGGCAAGGAAATGGTCGTGATGTCGAGCATTTCACTCAGACTATCATTATTGAAACCGAGAATGGCCACATCTTCCGGAACCCTTATACCCGATTTCCTAGCGGTAAGAATGAAGCCTGCCGCCGTGTCATCATTCGTGATGATGATGGCTTCAGGTTTATCTCTCATCGAATTCCATTCCTGAAACAATTGTTCACCGTCTTTGATGTGATAACTGCCTTCAAACAGCCATTCTTTATTGTTTATCAATTGATGTTTACTCATGACATCGTTAAAGGCCTTTATACGATTGGAACTATTTCTGCTCTTTTTACGGCCGAGGCTGTATCCGATTTTCTTATATCCTTTAGCAATCACGTACTCAAGGGCACAGGAGAAAGCTGCATAATGATCAATGCTGATGGATGAGAATTCAGCCTGGGCTGTGTCTTCACATAAAATAATCGGCCCGTATTTTTGATAATCCAAAAGGATTTTCATTTCCGAAATCCTTGAACAAACGATAATGCCATCTAGCTGCTTCATTTGCAGCATATGAAAAGCCTGGATTTCTTTCTCTCTGTCATAATTTGTTTGAAAGATGACGATATGGCAGCCAATTGCATTTGCCTGTTTAGTGATTCCGTTAACGATTGCCCCGTAATATGGGTGATTGTTGAAGGGGATGATGATGCCGATAAGATTAGTTTTACCTTTTGAAAGATGAATGGCGTTTATGTTTCTCGTATAATTCAAACGATCGATGGCTTCCAAGACGCTCTTTCTTTTTTCGGGGCTTACATATGGATGATCATTCAATACACGGGACACTGTTGATACAGATACACCGGCACATTGAGCTATTTCTTTAATATTTGTCATGGTATCACCGTTTTTTCTTTTTTTATATTGTACAGTATGAAACCCATTTCAGGGCAAGGGAACAGAGTGGGGCAGCCGAAGATTTCTTTAAATAAGGTCTTGTTCTGGTATGGGTTTCATCCTTTAAGATTGTTTTAAATCTTAGAGGAGGAGGAAAACATGATGTTCCAAACTTTAATCACCCTTTTAGTGCTTTGCGGAATCGAATTGGGCTTTGCGTACTTGGCAATTTCCTTGAAAAAATGAGTGGCAATGCACATTTACTCGTGAATTTTGGCACTTTACTCGTGAATTTCACACCGTCCCGAAATAGCCCCCATCGTTTATATTCACCATTAAAACCCCACAATATAAATATAACTTCAGCGTTAGTTTCATGTACGGAATGACCGGCTGTCAGGCAGCTCCTTTTGGAGCTGCCTGACAGTTTTTGCTGTTTGTAAATGTCATTGTCTTTTTTGAAATGTTTAAAAAAATTGTTGCACTTTTTTTGTGTATTTGTGTATAGTATAAAATAAGTTGTGCAAGGGAAACTTTTTAGTATTTACGACAATGTAAAAAAATTTACACTTAGTTTTGCGCATGGCAAACTATTTTAGAAAGAGGAAAAAGGGAGGGAATATGGATGGGTTTTCTGAAATCTATTGGGAGCGTGCTTGCTGCATTGCTGATTTTAACGGGGTGCGGCAATGATACGGTCGAAAGTGATAAAGGCAATGGTAAGCTGAATGTCGTTGCAACAACGGGAATGATTGGAGATTTGGTTGGGAATATCGGCGGTGAACATGTCGAGGTCACCAGTTTAATGGGTCCGGGAGTCGATCCCCATCTATATAAAGCGACACAGGGTGATGTTAAGACGCTGGATTCGGCTGATATGATTTTTTATAACGGTGTGCATCTTGAAGGGAAAATGACGGATATATTTGAAATGATGAGCAAGGATAAACCGACGATTGCCGTAACGGAGGACTTCAAGGAGAACCAACTTCGCAAAGTGAGTGCAAAGGAACATGATCCCCACGTATGGTTTGATGTAAAGCTTTGGATCGTTGCTGCGGATACAGTAAAGAAAGAATTGATTGCCAATGATCCGGACCATGAAGCAGAGTTTCGTGAAAATTATGAAGAGTACGTTCTGCAATTGGAGGAACTTGATAAATATGTTCAAGACGAAATTAATAAAATACCAAAAGATCAACGGGTGCTCGTCACGGCACATGATGCTTTTGGGTACTACGGCCAGTCATACGGCCTGGACGTAAGAGGGCTCCAAGGGATCAATACATTATCGGAATATGGATCAAAAGATGTGACGGATATGCGGAATTATCTTGTGGAAAACAAAATTAAAGCGATCTTCATTGAGTCAAGCGTACCAAGGAAGGCCATCGAGGCTGTCATTCAGGGAGCAGGCAAGCAGGGTCACAAAGTGGAAATCGGCGGTGAATTGTTCTCGGATGCCATGGGTGAAAAAGGGACGGAAGAAGGAACGTATATCGGAATGGTCCGTCATAATACCGACACCATCGTCCGTGCTTTGAAATAAGGGGGAGAAACTATGAATTTAGCAGCTTTGAAGGTTGAGAATTTAACGATTGCTTATCATAAGAAGCCGGTTGTCGAAGATGTCTCATTTGAGGTGCCGGAAGGGAATTTAATCGGCATCATTGGCCCCAATGGAGCAGGGAAGTCCACATTGATAAAGGGGATACTCGAATTGATCCCCAAAATATCGGGGCAAATCACAATAAAGGGTTCTACTTATAGATCGATGAGGAAGAGTATTGGGTATGTACCGCAACGAGAGTCAGTGGATTGGGATTTTCCGACCAACGCACTCGATGTCGTGATGATGGGCAGATATGGTCATCTCGGATGGCTGAAGCGACCAGGTAAGTCCGAAAGGCAGAAGGGGATGGAGTGCCTGGAAAAGGTGGGGATGGCTGAATATGCCAACCGCCAGATCAGCCAGCTATCAGGTGGACAGCAGCAACGGATATTCCTGGCCCGTGCATTGGCACAGGAAGCGGACATTTATTTTATGGATGAACCGTTCGTAGGGGTGGATGCCGCAACGGAGAAAGCGATCATACAATTGCTGATGGAATTGAAGGAAAAAGGCAAAACCGTTCTGGTTGTGCACCATGATCTATCGACCGTGAAGGAATATTTTGACTGGACGATGTTATTGAATAAAAAGGTGATGAAAATAGGCCCGACGGAGGAAGTGTTCATTCCCGAACACTTACAGGCAACATATGGAGGCCGCCTGGCGATATTATCAGACACGAAGTCCGGCCTTTTATTAAAATGAGGTGTACATGATGAACATAATGGATATTATTACTGATCCAAATACGAGGTGGATATTGCTTGGCACGATGCTCCTCGGATTAAGCAGCGGGGTCATCGGCAGCTTTGCTTACCTCAGAAAGCAGTCTTTGCTTGGCGACACGCTCGCACATGCAGCGCTACCCGGTATTTGTGTCGCCTTCATGTTAACGGGAGTGAAATCCACTTCCTACTTTCTAATAGGTGCGGCCATGGCTGGCTTAGTGGCAGTCTTCTTGATCAGTGTGCTTACGAGATACAGTAAGATCAAGCAGGATGCGGCCTTGGGAATCGTCTTATCCTCCTTCTTTGGCTTCGGAATTGTCATGCTTACACAAATTCAGCAGAGTGAGTATGGAAACCAGAGCGGATTGGATACCTTTTTATTCGGGCAGACGGCGTCAATGGTCATGTCCGATGTATATATGATGATGACAGTTTCCTTTATTCTCATTTTCACTTGTACCGTATTTTTTAAAGAATTCAAATTACTGTCCTTTGACCCTGGGTTTGCCAAGGGGATGGGATTGCCGGTTGTGTTTCTGGATTATTTCATCATGATGCTGATCGTGGCTGCTGTGGTGATCGGTATCCAGGCTGTAGGCGTCGTATTGATGGCATCCTTACTGATCACGCCTGCGGTTTCTGCGAGGTATTGGACTGAGCGGCTGCATATCATGGTCATCCTGTCCGGTATATTCGGAATGTTGAGCGGTGTTTCTGGAACGTTGATCAGTACATCTGTCAATGATTTGCCAACAGGACCGTTAATTGTCTTATCCGCGACGGTATGGTTTTTCTTTTCCATGCTTTTTGCGCCAAAACGCGGAGTGCTTTCATCTATATGGAGAAGGGTATCGACGAAAAAGAAATATTCTCTCGAACAGAATAGAAGGAAAGGGAGCCACTCATCATGAATGATTTTTGGATTATTTTAGTCGGAGCATTGGTGGCGAGTGCTTGCAGTGTATTGGGATGCTTTTTGATAGTCAGGAAAATGACGTTGATTGGGGATGCCATCAGTCATTCCGTTTTGCCCGGAATCGTATTGGCATTTTTAATAACGGGGACTCGTGACTCTGTTCCAATGCTGATAGGGGCAGCTGCGCTCGGTTTGCTCACCGTATTCTTGATCCAGCTTTTCCAATCATCGGGGGTTCAATCTGATGCAGCGATCGGGATTGTATTCACTTCACTTTTTGCAACGGGGATCGTACTCGTGAGCTTGTATACGCAACAAATAGATTTTGACCTGGAACATGTCCTTTATGGAGAAATAGCGTATACTCCCTGGAACACGATGACAATCTCGGGAATCGAAGCTGGACCAAAAGCTGTTTGGATTGTCGGCAGCTGCTTTATCCTGAACCTCATACTGATCTTCCTTTTCTTCAAACAATTTAAGCTCGTGTCATTTGATCCATCACTTGCGGCTGCGATGGGCATTCCTGTACTGTTCTTTCATTATCTATTGATGAGCCTCATTTCACTGACAACTGTAGCTTCTTTTGATAGCGTAGGTTCCATTTTAGTAGTTGGAATGCTCATCATACCTGCTGCGACGGCCTATCTGCTGTCAGACCGTTTAAGCCGCATGATATTGGTCAGTATCGGGGTCGGGGTGCTAAGTTCCGTCATCGGCTACTATTCAGCCACCATTTTGGATGCCTCGATATCGGGTTGCATGGTGGGATCGGCCGCCATATTATTCGGATTGGCCTTTCTCTTTTCCCCAAGCCATGGATTGGTCAGCACATTGCTGAAACGGAGAAAATCAAAGGAATCACATGCATAGCTCCCCCTGCCTACAGGCTTCATGGATTATTTCCATGAAGCCTGTAAACAATTCTTCGATATAGTTGTGATTTTATTTGTTTAAAGTATAATGAATAAGTGTATTTATAGATGTATCGCAGGAGCCTTTTTAAGGGAGAGTTAAGTATGGAAGAACAAAATAAATTTTCATCTCGAATAGATTTTTCTTTGGTCACGATATTGCTGTTATTATGCATTGGAAGTTGCCTGGCAATCTATAGTGCCCAAACGACTGGACAGTACGCTGAAAACTTCTTAATTAAACAAATTTTTTGGTATATAGTGGGGATTGGAATCGTATTAGGGTTCATCACACTGGATTCGGACCAACTGAAAAAAATCTCTTGGTATGCCTATGGATTCGGATTGTTTTTGCTATTTTTGCTGATCATTATGCCAGAATCCATCGTTCCTGTCCGGAATGGTGCGAAAAGTTGGTTCATCATCCCGGGAATCGGTTCGATTCAGCCATCGGAATTCATGAAGGTTTTCCTGATTTTGGCTCTAGCCAATGTCATATCGAACCATCATCTCAAAAACACACTGAAAACGATTCAAACGGATATCTGGCTGCTCATTAAGATCGGTCTTGTGACCGGTGCGCCCTTATTGTTAATCATGCAACAGCCGGATTTGGGTACTTCGCTTGTCATCATGTCAATCATGCTTGGAATGATTTTCATATCAGGGGTATCATGGAAGATCCTGCTGCCGATCGTTTCGGGAGGGATTGTCGTCGCGTCCACTGTCCTGTACTTTGTACTTTGGAAGCCGGAAATCCTGGAAAAATACCTAGGGGTAAAATCCTATCAATTCGGCCGTATCTATTCTTGGCTGGATCCATATAATTATGCCAGCTCCGAAGGGTATCACTTAACCAAATCCTTGCTGGCCATCGGATCCGGACAGACAACGGGCAAGGGAATCGGTTCGAGGGAAGTGTATTTGCCTGAGAGCCATTCGGATTTCATTTTCAGCATCATCGGTGAGGAATTCGGCTTCATCGGATCAAGCATCATCATTTCCTTGTTTTTCCTATTGATTTATCATATAACAAAAACGGGAATGGACACGAAAAATAACTTCTATACATATATCTGTGTTGGCGTTATAAGCATGTTGACGTTCCACGTTTTTCAAAATATCGGCATGACTGTAGGTCTTTTGCCGATTACTGGGATTCCGCTTCCATTTGTCAGTTATGGCGGAAGCTCGCTAATGGGGAACATGATGGCCATGGGCTTAATATTCAGCATTCGGTATCACTATAAGAAGTATATGTTTTCAACGGATATCTAAAAATAAAGCCGGCCCCAATGGGCCGGCTTTTCTTGTAGCGCAAAAACAAAAGGAGCAGAATCCACCCCCTGAATGTTTGCTTATTGAATGTTCGTTCCAGATGGAAATTGATTTTTATAACCGGAAAATTGTTGATACGATTGGCCTAAGCTGGTGGATTGCGCTTTTTCTAAACTATACCAGCCTTTTTCGAACATAAGGTTATAGAGTTCTCGCTGCATCTCCTGATTTTCTTTGGAAACGGAGAAAATGTCTTGGAATAGTGCTTGGTTGCTCATTTCATGCAGGGCGACGGAAAGGGAGTTACAGAAGTACTTTTCAGTTGTGAGCATATCATTTATAAAATCCCTGTCGTTCATTTGCGGTGTCTTTGCCACGGGAGATTCTGGATTTTGGACTTTGTTTTCATTGGGCATCAGGAACCCTCCTTTACTGGTATTGTTGTTGAGCCTGGTTTTGGTTCGGGTTCAAATGTTTCAAAATGGTATCGTAATGGCGTTGATGCATGAGTCCGCACCGATTTAACGCATCAATGATTTGCGGGTCCTTGCATTGTGTGGCAAAAAAATGTGCTTTTTTAACCGCATTAAGATTCCATGCAAGCATATCGGTTAAGTATAAGCTATCTTTCACCGAAACCATTTCCGGCGGCTGTTTCATGAATCCGGTGGACTGCTGTTGGCTGTTAAACGTATTTTGCTGTTCCATCATTCTACCTCCTTAAGTGTTTCTTTAAACGAGCTTAATTTTCCCTTCATGAATTTTTTTTATTCTTGATTCTAAATATCTGGAAATTGAATTAAATGGTAAAATAATCTTGTGCATCTATTTTCCAAAATGATTTGGAGGGGAATGCAGATGGAAAGAATTTTGAAAAACCTATTCCTTTTTTTATCAAAGAATAAAGGCATGACAAAGGCAGCGAAAAAATACGGGCTGCGGTTTGGGGCATCTCGTTTCGTGGCAGGGGAATCCTTGGATATGGCATGTGAAGTCATTGCAGACCTTAACCGGAAAGGACTTGCCGTCACCATTGATTATTTAGGTGAATTCATTGAAGATGAACAAGAAGCAAGGAAAATGGCAGATGGGTGCATCGAAGCGATCCGCATGATCGGCACAAATGAACTGGATTCACAGTTATCCCTGAAATTGACCTCGATGGGCCTGGATGTGTCCGAACGAGTCGTAATGAATAACATGCGGAGGATATTAGATGAAGCTAAAGCCCATCGTGTTTTCGTGACGCTTGATATGGAAGATTTTCCGCGCTGTCAGCCGACTTTGGATGTATTCAAAAACCTTAAGCCTGAATATAATGAATTGGGGACTGTCATCCAAGCTTATCTGTATCGGACTGTGAAAGATATTGATGAACTGGATGCATACCAGCCGAATCTAAGACTTGTTAAAGGAGCTTATAAAGAGCCGAGGGAAGTAGCTTTTCCCGAGAAAAAAGATGTCGATGAGAATTTCAAGAAAATCATCAAAAAGCATATGCAAAATGGCCATTATACAGCCGTTGCCACACATGATGATAAAATCATTGATTATACGAGGGACTTTGTCGAAGATCAGGGAATTCCCCTGGATCGTTTTGAATTTCAAATGTTATATGGCATCCGCACTGAAAAGCAGCTTGAACTTGCTAAAGAAGGATATAAGGTAAGGGTGTATGTTCCATATGGTACGGATTGGTATGGATATTTCATGCGACGCCTTGCGGAGAGGCCGGCCAATATTGCTTTCGTTTTAAAAGGCCTATTCAAGAAATAGGAAGCGAGAGCCGCCCCGGAAAAGGGACGGCTGCTCGATCAAGAAGGATTATCTTTTGAACTGATTGTTCTGGCTGTTCACTTTATTGATTCCATGTTGACGTTCGGCGCCAGGTCCGGCATTGCCTTTAACGCTTGCTGCGCTTACGGCCGCTTTAGAAGGATTATCTTTACGCTTCATTATATAGGTCACCTCCTGCCCGGTTATTTTTTGCTGAACGGAGGAGAAATAACCTTAAGAACCCGGAGAAAAAATATTTTTTTTCCTGTATAATCATTGCGGAATTTCCAAATATATTCTATATTAGTAATAAGAAAAAATATTCAAAATTTTTTTGAATTAAAAATGAATGAACATTCATTCAATAAAATGCGTAAGGGGGATATGAACTTGGTTCGACAAATACGAAAGGCTGCTGTTCTAGGGTCAGGAGTTATGGGATCAGGGATTGCTGCACACCTTGCTAACATCGGCATTCCGACTTTACTATTGGATATTGTACCTCGTGAACTCACTGAGGATGAAAAGAAAAAGGGACTGACATTAGATAATAAACAAGTGCGTAACCGCATCAGCCAAACTGCGATTACGAAACTTCTAAAACAGAAACCAGCTCCGCTTTCCGCTAAGGGAAACATTGCGTTGATCGAGGCGGGAAACCTGGAAGATGATATAAGTCGTTTAAAGGATGTCGATTGGATCATCGAAGTGGTCGTCGAGAAGCTTGAGGTTAAGCAAAGTGTGTTTGCCCAGGTTGATCAGCATCGTAAACCGGGAAGCATCGTTTCATCGAATACATCCGGAATTTCAATCGAAGCGATGGCAGAAGGCCGTTCGGAGGACTTTCAAAAGCATTTCCTGGGAACCCACTTCTTCAATCCGCCGCGTTATCTTAAATTGTTGGAGATCATCCCTACTAAAGCAACTTCACCAGAAGTGCTCGAATTCATGAAGCGATTCGGCGAAGATGTACTGGGAAAAGGTGTCGTCGAAGCCAAGGATACCCCTAACTTCATCGCAAACCGCATTGGAACTTATGGTTTATTGGTCACTTTGCGGGAAATGCAAAAAGGCGGATACAGTGTTGGTGAGGTCGATTCGGTTACAGGTCCGTTGATTGGAAGGGCAACCAGCGCTACTTTCCGGACACTTGATGTAGTTGGATTGGACACCTTTGCACATGTTGCAAGAAACGTATATGACCAGGTGGATGGAGAAGAAAAAGAAGTTTTCCAAATACCTGATTTCATGAATGAAATGCTTAAGAATGGGTGGCTTGGCAGCAAGTCAGGCCAAGGGTTTTTCTTGAAAAAAGGCAAGGAGATCCTTGAACTGAATCCCGAAACCCTAGAATATGATGCACGAAAAAGGTTAAAAACGCCTTCCGTCGAAATGGCTAAACAGGCCAAGGGCTTGGAAAATAAAATGAAAGCGCTTGTTTATAGCGAAGACCGTGCCGGCCAATTACTTTGGAATGTTCTGAATCCGGCGCTTGTGTATTCCGCCCAGCTGCTTGGGGACATCGCGGATGACATCGTGGCGATCGATCAAGCAATGAAATGGGGCTTCGGATGGTCCACTGGTCCCTTTGAAACCTGGGATGCGATAGGCATAGAAAAATCGGTAGCCCGAATGGAAGCGGAAGGCATCACCGTTCCGCAATGGGTGAAGGATATGCTCGCTAAAGGCATCACTTCTTTCTATAAAGAAGAAAATGGCATTGTTCACTATTATGATGATGGTGAATATAAAGAACTTGTCGAAAATCCTAAAGTGATCAATCTTAAAGCGATCAAGAAGCAAAAAGGCGTAATCAAGAAAAACAGTGGTGCAAGCTTGATGGATATCGGCGATGGAGTGGCCCTTCTTGAATTCACTTCACCGAATAATGCAATCGGTCTGGATATCATACAAATGATCAATGCGGCGGTCGACGAAGCGGAAGCGAATTTTAAAGGCCTGGTCATCGGTAACCAAGGAAAGAATTTCTGTGTAGGCGCTAATATTGCCATGATGCTGATGGAAGCTCAGGATGACAATATTTTTGAACTCGATATGGTCATCAGCCAATTCCAAAAGGCGATGCTTAAAATTAAGTACAGTGCAGTTCCCGTAGTGGTCGCCCCGTTTAATATGACACTTGGCGGGGGTGCTGAAGTGTCACTTCCGGCAGCGCGCATCCAGGCAACGACCGAAACATATATGGGATTAGTGGAAGCTGGCGTGGGTTTGATCCCAGGCGGGGGCGGGACGAAAGAACTTTATGTGAAGACGTTGAGGAATATGCCGAAGGGCGTCGATTTCGACTTACAGAAAGTGGCAAACCAAGTATTTGAAACGGTCGCCATGGCAAAAGTTTCGACATCAGCCGAGGGAGCGAGAGAGAATAATTTCCTGAATTCAGCTGATGGAATAAGCGTGAATGCGGATCATCAGTTATATGATGCGAAACAGGCGGTGCTTTCCATGCATGAACAAGGTTATACCGCTCCAGCACGCACAAAGATCCCTGTCGTAGGTGAAACTGGATATGCCGCACTTCTATTAGGGGCGGAATCCATGCGCCTTTCAGGATTCTTATCAGATCATGACCTTGTCATTGCCAAAGAACTCGCATACGTCCTGGCAGGAGGGAAACTCCCATTTGGCACGGAAGTAGATGAACAGTATATCTTGAACCTGGAAAAACAGGCATTCCTAAAACTGATCTCGACTCCGAAATCCCAGGCAAGGATGCAGCACATGCTTGTTAAAGGTAAACCGCTCCGTAATTGATGAATAGATGAAGAGAATGCAAAGAACGAAGATTAATAGATCGATAGCTTAAAAATGGGTAAGGGGGATCCTCATGAAAGAAGCGGTAATAGTAGCTGGAGCAAGGACTCCGGTAGGAAGAGCGAAAAAAGGTTCTCTTGCTAGTGTACGTCCTGATGATTTAGGGGCTCTTGTTGTAAAGGAAACGTTAAAGCGGGCAGGGAATTATGAAGGCGCCATAGATGACCTGATTATCGGTTGTGCAATGCCAGAAGCGGAGCAAGGGTTGAACATGGCGCGTAACATTGGAGCATTGGCAGGATTGCCTTATACAGTACCGGCCATAACGATTAATCGTTACTGTTCAAGCGGGCTGCAAAGTATCGCTTATGGAGCGGAAAGAATCATGCTCGGCCAAAGTGATACAGTCATTGCAGGAGGAGCGGAGTCCATGAGCCTTTTGCCAATGATGGGCCATGTAACGCGTCCGAACGCGAGACTTGCGGAAACGGCACCGGAATATTATATGGGCATGGGTCACACTGCTGAAGCCGTTGCAAAAAAATACGGCATTTCCCGTGACGATCAAGATGCATTTTCTGTTAGAAGTCATCAAAAGGCGGCTAAGGCCATTGCAGAAGGTAAGTTTTCCGATGAGATCGTACCGGTTGAAGTGACCCTCCGTTCAGTGGGACCAGATCTTAAATTAAAGGAAAAATCATTTACTTTTACACAGGACGAGGGCGTTCGTCCAGGCACGACTGCCGAAGTGCTAAAAAAACTGAGACCTGCATTCTCTGTTACAGGATCCGTAACAGCAGGGAATTCATCACAAACGAGTGATGGTGCAGCAGCGGTGATGGTCATGGATAGGGAAAAGGCCTCTTCATTAGGGTTGAAACCGATGGGTAAGTTCCGTTCCTTTGCAGTAGCGGGAGTGCCGCCTGAAATTATGGGCATCGGACCGATTGCAGCCATTCCTAAAGCTTTGAAACTAGCAGGTCTAGAGTTATCGGATATTGGTTTATTTGAATTGAATGAAGCCTTTGCTTCCCAATCCATTCAAATCATTCGTGAGCTCGGATTGAATGAAGAGATTGTCAATGTAAATGGCGGAGCCATCGCTTTAGGCCATCCACTAGGATGTTCGGGGGCAAAATTGACATTAAGCCTGCTTCATGAAATGAAGCGCAGAAACCAACAGTTCGGAGTCGTGACAATGTGCATCGGCGGCGGGATGGGTGCTGCTGGAGTATTTGAATTATTGGCGTAATCCCACGCCTCCCGGAAGCTGTCATGCTTCCGGCGGGTTTACCATCATAAATACTTAGGAGGAAATAACATGTCAAATCAAACTACTGGTAACCTCATTAAAGGCGGAGCCTTTTTAGTGGAAGATATTACGTATGATCAAGTGTTCACACCGGAAGATTATTCTGATGAGCATAAAATGATCGCCAAAACTGCCGAGGATTTCGTAGTGAATGAAATTCTGCCGCAGGTTGAACATTTAGAAAACCATGAATTTGACCGGTCCGTTAAATTGCTGAAGCATGCAGGAGAAATCGGTTTACTTGGTGCTGATGTTCCTGAGGAATACAGCGGATTGGGTCTTGATAAAATCAGTTCGGCATTGATTACGGAAAAAATGGCACTTGCAGGCGGGTTCGGAATCACACATGGTGCACATGTAGGTATCGGATCATTGCCGATCGTATTGTTCGGCAATGAAGAACAAAAGAAAAAATACCTACCTTTACTGGCAACGGGTGAGAAGATTGCTGCGTATGCCTTAACGGAACCAAGCTCAGGTTCAGATGCCTTGGGAGCAAAAACGACGGCAAAATTGAATCCAGAAGGAACACACTATATTTTAAACGGTGAAAAACAATGGATTACAAATGCAGGTTTTGCGGATGTCTTCTGTGTATACGCCAAAATCGACGGCGAACAATTTTCCGCTTTCATTGTTGAGCGTGATTATAAAGGCGTATCAACTGGTGCTGAAGAGAAGAAAATGGGGATCAAAAGCTCATCAACACGTACATTAATACTTGAAGACGTACATGTACCAGTCGAAAACCTTTTGGGTGTAGCCGGAAAAGGGCATGTCATCGCTTTCAATATCCTGAATATCGGCCGTTATAAATTGGGCGTCGGTGCGGTCGGCGGATCTAAGCGTGCCCTTGAGATTACAGCTGCTTATACGAATCAGCGTCAACAGTTCAAAACGAAAATTTCCGATTTTAACTTGACAAAAGAAAAACTTGCAACAATGGCTGCTAAAATTTATGCAGCCGAAAGCTCTGTATATCGTACCGTTGGCCTTTATGATCAAAGACAAAGCAAATTGACGGATGAGCAAGTGAAAGATGGGAAATCAATGGCGGCTGCAGTTGCTGAATATGCCATTGAGTGTTCATTGAATAAATTCTTCGCTTCCGAAGTATTGGATTATGTTACGGACGAAGGCGTACAGCTTCATGGCGGTTATGGTTTCATGCAGGAGTATGAAATTGAAAAAGCCTATCGCGATTCCCGCATTAACCGGATCTTTGAAGGTACGAATGAAATCAACCGATTGCTTGTCCCGGGAACTTTCCTGAAGAAAGCACTTAAAGGGGAATTGCCGCTTCTTCAAAAAGCTCAAGGCTTGCAAGAGGAGTTAATGATGATGATGCCTGAAGAACCTGGCGATGAGCCACTGGCACAAGAAAAAATGCTTGTTAGGAACGCTAAGAAAATCGGTATTTTGGCAGCTGGCCTAGCGGCACAGAAATACGGCAAAACCCTTGATCAAGAACAAGAGATCCTCTCTAACATTGCCGATATCGCATCCCTTGCCTATGCAGCCGAATCCGTGGTATTGCGTACGGAGAAAGCCATCGCAGCTACAGGCCTGGAGAAGAACAAACAAAAAGTGCTTTACACTGAAATCTTCGTTCAGGAAGCTTTCAATGAAATAGAACAGCATGCAAAAGAAACGTTAATTGCGGTGGAAACAGGCGATACTCTTCGCATCATGCTTTCGTCGCTACGCAAGCTGACAAGACACAATCCGATCAATGTCATTGCGAAAAAACGTGAAGCCTCCGTAAAGGTAATCGAAGCGGAAAAATATGCTCTTTAAGCAATGAATCAGAATCTGTAAAGGGAATGCCGTAAAGGCATTCCCTTTATTTCCTTTGATGAAATCGCATCGGAAATTCAAAAGACATTTCGTTGTATTGCGTGCTGAAAACGGGTATTCTATTGATAGGTGGTGAAATGATGGGCTTAACATTATATTGGTACCCAAAATGCGGTACATGCCGTAACGCGAAGAAGTGGCTGGATAATCATGAACTGCAATATGAAGCGATCCATATAGCGGAAAATCCGCCTTCGCGAACAGAAATAGAAAAACTATATAAAATCAGCAATTTGGAATTGAAGAAGTTTTTCAATACTAGCGGTCAAAAATATCGGGAGCTAGGCTTAAAGGATAAGCTGAAAGAAGCTTCTGAAGCAGAGATGCTTGATATATTGTCCACGGATGGCATGCTTCTGAAAAGGCCGATTGTTACAGATGGCATCAAAGTGACGGTAGGTTTCAAAGAAGAGCAATTCGAACAGGTTTGGAACTGAAATTTCACAAAATATTTGGTTAATTCCTTACTTAAACACATAATCTACCTTATAATGGAATAGATAAAATAAGATGTACATATGGAGGGTTAATAATGACAACAACACCAAAAGAACTTCGTTACACTAAAGAACATGAATGGGTCAAAACGGAAGATGGAACAGTGCGCATTGGGATTACAGCTTTCGCACAGTCCGAGCTTGGGGACATCGTATTCGTTGAGCTTCCGGAAATCGGCGATGAATTGAAAGCGAACGAACCATTTGGAAGTGTTGAATCCGTTAAGACCGTTTCTGAGCTTTATGCACCTATCAGTGGCAAGGTTGTTGAAGTAAACGAAGATTTAAGTGACAACCCTGAATATGTAAATGAGTCTCCTTATGAAAAGGCATGGATGGTCGTGATTGAACCAACTAATAGCAGTGATATTGAAAACTTGATGAGCGCTGAAGAGTATGAGAGTTTAATCAACGGTTAAAAAGAAGGAGAGGGGGGACTGAATAGGCCTGCTCTCTTTTTCATTTTATACAGCGGCAGTTGCACACATAATTCGTGAGATGGAGTGATGACATGGAGTGGGGCGAATTCGATAAAGTGATCATTGTAGAAGGCAGTTCCGATAGAAGAAAAGTTGCCTCCGTTTTAAATGAAGATGTGGAAATAAGATGTACGAATGGGACCATATCATTAACTAAGCTGGATGAATTAGTGGATGAATTGATGGATCGTGATGTTTATCTCCTGTTTGACGCAGATGAATCAGGAGAAAAACTGCGGAAGCAGTTCCGAAGGGAAATGCCGGAAGCGAACCACCTGTATATTAATAAAATGTACAAAGAAGTGGAAAGCTCACCCGAACATCATATCGCAACTGTGCTTCTATCTGCCAATATGAATGTGAAAATGAAATTTTTAAGTCAAAGGGTGAACGACTAATTGATGCAGGAATGGAAAGAAGAAGAGTGTAAGCTTGCTGTTGAAAATGGGGGAACCTTTTGCTTATATTTATATACGCCTTTATGCGGCACTTGTCAGGTTGCCTCCAAGATGCTGACGATATCCTTGGAGCTGTTCCCGGAATTGAAGGCAGGCAAAATGAATATGAACTATGTCCAAGCAATTGCCGAAACATATGAAATCGAAAGTGTTCCTTGTTTATTGCTTTTCAAAAAAGGGCAGCTGCACAAAAAAATATATGCCTTTCAATCCGTTCCTTATTTGTACGGATTGCTTAAGGAAATCAGCTAGGAAACCAATCAGAACCGTGATTGGTTTCTTTGTTTGTGCCAATTGAATGCGAGATCGGAATTAAAAAAAGAATATTCTAACAATTCATTGACTGATTTATTCTAAAATGCTATATTTTGAATTAAGTAATGGCAGAATTTAATAGTTCTTATCAAGAGTGGCGGAGGGACTGGCCCGACGAAGCCCGGCAACCGGTATAAATTTTATATACGGTGCTAATTCCAGCAGAGTGTTGGCTCTGGTAGATGAGGTGTGTTCTTGAGACCTCTTCTTAATTGAAGTGGTTTTTTTGTTTGTAAAAGGCCAGGTATCATATAATTCCAACTAAATCCATAGAAAAAGGTGAAATCATATGTCAGGGAAAAAGTTGCGTTTCGAAACATTGAGTGTTCATGGCGGTCTGCAGGCTGATGAAACAGGTGCACGTGCAGTTCCTATCTATCAAAGCAATGCATACTTGTTCAAAGACACCGACCATGCAGCGAATTTATTCGGCCTAAAGGAGAATGGCTATATATATACACGACTTCATAATCCCACTGTCAGCGTTTTTGAGGAAAGAATGGCCTTATTGGAAGGCGGTATCGGCGGATTGGCAACAGCGAGCGGAATGGCTGCCATCTCGCTTTCAATCCTGAATATTGCCGCTGCAGGTGACGAGATTGTTTCAGCCTCTACATTATATGGAGGTACGTATAACCTTTTTGAAAATACTCTTCCTAAATATGGGATCAAAGTAAAGTTCGTTTCTCCCGATGACCCTGAAAATTTCAAAAGGGCGATCACGCCAAAAACTAAAGCCATTTTTGCCGAAACGATCGGCAATCCAAGTTTGAGGGTGCTTGATATTGAAGCGGTAGCGAAAATTGCCCATGATGCCGGCGTACCTTTGATCATTGATAATACCTTTGCGACACCATATCTTTGCAGACCAATTGATTTTGGCGCGGACATCGTCATCCATTCCGCTACTAAATGGCTTCTGGGAAATGGAACGACACTAGGCGGTGTCATCGTGGATGGAGGGAAGTTCGATTGGAACTCGCCAAACTACCCTGGCTTCACGGAGCCAGACCCAAGTTACGACGGTCTGGTATACGCCGAGGCAGTCGGACCTGCCGCATTCATAACGAAAGCCCGAGTCCAGTTACTTCGTGATTTAGGCCCTGCGCTAAGTGCCCAAAGTGCATTTCAGTTTACGCTTGGACTTGAAACGCTGCATGTAAGGATGAGAGAGCATCTATCAAACACCAAGTCCGTCATTCAATATTTAAAAAACCATCCTGCCGTTACTTGGGTTTCACATCCTGGTGATGAGGATCATCCCGATAAAGCCCTTGCGGATAAGTATTTGCCTAAGGGAGCTGGGTCTGTCGTGACGTTTGGAATACAAGGTAATCGCGAAGCTGGGGCAAAACTTATCAATTCGGTGGAATTATGGTCCCATGTGGCGAATGTCGGGGATGCGAAGAGCTTGATCATCCACCCAGCCAGTACGACCCATCAACAATTGAGTGAGGCGGGTCTTGCGAAAGCGGGTGTGAGTGCCGATCAAGTCCGTTTATCCATTGGGATTGAAAATGTAGACGACTTAATAGAAGATTTGGAGCAGGCAATTGAAAAAGCGACGAATATCGTCTCCTTGACTTCCGAAACGCTTTAGGCAAAGTTCCTGTTCATTCATGAACTAGAAATAATATACATTGCGCTCCTTTTTTATCTATGATAAAATTTCTCCATACTAAAGAACTTAATGATGTACAAATATTCTATATATTAGCTCTTATCAAGAGAGGTGGAGGGATGTGCCCGATGAAACCCGGCAACCGACAAGGAGATTCCTTGGAAAGGTGCCAATTCACACAAAGTTTAATTACTTTGGAAGATGAGAGAAAGGCCTGTTTCTTCACCTGCCTTTCTGCTCATGCAGAAAGGTTTTTTCTGTTTTAATGGGGAAAACATGTGCATGATATGAGGAACAGACTAATAATGTAGAGAAATCGACTAAGTTCATAGGTTTTATTGGATAAAAGAGGTGAGGATTAATGATTACATTGACGAAAGTCAGTAAGCTGTTTCGAACAGGAAAAGGAAACAGTGAGACGATCAAGGCTGTAAATAATGTGAATGTTGAAATAAATAAAGGTGAGATTTTCGGTATCATCGGTTACAGTGGAGCGGGGAAAAGTACGTTGATCAGAATGCTCAATGGATTGGAAACTCCTACAGAGGGATCCGTTGTCGTGGCTGAGAAGGAAATTTCTAAAATTAAAGGGGCTCAGCTCCGTAAAGCCCGTCAAGAAATCAGCATGATTTTCCAACATTTCAATCTATTATGGTCAAGGACCGTCCAGGAAAATATTTCTTTTCCATTGGAAATTGCAGGAGTTTCTAAAAATGAACGGACCAAGCGTGTGAACGAATTGATCAAGTTAGTCGGACTGGAAGGCAGGGAAAAGGCCTATCCTTCACAATTAAGCGGAGGGCAAAAGCAAAGGGTGGGCATAGCCAGGGCTCTGGCAAATAACCCTAAAGTGCTGCTGTGTGATGAAGCGACATCTGCCTTGGATCCTCAGACTACCGATTCCATACTCGAATTGCTTGTTGACATCAATCAGCGCCTGGGATTGACGATCGTCTTGATAACACATGAAATGCATGTAATACGTAAAATCTGCCATCGCGTGGCCGTGATGGAAAACGGGCAAGTTGTTGAACAGGGTCCTGTCCTGGATGTTTTCAAGAATCCTAAAGAACAAATGACGAAGCGTTTCGTGCAACAGGTAACGGAACCAGAAGAAACGAAAGAAACGATGGATCATTTGCTCGAACGTTTTCCAGCAGGCAAAGTGATTCAATTGACCTTTGTGGGTGATCATGCAGAAAGCCCGTTGATCACGAAGCTTGTACGTAACTTCGAATTGGATGTCAATATCGTTCAAGGTAAGATATCCCAAACAAGAAGCGGTTCATATGGAACATTGTTTATCCATCTTGATGGCACAGAGGATGAAATGCTCCGCGCAATCGAATTCATTAAAGCACAGCAAGTAGGCGTGGAGGTGATTACTCATGCTTGAAGAATTATTGCCGAATGTTGACTGGGAAGACATTATTGAAGCAACGAAAGAAACGCTTTACATGACAAGCGTCTCTGTAGTGGCAACCTTTTTTATAGGCATAATATTAGGATTAATCCTGTTCCTGACAGGGAAGGGTAATATGTGGGAAAACCGGGTAATCAACGGGGTCATGAGTGCGATCGTTAATATATTCCGTTCCATTCCATTTCTAATTTTGATCGTGCTGCTCATTCCTTTCACTAAGGCACTTGTCGGTTCCATGATCGGGGAGAACGCTGCATTGCCGGCACTTATTATCGGTGCTGCCCCATTTTATGCGCGTATGGTTGAAATCGGCCTTCGTGAAATCGATAAAGGTGTAATTGAAGCAGCTAAATCGATGGGGGCAAAAACGAGCACGATCATTTGGAAGGTCCTTCTTCCAGAATCGATGCCTGCCCTTATTTCCGGGATTACGGTAACATCGATTGCATTGGTTGGATATACCGCAATGGCCGGGGTCATCGGCGCAGGCGGACTTGGTAATCTAGCCTATTTGGACGGCTATCAAAGAAATCAAAATGACGTTACGCTTGTAGCGACTATCGTTATTCTAATTATCGTCTTCATAATTCAAATTATTGGAGATGTGATTACATCTAAATTGGACAAAAGATAAAAGGAGATGAATAGGATGAAAAAGTTTTTAGGATTTGCATTAATTTTAGTGTTATCTATCGCTTTGGCTGCTTGTGGAAGTGAAAAGGATAAAAGCGGCGGCGATACGGAAAAAGAATCGAAGAAATTAGTTGTAGGGGCATCCAATGTTCCGCATGCTGAAATCCTTGAGGAAGCTAAGCCGCTTCTTAAAGAAAAAGGAATCGAATTGGAAATCGAAACATTCCAGGACTATGTTTTACCGAATAAGGCGTTGAATGATAAGGAATTGGATGCTAACTATTTTCAGCACATTCCATATTTAGAGGGGCAAATCAAAGAAAATGGATATGACTTCGTCAATGCTGGCGGAATTCATATCGAGCCGATTGCTCTATATTCACAAAAATATAAAAGCATTGATAAACTTCCGGAAGGCGCAACAATTATTATGAGCAGCTCTGTTGCTGACCACGGACGTGCGTTATCTCTATTAGAAAAAAATGGTCTGATTACATTAAAAGAAGGCATCGATAAAACGACAGCTACAACGAAAGACATTGTTGAAAATAAGAAAAACCTTAAATTCGATGCTGATTATGAAGCGGCATTACTTCCAAAAATCTATGAAAGCGGCGAAGGAGATGCTGTTTTAATCAACTCTAACTATGCAATCGACGCTGGCTTGAATCCATTGAAAGATTCAATTGCGATTGAAGATTCCGAATCACCTTATGTGAATGTCATCGCTGTAAACAAAGGCGATGAAAATAAAGAAGAAATCAAAGCGCTTGTAGAAGTATTGCATTCTAAAAAAATTCAAGATTTCATCCTTAATGAATACGATGGTGCGGTTGTACCAGCGGATAAATAATCCAAGTATGGCGGCCTGATTTTAATTCAGGCCGTTTTTTATGTTTAATCCATGAAAATGAAGGGTATAGAGTTAATGAAGGCATTAAAATGATACAGAAATTTGAAAGGATGGTTCACTATCAATACTCTAGATTTACATGTAACAAGCGAAATGGAAAAGGCGATGCAGTCTTCACATGGGATTGGCTACAGTGAGTACAGTAGAAACCTAGACCTCCGAATCGAGGTCGAGAAAGAACGGGATAGGGAACATGTAAAGTGCAATAAAATGGTCCAGGACCTACAACGCAAAATTCACGGATAAGCATATAAAAGAATTCTTTAAAAGATCGGTCTGTAGAGGTAAAATGGAAAGTGGTCCATAAATAAGGGGTTCCTTATTGGATGAACTTACATATGCCTGACAGTCCGATTTTTTTTCTTTTAAAGCGGAACGTTCATACCTTGCAATTGAATTTTTTGAACATATATTAATAAGGACGAAGATTCGCTGAATAATAAGATAATTTTAACAAAAGCTAAAATAAGTATGAATATGCAGTAAACGGGCTATATCTGTTAGTATTGTAAGAATAGGACGGGTTTTAAACATGGCGGAAGTAGAAACCCCTATCTATTTAGTTGATTCCAAATTGGATTTGTTATAAAATTGGAATGAGAATAAAGTGAGAATGCTTTTACGGAAATTACAGTAAAGAAAGTAATCTTTACTTTCTGGTAATAAAATTGGAATTAGTTCACGGAGGTATTATTATGTCAGCTTCTACATTAACGGTTAAAGATCTTCACGTATCAATTGAAGGTAAAGAGATTTTAAAAGGGGTAAACCTTGAAGTCAAAGGTGGAGAAATCCATGCGATCATGGGACCAAATGGAACTGGTAAATCCACTTTATCATCAGCAATCATGGGTCACCCTAAATATGAGGTCACTAGCGGAAGCATCACATTCGATGGCGAAGATGTATTGGAAATGGAAGTAGACGAGCGCGCTCGTGTCGGACTATTCCTAGCTATGCAATATCCAAGTGAAATCAGCGGTGTTACGAATGCTGACTTCTTGCGTTCTGCCATTAATGCACGCCGTGAAGAAGGCGATGAGATTTCACTGATGAAATTCATCCGTCAAATGGACAAAAATATGGAGTTCCTTGAAATGGATGAAGATATGGCGCAACGCTATTTGAATGAAGGATTCTCAGGCGGGGAGAAAAAACGCAACGAGATTCTTCAATTAATGATGATCCAACCTAAAATTGCAATCTTGGATGAGATTGATTCAGGTCTAGATATCGATGCGCTTAAAGTCGTTTCAAAAGGAATCAACGAAATGCGCGGAGAAGACTTTGGATGCTTGATCATCACCCACTACCAACGTCTATTAAATTACATCACTCCTGATTTTGTACATGTTATGATGCAAGGACGTGTCGTTAAATCAGGCGGTCCAGAACTTGCTGCCCGCTTGGAAGCGGAAGGTTATGACTGGATTAAACAAGAATTGGGCATTGAAGACGAAACTGTTGGCGAAGAAGCGTAAGTAGGAGGATTTGCAATGACTACAGAAACGAAATTACCGTTTGAACAAGAGGATATAAGCTCCTATTCAACTAAAAATAATGATCCAGCTTGGTTATCCGAGCTTCGGATTCAAGCGTTTTCTGAATTAGAAAAGCTCCCGATGCCAAAGCCGGATAAAACGAAAATCGATAAATGGAATTTTACTTCTTTCCAGACTCATACGGTTGAAAGTGAAGCTTTTGCCTCTTTAGAGGAGCTTCCGGAAGAAATTAAATCCATCGTCGAAGAAAATGAAAACTTATACATTCAACGCAATAATACGCCGGCACATATCAATCTGTCAGCAAACGTGAAAGAACAAGGCGTCATTTTTACGGATATTTTAACAGCGGCTCGCGACCATGCAGAGCTCGTGCAAAAATATTTCATGAAAGACGGCGTTAAGATAGATGAACATCGTTTAACGGCACTTCATGCTGCATTAGTTAATGGAGGAGCATTCCTTTATGTTCCGAAAAATGTAGAAATCAAAGAGCCGATCCAATCGGTATTCCTTTTGGATAATCCAGATACTACACTTTTCAACCATGTCTTGATCGTAGCGGAAGACAATAGCTCCGTCACTTATGTAGAGAATTACTTCTCAAGCGTTGACTCTAACGAAGGGGTTGCCAACATCGTAACCGAGGTATTTGCTAATGCGAATGCCAAAGTGGAGTACGGAGCGGTCGATACCCTTTCTAAAGGCTTCACGACATACGTTAACCGCCGTGGAGTGGCAGGGCGTGACGCTCGTATCGAGTGGGCGCTAGGCCTGATGAACGATGGAAATACGATTTCAGATAATACAACATATCTAATGGGCGATGGTTCTCACGGCGATACTAAAACCGTTGTAGTCGGTCGCGGGGAACAAAAACAAAACTTTACGACAGCGATCATTCATTATGGCAAACGCTCTGAGGGCTATATCCTTAAGCACGGTGTCATGAAAGACGCCGCATCCTCCATTTTTAATGGAATTGGGAAAATAGAGCATGGCGCTACAAAGTCAAATGCGGAACAAGAATCACGCGTTTTGATGTTAAGTGAAAAAGCGCGCGGAGACGCCAATCCAATCCTCTTGATTGATGAAGATGATGTAACGGCTGGCCATGCTGCCTCCGTCGGTCGTGTCGACCCGCTTCAACTGTATTATTTAATGAGCCGTGGTATTTCTAGGAAAGAGGCAGAAAGACTTGTCATTCACGGATTCTTGGCCCCTGTTGTTAACCAGCTTCCAATTGAGGGAGTTAAAAAACAATTAGTAGCGGTCATTGAAAGGAAAGTACAGTAATGAACCCATACGAAATTCGTAAGCTTTTTCCGATATTAGATCAAGAAGTCAATGGTCAGCCATTAGTTTATTTAGATAGTGCTGCAACCTCTCAAAAACCGGCTGCAGTGATTGAAGCGATTGAGCAATATTACCGCGGATACAACTCGAATGTCCACCGCGGAGTGCATACACTTGGAACAAAAGCTACGGATGCGTATGAAGGTGCACGTGAAAAGGTACGTAAATTCATTAATGCTTCTTCTACAGAAGAAATCATCTTTACAAGAGGCACGACGACTTCTTTAAATACTGTAGCAAGAAGTTACGGTGGTGCAAATATTAAAGAGGGTGACGAAATCGTCATCTCCTACATGGAGCATCACAGTAATATCATTCCGTGGCAGCAGCTTGCCAAAGAAAAAGGCGCTGTACTGAAGTATATTCCGCTTCAAGAGGATTGCACGATTTCCCTTGATGATGTCAGGGCAACGATTACGGACGCAACGAAAATCGTTTCCATCATGCAGGTTTCGAATGTACTTGGTGTCATCAATCCTGTGAAGGAAATTGCGAAAATTGCCCATGAACACGGTGCCGTAATGGTAGTCGACGGGGCGCAAAGCACGCCGCACCTAAAAGTGGATGTCCGTGATCTGGATTGTGATTTCTTTGCCTTCTCAGGCCATAAAATGGTCGGTCCGACAGGTATAGGCGTGTTATATGGCAAAAAGGAACTTCTTGAAAAAATGGAGCCGATTGAATTCGGCGGAGAGATGATCGATTTTGTAGGTTTGCATGAGTCTACATGGAAAGAACTCCCGTGGAAATTCGAAGGCGGTACCCCAATCATTGCCGGCGCCATAGGCCTTGGTGCTGCGATCGATTTCTTGGAAGAAATCGGCTTGGATAATATTGAACGGCATGAACATAAGCTCGCAGCTTATGCAATGGAAAAAATGTCAGCAGTCGAAGGGCTGACCATATTCGGTCCTAAAGATGCAGAAAAGCGTGCGGGTGTAATAACCTTTAATATTAATGACGTACATCCACATGATGTCGCTACCGTTCTTGATGCAGATGGAATTGCTGTCCGTGCCGGCCATCATTGCGCACAGCCATTAATGAAATGGCTTGACGTATCCTCGACGGCAAGAGCAAGCTTCTATCTATATAACACGGAAGAAGATATTGATAAGCTCGTATCCGGGCTTGTTAAAACGAAGGAGTATTTCAGTAATGTCTTTTGATAACCTAGATACACTTTACCGACAAGTCATTATGGATCACTATAAGAAACCGCGTAATAAGGGCATGCTAGAGGATGGCAGCATGACAATCGATATGAATAATCCAACTTGCGGCGATCGGATTCGTTTAACGATGAAGATTGAAGATGGCAAGGTCAGCGATGTTAAATTCGATGGTGATGGTTGTTCGATATCCATGAGTTCGGCTTCCATGATGACTCAAGCCATTAAGGGCAAAGATGTTGATACTGCCCTAGCGATATCCGAGACTTTTTCCTTGATGATCCAAGGAAAAGAATACGACGATGAGATGGATCTTGGGGATATTGAAGCCCTTCAAGGTGTCTCTAAATTCCCAGCCCGAATCAAGTGTGCTACCTTAGCTTGGAAAGCCATGGAAAAGGGATTGAAGGAATAATTAAATTAAAATGAGCTGTTGTAATTCAGCCATTTGAAATGGAGGAATACGAGCTATGGCAAAGAAAATGCCTGAAATCGGCGATTATAAATATGGCTTTGCGGATAAAGATGTTTCCATCTTCCGTTCAAAGCGTGGTCTGACAAAAGAAATCGTGGAAGAAATTTCTCGAATGAAAGATGAACCGCAATGGATGCTTGATTTCCGTTTGAAGTCATTGGAGCATTTTTACAACATGCCAATGCCTCAATGGGGCGGCGACATGCAGAGCCTGAATTTTGATGAAATCACATACTATGTTAAGCCATCAGAGAAATCTGAGAAATCATGGGATGAAGTTCCTGATGAAATCAAACAGACTTTTGATAAATTGGGAATTCCTGAAGCCGAACAAAAATATCTTGCAGGTGTATCTGCTCAATACGAATCAGAAGTGGTTTACCATAGCATGAAAGAAGAATTGGAAGAATTGGGTATCGTCTTTAAAGATACGGACTCAGCACTTCGTGAAAATGAAGATATCTTCCGTGAGCACTTTGGAAAAACGATCCCGCCTACTGACAATAAATTCTCAGCATTGAACTCAGCAGTTTGGTCAGGCGGATCTTTCATCTATGTACCAAAAGGCGTTAAAGTGGATACTCCGCTTCAAGCTTATTTCCGGATTAACTCTGAAAACATGGGGCAATTCGAGCGTACGCTCATCATTGTTGATGAAGGTGCATCCGTTCACTATGTCGAAGGTTGTACAGCACCTGTTTATACGACTAACTCCCTTCATAGTGCGGTTGTTGAAATCGTCATCAAGAAAGATGCCTACTGCCGTTACACGACAATCCAAAACTGGGCAAACAACGTGTTTAACCTGGTTACGAAACGTGCGGTTTGTGACGCTAACGCAACAATGGAATGGGTCGATGGTAACATCGGTTCCAAATTGACAATGAAATATCCTGCTGTCATCTTAAAAGGTGAAGGCGCTCGCGGTATGACATTATCGATTGCCATTGCCGGCAAAGGCCAACACCAAGACGCAGGAGCAAAAATGATTCACCTAGCGCCTAATACATCTTCAACGATTGTATCAAAATCAATATCTAAACAGGGCGGTAAAGTAACATACCGTGGTATCGTCCATTTCGGACGTAAAGCGGATGGAGCTCGTTCCAACATTGAATGTGATACATTAATCATGGATAATCAGTCTACATCTGATACGATCCCTTACAATGAAATCTTGAATGATAACATTTCCCTTGAGCACGAAGCGAAGGTTTCCAAAGTATCTGAAGAACAATTGTTCTACTTGATGAGCCGCGGAATTTCTGAGCAAGAAGCAACGGAAATGATCGTAATGGGCTTCATCGAACCATTCACAAAAGAACTTCCAATGGAATATGCGGTTGAAATGAACCGTTTGATCAAGTTCGAAATGGAAGGCTCCATCGGTTAATAACCGACTTGCCTGCCTGTAAGGCGATTTAGAATAACCATTCATATAAAAAGCCTGCCAGGTCTTTCTGGCAGGCTTTTTGTTCTTGATATCCACACCCTTATACCAAAGATTAAATATGGCTCAATAAGGGTAAAAAATAATAAAAGAAGAAGTCAAGTAAATGGGGCCTGTCCCAAAGGAGTGATGATGCAGATGATTTATGTTGGTGTGACCGGTTGGGGTGATCATGATAGTTTGTATCATGGCGGTGTGTCCCAGCGTGATAAACTAAAAGAGTACGGTGCTCATTTTCCCATTGTGGAGGTGGATGCCTCATTCTATGCAGTCCAGCCAAAGAGGAACAGTGAAAAGTGGGTATCCGAGACGCCTGCATCATTCTAGTTTATCGTAAAAGCCTATCAAGGGATGACAGGACATCAGCGCGGGGAAATCCCATTTGAGAATAAGAAGGAAATGTTCAAGGCATTTTGCGACTCTCTGGAAGCTTATCAGAAGTCCGGTAAGCTTGCGATGGTCCTATTTCAGTTTCCGCCATGGTTTGATTGTAAACGGGAAAATGTGAATTACCTGCGATGGTGCAAAGCTGAAATGGGCGAAATCCCGGTTGCCATTGAATTTCGGAATCAAAGCTGGTACAGGCCCAATGTAGTCCAGCAAACTTTGGACTTTATCGAAAAGGAAGGCTGGATCCATACTGTATGCGATGAGCCTCAGGCAGGGGAGGGATCCATTCCTGTCGTTCTGCATGCCGCCGATAAAGATAAAACCCTGATACGCTTTCATGGCCGTAACCTGCATGGTTGGCAAAGGCCTTCCTCAGGTGATAATTGGCGTGAGGTCAGGTACTTATATAGATATAATCATAAGGAATTGACAGAATGGGTGGAGAAAATCAGGGGATTGGAAAAGGAATCCAAGGAGATATATGTCCTGTTCAATAATAACTCAGGCGGAGACGCCGCTGATAATGCCAAACAAATGATTGAGTTGCTTGGTATAGAATATGAAGGGCTGGCTCCTAAGCAGCTTGGTTTGTTTTAAGAGGAATCATATAATTAATAAAGAGATGATGTGACAAGCTAGAGAGGTAATATCCTCACAAACAGGTAAAGGCGGACTTCTTCATGGTATGGTTAGTATTAGTGGGTATTGGATTAATAGCGGGAGCAATCGGCGCTCTCGTCGGTCTGGGCGGCGGCATCATCATTGTGCCTTCTCTTTTATATTTAGGTACAACCACGAATATTATCGATGAGTTGACTCCTCAGGTCGCCGTAGGTGTTTCAACCATAATCATGATTTTTACCGGCCTATCTTCCACTTTATCTTATTTAAAACATAAAGTGGTGGATTATAAGGCCGGCTTAATCTTTTTTATTGGCAGTGCACCTGGTGGAATAATAGGGGCTTATGTGAATAAAAACCTTAACGCCGAAGCTTTTTCATTGTACTTTGGAATTTTCATGGTTTTCATGGCTATCGTGTTATTAGTGAAAAATCGTTTGAAGCCAATGCTTTTCAAGCCTGGAAAAGGGAAAATAGTGAAAACGTATAAAACGGAAAATGGACATTCATTTTCATATGGTTACCATCCCCTTTTGGCTGTATTGATTTCCTTTGTCGTGGGATTCTGCTCTGGGTTATTTGGAATTGGCGGTGGGGCCTTAATGGTTCCTGTCATGATGCTTCTATTCTTCTTCCCTCCGCGTATGGCTGTAGCGACTTCGATGTTCATGGTATTTCTATCTTCCATCACTAATTCGATTACGCATATTTCCCTTGGGAATGTAAATTGGCCATATGCTTTTGCCCTGATTCCGGGTGCATGGTTCGGTGCTAAATTGGGCGCATTCATCAATACGCGCCTAAAGAGTGCGTCGCTGGAAAATATGTTGAAAATAGTGCTGATAATCATTGGTTTACGTCTTATATATCAAGGTATTACAGGATAAACGAGGAGGAGAAATGATGTCAGAAATCATTCATTTGTATCATACCAATGATCTCCATAGTCATTTTGAGAATTGGCCTCGTATTGATAAGTTTCTTAAAGAACGAAGACAACTTCATCAAGAAACGGGAGAAGAAGCGATCATACTGGATATAGGCGATCATGTGGACCGCTGGCATCCATATACAGAAGGTACGTTGGGTAAAGGAAATATTGAACTGCTTAATGAAGCGGGCTACCAATATGTGACCATCGGCAATAATGAAGGGATCACTTTACCTCATGATGCGTTAGATTCCATATATGATCAGGCAAAGTTCAAGGTCCTGGCAGCCAATATTTATTACGGTGATCATGAAAGGCCAGAATGGGCGCTGCCATATTGGATACATACGACGGCAAAAGGCACCAAAATTGCCATGATAGGATTGACAGCCTTTTTCCAAAAATTTTATTCTGCGATGGGCTGGGAAATAACAGATCCATTCTTGGAGTTAAAGGCACAGCTCGAAAAGGTCAAAGCGGAGGCGGATGTAATCATCATCCTTTCCCACCTGGGAATCCATGATGATGAGAGGATGGCAGAGGATTTTCCGGAGATTGACATCATACTTGGCGCGCATACCCACCACATCCTCCACCAAGGTAAATTGATCAATGATACACTCCTTTGCGGCGCAGGGAAATATGGTTTCTATGTTGGACAGGTGGAGATGACCGTCAATCAGGAAAGGGAAGTGAGCCATAAGAGTGCCATTCTTTATGATACCAATGACTTTTTGGAGTTGGAGAATGAACGGTCATGGATTGAAGAAATATACCAGGCTGGAGGGGAAACGCTAAAACAGGTGGCAGTGGATTTACCCGAGGCACTGGATAATGATTGGTTTAAAGGAAGTCCTTTGACCGAACTCCTTGGGGCTGCCCTAAGGGAGTGGACTCAGGCGGATTGTTCCTTTTTGAATGCCGGTCTTCTGCTCGAAGGGCTGCCAAAGGGGCCTGTCACAATAGGGGATATTCACAGAATCTGTCCACATCCCATCAATCCTTGCATCGTTGAAGTTAATGGGAATGAATTAAAAGAAATCTTAATGCAATCGAGAAATGAGGAGTGGCCCCATATTCAGGTGAAAGGTTTCGGTTTTCGCGGCAAAATCATGGGAGTCATGCATTATGATCAAATTGAATTTAGTGAAATGGGGAATGGAATCGTAAAAGGGATACTTATAAAAGGGGAGAAACTGCAGGCGGATAAGTCCTATAAACTGGCCATACCTGATATGTTCACATTCGGGCACTTCTTTCCTAGTATCCAGCGCTCCAATCGCAAGGAATACTTACTGCCGGAATTCTTACGGGATATCCTTTTATGGAAGCTGGAAAATATATATACAAATACCAAACTCTAAAACACGGTTTCGCCCTTTTTTTCATAAAGTATGAGGAAGAGAGGGGCGAAACCAATTGATTAACATGATGCCGATAATTCTTGATGATCATACATTCCTAGCCATTTCTGTCCGCCTTCCCAAAACGAATTTACTTGCTGTCTCGTCCGGAAAAGGGTATATAATGTGCGGTGCATTAGATGTGGGACTGCTGAATGATAAATTGAGAGATCGTAAAATCCTTGCAGGAAGGGCCACAGGAGTTAAATCGATTGAAGAGCTATTGGAAGCGCCGCTTGAATCAGTTACCTGGGAGGCAGTGGAAAGGGGCATTCATCCAGGGATGATTGGTAAAGAGGCATTAATCAAAATGATTTGAAAAGGGGGGCTTTCTTTTTTCCAGAAGGGGGCCTTATTTTTTTATCAAAGAAAATGCTGATATTTTTTTCAATAAATGTATTCAAACTGATTCATTTATCAAAATAATTTCCGATAATCCTTATAAAGGAAAGAATCGGTTTGATTAACAATATTGAATGGGGAAATGGAGTAAACGTATGAGGCTAGCTATTACAAAGTCCCTAAGCCCTGGAGCGAGGCTCGGTAAAAACATCTATAATGAGCGGGGCCATATCCTATTATGCGAGGGTCTGACATTAACGCAGAAAATGATCAATCGACTGGTGTCCCTTGATATTCCCTTTGTTTACATTCGAGATTCCAGGACGGATGACATTATTCCCATGCCCCCAGTGTCAGGGAAACTAAGAAGAGAAGCCATTGATACGATTGAAACCACTTTCCTGGACATGAAAAACAAAATGAACCTTGCTGGTTCATTCACGATAGAGCGGGCTAACGTCAAGCTCACTCAATTAGTTCGGAACATCATGGGCAAGCTGAAAAAGAATAAAGAGTTAATGACTCTATTGGCCGATGTTTATACATACGATGACTATATCTTTACTCATTCCTTCAATGTGACCCTATATACCTTGGCAATCGGGATGGAATTGAATATCAATGATAGAAATCTCGAAATTCTTGGGCTGGGAGCGATTTTACATGATGTCGGCAAAATGCTCGTGCCTTTGGAAATCCTCCATAAACCCGGTAAGCTGACTGAAAGGGAGTTTGAACAAATCCAAAAACATGCCGATTACGGATTCCATCTAATCAAAAATGTTCATACCGTTTCCCTATTAGTTGCGAATTGTGCCTATCAGCACCATGAACGGTTGGATGGATCTGGCTATCCCCGTGGGATAAAGGGGGATGAAATCCATTATTTCGGCAAAATCATTGCCGTTGCCGATGTATTCGACGCCGTGACTTCCAACCGGGTTTACCGTAAGGCCATGCTTCCGCATCAGGGATTGGAAGTCCTTTATGCCGGAGTCGGGAAAAAGTTCGACAATACGATCATCGAAGCATTCCGCCGGGCGGTTGCCATTTATCCTAACGGTCTATCCGTTGAATTGAATGATGGGAGGAAAGGGGTGGTATCCGCCCAGAACGAGGGGATAGGAGACCGTCCCATGATAAGGATTCTTGAAGAAGATGGGGAGCAAATCAAGGAGCCGTATGAAGTGGACCTGAATAAAAACCTGCATTTGCTTATCATGAAATGTCTCAATATACAAGAACCAGCCTAACCTCAAGGATAAGCTGGTTTTTTCATTCCTTGTTTTCCTTCATGATGGGAGGTGCAACCGAACCGTTCCCGTTACTAAAATAACTTGGGACATCACCTTCGATCAGCAAGCTTCCGACGGTCACTTCCTGACTCACCTTGGTCTCCTTTGTGAATGAGGGGATGACGATTTGAATATTGACATCAAAATCCACTATCAATTCATAATAAACATTATTGATGCCTGCGTTAGTCAATTTTGTCCTCAAATCCGATTCAACATTCCCGATGACCGACATTTTCACTGGGATTTCAGGCCCGTAATTGGAAAGGAGGTTATTCCCGGTTACGACCCCAAATGGTATATAATAGACCACGCTTTTATATTGTTCATCATCATTTATTTTGGCTGAACCTGTTTTAAAAGGGTTTCCCTGTTTGATGCCAAGCTTTTTTTGAATATCATTCGTAATGTTAGCCCGCAATTCACTGTAGATGACCGGATTGAAGCTATAGGAAGAACTGGAGTCCGTACCACCCTTGGTGTTGGTGATGATTTTGTTCATATCGACCTTCGCTATATTCTCATCGACCGATTCATGTATCGTTTCCGTTGCAATCCGTTTGATTTCATATTCGGCTACACTCATGATCACGGGTTCGATTGATTTGTCCACGTACCAAAGGGTCATGATGCTTGATATGATAAACAGGATAAAGGAATAGAGAAATACTTTTCGGGTGGGAAGAGGCCCCTTTTTTCGGAATTTCTTCGTTCGAAATCTTTTTCGGAACACGCTTTAGCCCCCTTTACTAATAACTATGCATCAAGTTCAGGGGTTTATGTTCGAATCAAAAAAAAGCAGCGTAAAATTCACGCCGCTCACTTTTGCTTTTTAGCCAGATCTTTCCTTTCCCACAATCTTAAATAGGGGTAAGGATCAAAGCTCCATTCTGTGATTCCATTGTCTTTGTACATTCCGTAATGAAGATGGGGGGGGAATTTTCCGGAAGTTCCTGGAGGGCCGTAACCTGTACTGCCGACACTTCCGATGACTTGTCCGGGCTCGACGATTTGCCCAACTTTCAACCCCTTGGCAAAGCCGCTTAAATGGGCAAAGTAATGATAGGTATTATTTAAATCCCGTATCCCGATCCGCCAACCGCCGAATTTATTCCAGCCTTTCATTTCAATGATCCCATAGCTCGTGGAACGAACGGGAAGGCTATAATCCGCAAAAATATCAGTGCCCTCATGGATTCTCCTTCCGCCCCATCCGCGAGCGCTTCCCCATGTATTTAAGTACGTATAATGAGTTCGTACCGGAACCGGGAAGGCCTTTTCATGTAGATCCAACCGGCCATATTTTTTATATATCTCGGCATTGCCGATTATGATGCTGACGGCTTTATCTCGTTTATAATAATCCCACAAGCCGATCCTTATATTATCATCATCAGCACCATAAGATTGGAGATGCCTTGAAAAAGCATACAATCGATCTGTATCATTATTGATATCAGCTTTACCATCGCCATTGCCATCCTGGCCCAACCCATCAAAAAATGTGATCGTTAGCGGGTTCACGTCCTTTAAGTCAGGATTGAGGGCCCCGCTCCACTTTGAAGGCTCGATATGGATGCCTATTAAACCCTTTGACGGCTCTAAATCCCTTCGTGCGGCTCTGAGGCTGTGCTCATATTGATCAGCCCCAGCAAGGTAATACCACGGGATTTGGAGGGTGGCCTCCATGCTTTTATATAACTCCATTCTCCCGGCATAAACATCTGGGGTATCGGCAGCATTAGCCACTCGGCCTGGTGCATTCAAAATAAACAAACAAGTTATGGTAAGAAGGAATAATTTTTTCAACGGGGCAGGCTCCTTTCATGACATTCTCCGTATTTAAAAAACATCAGTCCATCCATCTTTTATAGTTTTGCTGATTTAGCAATAAACATGAAAAATAAATAATGGGAAACCAACTATAACTTGTATAAAAGCTTTTTTATTGTTAAAGTAGGGTGTGTTAATTTCTATAGAATGGAGTGGCATTTTCATGTCTTCTACAAATAAAGAAATTCTTCGTAAACCAGATTGGTTGAAAATAAAGCTTAATACTAACGAAAATTACCTCGGTTTAAAAAATATGATGCGCGAGAAAAATCTTCATACTGTCTGTGAAGAGGCGAAATGTCCGAATATTCACGAATGCTGGGCAGTGAGAAGGACAGCTACTTTCATGATCTTAGGTGAAATCTGTACAAGGGCTTGCCGTTTTTGTGCTGTTACAACCGGACGTCCGAATGAATTGGACTGGGCTGAACCTGAGCGTGTTGCCGATTCCGTCGTTTTAATGAATTTAAAGCATGTCGTCATTACGGCTGTTGCCCGTGATGATTTAAAAGATGGAGGCGCTGAAGTTTTCGCTGAAACGGTCCGTGCCATCCGACGAAAAAATCCATTTACATCAATTGAAGTATTGCCGTCCGATATGGGCGGGGTGTTTGAAAATATCAAGACTTTGATGGATGCTAAACCGGATATCCTGAACCATAATATAGAGACTGTCAGAAGTTTATCCGATCGTGTACGGGCTCAGGCCAAGTACGAACGTTCATTGGAACTTTTAAGAAGAGCCAAGGAACTGTATCCGGAAATCCCGACAAAGTCCAGCTTAATGGTAGGTTTGGGTGAAACTCGGGAGGAAATCCTTGAGACCATGGATGACCTAAGGGCCAATAATGTGGATATCATGACGATCGGACAGTATTTGCAGCCGACTAAAAAGCATTTAAAGGTGTTGAAATACTACACGCCTGAGGAATTTGCCGAGCTGAAGGAACGCGCATTGGAAAAAGGCTTCAGCCATTGTGAATCCGGTCCGCTTGTCCGTTCATCCTACCATGCGGATGAACAGGTTAATGCTGCAGCAAAACATAAGCAAAACCAAGGTGAAGAATTATTGAAATAGAGTGAAATAAAGGACCGAAAGAATTCGGTCCTTTTTTATTCAGCGGTTATCCATTTTTTGATGGATGTTATCGTGATGATCTCTTTTATCGTTAACCATTTCCCCGTTTTCATTTTCGTCGTCACTCATTTTGTATCCTTGAGGCGACTTCAGCATTCTTTTAATGGTTTGTTCGATCGTATAGTCGATCCCTCTGCTGCCTGATTTCAATGTGGAGAAATTCTCGACATCTTGGGCAAGGGTTTGGTAATCATCACTGACGTAGACATGATAATAGCGAGGAACGACGGACATGGCAGTGCGTTTAACTTGGTCTGCTGTTTCCGTCCGATCCTTGGCATTGGTATCATATACGACAAGCACTTCCTCATCGGTAACGAGGGTAGCGGCATCATTGACATTTGGAATCTGGACACTCAGTTTCGAAATGACATCGGAAAGTTGTTCACGGTCAATGGAAGCAGCTTTGTTGGAAATGTTACGGCCGTCAATGGTTGCGCTATTTGTACGGGTAAAACCGAAATCATCACTTTTATTGTCATTATTACGATAATCTTCATCATAATATTGAGTTGGATTATTTACGTTTGTTGGGTTACCGGCATTGTTTTTTGCACCGAGCCCCTGATCCTTATCTTTATCAGCACATCCGGTTAGTGCAATAATCGAGCTTAAACCTATCGTTATTATTGTTTTTTTCATCAATAACACCCCCGTAACTTTAGGATAAACATATTTCTCTATTTTTCGCTTAGTAATTGATGGGGAATCAGTTATAATTTAAAGAAGGAATGTATATATGAGAGGTGAAAACAATGATTAACATCAATAACATGACCTATGAAATAATTGAGAATGAAAGGGAAGGCTATAACGAAGAAGCGTTTAAGGCCAGATACAGTGAGATTTTAACGAAGTATGATTATATAGTGGGGGATTGGGGTTACGGGCAATTGAGGCTGCGTGGATTTTTTGATGATAATAATCAGAAAGCGACCTTTGATACGAAAATAAGCACGCTTAGTGAATATTTATATGAATACTGCAATTTTGGCTGTCCTTATTTCGTCGTGAAGAAAATAAAGAAATAAAAAGGCCAGAAATCGCTCTGGCCTTCCATGTTAAGAGCTACCATATCCTTTATATGGAGGCTGTTCATCTTTTTCTGGATCATCATGTGTCGGATGAGCACCAGGATATTGTCGAGGTAAACCTTCGTGCAATGATTTATTTTCATAATTAAAGGCACTTTGATATCGTTGCCCTTCCTGCCACGGGGTGTTTTTATTCTGAACTGGTGCATCTTTTGCTATGGCTGATCCAAAAGGTCCTTCGGGAAATTCTTCAGGAATTAAATAATCCCTCTGTTTTTCGACATTGGAAAAATCGTGGTATTCTTCTTTGTCCAAGATAATCCCCCCTCATGTAATCGATCTTACATTCAGTAGGTTTCCCGTTTAAAATAAAAAACTTCAGCACTCAGACGATTTCCATTAAAAAGTGACGCAGTTCTTCGGCTTCCGCTTCCGATAACTGAAAGGCATGCTCAAGATAGCCTTCTTCTTCTAAATCATCAGGCCCAATAATCGCGAAACGATTACTCT
This sequence comes from Peribacillus sp. NPDC094092, assembly GCF_050279365.1. Classification (NCBI taxonomy): domain Bacteria; kingdom Bacillati; phylum Bacillota; class Bacilli; order Caryophanales; family Bacillaceae; genus Peribacillus; species Peribacillus sp. NPDC094092. The sequence continues at coordinate 140,050 of NZ_JBNNUC010000003.1, read as the reverse complement.
GCATATTTAAAACAAGCTTCTTTCCATAAAAACGATCGGTAGCCGTAATGGCCAGATCGAATCTTGATTCCTCTCCCATGAAGCTTATGAACCGGGTTTTTGAATCAACGACGTCATTGTATAAATAAAAACGATCTTCCATGGTATCATTCCCTTCTTATCTTTACATTTGTAGTTCCATCATAACAAAGTGACTTCAATAGGGAAACAGACATTTTACGGGGCATCTGCCTGGAGAACCCCGTCTCTTCTCATGATGCCTCAGGAACCTCCGGCAACATGAGCGTTCATCGATTAAATGTAAATGGTAAGAATATAAAGGAGGTCGTGAATTGGTTTTCTTGCCGTCGATGCCGGGGAATGCACCAATAGGAAAGGCAAATGTGCAACACACCCGCTTCTGTTAGTTATTGGATGAAGCAATGGTTGTGGTTGAAGGAATTGAGAGTAAGGGAGAAGCTATGGTATTATCAAGGAATAAGGTTGGTGCAGCACAGGGTTTAACTATGCCGCTCATTCAACCAATGATTCCCTATATCATCTTAGATCAGAAAGGATCTGGAAAAAAATGTACTTTGTAGACCGCCAAAAGATTGAACAAATATTAGGTTTTCTTGAAAAGCAGCTTGGACTTTTTGAAGGTCATGATAATTGGGACGGAGAACTTTCAGAACTTATCGCTGAAAGGCTCATACAAACTTCCATCGATTCCGTGTTGGATGTAGGAAATGCGGTAATTGATGGTTTTATTATGCGTGATCCAGGAAGTTATGAAGATATTATCGATATCCTGCAAGATGAAAAAGTCATTTCTGAAGAAAAGGCGATACAATTCAAAAAGGTTTTGCCGCTAAGGAAAATGCTGGTTCAAGACTTCATTGAAGTGAATCACAAAGAACTGCATGCCGTATTTTCGGAAAATATCGAGGCATTCAAGCAATTCCCGGATTTGGTAAGGAACTATTTAACAAACGAATTGGGACCTGTATCAGCTTTTAAAAACTAGCAGCGTTAGGAAGGCGAAATCAAATGAAGTCGTATAAAGGATATTTAATTGACTTGGATGGCACCATGTATCGCGGTACCGAACAGATTGCGGAAGCGGCAGGGTTCATTAATGACCTGAGGAAAAGGGATATCCCTTATTTATTCGTCACAAATAATTCATCCAGGACTCCGGCACAGGTAGCTGATAAATTGAGAAGCATCGGAATATCGACGGAAGATCACCAGGTTTTCACGACAAGCATGGCCACTGCCAATTACATAGCTGAACAAAAGAAGGATGCCTCGGTTTATGTGGTGGGTGAAGAAGGCATCATCGAGGCCCTTAAGGAAAAAGGAATGAAGCTTGTGGAAGAACATCCAGACTTTCTGGTAATGGGCATCGACCGCGGGGTCAATTATGAAAAGTTGTCAAAAGCCTGTCTTGCTGTAAGAAATGGCGCTGTTTTCATTTCGACAAATGGTGATATTGCCATTCCTACAGAGCAAGGCCTTTTACCGGGGAATGGTGCCTTGACCTCCGTAGTTTCCGTTTCGACCCAGGTACAGCCGATTTTCATTGGAAAACCTGAATCCGTCATAGTCGAGCAAGCTCTAAGAGTATTAGGGGTACCTAAAGAAGAGACAATCATGGTTGGAGATAACTATGATACGGATATCCTTGCCGGAATCAATGCAGGGATCGATACACTTCTTGTGCATACTGGCGTTACGACAAAAGAACGCTTAAAGCAATATAAAGAGCAGCCGACGCATGTGGTGGACACCCTCGACTTATGGCGCTTCGAATGAAAAAAAACCAGGCCTGCGAATGCGGCCCTGGTTTTTTTATGCCGTGAATATCAAAGTCCACTATTCCGCATTTTCGGTCCTATGGGCAAGCCGGCTTGAAGCGGCAGCGGCAATTGCCCCGACGATATCATCTAAAAAGGTGTTCACCTTACCCGTGCTTTTATCGTTTAAATATTTTAAGATACCCGGCTTTTGTTTATCGATGAAACCATAATTGGTAAAGCCGATGGATCCGTAAACATTCACAATTGAAAAAGCCAATATTTCATCGACCCCATATAGGCCTTCATCTATTTCAATGATGCTCTGCAAAGGCTCCTCGAGAAGTTTTTTCTCTGCTAGAATATCCAACTGAATGCCGGTAAGGATGGCATTTTGGACCTCGCGTTTTGAAAGGACCCGTTCGACATTGTGAAGGCAATCGGACATTTGGAGATTTTCATGGTAGCTCGATTGTAAATACATGACAAGCTCAGCAATATCCTCCAATTTCACTCCTCGGTCAATTAGCCATTTCCGGGCCGTTTTTTCAGACATTGATTGTTCAATATTAGCCATGTCATCACCCATTTCTCTATATTTTAAAGGGAAAGTTCTAATGCAGGTAGTTTGATTTGATTAAACGTTTTGATTGGAATTGCTAATAAGGTTTCGATAATCATTCAGAAAACGGGTTATTCCACATATATATAAGTATATGATGTCCAATATTTATTATATCCATTTGATGAAGGGGGCCATTCCATGATAGAAGAAATCATATTTAATAATTATGGTATACAGGTTGAACTTGAAGAATCCAATGTCAGATTTCCAAGCTTCCGTACAGGGAATATGGTGTACAGTATCGTTCCCATTGAAAATATGGAGCAGGAGGAATTAGTGGAACGTTATAAAATGTCTCAACATCTGATTTCCCAAGGTGATCGTCACGTATCCGCCTTTGTCCTTGCCAATCATGGAAGCTATGTTTCGGAAGCGGATGAACAATTATTCATCCTTCTTGCCAATCAGGCATTGGAAGGTCCGAAGAATTTCAACCCAGGAAGACGACTGGCAAGATTCCATCAGCGTGGGAGAACGATTAATGATACGATTCGAACATGTTCAAGAATCGGTAAATGGAAAGAACTCTGGGAACAAAGGATCGATCAGTTAGAAAAGATTTGGCGGGATAAGCTCAACGCCCATCCTGATAACCAGTTTGAAAAATTATTTATAGAAACCTTTCCCTATTATATGGTCCTGGGTGAAAATGCGATTCAATATTTAGTCGACACGGAAATCGGTGATACCCCGCAAATTGTCGATAGTGGAACGGTATGTTATGAACGTTTTTTACATGATACCTGGAAAAGCAATAAGTGGATGAAAAATCCGTTCGATTGGGTATTTGACCACGGAACCAGGGATGTAGCGGAATGGGTGAGGGAACATTATTTTCAAAATGTGCATACGCATCAGCGGGGAATTGGCCATTTCTTTCGGGAATATCAATCCATAGAACCGTTCTCCAGCTTTTCAGCCCGGTTATTATATTCGAGGATGCTATTTCCCATTCATTATTTTGAAACTGTGGAAGAGTATTTTTCAAAAACGACTGAATCGAGGTCGAACCAATTGGAGGATAAAATATCTTCAATCACGAAATCCTCCCAACAATATGAGTCCTTCCTCAAACATTTTTATGAATTGGCAGAGGTTCCTGCCAAGCAATATGATTTGCCTAAAATTGACTGGATTTAGATAAAAACGGGAAAGAAATATGATGCATTCTTACTTACTATGTTATGATGATAACAAGATTTTTTAGAATAATTAGATATTTGATCACTACGGAAGGATGGGACCATGAAAAGATTGATGATGGCCGCCCTTATAGCCCTTTTAATCATCCAAACGGCAAATCTTGCGAAAGCTGAAACGAAAACAGGCTGCGAAGCAACGCAATTCAAGATTGTCTTGAAGGCTGAAGCGGATCTGAAGGAAAAGGCGTCGGCTGCAAGTAAAACATTAAAAACCTATAAGAAAAATAAAGAATTATCAACAAGCGGAAGAACTGGAAGCTGGTATAAGGTCTGTCACTCAAATAAGACAGCATATATCAATATGGCAGATGCAAAAGAGGTTTTCAGTTCAGGTGAAAAAGCCATTTTGGTGAAATTCGATGGGAGAAAAGGCGTTAACCAAGTTGTATCAGTGACAGGTAAATCGATGGGTGATACGAAGGTCACGATCCAAACTTATGAGAAGAAACTCGGGGAATGGCGCCGGGCATTGAAGAAGATGGACGGTGTCATTGGGAAGAACGGCTTCACGAAGAGCAAAAAAGAGGGTGATGGGAAATCCCCGGTCGGGATTTATTCATTTGGTACGGCCTTTGGAAGCGAAACGAAGCCGGCAGGAGTGAAAATGAGTTATAAGAAAACGACGAAATATGACTACTGGATTGATGATCGGACATCCACGGATTATAACAAGTGGAAAACCTATAAAGGAAATCCTGCAGTTAAATGGAAGTCTTTCGAAAGGATGAATCATGAACTCTATAAGTATGGGGCAGTCATTAATTATAATACGAATCCCATCGTAAAAGGAAAAGGAAGTGCAATCTTTCTTCATATATGGAGAGGGAGTACAAAACCGACGGCTGGATGCACAGCCACGGCCGAAAAGAATGTCGTCAGTTTACTGAAATGGATGGATCCCGTGCAAAAGCCACATATTGTAATGGGTACAAATGATTCATTGAAGGGCGTCAAGTAATAATCACCAAAATGGTTTCCCGAAAAAGTTTAGCTTTTCCGTTCTTACTCGTTCAAGGGATGGGCGAAAAAAGTTCGAGCATTCATCTTTTCAACTATTGCTAATTATATGAATTAAACATATAATGTCTACTATACAAATACAAACGTCTTCTTCAGGCAAACAGTTTTTAAGGGGGAACCAAAATATGAAAGCCATCTCGATCGGTTTATTGGGTTTAGGTACAGTTGGATCAGGAGTCGTACAAATCATTGAAAGCCATCAGGACAAGCTCATGCACCAAGTGGGCTGTTCCATATCCATTAAGAAGATTCTAGTCAAAGACACGACGAAGGAGAGACTTGTCGAGATCGATAAAGGTATGTTAACTGACAATCCTGAGGATATCCTTTCGAATCCCGAGATTGATGTTGTAATAGAAGTGATGGGTGGAATCGATGAAACACGCGGTTATCTGGTAGAGGCAATAAAGAATAAAAAGCATATCGTTACGGCAAATAAAGACCTAATGGCCATATATGGGCCGGAATTGCTGGAATTGGCCACCGAAAATCAATGCGATTTGTTCTATGAAGCAAGTGTTGCAGGGGGGATCCCGATTCTGCGCGGACTTGTGGATGGGTTATCTTCTGACCGCATCACGAAAATGATGGGGATCGTCAATGGAACGACAAACTTCATTTTGACGAAAATGAGCAAGGAAGGCAGAGCTTATGATGACGTATTGAAGGAAGCTCAGGAGCTGGGATTTGCTGAAGCAGATCCGACAGCCGATGTAGGCGGATTGGATGCGGCCAGGAAAATGGCGATCCTTTCCACGCTCGGGTTTTCCATGAACATTGGTTTGAATGATGTTGAGGTACAGGGCATTACCGAGATATCCGAAGAGGATTTGAGATATAGCAAGAAGCTTGGTTATACAATGAAATTGATCGGCGTCGCTTCCAGGGCAGGGGATAGGGTCGAAGTGAGTGTCCAGCCTGCACTTCTTCCTGAAGCACATCCATTAGCGTCGGTAAATAATGAGTATAATGCTGTATATGTTTATGGGGAAGCCGTGGGGGAAACGATGTTTTACGGACCGGGGGCCGGCAGTCTTCCTACTGCGACTGCAGTCGTTTCGGATATGGTGACGGTCATCAAGAATATGAGGCTGGGCGTAAATGGCAACAGTGCCGTTTCACCTCAGTACCCGAAACAATTGAAAGATGCAACCGAGATTTTCGCTAAGTTCTTCATTCGATTACATGTTCTAGATGAGGTTGGCGTTTTAGCCAAAATCACGAATTTATTTGCCGAGCATGGGGTAGGATTCGATAAAATCCTTCAATTGCCTCTGGATGAAAAGGAATCTTCCGAAATCGTATTGGTTACGCATACTGCCACAAAGGCTGCATTTGAGCAAATAATCCAGAAATTAAATGATTACAATATGGTAAGAGAAGTGAAAAGCACATACAGAGTTGAAGGAGAGGACATCAAATGAGCTGGCAAGGACTTATAAGTACGTATAAAGATTTTTTACCCGTTAATGAAAACACACCTGCACTAACCCTTTTGGAGGGGAATACACCTTTAATCAGATTGAATCGATTATCCGAAGAGTGGGGAATCGACTTACATGTAAAATATGAAGGGGCCAATCCAACAGGGTCGTTTAAAGACCGTGGAATGGTCATGGCCGTCGCCAAAGCGATAGAAGAGGGCAGTGACACGATCATATGCGCTTCCACCGGGAATACATCAGCAGCTGCAGCAGCTTATGCGGCCCGTGCCAACCTGCGCTGTATCGTTGTCATTCCGGAAGGTAAAATAGCCATGGGCAAACTTGCTCAAGCCGTTATGTATGGAGCGGAAATCATCTCGATCGAAGGGAACTTCGACCAAGCTTTAAAAATCGTCCGTTCACTTAGTGAGAGCTCACCGATAACTCTTGTGAATTCGGTCAACCCATACCGGATTGAAGGGCAAAAGACAGCGGCTTTCGAAATTTGTGATGCTCTCGGCTCAGCACCGGATATTTTGGCGCTTCCTGTCGGGAATGCAGGTAATATAACTGCTTACTGGAAAGGCTTTAAAGAATATAACGAGTCGAAACAAACGGGCCTTCCTGAAATGAGAGGGTTCGAAGCTGAGGGTGCGGCTGCAATTGTCCGGGATAGCATCATTGAAAACCCAGAAACGATTGCAACAGCCATCCGGATTGGAAATCCTGCAAGCTGGAACTTTGCTGTCGAAGCAGCAAATGAATCCAAAGGCAAAATTGATGAGGTGACAGATGAAGAGATTCTGGAAGCCTATCATTTCCTTGCTAAAAAAGAAGGGGTATTTGCAGAGCCGGCATCTTGTGCTTCCATTGCAGGTATTTATAAACAACTAAAAAGCGGTGAAATCAAAAAAGGTAGTAAGATCGTTGCAGTATTGACTGGAAATGGATTGAAAGATCCGAATGTGGCAGTCAATACAAGTACGATTCAACCGACATTGCTGCCAATGGATGAAGAAGTCATTTTAGAACATCTGCAGGGTGTGAAGCAGGCATGAGTGCAGAATCGGAGATGTTCTTGATCCGTGTACCAGCAAGTACGGCCAACTTAGGACCGGGATTCGATTCCATCGGTTTGGCGTTAGGACTTTACCTGGAAATACACGGATCTTCATCAGATCATTGGGAAGTCGTTCCCCTTTCAGAGGAAATGTCTGTTTTTCCAAGGGATGATCGTAATTACATCGTCCAGATTGCCAAGGAAACGGCGGCTTCCTATGGAAAGGAATTATCCCCATGCCGGCTTTTCGTCTCTAGCGAAATTCCTCTCGCTCGGGGTCTTGGAAGCAGTGCCTCTGCCATTGTGGCGGGGATTGAATTGGCGAACATAGTTGGTGAACTTCATTTATCCGATGATGAGAAGAATAGGCATGCCTCCCTCTTTGAAGGGCATCCGGATAATGCGGGCGCATCTGTATATGGTGGATTGGTCGTGGGCCTTCATACGGATGTAAGAACGGATGTCGTGTCGTTTCCGATAGAGGGAGTTAAGGTGATTGCTGTCATTCCCAATTTTGAATTGCTTACTGAAGATTCAAGAAATGTCCTTCCGAATTCGCTTTCCTATAAAGATGCGATAAGCGGAAGTGCAGCCGCAAATGTTTTGCTGGCGGGAGTTCTTTCGAAAGATTGGAAACTCGTTGGCGAAATGATGCAAAGCGATCGTTTCCATCAACCATATAGAGCGGAGTTGGTCCCTCATTTAGCGCTTATAGAAGAAGTTGTCCTTAATGAAGGCGGATTTGGTGCGGCACTAAGCGGAGCAGGACCGACTGTTTTATGCTTATCATCTCCGGAAAGAAGTGAAGGTTTGCTCACTGGATTGAAGGAAAGATTTCCGGAATTCCTTGTGAAAGAATTGGAAATTGATAATGATGGAAGTTATACGGCAATCCTTTCAGAACAGGAAAAAAAGGAATTGAAGTTTTTGAAATCGTGAGCCATGTTCATTTGACGACCATATAAAAAAGCTGACCCGTGTCAAGCCGTATCAATTCAATTGATAGGGCAAAAGCCGAGTCAGCTTTATTTTTATTACAGCCCGGAAAAGATTCCGGCCTGGATACGTTTATAGATGAATCGATCCTTCACCCTTATTTTAAAGGGCTATTAGAAAACTTGTTCAACTTCCACTACACCAGGGACTTCTTCAAGAAGGGCACGCTCAATCCCCGCTTTTAGCGTAATGGTCGAACTTGGACAGCTTCCGCATGCACCTAGTAATCGTAATTTTACAATTCCATCTTCTACGTCAACTAGTTCACAGTCACCGCCATCACGAAGAAGAAACGGACGAAGCTTATCTAGAACCTCTTGAACTTGGACTTCCATTGTTTGTTGGTCGGACATTGCAATCGACTCCTTTCCTAATCATATTATAATGCGAAGGTAATAAAAAATCCAACTGTAACTTTGCGGAAATATAATCTATATTATTCTGGTATGATGGAAACAGGTGTATGTTTCTAAAAAGTATTAAAAATGAAGTGAATATACTAAAATGAGGGAGGAAGAGTATGGTAAAGAAAGAAATTGAAATAGAAGTGTATGGAGCGGAGCAAATATGCGCGAGTTGCGTGAATCTCCCTTCTTCGAAAGATACCTGCGAGTGGCTAGAAGCCGCTTTAACGAGAAAGTTTCCTGAGCAGAAATTCAAAATATCCTATATAGATATGTATAATCCACCAGAAACGTTGAAGCAAAAGAGCTTTGCCGCGAAGATGATCGAAGAGGATTTATTTTATCCACTGGTCCTCATTGAAGGTGAAATCATTGCAGAAGGAAATGTGCGTCTCAAAAAAGTGGTGGAAACCATGGAAAAATACGGATATACGATGCAGGCGTGATATATAATGGAAGAAATAAGAAAAACTGACCCATGAGCTGCATGCAGTTCATGGGTCAGTTTGATGTAGCATCGGTTGAAATCAACCGTTATGATATTTATACATCCAGAGGATGCCTGATTTCATTAATCGTGCCACTCTGCCTGTGATTGGGCGATTTGCAACAAGACCAAAACCTTGTTTCTTCCCAAGGGAGCCTAATGTTCCTTTTAATTTCATTGTAGGGAAGCTTTCCGGAAGTGGTTCATTTGCCCATTTCTTCACAAGAACTTGGACGATTTGCTCTGCTTGGGACTCCGCTAATTGAGCACTTGGTGCATGAGGCAGGCTCGCACAGTCGCCGACGACAAAGATGCTGTCATCATTAGGTAGGAAATGCTGAGGAGTCAGAACAGCTCTTCCTTGGCGGTCCTTTTCAATATCCATATCGCGGATGATCTTACTTGGCTGAATTCCAGCTGTCCATACGATGACGTCGCTTTGAACGGCTTCGTCGCCATTATAAAGAAGGTTTGGCTCAACTTTCGTTATATTTGAATGATGGACGATCTCGATTGTATGTTTATCGAACCATGATTCAACAAATGTGCTTAATCTTTCTGGGAATGCAGATAGAATATGCGGTCCGCGGTCGAATAGCTTAACGTTTAAATCTGAACGGCTTTCAATCAATTCACTTGCAAGCTCGACACCACTCAGTCCGCCACCAACGATAGAAACGGTTGCACCGGCACCTAAATTATTCAAAGCTGAATATGTGCTGCGTGATTTATCGATTGTTTGGATACTGTAAGTATGTGTGTCTGCACCAGGAATATCGTGGTATTTATCTTCGCAGCCAAGGCCGATGACTAAGTCATCATAAGCGACAGGATCTTGATTTTCTATAATGACTTGTTTATTTTCCATATCGATGGAAAGTACTTCTCCGTATACGTTCTTCAAGCGAGGATGTTCAGGAAATGCAACACGGATGTGCTGATCTGGAATGGTACCTGCTGCTAAAGCATAATATTCCGTTTTTAAGCAGTGATAAGGATTACGGTCGATAAGCGTGATGCTCACATTTTCAGGAAGCTGATTAGGCAGCAATCTTTGCAACATGCGCATACCACCATACCCGCCACCTAGTATGACTAGATTCTTCATATGATTTTTTCCCCTTTATTTGATCTCTTGAGAATTTGACTAGCATTTAACTATAGGATTCCCCCAAATGGTCCCCTTTAAAGTTTAAATAAATATATATACCCCAATTAGTAACAAGAATAAAAAAATTAGATAATTTTCTTTTTTTACGTACCCCGACAAAAGTATAACGAATATAAAAGGAAATCACAACCGATATCTTGAAATCGGCAGATTTTTTATGCGTAAATATTGACTGTATATGGGAAAAGTAATAAGATGGTTTGTTAGTAACTGTGAGGTGAAACAATGTACCCGATAATTGAATTTTGTGTAAGCAATCTGGCCAGTGGCGCTCAGGAGGCTCTGGAAAGATTGGAGCGGGATCCAAATTTAGATATCATAGAATATGGCTGTCTGGGATATTGCGGCAGGTGCTCCAGTAACTTATATGCTCTTGTAAACGGTGAAGTGGTTTTTGGTGACACAACGGATGAATTGGTGGATAAAATATATAAGTACATTGATGAATATGAAATGTTCTAATCATCAACGGTGAATAAAAAAGCTGTTCCGCGATGGAACAGCTTTTTTACTTATCAGTTATGCGGCATCGGGCGGGATGTTCCATGTTCCTGCTTGAGTTCCAGAAAACGATCCCTGGCCATCTGGATGATGGAGGCTTCCCGGGCATTTTTTTGTCTTTCGAACACTAATGAAAAATACTTGATGGCTGCCTTTTCATTTCCTATCCTTCTGGAGATGTCGCCAGCGAGATAAAGGACCCTTGCTTCGGATACCTGGGTGCCGCTGAAGTCCCCTGTTGAATAGGAGACTTCATATTCCTTCAAGGCGAACCTCAAAAATCTTTCTTCTTCTTCCTTGGTTTGCTTGATCCTGTATAACCAGGCTATCCGTAAATAGATTCCTGCAAGGGTTATATGTTTTTCCTTTTTTAAAGCTCCGCAATAACTCGCCAGCTTGTATGTATTGATCGCATCTTTAAGGGATCTCTCCTTGCTGAAATGATGGGGAACCCACCGGGAGCAGACTTTTTCCATTATGGTTTCCATTGTAGGGGGGGGGAGTACCGGGAGAAATCCTCGGAATAAGAAAAGCCGCAGTGAGGGCAAACAAAAATATTATAGTAAAGGGCGTTAACGGTTGGATCAGCATAAATGGGGTGAAAGTCCGTGTCATACTTAGTTACTTTTACAAAACGCGACCGTACCTTTTTAGTGGTTGATTTTTGCTTGCATAAAAGGCATTCCATGCTTTTATCATATAGAGGATGTATACCTTCGATGGAGATTACCCCCTTAATTGTAATTTGTGATTAGGTCTAATAGATTGGTTCATTATACCCATTCGTTTTATTATAAACTAATTTTTGTTGGTAAAATAGGTGGGGGAATATGAATTTTTTCAAGCTGGAAAATTGAGCGTGGGAATTTCTTTGGTATATACTATAAAGAGAAATAGTTCTATCTCACATTTCAGAAGAAGGAGGGATTTATTGTGAGTGAAGTTGTTCAAATAACGGAAGCTGCCGCTTTTCAGATAAAAGAAATGATGAAACATAATGGCGAAGAGGGTTCATTTTTAAGAGTGGCCGTTAAAGGCGGGGGCTGCAGCGGATTATCCTACGGAATGGGTTTTGAACAAGAGCCGGGGGAAAAAGATAGCCAGCTGGAACAGTTTGAAATTAAAATCCTTGTTGATGCCGAGGATGCAGATATATTGAATGGAACGGTAATTGATTATAAACAAACGATGATGGGCGGAGGCTTTACGATCGAAAACCCCAATGCTATCGCTTCATGCGGTTGCGGGTCTTCCTTTAAAACCGCAAAAAACGCCGGAACGCCGGAGAACTGCTAAGAAACTCCAAGACAGTGGGAAAAGGGGGGCACTTTAACGAGTGCCCCCTTTTTTCTATGCTTTTTTGCTGCCTTAAATATTGTACAGGTCCTCTTTGATGGGGAGGGTGCCGCTGAAAATCTCGAATGTTTTATTGAATGTGTTTTTCTCTGTGACTGATTGGGCAAGAACGGCGGCGACATCGGCCCTTGGAATGAATTTGTTGGTATGATCCACTTTCTCACCCGCAAATATTTTCCCGATGGCTTGTTCATATGTCAAAGCTACCGGCCGGACAATCGTGTATGTCAGCCCGCTTGCTTTTAAATGTTCATCGGCATCATGTTTTGCTTCGAGATAATGACGCATTCCTTCTTGGGCTAGTTCCGGATTATCGGATCCGACAGAGCTTAACATGACAAAACGTTCGATCCCCTTCTTCTTGGCGGCATCAACCAGTTTAATGGCTCCATTCTTATCCACAGCTGTCGTTTTATCCGGCCCTGTTTTTGGCCTGGATCCGGCGGCAAAAATGATGGCTTCCATGTTATCCACTGCTTTATCCACATTTTCCTCTAAATCTGCACGGATTGGATGCCCGCCGAGTTCTTTTATCGTTTGAGCCTGTTCCTCTTTCCGGATCATCCCGTATACATTCATTTGCGGATTTTTTGATAATTCCCCAATGATCTGTTTTCCGGTCGTTCCGTTCGCTCCTGCAATTAAAATATTCATATACGTGACTCTTTACCCTTAGAATGACAGGGGTAAGCACTGTGGATAACCAATGGAAATAAGTTATCCACAACCAACGGATTGGGGACAACTAAAAACCCGGCTGTGAAGGCCGGGTTTTTTGAGAGATTTTAAAACATGGAAGAGCTGTGCATCGGCTGAACTTTTGCTTTTGGGTCAATATACTGTTTGGCGTGATTGACGGCAGTGGGTGCTTCACCAAAACCACTTGCAATCAATTTTACTTTACCGTCATATGTTGCAATATCACCTGCTGCATAAATTCCCGGGATATTCGTTTCCATTCTGGAATTCACCAAAATACTGTTCTTCTGGATATCGAGTCCCCATTCCTTAATGGGACCAAGGGAAGAAACGAAGCCGTAGTTGACGATGACTGCATCTACCTCCATCGTCTCTGTATCTTCACCATTTGTATCCTTGATGACAATGGTATGGATCTGTCCGTCTGTACCAATCAACTCTGAAGGTATGTAAGGAGTCTTTATTTCAACTTTTGAATTTTTAAGTGTTTCGACACTATGTTCGTGGGCACGGAATTTATCCCTTCTGTGTATGATGCTCACTTTCTCGGCGATCGGCTCCAGCATCAGGGCCCAGTCCACCGCTGAATCCCCGCCTCCGAAGACCACCACTTTTTTGCCGGCAAAATGATTGAGGTCGTCGATGAAATAGTGAAGGTTACGGCTTTCATATTTTTTTGCATCATCAATTTCGATGCGGCGGGGTTGGAAAGCCCCATTTCCAGCTGTGATGATAATCGTTTTGGAGTAATGGATTTCTTTATCAGTCGTTAACTTGAAAACTCCATCGGCTTGCTTTTCCACTTCTTGAACGGCCTGCTCCAGGACAACTTCCTGTTCGAACTTTGCCATTTGTTCTTTCAAATTATTCACTAGCTCCTGAGCACGCACTTTAGGGAAACCAGCGATATCATAGATGTATTTCTCAGGATAAAGGGCCGACAATTGTCCGCCTAATTGTGGTAGACTCTCGATGATTTTTACGGAAGCCTGTCTCATTCCCCCATAAAATGCAGTGAATAATCCAACTGGGCCTCCGCCAATGATGGTAATATCATAAACTTTTTCATTAACTTCCAACGTTATCCCTCCGATATACTAGGTTTGCTGAAATTTATTCTCTTATTTTAACATAGATGATCTTTTAAAAAACGGGTAAAGTTAGAAAAGTGAGAAAGTTTTGACTATATATGGGCGGTTTCATGATGAATGTTCTTTATTCTCTTTCAAAAGCGGGGAAAATTACTCTTTATCAATGTTAAGCACATCGGAAAAATAGGTTCGGAACTGGGTGAAAAGTAACGTTTTTTGGCTTTGTTTTAACCCGAAAAAGTTCGGTTTGTTACTTGAAAAAGGTATGGAAAAAGACTAATATTTACTTATACATCATTTGGTAAAATTTTTATGAATTTTTTATGACATTTATGAAGTGTTACGTGAAATACGTCACAAATGTATAAGAGTGCTTTTTATAATGGAAATTAATAAGATAGACAATATATTTTAGTTATGGAAAGCATCGCAAGAAAATATCGTAAAGGTGGACGAATACTTTTGAAAAAGCCAACTATCGTTGTTTTGGGAGCAGGTTATGGTGGATTGATGACTGTTACTCGCTTACAGAAGGCATTAGGTCAAAATGAAGCAGAAATCGTATTAGTTAACAAAAATGATTACCACTATGAAACAACATGGCTGCATGAAGCATCCGCTGGAACTCTACACCATGATCGTGTGCGCTATCCAATCAAAAGTGTCATTAACAGCAAAGTTAAATTCATCCAGGACTCTGTTTTGGAAGTGAAAACAGAGAACAAAAAAGTCATCCTTGAAAACGGCGAAATTTCTTATGATTACTTAGTGATTGGACTTGGACCTGAATCGGAAACATTCGGAATCCAAGGGCTAAAGGAATATGCTTTCTCTATCTCTAACGTGAACACTGCACGAAAAATCCGTGACCATATCCAACTGCAATTCGCTACGTACAGCACTGAGGCCGAGAAGAATGAAGATCGCTTGACGATCGTTGTTGGAGGAGCAGGATTTACGGGTATCGAATTCCTTGGCGAATTGGCTAACCGTGTCCCTCAACTTTGTAGAGAATACGACATCGATTTCCAAAAGGTCCGTATGTACTGTGTGGAGGCAGCACCAGCCGTCCTCCCTGGCTTCGATCCGGAATTGGTAGATTATGCAGTATCTTATCTTGAGAAAAAAGGTGTGGAATTCAAGATCGGTACACCGATCAAGGGGGCTACCCCCGAAGGGATCATCGTGGCAAAAGGCGAAGATGAAGTGGAGGAAATCAAAGCGGGGACTGTCGTCTGGGCAGCTGGCGTACGTGGAAACTCCGTGATAGAGGCTTCCGGTTTTGAAGCTATGCGCGGACGTATCAAAGTGAACCCTGACATGCGGGCACCGGGCCATGACGATATTTTCATCGTGGGGGATTGCGCTTTGATCATCAACGAGGAAATTAATCGTCCATATCCACCTACCGCTCAAATCGCCATGCAGCAAGGTGAGGTCATTGCCAAGAACCTGACTAAAATGGTTCGTAATGAAAGCGACCTTGAAACGTTCACTTTCGAAAACAAAGGGACGGTATGTTCACTTGGTGAAGACAACGCGATTGGTGTTGTCTTCGGCAAGAAAGTGACCGGTAAGACTGCATCATTCATGAAGAAAATGGTTGATAACAGAGCATTGTTGTTGATTGGCGGAGCGTCCCTTGTTGCGAAAAAAGGTAAATTCAACGTCCTTTAAATTTTTTGGATATAAATAATGGCCATTTGGGGAGTGTCCCTGAATGGTTTTTTCATTGGCATCTCATCCATCGTTGAGTGTGTGTCATGGTGGAGTATGCACTTTTCTTATGTGGAATATAATGGGGAGAAGGATGGCGGAGCTATATCAAGAAAGTCCTTGCCTTTGGCGCCATCGAATGATCTTCTGCTGTTTGAGTTTACGCTAATTATAATGAATGTAGGGGAAGTGGGTTTTGGTGGAACGATGCAAAAATGTTTGGCTGGCAGTGTCCGGCCTTGTGATATCTGATAAAGGTGAGTGGCTGGTCGTGAATAAAAGGTATGGCGGATTGAAAGGGCAATGGTCGCTTCCGGCAGGTTTTGTCAAAAATGATGAAACCGTCGATGAAGCGGTCGTAAGGGAAGTGTTGGAGGAGACGGGCATTCAAACAGAAATCGAAGGTATTGTAGGAGTGAGAAGCGGAGTCATCAAAGGGGATATAAGTGATAATATGTTGATATTTTTACTTAAACCGGTCAGTTTTGAAGTAACCGCCCAATTGGATGAATTGTATGAAGCTAAATTTTATGACCCTGATTTACTCATGCAGGAGGGGAAGCAATCTTTACTATTGGAACAGCTGTTAGCATTTAAGAAGGAAAGAATGCAGACGATGCTCGACGGGTTGAACCCGGGCGATCAATTTGGATATACATCCTATAAATTATTCATGTGATTTGGGTAATTATCTTTTCTTCGGCATTATTTGGTATAAGTCGTTGACGCAGCAATTATTTTTTCAGTAAACTAAAGGTGTCGCTTTTAAGGAGGGTCAAGAATAACATGCCATTGCCTGTTTTAATTATCTCAATACTCTTATTTTTCATATTGTTTTTCGGAATCGGCTTTTTGCTGAATATGCTCTTTCGTTCTTCATGGATCATGGTCATCTTATTTCCGATCGTCTTCATCATCATTGTCAATGAAACAAAGCTAATAGAATATTTTAGAAATCCGGGAATCTCTTTTTCCAATCTTGGAACGAACCTTACATCCCTTCATACGGCAGACATCATCATTTTATCAAGCGGGCTGCTTGGCGCTGTTTTAGCGGGTGTGGTCATCAGGATTTTAAGGAAAAAAGGATATCAAATGTTTTGATAAAGGAAAGGGCCGTCATTTTTGGACGGTCCTTTTTTTGTAGGCTGTTTTCGCATACTTTGTTGCTATTTACCAAGCAGTGCGGTGTGGTTGATTTCCCCTCCAGATGCTCGCTTTCCGCATGGCGGGCGGTGAGCCTCCTTCGCCTGTTGGTCTCACCTATCCCGCTGCTCCCGCAGGAGTCTCGCACTCCGCTCCAATCATCCTTAAATAGTTTCGTTTTAAAAACAACAATCTTTATGAAAAGAGCCTTTTTTTGTAAGGGAAATTGGTTCTTTCGATACTTTATGAATACTTTCACTCAGGAAAGGGAACAAATATCCTTGTGAGAGGAGTGAAATTAATACATATGAAGATTGTAAAGGCATTATTTTTGAGGGTTGCTATTATCATATTATTTATCCTGGCCATCGAATCAACCTTAAATCATGTTTTTGGTGCTGTGTCTGAAGGTCATCCTTTTGAAGAGGCAATGAGACAACATCGAATGCTCGGTCTCGAATATAAAGCGATCCATAATGGAGGTCAAGTGGCGACGCTAATGGCTTCGGCATCCACGAGCAATGGCCCGACGACGATAGCGGAGGCAATCGAGCTCTCGAAATACCCGAAGCATGAAGTTTTGGCTACAGGATATACAGCAGGGTATGAATCGACAGGAAAGCACCCGGAAAGCCCATCCTATGGAATCACTTATTCAGGGGTGAAGGTGAAGCGGGATCTTTTTTCCACCATTGCCGCAGATCTTGCCGTATTCCCTCTCGGAACCATCCTTTGGATTCCTGGCTATGGCTATGGGGTTGTAGCGGACAAGGGTGGTGCGATCAAAGGAAACCACCTTGACCTATACTACGAAACGGTACAAGATGTTTACGAGAATTGGGGAAAGAAAACCCTGGAAGTATATGTTGTGCAAAGAGGGAATGGCGAGTTATCTGAAGAACAGTTAAGCAGGTTGAATGGAACCAAGATCAAGCAGGTATTCAAGCCGAAAATCGCTGAGAAAACATTGAACGAGCATGTAGCTTCCTTTGCTTTTTAATGTTAGAAAGACGAATTGGAGAAAGTGAAGGTGAAAGGCTGCCTCGATTGAGGCAGCCTTTTTGATTGTTCTGTTTCAGCTGCGACTCCCTTAGGCCATGCTTTTGTAGGCTTCAGGATGCAGGGTCTTTGCCAATTTGGCAAGACCGTCCAGCAAGCGCGGAGAGGGCCGGCAGAATAATGGTTCTTCCATGATGTGAATATGATTATCCCGCACTGCCTTCATATCAGACCAACCTTTCCGTTTCTTGACCAGATCCGGGTTTACTTTTCGTAAAGGGACACCGACCCAAGCCAAGCAAATATGGTCGGGATCCTTTTTTTGGACATCTTCGGAAGTGACTTGAATGCTTGCCATGTCGACATCTTCGAAAAGGTTATATCCTCCTGCAAGCATGCTGATCTCGGATAACCAATTAACTCCCCCTGGGCTGAATAAGGGGTTGGGCCACCATTCCCAATACAGGGATGGCTTTGTTTCGATTTTGTCGGCGACGTTTTTATATTGAAGGATGGCATCACGGAATTTGGCAGCTTGTTCCTCTGCTTTTTCCTTAAGATCCATGGCCTCGCCCAAGGTCAGTAAATCTTTTGCGATATCTTCAAGTGATTGCGGGTTGAAGATGATATGGGGGATGTTCCGTTCTTTTAGCCCCTCGATATTCTTTTCCATGCCCGGTACACTCAGTGAAGCCAGCACCAAATCGGGTTTTAATGATTCAACATGATTGATGTCGATCGATAAGTCAGGCCCGACCTTGGGAAGGTGCTGTATGGTTTCAGGCCAATCAGAGTAGTCATCGATGGCGATCAGCTGATCTTCAATCCCTAGATATGTGCATAGTTCCGTATTGCTGGGGCAAAGAGAGATTATTTTCAAATTGAACACCTACCCTTGAAAGATGAAAAAGTGAAGTGCCAGTGCAATGAATACCCCGGTCAAGGCTCCGAAAAATACCTCGATTGGCTTATGGCCCAACAGTTCCTTTAATTGTTGCTGTTTCTGTTTTTCTTCTTTTTTCTGCCAGTTCTTTGCTTGCTCGACAAATGTATTGAAGTCGGTAACGAGCTGGTTCAAGACGGCTGCCTGTTCTCCTGCCTGCCGTCTCACCCCTGTCGCATCGAACATCGTGATGACTGCAAAGATCGCGGCAACCGCAAATACAGGGGAATCCATCCCGGTTTCGATCCCCACCGCTACGGTTAGGGCGGACACGGCCGCAGAGTGGGAGCTGGGCATACCGCCTGTGGAGTTAATGAGTGACCAGTTCACTTTGCGAAATGCTATGAAGTGGATGGGCACTTTAATGAATTGAGCAAAGAAAATGGCGATCAATGCTGCGATTAAAGGGAAGTTGAGTAATAATTCCAAGAGTATCAGCCTTCTTTCTAGTTATAAGTAAAGATGAAATCCATATCTGGGTAAATCGGAATAAGGCCCTTATTATTAGTTCCATTCAGTCCGGTCGATTCCCTGCCGGTAATAGTAAAATATGATCTATCTTATACTATTACTCTAAAGTCACCCATTTTAAACAATATCCTTTTTATTATGATTTACGCGGGCCTTATTCGAAAATTTTCGAAGATTTCGTTATAATGGATGTAATCGAATGGAGGAGGTATCAGAATGTTCACAGTAAAAGATTCCCTGAATATAGATTTGATTGACGAATGCCTGATTCTAGGCGTATTTGACAGACCCGTAAAATTTTCAGGCATAGGAAAAGAAGCGGATGAACGATTGGACGGCCAGCTAACGGAGTTAGTGAAAGCCGGAGAAATCTCTTCCAAGAAAAAATCGGTGGTCAAAATACATACATTAGGTAAATTAAGCATAAAGAGATTGATTTTCGTTGGGTTGGGCAAGGAAAAGGAACTATCCTTTGAAACCCTCCGTGAAGCGTTGGGAAAAGCGCGTAAGACGATAAAAGAATCCAAAATTACGACTCTTTCCATCGCTTTGGATACATTCACGACTGAAAATCTGGATGCATTGGACGCAGCGCATGCTTGTTCCGAGGCCTTCGAACTTGCTTCCTATAAATTTGACGGATACAAGCAAAAATCGAACCAGGTCGAAAAAAGCCTCGAATCGATTACGGTTTACAGTGAATATGATGAAGAAGAGGTCGGTGCCGCGCTTCATGTAGGGAGAGTCTTCGGAAGGGCGACGAACTCAGCCAGAACATTGGTCAACACACCAGGCAATTTGTTGACTTCCACCGATTTGGCGGATTATTCATCCGCCTTGGGCGAACGTTATGGTTTTGAAGTGGAGATACTCGAGAAGGAAGATATGCTCAAGTTGGGAATGGGCGCACTCCTTGCTGTCAATAAAGGTTCGGTCGAGCCTCCTAAAATGATTGTCCTGAAGTATCAAGGTAAGGATGAATGGAAGGATGTTATCGGGCTGGTCGGCAAGGGCATCACATTCGATACGGGTGGATACTCATTGAAAACGAAGGCTGGAATCGTTGGGATGAAGACGGATATGGGCGGTGCGGCAGCTGTTTTGGGTGCAATGGAAATTATCGGCGAATTAGGACCTGATCAAAATGTCGTGGCTGTCATTCCATCCACTGATAACATGATCAGCGGTGATGCATTCAAGCCGGATGATGTGATCACTGCCATGAGCGGCAAGACGATAGAGGTATTGAATACGGATGCGGAAGGCCGGCTGGTTTTGGCGGATGCCATGACTTACGCTAAACATCATGGTGCTGACTATCTTATTGATGTTGCCACTTTGACGGGCGGTGTAATAACGGCGCTTGGCATGGATATGACGGGAGCGATGACTAATGACACGGAATTCTATGAGCAAGTGGTCAAAGCCTCAGAGGAGGCCGGGGAGCCCATTTGGAGATTGCCGATTACAGAAAAGGATAAAGAACGGGTACGAAATAGTAAAATAGCGGATTTGAATAATTCACCTGGAGGGGCAGGACATGCAATCATGGGCGGGGCCTTCATCGGCGAATTTGCTGAAGGCACTCCGTGGGTCCATCTGGATATTGCCGGAACTTCCACAACTTCGAGCAACTCCGAATTGTGCACGGCGGGGGCTACCGGTGTCATGGCACGAACGCTTGCACTGCTGGTTGAAACCTTTGAAACGAAAACAAGATGAACCTAAATATCCGAAGCCGAAATAGGCTTCGGTTTTTTTACCAAAAGAGTGTATTGGACTTATATATCCCTCCATTTCAAGCTGACGATGATATGACAATTCTCTTCCCCCGATTTAGGATAGAAATCAAAACGGATCCCATCGGGGTTATACGTGATATCAGGTTCGTTATTAATTCCTATCTTTCGGATCATATCGATCACGACACTCTTTTGCGATGCTTGGGCAGCAGTCATCAACCGGTTCGAGAAAGGCTTGGATGTGGCTATAGTATCCATGACTTTTTTCACATCAATCATTAAAGATTGCGAGGTCTTTGCCGATTTAACAAGCAGATCTGGATTGGTTGCCAAGTATGGGCGCAATGTTCCTTCCCGTTCCAGATTCCTATTGATTGCCCTGGCGTGTGGCGGAAATAGGATAGAGTCGTATAAAAAATAAGGGAAATCCTCCAAAAGGTTTCCATCCTTTCCTTAAGCCTGTCTATAGACACGTTTTCGTTATATATTAAAATATGTATTAAGGCCAGCCGATATGATAGCGGTTTGTGAATGACTGTTCTTCTGCAAACACCTTCTTGAAAATCATGGCCAAAGACACACTATTATTTGTAAACTGCTTCATTGACAGGTATAGTGTATAGTAATATACTTACTTACCTAAAGTAAGGAGAAGGCACACTATAAATTATAAAATAGGTGATGTTAACATGAAAATAACCGAGGAAACAAAAAAACTTTTAATAGATAAAATGAATATCATCAAAACCCCTGGAAAAACTGATATATGTCTTGTGGGACCTGTGAACCTGCCTGTTGAACAAGGAGATTTCTCAACGGTTTTCCAATGGTATACATGGCTTCAGCTTGACGGCACGGATAATGACAAGGAAACGGTGCTTGATTCACTTACGGAAGCAAACCTTGCTTTTGGACAGCAATCCTCCGTTCTGGTGTTTGGAGATTTTAAAAATTCGGGGAATGCACTTGTCCGGATGCATAGCATCTGTCACACAGGTGACATCTTCGGCAGTAAACGCTGTGATTGCGGCTACCAGCTCCACCAATCGATGAAGATGATAGCCGAGCATGGGTGCGGGGCCATCTTTTACCTTGCGGACCATGAAGGAAGAGGGATCGGCCTGTTTTCCAAATCTCTTGCTTATTTGCTTCAGCAAGAAGGTTATGACACGGTCGAGGCGAATGAGGCTTTAGGATTCGATGATGATACGCGATCCTACGAGGGAGCCATTCGAGTTTTGAGCGAACTGCGCGAGGATCCGGTGACTTTAATCACGAACAACCCCAAGAAACTGGACGCCCTCATGAAACATGGACTTGCGGCAAAGGACCATATTCCGCTTTGGGGCGGCTTGACGGAAGATAATAGTTTCTATCTGGATACAAAGGTTAAGAAGTCTGGACATATTCCCCAAAAGAAGCCAACTTTGATTGTATAAGGAGAGCTATAGTATGAATGATGATCAATATTACATGAAGCTGGCACTGGATTTGGCTGCCAGTGCAAAAGGAAAGACGAATCCGAATCCAGTGGTCGGTGCAGTCATAGTCAAAGACGGTGTGATAGCCGGGACAGGGATCCACCGTAAAGCGGGTGAACCGCATGCGGAAGTACATGCTTTCAAAATGGCGGGTGAGTATGCAGAAGGTGCAACGCTATATGTGACTCTTGAGCCTTGTTCGCATTATGGAAAGACACCTCCTTGTGCAAATTTGGTGAAAGAATCGGGTGTGCGGCGAGTTGTGGTGGCTACTCAAGATCCGAATCCGGAAGTGGCCGGCAGAGGGATATCGATCATAAAGGAAGCGGGCATTGAAGTGGAAGTCGGGATCCTGGAGAAGGAAGCCCAAAGGCTGAATGAGCGTTTCATTCACAATATGCTGACGAATCGGCCATTTGTCATATCGAAGTATGCGATGACGCTCGATGGAAAACTTGCAACCCACACAGGCCATTCAAAATGGATAACAGGGGAAGGATCACGTCATTCCGTTCATTTGCTGCGTAATGAGATGGATGCCATTCTTGTTGGTATCGGGACTGTATTGGCCGATGATCCATCACTGACGACAAGACTTCCGGAGGGCGGAGGGAAAAATCCGATCCGGATCATTTTAGACAGTGAATTACGTGTTCCCTTGGATGCCAATGTTGTACAAGTATCGGATGCGAGAACCTTGATCGTAACGCATGAAAATGCATCCGCGGATAAAATGGACCTATTACGTGAAAAAGGGATCGAATTCATTTTCGTCCCTAAAAACGAGAAGGGACTGAATCTGAGGGTTTTAATGGAGGAACTGTATAAAAAAGGGATTACGGATGTCTTGCTGGAAGGCGGAAGCGAAGTGAATGCCTCTTTCCTTAGGGAAGGGCTTATCGATAAATTCTTGATTTATATAGCTCCTAAACTATTGGGCGGAAGAAACTCACTAACACCGTATACTGGAATGAATGTGGATACGATGGATGAAGCGATGGATGTTTCCTTCTCTGGCGTGGAAACGTTTGGTGAGGACATACGCATCACGGCTTATCCTAAATAATAATAGACAACAGGTGAAGAGGCATGTTGGTTAAATCAGATGTATGCATAGTCGGATCAGGACCTGGAGGAGCCCTGCTGGCCTACCTATTGGCCAAACAGGACATTTCAGTCGTATTGCTTGAGAGGCATTCTGAAGTTTCAAGGGAGTTCAGGGGCGAGTTCTTGAACGATGAAGGAGAGGGCATTCTTAAAAAGCACGGTTTATTCGAGAGTGTGGAAAGACTAGGTTTGCTTAGGATGGAACAAATTGAATATTGGAATGATGGCCAATTATTCAAAAAGATTTTCCCTGAATGGCCTGCCGATCATGTTGGGATACATGTCCCTCAAAATCATCTGCTTACAGCTATATTGAATGAAGCTGAAAAGCTGGACTCTTTTCAATTGATGATGAATACGAGGGTTACGGACTTGATACAAAATGAAATGGGCCGCTTTACGGGTGTCAAGGCTCGAAATGGCGGAAATGACCTGGAAGTGCAAAGTTCATTGATAATCGGAGCGGACGGCAGATTTTCCATCGTTCGAAAAAAAGCGGGAATCCCAGTGGTGATTAAAAATCATGGTTACGATTTACTGTGGGCAAAAATTCCAGCTCCCGAGGATTGGAAGCCTTCGATCAAGATGGCATTGGTCAATGGCTCACAGGTTGCCCTCTTCACTCAGGCTGGAGGTTTCATCCAGATTGGCTGGAATATAGAACATGGTTCGTTTCCCCATTTGCGAAAACAGCATTTTGATCCGTTCATTGAAGATTTGCTTTTTGCCTTTCCTGAATTAAAAAAGGTTGTGAGTGAAAATATCCGCTCTTGGCAGGACTTCATTTTATTGGATGTTTACAGCAGCTATTGTGAAACATGGACAAAGGATGGCGTTGCTTTATTAGGTGATGCAGCCCATACGATGACGCCGACAGGTGCGTTCGGACTCAATTGTGCCATGAAGGATGCCGATATATTAGCCGAGCTTATTTCTGGATGCATCCTTCAGGGGGATACTGATTTCCTTGGGCTTAAAATGGCTGAGCCAAAAAGAAAAGCCGAAATTGAAAGATTACAGGCCATTCAGGTGGACAAGGAAATTTCCTTCGCATCACAGTTTGTCGCCGCTTATGTTTGAATGGGAGTGAAGGATATGAAATTCGGTTTTGATATTGACGATACCCTTATTAACTTGAGGGAGTTCGCATTCCATCTTTATAATGAAAAGCTTAATACGAACATAGAGATAGAGAAATTCAGAGCTTTAAAGACGTTGGAGATTCATGAAGCGTTCGGGCTTGATAAAGAGGCTGGGGGCAAGATGTGGAACAGCCTTGCCGAGGAAGTGTATTATTCATCCTGCCCAGCCTTCGAGGGCGCAGTGGAAACGCTGCAGGATCTTGAACGCGATGGCCATGAAATCTATTACATCACCGCCAGAAAAGCGGAGCATGGGGAACGGACGAAAAAATGGCTGATTGAAAACGGCTTTCCGGTTAAGGATGACCATTTTTACTGCGGTATGAAGGATCATGAAAAAATTGATACGATCCGCAAATTGGAATTGGATTATTATTTTGATGATAAGCCGGCAGTGTTGGAAACTTTATTGGATCTTCCAACGAAAGTGTATGCAATGGATAACTCCTATAACAAAGAATTGGATATTCCAAGATTGACAAACTGGTTTGAATTAAAAGAAATCCTCTCCAAATAATACAATTCACATTATTGCCGGATGACTTAATAGACTTGGGTCATCCTTTTTTTGTATACTGATATGAATAGTGATTCATTTATTTGCAGAAAAAAGTTGGGGGTAATGGGATGGAGAGAAATATCGAAAAGTCATTGATAGGCACACTTGGGATAGAAATGAAAGATGTCGGCGATGGGAAAGTGATTGCGACGATGCCTGTGGATGAACGGACCAGGCAGCCGTATGGTTTATTGCATGGGGGAGCGTCCGTTGCCCTTGCGGAATCTGTTGCAAGTTATGGCGGCATGCAGCTAGTGGATAAAACAAAACAAGCTGTCGTCGGCCTTGAAATCAATGCCAATCATGTAAGGGGCGTCCGTTCCGGTTTTGTTACTGCAGAAGGGAACATCATCCATCGCGGGAAGACGACGATGGTGTGGGACGTAAAAATCCATGATGAAGAGGATCATCTTATCTGCGTTTCACGCTGTACATTGGCCGTTATCGACTTGCCGAAGCCAAAGTGAATCAATAGAACAATCGCAATCAAGTGGTGCATGGATTCTGCAATGTCCGGTTTAAGTATAATATGGCAGAAGATTATTGTATGAAAAGAGGTATTATTATGCTGGTTGGTCATATACAAGAAATCACCCGTCATCCTGTAAAATCATTCACTGGTGAACAGGTGCAGAAAACGAAGGTGATGGATTATGGACTATATGGAGATCGCAGTCATGCTTTTAAAGACAAAAATGGGAAGTTCCTGACGATAACCCAAGTCCCGGAAATGGTCCGTTATCAAGCTGCTTTTTCTGGTGAGGAAACCTTTGACCAATATCCGGAAATCAAGGTGAAGACCCCTTCAGGGCAGGTGCTGACATGGGGTGAGGAAGCCTTTCGGGAGGAAATGGAGCGGTTGCTGAACCAGGAGGCTAGGACCATTGTTTATCCGCCTAGACATATCCCTTTGGGGGCGATTGAAGAAGAAAACATCCTGCTTGTCAGTGATGCCTCGATTGGCGAATTGACGAAGCTTTGGGGGAAAGAACTGGATGGCAGGAGATTCAGGCAGAATTTGGTGCTATCCTTAGTGAACAAAACGCACTTTTTAGAAGAGCGATGGTTCGGAAAAAGGATTTTAATCGGAAGTGAAGTGGAATTGGAGATCAAAAGGCATTGCGAGCGCTGTATGATCATAACGGTCGATCCAAGCGATTCACATAGAGATCCATCACTGCTGAAAACTGTCGTCAAGGAAAGGAAAAATCATTTTGGGGTATATGCCTCGGTCATCAAAACAGGTGAAATCAGGGTGGGCGACCAGGTATTTATAAAAGATTGAAACAGAAAAGAGCTGCTCCTGTAATCAGGGCAGCTCTTTTGCAATGGAAGGGGTCACCGGGTTTTCTTTAAATCATCCTGGACACTCCGATCCCACATTTTCACGCCTGTATGATAAGCCGAGCGCATGATTAAATGTCCCGCAACAGGGCTGGTCATGAAGATAAAGATGATCGCGAGCACGACCCGGAAATCGAAATGGCTATGTTTATAATAAAAATATAACAAGGTGCCAATCAGGATGAACATGATCCCAAGTGTCGAGCTCTTTGAGGCAGCGTGATTTCTTGTATAGACGTCGGGCAGCCGGATGATGCCGAAAGCAGAGACTAAAAAGAGAAAGACTCCCATTATAATGAATAGGGCCGATAGAATTTCAACGATTGCGGTCATTTTCGATTATCTCCCCTTTCTCAAGGAATTTGGCGAAAGCGACCGTTCCGATGAATGATAGGATTCCGAGCAGAAGAATGGCTTCCAGATAAGCGCTTGTATCCATGACAATGGAGGCAAGTGCTACGATTGCGATGAGGTTGATTCCCATCGCATCGAGTGCGATGACCCGATCCGGTACGGAAGGCCCTTTGATTAAACGGTATAAGAATCCAATCATGGAAAGCGAAACACCGAGCAACGCGATTTTAAGCAATAGATCGAACATTATTTGCCCACCTCCATAATCGCTTTTTCAAATGTATTTTTAATGCTGTCCACAGCCTCATCTTTGTCGGCAATATCCATTGCATGGATATAAAGGATCCGATTATCTTCCGATACTTCAACGACAAGTGTTCCTGGTGTCAACGTAATTAAATTCGATAGTATCGTAATTTCCCAATCCTTGGTCAGCACGGTTTCAAATGCGAATATGCCAGGTCTCATATCCAGGCTCGGTTTAAGCACGGCCTTAAGGACGCTAATGTTGGAAAGTATGAGTTCCCTTGCGAATATGAGCAGCAATACAACGACGGCATTCACCCTTTTCAAGTAAAAACGATCATTGAAAAAATGACGGAAGACGAACATGATGCCGAGCCCCAATATATATCCGATGATAAAAGTGCTCCCGTTAAACTCATTTTTTAGAAACATCCAGATAAACGCAAGGAACACATTCAGTAAAATTTGGAATGACATCAGGCACTACTCCTTTAAAACCGCTTTGTTATAGATTTCGGGATTCATTAATGAATCCACTGCTTGTGTAATGAATGGGTAAATCGTTTCAGTTCCTACTCCGAATAAAACGGAAATGACCACAAGTAGGACGGCAGGGACCAGCATTCTATTAACCGTTTGATTAGTTAAGGCATAATCAGCTTTCGGAGTTCCCCAAAAGCCATTCATGAAAATTTTCATGACGGAATATAGGACCATCAAACTTGAAAGTAAGACAATGGCCATTCCAATGTAGGCCCCTTTTTCGGCAGCTCCCTGAAGGATCAGGAGCTT
Source organism: Peribacillus sp. NPDC094092 (assembly GCF_050279365.1). Lineage (NCBI taxonomy): Bacteria > Bacillati > Bacillota > Bacilli > Caryophanales > Bacillaceae > Peribacillus > Peribacillus sp. NPDC094092. The sequence goes on along the minus strand of NZ_JBNNUC010000003.1, from coordinate 112,194 downwards.
GCCGGCAAAACCGCTGAACGGCGGGATTCCCGCCAATGATATGGCAGCTATGAAGAAGGTCCATGCAACGGCTGGATATTGCTTGATCAAGCCGCCCATGTCCCGCAGATCATCCGATCCGCTGATTTTGATCATGATGCCAACAAGCAGGAAGAGTGCGGCCTTGATCAGCATGTCATGAATGATATACAGAATGGAGCCGGATAAGGCTTGTTCATTCATGACGGAGATGCCGAACAGGATGACCCCGACGGCGATGATGATGTTGTAAATGATGATTTTTTTTACATCCCAATAGGCTATCGCACCAATGACACCGATGATGATGGTCAAGATGGCAAGTACCGCAAGGAAAGAATGGGTGAAATCCTGGTCATGATAAAACATGAGTGTATAGGTCCTGAAAATGGAATATATCCCGACCTTTGTCAGCAATGCACCGAATAGGGCCATCACAGGGATGGGTGGAGCATAATAAGACCCAGGCAGCCATTGGAAGAGCGGGAAAATGGCTCCCTTCAAACCGAATACGATCAAAAAGCCAATCGCTATCACCGAGACGATTCCAGGCTGGTTGACTTCCGCAATCCTCTGGCTGATGTCCGCCATGTTCAATGTTCCTAGAACTGAATAAAGATACGCCACCATGATGACGAAAAAGGAAGAGGAAAGCACATTGACGATGATATACTTCAATGATTCCCTCAGTTGAATTTTCGTCCCTCCCAGTACAAGCAGTACGTAGGAAGCCATCAGCATGACTTCGAAGAAAACGAATAGATTGAAAAGGTCCCCCGTAAGGAAGGCGCCGTTTACACCAATCAGCAAAAATTGAAAAACAGGGTAATAATAATGTCTTTCACGTTCCTCCCCTATGGAGTGAAACGAGTAAAGCAGTATGGCCAATCCTATGATATTCGTGGTCAGTACGAGCAGTGAAGAAAGCATGTCTGCCACGATCACGATCCCGAATGGAGCATCCCAGCTGCCGACACCTAAAGTCAAGATCCCTTGAGTATGGACCATCAACACAAGATAAAGGGAAAGCGCAATTCCCATAAGAGAGGAGAAAAGGGATATCCCTCTTTGCAGCTTGATTTTTTTTGCAAAGAAAATGAGAAAGATGCCTGTGAAAAGGGGCCATAAAACAGGCATGAAAGTAAGATTATTCATTCGCTTCCGTACCTCTCATTTCTTCCATGTCATCCGTACCGAGTTCCTGGTAGGTCCGATAGGCAAGTACCAGCAGAAATGATGTGACCCCGAAACTGATGACGATCGCCGTCAAGATAAGCGCTTGCGGAAGTGGATCGACATAGGATGCAGCTTCGTCACTCAGCAATGGGACGGAACCGCCTTTCAAACCGCCCATCGTCAAAATCAAAAGGTGGGCACCGTGACTGAGAAGCCCAGTACCGATTATGATTCTTAAAATGCTTTTGGAAAGCATTAAATATGTCGCACACATAAATAGTATTCCAATGACAATGGCCATTAAAAGTTCCATTATTCACTCTCCCCTATCGTTTGAATAATGGTCATCGTTACACCAACAACCACAAGGTAAACACCAAGATCAAAAAGTACCGCGGTATGAAGCGAGATGTGCCCAAGAAGCGGTAAATCAACATAATGATAAACATGTGTCATGAGGGGCACCCCGAACATGAGCCCGCCGGCAACGGTCAGGCTTGATATGAACAAGCCTGAACCGATCATTAACTTATAATCAATCGGCAAGATGCCGGCAACGGTCTTCAGGTCGAAAGCGAGCAACAGCAGGACTATGGCGGCTGAAGTCATTAAACCGCCGACAAACCCGCCTCCTGGCGAATAATGCCCTCCTAAAAAGATGGCAACCGCGAACAGCAGGATAACAAAGGCAGCGACTTTCGTAACCGTTTGGAGAATTAGGTCATTTTGCTTCATGATTTATCTTTCCTCCCCGTCAAACGCAATTTGATCATCGCGAATATTCCGAGCGCAGCGATGGAAAGGACACTGATTTCAAACATCGTATCAAGTCCGCGGAAGTCCACTAGAATGACATTGACAACGTTTTTTCCGCCTGCTTCCTTATAAGCATTTTCAAGATAGTAACTTGATATGGAATCAAATAGTTTATTGCTATGTGCCGATATGGCAATCAATGTCACGATGACCCCTACACCAATGGATATCAAGGCGTTATTCAACTTGAATGTCATCCGTTCTTCCTTTCTGCTTGCCATTAACGGAAGGTGGAAGAAACAGAGCAAAAACAGGGATACCGAAATCGTTTCGATGACTAGTTGAGTCAGGGCTAAATCCGGTGCCCGCAGCAAAACGAAAAATAAGGAAATCGCATAACCGACCGCTCCTAAAATGATAATGGAAGTTAAACGGGATCTTGCAAACAGAATGGCGATCGAGCCAATCACGATGATCGCAGCTAATACCCATTCATATAGGCCGATCGGGGCAAAGTTCCCTTTATCCAATTTAAATGCATCCTTCCAATAGAGCGTAAAGCCCAATGAGAGAATGAAGAAAAGGAAGATTGAAAGCAAATATGTCCGAATATGACCTGTCATTAAAAATTTCATGACGGAAGATGCTGAGCGTTCCATCCCTCTAACCCCGTTATCATACAAAGCATTCAGGGAGATGCGCTCGGGAATCCACTGAGTGATCTTCTGCCATTTCGGAAGCGTTTTGTATAAAAGGATTCCAAATGCTATGATGCCGATCGTCATCCATACTTCAGTATTCAAACCATGCCAGAAGGCGATATGGACATGGAAATCGGGACCCGCCAAGCTTGGCTGTATGCCGGCTACCGCAGGTTCAATGATCCGTGAAGACAGCAAGTTTGGAAAAATACCGAAAACGATGACCAACGAAGCAAGGATGATCGGGGATATCAGCATCCCGACCGGTGCCTCGTGGGGCTTCTTGTCCAATAGTTGCAACTGAAGTTTGCCTGTAAAAGGTTTGAGCACGACGATCATGCTATATATGAAAGTGAATACACTGGCTACCCATGCCACCACAGGGAAAAGGACCCCCCATGTCTCCATATGGAAGATGTTCAATTCCAATACATTCACCATGCTTGCCAAGAACATTTCCTTGCTCAAAAAACCATTGAAGGGCGGAAGTCCAGCCATTGAAAAAGCGCCTATGACAGCGACGGTGAAAGTGATCGGCATCAACTGCATCAATCCGCCAAGCTTTCTGATATCACGTGTACCGGTTTCATGATCAATGATGCCTGCGACCATGAAAAGGCTGCCTTTAAAAGTCGCATGATTGATCAAGTGGAATACTGCAGCAACCGTGGCTGCCAAGTAAATATTCTCCCCAAAAGATTCATAGTGGAGGGCCGCTGCACCAAGTCCCAAAAGCGACATGATCAATCCGAGCTGACTGATGGTGGAAAAAGCGAGAATCCCCTTTAAATCAGTCTGCCTGATTGCAGAGAATGAGCCCCAGAACAGGGTGATCAATCCGGTGACCGAAACGAGCCAGAACCATAATCCTGATTCTGCAAAAACAGGGCTTAACCGGGCAACCAAATAAATTCCGGCCTTGACCATTGTGGCGGAATGAAGGTAAGCACTGACCGGTGTCGGGGCTTCCATCGCATCAGGAAGCCAGATATGGAACGGGAACTGTGCGGATTTGGTGAACGCGCCAAGCAGCACAAGCAAAAGTGCAGGAATGAAGAGCGAGTGGTCCATAAGTTCCCCGCTTTGGGCAATCAGTTCACGAATGCTGAATGTGTTCCCCATAATGGAAAGGAGAATGATTCCGCCAAGCATGCTTAAGCCGCCAAGCACAGTGATCAGCAGGGATTTCTGCGCCCCATAACGTGAACGCTCCCTTTCATTCCAATATCCTATCAATAGAAAAGATGATAAACTCGTGAATTCCCAAAATGAATAAAGGACAATTAGATTATCGGATAGGACGACACCAAGCATCGCCCCCATGAAAAGCAAAAGGAAGACGTAAAATTGGTTCAGCTTTTCTTTCTCTTTCGATAAATAGAAAATTGAATACAGAACGACGAGCGAACCTATACCTGTAATGAGCAAGGCGAACAATAGCCCTAGTCCATCTATATAGAAATCAACATGAATTCCTAGAGAAGGAATCCATGCAGCGCTTTCCATAATGATATCCCCTTGTTTGGTCAAGGAAATGAACCTTGAAAAATAGGTGAAAAGGAGAATCGGTAAAATCAATACAAACCAGCCTGTATGTATTTGTCGAAATAGTTTGTATAATATTGGTACGATGATTGCTAATAGAAACGGTGATAATACCGCCCAATGAAGTATAGACATAAACGCCCCCCTTTTTTAAACGAAGTCAGTCGTCTTATTATGCTTTTTTCGAGCAATCCTAGACGTTAGAAAATCTTCGCTGAATATGTATCTTTTTATCGAATACTTGCCTCGCTTAAAAGTATAACGCAATTTATATGGGTTTGCATGGGTTTGAAAACGGTGAAGGCCAACTTGAACGAAGTTTTATATATAGGTAGAAAAGGAGGGTGAACCGGCCTGAAAAATTTATTGAAAAAATTTTTTTAAGGGTGAATTAGTGGAGTATCCATTGAGAAATGGTGGATTATCTAGCATAATATAGGATAAAAGACGCATGGATGGAGAAATCATGAAAAACACATATTTACTTAGCTATTTACCAATCATTTCAATCTTATTATTCAGCCTCTCCTTTGCCATTTATGGGGAGATGCAAATGCTCAAGTTATTTGGGAATTTGGGAATCTACCAAGGGATGCTTGAGTTCTTTTCTGAAACCGGCATCAAGCTGGCGCTGCTGATCGTATTGCTCCTATTATTCTTCATGGTTTTTGCTGCATTGAAGCTGATCTCCGATACGATATTGGAGCTGGCTTTATTATTCTTTTCCAAGGATTCGGAAGGTAAAGCCCTTAACAGTGTAAGAAAAGGCGCGGTCATATATGTGATTGGCGGTGCCTGTTCATTGTTCAGTGTTCAATTCATCATCGGGCTTGGGTCGATCTTTATCGCAACGAATATTGTCGCTTTAATTTATTTTGTCAATAAGTTAAGCCCGAGCCTGAACTTATCGAGGCTGGTGGGATTGGTCTTCTTTCCGATCTTCGCTTGGACGGCACTGATTTCAATAGTCGCTTATGCGGGATTGAAGCTTTATAACAGCGTTATTGCAAGTCTTCCCATATAGCAAAAAAGAAGGTGCCATCTCGGCACCTTCTTTTTTCATTCGGCAGTCTGGCTGATATCTTTCCAAATCAATACATGTGGTGATTGTGAATAAATGGATTGAAGAGTGGATGGCTTGTCCCTTCCAACCCAAACCCCGGTTGTATAGTTTGCTGTCAGACCGACAAACCACATGTCTTTCACGTCATTGGTCGTACCGGTTTTACCCCCGACATAATCTGTAGGAAAGTAGGCTTTGCGGGCTGTCCCGGAAAGGGCTGTTTCGTGGAGAAGCTGCCGCATCTTGGCTACGGTGCTTTTGTTCCATATCTTCTTGGAACGGTCTTTCCATTTATAAAGGACTTTCCCTTCTTGATCGGTGACTTTAGTAATGGCTCGCGCTGGCTGATATTTTCCGTCATTGAAGGAAGTATAGGCATTCGTCAGTTCAAGGGGACTCATGCCATATTCAAATCCGCCTATGGCAGAACTTGTATGTTGGTCTTTTTTGCTCACCTTTTCAAAGTTGAAAGCATCCAGGTACTTGAAACTCGTTTCCACCCCCGTCTTTTCAAAAAGCCTTATGGCGGGAGTGTTATAGGAGTGAGCGAAGGCAGTCCTTATTGTGACCATCCCGTAGCTGTCGCCGCTATAATTCTTTGGGCAATAGCTATTGCTGCAATAGCTTGCTCCGCTAACGAGCTGATTGATGTCAGCATCCGTTTCCTCTAAATAGGGAGCATAATCGAGAAGTGGCTTAATGGCTGACCCTGGCTGCCTATAGCTTTGGTATGCCCGATTGAAAGAATTTTTTTTATAATCCTTTCCCCCAATCAAAGAGACAAGCTCGTGCGTATGATGCTGTATAACCACTAAAGCTCCCTCGATATCATTGGTACCGAGTTTTGATTGAACAGCAGTCTTTGACTGTGTCTGCAGTTTAGTATCGAGGGCGGTATGGATGGTTACTCCGGAATTCAAAAGCTTTTTTACCTTTTTATCCAGCTCGGCTTCCGCCTGCTTACGTATGGCGACATCAGGGCTTCGCAGGGATTTGCCGAGACCCTCGGAGGTTGCAACCAGGTTTTTCAATTCCTGGTGAACATACGTCACGTAATCGGGATATAAGTCGACTGGGGTGGACAAGTCTAATTTAATCGTACTTTTGATAAGCTTTCCGTACTCGTCCTGTTCTAAAACACCTTCGTCCGCCAATCGTTTCAGTAATCTCTCCTGACGCTGTTTCGTCGCAGCGAAATGCTTTAGAGGATTATAGTGCTCCGGATTATTAGGGATTGCGGCCAGGAAGGCGAGTTCCGCCTTGGACAACTCTCCAGTCGGTTTACTGAAATAATATTGGGAAGCAGCTTCGATTCCATAAGCTCCGTTACTGAAATATATGGCATTCAAATACAGCTCCAGGATTTCCGGTTTTGATTTCTTTCTCTCGATCTGATGGGCGTAAATGAGTTCACTGAGTTTTCGGTTATACGTCCTATCATGTGAGAGATAAACATTCCTGGCCAGTTGCTGGGTAATGGTACTGCCGCCTTGTTCGATTGTTTTATTTTGTGAATTGATAAGAAGCGCCCTGCTTATGCCGGATATGTCAACGCCTGCATGATCATAAAATTTCTGATCCTCTGTAACGATGAACAGGTTTTCCAGGAAAAGAGGGATGTCTTCAAGTTTTAGGTAAGTCCGTTTCTCACCATTGGAAATTTCACTGATGACCTTCCCATTTGCGTCCTTCATGTAACTATTCTGGGACAGTTTTATCGATTCGATGGGAATTCGTTCGTCGAGTACTTGATAGGGAGATTGCGCTACGGATAACTCCTGATAAGAAAGAAAAATAAAAAGGATCAATATGGGAATGCAGACGAAAATCGTGATATAACCAAGATACGTGCGCATAGTTCAACTTCCTAACTAATATATTTTTAGTATGTCCTTGGATTGAAGGAGTGGAAAAATGGTACTTTTGATCCATTCATCCATCATAATCCAAAAAAGGTAGACAATAAAGAGTTTTGGGTAAAATAGGTATGAAAGCGGGATCCGTATCCGAATGGTGTGTTACAATCCCGGGAAAAAACTTTCTAAATCTTCTGTTATAATATTCTCGTGAGAAAAAAACATTTTTGTTTATATGTTGATGTCAGGAATATGAAGGGGGTCATAAAAATGGAGGAACAACAGCAATTTGTATTCATTGATTTTGAATTTACGATGCCTGAAGGAAAAGCCAACCCAGTAGGGTTTTATCCGGAAATCATTGAGGTTGGTTTAGTCACCGTCATGAATGAGACCATTCAGGAACAATTCTCATCTTTTGTTAACCCAATGAAATTTCCAGTTTTGACGGGCAGGTGCAAGAAGTTCTTGAACATTGCCCAGGACCAGGTGGACCGGGGGATTTCATTTGAAGAGCTGGTCTCTTTATTGAAGAATATAGACGAGCAGCACCCGACGACGATTGTTACCTGGGGAAATATGGACATGAAGGTGCTTCGCCAGAACTGTCAGAAAGCAGGGTTGGATTTCCCTTTTTCAGGGAAACAAATTGATCTTTGCCTGGAGTATAAACGCTTTTTCGGGGATCAAAACCAAACCGGACTTTGGAAAGCTGTACAGGCCTATGGTAAAGAAGGGACAGGCAAGCATCACAGGGCGCTGGATGATGCCATTACGACATATAATATCTTTAAGTTGGTAGAAAAAGATAAAAGTTATATGAAAAACCATGAACCGACTACAATTGGCGATCGCATTGATTTATCAAAGGTATTGAATCATTTAGCGTTATAAAAGCCAAATCATATACGACTGATTTGGCTTTTATCATGCTTTATTTGAAATAATCTGCCGCTAGATCTTCAAGCAACTGCAAGCTTTTATCATTCCACTCTGTTTGGGCTTCGCTTAAAGTGCTTTTCATTTTCTCAACAGCTTCCCTTAAGGATTCCTTATACTCAGGAATCTCCTCATCAAAGTTCCTTACCATATTCTTTGGTACATTGGTTTGCTCCCGGAATGCAAGGGCACGCCGCTGATGGAACATGGACACTTCCGTTTGCTTCGGGTTATGAAGATCTCCCTGCATGGGATGCTTCAAGACAGCCAACACTTTAACAAGATATGCAGCAGGTCTGATATCGGTGACTTCCCCGATGTATTTTCCAGTTTTATATATGGCGGTAACCTTATCGCCGATTTTAAAATCCTGTTCTGACATTTCCCTACCACCTTTCTTTTAACTTCCTTCATGATACATAAGAACAACGATTTTTCACAGCGAATTTGTTCCATTTCGTAAAGATGCTTTTTTTATGAAAATCGTGTAAAGTGTACAAATGAAGATGAAAAATGGTGTTTCATGCCATTTTATTTTTAAAAAGAGAGAGGTTATGTACAATGACAAACTTTCCACAATTAACAAGTGAAGTTTTGGAAAATGAAAAAGCGGTCATCATGCAAACGACGATGGGCGATATTAAAATTAAACTATTCCCTGAACTGGCTCCAAAGACAGTGGAGAATTTCCTGACACATGCCGAAAACGGTTATTACGAAGGAATCATCTTCCACCGTGTCATCAAGGATTTCATGCTTCAAGGCGGAGATCCGACAGGGACTGGAATGGGTGGAGAAAGTATCTGGGGAAGTACATTTGAGGATGAATTCTCCATGCAATTATTCAATTTGCGCGGAGCCCTTTCCATGGCTAATGCAGGCCCGGGAACAAACGGCAGCCAATTCTTCATCGTACAAGCCCAGCATGTGGACAGCAGGATGGGTGAGCAAATGAAGCAAGCCGGTTATCCGGAGGAAATCATCAGTGCTTATATGGAACAAGGAGGCACACCATGGCTGGATCATAAACACTCTGTTTTTGGACAAGTCGTCGAAGGCATGGACGTTGTTGATGCGATTGCTAACGTGGAGACAACTGCGGGAGACAAGCCGGCAGTGGACGTGGTCATTAAAGGGATCACCATTCTATAAATAAATGAGAAGCGGGGGGCTTACTGCCTCTCGTTTTTTAGGTTTTAGTGGATTAGGCCCACTAGTGGATTGTTCTGGTAATTGATATAATGGGATAATGCAGTGTAATTCCCTATCAGGAAGGATGTATCGGATGGACTTTCTCAATCATGCTTTACTGGGTTTGTTTCTTTACTTTCCAGAAGACAAGACTGAATATATCTCGGCTGGTATAACTTGCTTCATTTTTTTAGTGGCAGCCGTTTTAACGATGAGGGCAATTATAAGATATTCAAAGAAGGAAGAAATGAAAACCAAGCAATTCGAAGATGAGGTCACCAAAAGGAACCAGCGAATCAAGGATGATACCATTTCTTGAACCCGGAAGATGCCAGCAATCGTGAGCCCCGTTAAATGATATTGATTATTTGAATATGAATGGTATTATGTTTTGTTAGAAGGCCGTGAAGAATTAAATGTTCCCTTATGAGCATAAGCATTTTATACTATAAACATAGAGATAGAAACTTTGGGGGCGTAATTGGTTATGCAAATCATAGCGAAAAGAATGATTGCGGCAGATACGGTTAAGGATTTCTTCATTCACCACTGGGAGACGACTCAAGTGGTTTTTTCAAGAGGCTTGTTTCATTATGCGGAACTTGAGGGTTTTGGGGTGATGGACGAGAATGAGAGCATCATGGGGTTGGGAACATACAAATTATCCGACCATGTTTGTCAGATCATCTCTTTGAATAGTGAGCATGAGAATCAAGGTGTGGGCTCATCATTGCTTTATGTGATGGAAAATATTGCTAAGGAGAAAAATTGCCATACTATTAAAGCGATTACAACGAACGATAATTTACAGGCATTGAAGTTTTTTCAAAAGCGTGGTTATGTCATTTCGGAAATCGTTAAAAATGCCGTTGAAGAGTCACGGAAAATCAAGCCCGAAATACCATTTTACAGTTTTGATGGAATTCCGATCAGAGACGAGATAATACTGGAGAAATACTTATAATAAGGTGAAATTCACCTGGATTTTGATGGGGGGAATAGGGATGTTTAAGAAAATGGCGGCGGATGCCCTTGGTCTTAGTGATATTGGAAGTGTGATTAATCCTGCAGATTATGACAAGGTGGATGCGGATGACTATATCATGCATGAAGATGGGGAAAAAATTTATTTCCTGATCAAGTCGAAAACCGATGAGTATTGTTTTACGAATCAAGCGTTCATACATCTGGACGGCACAAGTGCCATAAGCAAAAAGCGTACACTTACGAGATATAGCTACAGCCAGCATACTATTTCCGACGCTACACTTGAAACCGCAGGGACCGTTGATTTGGATGCGGAAATTAAATTTTCGATAGGTGCCAAGATTTTCTCGATCGATGTCCATAAGAAATTCATTGAAGAATTAAAAGACTTGTTCAAATCACTCGTGAAAATATCAGAAATTTGCCATGAGAATGAGTATGCCCTTCAATATGCCCAGCAAAGCGTAAACCTTGCTTCTTCCACCTTGAACCAGGTTCGCACAGATGGAAGCCAAATGGCCGCAAGTTTCAAGGAAATAAATTCTGCAGCTTTCGAATGGTTGATGGACAGCCGGAAAAAGTACCATGTTAAAGACTTTGGCTATGTTTTTGAGAAATATATCAATAATTAAAAAAGGAGGCGAACACGAATCTGTGTCCGCCTTCTTTTTTAATTGTTCAAATCGCTCAAGCCAGGGCTATGTTCATTTGGCATATCCGGCATTTCAGGGACAGGGAATCCTTTTGGCGGATCGGTAACAGCAAGGTTTCCGCCATTTCGGCTCGGTGTCTCCCCTTTGAAAATCTCGCCGATTTGCGTTTGGTCCAAGCGGAAATTGAATTGGGCATTATGGTAGCCTAAATCCACATATTTGCGGCATTCAGGATATTTGTTCAAATCATAATTAGGTACAGGGAAGATTTTCCCCCAGTCAACCCCAAGCGTTTCTAATGCCTTGGCAAATGCATTTTGATGGGCATTGTCGCGAACCATTAAAAATGCCAGTGTTTCGCGCATTGATTTATTGGAACTCATTTCATAAATCCTGGACTTTTGCAGGACTCCCGTGGATTCAAGCATGATATTGTTCAAAAGGTTAGCCACAAGATTACCGTGATCATAAACCCATGACCCATTCCATGGATTGCCGCCGGCATCGACGGGCAGGGATGCTTTCGCACCGATGATGAAGTGATGGGGGGTTGCGCCGCCTTTGATGACTTCATCCAATGGGGCGCCATCGTTGGCGGAATCTCCAGGCATATTCCCGCCGGCACCATTCAGCAGCTGATTGATGGTGGATTGGACAAGTTCAATGTGGCTAAGTTCCTCCAAGAAAACTCCACGAAGTAAATCACGATATTGTTTAGCCTTGCCGCGGAAGTTTGCGCTTTGGAAAGAATACTGCATCATCGTCCGCATTTCACCGAATTGTCCTCCAAGTGTTTCCCTGAAGACAATATTTCTAAGTTAGCTTCTGTTACCTGAATTAAATTATTCTTGAGGTAAAAAATACCTTTATGGAATGGCGGGAAGAGAGAAATACTAGAAGGAAGAACGATTTTGAAAGGATGTTGCACATGCTATCCAATCAGCAGCTTAAAGAATTTAAACAGCAATTGCAGCAAACGAAGCAAGAGTTGGAAGAGCGATTAAATGAGTCAGGCAACCACGATTTAAGAAGAAGCTTGGAGGATTCGACAGGTGAGTTATCGAGTTATGATAATCATCCCGGAGATGAAGGAACCGAGTTATATGAACGGGAAAAGGATTTGGCGCTTTCCGAGCATGATCGCGATGAAATAAGGGATATTGAACGAGCGCTTTCCGCCATCGAGGCAGGTGAGTATGGAAAGTGTGAGGTTTGTTCAAAGGAAATACCTCTGGAACGCCTGAATGCCATCCCTACCACTACTTTTTGTGTCGAGCATACCCCATCACAGGAAACTTCGGACAATCGTCCGGTGGAAGAGGAAGTGCTGGGACCCCCATTTGGAAAGTTCGATTATGATGACCGTCACGAATCGGTTGCATATGATGCGGAGGATTCTTGGCAGGATGTTGCCAGTTATGGAACATCTGAATCGCCTTCCGATTTTGTAAATCCGCCAAACGATTACGAAGATATGTATGTCGAGTCCGACGAAAATATTGGATATGTCGAAGATTATGAAAATTTCGTTGGTGTGGATATATACGGTAAAGAGATAACGGTTTATCCAAACTCCCAATATCAAGAATTGAAGGAAGAACTTTTTGAAGAAAATATTCAAACCTCGTTTGGGGACTTGCCACGATATGAGCACGATCCATATGTCGATGAAGAGAAAGATTGAAAAAGAAGAACCAGGATTCAGCCTGGTTCTTCTTTTTATTTATGAAAACGCCAATTTCAAACGTTTTAGCCCTTCCATCAGGACGCTGCGTGAACAACCGAGATTCATTCGGACGAACCCTTCGCCGCCAGGTCCATATTTTAAACCAGGTTCCAATGCAAGCTTCCCTTGATGGATCAGTCGATCCTTAATTTCCTTGTCGGTCAATCCAAGATCACGGCAGTCGATCCATAAAAGGTAAGAGGCTTCCGGATGCATGACATGCAGTGAAGGAATTTCGGCAGCAATGAATTCCTCTGCCACTTTAATATTTTCCTCAATGTAGCCAATCATGTCTTCAAGCCATTCCAGACCATCTCGGTACGCGGCTTCCATTGCTGTTAAGGCAAAGATGTTAAGACCATGGAAGGCCAGTTTCGTTTGCGCCTTTTGCAGTTGCTTCTGCAATTTTTCATTACTGGCGATCAGGAATGAAGCCTGAAGGCCTGCAATATTGAATGTTTTGCTTGGCGCCATCAATGTAACCGTCATGTCCGCCAAATTTTTTGAAAGCGAGGCGATCGGATAATGCCTTGATGTTTTATGAAATAAGTCGGCATGTATCTCATCACTGACGATGACTACATTATATTTTTCACATAACTCCCCGATTCGTAACAGTTCGTCCTTTGTCCAAACGCGTCCGCCAGGGTTATGCGGACTGCAAAAAAGGAATAGTTTCACTCCGCTTTTCAGCTTGTCCTCAAAATCGTTGAAATCAATCTCGAATCGGTCCTTTTCCATGATAAGGGGACTATTGACCACTACCCGGTCATTATTTTTGATCATATCAAAAAATGGGGTATAGACTGGGGATTGTAACAATATTTTATCGCCAGGGTTCGTGAATGCTTGGATCGTTGTACCGATTGCAGAAACGACGCCAGAGCTAAATGAGATCCACTCTTTATCGATTTGCCAGGAGTGCCGGTCTTTTAGCCACCTTTGAATTTCGGTGAAAACCGTTTCAGAAGGGACCGTATATCCGAAAATTGGATGGCTCAAACGTTCCATCAATGCCTTTTGAATGCCCTCAGGAGATGGGAAGTCCATATCGGCCACCCACATCGGGAGGACATCTTCGCGCCCATATAATGATGTGAGCGAGATTTTATCCCATTTAGCAGACCCTGAATTTTCCCTATTTATTTGTTCTTCGAATATTGACTTGTTCAAAATATCCACCACCGAATAAAATTTGTCATTTCGCGAAAACCATGTTGTTATGATACTATGAATTCATGTTCTTTGAAAATATTGAGCAGGTGATGATTATATGGATACACAGCAAATGAATCTAGCGTTGGTTGCCGTATTGCAAGACTGGGATCCATTCAAGATAGGATGGGATCTTTATGAGCCGGAAATAGCCGATACGGTCGTAGCAATCCGTGATATAGATGACCCAAAGGTACTGGCGGAAAAAATAAAATCCATTTACGAGTTCTCGTTCGATGAATCCGTTCAGATGGAAAAGTGCCTGGAAGTTGCACAAAAGCTGCTCATCATAAAAAGTGATGCCAGCTGTTCGATTTAGGTGAAAAGGGTGTACCCAACAGGGGCACCTTTTTTTTACGTTGTTTTTTTGCTCTATACTCTCAGTTTGTGCAGATTACACATGAGTTTGCGCAGTATACTCGTTAGTTTGTGGAGTATACTCGCGGTTTGAGCAGTATACTCGTGAATTTGCGCGAAATACTCGGGAATTTCGCCATTTACTCGTGAGTTTACGTTAGGGTGGCCACACCAATAAACGCTTTGATTAATTGATATACTTCTTCCGGTTTCTCCTCTGGAAGAAGGTGCCCGGAATCTTCAAGGACAACAAGTTTGGAATTGGGCAGGTCTTCATGGAGCCTTTGGCCAATATTCAATGGCACCACTCGATCATGCCTTCCCCAAATAAGCAGGCATGGTGTATGAATGTCACTAAGGTCCTCCTTCAATAAATCGACTTCCTTATCTCGAAGCATCCTCCCCAATGCCCGGAAGATATCATGCTTCTTTATGAATGGCCCTAGATATCCCTGACGCATTTCATCGTCAATCATGGCCGGGTCATGGACGACATTTTTTAAATTCTTTTCGATACCTGATTTTTGCAGATACCGTTTTATCCCGAATGAAAAGAAAGGCAGGTAACTGACCATCTTCATTTTTTCAGAATAGCCGGGCTGATAGCCTGAACCGGCGAGAAGAATGGCATGGTCGACAAGACCAGGGTATGATTTGATGAGCTGCAGGGAAATCTGCCCGCCCATGGAATGGCCGATGATGCTGAATTTCCTGATGTCTTTTCCCCCTAAGAACGTAACGACGGATTTAGCGATGTTCCGGAATGAATAGGTATATCGATAATCCTTTCCGCTTTGCCCGAATGGCGGGAGGTCTATGGAAATCACATTGTATTCCTTGATTAAATAGGGCACTAATTTACGGAAACTGAAGCTTGACGACAAAAATCCATGAAGCAGGACGAGGGTGGGGAGGGAATCGTCGATTCGGTCATATTCAAAATAGATATCGATAGTACCCACCCGTTCGACGCCTTTGATTGTATGACTTTCCATAAAAGCTCCTCCTCCGTTATGGTGGGGCAATGATAAAAACCTGGCCTTCCCTTAATATTCCAAAAAAGGACCTTTAATACTGTTGCATAACAGTAATTGTAATAATAACGATGAAAAAAGACAATTACTATAACAGGTCACCAGCCAATTTTGATATAATAGTGTAAGTTTATCCTGACAGAGTAGGACTTATTAAATTAATTGTCATATAGGTTTTTGAAAAAGTCTAATAAGGTAATTCGTGAGACTATCTGCCAGCCAAACCATCACATCTAAATTAGTGAATTCCAAAAGGGGGGTTTTCCAATGCACTTGAATGAAGAGGAATTGGAAGTCTTGAGAATCATTGAAAATAACAGCCGGATTGAGATGAAGGATTTGGCTAAAATGACCGATCAATCAGAATCGGACATTGAAATTACATTGAAGAAGTTAGAAGATATGCGGGTCATTGTCCGTTATTTAACAGTCATTAACTGGGCTAAAGTGGATGAATACCACGGTGTTACAGCGATGATCGATGTAAAAGTCACTCCTAAACGCGGCGTCGGTTTCGATGAGGTCGCAAAAAGGATTTACAAATTCAAAGAAGTCCAATCCGTTTATTTAATGTCTGGGGCTTATGATCTTTCGGTCATTGTCGAAGGACGTTCGATGAACGAGGTGGCAAGTTTTGTTTCGGAAAAGCTTTCGACACTGGATTCCGTCATTTCCACGACGACTCATTTCATTATGAAAAAATACAAGCATGATGGCACCATTTTCGAGCAAACTGAAGAAGATAAGCGGATAGTGGTGTCACCATGATTAAAACGAGTTATGTTTCAAAAACGATTGCAGAGCTTAAACCATCAGGCATCCGCCGGTTTTTCGACTTGGCAGCCAATTTGGAAGGTGTTGTCTCCCTTGGTGTGGGTGAACCGGATTTCGTTACATCCTGGGCAGTAAGGGAAGCGGCGATCAACTCCTTGGAGGAAGGGTATACTTCATATACGGCCAATGCCGGATTATATGAATTAAGGTCGGAAATCAGCGGGTATATGGAGAAGCAGTTCCATGTTTCGTATAGACCGGAAGATCAAATCATCGTCACGGTCGGGGCAAGCCAAGCCCTCGATATTGCCCTTAGGACCATCTTGAATCCGGGTGAAGAAGTGATTGTCGTCGAACCTTGTTTCGTCGCCTATGCACCGCTTGTGACCATGGCTGGGGGAATACCGGTCACGGTCCAGACATCCAAGGAAGATGACTTTAAGTTGACTCCCCAACAACTCGAGGCGGCGATCACGCCTAAAACGAAGGCCGTTTTAATCTGTTCACCGAATAACCCGACGGGAACCCAACTTGGGCAGGAAGAATTAGTGATGCTTGCTGACATCGTTAAAAAGCATGATTTGCTGGTGATTTCCGATGAAATCTATGCAGAACTTGCTTACGATGAGGAATTCACTTCCTTTGCTGCCATTGACGGCATGCTTGAGCGGACAATTGTCATCAATGGGTTTTCGAAAGGGTTTGCGATGACTGGATGGCGTCTTGGGTTCGTCTGTGCTCCTAAGGAAATTTCCGAAGCGATGCTTAAACTCCACCAATATGCGATGATGTGTGCGCCGACTGTTGCGCAGCATGCTGCATTGGAGGCTTTAAAGCACGGAATGCAGGATGTGGAGGAAATGCGCCGTAGTTATCGGAGAAGGCGAAATTTTATCGTGAAATCATTTAACGAGATTGGCCTGGATTGCCATAATCCTGGCGGGGCTTTTTATGCATTCCCTTCAATTGAGAAAACGGGGATGACTTCAATGGAATTTGCTGAAAAACTCCTGACGGAAGAACTTGTAGCCGTTGTGC
Source organism: Peribacillus sp. NPDC094092 (assembly GCF_050279365.1). Taxonomy (NCBI): domain Bacteria; kingdom Bacillati; phylum Bacillota; class Bacilli; order Caryophanales; family Bacillaceae; genus Peribacillus; species Peribacillus sp. NPDC094092. The sequence goes on along the minus strand of NZ_JBNNUC010000003.1, from coordinate 95,165 downwards.
CGGGTGATGTGTTCGGGGAAAGCGGTGAAGGTCATATCCGCTGTTCCTATGCATCCTCAATGGAACAGCTTCAAGAAGCGCTTAGAAGGATGGAACGCTTCATGAAGAATCATTGCAAATAAAAGCAAAAAAATAGGGATCCGGCCGTTCCAAACAGCCGGATCCCTTTCCATAGGGGGAATTAGAAAAAAGAGTTAATCTAATGGATTAACATAGAAAGTGTTAATCATAGTATATCCAGTACCCTGAAAAAAAATACACGTACTACGACCCTTTTTTTGAATTAAGCTTGTGTATTATATAAAGTATGCATAACATTCAGAATTTGGTCTTCGCTAAAGTCCTTGGCTGTTCTAAGGATGAGCTCGGCTTTTTTTGTCCCGATTTCTTCAATCAGATTTTTTATGTCCTCGTCGGTACCAGCAGCGTTCCCAGTTTGGGCATCCTTCAGGAATTCCGAAGCAGGGATGTCAAGAACGGTGGAAAGACGTAGAATCGTTTGTGTATCCGGAACCGATTCACCCGATTCATACTTTTCTATCTTCTTCGTGCCGATTCGTAATTTTAAAGCCAGTTCCTGTTGAGTGAGGTTGTGATTTTCTCGGTATTGCCGGATATTCTTCGCGATATTTGACATAGTCAGACACTCCTTTTTCAGGAAATATATTTTCTTTATGTCGTTATTTTACCATATTATTACTTAAGGGAAGTCCCGGAATATGTAGGTTTTGTGAAAAAAATGCCGCATCGGGAAATATCGATACGGCACATCGGACGTTAAATGAGGTTAGTGGACTTTAGGAATACGAGTATGATCATGATCGGCACGATGTAGCGAATCAGGAAATACCAAAGTGTAAAAAGTGATCGGCCGGGATCAGCGCCGGATTCGAACTCCTTTTGTACCTCGATCCTTTTCATTTGATAGCCGATGAAAAGGGATATGAACAAGGCACCGACTGGCAGCGCGATATTGCTTGTCAGATAATCGGCGAAATCGAATATGGATAAATTGAAAATCTTCAGATCCGATAACACCCCAAATGATAATGCGCTAGGAATCCCAATCAGGAAAACGGTGATACCAGCTATCCACGAAGCCTTCTTCCGCTTTGCAGCATCCCCCTTGATCATGGCTGCAACGACGATTTCGAGAATGGAGAATGCCGTCGTAAGGGTGGCAAATAATAATAATACGAAAAAAATGAACATGAAGATCCCGCCAAGCGCCATTTCATTGAATACGGCAGGCAACACGACAAAAACCAGTCCAGGCCCGCTTGAAGGGCTGAAACCCAGTGCGAAAACCGCCGGGAAAATAACCAAACCTGCCAGCAAGGAAATGAAGATATTCAGCCCAACTACCGAAAAGGCCGATTTTGTAATATCTTCTTTTTTACTTAAATAGGATGCGTAGGTTACCATCACGGAAACACCGACACTTAGTGCAAAGAAGGATTGGCCAAGTGCCAATAGGATCGTTTCCCCTGTTAATGCGGAAAAGTCCGGCTTCAAGAAGAATTTAACACCTTCCATCGCACCATCCAGAGTCAAGGAACGGATAAGAAGAATGATGAAAAGGATGAACAAGGAAGGCATCATATATTTATTGGCCTTTTCTATTCCCTTGGAAACGCCGCCTTGCACGACCCAAATGGTAAAGACCATGAACAATAACTGAGCGATAACCGTTTCATATGGATTACTGATTATCGTGTTGAAGAAGTTCCCATATTCTTCTTGCGTTAAGTTTGAGAGTGAGCCTGTAAAGCTTCTGGCTAAATACGAAATGATCCAGCCTCCGACAACACTGAAGAAGGAAAGAAGAATCATTGAAGCTACGACACCGCCATATCCGATCAATGCCCAAGGCCTTCCGGGGGCGATATGTTTATATGCACTAATGGCATCTTTCTGTGCATGGCGGCCAATCGTGAATTCCGCTATTAATATCGGGGCACCGATAAGGACGGTGAATAAAATGAAGAGCAGGAAAAAGACCCCTCCACCATTTGCCCCAGTCATATATGGGAGCTTCCAGATGGCTCCTAATCCAATAGCGGAACCCGCGGCTGCGAGGATGAACCCAAGTTTTGAAGTCCATTGATCTTGTTTTGACATGATGGAAAAACTCCTTTAGATGTAAAGTATATCTAGCTGTATAAACATTTTCTCATTATTACGAAGATTATGGGGAAAAAATGAGTGAATGTTTTAAGGGAAATAGAGGTTATTTGAAAATTTTTAGGATAAGTTATACATAAAGAACTTATAATATTTATTATTTCCAAAAAACAAACATTTTTATTGAGTAAAATCCCAAAAAGTATGGTATACTTAACTTTGATTATTTTCCAATTATGTGATATAATTTTTTATTGCGTGAAAAGACGAAAAAATATATATAAAATAGGAGTGTTACCATGTCTGAAAAATTCGAAATTGGTGCGGTAGTTGCTGGTAAAGTAACCGGTATTCAACCATACGGTGCATTTGTTGCTCTAGATGATTCAACTCAAGGTTTAGTTCATATTTCTGAAATTACTCACGGCTTCGTTAAAGATATCAACGAACATTTAAAAGTGGGCGATGAAGTGAAAGTAAAAGTGCTTTCCATCGATTCAGCTGCTGGAAAAATCGGCTTATCGATCCGCGCTACAGAAGAAGCTCCTGAGCGTACTGAAGCTCCGAAAAAAGCTCCGAAAAAACGCCAAGCTTCTGTTAAAGCGACATCTCACATCGAATCTACTGAAGGCTTCAACACATTGAAAGACAAACTTCAAGAGTGGATTGAACAATCTCAACGCGAAGACTTAATCAAAAAATAATTTTGGAAACCGGCAGATCCTTCGATCAGCCGGTTTTTTTTGTCCTTTTTCACAATGGGGCATATGAATGTAATAAAGCCGGGTCATGTGTTTATCCATGGTCCGGCTTTATTTTATCAAACATGAACAATGTCGAGGACATTAACGGGTCGGTTTAGTTTCAGGTTCCCTGGAAATTTCAGGACTTGGTTTAAAGAGAAGACCAAGATTAATGAGACCGGCAATTCCAACCAATCCATAAACGATACGGGCTAATCCAGCATCTTGCCCTCCGAAAATCGAAGCGACCAAGTCAAATTGGAAAAAACCTATTAATCCCCAGTTGATTGCCCCAATTATTGTAAGAACAAGTGCAGTTCTTTGTATTCCACTCATTGTACTGCCTCCTTTTTTTGAAAAAATCAGTTCTTTATTTATCATGCTATTTCATCATGTAAATATACATCACTCCAAAAGTTCCGGGCGGATATTTTGTATTTAAATGGAACATTGGTCATAATGAATAAAAGAAAAACTAGCACTTTGGACCATTCAAAAACGGAGTCAATATGCATTAAAGGAGAGATATCCATTGGAAAATTATACTTATAAAAACCCAACTAAAGTCATTTTCGGAAAAGGTCAGCTTGAAAGCTTAAAAACTGAAATTCCTGCGTATGGCGATAAAGTTTTACTTGTATACGGTGGTGGAAGCATAAAGAAAAATGGCTTATATGAAAAAGTGTTCAATACCTTGAAGGATATCGATGCAGAGGTGCACGAACTTTCCGGAGTTGAGCCGAATCCACGCATCTCGACAGTCCGAAAAGGTGTTGATCTTTGTAAAGAACATGGAATCGACTTTGTCCTTGCTGTTGGGGGAGGAAGCGTCATCGACGCTACAAAGGCCATCGTTGCGGGTGCTAAATATGACGGGGATCCATGGGATCTTGTCATTAAGAAGGCACCAGTCGAAGAGGCGCTTCCATTCGGAACGGTGCTGACTTTAGCTGCAACCGGCTCTGAGGCGAATTCCGGATCTGTCATAACAAACTGGGAAACGAAAGAAAAATATGGATGGGGAAGTCCGTTGGTATTTCCGCAATTCTCCATTTTGGATCCCGAAAATACTTTTTCAGTACCAAAAGACCAAACGGTATACGGAATGGTCGATATGATGTCACATGTGTTCGAAACTTACTTCCATCCTGAAACGCATGCGCCGCTTCAAGACCGTTTTTGTGAATCGCTATTATCGACGGTGATTGAAACGGCACCTAAACTATTGGATGACCTGGAGAATTATGAGCACAGGGCTACTATCCTTTATGCCGGAAACCTGGCCTTGAATGGGTCGCTTGGGGCCGGTTACAGCGGTGATTGGGCAACGCATAACATTGAACATGCCGTTTCGGCTGTTTATGACATCCCGCATGCAGGAGGATTGGCCATCTTATTCCCGAATTGGATGAAGCATGTGCTACATGAGAATGTCGCACGCTTTAAACAAGTGGCAGTCCGTGTATTCCATGTGGATCCTGAAGGTAAGACAGATGAGGAAGCGGCTCTTGAAGGCATTGAAAGACTTAGGTCATTTTGGAGCAGCTTAGGGGCCCCGACCAATCTTTCGGATTATGGAATCGATGACTCGCAATTGGAAGTCATGGCTGATAAAGCGATGAGCCGAGGGGAATTTGGGAGATTCAAAGTCCTGAACCGTGAAGATGTCCTTGCCGTATTACGGGCTTCATTATAAACAAGTGATCTATCCTTTCTCCCGCCTTGTCAGGTGGGAGATTACTTTATATGCATAATTCATTATTTACTTGTTCGATTTCTTGATTATGAGAATTACATCAGATAAAGTGAAAGGGAAACTAAAGAATTCAAGGAGGAATTTGAATGGCCCATATTCGTTTCGATTATTCAAAAGCCCTGCCGTTTTTCGGGGAGCATGAAATTACGTATTTACAGGATGCTGTAAAAGTGGCACACCATTCCCTGCATGAACAGACAGGGGCAGGCAATGAATATCTTGGCTGGCTTGATTTACCCGCCAATTATGATAAAGAAGAGTTCTCCAGGATCAAAAAAGCGGCCGCAAAAATAAAAGAAGATTCAGAAGTGCTGCTCGTTATCGGAATCGGCGGATCATATCTGGGAGCGCGGGCGGCAGTCGAGATGCTTCAACATAGTTTTTATAACATTTTACCTTCGGATAAAAGAAAAGCACCGCAAATTTTATTTGTGGGTAATAATATAAGCTCTACATATATGCAGGATGTAATGGACCTATTGGAAAATAGGGATTTCTCGATCAATGTCATCTCTAAATCCGGTACGACCACGGAGCCTGCACTGGCCTTCAGGATTTTCCGGAAACTGCTGGAACAAAAATACGGCATTGAAGAAGCTAAGGGCCGCATTTATGCTACGACTGATAAAGAGAAGGGCGCATTAAAAACGGTAGCGACGGAGGAAGGTTTCCAAACTTTCGTCATTCCTGATGATGTTGGCGGACGTTACTCGGTCTTGACGGCTGTAGGGCTGCTTCCGATTGCGGTCAGCGGGGCGGATATCGATCAAATCATGGAGGGAGCCGAGCGCGCAAGGGTGGACTTCAGTTCTTCCGAGTTAGGCGAGAATCAGGCATACCAATATGCGGCGGTTCGGAATATCCTTTACAATAAAGGGAAAACGATTGAAATGCTGATAAACTATGAGCCTGGACTTCAATACTTCTCTGAGTGGTGGAAACAATTATTTGGGGAAAGTGAAGGAAAGGATCAAAAAGGGATATTCCCTTCATCGGCTAACTTCTCGACTGACCTGCATTCTTTAGGGCAGTATGTTCAGGAAGGACGGCGTGATCTTTTTGAAACAGTCATCAAAGTGGAAAAGGCCCGTCATGAAATCTTGATTGAAGAAGCGGCCAATGACTTGGATGGCCTGAATTACCTTTCAGGTGAAACGGTGCAATTCGTGAATGATAAAGCATTTGAGGGTACGCTGTTAGCCCATACGGACGGTGGCGTTCCCAACTTGATCGTGACGGTTCCGCAGCTCGATGCTTATACTTTTGGCTACCTTGTATATTTCTTCGAGAAAGCTTGTGCAATGAGCGGATACTTACTTGGTGTAAATCCATTTGATCAGCCTGGAGTGGAAGCCTATAAGGTGAACATGTTTGCTCTTTTAGGAAAGCCGGGTTATGAAAAGAAAAAAGCTGAGCTCGAACAGCGCTTATAATATAAAAAGCATCAAGCCGGAATAACATCCTGCTTGATGCTTTTTTTGAACGCTTAAGCAGTGCCATCAAGGAAGCGACGAAAAGGGAGAAACTTCAAAAGCATAAGGGCGGCTTGGAAGCCAACCTTTCGCCAATCGAGGAACAATAGGGGCATTCCAGGTTTTTTTTAAGGCACTTTGGTTAAGCTAATAGAAAATTAGCGAAAGAGGTTTTATACAATGATTAAAATTTCTTCTCAGTTGGAAGGGAAAACATTCGGTTTGTTCGATCTGGAGACGAAGTTAAAACCGGAAGGATATGTGATAGGCGGCGGATGGGATTATGACCACGGCTCTTTTGATTATAAGATTGATGGCAGTGATGGCTACCAATTCTTGCGAGTCCCCTTCAAGGCTGTTGATGGTTCACTCGATAAGGATGGGGTGATGGTCGAACTATTACAACCGTTTTTGCTATCTCATAAGTACGAGGACGGGATGGATGATGAAGGAAATATCGGAAACCTCTCCGCTTCCTTCAATCAGTTTGCTGAGCCTGAAGATCCGGATGCCGAATTTCCGGAAAATTATATCTCATTAGGAAAAGCGCTTGTCCGTGATTTGGAAAAGCTTTTATTACATTAATCTTCAATGATGAGCAAGGTGTCATCACGATGTATGATTACATCTCCAGGGGGCTTGATCAATGTCTTGCCTCCTGAAATGATGCCGACCAATAAAATATCTTGATCGAATAGTTTAACGTTCAATTGTTTAAACGTCAATTCAACCCAGTCATCCTGGATGGGCAGCTGCTTGATGTTCAATCCATCCGGCTCTTTTTGCTCTTCGGCTTCGGCAAGGATCCCCTTCGATAAGCAATCATGCATATATTCACTTGCAAATTTATTCGTTTCCACGATACCGTCCGCCCCAGCCCGTAAAGCATTTTCCTTTTGTTCATGCGTCAATATTTCCACAAGGCAATATACATGAGGATTCAGCCCTTTGACGGCAAGCAATGTTAAGATCGAGAACATATCCGTTTGCAGCTCGTCTTGCTTAAGGTCAGCCGTGATCAGGACGCGTATGGCTTGTTTTACATTCGCTTTCTGCAAAACGGAATCCAATGTAGCTTTTCCTTGGATAAAGTGGATATTCGTTCTTGGAAGCGGGTGCTTTTGGAGCGTATCGTCTATAAGGACGATGGATTGATGATGTTTACGGTCATGAATGTTTTGGATGATTCTCTGGGAACGGCCATTCCAGCCCACAATGATAATATGTCCGCCGCCGCTGAATACTTTCTTTCCTGTTAGAAATTGCTGTTCATTGGAAATGGAAATCTTGGCAATGTACGCAAAATAAGAGGTGATCAGGCCGGCGCCTGACAAAATGAGGACCATCCCAATTATTTTACCTAGATTTGTAACGGGAGTGAAATCTCCGTAACCCACCGTTGACATGGTCACGATTGCCCACCAGATGCCATCAAGTAAAGTAGGGAATCTCTCCGGCTCCACAAAATGTATCAGGATGCCGAATGAAAGTAAAAATAATGCGATGGTGGATAGCAATCTGATGAACCGCGGAAATCTGGGAACGATGCTGGTGTATGGACCGAATCGAATCATGTTTTTCACACCCCTTAAGCTGTTCCTTTTAGTATGTTCAAAAAAGGCTTGGCTCATAAGGGTGCGTATAGACAAACTTTGAATGATGAATATGGGAAAGTTGCCGTCATATTTCGGGTAAATGATAAAAGCCCTCCGGTGATGTCGGAAGGCTTTCATGGTTGAGTCACGTATCCTAAACAGGACTTCATGCTCGATAGTTGATTATATGCCCGTTTGCGTTTCGGTATTCCTTCATCTTTTTTTAGACCCTTCTCCGTACGTTAAAGTTATCACTGATGAGCAGCCAGTTTTGAGGAAAGGCTAAGCCTAGCTTCCAATAACTCATTCCCCTTAGATTCAGTTCTTTGATTAAATCGAATTTAGCCTGAATGGATCTGGCATCTTCAAACCACACCTCATGCTTCCTATCCTCTACATCGGTATAGTTGAAGTGCGGGGCCTGAGCGGTTTCATCATACTCGATGGCAACATTATTGGCTGCCGCAATCTGGATGGCCTGCTGCGGGCTAATGGCCCTGGCAGTGGATCCCTGCACAAACGGCAGGGTCCAATCATAGCCATATAGATTCTGCCCCATCAGGATCTTGTTGGAGGGAATATCGGTGACGGCATATTCGAGAACCTCCCGAACAGGTCCAATAGGTGACACAGCCATTGCCGGTCCTCCGCTATATCCCCATTCATAGGTCATGATGATAACGAAGTCGACAATTTCACCATGTGCTTTATAGTCATGTGCCTCATACCAACGGCCTTTTTGCTCAGCACTTGTTTTAGGGGCAAGTGCCGTGGAAATGAACCATCCTTCTTTTTTGAATCGTTCCTTGGCTTTTCGGAGAAATTGATTATACGCTTCTCTATCGGCCGGCCTTAAAAACTCAAAGTCAAAGTGAATATCCCGGAATCCATATTTCTTTGCCGTTGTAACGATATTGTTCAGGAACTTATTCTGAACGGAAGTATTGGTTAAAATGATTCGCCCAAGCTCATCGCTGAATTGGTCATTTTCCTGATTCGTGATGACCATCATCAGGACATTTTTATTTTCTCTGGCGATGGCAGGGAAATCATTGAGCAAAGGCTCTTTTAGGGAGCCGTCACGAAGCGCCTGGAAGCTGAAAGGGGCTAAATAGGTTAAATAGGGCCCAGCTTCCCTGGCGGCCGTTTCAAGGGCCGGTGAAACCGATGTACCCCGCGGCTCGACATAACCGTTGAATTCGGCGGTCCTTTTCTTTCTAGCCGGAATATAGAGCCGGTATCCAACGGATAGGATTTGATTTTCGGAAATGCCATTTATATTTGCCAATTCTTGAACAGGGACATCAACTCTTTGAGATATCGAATATAAACTATCACCCGGTTGAACGAAATAATAACTGCCGACGATTGGTATGACAAGGGCCTGCCCCGAAACAAGATTATTTGGGTTAGGGATCTTATTTGAATCGACGAGCCTGTCAACGGTTACGCTGTATGTCTGGGCGATGCCATATAACGTCTGGCCTGGCCTAACCACATGTATTTGCAATTCTTTTCCCTCCTACTGAAAGTTTCCTAACAGTTTATGAGCATAAAAAGAAATTCATGATAAAGAGCTTAGGATAGAGAGGGTCCCAAACGAAAAAATTCAATAAATTGGCAATAATAATTTAAGCTTAAAATGCTAATTAATATTAGTAGGAGGTGAAAACACATGGCAAACAACAATAACAGCAATCAACTAGTAGTAGCTGGTGCAGAGCAAGCCCTACAACAAATGAAGAATGAAATCGCTAGTGAATTTGGTGTAAACCTAGGTGCTGACACTACTTCTCGCGCTAACGGATCTGTTGGTGGGGAAATCACAAAACGTTTGGTTCAAATGGCTGAACAACAACTAGGCGGTTCAAACTTTTCTCGTTAATTAATTGAATAAATATGGATTAGAAAGAGAAGGAGCATCGCTCCTTCTCTTTTGCATTGTTCATCCATGCGACTGCCATGCCTTTAAAGTCTTGATTGCCTTTTCAGGGAAATCGGTCATGATGACGTCGACACCCAACTCTGCCAGCTTGACGATGTCGGCTTCATCATTGGCGACCCAAGGCCGGATTTTATATCCAAGTTTTTTCGCTTTTTCATTAACTTCCGGGGTCAGGCTGTTTTTATCTGGATGAAAACCCGCTTCATTTTTATCTCGTAAGATCTCTTCGTAGTTTACAGGAAGCCCCTCGAACAATAATGCACGTTCAAGGTCTGGGGCGAGCATCTTCACTTTTTCAATGGATTGATGGTTGAAAGAAGAGAGGATCACCCGCTTTTCCATTTGATATTGACGTATTAAATCAATGATCTTCTGTTCGATTCCTTCGTAAGCGAGTTTATCCGTTTTGATTTCGATATTCATCAATAAGGCATTTCCCTTAGCCCACTCGAAAACGCCCATTAAAAAGGGAATCCGCTCCCCAAGGAATTCCTTGGAAAACTTGCTCCCGGCATCAGCCGTTTTCAGCCTTAGTGCCGAATGCTCTTTTACATAACCAGTAAGGGTGGTCGTTCGATCAAGTGTTTCGTCATGGATGATGACCAATTCCCCATCAGAACTGAGATGGACATCGAACTCGATCCCATCGGCCCCGATTTCTGCCGCCTTTTGAAATGCGGCCATCGTATTTTCAGGATGCGTCCCCTTGGACCCCCTATGGGCGAAAATAAGTATGTTTTGCAAAATCATCACATCCCCTTTAAACTTTATCTTGAACCCTATCATACATGTATCACTGAATTGTTTCAGCAATGTTTAATAGACAATATTTTAAACAACGAGTAAAATACATATGGTATTTCCATAAATAGGTGTTCGAAATATGAGGTGAATAAAATGAATATGTGGGAAATTTTTGTTGCGGTTATCCTTGGTCTTGTAGAAGGATTAACTGAATTTGCTCCTGTATCGTCTACAGGGCATATGATCATCGTCGATGATTTATGGCTGAAATCAACTGAGCTTTTCGGGAGTGAAGTGGCAAATGCCTTTAAGGTGGTCATCCAGCTTGGTTCGATACTCGCCGTTGTCGTGCTCTTCTGGGGACGGTTCATGGACTTGCTTGGTTTAAGGAAGCTGAAGGGTGCATCAGCAGCGAGCGGCCCGAAGCTTAACCTATTGCAGATCTTTGTCGGATTGCTGCCGGCAGGCGTTTTAGGTCTATTATTCGAAGATTACATTGACGAACATTTATTTACGATGAAGACGGTTATCGTCGGATTGTTCCTTGGTGCGTTTTTGATGATTGCTGCAGATAAATTCCGTCCGAAGCTGACTGCAGAAACGGTTGACCAAATCACTTATAAACAAGCCTTCGGTGTAGGGTTAATTCAATGTTTGTCACTGTGGCCGGGATTCTCGCGTTCAGGTTCAACCATTTCCGGAGGAGTGCTTTTAGGAATGAGCTATCGCGCTGCTTCCGATTTCACGTTCATCATGGCAGTGCCGATCATGGCTGGTGCAAGTCTGTTGAAGATCGTGAAATACTGGGAGTTCTTCACGCCTGAAGTCTTGCCATTCTTTATTGCAGGTTTCATCAGTGCATTTATCTTTGCATTATTCTGTATCCGCTTTTTCTTGATTTTAATCAATAAAGTTAAATTGACTCCTTTTGCCATTTATCGGATCGTCTTGGCGGTTGTGCTTCTATTCATTATTTGGTAATACGAAATGAAGCGTCAAATAGGAGAGGAACCACCCCGTTGATTCGGGGTGGCTTTTTTTGTGACCGAAAAAAAGCTGGAATCCCAGAAAAAATATCACGAATGATTATTGTTTTTTGTGGTTTTTAATTCGTTATTATTGAGTTAAATAACCATAAATCTTTTGTGTGTGAAAAAATATTCGGTTTTAGGTATAGTTTGAGACATAATTAGTAAAAAAAATATAAATGCAAAAAAGCCCCCTGAGCGTAGTGATACCAACATGTTTGATTATTTTTTGTAATATTCAAATGATTGCATAAACTATTCTCGTATAATTTATATGATATAATTTTAGTATAAATAAAGTACATGTGTACACCTGGGGAGGACAACATGAGAAATGACCAATTGAAGAAAACGATTGGCTTTTGGGTTGGAACATCAATTGTAGTTGGTACAGTTATCGGTTCTGGTATTTTCATGAGACCTGGTGACGTGCTTGAGTTAAGCGGTAATTCAACCATGGCCTTATTAGCTTGGCTGATAGGCGGCCTGATTACCCTTGCAAGCGGGTTGACGATTGCGGAAGTGAGTACGCGGATCCCTAAAACGGGAGGCCTATATGTTTATATGGAAGAAGTGTACGGAAAAGCATGGGGATTCCTATGCGGCTGGGTTCAGACATTGGTATATGGACCTGCCGTCATGGGCGCACTCAGCTTATACTTCGGGTTATTAGTCGCAGGAATATTTAATATCGCTTCTGGCTACACTTTGGCGATAGGGATTTTTACGATTATATTCATAGCAGGCATGAATCTTCTGGGGACAAAATACGGCGGTTTCATTCAAACCTTATCGACCGTTGCTAAATTAATCCCCATCCTATTCATAGCGGTGTTCGGAATCGCACAAGGTGATATGCCTGTATTCAATATCGATAGTGAAAGTTCAATGAAAATCAGTATGGCCGGTGCGATTTTGGCTACGCTCTGGGCGTATGATGGCTGGATGAATGTCGGTTTCATGGCTGGGGAAATGAAAAACCCGCAGAAAACGCTGCCGCGGGCAATCATAACGGGATTAGTCGTGGTCATGGTCGCTTACTTGGCTGTGAACCTTGCCATGCTTCATGTATTGGGGGCGGAGGGAGTCGTAGCTCATGGTACGAATGCAGCGAATGTTGCGGCAACGCTTCTATTTGGTGAATTGGGCGGGAAATTGATAGCAATCGGAATAGCGATTTCAATATTCGGTTGCTTGAATGGAAAGCTTTTGACCTTTCCGCGCATTACCTTGGCGATGGCGACTGATAAAATGATGCCAGGCCATAAACAAATCGGGAAAATATCGCCTAAGTTTAAAACGCCAATAAATGCTACGGTATTGCAAGTGATCATTGCAATCATCATGATGGTTGCAGCAGACCCTGACAAACTTACCAATATGGCCGTATTCTCTGTCTTCTGTTTTTATGGATTAGCTTTCTTCGCGGTCTTTATCTTACGCAAAAAGGATCCGGATGCGAAAACTTATAAAGTGCCGTTTTACCCATTCATCCCCATCGTGGCGATTGCTGGAGCAATATACATTGTTGTAAGCACATTGATCGATACACCTTTAAATGCCTTGTACTCGGTGATCATCCTCATTATAGGTATGCCAGTGTACTGGCTCCTTAAAAAAGGTGAGCGGGATGATAAACGTTCATATTAATGAAAAACCCTTCACTGGATGCAGTGAAGGGTTTTTTGTAAATCGCCGGAACAAAACTTTCCCTTTGGACAAAAGTGGCGAAATAGACAACTCGGGAAGTTCGTATTAACATAGGGGGAAAGTTAAATAGTGAAGGGTCTGAACAAAAGTGAATTATATCGAGCCTGCTGGTAAATCATTCAGGAAAACAATCTTGGCTTTATTTCTTGGTAGCTTTGTAACGTTTGCGGATCTGTATAGTACCCAACCGGTCATTCCGGTTTTCGCAAAGCAATTCGGAGTCTCTCCTGCAATGGCAAGTCTTACATTATCTTTCGCAACAGGAACGCTTGCCATCTGTTTATTGCTTGTTTCCTTTTTCTCGGAAAATATCGATAGGAAAAAAATAATGGGGACGGCCCTCACTTTGTCTGCCTTGTTATCCATATGCGTCAGCTTCATCCAGGATGAGCTATACATCCTTATCGCAATACGGGCGATTCAAGGAGCGGTGCTTGCAGGATTCCCGGCAATTGCGATGGCCTATATCAATGAAGAATTTCATCCGAAAAGCCTGGGCTATGTGATGGGGATCTATGTGAGTGGTTCGAGTATCGGCGGATTGGCAGGAAGGCTGATTGTCGGGGTGCTGACCGACCATTTCTCATGGAACATAGCGATTGGAAGCCTTGGGGCTTTAAGTTTGATCATCAGTATGGCTTTTTGGTGGATGCTCCCGCCTTCGCAGCATGCCATCCGCGTAGGGGCCTCATTTTCGAGAATCAAAACCTCCCTTATTAATAACTTAAGGAATGGCAGGCTAGTCCTCTTATTCGGCATGGCCTTCCTATTAATGGGCTCGTTCGTTACCGTCTATAACTTTGTGGGCATACCTTTGATGGGGCCGCCATATCATTTATCACAAACATTGATAGGCTTCATTTTCATCATCTATCTTGTTGGGACTTTCAGTTCCACATGGATGGGGAAGCTAGCCGATCAATATGGACGGAGGCATGTACTTCTTATCGGAATCGCAATCATGTTGATGGGCGCCCTTTTAACCTTATTGGATCCGCTTTTGCTTAAAATAATGGGGCTTGCACTGTTTACATTTGGTTTTTTTGGAGCTCATTCAATTGCGAGCAGCTGGGTCGGAACGTTGGCTGATAAGAATGAAAAGGCACAAGCTTCCGCTTTATATCTCCTGTTTTACTATGCCGGATCAAGTGTAGTGGGGGCGTCAGGCGGTTTATTCCTGATGAAGTTCGGCTGGGGAGGGGTCATCTCGGCTGTATCCATTCTGATCATCCTGGCTGCCGTTTGTGCGATGATGGCTGGAAAAGTGAAAACCGTTTAAATAAAATGATCTTTTCTATCATGTTTTTCCGGAATCCTGAATATAATCTAGTGAAAATGGATATTGAATAATAGATTGATAAGAGAAGAGGGTAATAGATAGAGTGAAACGAAAAGCAGTAATTCTCATTGGGTTAATAGCCGTTTTAATTATATTATTCGTTGTGTACTTAACAAGTCCGGGCAGATTGGAAAAGGTGGAGATTGTTGAAAAATACTATCCCCATTTCTCCGATGGCAAGGCAATCGGTTTTAAGACGAACGAAGTCATTGATGTGACGGAAACCGAAGAGGGATCCAATTGCGCAATGAAATTCAGCAATGGGGAAACGCTGGAAATTGATTGTGACCGTTATTTAACATACAAAATTGATGAAACAGTCTATATTACTACTGAAGGAAACCATGTGAAGGAAATCCGGAGAAAAAGGTAGAGGTTATCAATAGTTAATGACGGAGGAGCTGGGTTTGCCTAATAAAGCAACTCCGCTCTTTTTTTATCCACTCAAAAACCCAGACCGTATTGGACTGGGCTTTTTCATTTTTTATCTTTCGTTTTACTTTTATCCTTTTTATTACGCCGAAGTACATCCAAGATTCTGCGGCTGTTATTTTTACTGTTTATGAGTTCGACTAAATCACTCATGTTTTCAGATTCAAAGTCTTGCTGCTCTTTTTTCATGATAATCCCTCCAAGTCATATATCATAATACCCTTATGCAGAAAAGGGTAAACGTCTATTATCATATTGGTAATAGAAGGATTTTATATCCTTATCCATTCATTATTTGATAAAATGGGATAAAAGCCCTGTATGGGAGGTCCATATGGAAGAATTAAGAATGATCGGTGAAAAAATTGAAAAATTCAAATTTATCTTAGTGGAGCATATCGAGTTGTTTGAAGAAGAGGAACCTCTCTATGATTTCGAAACGAGTAAAGAGGTACGGTCAAAGCTTATTCAAATACATGCAGATGCCTTGATTCATGGAAAGGCACAAGCGATGGAAAGCATGAAAATAACGGGTATGGAAATAGGAAAGCGCATTGTGGATATGGGCATTCCTTTAGATAAGAATATTGAGGAAGCTCAGCTGATACGCAATCTTTTCTGGAGTTTCATTGAAGAAGAGGTAAGCAATCGCTATTACTCCATTGAAATTCTGCTAAAGGCAAGCTCGATAATAGATGCCATCCTGGACCAATTCATACATTGTGTGAGCATCAGTTACGTGAATCATTATAAAGAAATGGCGAAAATGGCAAACGAGTCTTTGCGGAAGATAAAAGAAAACCAAGAAGTCATGGAAGAATTGTCCACCCCGATCGTTCAGACCGTATTAAAGGATGTGCTGCTCTTGCCATTGATCGGACGCATTGACGACTGGAGAATGGAGTCGATGCAATCGACTGTACTGCAAAAATGTGCAGATTTGCATGCGGAAGTATTGATCATGGATTTCTCCGGAATTACCTTTACGAAGGAAAACAACATGCTCTCCCTGCTGGATCAATTAGTGGGGGCACTGTCGTTGATGGGTACGGAAACGATTTTTGTCGGCTTTACACCTGATGTCGTGAAAGAGATCGTCACACTTGATTTTGCAAATCGGGTAAAAGCCTTCCTATCGTTCAGGCAGGCTCTGGAGTATCTGTTTAAACAAAGGGGACTGGCTGTTCAGCCAGTATGATGGAGGTATCCTTTTTCAGGGTATCTTTTTTTCTGCAAGCATTCCTGCAGCTCCCATATTATCACCCATCGCCATTTCACCGTGTTATAGTGAAATGACGTCGGCAGGCATGTTGATCTACATTTAAATTAAATAGGACCTGTAAAGCGTGTAAGGAAGGTGGATGAAGAGTGTTTTTCAAGAAGAGTGAAGAACCTGATCATAACGAAAGATGGTATTGTGTAGGAATCATGACGGATAAAGGGCTGGAGGATGAAGAATATGATGTTTTGTCAAAACGCATCCTCGACTCGGTCCAAAATGTCTCGGTCATATCGGACTTGGTAAGGGTGGAATGGGATCGGGATAAATTGCGAGCCTTGAACGAACGTTTTCAGGACCCTTCATTTTCCGACCCATGTTTTATCATTAATGAATTCATACCAGAGGATATAATAAGGGAAAGAAAACTTCTGGAGAAAACTTATAAATGGAAGAGGCTCTTTGGTCTCCTCTCCCCGATTGAATACATGGAAGCCGAGACGAAGGCGGCCCATGACTTTGATAAAGCTCTCTTTTATACAGACGATGCAGATAAGGTGATTGAATACATTCTTGCAAATAGCTAGCATCCCCTGCCACACCGATACATTGTATCGGTGTTTTTGCATTTGATTCCATGTTTATCGGAGCACTTCGCGGGAGTGATTCGGCCTTGCTCGGAATGATCCGCCCTTGCGCCTTCCCAACCTTTTGGAAATAAAAAAGAGAATGTAAGGAAGTTGGTAGGAAAGATGGGGATAAACGCGGAATATCTAAAATAGAAAGAGAGTTTTATGGGGAGAGGAAGATGAAGCGATGGAAGTTGCCATACCTCAGCAAAAGCCAAAACGGAAGTGGAGAAAGCGTGCACTATGGAGTTTTGGTATCCTGATCATTCTTTTGCTGTCAGTCTTGATTGCTGCAAATGTATTTCTTTCAAGATCCTTGCCGGAAACAGAGGGGGAAATATCGCTTCCAGGTCTTTTGAAACCGGTTACGGTGGTGAGGGATTCAAGTGGGGTCCCGCATATCAAGGCAGCGAATGAACATGATTTGTATTTGGCCCAAGGGTATATCCAAGCACAGGACCGCTTATTTCAAATGGATTTAAGCAGGCGTCAGGCATCAGGAAGATTGAGTGAAGTGATTGGTGAGAAAACCATCAAAAATGATAAGTATTTCCGCACACTTGGGTTGAGGCGGGCGGCTGAAGCCTCTTATGCAGCATATTCAAGTGACGGGAAAGAAGCCTTGGATGTGTTTGCCGAAGGGGTGAACCTTTATATCGATGAATTGAAGGAGAATGGGAAATGGCCGGCGGAGTTCACCCTGCTTGGATACGAACCAGAGCCTTGGACACCCGTCGATTCGCTGACCATCGGTAAATATATGGCCTTTGATTTAGGCGGGAACTGGGAAGATCAGGCGTTTAGGCAGTATTTGCTGCAAACGTTCCCAAAGGAAAAAGCCTATGATTTATTTCCTGATTATCCAAAGAACGCTCCATATATCATCGGCAAGGAAGAACTGGATATTGAAAAAAGTTTTGCCGGGGCCGTTATTCCTTATGAATTCAACGGCAGCAATAATTGGGTCGTTTCAGGCAAGAAAACGGATTCCGGTAAGCCGTTATTGGCGGATGATCCCCATCTGGGATTGGCTACACCATCCATTTGGTATCAAATGCATTTGGAGGCCCCTTCAGTCAATGTGAGCGGTGTTATCTTTGCCGGGATTCCCGGAATCATACTAGGTCATAACGAAAAGGTCGCTTGGGGTGTGACCAATACCGGCCCGGATGTCCAGGATCTCTATATCGAGAGGAGAAACCCGGAAAACGAGAAGGAATTCTCCTACAAAGGGAAATGGGAAAAAGCTGATATCCTGGACGAACCTATCAAGGTGAAGGACGGTAAAACACTTGATTATCAAGTGACGGTTACCCGCCATGGGCCTGTGGTCTCCGAGTTTGCCGGGAAAAGCGGAAAAGATACCGTGCTTGCATTAAGGTGGACGGCACTTGATCCATCCGCCGAGCTTGAAGCGGTACTGAATATGAATAAAGCGGGAAGCTGGAAAGAATTCGAAAAGGCCCTCTTGAAATTCGAAACGCCGGCACAGAATTTCGTCTTTGCCTCAGCCGATGGGACCATTGCCTATAAGGCGAATGGGAAAATCCCAATCCGGAAAAAAGGCGATAGTATGCTTCCTGTACCTGGCTGGACGGATGAATTCGAGTGGAAAGGCTTTATTCCCTTTGATGAACTTCCAAAAACGGTGAATCCGGAAGAGGGATTCATTTCGACGGCGAATAATAAAGTCATCTCGGATGATTACCCTTACCACATCAGCAATAACTGGGCACAGCCGTACCGTCAGATGAGGATACAGGAGTTTTTAAAAGCCAATAAAAAGCTTACTGCCGAGGATATGCAAAGCCTGCAGATGGATAAGGTGAATTTGCAAGCCAAGGAGTTTGTTCCCCAATTCGTGGATGTATTGAAAGGTCCATGGGGGAAGCAGGAAGATCAGGCACTAATGATTCTGAAGAAATGGAATCATATTGATTCCGTTGATGAAGCGGCACCGATGATTTTTAATGTCTGGATGAAAAAAATAGGGGATGTCCTGCTTGCGGAAGAAATACCGGAGGAAACCCTCAACCTCTTTAATGGAAGGCGTTCGGCCGTTGATGAACTACTAAGGCGGGCACTGGACGGTAAGCCGGGCCCTTGGATTGAAGATGCAGGCGGACTTGAGCAGGTGCTTGCCAAGTCGTTACAGATGACGTTAACCGAGCTTGAAGAATCCCAAGGTGACGATATAGCCGATTGGGAATGGGGGGACTATCATCAGGTCAGGTTTAACCATCCGCTATCGAGTGTCGCCCCGTTAAATTATTTATTTAACAGCGGCGGAGGAATACCGGTAGGCGGCAGCAGTGTCACCGTACAGGCAGCGGCATTTTTAGATGATGGAACCGTTAATCACGGTGGCTCCTGGAGATTCGTCATCGACCTATCCGACATGAATCAAGGATATCACCTTGTTGGCCCGGGTCAATCAGGTAACGTTAAAAGTGAGTGGTACCACGACCAGCTTGATGATTGGGCAGAAGGTACTTATCACAAAACCACATTGGGCGATCCAAAAGGGGATAAGCTGACACTGAAACCATCATACTGATAACTCGAAAAAAAGTACCAAGTCCAGTATCCTTGCCCTGGACTTGGTACTTCTTCATTGTTTTTGCTTAGTAAAGAATTCTGCTAGGAACTCCTCAAAATTAGGGGCCTCGATTGCCGCGATTTTTTCATATGATTCAATGATCTTGAGTTTAATTTCTTGCTCCAGATCATTCCGGTCTTGATAGTTCGTGTTTTTTAACGATTTTTTTATTTTAGGATTCAATGAGTCTATGAGATCCATCAATTCTTCTTTTGACAGTTTTTTATCCACAATGGCTTTTCTCCTTTCTAACATATACCTCATCCATATAGTGCTTTCGCAGTTTTTTTAGAGCTTGTTTACGGATGCTTGAGATATTCTGCGGCGACTCATGGAAATAGGCAGCAATTTCCTTGTTGGATAGGCCGTAGGAAAAGATCATGGTCAATACCAGGCTTTGTTTGGCTGTTAACTTCTTCAAGGCTTTTATCATCTCTTCATCACTAATGTGTGAAGCGAGTTCGTTCGTTTCCCCCATCTTTTCAAGTTGAATGTCCAGCGTACCGATTCGATCGATCAATCCGCCAGTATCCATTGGTGTCGCATCAAGTACCATTCGATAGCGTTCCCGCTGCTTACGTGCCCTTTTATCAAAATCAACAGAGAAAAAGTAAATTAAGGAGCACATGTATTTGTATACTTTAGCCCGGTAATAGAAAATTTTGAAAGTCTCGTTGAGATGATCAATGTTGTGGGAAGAAGGGGAATCAAGAGTTTCAGTGAAAATCTTTAAATGTTCTGGGTTCTGTAAGAATAAATGAATGATTGGCTGTGCAAAGAAAGATGAGTACTGTTGCTGCAGAAACTCCAATGAATGAGAAAAAAAATGAGAAGTTAAGTGGTTCATTGTTATCCCTCCTTTTATTAATAAAGTGATAGACAAGGGGAATAAATCAATTATATAGGAACATTCGTTCTTTTTTCCATAAATCAATAGTGCTAGATTGATTTTTTTAAACAAGTTTCACTTTAGATATCAGATACAAGAAAAGGGGTGAAGAGGATGATGATTGAGGATGCTACTATGTGGGTTTCATTAGTTAGCGAATTTGGCTATCCATTCGTCGTTTCTATGTTTTTGCTCTTCCGCTTCGGTAAACAATTAAAAGAACTGACTACGGACGTAGAGAACTTAAAAAAGTCCGCTCATAAAACGAAAAAACGATAACCTCAGGACGTAATGTGCCAGGTGATAAACACCGAATTTCGGATTCTATTCTAAAAAGGGTCCGGAATTCGGGTATAAAGAAATGGGTACTCAAAAAAAATCAAGACTTGGTTATATCCCTCCTTTAAAATCAAGTAAAATAATGGTAAACCATTATTTGGAATATAGCACAAAATAGGTAAAAAACAATCGTTATTTGGAATCATTTTACTACTATAATTCATCCGACAATGGAATTAGATAGGAAATCCTCCCCTCGTACGATTTTAGTTTTATGGATTAAAGTGAAAATACTTTTAAAAAAACAACATTCATCAAAAAACTTATGAATAGTAAGCGGCATCCAAGAAAAAGGATGCTGCTTTTCTAATTTTTTTGGCAAAAAACTGATAATATGGAAAAGGGGTGGAGAATTTGAATGATAAACAGCTAGAAGATATTCGAATCCTACAGCAAGAATGTGAACGGGAAGGTTTTACTTTAAAGCTGAACTGGGAAACGCTTCGCAGTCGAAATGGTGTGCTTAAGAATGACTTTTTTCACTATGATGGATTGAAGCTTGTTGGTTTTATTGGTCTTTACGATTTTGGAAACAAAGCGGAGATGTGCGGGATGGTGCATCCTGATTACAGGAGACAAGGCATTTTTACAAAGCTTCTGGAAGAGGCCATAAGGAGTGCCGTGGAGCGCAACTATAGGTTGATTCTCCTGAACTCACCCGCTCAATCCCAATCAGGGGCAGGATTTTTGAAACAGCTCCCATGTGACTTTGCTTTTTCTGAGTTTCAAATGAAGTGGTCCGAAATGGAGCTTGACGATTATGGCGATGCAGTCATTCGCCCTTCACGGAGAGATGATGAGGAAACGGAAATTCAGCTGGATGTTCAATGTTTCCAATTTACGAAACAGGAAGCGAAGGATTATTATCAGCGCATCCTATATGAGGATACTCTGAAAACCATGATGATTGAAATGGATGGCCTTGCAGTCGGTAAAATCCGTGTTGATCATTCAGGCGGGGAAGCATGGATTTATGGGTTTTCCATTTTGCCAAAATACCAGGGAAAAGGACTTGGCAGAAAGGCATTGAAAAAGGTCGTAGCCGAACAATGCCAGCTGGGATATGATATTTTTCTCGAGGTCGAGGCGACTAATGAGCATGCATTAAGACTCTATGAATCTTGTGGATTCAGAACCATCCAAAGACAGGATTATTATCAATACAAAAGGACGAAAAAGAGTTAGGGGCTGGGATGATGTTGACATTATTCATTTATAATTGGCAGGTGCGAAGTGAGTGGTTCAAATGGTGCCGGGCCTTACCGAGTGAGGAACTGAAACGGCAGCGCACAGGAGGGATGGGCAATATACTGAAAACACTTGCCCATATTATCGATGTCGAATGCAGCTGGATCAAGGCCATACAAGGAAAGCCTGATGCCGCGATCGATTTGGACGCTTATGATACGATCGAGAAAGTGGAGGATCTATCCACCCGCTATCATTCTGAGGTCATGGACTATTTAAACTCGCATTCCATTGAGGATGAGCAAGGAATGATACAGCCATCATGGATGGAGGGGGCATACGAAAAAGGCATGATACTTCGCCATATTATTGCGCACGAAATTCACCATATAGGCCAGCTGTCCATCTGGTCGAGGGAGATGGGCATCGAACCGGTATCAGCCAGTTTAATAAATCGGACTTTATAGGCTTTATACTTTAAAACTGGTAATGCAACATGCATTACCAGTTTTTTTATTTCGGGAGGAATTCCTAGGTTTTTAAAAAGAAAGGGGATTAGCCGATCAATAAGATTCATTTGACTTCGTGTTGACATGCTATAGAATGAAAACATTGAAAAATCAAAATATTGATAGGGGGCATTATTTAAATGTTTGAACAACGGAGGGAAAAACTTACTCGACTATTAAAGGAAAATAATATAGATGCGGCAGTTATTGTACCGGGATCGAATATGTATTATTTTACCGGACTGAAGCTTAAACAAAGTGAACGGCTGACATTTGTTGTTATTACAAAGGAATCTGAGATGTTTATTATTTCACCACAAGTGGAGTTGAGTAAAGTTCAGGAAGTGACGGATGAAAATGTATTTTGGTATACAGATGAAGAGGGGCCAAGCAGGGCTCTAGGTGAATTGAAAAATGCAGCAGGAACTCTTATGAAAATCGGAGTTGAATACAACCAAATGAGAATCATGGAGTTAAAAGGTGCAGAGACTTTATCGACAGCAGCTGATGATATTAGTGATTTAATTGATGTTCTGAGAATTTATAAAGATAAACAGGAAATTGAACAGATGCAACAGGCTGTGAAAGTACTGGAAGAAAGTTTCGAAGCTGCAATCCCATATATTAAGCCTGGAGTAACCGAAGTGGAAGTGGCGGCACAGCTGGAGTATGAAATGAGAAAAAGGGGTTCTGAAGGAACGCCGTTTGGAACCGTCGTTGCCTCTGGATATAGAGGCGCAAGTCCGCATGGACGTGCTGGCGGCAAGAAAATTGAATCAGGAGAACTCGTTGTGATCGATTTCGGGTCCATAATCAATGGGTACGTGGGTGATATTTGTCGTACGGTAGCGGTAGGGGACGTTTCTCATGAATTAAAGGAAATCTATGAAACTGTCAAAGAAGCACAGCAGGCGGCGATTGATATCATCAAACCGGGTGTGACAGCACATGAAGTTGATGAAATTGCACGTGCCGTTATACAAGGCAAGGGTTATGGAGAGTATTTTACCCACCGTACAGGACATGGGTTGGGGCTGAATTCCCATGAAGAGCCATATATCATGATGAATAGTGATCTAAGATTACAGCCCGGAATGGCTTTTACGGTTGAACCGGGGATTTATGTGCCTGGTAAAGGAGGAGTCCGGATAGAGGATAATATTATCATGACAGAAGATGGCTTTATCAATTTGATGTCGCTTCGAAAAGATCTTATTACTGTATAGGGGGTGCTGAATATGGATATTGAACAGATTCAAAGGGATAATCCTTTTCATGAGAATTACATGTATATAAATACTGCCGCTGCATCTGCCCCACCTCGACAAGTTGTTAATGCGATCATAGATTATTTACAAAAGACAGCTAGTTTAGGTCCATACTTGCCTGCATTCAGAAAAGAGGTTTATCGGAAGTTAGATGAAACAAGAGTAAAGGCAGGAAGTTTCATTGGGGCCAATGCATCGGAAATTGCTTTTGTGAAAAATGGGACAGAAGGCATTAATTTTGTTGCAAATGGACTTCCGTGGGAAGAAGGAGATGAAATCATACTCGCTGACATTGAATTTCATAGTAATTATACACCTTGGCTTAAATTAAGGGATAAAAGAAAAGTCAGCTTAAAGATTATCGAGACTCATAAATCAGGCGTTATTGATGTGGATTTAATAGCGAAGCAAATGACGAAACGGACCAAGCTTATAACCGTTTCCCATTTACCTAATGCCTCTGGAGCCCTACAGGAAGTAGAGAAAATATGTAAACTTGCAAAAGAAAATGATGCGTTAACCCTTATCAATGCATCTCAAACTCTAGGATTGGTACCCATTGATGTTAAAGAGCTTGATTGTGACTTTCTGACAGCTTGTGGACGGAAATGGCTGAGGGGTCCCGAAGGATCGGGAATATTGTATATTAGAGAATCATTGGTGGATTCCATTGAGCCTACTTTAATTGGCTGGGGAGGAACCACTTGGGATTTTGAAACGAATGACTATAACTATTCATCAGCCGCCAAAAGAGTTGAGGCAGGATGCCCGATTGTCCCTTCCATACTTGGGCTGGGAGCAGCTATCGATTATGCCCAAAATATAGGCCTGGAAAATATATTCAAAAAAGTGGCAGCCTTAACAGAGTACGCTGTTAATCAATTTTCCACCATAGAGGGAATCTCCATCTACGGGCCACAGGATATCAAAAATCGGCTAGGCATCATTCCGTTTAATGTAAAGGGACTTCATCCGGATAGAATAACAGAATATTTAGAGGAGAAAAAAATCATTATTGAATCAGGCACGTTCATGGCGAACACGCTGCTTCAACAATATGGTATTGATAAAATGGCGAGGCTGTCCCCTCACTATTTCAACACGGAAGAGGAAATCGATTTGGCCGTTTCACACATTAAATCTTTACAAAAAAAAGAAGGAAAGATAGACTCCGTACTGATTTGAAATAAAAATAAAATGCCATCATTCGGCTGCTTGTCCCCAAATTCTTTGGTGTCAGGCGCCGGATTTTTCTTGAACCAGTTCCCCTTTTTCAGCGAAACTCCCCGCGTACCAAGACCGCATATCCATATTATCAGCCCGATTACATTACTATTGCTCTCTTACCCTCCTTCGAGTTTTTGAAGATTTTCCTGGAAAATCTTTTGGGGTTACCTGTCTTGCCACTTTTCCTCCAGTCCAAATTAAACACCGGGGCATGGGCCAGTCTTATTTACCTGAATCAACTTCTTTTTTAGGGTCCGGGGATCGTTCGTTTTTTTCACAGCTAGAGACGGTCGAAAGGTCGGATAAAGGTTTGTTCGAAGATACAAGGGAAATTCCAATAGCCAAAAACATTGAATAATAAATAGTTTGACAATTCTAACTTGTTAAATTAATATATTTTTAGTTAAGAACCAGTGGTTCTATTATAGAACCAAAAAAGGGGGAGAATTGCATGAGGATTGCAACAGATATCGGTGGAACTTTCACTGATTTAGTATATGTGGATGACAATGGGGAATTTGGATTTGCCAAATCACACACAACTCCGCCCCAGTTTGAGAACGGAGTAATTGACGTAATTAAACAAAGTGGGGTCAGCGTAGAGACTATCGACATGTTCATTCATGGATCTACCGTTGTGATTAATGCATTAACCGAAAGAAAAGGTGTAAAAGTAGGATTACTTACGACAAAGGGAACGAAAGATGTCTTGGAAATTGCTCGAGGAAATCGCCCTGATTTATACAACTTTAAATATAAAAAACCAGAGTCCTTTGTGGAAAGGCATTTGCGTCTAGAAGTGACAGAACGGTTGGATTACAAAGGAAACGTCGTTACTTCGTTAGTTCAGGAAGATATTGAGAAAGCGATAGAGTATTTTAAGGAAGAACGGGTTGAGGCAATTGCGATTTGCTTTTTGCATTCTTACCTGAATCCCGAGCATGAAATGAAAGCGCTTAAAATCGTGGAGGAGTTGTGGCCTGGGGTATCTGTCAGCGTTTCCAGCGATATCACTAAAGAATGGCGTGAGTATGAAAGGACGAATACGACGGTGCTGAATGCATACGTTAAACCGACTGCGAATTCATACATTGACAATCTTTCGAACAAGTTAAGTGATTTTAACATCAAAGAGAACCGGTACATCATGCAATCCAATGGCGGTGTCACGACATTCGAAAACGCGAAAAACATTCCAATCAACATGGTTGAGTCAGGGCCGGTAGCTGGAATTTTCGGAGCCGCCATTTTAGGGAAAATGATCGGTGAAGAGAATATCATCGCTTTTGATATAGGCGGAACAACTGCAAAGTGTTCATTAATTAGTGACGGTGAAGTGAAAGTGTCAACGAACTATTACATTGAAAAGTCCGAAAAAACAGCAGGATACCCGATTAAAGTGCCAGTCGTCGATATTGTTGAAATTGGAAATGGCGGCGGTTCCATCGCTTGGATTGATGAGATCGGCTCCTTGAAAGTGGGACCCCAATCGGCAGGCTCATCACCAGGTCCTGTGGCATACGGAAAAGGCGGGAAACTTCCGACTACGACAGATGCAAATTTGTTTGTTGGGAGGCTTTCAGGGAAAAACTTCGATTACGAGGTGGACATGGCAAAAGTAAAAGCGGCAATTGATGAAAATGTCGCTAAGCCATTTCAAACATCCACTGAAGAAGGGGCTCTCGGAATCATCGATATCGCGAATTCAAATATGCTTAACGCATTAAAGCTTATATCAGTGAGGAAAGGATATGATCCACAAGATTTTACATTGTTGGCATTCGGCGGCGGAGGCCCAATTCATGCAGCAGAACTTGCCAGAGACCTTGGGGTGAAAAAAGTTGTCATCCCATTGGCTTCATCCGTTTTCTCTGCTTGGGGCATGTTGATGACAGATTTACGCCATGATTATATCCATACCTATATAAAATTGCTGAATACCTTGGATTTAACGGAAATGAATCTGAAATGGGAAGATATGGAGACCAATTCCAAAAGACAATTTGCTAAAGAGAATGTGGATGAAGGGAAGATTGTATTCAACCGATTCGCAGATTTACGGTATATCGGCCAAGAGCATACGGTGAAAGTTCCTGTCCCGAATGGAGAATGGAATGATCGGGCTATAGCGGACATCATCTGCCAATTCCATCAAATGCATGAACAAGTATATTCGTTCAACTTACCGGAAAGTGCAATTGAAATCGTTAATTTGCATCTCACCAGTTTCGGTATAGTGGACAAGCCTGTCATCTCTGAAATGAAAGAAAGTGAATCAGCTGTGGAGGATGCAAAAATTGAAGAGCGAAATGTATTTTTCAATCAAGCCGGCTGGTGTCTTACCCCTGTATATGAACGGGCAAAATTGGCCAGAGGACATGAAGTGACAGGTCCAGCAATTGTCGAAGAACAATCCGCTTCCACCGTCATTATGGAAGGACAAAAATTATCTGTTGATGCTTATGGAAATTTAATTATTGAAACTGGGGTGAAATAATGATGAAAACTGCCAATCCGTTTGCTTTAGAAGTTATCAAGGATTCGCTGCTGTCCATCGGTGAAGAAATGTTCATCGCTTTGGCAAGAACTTCGATGAGTCCGATGTTTTACGAGGTATTGGATTATGCGTGTGGCCTGACCGATGCTAAAGGAAACTTAATCAGCCAAGGAAACGGTGTCACTAGTTTTATCGGCATGCTAAGTCCGATGGTTCAGCACATACTTGATAAATTTGATGATGGAAATAAATTGTCAGAAGGAGACATCATCATCATAAACGATCCATATGTAGGCGGGGGATCGCATTTGTCGGATGTCGGCCTTGTGATGCCTATATATTTTGAAGGTGAGCTTATTGCATTCTCGGCCAATAAAGGACATTGGACAGAGGTGGGAGGAAAAGATCCCGGTTCCTTTACCAATAATTCAACTGAGATTTATCAAGAAGGATTGCAAATGCCTGGAATCAAACTCTTTGATGCCGGAAAAGTGAATGAAGGCATTATAGAAATGATTGCTACAAATGTAAGATTGCCTCAATTGTCTCTTGGAGATATGTGGGCGCAAGTGGCTGCGCTTCGAACTGGTGAAAAAAGAATCAAAGAACTTTGCACGAAATATGGAAGAAGCACCGTATCCTCCACGATGGATAACCTGATTGATCAGGCGGAAAAATATTCATTGAAAGAGTTGGGAGCACTTCCGAAAGGAACTTTTGAAGCCCAAGATTTTATCGAGGGCGATCCTTCAAAAGGAGGGCCATATCCTATAAAAGTGAAAGTTACGATTACGGACGACGAATTCATCTGTGATTTCAGAGGCTCCCATCAACAAGTGATGAATCCTGTAAATTGTTCTTATTATGGCTTGTTATCCAGTGTCAGGGTCATGTTTTTAGCAATCATCAGACCGAAGTTCAATGTCAATGAAGGTCTATTCAAACCACTGAGAATCATCACGGGTGATCATTCAATTGTTTCTGCAACAAGGCCATCGCCAGTTTCGATGAACTTCGAAGCGAGAATCGGCGGTGCAGAACTAATCTGGAAAGCGCTAGCTCCATTGCTTCCCGACCGCTTAACTTCCGGCCATCTTTTATCTGTCTGCTCCTTTTTATTGTCGGGTAAAAACCCTGAGACGGATGAGCCGTTCCTTATTGTTGAACCTACTTTAGGTGGCTGGGGAGCTGGTGAAAGCCAAGATGGTCAAAGAGGGCAATTTTGTATGGGTAACGGTGAGACATACAATATGCCGATTGAAATTGCGGAAGCCAGGTACGGAGTGAGAGTTGAAAACTATGGACTTAGATGTGATGGAGAAGGTGCGGGGCAGCATATCGGCGGTTCTGGTGTAATACGTTCGTATAAAACTTTAAGTGAAGGCCAAGAACTGACGGTTAGTTTTGGAAGACATCAATTTCAGCCTTGGGGAATGAATAAAGGAGAAAACGGATCATCAAGCTATATAAAGATCCATAAAGAGAACGGTGAGGTCATCGGGCCCTTTGGTGTCACGTCAAGGTTGAAATTGGAAAAAGGGGATACAATCCATCTGGTCACTGCCACTGGTGGGGGATATGGAGATCCGGCTAAAAGGGATGAACAGGCTGTGTTAAAGGATGTCAAGAACGGTTATATCACAGCTGAACAAGCAAAAGAAAAATTCGGGGTCATAGTAAATGATAAATACGATAGCATAATCGGCTATACAGAATTACGCCAGTAGTTTAGGGAGATGGAGATATGACTTTAAAAACGTTGGAGAATGCATTGGATGTGCTGTCTTATTTCAATGCGGAAACTCCGGAATGGGGATTAAGAGATTTAGCCCGTCAAATGGAGATGAATCATACGGTCTTACACCGAATCCTGAAGACATATGAGAATAAAGGGTACCTCATTCAAAACGAAAGTACAAAAAACTATGAATTGGGTTTGAAATTTTTAGAGTTTTCCAGTGTGATTAAACAAAAAATGAAACTCTCGGAATTCATCCAGCCAGTCATGAAGGAATTGGCGGACGTTGTGAATGAAACGGTCTTTCTCACGCTAAAAGATGGAGATGACGGTGTAACTGTTGAAATTGCGGAATATGAGCAGCAAATCAAATTTAATGTAATGGTTGGCACTCGCACCCCCCTTTATGTGGGGGCATCTTGTAAAACAATTATGGCTTTTCTTCCTGAGGAAGAACAATTGGAAATAATGAAAAAAGGGATGAAAGTCTTTACCGAGAAAACCATGACCGACAAAGGGGAACTGTTGGAAGATCTAAAAGTCATCAAAGAAAAAGGTTGGAGTTTTACGAAAGGAGAGTTCTCGGATGCTGTCTTTGGGATGGGCACACCGCTTTTCAATGGCTCAGGCAAAGTAATTGGATCACTGACGATAGCGGGACCTTCCTACAGGATGCCGGAAGATAGGTTTGCCGAGACTTTGGAGATCCTGAGAAAGAAAACGGATATCATCCAGCAATATTTTAATAAGTTCGGAAACTTATACAATTAATATATAAATACGCAAATAGGGGAGATTTCAAATGGCGAATAAAAATCAAACAGGAAAAAACCATCCGACCATATTTAATCCTGCGATTTTTTTTGTAATTGTATTATTGGCCGTCATTGGGGCCATGATAGGTGTCCAACTTATTACCTCTTTAGGTATTTCCGCCAATACTTCAATCGTTGGAGCTGTATTCGCCATGATTCTGGCTCGGATCCCTTTGAAATTTTTATTTAAATTCAAGTCAATCCATAGCCAGAATTTGGTCCAAACTTCAATCTCGTCAGCAACTTTCGGAGCTGCGAGCAGTTTGATGTTACCAATCGGGATACCTTATGTGCTTGGAATGCACCATTTAATTATGCCATTGTTTATCGGTGTGACTCTTGCCATGATTGTTGATGCTTTGCTGCTTTATAAAATGTTCGATACGAAAGTTTTCCCTGCAAAACAAGCCTGGCCACCAGGGATTGCAACCGCTGAAGCAATTAAAGCTGGAGATGAAGGCGGGAACCGGGCAAAGTATTTACTTACCGGAATTGGAATCGGAATAATTGGAGCGATTTTGAAAATTCCCATGTCGGCGTTCGGTGTTGCATTCATAGGGAATATATGGGCGCTAACGATGTTCGGCATAGGGCTATTATTGAGAGGTTACTCGGTTCCGTTGTTTGGAATAGATATCAATGAATTGTATATCCCTCATGGATTTATGATCGGAGCGGGCATTGTTGCGTTAATTCAAGTGATCGTTTTAATTTTCAATAAAAAGAAAGAAGTGGCTGTGCAAGCTGATGAATTCTCTAAACCTACCAAAGAGTTGGGGCAAGCGTTTGGCTATGGTTTTATTGCTTATACAGCCATATCGATCCTGCTGGCAGTTTTAGGCGGAATCTATACCCAAATGTCAGTAGGCATGTTAATCGGGTTCGTCCTTTTTACAATGGTAGCGGCATTTGCCCATGAATTGATTGTTGGTATTGCAGCCATGCACGCAGGATGGTTCCCTGCTTTTGCTGTAGCACTCATTACATTGATTATTGGGATATTAATCGGATTTCCAGCAGAAGCATTGGCATTATTGGTGGGATTCAGTGCATGTACTGGAGTTGCATTCGCTGATTTGGGATATGATTTGAAGACGGGTTATATCCTTCGGGGAAATGGCCAAGATATGGAGTTTGAAAGAAAAGGGCGCCGGAATCAGTTGTATGCCGGTTTAGTTGGTTTTTTCGTAGCGGCAATTGTCGTAGTGGTGTCATATGAAACATATTTCTCCCAAGGGATGATTCCCCCGGTTGACCTTGTGTATGCAACGACTATTGAATCTGGAATCTCGAATGGTATTGCAAGAGACTTAATGATTTGGGCTATCCCGGGTGCGATTCTTCAATTAATCGGTGGCTCAAAAAGGCAAATGGGAATTTTATTTGCTACTGGTCTACTTTTATTGACTCCAATTGCAGGATGGGCCGTACTGACAGGTATTGTCTTACGAATCATCATTATGAGAAAAAGTAACGGTAAATATGAACAACAAATGACGATAATGGCTGCAGGTATCATCGCCGGTGACGCAATATACAGTTTCTGCAACTCCATTTTTAAAGCTGGAAAATGATCAGTTCATCCAACGTGGTTAGATATGACATATTATCTATCTAGTACCACTTCTCCTATCGCCTCTAGATTAATATAAAACTAAGCAGTACTGCTTGATAAAGGGGAAGCCACGTGAGTGGTTTCCCCACTTTATTATGTCCTCCAAAAAAGAAACTTTTTCCCTAAGGATTCAATGGGATTCAATGATGATTATATACATCTTTGAAAGGTGAATGGGTAAAAAGAACTATTTATACAAAATTCGTAATATTACGGTAAAATTTGGCGCTTATTCGACAAAATCATGATATATTATTCTAGCATTTTACAAAAAATAGAAGGGTTGTGAAGTATGTCGTTCAAGATGCATGTCAATAAGATGCTCGCCCCTATTCTTGCTGTAAGTTTGGCTGCAGCCCCATTTACCGTACCTGGGGAGACATCCGCCAAAGAGTCTAATAAGAAACCTGTCACGACTGAACCGTTTATCATTACAGCTCCTATTGTTAATTACTCAAAAGGCACAAAAGCGACTGTAACGGTCAAACCGCAAAAAGGGAACAAAGGAAATGAAACCGTTGTCTTCCAGTTGATGGATGGTAAGAAGGTCATTTCACAGGCAGCCATTGAGGCAGATATTAAATCGGCCCAAAAGTTCTCCGCGTATTTCAATTCATACAAAGCGGGTTATTGGGTCAAAGTATCGGTTGTCTCCAAGTATAACGGCAATACTAGTAACTTCGGCAAAAGCCTGGCAGCCTCCGTTTCGGATGCACCATTTGAACTAAGGATCATGGAAACGACGGATATACACACTAATCTGGTGAGCTATGATTATTATAAGGATGCCGTATCGGACTCGGTCGGCTTTTCGCGCACGGCTTCTTTAATCAAACAGGCACGAAAAGAAGTGAAAAATAGCGTTTTAGTGGATAACGGCGACCTTATTCAAGGGACCCCGCTAGGTACGTACAAAGCGAAAATAGCGCCACTGAAAAAAGGTGAAGTCCATCCCGTCTTTAAAGCGATGAACTTGCTTGACTATGATGTGGCCACATTCGGCAATCATGAATTCAATTATGGTTTATCTTATTTGGACGAGGCCATCAACGATGCGAACTTCCCTTACGTTAATGCCAATGTTTATAAAAAAGATAAAGATAATAATCCAAAGAATGATAAAAATAAATATACTCCATATAAAATCGTCACGAAGAAAGTGAAAGACATCAATGGAAAAGAAAAATCAGTGAAAATAGGCTACATTGGTTTTGTCCCTCCGCAAATCATGGATTGGGATAAAGCGAATCTTGACGGTAAGGTCATTACAAAGGAAATCGTCACGACAGCGAATAAATATGTACCTGAAATGAAGAAAAAGGGCGCGGATGTCATCGTGGCGCTCACACATTCCGGGTTTAATGGCGACACCAAGAACACCGAGGATGTCATCTATTCATTAAGCAAGGTATCCGGCATCGATGCCATCACGTTCTCCCATACGCATAAGGTCTTTCCGGCCCAAGATGAGGCTTCTTTAGACAGCCTATTCAAAGATGCACAAGGAAAAATCCTTAAAGGCGTGGATAATAAAAAGGGTACCATCAATGGTGTACCAGCCGTTCAAGCAGGATATGGCGGCAGTAATCTCGGGATCATCGATCTTGATATCCAAAATATCAAGGGGAAATGGAAAGTCGTCCATTCCGATTCATCAACACGGGCAATCAACGACAAAATAACAGGAACAAAAGCAGCTGAAGATGCGTCTGTCGTCAAAGCCGTGAAGAAGGATCACGAAGGAACGATCAAGTATGTTAACACGCCAATTGGAACGACTACAGCTCCAATTCATAGTTATTTCGCCCTTGTGCAAGACGACCCTTCCGTACAGGTCGTGACGAGCGCACAGAAATGGTATGTAGAGAAATACATCCAAAGCAACCGCCCGGAATACAAAGACCTTCCCATCCTCTCTGTTGGCGCCCCTTTCAAAGCGGGCCGAAATGGAGTCGAGGAATTCACCGAAATCAAGGAAGGCGCACTGACCATTCGCAGTGCCGGCGATTTATATTTATACGATAATACCTTGAAGGCAATCAAGATCAAAGGGTCCGTGGTTAAAGAGTGGCTTGAGATGTCTGCAGGGAAATATAATACAATCGATCCTGCCAAGTCTGAGGAACAGGAGCTGCTTAATGGAAAGTTTGCCGTCTATAATTTTGATGTGATTGACGGCGTCACGTACCAAATCGATGTCACCAAGGCCCCGCGCTATGATGAAAAAGGGATAAAAGTGTCGGATTCCAGCAGGATTGCAGATTTGAAATATAAGGGTGAACCAGTGGATCCGAATCAAGACTTCATCGTCGTGACGAATAATTACCGTGCTTCGGGCGGGGGGAACTTCCCGGGAGTCAAGGGTAGCGAATATGTAGTGGACTCTGCGGATGAAAATCGCCAGATCTTGATGGACTACATCACACAAGAGGGTGAGATCAATCCAACCGCTGATAATAACTGGTCGATCGCCCCGATTCCAGGCAAGGTGAACGTTACCTTCACCTCATCACCAAAAGGTGCGGAATATTTAAATGAAGACAGCGCGATTTCCTATACAGGCAAAAAGGATGAGAAAGGCTTTGGCATTTACAAATTCAATTTGGGGAAAGAAAATGTCAAGGTGCAACTGCTCGGGATCAATGATCTTCACGGCCAGCTTGATACCACCTCCGATTTTGGCGGTATCAAACAAGGGCGTGCTGATTATCTAGCTGCGCATTTGAAGCAGCGTAAAGCTGAAAACCCCGAAAATACACTTCTGCTTTCGGCAGGGGATGCTGTTGGGGCAAGTGCACCCGTTTCTTCTTTGATCCAAGACAAACCGACGCTCCAGTTTTTGAATAATATGAAATTCGATGTCGGAACTGTCGGGAACCATGAATTCGACAAAGGGGTAGAAACCCTGATGACTCAAATCAATGGCGGAAAGTCGCCAACATCCGATGTGGTATTCGATAAATTGAACTTTCCATATGTAGTAGCCAATGTCGTATATAAAGACACGAAAAAAACGATTTTGGACCCTTACGTCATAAAAAAGGTCGGCGGGGTTGATATTGGGTTCATAGGCGTAGTCACGAATGCCACACCTCAAAAAGTAAGTCCGGATGGCATTAAGAATGTGGAATTCATAGAACAGGCACCTGCCGTAAATAAGGCGGTTAAAGAGTTGAAAGATAAAGGCGTCAAATCGATAGTGGTCATCTCACATGACCCAGGCACGGAAAAGGAAGGGGTCATCACAGGTGAAGTGGCCGACCTTGCCAATGCCGTGGATGATGAAGTGGATGTGATCTTAGCCGGGGATAATCATGCAAAGGTCAACAACTATGTGGACGATAAATTGATTGTACAAGCTTACTCTTATGGAACGGCTTTTGAAGATGTGGATTTGGAAATCGACCCGAACACAAAGGATATTGTCAAAAGGTCAGCTGAGATTGTGACGGTTACTCAAGATGGCATCACGCCTGATGCCGGGACGACGAAATTCATTAACGACTATCTAGACATGTTCCCCGAGTTGAAGGCTCCGCTTGGGACAACGGATGAAAAAATTTTAAGAGCCAATGCCTATACACAGGAAACGGGCCTTGGAAATTTAATTGCCGATTCGATGAAGGCAGATTTGAATTCCGATTTTGCCTTCATGAATCCAGGCGGAATTCGTGCGGATATTCCAAAGGGGGAAGTCACTTTTTCCGATTTAGCGAAAATCCAGCCGTTCGGGAACGTGTTGGTTAAGCTGGAACTGACTGGAGCAGAAGTGAAAACGCTGCTTCAACAGCAATGGGTCGTAGAAGGATCTCCGAAAACCTTGCAAATTTCTGGACTGAGCTATACAGCCGACTTCAGTAAACCTGTCACGGAACGTGTCACTTTATTGAAGAAAGCGGACGGAACTCCGATCGAGGATACCGAAACATACACGGTGGCCGTCAATGATTTCATGGCTAGCGGCGGTGATAACTATACCGTACTGAAAGGAAAAGAGCGTGTGTTTGGACATGCTGACCTGGAAGCATTCGTTAACTATGTCAAAGAAACCTTTAAAGGCGGGAAGATCACGGCAGAAATCGAAGGAAGAATTATGAATATCAATAATTAATTGTGGTTTACTCGTGAAACTTGAGGATTTACTCGTGAGTTTGGCGGGTTTACTCGTGAAACTTTAAAAGAGAGCGCCCCTTTATACAAGGGGCGCTTCTTTATGTGATTAATTGTTTCTGAAAATGGAAAAGTTCAATCCCAATGCGAAGGTGACCCATGCTATATAGGGAATCATCGCTAAACCGGATGCACGGTCTATTCTGTAAAATTCGAATGCAGTTAAAGTGATCAGGGTCAGCAGTGCAGCCATTTCAATAAAGGCCGTTCCACGCAATCTCCATTTGAAGAATAAAAAAGACCATAAGAAATTCAACCCTAGTTGAGTATTATAGAGGAGTTCAGCGGACTTCGATTCTTTTTCTTTGGATGCAATGCGATATTTCGCTATTCCCATAATCGTATATAGGCTTGTCCAAGCAACGGGGAAGGTCCAGGAAGGAGGTGCAAAGGCAGGCTTCTTGAGTTTATCATAAATTGCTTTTGAATTCCTTGTGGCGAATATACCCACAAGTGAACCTCCGACCACAGGGACCAATAAACTTTTAGCAAATTTTCCGTAGTTCATAATGAATCCACTTCTTTCTTAATAATTTGGATGCTCTTATACCTTTACCTATTCATATGAAAATAAAACATGCCCTTTAATGACTAAGTGTAACTTTCTTCCAAATTATACGTCGGTACTATTAAGAAAAGGGGGAATACCGATGAACCGTAAAACAATGATGCTTCTGTTCTGTTTGTTACTTTTACTTGCTGGATGCAGCAGTAATGAGAAAGATGATTCAGCATCCAAAGCACAGGATGAAACGGCGGAAAGTAAAATGGACGCTTCCATTTCCGGTGATAAGGTGCAGGAAGAAGCAGCGGAAAAGGAAGGGATGACGGAAGAAAGAAAGGTCATCCATCAAGCACAACTTGAGTTGAAGGTGAAAAACCTTGAAAAAGCACAAATGAAGATTGAGAATAAGGTGGCTGAATATGGCGGATATGTGGTCGAGTCCAATGTATATAGGGAAGATGAAGAACTGGTGGAAGGAACGATCACCGTTCGGGTCCCTGAATCCCATTTTCAGGATTTTCTGGCCGTCAGCGAGGGCGAGGCCTCAGAAGTGGTCGGAAGGAATGTGACTGGACAGGATGTAACGGAGCAATATGTTGATCTAAAAGCAAGATTGAAATCAAAGAGGGCAGTAGAGGAAAGGTTACTTGCATTCATGAATGATGCCGGGAAGACGGAAGATTTACTGAAAATATCATCCGATCTTGCCGTGGTGCAAGAAGAAATAGAGCAGCTGACTGGGCAAATGAAGTATCTTGAAAACCAAACCTCATATTCGACGGTCACCATCACGTTATCACAGGACCGGATAGTTGTGCCGGGCATTGATAATAAGGAATTGAATACATGGGAGAGAACGAAGAAACAACTTGCAACAAGTGCGAATCTATTACTTAAAGCGGGTTCAGGAATCATTGTTTTCATAATAGGGAACTTGCCTATCCTCATTATTATAGGCGGAGCTGGTGCGGTGGTCCATTGGGTGATCAAAAGAAGGGGGAGAAGGTGAAGACATTAATAGAGGGTGCCAATTACTGGCACCCTCTTTGAAACTTATCTATTCCGTTTATGCAAGCCGGTCGCATAATACAGGGCTACCAACAGTAAGATCCAAATCGGACCGACGATTAGAGCGACTCTTGTATCTGCTGAAAAACCGAGTACTACCATTACGAATACTAAAAAGGCTAAAGTGAAATAAGAAGTGAATGGGAAAAGCGGCATTTTGTATGACAAACCTTGCTTTTCTCCCTGACTCATTTTCCGTCTAGACATGATCTGTGTGACAAGTATGGTTCCCCATGTCCAGAGGGCACCGAAAGTAGCGACACTTGTAACGTAAGTGAAAACTTTATCGGCTTCCATGTAGTTAAGGTAAACACCGAAAAGCAGCACGACAGCCGAAACGATGATGGCAACGCCAGGTACGCCTGACTTTGTAGTACGTTCGAAACTTTTTGGTGATTCACCTTGCTGCGCTAGGTTGAATAACATTCTTCCTGTACTGAAGATCCCGCTGTTACAAGATGATAGGGCTGCTGTCAGTACGACAAACTGAATGATTCCTGCTGCGCCTGGTATCCCGATTTTATCAAACATCATGACGAATGGACTGTTTTCTCCATTCATTTCATCCCATGGAGTGATCGATAAAATGACTGTCAGAGCTAAAACGTAAAAAAGTAAAATCCGGTAAAAAACGGTATCGATGGCTCTTTTTAAAGATTTTTCAGGATTTTTAACTTCACCTGCGGTTACTCCGAGCATTTCAATTCCCAAATAGGCGAACATGACCATTTGAAAAGAGAGGATGACACCGGAAATCCCATTAGGGAAAAATCCTCCATGTTCAACAAGGTTGCCGAATCCGACTGCGATTCCGCCGTTCCCCAGTCCGAAGATAATCATTCCGAAGCCAAGGACGATCATAAGGATGATTGTAATGATTTTAATTAAGGCGAACCAAAACTCCAATTCACCATATGCTTTTACAGCTAGAAAGTTAATCGTCGTCATGATGGCAAGAGCGGCTAACGCCCAAGCCCATTGCGGGGTATCGGGGAACCAAAATTGCATATAGATTCCGACTGCCGTAATTTCAGCCATACAGGTGGCAATCCAAACGAACCAGTAATTCCATCCGGTTATATATCCGGCAAGAGGACCGACAAATTCGCTAGCATAGCGGCTGAAAGAGCCTGCGACAGGATTCTTAATTGCCATTTCCCCAAGTGCACGCATGATAAGATAGATCATAAGCCCGCCAATGGCGTAGGAAATGATGATAGCTGGGCCGGCTAATTTTATCGCAGATGCCGAGCCGAGAAATAAACCGACTCCAATGGCTGCGCCAAGAGACATTAATGCGATATGTCTTTCTTCCAAACCTCTATGTAGTTGAGATTCTTTGGAGTTTTGCATAATTTTCCCCTTTTCTATGTTGGAGTTTAATTTTCTCTATCTAGCATTTTATCACTAGTAGAGGAGAATACATATAATTTATTGATTTTTCACATAATATTACAACTAAATAATATATTTTAATAGGAAGAATGTAAAGTGAAAAATGAAAACGCTTACCATAAAGTGATTCACTCTGTTTTCGTCGCATTTAAAATCTTTCAAGACTATTAGAATGCTATTCAAACAAAATAAAATTATGTGATTTTTCTAAAAATTTAGACTTCGGCAGTGGATAAGCTGGTCCAAAACAAGGTACAGGCATCCTGTTCATACCACTCTGGTAGGAAGGGATTCCATGGATCGAT
Organism: Peribacillus sp. NPDC094092; assembly: GCF_050279365.1. Lineage (NCBI taxonomy): Bacteria > Bacillati > Bacillota > Bacilli > Caryophanales > Bacillaceae > Peribacillus > Peribacillus sp. NPDC094092. Next base: position 56,302 of record NZ_JBNNUC010000003.1, on the reverse strand, counting down.
TGATACTGATTTCCGGGAAAGTCGATTTTATATGAAACGGTGGGGAAAAGTATTGTCTAAAATGAGAAAAAACCGCTAGTGAAGCTTAGCGAAATTTAGGGGAATAGCCCGGGAAATATCGAAGGGCTGTTATGGAAATGAAAATGATACGAAAAACCGTCAGGAATCCAACTTACTGTTTCAGTATGTAGCTCCTAAAAAAACTGTAGACAAACTCGATTTTCATCGAGTTTGTCTACAGTTTTAACCAACAGCATGCTACTGACGGTTTTTTTTACTCTGTTTTATAAGAAGACTTTGAATGAAACTCAATAACAATGATCCGATTAAAGCTCCCCAAAAAGAATTTATTACAAAGCCACTGACGGCATAGGAAGTGATTTGGAAGGTGAAGGCATTGATAATGAAAGAAAACAACCCGAACGTCAGAATGGTGATCGGCAATGTGATAAGTAGGAGAATGGGTTTAACCAGCAAGTTCATGATCGATAATATAAAAACCGCCAGCAAGGCTGTTCCGTATGATTTAATCGTGATGGAGTCGAGAAGCCAGTCAATAACGAGCAATACCAGCCCGTTGATAAGAAAACGCATTATTATGTTCATGAATAACTCCTCCTGAAGACACTTTACTACAAGTCATTATACTAAAACTTCATGAATTTCAGTGATATGTTTGCAGAATTGTCACAAAAAAAAGAGGAATACGATATGTATTCCCCCAGAAAGCCCCAGTGGATTTCAGAAATCCGCTCCCTTTCCGCTAAAATGGCCCCATTTGTCTGCAAAATGGGGCCATTTTGGTTCTATTTTAGTTGTTGGCAATGATTTTCTCGAATTCACTTAATTCCAATGTGTCTTTCAATTTTGGATTGGTGTTCAAGGAAAGCAGGGCACTTTCGACGAGAAAGATCCGCGGTTCAGCGTTTTGTAATAATTCCTCTTGGATAAAGTGAATCAATTTTAAGTTTTTGACCCGTTCCGCTTCATCATCTTGGCAAAGCCTCAAGATCATCTTTTTCAGGTCATTGGCAGAGTGCAGGAGTGCTGTATGAAAATCCTGCTGTGTATGGAAGCACTCAGGCAGCCATTGCTTGATGAGATCGGGTTCCAAAAGCTGTGCTTTTGACGTGCTGACATCTTCGAAAATCGATTTAATCCTATCGACACAATAGCGGATAATTTCAGTAGGGTTGAAATCGGGCTCTTTAGCCAAGGCATTAAAATGAATCGTTTGATGCATCATCCCCGAGTAGAGAATGGCACAGTCCAAAATATAAGGTTTTTTATCAGCACCGAAAATGTCCAGAAAGCGTTTTGATAGCCAATGGATATGCTGGAATTTAGCATGTGTTATGAAGTTCTTAAGTTCGGTATCATTTGAAATCATTACTTCTTCATATAAGAAGAAGATTTTATTGCTTTTGTTGGAGTGCATTTGTAATTCGGATTGTTTGATGAATATTTCAATATCTGCAAGGTTTTGCCCAATCAGCAATTCATTCCGCTCTTTTTCGAACTTTTCTTGCGAAGTCAGGAAGACGGCCTTAAGCAATTCGCTTTTAGAAGAAAAATAGTTATAAAATGTTCCTTTTGAAATGCCGCTATAATCTAAAATATCCTGAATGGAAGTGGCTTGATAACCCTTTTCAATAAATAATTGGTGTGCATACTTAACTACCAGTTGTTTGCGCTCATTCATATATATCACCCTTACTCTTATTGGACGGTCATTTTAACGTAATAGTATCTTATTTTCTATATGAACACAAACCAGTATGTTTACAATTTCCCCAGCAAAATAAGGGGGAAGGACTTTTGTTTCAGCCCGTTTATGAAGAGTTCTGCTGAAGTTGAGGTTCACAAAAACAATGAAAAATTCAGTTTTTGAATAAAGTCTGATGAAGTGAATAAAGTCACAGGAGATCACTCCAGTTTGTTATAAGATAAATAGAAGGAAATAGGTAGTAGCGCAAAGTATCCATGAATATTCGTTATCATTCTCGATTACTATCCCATTGGTAGGAGAAATGATAAAATCACTTGTCATGAAGGAATATTGGTTATAAGGGTCGTATACCATTATTAGGTATTTAATTATACCAATGAGTTGTTATATCAATGTTTATACATTTTTAATTATCCATAATGTGGTTGGAGGTGAAGTCATTTCGTTTACAAAAATTTAATGAATTCATTATTATATTAAAATTATTATAAATAAGTATTGATTTTTTTCTGATAAGCTTTATCATTATATACATAAATATTAATGAAAAGGTGGTTCAATTATGTCGAATAAGAAAAACCTTACTACAAGCTGGGGAGCGCCAGTTGGAGATAATCAAAACTCGATCACTGCCGGCGAACGAGGACCGGTACTCATTCAAGATGTACACTTATTGGAAAAACTAGCCCACTTCAACCGTGAACGTGTGCCTGAACGTGTAGTTCATGCGAAGGGTGCCGGTGCATTCGGAACTTTCGAAGTAACGAACGACCTTTCTCAGTACACGAAAGCTAAACTTTTCAATGGTGTAGGCAAGAAGACAGATCTTTTTATCCGTTTCTCCACAGTTGCAGGTGAATTGGGTTCTGCTGATACAGTCCGTGACCCGCGTGGATTTGCTGTTAAATTCTACACGGAAGAAGGAAACTACGATATCGTCGGCAATAATACGCCTGTATTCTTTATTCGCGATGCGATTAAATTCCCTGACTTCATTCATACACAAAAAAGAGATCCTAGAACACATTTGAAAAACCCTACTGCTGTTTGGGATTTCTGGTCACATTCACCTGAATCTTTGCACCAAGTGACGATCCTGATGTCCGACCGGGGCATTCCTGCTACACTTCGTCATACACATGGTTTCGGAAGCCACACATTTAAATGGGTGAATGCCGAAGGACAAGGCGTTTGGGTGAAATACCACTTCAAAACAGAACAGGGCATCAAAAACCTTGATGTCGATCTAGCTGCAAAATTAGCGGGTGAAAACCCAGATTACCATACGGAAGATCTTTTCAATGCCATAGAAAAAGGGGACTTCCCTGCATGGAAATTATATGTTCAGATCATGCCTCTGGAAGATGCGGATACATACCGTTTCGATCCATTCGATGTGACGAAGGTATGGTCTCAAAAAGATTATCCGCTGATCGAGCTTGGCCGTATGGTTTTGAACAGAAATCCTGAAAACTACTTTGCTGAAGTGGAGCAAGCCACGTTCTCACCTGGAACTTTCGTACCGGGAATCGAAGCTTCCCCGGACAAGATGCTTCAAGGACGCCTATTCGCATATGGAGATGCACACCGTTACCGTGTGGGCTCGAATCACAACCAGCTTCCGGTGAACCGTCCGAAAGTGGAAGCGAACAACTATCAGCGTGATGGATTCATGCGTGCAGATGACAATGGCAAGGGATCTGTTTATTATGAGCCGAATAGTTTTGGCGGCCCTGCCGAATCAACGGAAAATAAAGCCACTCCATTCGAGGTGACTGGGCAAGCTGCACAAGTCGGTCATGATAGGGATGATCACTACACTCAAGCAGGTGACTTATACCGTCTATTAAGTGCCGAAGAGAAAACTCGCCTTGTTGACACGATCGTGGGCGCAATGAAACCTGTGGAATTGGAAGAAATCAAGCTTCGTCAAATCGGTCATTTCTACAAAGCCGATCCAGAATACGGAACACGCATAGCCGAAGGTTTAGGTTTGCCCGTACCGCAAGAAGCATAAAATATGGGACTCCCAATCTATTAAATGAAAACAGGCATCCATTCATGAATGGGTGCCTGTTTTGTTTGTTCATGGAGGGCCCCGTTATATAAATGACACCCGACAAGTTCGGTAAGAATATATCGTTATAAATATTTGTAAGGAAGTCATGCAGTCAGATTAATTGAGGGCCAGTCACTTAATTCATCAGGAATGGGTTGAATTTATGACTAGTAAAAAGAATTGGATGTTGGTAGGCAGTCCAATTTACCAGAAACCAGATATACTACAAACGCCCTCACTTAAAAGCTTGGCATTTTCTTAATTGTCGAAGCAGAACAATGTCAAAGCAATAATTAAAACGAATCAGCATACATTTGGTTATGAGGAGGTGCAGTATGGACGTTTTTGTGCGGCAAAATGATTCTTTGTGGTATTATAGCCAATTATTCAAGGTGAATTACCAACTTATCATTGATTCCAATAGCGGGATAGATCCACTTGCACTTATGATTGGCCAACAAATCAAAATTCCTGGCTTTACGACGACCGGCTATAGGATTAAACAAGGAGATTCTTTATGGGCAATTGCCAGGTCGCGTAATCTTTCATTGGATGCCTTATTTTTGGCTAATCACAATCTCAACCCGAATGCACTGCAAGTCGGTCAGACAATTTCTGTGCCATTAAGAATTACGTGGAGGCTGATTCAAGGAAACCGGGAATATGATTATGAGGCGATGATGACCGATGTAAGGCGTTTGAAAACGATCTATCCATTTATTAAGACCTCCCCGATCGGAGACTCTGTGCTTGAAAGGGCTATCCCTGAAGTGCTGATCGGAAATGGAAACAAACGAGTTCACTATAATGGTTCCTTTCATGCGAATGAGTGGATAACGACGCCAGTGATCATGACCTTTTTAAATGATTATTTACTCGCAATCACGAATCAGGCTGATATCCGCGGTCTATCTCTGTTTCCTTACTATCAACAGACGATGCTATCGATCGTCCCAATGGTGAATCCGGACGGAGTGGAGTTGGTTCTTAAAGGACCGCCTGCAGAAGAGTCATTGAGACGGCGGCTCGTGGAATGGAATAATGGAAGTGAAGACTTCTCTGGCTGGAAAGCAAATATTAACGGGGTGGATTTGAATGATCAATTTCCCGCCAAATGGGAACTGGAAAAAGAACGCAATAATGTACCGGAGCCAGGTCCGGCAAATTATTCTGGGGAAGGGCCGCTTACACAGCCAGAAGCCATTGCAATGTCAGAGCTGACAAGAAGGCGTGATTTTGGCAAAGTCCTTGCGTTCCATACCCAAGGAGAGGTCATTTATTGGGGGTTTGAAGGGTTGGAACCGCCAGAGTCGGAAACGATAGTCAATGAGTTTGCGAGGGTCAGTGGATATGAGCCTGTCAAATCCGCCGATAGTTACGCAGGGTATAAGGATTGGTTCATTCAGGATTGGCGCAGGCCGGGATTTACCGTGGAGCTGGGCAAAGGAACGAATCCCCTCCCTATATCACAGTTCGATGAAATTTATCAGAAGTCGCTTGGGATTTTCTTGGCAGGGTTATATATGTGAATTTTGACCAAATGAAAAAGCTCAACTCCGTTACCATGGGGAAGAGCTTTTTAGTCTTATAAACTATTAGACTTGAAATGATGAGGGCTGCTAACAAAAAATAAGTAAAGTCATGCTTTACTTATCGATTGCATGATTGACACGCTTTTAGCCTGAAATGAAAGGACAATCCCATGTCCCGGTAATATTGCAGCCCGTACCAAAATGAATTCTACTTGTTTTACGGTAAGAAGCTAATCTTCCTTAACGCTAGTATTGGCCCCACCTACGCCAGATACTGTGACGGCCACGCATGCCATCCAACCTAATTTCATTATAATAGAAAGCGCTTACATTTTCAAAAATAATCGTCATGCAAATTTCGACATTCGCATAAGTGTCCCTTATCAGTAGGCGCAGAGTGGTCGCATTACTGATAAGGGGCCCTATAGGATTCAGGTTAATTCGCAATGAACTCCTGCAACTTTTTCGTTAGTCCGCCACTGCCAAATTTAATGAACTTTGTCTTTCCGACTTCTTGTGCCGGTGGAGCAGCAAATTCCAAAAAGGCTAAAAGGTTGATCCTTCGGTAAAGTATATGGTCAATGCCATATTGATAGAACCAATTATCGATTGCATTGTAAACCCCTCTATTCAGGGCATATTGCTGCCGGCACCATTCGAAAAATAATCTGTCAGGCAGATTGATGTACTTCATATCCTCAAGGCGGCCATTTTTGTTCTCATTTAAAGTGGGGAAAATGGGCTTTACCGATTCCTTTTGCATAATGTATGTCCTCCCTTATTGATAAAAACGAAAAGGCCCCCTACTCATGTTGAATAGGGAGCCTCCAGTGAACTGGTCAGCTTATATATTTTCATCCAGCATAAATTATATTATTCCTATTTGTCAAGTTGGTTTTTTAAAAAACTTAAATGAAATAAGTTTGATTAATGTTTTAGGTGCAATTTAAATGAAAATACGAATAAATATTTATGTTTATTCATTTATAGTTCGTTTATAATGATTTTGAGGATATGGAGGAGGAGAGACTGGATGTATAAATCGAAAAAGATTTTATTATTGGGCTCGGGTGAATTGGGGAAAGAGGTCATAATTGAAGCACAGCGGCTTGGTGTGGAGACCGTTGCTGTAGACCGCTATGAACATGCCCCAGCCATGCAAGTCGCTCATCGCAGTTATGTAATCGATATGCTGGATGCGGAACAACTAAGGGAAATAGTGGAAAAAGAACAACCCGATTTGATTGTACCGGAAATCGAAGCCATCGCTACATCTGAATTAATCAAATTGGAAGAGGAAGGCTTTCATGTCATCCCGACGGCAAGAGCGGCTAAGTTGACTATGGATCGTGAAGGAATCAGGAGATTGGCTTCTGAAACCCTGGAGATTCCAACCGCAGCCTACAAATTCGCCGATACCTATGAAGAATTTGTCCAAGCTGCCAAGGAAGTTGGATTTCCCAATGTCGTAAAACCGCTGATGAGTTCATCAGGTAAAGGGCAAAGTGTGTGCCGCACGGAAGGTGACCTGGAGGATTGCTGGAGGATTGCGATGGAAGGCGGACGTGTCCAAAATGGACGTGTGATCATTGAAGAATTTATCCGTTTTGATTCGGAAATCACGCTGCTTACTGTCCGGGCCATAAATGGTACCATGTTTTGTGCTCCCATCGGGCACATTCAGCAGGGAGGGGATTATATTGAATCCTGGCAGCCGCATAATATGACAGAAGCACAAATAAATGAAGCGAAAAAAATTGCCCATGCCATTACGGATGAACTTGGAGGGTACGGATTATTCGGGGTTGAGCTTTTCCTTTCAGGGGATAAAGTCTATTTCAGTGAAGTTTCCCCACGACCTCATGATACGGGGCTAGTGACTTTAGCGACCCAGAATTTGTCGGAGTTTGCCCTGCATATTCGGGCGATTCTAGGATTTCCCATCCCGGAAATCACGCTGATCAGCCCAGGTGCCAGCCGTCCATTAAAAGCGCAGGATGAGTTATCGGAATATTCTATAGTCGGTGTCGAACAGGCTTTGGCATTACCTAATACACAAGTGCGTCTTTTCGGAAAACCTGTTACAAAGGCAGGTAGAAGGGTCGCTGTCGCCCTGTCGACAGCTGATTCAATCGAGCTGGCGAGAGTGAATGCGGCCCGTGCTTTGGAATGTTTAGTTATAGAGAAGTAACCGTGCAAAAGCCCTTTGAATGGTGTCGACAAGGGGGGGCGGAAAGGGAGCGGATTTCTTTAATCAAACGTTTGATTAAAGAAATCCGCACTGTTGCGCTTTGCGCCTGTGGGGTTGCCCTGGGACTCGCTTTCTAAGCAGGAGTTCCGTAACTTCCTTCCAATCCGTTTTATAAAACTCCTACTAAATTGAAGAAATTTGTGACTCTCCTGGCGTTTGACTGGCTAGCCGAGACGCCAAAGGCGTGCTTGATGAGGATTGGCTGACAGCCGCCGGAAAGGGAGCGGATTTCTGGAAAAACTGTAAGGATAGATTTTGTCTGCAGTCTGACGCTAAAGCACCCTGATAGGGTGCTTTATTTTTTTCTCCATTGATTTTTTAGCACTTTTACATACATGACAAATCATTCTGAGAAATGACTCCTCCAACACCTGCAAAAGGACCGCTCCTGGTGAATTTTCTACTATACCCAACACCCCTCATAAAAGTGTCATGCAATTCCGTGACATGTCTCCTTTACCTTGTCTTAACAATTATCCTGTCGCATTTTTACATAGCCTTGACATTGAGTTCATCTTCTTCACCTATAGTTTAATTAAATAGAAAACATTAAAGGGAGGCTATTCATTTGAATCGCACATGGGGTAAAAAGGTATTGCCAATCACATTGGCTTCTGCATTAGCATTTGGAGGTTTATCATGGTCCGTTGCGGATCGCGTTTCGGCAAAGGGTAACCCAAATAAAGAACCGGAAATCAAGAACGTTATTTTCCTGATCGGTGACGGCATGGGTGTTTCTTATACCTCCGCTTACCGGTATTTAAAAGATAACCCTGGTACGAAGGTGGCAGAACGGACAGAGTTTGATAAATACTTGGTTGGTCAGCAGATGACTTACCCAGAAGACTCTGCACAAAATATAACGGATTCAGCTTCAGCCGCAACGGCAATGTCTGCAGGAGTGAAGACTTATAACGCTGCAATTGCAGTGGATAACGATAAATCCGAAGTCAAAACCGTATTGGAAGCAGCAAAGGAAAAAGGAAAAGCGACGGGATTGGTTGCCACTTCAGAAATCACTCATGCTACACCTGCATCTTTTGGCGCCCATGATGAAAACCGGAAAAACATGAATTCAATCGCAGACGATTATTATAATGACTTAATCAAGGGCAAACATAAAATCGACGTCCTACTGGGCGGTGGAAAGTCCAATTTTGTCCGGCCTGATGTCAATTTGGCGAAAGCCTTCGAAAAAGACGGTTACAGTTATGTGACGGATAAAAATCAAATGCTTAAGGACAAAAATGAACAGGTCCTTGGTTTATTCGCTTCTGAAGGACTTCCGAAAATGATTGACCGCCCAAGTGAAACGCCTTCTTTGTCAGACATGACAAATTCGGCGATCCAGCGCTTGAATAAAGACAAAGATGGATTCTTCCTTATGATCGAGGGAAGCCAGGTCGACTGGGCCGGACATGATAATGATATCGTAGGTGCAATGAGTGAAATGGAAGACTTTGAAAAAGCATACAAAGCGGCCATTGAATTTGCGAAGAAAGACAAACATACCTTAGTGGTGGCTACTGCGGATCACTCTACAGGAGGATTCTCTATCGGCGCAAAAGGAATATATAACTGGTATGGTGAACCAATCAAGGCAGCCAAACGCACCCCTGACTTCATGGCAGATGCCATCGTCAAAGGGGCCGATGTTGAAAAGACGTTAAAGCAATATATTAATCAAAATGAAGTGAAGCTAACTGACGCTGAAATCAAAACGGTAACAGAAGCCGCCAAATCAAAAAATGTGACGAACGTCGATAATGCCATCGAAGCCATATTCGACAATCGGACCAATACTGCATGGACTACTGGGGGACATACAGGTGAAGATGTTCCGGTCTACGCATATGGACCATATAAAGAACGTTTTGCAGGGCAGGTCGATAACACGGATCAGGCCAAAATCATCTTTGATCTATTAAAGAAGTAAAAACACTTCAGGAGGGATTCAATGAACAGACTGATGATTGGTGCCCTGTTATTAACGGCATTTGGTGCTCTCAATACCCAACCAGCTTACAAAGAAGAAACAACGACAACAGCTAAAGAAAAAACAGAGGAAATTGCACGACCACTTGTAAAAAAGGATGTCTATGTTCCGAATCCGCAGCTTCCTGATGATATAAAATTGAACCAGATCGGTCAGAATGTTTCCGATGCAAAAGGCGATTTAACCTTGAAGGCTTATAAAAAAGTGAATGAGACAGTGAAGGTTGGGCCGATCGAGGTTAAAGTCAAAGAAATGAAAGTGATGCATGTCACTCCGGATTACAGCATGATTGATTTCTTCCACGGCTATACGCATGATGAAGATTTCGATATCGTAAAAATGAACGTGGAAATCAAAAACAATACAGATAAAAAAATCAAGTTTTCCCCAGTTGCTTTCCTTGAAACGGAAAGAGGAGAACATCTGACATGGGAAGATGATATCTACTTAGAAGAACTTGCTGGTGAAATAGAAGGAAACGGTTCAAAAAGCGGGAACATTGGTTTCATTCTAAATGACGGGAACATAAAGGGCGTTTCCGTCATGACAAGTGATGCGGTGGATGAAGATGGTGAAGTCCTTGCAAAAGGCAAGTCAGCTGAATTCGCTTTTTAAAGAATATGTATAAATGCCTTGGAAAAATAAAATACTAGAACAAGTGATGGGGATTACTATCACTGAACGGAATATCCAAATCCTAATGATGAGGTGACACAGAATGAGCTATAAAGATCAATTAGATCCACATTCTCAAAAGTTTCACCATAATTGGACAAGACCTAAGCGTTCAAAATCTCAAGTTAATGGCCATACGCAAGAATCACAAACAAACATTATACTAAGAAGCAATGCAAAGGCTCACAGGTGGTAAAGGATATTTCCGACAAAGAAGGAGGCTCCCAGCGAGTCTTCTTCTTTATATTTAATCCCAAAACAGATCAAGGCATACATGGCTTTTCACTCATAATTATGATACCATTTACCTTTAAGATTGAAGTGATGAGCTTGGCGTGAAACCGGAGTTTCGATTCCGATTGAAAGTTTCGCCTTATACAAATAGAGGACGTGAATTGTAATGATCAAAATTGAAATCCCTGCAGCGGATATAAGCATCAAACAAAGAAAGCAAGTTATAGAAGGAGACGAACCTGTCATTCCTGAAATTTACGGGTTTATCGATTTTCATTTGATTCCCCGTGATAAAGGCGGCATCATCTTGTTTTACAATGAAAATGATGAACTGATTTTTGTCGGTAAAGCCCGTAAATTAAGACCAAGGGTCAAGAAGCATTTCGAGGATAATGTTTCTCCGATTAAAGAGCATCGTAATGAAGTCAAGAAAATTGACATTCTTTTAGTCGAAGACGCCATGGAACGTGAAATCTATGAAACGTACATGATCAATAAGCTTCATGCTAAATATAACGTCGACAAAGTGTTTTATAAATAAGAAGTGCCTAGAAAAGCTGACTGCATATGCACTCAGCTTTTTTTGTGCGCAAACTTAAGTTAACATATATCCAAAAATAATTCCGTACATTTACAGCCGCTACATGCCAGGTTAACAATGGTGGTTTATATTTAGAGTATTCCAATACATTCTCAGGAGGAAGCTATTGAAGAAAATACTTTGTAAAAAGGTGTTAGTTATCTCGATCGGGACAGTGATTGCCTTTGGGAATTTAACGTGGTCCGTGTCACAAGCTTCTAAACTGGCGAAACAGAGAGAAATTGAAACTTTTGAACAAAAGACAGTAAAATCTTCAGGGTGGGAAATGGCGGAATAAGCATAGTGGCCAATAATTTTTTCTCGGTTGCAACAAAGAAAAATGTATTGGAAAATGAAACGTTGTTGATGATAGCAGGCTAAAAGTACATTGAATGATAATACTCAATGGAGGTTCATTACACTTGAAGTTATGTGTGATTGGACTTCCATTTAATTTTAGTTTTAAAAAAATGTCAGCACCCTTCACGTATCCGTGATTGCCCTTGCAGCAGCAATGGAGCAATCGCGATTACATTAGTCAGGATAAGTAAACGAAGGCCCTTTTGAAAAAAACTTGCAAATAGTAATGATTACGTTTTATTATTAAGGGGTGTTTTTACATGAGTGATAGCTTCGGTTTTAAATCGTAATGATTTTGATTTATGTTGAAGATATCAGGCAAAGGAGTGGTAAGTAATGGAGATGAGGAAAATTCCGGTTACGGTATTGAGTGGCTACCTTGGCGCGGGAAAGACGACGCTTTTGAATCATATTCTTGAAAATCGGAATGATCTGAAGGTTGCCGTCATCGTAAATGATATGAGTGAAATCAATATTGATGCTTCACTGGTCAAACAGGGAGGGTTTACCCGGACGGATGAAAAACTGGTGGAAATGCAGAATGGCTGCATTTGCTGTACGCTTCGTGAGGATTTGATGATTGAAGTGGAGAAAATTGCGAAACAAGGGGACATTGATTACATTGTGATCGAATCGACTGGGATAAGCGAACCGGTACCTGTAGCCCAGACCTTCTCCTATGCTGATGAAAGCATGGGAATTGATTTAGCGGAATATTGCCGGCTTGATACGATGGTCACCGTTGTTGATGGGTATAACTTTTGGCAAGACTTCACTTCCGGAGAAACACTTATTGACAGGATGAAGGCAACTGATGCTGCGGATGGGAGGGAAGTGGTCGATCTATTAATAGATCAGATAGAGTTCGCCAATGTCATCCTGTTGAATAAAATCGATCTAATGGATGCTGGCGCCGTTGAGGAATTGAAAGCGGTTCTTCAAAAAATGAATGCGGATGCGAGGATCATCGAAACAAACCATTCCAAGGTGCCGCTAAAGGAGGTATTGAATACACATTTATTCGATTTTGAAGAGGCAAGCCAAGGAGCCGGCTGGATAAAGGAATTGAATGAAGAGCATATTCCGGAGACCCTGGAGTACGGGATTTCTTCCTTCGTTTACAGAAGGAAAATACCCTTTCATCCCGAACGGCTGATGGAGTGGTTAGAAAACTGGCCCGTACAAGTGGTGAGGGCAAAGGGCTTCCTTTGGCTGGCATCGAGAAATGATACGGCAGGCTTGCTATCGCAGGCAGGACCGTCATTGACTTTACAAGAAGCCGGTAAATGGATTGCTGCTTACCCTGTGGAAGAACAGCGCCAAATTTTAAAGGAAGCACCTGAATTATTGGAACGGTGGAATGCAGTATACGGTGACAGGATGACGGAGCTGGTGATGATTGGCATTCAAATGAATCAACAGGAAATCGAAAATGAATTAGATCAATGCTTATTGACGGAGATCGAGATGCAACAGGATTGGTCTCTGTATGAAGATCGATTGCCTGCATTTACGGAAATCGTTCATTAAAAAAACTTTAGGAGGAATAAAAATGAGAGTAAACATTACGTTAGCATGCACAGAATCAGGGGACCGAAATTATATCACGACAAAAAACAAGCGGAATAATCCAGATAGGATCGAATTGAAAAAGTACTGCCCGCGATTGAAGAAACACACGCTTCATCGTGAAACGAAGTAATTTCAAGGTTTAAATCGGAATGATTTTGTTTTATCGGGGTTCATGTTGGAATGGACCATTATTGATGGAGGCACAAAAGTGTAGCGATGGCTGCATTTTACGGTAGTCATTTCAATGCATATCTGTGTTCACCATCCGTACAAAGGGTGAACATGCTCCTGATATCCAGGATATATCGGGGGCAAGAAAGGCAGCGGAACGAATTGTAAATCGTTTGAAAAAAGATAGTAAAAAAGGAGAATATAAATGGCGAAAAAATCCAAGGTGATAAAAGCACAAAAACAGTTGGCAATGGTCGAAAAGTATGCAGAACTTAGAAAGGAATTGAAAGAGAAAGGGGATTATGCCGGATTGGCCAAACTCCCTCGCGATTCCTCGCGGACAAGGGTCCATAATCGTTGTGGAGTAACGGGGAGGCCACATGGATATATGCGCAAATTCAACATGTCACGTATCGTTTTTAGGGAACTTGCTCATAAAGGGCAACTCCCGGGTATCAAAAAGTCAAGCTGGTGAAGCGGGGAGCTGTCTTTCTTTCATTCACTTTTTTATGTAAATCATTCATAAGAAGGGGGGCTATGTTTAACAAGTTTGTTATACATTGACGAATTAAAAAAAAGCAGAAGTCTCTAAGACTCTGCTTTTTACCTTTGGAAAAATTCAATCCACTCTTTTTCCGGTCCATATACGTAGAAATAGCGATAACCATTTGGAAGGGTGACGATCTCTTCATCAATCAGCTCAGTGTTATCCAAGCTTTTGATCCGGGCATATTCTTCTTCGATATCATCCACGGTAATGGCAAAATGGTGAATTGTCGCTTCGGATGGCAGTGTGTCGCTATACCCCTGAATCAACTCTATTTCTGTTTCGTCCGACTCTTCGTAACCCAGGAATGCCAGTTCGATTACCCCATTAGTATGAGTCATGCGCGCTTTTAATTTTAAATCCAGCACATCTTGATAAAAGGCGATGGATTTTTCAAGATCTTTTACAACGACACCAATGTGATCGACCCTTTTCAAAGCCAAGAAATCTTCCTCCTTCATCATATCCAGTTGCAATAATGCTAATATTAGTATATATAAGATTATTCGGAATTAAATTACTCTTTTATAGCCGTTTTTAGATAATTTTTTAAATGATGTTAATAAGTAGAAAGTATTGGTGAAATAATGGGGAAATAAATATAGTTTATGGAATGATAGTTTTCTTCCATAATTTCTTTTGACCGTTTTCTTTCTTGTAAAGAATGGCATTCATCATTTTCCAGGGCAAAAATTTGTTTCTAAAAGGAATAGTCGATATACTTATTGAAACACCTCCATTATTGATGGATATGAAAGGAGAGGTAGTATGGGAAAAATTCGTGAAGGTGAAGTTTTCACCCTTACCGATGACAGCGATGAAGGCCATGAAGTTGAGGTTTTAGGATCATTGGATGTAGAAGGAACGGAATATGTTGCAGTAGGTTTGCTTGAAGATATTGAAAAGGATACAGATGAAGATATCGATATTTTCTTTTTCAGGGTCGAAGGTGAAGGTGAATTGCTGGATATCGAATCGGATGAAGAGTTCGAGAAGGTATCATTGGCGTTTGAAGCGGCATTTGAAGCGAAAGAATGACAAGATAAAGACGGCACAATTGTGTGCCGCCTTTTTTTATATGTATAAAGAAAGTATTGGCCCCGCCTTCGCCAAATACCATGATAGCCACGCGTGCTATCCAGCCTTACTTAAGTATAGGGCCATATTATTGATAGGACGTGTACCATATATGAAGATTTTGTTAATAAACGGAGTATTTTTCCATCTCCGAGGCATAGGATAAAAAAGTGGAGGTGATGGGATGGCCGTTGTTAAGCACACGGATGCCGATATTGCCTTATTGGCAAGATTGCTTAGGGCGGAAGGCGAGGGTGAAGGTGATCAAGGCATGTTGATGATCGGTAATGTAGGGATCAATCGGATTAGGTCGAATTGTTCCGATTTCAAAGGGTTGAGGACGATTCCAGACATGATTTATCAGGAGCATGCTTTTGAAGCTGTACAGAAGGGGTATTTTTATCAGCGGGCAAGGGATCGGGAAAAAAGGCTTGCGCGCCGGAGCGTAAGTGGTGAAAGGCTATGGCCCTCGAAATTTAGCCTATGGTACTTCAGGCCGCCGGGAGATTGTCCGGCAACCTGGTATAATCAGCCCCTGGTTGGGCGTTTCAAGCTTCATTGCTTTTATGAACCAACAGGAACGGAATGTCCGAACATTTATAATACATTTTAAGGAGAAGGCTGAACCTTATGGAGGTTTGGCCTCTTTGTGCATCAGTCTTTAACTAGGAAAAATCATATGATAAAACTGGCAAATGATTTACTGATACTGTAAAATTGAGACTGTAAATTTCCGGATAAGAAAGGAATAAAAAATTGATGAGTAAAAGGCTTATTAATTATGGACAAGGGCAAATGGGAGTACAGCCGGAGGATAATACCGAGAAATTTAAGTCTTTCATGGAGAATAACCCGGATGCCATTTCCATTGTTGATCTGGAAGGAAAGACCCTTCAAGTGAATGCAGCTTTTGAAGAGTTTTTCGGTTGGACGAATGATGAGCTCATTGGGAGGCCGTTTCCTATTATTCCTGATTTCTTGAAGGAATCAGTCAATGAATTGCATGACCAGATTAAGGCTGGGGTACAAAAGAAAGGCTTTGAAACGGTCAGGTTAAGGAAGGATGGCCAGTTAATCGATGTAAGCATCTCCCTGTTCAGTATCCGGGATGATGATAATGAGCCGTGCGCCCTGGTTTTCGTTTATCGGGATATCACGAATCAAAAACTTGCTGAAGCTGCCTTGAAGGAAAGTGAGCAAAGGTATCGCAGTTTAGTGGAGGTGTCACCCGAAGCTATTTTTGTACATCGCAATGGGATCATCGAGTATATGAATCCCATGGGGGCGAAAATGCTTGGGATGGATAGTGTGGAAGATATTATTGGTAAATCGGTTTTTCAGTTCGTTCACCTGGAGTCCCGGGAAAGTGTACAAAAAAGGATCGATATCATGAGGGATGATCATCAGGCGGTTGGTTTACTGGAACAAAAGTTCATTCGACTTGACGGACAAGCATTTTATGGAGAAACACTCGGTCTTCCGATTATTTATAAAGGTCAACCGGCCATACAGGTATTCTGCAGGGATATTACGGAGCGTAAAAAGACCGATGAACTGCTCTGTAAATCCAATATGTTATCAGCGGTGGGCCAGATGGCTGCGGGCATCGCGCATGAATTAAGAAATCCATTAACTACGGTCAAAGGATTTTTACAATTATTAAGGGAAAATCCTGAGCAAAAGGACTATCTTGAAATGACGGTCAGTGAACTTGAAAAAATCGAAACCCTGGCCAATGAATTTTTAAGTTTAGCAGAGCCTGAAGCGAAGGTTTTTGAATACATCCAGCTTAACGATATATTGGATAGTGTGATTACGTTAGCCGAGCTACAAGCGATATTGAATGATGTTGAGATCATCAAGGAATATAATGCGGATTCGGCATCAGTCTTTGGCGATCTGAATCAGTTAAAACAAGTATTCACGAATGTCGTCAATAATGCGATAGAAGCCATGCCGAATGGCGGCAAACTTCATATACAGTTACATCATGGAGGAGACTCTGCCATGATCCGGTTCATTGATTCAGGCTGCGGAATCTCAAATGAGCGCATGGAGCACCTAGGGCAGCCATTTTATAGCACCTCTGAAAAAGGAACGGGGTTTGGGCTCATGGTCAGTACTAAGATCATCCATGAGCATAATGGGGAAATTCATTTCAGCAGCGAAGTGGGAGTAGGGACGATCGTAGAAATCAGTCTCCCTATTAATGAAAGTTCACAATGAAAGTGACGAGAAGCCATGCTCTCGTCACTTTTTTGGTTTATAGCTTAACGATCGTCCTGCCTCTTGCTTCCCCTTTTAACAGGGTAGGAAGGACGTCAGGCAATTCTTCAAGTGTAATTTCCTGTTGAATGAGCTGTTCTAAATGCCCGAGTTTAAAGTCGGTGGCAAGGCGATGCCATACTTTCAATCTTGTTTCCATCGGGCAATTGACCGAATCGATCCCGAGCAGATTCACCCCTCTTAGGATGAATGGAAAGACGGTGGCAGGAAGGCTTGTACCAGCTGTCAATCCACTGACCGCCACAGCTCCGCCATACTTGATTTGGCTAAGGACTGAAGCTAACGGTTCACCGCCGACGGGATCTACCGCCCCGCTCCACTTCTGTTTGCCCAGTGCCCGCAGCTTGCCATCATATACATCTTCACGCGATACGATGGTCTTCGCGCCGATTTCCTTCAAGTATCCATGTTCGGAATCTTTTCCTGTACTCGCCTCAACGGAATAGCCAAGTTTGGAAAGGATCGAAACGGCAAAACTGCCGACCCCGCCAGTTGCACCAGTGACGAGAACGCTCCCTTGCTCAGGGGTGAGGTTATTTTCTTCAAGTCGAAGAACCGATAAGGCTGCAGTGAAACCGGCCGTTCCGATGATCATTGCCTCTTTCATTGTAAGGCCATCAGGTAGCGGGACGATCCACTCTGCAGGAACACGGGCAAATTGACTATATCCACCTGATTGGGAAACGCCAATCCCGTAGGAGGTCGCTATGACTTCGTCTCCCTCTTTAAAGCGGGAATCCTCAGATGAAATGACAACACCGGCCATGTCAATTCCCGGAACGATCGGATAGCTGCTGACAATGTTTCCATTTGGAATGGCTGCAAGGCTATCTTTATAGTTCACACCGGAATAATGAACACGGATGAGCACTTCGCCTTGAGGTAGATCATCAAGTGATAGTTGCTGAATGTTAACGGTGAATTGATCATCTTGCTTGTTCACGACTAATGCATCAAATTGCTGTATCATGGTTCGTTCCCCCTTAAAATAATGAATCTACCCCATTATAAAAGAAAAAATATAGGAATGTATAATGATACAATCCGAAATAAGTAGCGCTTGCTTTTCTTTCTGCTTCTAAAAATGGTACTATTAGATTTGATTCAGTTCATATTAAAGGAGATGTTTAACATGGCTAAAAAAGGATACATACTTATGGAAAATGGAGAAAAAATCGAATTTGACCTTTTCCCGAACGAAGCACCGAACACAGTGGCTAACTTCGAAAACTTGGCAAACACAGGATTTTATAATGGAGTGGTCTTTCACCGCGTAATCCCTGGTTTCGTCAGCCAAGGCGGAGATCCAACAGGTACAGGTGCAGGCGGAAGCGGCAAGCAAATCAAATGTGAAACAGAAGGAAACCCTCACAAACATGAGGCAGGAAGCCTATCTATGGCACATGCCGGAAAAGACACAGGCTCAAGCCAATTCTTTATCGTGCATGAACCACAACCGCATCTTAACGGTGTTCACACAGTATTCGGTAAAGTGACATCTGGACTTGAAACAGCAAAAGCCATGAAAAATGGCGACAAAATGGAAAAAGTCGAAGTTTTTGACGCTGAATGATGAAAGCGAAAAGAGGGGGCATTATGCCCCCTCTTTCTTTTTGCACTGTACATGAGCGAAAACAGGATGGAGTCATTTTGGCGTCACGCTTTCAGTGAAACGATATTTGACCTCTGTCAAGGCTTCAGAAATATCCCATAATCTTTTCGAGGTATCTTCATTATATAAGGAATCGATGATATCGTCTTTTCTCGGAAAGCCTTTTCTGCCCTTCTTTCCATCTGGCCCGATATACTCCCCGCCTGTTAATGTAGGTTCCGTTGCGGCATAAAGGGTAGGCAATGCTCCCATACTCGCCGGCTGGGTGATGGTTTTCGAAAGAAAATGCACGAATCTATTTATGGGTTTGCCAGATCCGCGAGACATGAGATTCGTATGGGAAAGGCCCGGATGACAGGCAATGCTGATCGGGTTTACATCATGCTGGTTGAATTTATTCTGTAATTCGCGGGCGAAGAGAAGGTTGGCCAGCTTGCTTTGCCCATAGTATTTCATTGGTTTATAGCCGTTTTCACCACTTAGGTTTTCGAAGTCTATATATCCATTGATGGCGGCCAAGCTGCTCAATGTGACCACACGCGATTTTGGCGTAGAAAGGATTCGCGGAAGAAGGAGGCCTGTCAAAGCAAAATGACCGAGATGATTGCTGCCGAATTGCAGCTCGAAACCATCTTTCGTCTTACTGTATGGCGGAATCATCACACCTGCGTTATTGATGAGGACAGATAGAGAGTCATAGTTTTCCTGAAAGGAACCAGCGAAATGCCGAATGCTGCTTAAATCACTTAAATCCAGCTGCATCACGTGTAGATTTGCCTTAGGATGGACCGATAAGATTCTATCGACTGCCTTTTCACCCTTTGAAGCATTCCGGACTGCAAGGATGATCTCTGCCCCCTTACCGGCCAGTGCAAAAGCCGTTTCGAAGCCAATCCCACTATTTGCACCAGTAATCACAATGGTTTGCCCCGATACATCTGCCATTTCTTCGCCATTCCACTTTTCAATCATCCAATCACACCTTCCCACACAGTCTATAACCATCATATACCCAAAAAATTCCTATATGTCACATTCTGTGGCGGGAACATGGTGTTGTATTCTATTTTTTTAAAAAAGCTCTTTTTGTAAAGATTGTTGTTTTTAAAACGAAACGATTTAAGGTTGATTGGAGCGGAAGTGCGAGACTCCTGCGGGAGCAGCGGGACAGGTGAGACCCCACAGGCGTTCACGCCGAGGAGGCTCACCGCCCGCCCCGCGGAAAGCGGGCAATGGAGGGGAAATCAACCACACCGCATTACTTGGTGAATAGCAATAAAGTATTCGAAAACAGCCTTTTAAAAAATCAGCCGCCCATTAAATAATCCATGATGTTTTTCAAGATCAGAATGACGGTTACTATGATAAATAATACCCTTACATATGCCACTCCTTTCTTAATGGCGAATTTAGATCCGGCCAATGCACCTGCTATCATGGAAATCCCCATCGGTATTCCATAGGAAAAGTTGACGGTATCAAGGAATATGAACATGATCAGTGCCGCCAGATTGCTTCCGAAGTTCAAGAATTTTGCATTTCCTGCAGAGTGCAAAAAATCAAAGCCAATCATCAAAAAGGCAAAGAGAATGAAAGATCCCGTTCCAGCGCCCAAAAACCCATCATAAAAACCAATGGCAAATATAGCGAACGCAAATAGTGCTGCCTTTTGCCATGTGAGTTTATGGTAAGTCGAATTCTGTCCCCAGTCCTTTTTAAAAAAGGTATAAATGGCAATGGCTATCAATAGAACCAAGATCAATGGCTTTAATAATTCAGGCGAGACGAAATTAACCACCCAGGCTCCTAGCAGGGAACCTAAGAAAATCAGCGGGAAAAGTTTGGAAACCAATCGAAAATCAACTTTACCTGATCGGATGAAGGCAATGGTACTTGTTAAAGACCCCATGGAACTTGCTAACTTATTCGTTGCGATCGCTTGTGAAGGGGGAAGCCCTGAAAATAATAAAGCGGGTATGGAAATCAGGCCTCCGCCTCCTACCACAGAATCAATGAATGCTGCCAAAAACCCGAAAAACATCAGCAGCAAGAGTGTTGAAATTTGTATATCCTCCATCCAGAAGCCCTCCATATCAATGGCATCATGGCTGAAATGCTTGTTTTGCTGAGCCATGACCCAAGTTTTACGATTAGTCACTATTTAGATAGTAACTAAATGAATCCATTCTGTAAATAAGAATTTATGAGTCATGCCATTTGAAATCGAATAGATTTCGATAGGAGATTTGGTATGATAGGCATATAACTTACTAAAAGCACTAGGAGGTACTATGCAAGATATCATTCAAAAACTACAGTCTCTCGGGTTTAGTCAATATGAAGCAAAGGCCTATGTTTCTTTGGTTCGCCAAGGTCCGGCAAGTGCCTATCAAGTAAGCAAGGAATCAGGAATTCCAAGAGCCCGCATCTATGAAATATTAAACGGACTGCAAGAAGAAGGGATCGTCTTAAAAGAGGAGATCAACGACTCAATAAAATATTCACCGCTGCCAGTCGATGTGTTTTTGGAATCGGTTCAATCAAAATGGAACAATACCTATCAATCCATCAGCCATACACTTAAGCAATTCGAGAAAATCGAACCGATGTCAGACAATCGTGTAATGACGCTTAAGGGTGAAGGGCACATCCTATCCTTCTGCCGTACTTTGATTCACAAAGCCGAGAAAAGGGTCGTGGTTTCCTTATGGGACGAGATGTATGGGAAACTTGAACAAGAGCTGAAGGGGGTCGCCGCGCATTGCACTCTCAAGGGGATTGCCTTTCAGGTTGAAAAGCCATTATCGGGTATAGATATACATCGCAAAACAAGCTACGTGGAAAATATCGGAGAAAACAAATGGTTCATCTTATCCATTGATGGGAAGGAGACGATTTACGGCCCTTCTCCCGAAACAAGAGAAACGGCGTTCTACACAGATGATCCCATCCATATCAATTTCCTCGAAAATTACATTTGGCATGATATCCTCGTTAACCGCTTGGTTAAAAAGGATGAAGAAGATACCGAGAATTGGATTTCAAGTGAGAGAGACCGGTTTTTCTCCCTGTAATGAAAAAAGCTGATAACCCCCTTTCAGGGGATATCAGCTTTTTTATTTTTGTACCAAAGTGTCATTCGGATAAAAGGGTTTTAGGGAATCTAATGGCCGTGGGCAAGCTGGATTTATCTCGATAAGACCTGTAAGACACAATCGGATGATCATGCGCTTGAACATCCAACTGTAGAACCTGTGAGCTTTTCATTTCCAAATAGTACGTAACGTCTTCTTTTTGTAAATGATAAAAAGAAAAAGGTATCCCTAAAAGGCTTTTCCTGATCAGTTTTGTTTCAGGCTGATTGATGATGTGCTCACTCAATTCCGCAATCGTAACAGAGGTTGTTCCTGTAATGGCTGTTATTTTTTCTTTTGCATAATCGACTGCATGACTGAACGTACCGGCAAGATTCTTCAACATTCCGTTCATGGGGAGCATCTCCTTTTATTTAGGCTATGTTTGTAGTATGGAACGTGGCTAATGCTTTATGCAAAATAATACGCATGGATGATATAGAATTGTCACTTTATGAACATGATGAAGAAGTGTGCAGCGAAATCAAAAAAGGGCAATCAAGGAAGGACAGGGAAAATGTCAATGAAGGGCATGAAGAATAAAAAGATGTATATGGGCCTTCTTTTCATCGCTATCTTCGCTTTTTCAATATTGTTCATTCAGTTGAATATCGGTGTGAACTCAAGAGCGGAAAAAGGGAAAGACACGGATGCGGGCAGGCATGGGAAAATAGAAAAATTGCTGAAAAAAATGACGCTTGAAGAAAAAATCGGACAGCTTATGATGGTCGGCTTCCAAGGAACTGAAAAGGGCAATGAAATTACGGAGCTAATCAAGGAAAAACATATAGGAGGCGTCATTTATTTTGACCGCAATATGAAATCACCTGAACAAGTGGCCAGGTTATCCAATTCGCTTCAGCAAACTGCCAATCAAAGTACACATTCGCTGCCGTTGATGGTGGCCGTTGATCAGGAAGGAGGGGACATCATCAGGATGAAGGACAGGGTATCACCCCTCCCTGCGCAACGGGATCTTGCGAATGCCTCCATTGAAGACATGTACAAAGTGGCCAAATTAAATGGGACAGAACTGGGATCCATGGGGATTAACATTAATTTCGCCCCTGTACTAGATCTATCGCAAACGGATAAGCGTTCATTTGGGAAAGGTCCCGAAAAGGTCTATCAATACGGAAAGAAAGCCATTCAAGGCTTGAACGATGTATCGATTACTGGTGCGCTGAAGCACTTTCCTGGAAACGGACGCAGCGAAATCGATCCGCATCTCGAAACATCTTCCGTGGAGGCCAACCAACTTGATCTGGAAAATTCGGATATATATCCTTTCAAGCAAATCATAAGTGAAATGGATAACCAAAAGTTTTTCGTGATGGTGACCCACATTAAATATCCAGCCTATGATAAAGAAAAACCAGCAAGCCTTTCTAAAATCATCATAGAAGACTTGCTTCGGGGGAAACTCAAATATGAAGGACTTGTCGTAACCGACGATTTGGAAATGGGTGCTGTGAACAAGTATTACTCCTATGAAGAGATGGGGAAGCAGGCAATCCTTGCAGGAGCTGATTTATTACTTGTCTGTCATGAATATTCCCATGAGCTTGAAGTGTATAACGGATTACTGCAAGCGGTGAAAGCAGGGGAAGTTCCAATGGATAGAATTAACGAGTCAGTGAAAAGAGTGCTGACATATAAACTTTATAATATGAAGCAAACGAAAGCCGACCCCGATCAAGCTGAAAAAGTGGTGAAAAAACCCGAAAGCATAAAGTATCTTGAAAGCCTGGGCGAGGTTGAATAAAAGCGAAACCGCTCTCTCAAGCTTTTGTTTAAATCATCTGATAGAGGGAATACTATATATGACTAACTTGAAGGAGGAAACTAACATGCCATCAAACAAAATGCTTGGAACCGTCCTGATAGGAGCAGCCGCATTTTTAATGCGCAATAAGAAGACCCGTGAAAAAACCATGAACCAAATAAAGTCCCTAGCCACACCGGAAACCATTGATAAGGTTAAGGGCCAATTCCAATCGATGACCAAAACAAAATCAAGTAACCCATCCGTACGTTAATTGAAATAACCCCATTAATGGGACTTGACTGTAAATGAGGGAAGAACTAGTTTACAGTCTTTTTTTTTCTTGAAAAAGTTCCAGTTGATTTCAGAAATCCGCTCCCTTTCCGCCGACTGTTTGCCAGGCCTCATCAAAGCAATTGTCTGTGGGTCTCGGCTAGCCAGATATTCGGCAGGTTCATTCGTATAACTTCTTTCGTCGTCAAACTGTCCCCATTGAGTAGTTCTAATGGGGCTTTTTTTATTGCTTAACATCCAGCCAGCAGTGAATTAATCAAGCCGGTAAAAGGAAAAGCACCCGTTTCTTTCGAAGACCTTGAAAAGGTTTTTCAAAAGTACAAGTGCTTTCATGAATGGTCCATGCTCATTCAGCTTCATCTTCACCGTCATCTTCTTTATTGAACCAAAGCGGATCCTCATTATCGACTTCACCATTATAATTAATCAGGATTTCTTCTCCTGCTTTTATGTCGGTGTAAGCAAAGAAATCAAACGTATGGTTCTCGAAGTTTATATCATACGTAGCGTTGGGTGTATAAGAATGATTAAACAGCATGCCATAACCTAAAAGCATGGCAGTATGGTTAATTCCATATTCAAACGCATAATCAGCCAGCAATGTCTTCTCTATGAAAACATGCTCCTCGTTCGGATAAGCAATGACAGGTGCCTCATGCAAAAGCTCACCTTTTTTAATGTCACGTGTTGCGAATACGCCTCTATTGAACTCACCATCACTGAGTGTGGAAGTTTTAACTTCAATCATGTTCGTCACCTACTTGTTCTATTCAATATAGTCCAGATCATCTAAGCTTGACAGTTAATAAGAAGAAAAGCAACTATTTTACGGAATTAATCAAATTTGGCAAACCGCACGATTGTTTTTTATAGCGGCTCTACCGGAACCGTGGGACGGAATTCTTCACATGAAGGACGAAAAAAGGTAGCGAACGGCAAAAGTAATCGGATAGCCCGTTTAACCATAACAATAAAAAAAACACCTCCGCTAGAAGTGAAGCTAGGGAGGTGTCGGTCATATAGGCAAATCCTTAATTCACACCGACAGCTGTAAAGGCATTTTTGACAGCTGTGACTTCTGCACTGCTCGAACCGTATAAATCAGAGGCCGCTTGTACGATTGCCGCTCTGGCTTGTGAAAACGTCGACGAGGAAGTTAAATAAATCGTGTTTGCCCGGTAGAAGATGGTTCCCAGTTTATCGATGCCAATCCCGGATACGCTCACGCCATGGTGAGTTCCGCCTGCAGAAATCAAATAGGCTGCCTTATTGATGATTCCGCTGTTCGTGTGGACTCCGCCGTTATCACCCGTTCCCGTATAACGGTTCGAATAATGGTCAGGGTCACCATTCAATGTAGGATTAGCCATGGAACGGAGTGCATCACCGGAAATGTTAGGTGTGTAGATATCTTCCCCGATCAAATAATCGGCTTTGGCACTTTGGTTCTTGAATTCGACGACGGTGCCAAAAATATCAGAAATCGCTTCATTTAAAGCACCGGATTCATTTTGATAGGTAAGGTTCGATTCCGAGGAAGTCACGGCATGCGTCAGTTCATGTGCAACGACATCCAGCCCGCCGGACAATGGGATGAACGTCGTCCCATCTCCATCACCGTATACCATCTGGGTGCCATCCCAGAATGCATTATTGTATCTTGAGCCATAATGAACGGTCGATTTCAGGATGGTTCCATTTCCATCATAAGAGTTCCGTCCAAATGTGGATTGGTAATAATCATAGGTTTTGCCTGCATAATAATGGGCATCAACCGCTGCTTTATCGGCAGCAGCAGTGAAAGCATTTGTCGTGTTGGAAAAGAGCGTGCCAGGCAATCTTGAACGGTTATTGGCATTATAAGTGTAGATGCCTTTACCGCGTGTATTGTCCTGTAAATAGTACCTGCCGTTGGATAAGGTAGTGTTCAATGACACGGTATTGTTTAAGACGCCGGTGCCCGTTCCGACGGAATTGGTCCCTGTCACTTCATCCAATGTGTTAAATTTATTCAGGATTTTACCTGTTTTGACTGATATGAAATAATTATGATTTCCTGGTTCAGGACTTAAGAACTTCAAATTGACTTTATATACATAATCGGCCTTGCCTTCATTTGCGTATACATATAGGTCAGATTCAGGTGAGTGTTCGTAGGCAGGGGTGAACCCAAGGTCCGCTTCGGCTATTTTGATGGCTTCGGATTTACTGATGCCTTTTTTAGCCTTTTTCCCTAATTTCGTGTTTAGGTTGGCTTCAACCGTACCGGACACGACCGACAATACGCCTTTAGCATCAATCAATACTGCTTGTGTGGAATTCCATACAGGTACGCCTTTATAGGTTTGCTGCAATTTAAGGACGGTATTGCCTAGTTCATCCTTGCTTTCTTTCAGGATCGTGAAGGAGTCTTTCGCCTTTTGCTTTTCTAGCTTGTAAGACTTTTTGTTTTCATCAAAAAAGGTAAGAATGATATCTTCTGCAGTTTGCTTTGATGGGTCCGTAAGTTTCCCAGACTTGAATTCTAGCGAATCCTTATGCTTATTGTACTTTTCAACACTTAACACATTTTTTGCCGCTAATGCTTCTTGATGGGGAATGGCAGAAAATAATAGACCGAGAGATAGTGCAGTTCCTAAAAATACCTTACCTTTCATAACAATCAACTCCTTCATGAGAATAACCTCATTTTTACATCGTTTCATATTTATTGACAAATAGAGAAAAGTCGCAAAAATATGACATTTAAAGGAATAAAATGGAGAAAAATGGATTTATATAGTAATATTCTCTGAATATATTCTTTTAGTAATATTTGGAATGTATTTAAATTGAACCAAATGAATAAAAGTGCAAAAAAACATGGCATAATGTGCAAAAAAACGTGGCGTAAAGTGCAAAATATTTTGTCTATAAAGGGCGTTTTTTTTGATAATTTGTTGAATATTGCGTTTTACAAACTTGGCATGAAAATTGCATATATTCAGAAAAGGAATTCGAATTGTAAATTAGATCTATTTGAAAGTCTATTAAATAGGAAAATTTATTAAATGGATTTCCCATATATGAAAGCGCTTATATAGAAAGGGATGAAAAATTATGATACCAAAACAAGAACATGACATCGTTCAACATCCTCCGCAGCAGCAAGAAGGACAAGAACTAAAGCGCGGTTTAAAATCCCGCCATTTAACGATGATTTCCATTGGCGGGGCTATTGGCACCGGGCTGTTTCTTAGCAGCGGGGCAGCCATTCATACAGCTGGGCCAGGCGGGGCATTACTTGCATATGCCTTAGTTGGGGCAATGGTTTACTTTGTGATGACGAGCTTAGGGGAGCTGGCAGCCTTTATGCCGACAAGCGGCTCATTCAGTACCTATGGAACGAAATTCGTCGATCCGGCATTTGGTTTTGCCTTGGGATGGACGTATTGGTTCAATTGGTCGATGACGATAGCGGCTGAGTTGGCAGCCTCGACAATGATCATGAAATTCTGGTTTCCGAATAGTCCATCATTGTTATGGAGTTCATCATTCCTGGTGCTCATTTTCCTGCTGAACTATTTATCCGTTAAAGGATATGGTGAAGGGGAATACTGGTTTTCCTTCATAAAAGTAACGGCCATCGTTATTTTTATAATCGTCGGGCTGTTAATGATCGTCGGCATTATGGGCGGCGAAGCTGTAGGTTTTAAAAACTTCACCGTCGATGACGCTCCATTCCCGGGTGGTTTCATGGGTGTCTTCATCGTGTTCATAGCGGCTGGCTTTTCTTTTCAAGGTACCGAAATTGTCGGTGTCGCTGCCGGGGAAAGTGAAGATCCTGCAAGGAATATACCGAAGGCCATTAAAAGTGTCTTCTGGAGAATCCTGCTCTTTTACGTATTTGCAATCTTTGTAATAGGACTGATTATCCCTTATACGAACCCAAGTTTACAAGGTGATAACGTCATGGTAAGCCCATTCACGCTCATTTTTGAAAAAGCTGGAGTCGCCTTTGCCGCTTCGCTTATGAATGCCGTCATTTTAACAGCGGTATTATCTGCAGGTAACTCAAGTCTATATGCATCAACGCGTATGTTATACTCAATGGCAAAGGATGGACAAGCACCGCGTATTTTTGCAAAACTTAATAAACGAGGAGTACCGGTTGCGGGCATGATTTTGACATGTTCCATCGGCATGCTGGCCTTTTTAGCCTCTGTATTCGGTGATGGTAAAGTGTATATCTGGTTAATGAATGCCATTGGAATTACAGGGTTTATCTTTTGGTTAGGGATTTCCATCAGCCATTACCGTTTCCGGAAAGCGTACATCGCTCAAGGTCATTCATTGGAGAAGCTGCCATATAAGGCATTATGGTTCCCGATTGGACCGATCTTTGCCATTTTAATTGGCATGATCGTCATCCTCTCGCAAAATATCCAAGCATTTTTCTCAGACCACATCGATTGGGGCAGTGTTGTAGCTGCATACCTGGGAATCCCGCTTTTCCTTGGCCTATGGTTTGGCTATAAACTGGTAAGAAAAACGAAATTCGTTAAACTGGATGAAGTAGAATTCGACTTTGACAAAAAATATGAATGAACAAGCTTAAAGTGAAATCAGCCGGACAATGTAGTTTTAACTTGTCCGGCTTTTCCTTGTGTGCTTTAGGCTCATTATAAAAAGCCAGGAAGCTGATTCCTGGCTTTTTATTGAATGGAAATTTATACAAAAAATATGGGAGGTGTTATATGATAATCGTAAACTCTGCTAAATTCTATGTACAGAACGACGGGAAAGCTTTTACTAGTTCAAATGGAAAGGGAAGGTGTCCGGCTGATGACCTTATTGACTCATTTAAAAGTATTGGATTTTTCAACGTTACTGCCAGGCCCATTTGCCACTTTGATGCTTGCGGATTTAGGAGCGGACGTTTTGAAGGTGGAGAGGCCGGGAGCAAAGGATTCATGGGGTGTGAACCAATATCTTAACAGATCGAAAAAGTCGATCACACTTGATTTGAAACAATCTGAGTCCATCGAATCCGTAAAAAATTTAGTGAAGGAATACGATATCGTCATTGAACAGTTCCGTCCAGGTGTCATGGAACGCCTAGGGCTGGGTTATGAGGCATTAAAATCGATCAATCCGAAGCTGATTTACTGTTCCATCACGGGCTTCGGCCAGACAGGTCCCTATAAAGACCGACCGGGACATGATATCAATTATATTTCGATTGCAGGCTTATCAGGCTATTCCGGTACGAAAAAGGATGGCCCGGCAAAAAACGGAACCCAAATAGCAGATCTTGCCGGGGGATCATTGCATGCTGTCATCGGTATATTATCTGCCGTCATTCACAGGGAAAGAACGGGCTTCGGCCAAGCCATCGACATCAGCATGACCGACTGCAGTTTTGCGTTGAATGCCATATCCGCACCCCTGAATTTACAAGGGGGCCTCGAGCTCGAACCTGAAAAACTGATGTTGAATGGCGGATCCTTTTATGATTTTTATGAAACGAAGGATGGACGTTATTTTTCGGTAGGAAGCCTTGAGCCCCCTTTTCGAAAAGCATTATGTGAAGCGATCGGTGCACCTGAATTGTATGAACTGAGCATGAAAAGCGATGAAGAAAGCGGAAACAGGTTTAAAACGGCCGTCCGGCTGGCTTTCCTTGAACGGGATTTCCATGAATGGCAGGAAATATTCGCTGATTTCGAAGCCTGCGCAGAACCCGTGCTGACCTTCACGGAAGCGGCCGGACACCCCCAATTGAAGGAGAGGGGTATGATCGTCGAGGTACCGGACGGAAAAGGAAATGCCCAGAAGCAAATCGCCTGCCCGATCAAAACATCGGTTTTCACCCCTGAATATAAACATGCAGGTGTGAGCCCGGGACAAAACAATGCAGAAATCCTTCACACCCCAAATCGCTAAATGAAGATGTAAAGGCTATCACTTTTCCGATTTTTTTTGGAAGGAGGCAGCCTGTTTTTTTTGAATCATGCTGGAGTCATAAAAAACTGGAAACAGCCCCAAATGAAGCAGAAGGGGAACAATAGCACTTGTGGAAAGCAACAAAGTGGCACTGTGAAAATTTTCTAGTTATAACGATTGTGGACAGGGTATCAGAGTAGCATCCTGTTAAGAAATTCTGGTAAGGTGGGTTGCTTAAAATGTTTGGTCTCTCTGATATCGTTAAATTTCTATTTTCCTTTTTTTTGATCATGCCAATCGTTACGCTGATACATTTGAGCGGGCATATTTTCTTTGTCACGATCTTTGGCGGATCAGAAAAGAAAATCTTGATCGGTTGTGGCAATAAACTTTTTGCATTTCGTAACATAGAGGTGAGGAAATATTATTTTTGGAATGGGACTTGCGAATTCAAGGGATTGAAACATGATAATCGATTGACGAATACGCTGATATATTTAGGTGGGGCTATCTTTAATTTAATCAGCATGCTGATCATCTATAGTTTAGTCTATCAGAATATATTGGACAGCTCGGTGATCTGGTATCAATTCATCTATTTTTCTTTCTATGTCATGTTTTTCTCCTTGTTTCCGATGTATTTCTCGGACGGGTCGCCCAGTGATGGGAAGGCCGCGGAATTGGCCTTGAGAAACAAGCTGGAAGATAGGGTGACGGATGATATACTTGTGAAGAAAATGGATGAGGATGATGATAACTGCAAGTGAAAAGGGGACGTGCTGGTGACCGTTCTTTTTTGTTTGCCTTCGGCTTTAGGATGAATGTCTTTGACGCTTTTTATAAACCTAATCGGCACGGTTATTTGGATGCCGATTAGGTTGTTCGAATGGATCATTCCCATACTTCTTTTGCTATATCAACGACGAATTTCAGCTTTTCCCATTGCTGTTCTTCGGTCAGCTTGTTGCCGTGATGGGTGGAGGCGAAGCCGCATTGCGGGCTTAAGCATAACTGTTCAAGAGGAACGAAGTGCGAGGCTTCTTTAATGCGTGCCTTGACAGCCTCCTTGTCTTCGATTTCTCCATTTTTTGAGGTGACGACACCCAGTACGACCCGTGCACCGCCATTTGGAATGTATTCCAATGGTTTGAAATCCCCTGAGCGTTGATCATCATATTCCAAGAAAAATCCATCCACTTTTTCTTTTGCCAATAAAGTTGGGGCGATACGGGCATAGCTTCCTTCAAACGCCCAAGTCGACTGGTAGTTACCACGACATAGGTGTGTAGTGACGACAAGGTCTTCTGGCTTGCCTTCCAATGCTCCATTAATTACGCGAAGTGCAAGATCGATTAACTGCTCCCTCGAATATTTTCCATCTTTGAATTGGAAATCTGGAGCTGAAAGTCTGGCAATATATACATCATCCAATTGAAGATAACGCACACCTGCTTCATAAAAAGCCTTCAAAGCATGCTGATACGCTTTGATGATATCATTTGCATAGTCTTCAATATCAGGGTAGATGTCTTCATTATGAATGCCTACAGCAAATAATTGATTCGGACTGGGAATGGTTTGCTTAGCAACGGCGCGTCCGTTCACGATTTTGTTCAATTCAATGAAATCACGAATGAAGGGATGTTCAGGATTGAATGAAACCTTCCCGGTATTGCGAACGTTATATCTCTCTGTTTCCACACCATCGAATGTGAGTCCTTTTTCCGTCACATATCCCTCGATGCCATGTAAATGTTCGAGGAAGTCAAAGTGCCACCATGTTCGTCTGAACTCACCATCCGTCACGGCCTCCAATCCAACTTCAATTTGTTTTTCGACAATCCGATTGATTTCTTCGGTTTCAACTTCACGAAGCCGCTCTGCTGAAATGGTACCTTCCTTAAATTGCTTTCTGGCAATATGTAAACGTTCAGGCCTTAATAAACTTCCAACGTGATCGGCCCTGAAAGGTGCTTTCGTTAAAGTGATTGACATGTTGCATTCCCTTCTTTCCTTTTAAAAATAAGAATGTTTTCGCATACTTTGTTGCTATTTACCAAGTAGTGAGGTGTGGTTGATTTCCCCTCCAGATGCTCGCTTTCCGCGGGGCGGGCGGTGGGCCTCCTCGGCGTAAACGCCTGTGGGGTCTCACCTGCCCCGCTGCTCCCGCAGGAGTCTCGCACTTCCGCTCCAATCAACCTTAAATCGTTTCATTTTAAAAACAACAATCTTTACGAAAAGAGCCAAAAATAAAAAACCTCTTCTTAAAAATAAGAAGAGGTGTTGGCAGCAAAGCGATATACTCTTCTTATCTTCAAGCTTTTACACTCCTGGAATTAGCACAGTACATGATCAGTCTGTTGCTGAGGCATCAAAGGGCCAGTCCCTCCGCCTCTCTGGATAAGAGTTGTCTATTAAATTAATTATGACTATACAGGTAGTTTTTATAAAGGTCAAGGGCTGAAGGTGGAAGATTTTGAATATACCGATTATTGAGTTGTGTTACTTCATCAGGGAACCCGGCATATGCTATAACCGGAGATTCATATGAGCGGCAGGAGGGGAATGCAAGGATGAGTACATTCAGTCCATTCAAAAATGGCTTACCGATAACGGTAACGGAAGCCATGATAGAGCAAATCTTAAGAACGAAATCATATGGTCAGGATATTAAAGTCGAGATTACGCCAAAGCATATAGTGCTTTCCGGAACGATGGAAGTGAAAAAAATGATGTTCAAGAAAAACGTAGCCTTCCGGATTACATTTAAACCGGTTCATGTGGAAAGAAGGACGATTTTATTTGAATTAGTGGAAATGGAACCAATTGACAGGAATTTTATCAACCAAAGGATATTTAACAGACCGCCATTTTTTGAATTTGAAAAAAGAACGATCAAAATGAATGTTAATGCTTGGAACATCGTGAGAAAAATTCCCGTTGGCACTATTAAATCGTATGAACTCGTCGAAGGTGCATTGAAAATGAAACTTACTTTATGAACGAGTTTACATACACCCAGGTATGATCGTGCTATGGTGTAAAAAAATGTGTTTGATAAATCAAGCTCTTTAAAATATACTAAATGACTTGAAGTTTTGGGTTTTTCTGGAAATGAGGAGGATAATGATGGATCAGAAAATTTTGCCTGCTTCAGCAAGCATGAAGGATTTCGAAAGATTTTTAGAAAGTTCCTATGAAATAGGTGTGTTTCTTGATTTGCATATATCACAATTGAAAAACGTAAGTATGATGGCAAAGCAGCATAATAAGAAAATGATTTATCATGTCGATTTGATCCATGGCATAAGAAGTGATGAGTACGCGACAGAATTCATTTGTCAGGAATATAATCCATATGGGCTGATTTCGACTAAATCAAGCGTTATATTGAAGGCGAAGCAAAAGGGGGTCATTGCCATCCAGCGAATCTTTTTAATAGATTCACATGCGCTTGAGAAAAGTTATAAGCTGGTGCAGAAAACCAAGCCGGATTATATTGAAGTATTGCCGGGCGCCATGCCATGGATGATAAAAGAAGTGAAGGAACGATTGCAGACACCGATTTTTGCAGGCGGCCTCATACGTACTCCGGATGAAGTCCTGAACGCCCTTGATGCTGGTGCGTCGTCAATCACCACTTCCAAAACTGATTTATGGGATATCGTTTAATAGGGGGAATTGAAAAAAATTACAGAAAAATAGATGAATTTTTCACAAAATATTGACAGCGTTTTCATAAACTAGTATATTTTACGGTACAAGTTAATATATGTGACGGAGACTAGGAGATTCACAACAGATCTATTCATAATTTATTTTATGAAGATAGTTCTGCTGTGGGTCTCCTTTTATTTGTTGGCAAGTTTTACAAATTTATCAGGGGAGGGGTTTTATTCATGACTCCATTTTGGGGAGAAGTGTTAGGTACGATGATATTGGTTTTATTTGGAGCAGGCATTGGGGCTGGTTCATCCTTAAAGGGATCCTATGCAAAAGATGCCGGCTGGATCGTGATCACGATTGCGTGGGGATTGGCTGTTACCATGGGGGTTTTTGCAGTGGGTTCCATAAGCGGGGCGCATTTAAACCCGGCAGTCACAGTGGGGTTTGCCATTATAGGGGAATTTCCTTGGAGTGATGTGCCCGGTTACATCGTGGGCCAAATGATTGGCGCAATCCTTGGTGCAACTCTAGTATTCCTGCACTATTTGCCACATTGGAAAGCTACGGATGATCCAGGGGCGAAGCTTGGTGTGTTCGCGACATCACCTGCAATCCCGCATACATTTTCAAATCTATTAAGTGAGATGATTGGAACTTTCATCCTTATTCTTGGTTTATTATTTATAGGTGCCAATAACTTTACAGAGGGTCTAAACCCATTCGCAGTCGGGTTATTGATTGTCGTGATCGGGATGTCTCTTGGGGGAACGACAGGATACGCGATTAACCCGGCCCGCGACCTGGGGCCGCGCATCGCCCACTTTTTGCTGCCGATAGCGGGTAAAGGCCATTCCAATTGGGGGTATTCATGGATTCCGGTCGTTGGGCCGATTATGGGGGGCTCACTTGGTGCCGTTTGTTATAAAGCATTCTTTATGGGAGAAATAACAGCGGGATTTTGGTCTGTTTTGGGTGCAAGCCTGGTACTATTGATATTAGCCTATGCATTTGGTAAAAAACAGTTACATGAATTGGAAAGCAGAAATATTGCCAGTTAATTAAAAGGAGGGGCATACACATGGAGAAATACATTTTATCATTAGATCAAGGTACAACGAGTTCGCGGGCGATCTTATTTAACGAAAAGGGGGAAATCGTCCATTCCTCCCAAAAGGAATTCACGCAGCATTTCCCTAAACCAGGCTGGGTCGAGCATAACGCCAATGAGATTTGGGGATCGATCCTGGCGGTCATTGCCGGTGTATTATCTGAATCCGGTGTGAAGCCAGAACAAATTGCCGGGATCGGGATCACCAATCAGCGTGAAACGGCAGTCGTTTGGGATAAGGAAACAGGTACCCCTGTCTATAATGCGATTGTATGGCAGTCCAGGCAAACAAGTGAAATCTGTGAGGATTTGAAGGAAAAGGGATTTAATGATCTATTCCGGAATAAAACTGGATTGTTGATAGATGCTTATTTTTCCGGAACGAAAGTGAAATGGATCCTCGATAATGTGGAAGGGGCCCGGCAAAAAGCGGATGAAGGCAAGCTGTTATTCGGCACCATCGACACTTGGCTGATCTGGAAGCTATCAGGAGGCAAGGCTCATGTAACGGACTATTCCAATGCATCCCGGACATTGATGTACAATATCCATGAGCTGAAATGGGATGAAGAACTGCTCGAGATATTGACTGTACCAAAGTCGATGCTGCCGGAAGTGAGGCCTTCCTCTGAAGAATATGCACGTACGATCGAATATCATTTCTTCGGCCAATCGATTCCGATTGCCGGGGCAGCCGGTGATCAGCAGGCCGCATTATTCGGCCAAGCCTGCTTTAATGAAGGAATGGCTAAAAATACGTATGGAACAGGCTGTTTCATGCTCATGAATACAGGAGCAAAGGCTGTCAGTTCCGAACACGGACTATTGACGACACTTGCCTGGGGACTGAACGGGAAGGTCGAATATGCACTGGAAGGCAGCATATTCGTAGCGGGCTCCGCCATCCAATGGCTGCGCGATGGACTGCGGATGCTTCATGATGCAAAGGACAGCGAAGCCTATGCAAAACGGGTGGAAAGTACGGATGGAGTATACGTGGTACCGGCTTTTGTAGGACTTGGAACCCCATATTGGGACAGCGAAGTGCGGGGAGCCGTTTTTGGTTTGACGCGCGGCACATCCAAAGAACATTTCATTCGTGCCACACTTGAATCACTGGCATATCAAACGAAGGATGTCCTTGATGCAATGGAGGCGGATTCAGGAATCGAGCTCCAAACATTAAGAGTGGATGGCGGGGCAGTCAAGAATGACTTCCTGATGCAATTCCAAAGCGACTTATTACGGGTGCCCGTCGAGAGGCCGACCATAAACGAAACGACAGCATTAGGTGCTGCATACCTAGCTGGCCTTGCTGTCGGGTATTGGAAGGATCAAGAAGAAATCTCCCGGCAATGGGCGGTAGACAAAACCTTTAAACACTCCATGGAAGAGCAAGATAGTGAAAAATTATATGAAGGCTGGAAAAAAGCTGTACATGCCGCTATGGCATTTAAATAAAAAACAACGCGTATTCTTTCTCAAACGAGCTGGAGTATGCTATAATGAAATCAAGTTAATAACTCGGCCGGAGAACAGGAGAGACCATGAATGCATTATCGTTAATTCGATAATGTCATTTATGGTCTCTTTTTTTGTTTTTAATGGCAGATTAGGGATAAGGATATTAATATCTATATAAATTATGCGAACGAATGAACCAATTGAATATAATGACCGAACTCACGAGTAAACCGTGTGAACTCACGAGTTAATGTATAGAATTCAAGAAAAAAATAGAATGCAATACTTAAAGGAGGAGTCAGGCATGAGGTTTTCAAACATATATCGGGAAGAAACGATCGAACTTTTGAAAAAAGAGAAATATGATGTGGTTGTCATTGGCGGGGGAATTACGGGTGCAGGGATTGCCTTGGATGCAACGACCCGTGGAATGAAAGTGGCTTTGGTTGAAATGCAGGACTTTGCAGCAGGTACTTCTAGCCGCTCGACAAAACTTGTTCATGGCGGATTGCGGTATTTGAAGCAATTTGAAATAAAAATGGTTGCCGAGGTTGGTAAAGAGCGGGAAATCGTTTATGAAAATGGACCGCATGTTACCACGCCGGAATGGATGCTGTTACCGATGCACAAAGGTGGCACCTTCGGGAAATTCAGTACTTCCATTGGCCTTCGGGTATATGATTTCCTAGCGGGGGTTAAAAAAGCTGAACGCAGGAAAATGCTTTCGGCGGAGGAAACGCTAAAACGGGAGCCTCTTGTGAAGAAAGAGGGACTGAAGGGCGGAGGCTACTATGTTGAATACCGGACAGATGATGCACGTCTGACGATTGAAGTGATGAAGGCGGCTGTCGATAAAGGTGCAACACCGATAAATTATACAAAAGTGGAAAAATTGTTATATGGCGATGGCAAGGTGAACGGCGTCCAAGTTGCCGATTTGCTTTCAGGTGATTTCTATGAAATATACGCAGACAAAGTTATAAATGCAGCAGGTCCATGGGTGGATTCCATTCGTGAAAAGGACCAATCGAAAAAAGGGAAAACGCTGAAACTATCCAAGGGTGTTCATGTGGTCATCGACCAATCGAAATTCCCGTTGAAGCAGGCGCTTTATTTTGATACGCCTGATGGCCGGATGATTTTTGCCATCCCGAGAGCCGGTAAGGCTTATGTAGGGACTACGGATACTTTTTATGATGGTGATCCTGCAGTGCCCACCGTTACTGCCGAAGACCGTGCCTACTTATTAAAGTCGATACATTATATGTTCCCAGAAGTGAACATTACGGGTGATGATATTGAATCAAGCTGGGCTGGAGTGAGGCCGCTGATTCTTGAAGAAGGGAAAAATCCTTCTGAGATATCAAGGAAGGATGAAATTTGGGAGTCCGATTCAGGCCTTATCACGATTGCGGGAGGGAAATTGACCGGGTATCGCAAAATGGCAAAAACGACGGTCGACCTTTTGGCAGGGAAGCTTGCCCAGCAATCCGATAAAACTTACCAAGCCAGCAGTACTAAAGAAATGCCGATTTCCGGAGGGGATGTCGGCGGATCAAGCAACTTCTCCCATTATATCAAGCAACATATCCAAATGGGAGTTGACTCAGGGCTCGCAGTTAAGGACACCGAAGAGATATTGGCCATGTACGGGTCCAACGCACTTGTGTTATTCGATATCGCAAAAAGCGAAGGAGACGGAGAATCAAGAAGTGGCCTTCCAAAGAAATTGTTCGTTCAGCTGAAATACGCACTAGATCATGAAATGGCCGCAACTCCAGTGGATTTCTTCTTCCGCAGGACCGGTACGCTATTATTCGATATCGATCTAGTCCAAACGCATAAACATGCAGTGATCGATTATATGGCTGGATATTTTGGCTGGACGGATTCAACAAAAATGGAGAGAGCCAATCAATTGGAACAGGAAATATCGGGTGCGATTAGAGAATCTTGACCTATATGCAAAAACATGACGCCGGCGGAATCGCTGGCGTTTTTTTGTATTCGGGATGTGATTATCGGGGTATTTGCAAGTGGAAAATAAAAATGTTTATGTGAGGTTACCTAACGCAAAAACTATTGTTTAATTAATCCAGATGAAATATAATCATTAGATAAATTAGAATTTTCAAAATATAAAAAAGGGGGAGCTTTATTGTCAGAGTTTGTTACGGCTTTAAATGGAGTATTATGGAGTGCGCCAGTCATTTATATTTTATTGGGAGTAGGCTTGTTATTTTCGATTTTAACCCGTTTTCTTCAAGTGAGGCATATTAAGGAAATGGTCGTTTTGATGTTCCAAGGCAAAAGTTCGGAAGCGGGGGTTTCCTCATTCCAAGCTTTATCCATAGCACTTTCAGGGCGGGTCGGTACAGGTAACATTGCAGGAGTGGCCACGGCTATCGCCTTTGGCGGTCCCGGTGCCGTTTTCTGGATGTGGGCCATCGCCTTCATAGGAGCGGCAAGTGCTTTTATTGAATCCACTTTAGCTCAAATTTATAAAGTCAAACAAGATGGACAATATCGGGGAGGCCCCGCTTACTATATTGAAAAAGGGATTGGGTGGAAGTGGTTTGCTGTACTTTTTGCATTTGCAGCACTTATTGCCATGGCCATCCTTATGCCTGGTGTTCAGTCCAATTCGATTGCTGCCGGAGTGGAAAATGCATTCGGGATCAACCCGGTGATCACTGGGGTGGCAATCGTCCTTTTACTGGGCTTCATTATATTCGGCGGTGTAAAACGGATAGCTAATGCTGCAACCTTGATCGTGCCTTTCATGGCTCTAGGCTATATATTGCTATCTGTTGTCATCGTTCTATTGAATATAACTGAATTACCGGGAATCATCTCTTTGATATTCAGAAGTGCCTTCGGGTTGGATTCTGCATTTGGGGGAATCATTGGCATGGCGATTGCCTGGGGAGTGAAACGCGGCGTTTATTCGAATGAGGCAGGCCAAGGGACAGGCGCTCATCCGGCGGCTGCAGCTGAAGTATCACATCCGGCAAAGCAGGGTCTTGTCCAGGCATTCTCGGTTTATATCGACACATTGTTCGTTTGTTCCGCTACGGCCTTCATGATTTTATTTACAGGCATGTATAATACACAAGCGGAGAATGGTTCATATATCGTCAATAATTTGGGCGATGTAACACCTGGTCCAGGGTATACACAAGCGGCAATCGATAGTGTAATCCCGGGTTTTGGTGCTGGCTTTGTTGCAATAGCTCTTTTCTTCTTCGCCTTTACGACAATCATGGCCTACTATTATATTGCCGAAACCAATATCGCCTATCTAATGCGCAACCGGAATGGTAAATGGGCCATGTTCGCCTTGAAGATCATCATCCTGGCTGCCAGTTTTTACGGATCCGTGCGTACGGCAGAGCTGGCTTGGGCATTAGGGGACGCTGGCCTGGGCATAATGGTGTGGCTCAATGTCATTGCCATTTTAATTCTGGCTAAACCGGCGATTATTGCGTTAAAGGATTACGAAAAGCAAAAGAAGGCAGGAGTCGATCCGGTTTTCAATCCGAAAGCTTTAGGTATAAAAAATGCCGATTTTTGGGAGCATGAATACACCGGCAACAAAGAAAACGTTTCCTGAAGGAAAATGCCCTTACATTAATTTAAAATAGGAAAATACATAAAAAACCAGCTCAAGGTATTGGAGAGCTGGTTTTTTATAGTTTTGTGGGTTGGAAACACCTGTGAGGGATTTCGTTCTTACCGGGACGCATAAAGTTTCCGTATAAGATGGGTCCGGTAAATTCGTGATCACCCTTTAGAAATAATGAACGAAACAAGTATAAGGAGAGAGGAATACGGCAGACCTAGCCGAGGTTCCTCTCTCCTTAGCTTGTTGATTCTCCTGAACTCAAAAATCGGGACGCTCTTTATAATCTCTGCTTTATAAGCTGTAAATCGATGTATAGTTGCATTCTTGAATGAAAGTCATCAAAATCGATCGAGGTGAGATCGGTTATTTGATTCAATCTATATTTCAATGTGTTGGTATGAATGTATAGCTGTTCAGCTGTCGGCTTGATCCGGCAATTGTTCAACAAATATATTTCCAGTGTTTGAAGGAGTTTGGTTTGGCTTTCCTGGTCCTTCTTTTGAAGAATCTCTAAATCCGTATTGATATAATTCGTTTTAGTATGATGGTTGGAGATCATTTCGAGGTAACGGAAAATCCCAAGCTTGCTATATTGGAAGGGGAGCTGTTCAGGTTCACCGATGAACTTGGCTGCGTTGATCACTTCCAGCGCTTCGAGGTAGGATTTTCTTAATTGAAGAATCGAAGAGTACTCATTTCCGATTCCTGGGAATACCTTTTTGTCATTGAATTGGGAAAGAACGGTGTTCGTTAAATCATTGGCGCTATCGGTAAGCAGGTCCTTCCCTTTTCCGTTGCTGCCAATCAAGACGATGATCTTCAATTGGTTTGTGAATACATGTGTAAAATGATTCAATGCATTGGCGAATAGACTGACTGTATCCGCTAATTCATCGAAATGTTCCGCATCGGATTGAGCGATGGTGAAGACATTGACAAGGAAAGTTTCCGGAATGAGAAGACTCATATTGGCGGCTTCCCATTTTATTTGATTTTCCGTTTGATAGACTTCGTCAATGACCTTTTGATAGAACTCATTTTTTTCTTCATCTTTTTTCATGTTTATCTGTTTTTTCTGATAGAGGAGCTTGCCGATATGATGGGAAACTTCATGTAAAAATTCCAAATCGGAATCAGTCATCATTTCCGTTTCTTGGACCCAAATGAATCCGAAGACCTGCCCTTTGTGAACGGCGCTCACGACGACTCTTTGATTTAACCCGATTTCCTTGATTTGTTTCACCCTGAATGGATGCTCCACGGTTTTAAGCTGTTCGACAATGCCCTCATCCATGAACTTTTCCAGAATTGGGATCGGCCAATGCTTTGTGAAGATGGTTTGACGATTGGCTTGGTCGAAGTGTTCGATATAATATGAACTATATGCCAGCAATAAAAATTGTTCATTTTCGATGACGACTGGTTTTTTTAAATAAGTGCTGACCATATCCGTTATATCGTTGATGTT
This sequence comes from Peribacillus sp. NPDC094092, assembly GCF_050279365.1. Lineage (NCBI taxonomy): Bacteria > Bacillati > Bacillota > Bacilli > Caryophanales > Bacillaceae > Peribacillus > Peribacillus sp. NPDC094092. The sequence continues at coordinate 15,172 of NZ_JBNNUC010000003.1, read as the reverse complement.
TGTGAGAGTCAGGATCTTTTCTAATGACATATATGGCCCCCTGTAGTTTTTTGAAGTGTATGACAACTTAGTATAATAATACTTATAAAGTCATGATGTGTATAGGGGGCAAGAACAAAGAAGGAACGGTATATGAAGAAATACCGTTCCTTTTAGGGGGATTTTTATTGTTTTAAAGTTTTTTCGAATTCTTCGAATTTCGCTTCTACTTCTTTTGATGGTTTCGCTGTAAGAAGACTGACCACAATGATGGCAATCAAACTTGCGCCAAAACCAGGAATCATTTCATAAAGCGTATCGGATAATCCGGCCATGGACCAGATGATGACAGTAGCAGCACCAACGACCATCCCTGCTAATGCCCCCCACTTTGTCATGCGTTTCCAGCAAAGGCTTAGTATGACCAATGGACCGAATGAAGAACCGAATCCAGCCCAAGCATACCCGACAAGTCCAAGAATCGTGTCATTCTGCTTCCAAGATAGGATTAGCGCAATGATCGAAATGATCAGTACGGAAAGCCTGCCAAGGAAGACAAGTTCTTTATCTGAAGCGGTACGACGGAAGAAGGTTTTGTATATATCCTCCGTTAAAGAGCTAGCAGTAACCAAAAGTTGCGAAGAAATCGTGCTCATGATTGCCGCCAGAATTGCGGAAATCAAGAAACCAGTGATAAGGGGGTGGAATAGTATTTCCCCTAACTCTATGAAAATTGTTTCAGGGTCAGCTAACTTGAGTCCGTTTTGGTGATAATACGTAATTCCGATGAATCCAGTCAGCATCGCACCAATACTGGAGAAAATCATCCAGCCCATCCCGATATTACGGGCTTTCTTGATTTCCTTAACAGAACTGATCGCCATAAAGCGGACAATGATATGAGGCTGTCCAAAGTAACCGAGTCCCCATGCAAACAATGAGATGATGCCTAATAAGCTTGTCCCTGTGAAAATATTCAATAGAGCTGGATCAATGGAACGTGGCGTGTCGATTGAAGGACCGAAACCGCCAACATGGAAAAGCGTGACGATCGGAACAAGGATCAAGGCAACGAACATGATGATTCCTTGAACAAAGTCTGTCCAGCTTACTGCCAGGAATCCGCCGAATAAAGTATAGGCGACGACGACACCTGTCAAGATCCATAAACCTGTATGGTAATCCAGGCCAAATGTACTTTGGAATAAGACTCCGCCTGATACCATTCCGGAAGAAACGTAAAAGGTGAAGAATATCAGGATGACCAAAGCTGAAATGAGCCTTAAGATCCGTGAGCCTTCGCCAAAACGGTTTTCCAGGAAAGCGGGGATCGTAATGGAGTTATTGGCGACTTCCGTATAGGTTCTCAATCTTGGTGCAACATACAGCCAGTTCGCATAGGCACCAAGCGTCAGACCGATTACGATCCAGATGGAACTTAGTCCTGTTGCGAACATGGCACCGGGCATCCCCATCAAAAGCCAGCCGCTCATATCGGCAGCACCGGCGCTTAATGCAGTGACGGCAGGACCAAGGCCCCGGTCGCCCAGCATATAATCATTTAAATTGGAAGTTCTTTTGTAAGCGAAGTAACCAATGAAAAGCATGCCAGTCATGTAAATGCTGATCGAAATTATTAATGCGTAATCCATAAAAGACTCCCTTCAGGTTGAAATTTATAATTTTTTGTTATAAAAGAGGAAGCAACCTATTTGTCACTTCCTCCATTTAACCTCATTTTGGTTTCCGTATCCAGAATGGAAGATACGAAAACCATAGGGGTTTCATATCTTCTTCAATATCAAAATGTTTCGGATGTTGTTTTGGCTTGCATATGAAGCTGCAAGTAGTCCGGTCCGCCTGCCTTGGAATCAGTTCCTGACATGTTGAACCCGCCGAATGGCTGATAACCTACGATTGCACCGGTACAGCCGCGGTTGAAATACAAGTTCCCTACATGGAATTCTTCGCGTGCTTTTTCCATGTTTAGGCGATTTGTCGTAATGACAGCCCCAGTCAAACCATATTCCGTATTATTGGCGATCTCAAGAGCTTCGTTAAAGTCCTTTGCTTTTGTGAAGGCAACGACTGGTCCGAAAATTTCTTCTTGCATCAAGCGTGCTTGCGGATCGACATCAGCAACGATTGTCGGTTGAACGAAGTAGCCTTTAGAGCTATCTCCTTCTCCTCCAGTCAGAACGCGTCCTTCTTGTTTCCCGATTTCAATATAGCTCATGATTTTGTCAAAAGCAGCTTGATCGATAACTGGTCCCATGAAATGATTTTCTACAGGATTGCCAACTGTTAGTTGTTTTGTTAATTCAACAGCGCGATCTAAAACTTGATCGTATACATCTTCTACGATGACAGCACGGGAGCAAGCAGAACATTTTTGTCCTGAGAAGCCAAATGCAGATTTCACGATCGATTGAGCGGCCAATTCAAGATCTGCCTCTTTGTCGACGACGATTGTATCTTTTCCGCCCATTTCAGCAATGACACGCTTCAGCCAAATTTGGCCTTCGTTCACTTCTGAAGCACGTTTGTAAATGCGCAGACCTACATCACGTGAACCTGTGAAGGAAATGAAACGTGTTTTAGGATGATCTACCAGGTAGTCGCCCACCTCGGCTCCGCTACCTGGAACGAAATTCAATACACCTGCTGGAAGGCCGGCTTCAAGCATCACTTCAACGAATTTCGCAGCAACGATAGGAGTAGTCGAAGCTGGTTTCAACAGGATTGTGTTACCAGTGACGATAGCGGCAACAGCTGTACCTGCCATGATCGCAAATGGGAAGTTCCAAGGAGAAATGATGATGCCTACCCCTAATGGAATGTAATCATAACGGTTGAATTCTCCCGGACGGCTTTGAACAGGAACACCATCTTTAAGCGTCAGCATTTGGCGGGCATAGAATTCAAGGAAATCGATCGCTTCCGCTGTATCCGCATCAGCCTCATTCCAAGGTTTACCCGCTTCTTTCGTCAATAACGCAGAGAACTCATGCTTGCGTCTGCGAATGATGGCAGCTGCTTTGAACAAAACGTCAGCACGGATTTCCGGTTTCACTTTTTTCCAGCTTTCAAAAGCGGTAACAGCTTCCTGCATGGCTTTTTCAGCAAGATCCCTGTTCGCTTTCGATACTCGGCCGATGACCTCTTGCTTATCTGCAGGGTTATATGAAACGATTTTCTCATCAGTAGTCACTTTCTCTGCCCCGATATAAAGAGGGTAGTCTTGCCCTAAGTAGCCTTCAACAGTTTGAAGTGCTTCCTGATATGCTTTTTTGTTTTCCTCGTTTGTAAAATCAACAAATGGTTCGTGTTTATATGAAATCATTGATAATCACACCTTTTAATAGATTTTTTGTGTAGCCATTAATAATGTTGAATGTATATTTAGCTTCTGACCATCCCTTTGAAAGCAAAGGCAATATTGGATGGCCTTTCTGCAAGCCTTCTCATGAAGTATCCATACCAATCCAGACCATATGGTACATAGACGCGCATTTTGTAACCTTGCTTGACCAATTCGTATTGAGTTTTGTTTCTCATGCCATAAAGCATTTGAAATTCGAATTGTGTATTCGGGATGTCGAACTTCTTGGCCAGCTCTTTTGTATATTCGATGATTTTGTCATCATGTGAGGCAATGGCCGTATAATTTCCGTTAAGAAGACTTTGCTTAATCAACTTTTTATAGTTTTCGTCTACATCATTCTTTTCGGGAAAAGCCACCTCGGCAGATTCCTTGTAGGCACCCTTTACGAGACGCAGGAATGGCTTATATTGGCCAAGCTCCTCCAAATCTTTCTCTGTGCGGAATAGATATGCTTGTAGAACAGTACTTATGCAGCTGTATTTTTCTTTGAACTGTCTAAAGATATCGATAGTTGCCTGACAGCGGACTTCGTCTTCCATATCGATCGTGACCATGACTTTATGTTTTTCGGCTGTATCAAGAATTTTCGTCATATTCTCAATCACGAGTTTATGATCGATATCAAGTCCCAGAGAAGTCATTTTCAGAGAAACCTGTGAATCAAGTTTTTCCCTGCTGATCATTTCGATGGTTTCGATGCATTCTGCCGTCCGCTCCAGAGTCACTTCCTTAGAATCAACGAATTCCCCAAGATGGTCTACTGTAACCGACAAGCCGTTATTGTTAAGTTGTTTAATGAATTTAATGGAACTTTGGAAATCAGTTCCCCCAATGATCTTACCAGCAGCAAAATTTCCCCCGCTTTTTTTAGCAATATTATTAAGCAGATTATTTTTAGATAGAAATAAGAAAAAGTCCCTTGTAATGGCTTCCATTTAAAGCGCACCCCCTAAGAAGATGTATTTCAATAAATTAAGCTTACGTTTTTTCGACAATATTCTCAATGTTCTAAAAAAACAATAATTCCGTCTTTTGTTTGTCGGTTTTGGACAAATGAAAAGGTTTACATTGTTTCTTGTATATTCGAATGAAACGAAGGTTTATATTTTTACTTAAAGAGAAACGCTAGAGCTAAAGGCTTTGTTAGTAAAGTGACATCAAAAAATACGTTTAAAAGTGGGAGCTCGACCATAATCATCCAATGCGTTATAATGAACCTTATTTAACAGAATGGGCAAGGTCCAAGAAAAAACGATATATGACAATAGTAAAAATGGGTGTAAAACCGGAAAATTAAGTCGCATCGGCAAGCCGGGGAGGATAAGGAATGATGGATGCTGTACTTGAAGAACTTAGAGAAACCTCAGGATTGGTAATAGGATTAATCTTGGCCCTGGTAATAATGGGCCTGATCGGATATGCCCTTACGAATGTACATGAATCGATTGTGTCACCTGTGGTTCAGTTCATAAAGAAAATGGTTAGTCGAAAATAGCTTAAGCGGAATATATAACCTTTTGTCCCTTTTAGACAATCCCTGCAGGGTTTGTCTAAAAGGGACAAAAGAACCGCAAGAAATACATAACATCGGAAAACCCCCGCTCCTAATGGAAGTGGGGGTTTTTTAAATTCGAAGGAAGTTGGATGGAAGGTTTTGATCCATGACCCAGCCTTGGGCGAGTCATGGAGAACAAATTAGGGCAATCCAGTTGTAGCTGGATAAGCATGGATAATCAACGGGTACCATTCGAAATGCTATAGCATGGGTCTATGCAAGGTGAATCGATTGAAGGTGATGGAGAATAACGGACACGGAAATGTTGGAAGTGCCTTCAAAGTGGGAGGGTTCGCTTGGGGAATTAAGGACATGCAGCTGCTGGATGACTTTATTCCAGCGAAAGGAAAGCATGGTTTATGGGGCATGGATAAGGAGAGGATGAACAAGAATTGGACAAATACATTTAGCCCCGGCCATTAGGCTAGGGCCCTTTTGTTTACAAATCAAAGTAGTCATCCGCCTTTGCACCAGCATCAATATTTCGAACCGCCTTCATGATTTTCTTTAAAACCCCGGCTGACGGCACATACTTGGGGTCGCTGCAAACTCTGCTTATCGTATTACGTGAAATTCCTGACGCACTTACAAACTCCTCTTGTGTATATCCGTGCTTATCGATTAATTTACCGACCTTGCTCCGCAGCTTTCTCTTACCGAATCTAAACATTTTGATAACCTCCTAGAATTCTTTACTAGCAGTCTAGTCCAACTTTCACAATAATATACACATAGTTTCGCAAAAATTTGGTAAACAAACGGTGATCCGTAACAAACAATTTTAAAAAAGCGGTTCCTGTAATCTTTCTAAAAGGTTATGGCAGATTGTATGATGAAGCTCTAAGTTCTTTGAATTTATTTCCATTTCCATTATAATGTTAAAATGGGTATTTGTAAGCGAACACACACTGGATAAGGTAAGTGAATGGTTAATTCATATGATAATTAGGAGGGAATCATGGGAAGGTTAGTTCATTTCGAAATCCATGTGAATGACATGGAACGGGCAAAGAAGTTTTATGGAGAGGTATTTGGATGGTCATTTCAAGATTGGAGTGAGTATGCAGGCATGCCTTACTTTGGAGCGGTGACTGGCGATGAGAAAGAACATGGAATCGATGGTGCTCTGATGCAGCGTCAAAGTGCTCCGCCGGATGCAAACCAAGCATTAAATGCATTTGCTTGTACAATGGGCGTGGAAAATTACGATGTAACGGAAGCCAAAATCATTGAGAATGGCGGCAAGGTTGCAATGCCCAAATATGCCCTTCCTGGTATGGCTTGGCAAGGCTACTATATCGATACCGAAGGCAATGTATTCGGAATTCATCAACCCGATGTGAACGCAAAATAGAATTGATGATAGGTGAATGAAAACATGGAATTACAAGACACGGCAGCCATGCTTGAAATGGCACGTAATATCTGTCTTGCATTGCCCGAAGCTGTTGAACATATTGACGGTTTCGGTCACAATACTTTTAAAATCAATGGAAAATCCTTTGTGATTTCAGGTGAAAGCGAGAAAGGATTCAGCTTGTCGTTCAAGTCAGATCGAGAAACTCAAGAATTATTGCTGCAAAAAGAGAATTTTTTCAAAACCCCATATATAGGTCATCACGGTTGGGTTTCTATTCAAAATCCGGATAGGGGAGACTGGGATGAATTGACCCACCTAATGAAAGAAGCCTATTTACGTGCGGCACCGAAGCGTTTGGTTAAGGTATGGAATGAGTTGCATAAAAAGTGAAGAAAGGCGGACGATCTGCCTTTCTTTATTTTTTAGGTTCTTTTATCAGTTTTACTGACAGACAAAAAAACGGCCTCATCTTTTTTAAAGTAAAAAGCTCTTATTCTTTTGTAGCGTCAAGAGAGTTCTGTGTAAAGAGACCCCTGAATTTCCGAAATATAAAGCGGCCCGGAAGAAAAGTTTTAAGGTAATTTCAGTTTTGACAAAAGATAGATGACTGTCTGTGTGTATTTTGAAATAAGCAGCCATCTTCAAAAATCGCGGGAATCAATCAGGTATGATTGACGGAAAGGTGTATGGTTGAAGTGAATGTTGAATCTTTTTTTTCTGAAAACATTAAAGCGGCACTTAAGAATGATCCGCCCGGTGCGTGGATGCCAAACCTGCCAGATGGTTGCATTCGCTTAAGTTCAGGCTATCCTGATCCTGTTCTCGTTCCTGCTGAGGAAATCAAGGTAGCTGTAGCCAGACTTCTTGAGGAGGAGAAGGATTTGCCGCTCCATTATATCGGAAGTCCAAGAATTGCAAGACTAAAGCATCAAATCCAGAAAAGATTGGAAGAGCGTGGAGTTTGCATGTTGGAAGATCAGCTTTTGATTACATCAGGAGCTTGCCAGGGGATTGATCTTATTGCCCGCATCCTCCTTGATGAAAAAGCTGTCGTGGTAGTGGAGTCTCCCACCTATATGGAGGCTTTAGAAATTTTTCAAAACTATACGAAGCAGATCATTAGTGTACCTATAGATGAACAAGGACTCCAAACGTTCCGATTAAAAGAAATGCTGGAAGAAAGGAAACGTACAGGTCTAACCCTCCCGCGTTTTCTATATACAATCCCAACCTTTCAAAATCCAACAGGGACGACTATGACAAAGGAGCGTCGGGAGCAGTTAGTGGAGCTTTCCATCGAGTTTGATTTCCTCATTATAGAGGATGATGCATATGGGGAATTAGCCTTCGATAAAAATCCGGTGCCGATAAAATCGTTGGATAAATGCGGACGAGTCCTCCAAGTTGGGTCTTTATCCAAGGTTGTTGCACCAGGAATGAGGATTGGATGGATAGCAGGAGAAGGTGAATTCATCAAGGCATTAGAGTGGTTTAAAAAAGATTTAGACCATCCATTTGCTCAAAGTACAATGGCTGTATACTTAGAAAACACCGATTTTGAGAAACGGCTCGACCTTCTAAAAGATGTGTATCGGTCTAAATGTACTGCGTTAATCCGTGCGATGGAACAATTTCTTCCAGAATCCGTTTCCTGGTATGTACCAGATGGCGGTTACTTTGTATGGATGAGAGTTCCAGGTGCCGATACGTCGCATCTATTATCACAGGCACTGGCTGAGGGTGTTTCATATGTTCCGGGCAAGTACTTTTTCTTGGATCCAAACGATGGGACCGAGTTTCTCCGGCTCTCGTTCAGTTATGCCGATGAGAAAGAAATAAATGAGGGAATTCGAAGACTAGGACAGCTTATCACTTCTTTTTTCATTGATAGTCCTCAAGGATTGTAATTATTGCAATGGTCTAGGGTCCAAGCTATATCGAAGCTTTTCTTAGTGAATTTGAATGCGCCTGCTTCCGTTAAGGAGGTAGGTGGAGCATAGCGGGATCGAACCGCTGACCTCTAAGCTGCCAGCGTGGTCGGTACAATGTCCTAAAGTGTCCAGGAATGGCTTTATATCAGGGTTTTTTAGGTTTTTGCAAGGTTTGAAATGAACGGTGATAGTTTTCTACAGTGTAGGAAACAATGAGGTTTTGAGAATGTGATGGTATGCCGAAGGGAACTTTTCTATTAGAGTAATTGTTGAATGAGTAACAGTAGTGCATGGCTTTTGCATTCAACGCATGTTGATGTCGTGACGTAATTGGACCTAATTAAAAAATGCTCCTGCTAGTTAAATAAACATTTGCCAGTTCAACCCTGATTTCGTTAAAAAGTATTTTTGCGATTTCGGGGTCTTTTTATTGTTAAACCCTTGTCAATCCAGTGTTCTTCCCTTCATTTGATCTTGAACAGTGGAATGCTGGCTGATGGGGTGGATTTTAGCAGAAGATATTTTGTACAGAGATCGAAGTTAAAATAAATCCGATTTCGTGAAAATAAACATTTCCGATCAGTTTGATAAAAAGTGATTAAGCATGGTATAAGTGTAAAAGAAGCAGGGACATTTTGCTTTTTAATTTTGGGATAAGGGTTGGCCTGGTATCCCATAATGAGAGGATTTGGATTTGAACATGAAAGAAAATTTTTGGCGTGATTTACCACGACCTTTTTTTATACTGGCACCAATGGAAGATGTGACGGATGTTGTTTTTCGCCATGTAGTGAGTGAAGCAGCCAGACCTGATGTGTTTTTTACAGAGTTTACAAACACGGAGAGTTATTGTCACCCAGAAGGGAAACAAAGTGTGCGTGGACGTTTGACTTTTACGGAGGATGAACAACCAATTGTAGCCCATATATGGGGGGACAAGCCTGAACACTTTAGGCAAATGAGTATTGGTATGGCGAAACTGGGTTATCGGGGTGTGGATATCAATATGGGCTGTCCCGTACCAAATGTGACACAGAATGGGAAGGGAAGCGGCCTTATCCGTCGTCCGGAAGTTGCGGCAGATTTAATACAAGCAGCAAAAGCAGGGGGATTGCCTGTAAGCGTAAAGACAAGGCTTGGTTTCACAGATGTTGACGAATGGCGCGACTGGCTAACACACATATTTAAACAAGACATTGTTAATCTTTCCATCCATCTGCGTACAAGAAAGGAAATGAGCAAAGTGGATGCTCATTGGGAACTGATCCCGGAGATTAAGAAACTTCGTGACCAGGTGGCGCCGGATACACTCTTGACGATCAATGGGGATATCCCTGACCGTCAAACTGGCCTAAAGCTCGCTCATCAATACGGCATAGATGGAGTTATGATTGGGCGTGGTATTTTCAATAATCCATTTGCGTTTGAAAAGGAGCCGAAAGATCACAGTAGTAAGGAGTTGCTTGATCTCTTAAGGTTGCATCTGGATCTCCATGATAAATATTCAAAATTAGAGCTACGTTCGTTCAAGGCTCTTCATCGCTTTTTTAAGATATATGTCCGTGGGTTCCGAGGGGCGAGTGAGTTAAGGAATCAATTAATGAGCACAGAGTCAACAGATCAAGTGCGTGCATTGCTTGATAACTTTGTGTCAAAGAATTTTGATGGAATGGGCGAACAGTAAAAGTGACCCCTTTGAAGGTATTAGCGAAGTAGGACGTTAAACTGGTGTGTCCCGAAAAAGCTAAAGTTTATGCTAAGCAGTTAATTGGCGGGTGTGAAGACGGTATTGAACCGAACTCATTCCTGCCAATTTTCTTTTTATATGCTCGTTCATACAAGTGAAAAACACAGCTGAAATTTTGTCTTAAAGTTTTTTGTAAAATCACCAACACCCTTTGTGTGGTCAATTACATGCGATCTAACGGGCAAAAGTTAATAATGAAGAAATGACGGTATGGAAAGAAGATGAAGTAAATCGGTTTCTTAAGGTGGCGAAAGAGGACCATGGCTATATTATCTTTCTCCTGGCATGAAATACGGGAATATGACAAAGGGAAATACTCGGGTTACGCTGGAAAGGTGTTGTTAATGGAAGGATTAATTAATATAAGACAAACGTTAAAGGGGAGGATGAGATAAAAAGAAAAAACCCTTGCTACGCAAGGGTTTTCGGATATGGAGCATAGCGGGATCGAACCGCTGACCTCTACGCTGCCAGCGTAGCGCTCTCCCAGCTGAGCTAATGCCCCGAATTGAGGTACAATAATTATTTTATCGGATTTTGGAGAAAAGTCAATATAAAATATGAGATTTTTGCAAAAATAATAAAAAAACCGTTTGAGGGCAGTCAAACGGTTACCTACAGTTTATTTGTTTATACGATCGGAGACCTGCCGCACAACATTCAAGCTGCAGCCAGCGATTTTTAAAGGCAAAATCATTACCACTATATAAATTGTTTTTGATCTTTATTCATCTGTTCAAATATATCAACGTGTTCTTTGTGCGACTTTACTGGATTCCTGATCACTTGTTCTTGCGTTTATTCCTCAAAAATCCTTTTTTTCAATACATACCAGGCATTATTGACGCCTTGTCCATTCATATCACCTGCCTGTGTATCTTTTACATAGTAATAAAGCGGATGCCCTTTATAGGTTGTCTGTTTTTGTCCGTCATCTCTTATGATCGTTCTAAAGTCTTTTTTGTCGAATCCTTTATTCGAGATGATATTATCTTCATGGAATGGTGGCCAAATCTCCATACATTGGCCCCTGCAATTACTGACACTAGAATCGTCCTTTGTGAAGTAATAAAGTGTCATTCCATCTTGATCTGCCACATATTTCCCCACTTCGTCAGATTCAAGTGTTTTAAGCTTGTATTTTTTTGGCTTGTCCTGAATTATATCCGTGATGGTGTATGTTTTAACATCAACAAGAGCAATGGACAGATCCCGATTCAATACATAAGCCTGATCCCCATCATGGCTAAAGACAATGGCTTGCCTTGGTTCTTTGAAACCCCCAATTGTTTTAACTACGCGGCGATCAGCGACATTGATCACGTCAATCGTATTATCAGCTTTGTTGCTTGCGAAGAGGAGTTTATCATCAGGGGATAGAGCAGCGCCATATGGCTCACGTCCCACTTTGATTTCACCTTTAATATTACCGTCTGCCGTATCAACTGCGGAAATGCTGTTGCGTCCGCTATTTGCGGCATATAATGTTCCTCCAGCCGCGGTAATCGAGATTCCGCGAATACTGGAGAATCCTGATATTTCACGAATGATTTTTTTAGTGGCGGCATCAACGATGGACACTTTATCTCCTTGAAAGTTCGTGACAAAGATATACTTTCCGTCTGAAGAGACTTTGATGCCTTGCCTTGGTTGGGCGAAACCAGTAATGACGTCAATCGGTTTTCGTTTTTCCAAATCGACGACCGTGACGGAATTGTGTGCTTGATTATTTACATACATTGTCTTTCCATCCGGACTGACAGCAGTCCCGAATGCACCTGGGCCAACGACAACTTCATCTTTCAAGGTGAAATTTTTAATGCTGTAAAAACGGAGTGTGCCGAGCGTACTGTCTGAGACGACAAATTCTGACCCGCCATCAATAAACACGATGTTTCTCGGTGAACCGAAGCCGTCAATCTTTTTGCGCAATATGCCTTTGGTAAGATCATAGACCAGGATGGAGTGTTCACGGCTATCTGAGACAATCGCTATTTGCTCATCCGGACTTACGGCAAGGGAATTGTTGGTGATGTGGGTGTCAAAGCCTGTCCCTAAAACAGGGCTTTCACCTTTAGCAGAAGAAGCACCGATTACATTTGGTATAAAAACAACAAATAGTAAGGGGAGAATCCATATACTTATTACCTTTACTTTTTTAAACATTACTCACCTCGGAAAATTATTATTTGATAACTGTTTAAATCCCTATCAATATCTTGAGTTGTCCTGCCCACCTTCCTTTGAAAGTTTAATCTAGCCGGAGTTCGTCCTTTCACTATATATAAACGTATAGAGGGGGATATCGGTTTGAATGTTTTGTGAAATTTAAAATATATGTATAGCGGACCACTAAAAAAATGGGTCAGGCGAAAGTGAAGTAACGCAATATTGGACTTTCTCACTGACCTGTCCGTGTATGCATGTTAGGTGTCGGGATAGATAAAACCTGGGGATTGGGAAGTTTCAATTGGTTTATTTGGTTTATTCAGAAAAGGCTTGGCCATTAATTGAAGATAATGTCCATTGGGTCAAAAATAGTCTAACGTGCTGACTCGTAGGGGCTCGATCACTTAATATTGTGGGAATTTAAAAGGGGTGCGGAATGTTTAATTCCGCACCCCTTTTATCTTTATCATGCATTTTCAATTTCTACTCTCTTAATCTCATTAAGGTTGGAGACGGTGTAATACACTTCCGATGTTCTGACTTTATGATCGACCAGAACTTTAAGTGTCAAAAGGTGGTTGTCATTTGCCACATCCTTGATTCTGAGGTTTTTGATGAATATTTTTTCGTCTTTGATTTTTTTCAGTACGACGGCAATGTCATCTTTATTTTGCACGACCAGCTGCAGAAAGATTTCCTTTTGCCGTAACTTCATCGGTCCGAGCCAGGTGACGATTGCGGGCACCAATTCGACACTTATGATCAATAGGATGACGCCGGCAATTGCTTCGAGAAAAAATCCTGCTCCAACGGCGATTCCGATTCCCGCCGCTCCCCAGATGATGGCGGCTGTCGTTAAACCGGATATGCTGTTGTTGTCCCGCCGGAGAATGACGCCTGCACCGATAAAGCCGACGCCGGAAACGATCTGAGCCGCTAGACGCAAGGGGTCCATTGTGATATTTACATCGTCGCTCCCCGGGAACTTATAAGCGGATTCCATGGAAACGATCGTTAATAAACAGCTGACTATTGAAATGACCAGGCTTGTTTTTAATCCAACGGGTTTTCGTTTCATTTCTCGCTCTAGTCCGATAATTAGTCCAAGGAGAGCTGAAATCCCCAATTTGAAAAGGATTTGCAGTTCCGATTGAGGGTCGAATGTCCATTCCATCTTTTTTCACCACTTCCGAATGATTATCGAATAATAAGATCGTCTGTTGCCATATACCCGTTTTCTAAAAAAGACTACCCTAATAATTTTAACATAGTAGAATAGAATTCGATGAAACGTAATTCCGTTGAAAGGAGGAATTGAAGTCAAATGCCAAAAGTGAATCCTTATGCAGCATTAGCGATCGGTGTGGCATCCGTATCGTTTTCGGCCATCCTTGTTAAATTGGCAACCGCTCCATCCGGTGTTATCGCCTTTTACCGTTTATTATTTACTGTCCTTCTTATGTTGCCGGTTTTCTTGGTGAAATACCGTCATGAACTTAAATTAATTAAAAAAAAGGATTGGTTGTATTCGATCGCGGCAGGCGTGTTTTTGGCTTTTCATTTTATTTTATGGTTTGAATCGCTTAATTACACATCGGTCGCGAGTTCAACTGTGCTTGTCACACTCCAGCCTTTATTCGCTTTTGCCGGAGCCTACCTGTTTTTTAAAGAAAGATTTTCAATGAAGGCGATATTGAGCGGCATCATTGCGATAGCAGGCAGCCTTGTCATTAGCTGGGGAGATTTGAGAATCAGCGGTATGGCGCTTTGGGGAGATATTCTTTCGCTTATCGCATGTGCGCTTGTAACCGGTTATTTACTGTTTGGCCAAAATGTCCGAAAACGCATCTCTTCGATAACATATACCTTTGTCGTGTATGCAATCAGTACTGTCGCATTGTTTTTCTATGTGATTTTCAAAGGAGAGGCATTGGCGCCTTATCCTGCTTCCGATTGGATCTATTTCGTTTTGCTTGCCATTTTCCCGACTTTATTGGGGCATTCTTTGTTCAATTGGTCACTAAAGTGGTTAAGCACTTCGACGATTTCGATGGGGATTCTACTAGAACCGGTGGGAGCGACAATTCTGGCTTACTTCATATTAGATGAACCGATACTCTGGACGCAGGTCCTTGGAGGTAGCATCATATTGGGTGGTCTGATGATGTTCTTAAAGGATGAAAAGAAAAGCAAGGTAAATAAAGAAGCGCAAGTTTCCGTATAAAAGCAGTAAGTCTCCCGACTTACTGCTTTTATTTAATAGGGGTGAAACAAATAGGTGATCCGTGTGAAAATCAAAGCAAAAGTAAAGCTGAATAAAAACGTCGTACCATTCACCTTGCCTTTTTCTCTGCTGAACTTGATGGCTTCATAAAAAGCAGCGCTGAATAAGTAAAGGGCCATAATGTAAGAAATGAGTAATCCGATTAATGCGAGATTCATTGCTTCACCTCATGGAAAAAAGATATCTATATATGACTATTTGTGTTTCATTGGAAATATGCTTCGTTTATTCATAATCCATGAGTTTGACCCGGAAATAGGGGAAGGGTGTGATGTTGATGTAAAGAATATATAGAAGGTTATAGGGGGAAATATTTTTTTTGAAAAAGTTTTAAAAAACGTATTGCAAACATTTTTAGTACATGGTATATTATTTCTTGTCGCTAAGACAACAACTTAAACAACGAACAACTTGAAAAAATATTTTAAAAAAGTTGTTGACGAAACGTGACAGAATGTGTTACATTATAGAGGTCGCTTCTGAGAGGAACGACAACAAATTGCTCTTTGAAAACTGAACAAAACAAAGCGCCAACGTTAATTTTAAGTGAGCACACACTATCTAAAAAAAGCAAATGAGCAAGTCAAACATTTCTTCGGAGAGTTTGATCCTGGCTCAGGACGAACGCTGGCGGCGTGCCTAATACATGCAAGTCGAGCGAATCGACGGGAGCTTGCTCCCTGAGATTAGCGGCGGACGGGTGAGTAACACGTGGGCAACCTGCCTATAAGACTGGGATAACTTCGGGAAACCGGAGCTAAT